>NZ_JAKFHA010000029.1:53843-104822 GCF_021502675.1 Yinghuangia soli
GTCCCCTCGCTTGGGCGGGGGGGCGCGCGGGCCAACGCGGGGCCCCCCGCGCTGCCCCGGGTCAGCCGGCGACGCTGATCCAGCGTCCTTGGTCCCGGCCTGCGGGCCGGGGTTCCTCGGCGTCGAAATCCACCAGGCACCAGGCGCCGCCGCCCACCGGAACCGCCGTCGATGCGGACGTCACCGAGAAGTGCTCCCGCGGCGCTGCGGCACCGCGCGGCGCCGACTGCAGGAGGACGCGGTCGCCCGGATACGCCGCGACCGCTAGTACCGGAGGCCGCACGCTGCCGGGCCCCAGGACCCCGATCGCCGGGGTGCGGACCGGCGGTTCGAGGACGCGCGTGCGGCTGTGCGCGACCAGGAGCGGGGCCGGGTAGCCCCGGTTGACCACGGACAGCGCGTGGTCCGGCCGGTATTCGAGGAGGACCAGGCGGGCGAGGGTGCGCTGGGGGCGGCCCCCGGCGTCGCCGGAAGCCGGTGCTTCCGCGGGGCCCACGGGCAGGGCCGCGGCGATACGGACCGACAGCTCGGCCAGGTCGCGTACGCCGGACGCCTCGGCGCGGAAGGTCCGCAGCATCTGCGCGGCGGTCTCCGCGGCGGCCTGCGGGGTGCCGGAGGCGTCGCCGAAGAGCACCCGGATGCCGAACGGCGTCGGCGCGACTTCGTGGACATAGCGGCACCACGCGGAGTCGGCGGCGTGCACGGTGGCGGTCACCGGGCCCACGGCCGCACCGGACGTTCCGAAGGCGCCCGGGCCGGAGGCGTGGACATGTGCGGGGAGGACGGGCGGCCGGCTGCCGACGCGGGAGAACAGGGCTCGGGTGCGGGCGGCGGTGGACTGCATGGGGTCCTCCTCGTACTCGGTGGTGCGTCGTACGGGCGGCGCAACCGCGGCGGACCGGCCGCCGGAACTGCGCTGCCCGACCGAGGCTTCCCCATCGGGGATAAGAGGGTGGTCAAGACACCGCGGAGGCCTTTACGGCGGCGGCATCGTCCCAGGCCACACCGCCGAACGAGGTAAATGCCGGGCGGTGCGCGGCAATCCTCATGCGCGCCTCAGCCCTTTCTCACAGTCGTCGGTGAGGCTCTGCGCATGGCTCCTGACAGCGACATGACAAGACGACGATTCCTGGTGGTGGGCGGCGGTGCGGCCGCGGCCGGACTCGCGCTCGCGGGTTGCTCCGACTCGGACGGCGGGGGTAGCGCGGACGGTGCCACGAGCGGCGCGCCCGGCTCGTCCACCCCGTCCGGGACTGCGTCCGCCTCCGCGGGGAGCACGCAGTGCGTGCTGACCTCGAACGCCACCGAAGGCCCGTACTACCTCGACAACGCCCTTGTCCGGCAGGACATCACCGAGGGCAAGGCTGGTGTGCCGCTCAAGCTCCGGCTGACCGTGCAGGACACGACCGCCTCGTGCAATCCGGTGGCCGGCGCCGCGGTCGAGATCTGGCATTGCGATGCGTGGGGCTACTACTCGGGCTTCACCACCGCCAATCCCGGCGGGAGCGCGCCCGCCGAGAGTGCGGACACCAGCGGTGCGAACGCCAACACCTACTTGCGCGGCTACCAGGTCGCCGGGGCCGACGGGACCGTGGAGTTCACCTCGATCGTGCCCGGCTGGTACACCCCGCGCGTCACGCACATCCACGTCAAGGTGCACACCGGCGGCCAGTTGCAGGATGGCACCTACGAAGGCGGCAAGGTGAACTTCACCGGCCAGCTCTTCGTCCCGGACGCCGTCGGCGAGGCCGTGTACGCGCTGGCCCCCTACAACCAGCACACCGGGACGCCGACCAAGCTCGACGACGACATGGTGTACGACGGAGGCGGCACCCAGAGCGGCCTCATGGCGGTCACTCAGCTCCAGCCGGGCTCGGTGCAGGGCGGCTACCTCGGCACGCTCGTCCTCGGCATCGACCCGGCCGCCGGCAACGGGTGAGGTGACACGTGTCGCCGGGGCGTATCTGCGTCTGGAGACTGCGTCCCGGCTGTGGCACGATCCGACCACTCGTCACCCTTCGGGACGCGGCCGTACCCCCGCGCCCCGACCAGTTCTCGCCCGTTGGAGTGAACGCATGTCGATAGTCCACGTGCCCGGCCGGTTCGACGGCAAGACCGCACTCGTCACCGGAGCCGGATCGGGCGTCGGACGCGCGACCACGCTGCGCCTGGCCGCCGAGGGCGCCAACGTGTACGCGCTCGACATCGCCGCCGAGGCGCTCGCCGAGACCGCGAAGCTCGCCGCCGACCTGCCGGGCAAGGTCGCCACCCGCATCACCGACGTCTCGGACCGCGCCGAGTGCTTCGCCTCCGTCGCCGAGTGCGTCGCGGAGTTCGGCGGCCTCGACGTCCTCGGCAACGTCGCGGGCATCGCTCGCGCCGAGCACGTCCTGGAGGTCACCGAGGCCGACTACCGCCGCATGATGGGCGTCAACATCGACGGCTACTTCTTCATGTGCCAGGCGGCCATCCCGCACCTGCTGGAGCGCTCCGGCAACATCGTCAACATCGCCTCCAACGCGGGCGTCATGGGCCTGGCCTACAGCGTCGTCTACACCATGTCCAAGGGTGCGGTCGTGCAGCTGACCCGCTCGCTGGCCTGGGAGTTCATCAAGACCCCGCTGCGCGTCAACGCGATCGCGCCGGGCGGCATCGAGACCAACCTGGTCGCCAACTACCAGATGCCCGCCGACGTCGACTGGGAGCTCGTGGGCCGCTCCACCACCCCGCGCCCGATGGCGCAGGCCGAGGACATCGCGTCGATGTTCGCCTACGTCGCGTCCGACGAGGCCCGCAATGTGCACGGCGCGATCCTCAACAACGACACCGGCCTCACCGCAGGCTGATCCGCCGCCTCCCCGAAGCGACGAAGTGCCGCCCCCGGCCCCCCGGGTGGCGGCACTCTCGGCTGGCAGGATGGGCGGACGATGACCGATACGAACGGATGTGCGGACTGCGCCGGAACCGTCGCCCCGGACGGGCACTGCTGGGACTGCGGGAGCCCGCAACCCGGGTTCCGGGCCCGGATCGAGCAGGATGAAGGCGCCGCGACCGGCGTGAGCGACCGCGGCAAGCGGCGCGGAGTGAACGCCGATGCCATGGCATTGAGTCGGGTGGGCGACTGGACCGTCGCGGTGGTGTGCGACGGGGTCTCGATGTCCCCGCGGGCCGAGCGCGCCGCCCAAGTGGCCGCCGCAGTAGGCGCCGCGGCGCTGACCGGGCAGCTGAACGCGGGGGCGATCCCCGAAGAGGCGCTGCACGACTCGGCGGTGCGGGCCGGCGCCGCGGTCGCCAAGTTGGCCGCGTCGGCCGACGCTGCCCCCGCCTGCACGTACGTCGCGGGCATCGCAGGACCGCAGGGGATCTGGACCGCGTGGGTCGGCGACAGCCGCGCCTACTGGCTTCCGGACGCGGGCCCCGGCATGGCCCTGACCGAGGACGACAGCGGCCGGCACGGCGCCTTGTCGGCCTGGCTCGGTGCGGACGCCGGGCCGACCGAGCCGCACGTGCGCAGCTACCGTCCGCGCGTCCCAGGGCACTTGCTCCTGTGCACCGACGGCCTGACGCGCTACACCGCCGCCCCCGGCGAGCTTCGAACGCTCGCCTTCGGCACCGAGGCGGCCCGGCTCGCCCCCGCGCGGGCGCTGGTGCAGCATGCGCTGGACGCCGGCGGCGAGGACAACATCACCGCCGTCGTGATCCCGGTGGGCGGCTGACCGGGCAGCGGCCCGGGCGTCAGCGGGGGAGCAGCCGCGGTTCGAGGCGCTCCTCGACCGCCGTGTCGCCCTCGCGCGTGACGATGTAGGCGCCCTTGCCCGGGACTTCGGTCACCGCCTCGTGCAGCTCTGTGCCGCGGTACACCAGGCCCACACCGTCGTCCGTGCAGTGCGTCGCGGGCAGCGTGCCGTCCGCGACGAGGCGGTGCACGAGCGGGCGGCGCTTCTTGTCGGAGTCGTAGTGCACGCCGTTGCCGTACGGCAGGTAGCCGAGCGCGTTGGTGACAGGCCGCAGTTCGGGGCCGAACGAGTCGGTCGTGCCGCCCTCGAACCAGCAGATCGACCCGGCGCTGACCCCGCTCAGGACCACGCCGGCCTGCCAGGCCCGCCGGAAGATGGCGTCGAGTTCGTGGACGCGCCATACCGCGAGCAGGTTGGCCACCGAGCCGCCCATCACCCACACCACGTCCTGCTCCAGCACGGTGCCCTCGACATCGTCGAGGTTGACCATGGGAAACAGCTGAAGCGGCGTCAGATCGAAGCCCGCGACCCGGGCCGCCTCGCCCATGCGCGCGGTGAAGTGCTCGGCATCGCCTATGGCCGTGCCCACGTACATGACGCGCGGGCGGCGCCCGTGCACGCCGGACAGATCCACGGCGTGGTGCACCAGCGAATTGAACGACACCATGGTGCGTCCCCCGGTCCGGTGTCCTCCGGAGGTGGCGACGATCGTCGGCTCAGTGGCAGGCATGGGACGAGACCCTACCCACGGCCGCCCGGGGTCAGCCGTAGGGGTTGTGCGGCGGTGGCGGCACGGACGGCGGCATGGACGGCGGGGGCGGAGGCGCGGGAGCGGCGGCCATGCCCGGGACCACGTCCGGGACCGGGCGTACCGGGCGCCCGTACACCGCGCACTTGTACAGGAAGCCGGGCGGCAGCCACGCGCCGCCGAGGAGCCGCGGGTGCGCCGGGAACGCCGCGAGCGCGCCCAGCACGAACATCAGCGGCGCCCACGGGCTGTGCAGCCGAATGCTGATGTAGTGGCCGGAGTGCACGTCGCGGAAGCGGCCCTCGAACGCGTCGAGCGTCGGCAGGTCGATCGCGTCCAGACCGGTGAAGCCGAGCGTCAACGGGCTGATCGGGTGCGCCAGATAGACGCCCTGCTCGGTGATCGTCGCCTCGCCGCCGCCGTCCGGCATCCACCGCGGGACCATGTCCTGCGCCGCCTGCCGCCGCCGCGCCGCGTTCCCCATCGCGTTGACCGCGACCGCGCCGGCCACGAACGCCGGGCTGCCGAACGCGAAGCCGCCCTGGTGCCGGTACGAGCCGTCGCCGGCCTGGCGGAGCGTGAACCGCTGCGCGGGACCGCAGGCCAGCACCCGTTCGCCGGGCTGCAGGCGGGCCATGCTCGCCATCCGGGGACGCCGGTCGACGCGCCCCTCCACAATGTCCGCGACGATGTCGCAGGTGTGCCAGAGGTAGTCGTCGATCGGCAGCCACGCCGCCGCCGGATCGGGCTGCTGCGGTTTCCTCGCCATCACGTCCCCGTTCCCCCGGAGTTCCCCCGGAACCGCCGCGGTCAGGTCCGTCCGCCCGGCACTTGGAGCTTACGGCGCCTCGCCGACCCAGGACACCGCGGCAGGCCGCCGCGGACGCCCTTGACTTCGCCGGCGGACGGTCGTTGGGTGGCGGGGTTCGCGGACGACCGCGCCGCAGGTGCCGCGCCACGGGGCGGTGGTGCCGCGGCGCCGTACCAAAGGAGCGGGTATGCGCGCCGCACTGCTGGAAGTACCGACGCTGAAGCTGTCCGTCGCCGAGCTCGCGGTCGCCGAACCCGGGCCGGGCGAGGTGCTCGTCGCGACCGCGGCGGCCGGTCTGTGCCACTCCGACCTCCACGTCCTCGACGGGCACCTGCCGATGCGCGGCGCCTCGGTGCTCGGCCACGAGGCCTCCGGGGTGGTCGTCGCGGTGGGCCCCGGTGTCCGGCGCGTCGAGCCCGGCGACCATGTGGTCACCTGCCTGTCCGTCTTCTGCGGACGCTGCGCGCTGTGCCTGCGCGGCCAGACCTGGCTGTGCACCGACAAGCAGAGCACCGAGCGGCCCGCGGACGCGGAGCCCCGCCTGGCGCTCGCCGGGCCGGGCGGCGCGGCGGTCTCCGCGCATGCCTCGATCGGCGGCCTCGCCGAGCGCCTGCTGGTGCACGAGAACGCCGTGGTGGCGATCCGCAAGGACATGCCGCTGGACGTCGCGGCCATCCTCGGCTGCGCGGTCACCACCGGTGTGGGCGCCGCCTTCAACAGCGCCGACATCCGGGCCGGGGAGAGCGTCGCGGTCATCGGCTGCGGCGGCATCGGCCTCAACATCGTGCAGGGCGCCCGGCTGCGCGGCGCCGGGCAGATCGCGGCCGTCGACCTGGTCGCCGCCAAGCGCGAACTCGCCCTGGCCGTCGGTGCCACGGCCGGCATCGACGCGTCCGGCGACCCGGGCGCGGCGGCCGCCGAAGTCGCCGCGCTCACCGGCGGGCTGGGCGCCGACCACGTGTTCGACGCGGTCGGCATCGAGGCCACCAACGCGCAGGCGCTCGCGATGACCCGGCCCGGCGGCACCATGTACGTCGTCGGCATCAACGGCATGGCCGGCAGCGTCACGGTGCCCGGCTACGCGATGTGGGCCCAGGGCAAGACCGTCCGCGGCGTCCACATGGGGTCCAACAACTTCACCGTCGACCTGCCGCGCTACGTCGACCTGTACATGCAGGGCCGCCTGCGGCTGGACGAGCTCGTCTCGCAGCGCATCGGCCTCGACGAGGTCGCGGACGGCTACGAGGCCCTGCGCCAAGGCGAAGTCGCCCGCGCCGTCGTGGTGTTCGCACAGCCCTGAAGCGCCGCTGCCCCGGCCCGCGACTGTGCCGGGGCACAGCATTCCGGTACGCCGGAACGTCGTGTGCTGTTCACCCGCAGCCTCTCGTCCCGGATCTCGCCGCACACCTAGCGTCGTGCGCCGGGTCGGGGACAGGCTGGCGGCGCATCGGCCGTCGACGTGAAGGGAGCACCACCCATGGATCGGCGTACCTTCCTGCGAGGCAGTGTGGTCGGCACCGGGGCGGTGGCGCTCGGCGGCTCGCTCTGGGCCTCCGCGGCGCACGGCGCACCGGCGCAGCCCGGGGCCGGCCCGTACGGACCGCTGCTCCCGCCGGACGGGCTCGGCGTGCGGCTGCCCGCCGGGTTCTCGTCGCGGATCGTGGCGCGCAGCGGCCGGTTCGTGTCCGGCACGCTCTACCTGTGGCACGGCGCCCCGGACGGCGGCGCGTGCTACCCCGACGGGGACGGCTGGATCTACGTCTCCAACTCCGAACTCCCGCTCGTGGGCGGTGCCTCGGCGCTGCGCTTCGCGGCCGACGGGCGCATCCGCGGAGCCCGTTCGATCCTGGGTGGCACCAACCTCAACTGCGCGGGCGGGGCCACGCCCTGGGGCACCTGGCTGTCCTGCGAGGAGATCCAGTTCGGCCAGGTGTGGGAGAGCGACCCGTACGGCCGCAACGGCGCCCGGGCCCGGCCCGCGATGGGCCGCTTCAAGCACGAGGCCGCGGCGGCCGACCCGGACCGCCGGGTGGTCTACCTGACCGAGGACGAAGGGGACGGCTGCCTCTACCGGTTCACCCCGGCGACCTGGGGCGACCTGTCCGCGGGGCGCCTCGACGTGCTGTGCGCGCCGGCCGAGCCGGTCACCGGCCCGGTGACCTGGCAGCCGGTGCCGCGGCCCGAGGACTGGGCGACCGGTACGCGCAACCAGGTGCCCGCGGCCCGGCGCTTCCGGGGCGGCGAAGGCGCGCACTACCGGGACGGCAAGCTGTGGTTCACCACCAAGGGCGACAACCGGGTCTGGGTGTACGACGCGGCCGCGCAGGTCCTGGACATCGCGTACGACGACGACCTGACCCCGCCCGGATCCGCCCCGCTGACCGGTGTCGACAACATCACCGGGCGGCCGAACGGCGACCTGTTCGTCGCCGAGGACGGCGGCGACATGCAGATCTGCCTCATCACCGGGGACGGCACGGTCGCCCCGTTCCTGCAGGTGACCGGGCACGACGGCTCGGAGATCACCGGCCCGGCGTTCTCGCCGGACGGCCGCCGCCTGTACTTCTCGTCGCAGCGCGGGTCGTCCAACTCGGTGGCTTCGGGCGTGACTTTCGAGGTGACCGGCCCGTTCCGCGGCGCCGCCTGAGCCTGCCCGCCCTGCCCGGCACCGCCCGGCACCGCCCGGCCTGGACCGGCCGCGCGAAAAGCGAAAAGCGGGGCGCACCTGCCGTCCGGCAGATGCGCCCCGCCCCGGAGCCGTGCAGCGGTCACAGCCGGACCAGACCGCCGTCCCGGTCTTCGGCACGGTCCTCGGCCCCGACCGCGGCCGAGGCGGCGGGCGACGACCCGGCGACCGTACGGGACTTCCGCGTGCCGCCCGCGCGGCGCTCCAGCCGGGCCGAGACGACCGCGAGCCCGAAGGCCGCCAGGGCCATGATCGCGCCGACCCAGTTCGGCGAGGTGTACCCGAGGCCGCCCGCGATGGTCACGCCGCCGAGCCAGGCGGCAAGCGCGTTGCCGAGGTTGAAGGCCGCGATGTTGCCGGACGAGGCCAGCGTGGGGGCGCCGGCGGCCTGGTCCATGACGCGCTTCTGCAGCGACGGGACGGTCGCGAAGCCGAACGCACCGATCACGAACAGCGTCACCGCGGCGGCCGCCTTGTTGTGCGCGGTCAGCGTGAACAGGGCCAGCGAGGCGGCGAGTCCGAGCAGCGAGACGTACAGGTTCGGCATCAGCGCGCGGTCCGCGAAGCGTCCGCCGACCAGGTTGCCGGTGAACATGCCCAGGCCGAGCAGGGCCAGCAGCCAGGTGACGCCGCCGTCGGAGTAGCCCGCGACGTCGGTCATCATCGGCGCGATGTAGGTGATCGCGGCGAAGACGCCGCCGAAGCCCAGCACGGTCATGCCCATGGCCAGCCACACCTGGACGTTGCGCATCGCGGCCAGTTCGGCCCGCAGGCCGCCGTTCCCGCCGCCGGCCTCGGCGGCCGGGCCGGGCTCGGGACGGCCGGCGTGCGCCGGGACGAGGGCCGCGATGCCGGCCAGTGCCACCACGCCGAGGCCGGCGACCGCGGTGAACGTCGTGCGCCAGCCGTACTCCTGGCCCAGCCACGTGCCGAACGGGACACCGACGATGTTGGCCGCGGTCAGGCCGGTGAACATGAGCGCGATGGCACCCGCCCGCTTCTGCGGCGCGACCAGGTCGGCGGCGACCACGGCACCGAGGCCGAAGAAGGCGCCGTGCGCGAAGGCGGCCACCACGCGGCCGGCGAGCATGACGCCGAAGGCGGGGGCCGCGGCCGAGATGAGGTTCCCGGCGATGAAGAGCCCCATCAGGCCGAGCAGCATGCGCTTGCGCGGCACCCGGATGCCGAGCAGGGCGAGCAGGGGGCCGCCGACCACGACGCCGAGGGCGTACACGGACAGGACGTAGCCGGCCGTCGGGATGGACACCGAGAAGTCCGCGGCCACCTCCGGGAGCAGTCCCATCGGGATGAACTCGGTGGTCCCGATTCCGAAGGCGCCTATGGCGAGCGCCAGAAGGGCGAGGGGCATGGAAGACCTCCGGGGACGAGGCGCGGGCGATTGCTTGCGAGTACATTAGTTGCACGCGCGGGATATTTGCAAACGCTGGATATCCGCTTAAGCTGGCTACATGTCCGAGCTCTCTTTTGCGTACGTCGCGTAAACTCGCGGGCGTCGCGGCGCGGGAACGCGCACGATCCGCAGGAACGTGCAGGAACGTGCAGGAACGTGCAGGAACGTGCAGGAACGTGCAGGAAGGGGTGGCCATGAGCAGGCCGGAGGTCGACGGGCGCATCCTCGCCCAGGGCTGGTGCGCACTCTCGCTCCTGCACAACCGCATCGACGCGCACCTGGAGCGCGCACTGCAGAGTGCGCACGACCTGAGCGTGCGCGAGTACTCGGCGCTGCTGGTGCTCAGCGAGCAGTACGAGGGCGAGGTCCGGCACCTGAGCATGACCCGGCTCGCCGAGACCGTCTCGCTCAGCCAGAGCGCCACGACGCGGCTGGTCACCCGGCTCGAGGACCGCGGGCTGCTGGCCCGCTACCTGTGCCCGACCGACCGGCGCGGCATCTACACCGACGTCACCGAGGAGGGCCGCAAGCTCTTCGCGGCGGCCCGGGCCACCAACGACGCCGCCCTGGAAGAGGCCCTCGCGCAGGCCGACGAGTCGCCCGAGCTGCGGCCCCTGGTCGCCGTCGTGCGTGCCATGCAGGCCGCGGCCGCCCCGGGCGCCGCCCCTGCCGAGCCGGTCCCGGCGGGCTGACCGCACCCGCTCCCGAGTCCACTCCGGCTCGCGCTCCGGAGTCCGCTGCCGGGCCCGCTCGCGCGGTGCCTGCGCGACGCACCCACGATCGGCGCAACCCCGGGCCCGCCGCCCCGGACCGCGCGATCATGGCGCGTCCTGGCATGTGGAGGGAGTCGGTGCGGAATGAGCAACAGCGACGACGGCAGGCGGCGCGGTCCGCGGCCGTCGAGCGACCAGCCCTATGAGGATCCGACCCTGGATGCCTCGGAGACGCTGATCACCGACGACCTCAGCGCCGACCCGCTGGACGTCGGCGTCGTGCCGCCGGACCACTACTCGGCCGCGGAGCGCTTCGGCACCACCGCCGAGGAGGCCGAACGCGGCGAGTCCCTGGACCAGTTGCTGGACGAGGAGGAGCCGGAGCTGGAGCCCGAGGACATGGACGAGATCGACGACCGCTGGGCGGACGGCCCCTCGCCGCGCTCCGGCCGCCTGGTGGCGGCCGGCCCCGGCGGCACCGTCGAACTGTTCGCGGAGGACGTCGGCATCGACGCGGGCGCCGCCACGGCCGAGGAGGCCGCGGTGCACATCGTCGACGACCTCTCCGACGAAGACTTCGACGAGGAACCGGAGTTCCCCGCCGAAGACGGCGAATGACCTTTGCCCCGGCAGGTCCGTCCCCGAGAGTATGAAGGCGAGCGCGGCGGACGCCCCGTCCGCCGCCGCGCGGGGGAGGTGAAGGACATGCCGTTGCTGTTCGTCGTGGCCGGACTGGCCTTGGTCGCGGTCGGCGACAAGAAGCGCGTCGCACCCGCGGCCGGCGAGCCGGGTGCCAACCGCCTCGGGCTCACCCTGGAGATAGTCGGCGGCCTGCTGATGCTGGCCGGCGTCGCGTTCATCGTCTACGACATGGCCTGGTAGCGCTCCTGGCGGCACGCCTGGTGGCGCCGCGCCTTCGCGTGCCGGGAGCCTCATGCCGCATGCGGTGCGCGGGCCGGCCGCAGGAGCGGAGGAGGAAAACCCTGCGGCCGGGCGCGGGCCCCGCCGGGCCGGGAATCGGCGGGGTCTGGCCGTGCCTGCCGGGAGACGGCAGGCACGGCCGAGGGCGGGGACGGCGGTCCGGCCGGGTTCGGTGCAAGAACCCGCGGTGCCGGACACGCCTTGCCCGGTGCGGCGAGGGCCCGGGGCCCGTCCCGCCCCGGGTCGCCGCCGCACTGTGGTGTCCCCGCCGGTCCGGCCTTTCCGTCCCGAGACGGAGCCGGAGCTTTGCGGCGTGGCTGCCAGGAACACCATACGCATCCGTATGGTCCGAGGGGCGGCTTCGTCCCATGCCGGTTCGGCATGGAAACCCGCAGTTCCGCGGACGCGCCCACGCTCGGGGGAGCACTCGGGCGGATAGGTTCCGGTCCGTACGCTTTGCACGTGATTCCGTACTGCATCGCCCTGTTCTTCTTCGCGCTGTTCTGCTGGAGCGTGTACCGCGACCGCCGGCGGTTCCGGAATGCGGTCTACCTGGGCCTCGCGGTCTGCTTCCTCGGGCTCGGCGTGCTGGACGACCTCAGCAAGGGCCCGGTCGAGTCCTTCGAGGTCGTGCTCGCGGCGGTGCTGCTCCTGCCGGTCCTCGGCACCTTGCTGCTCGGCGGGTTCCTGATCGCGAACGGCGTCAAGATGGTCCGCAAGGAAGGCCGCGGACCGGCGAACTTCCTCTCCCTGCTGGCCGGGCTCGGGCTGATCGCGTTCATCGTGCTGATGGCGACCGCGGTGCACACCGAGTCCCGGTGGCTCGGCATCGTCGCGGGCACCTCGCTGCTGCTCGTCGGCTACGTCTCCTTCCTGTTCCTGTGCTTCATCGGATACGCGTTCCTGTACGGGCGCATGCCGGTGCGCGGCGACGTCGACTACGTCGTCGTGCTGGGTTCCGGGCTGATCGGCAGCCGCGTGCCGCCGCTGCTGGCCAGCCGCCTCGACCGCGGACGCGCGGTCTACGACGCGCAGGCCGCCCGCGGGAATCCGCCGGTGATGCTGATGTCCGGCGGCCAGGGGCCGGACGAAGAGGTCGCGGAGTCCGTCGCCATGGCCGACTACCTGACCGACCGCGGCGTGCCGGCCGCGCACGTGGAACGCGAGCAGCGCTCGCGCACCACCGAGGAGAACATGCGGTTCAGCAAGGAGATCATGCAGAGCGCGGCGCCGGGCAGCCGCTGCGTCATCGTCACCAACAACTTCCACGCCTTCCGGGCCGCGATGATGGCCCGCAAGGTCGGTGTCGACGGACAAGTCGTCGGCTCGCCGACCGCCGCGTACTTCTGGCCGAGCGCCACCATCCGCGAGTTCGCCGCGGTCTTCCTGGCCCACCCCGTGATCAACCTCGGCATCTGCCTGCTGCTGATCGCGACCGGCACCTCGGCGCTCTGGGACCGCTGAGCCGCCGCCGCACGGGGCCTGCCGACCTTTGCCTGAATTGCATAGATCAATGGTTGCGTGCTGCAAATGAAGCTGCTTGACTCGCGGCGCACCCGCAACAGCAGCCGACCCGCGAGGAGTTGCCCGTGCCGTACGACGACCTCGCCCGGCACCGCGGCGGGACTGCCGCCGGGACTGCCGAAAAGCCCGCCGACGACGACCTCCGCGACGGCGTCCGCGACGAAGGACGCGCGCCCGCGGCACCGCGCGGCACCTCCTGGCTCGACGGGTCCGGGACCCTGGCCGGCCTCGACGCCCGCATCCCCGCAGGGCAGCATGCCGGGGAATGCGGCCTGCTGCACAGGTACTGACCGGACCGGGCTCCCCGGCTCCGCCGCTCCGCCGCTCCGCCGCCCCTGCGGTCCCGGGCATCCAGGCGAAGCGGCGTCAGCGGCCGGTGCGTTCCGCGTACGCCTCGATCAGGTCGACGTACCGGGTCAGCAGCTCGGTCAGCGCGGCCCGGTCCTCGACCGGCATCGGCCCCAGCACGTCGCGCATGAGGGCCAGGCGTGCCGCGACGATGCGCCGCGCCACCGCCTTGCCCTCAGTGCTGGCCTGCACGACCACGTAGCGCCGGTTCACCGGGTCGGGTTCGCGCTCGGCGAGCCCGAGCCGGACCAGCGGGTCGACGGTGCGGGTCGCGGTGGACGGTTCGACGTTGAGGTGCTTGGCGAGTTCGTGCATGCGCCACAGCGGCCGCCCGGCGAGGCACTCCAGCGCATCGACCTGAGCCGGCGTCAATTGCGTGTCGCCGACCGCGTAGAGGCCGGCCTGCAGCAGCCGGCTCGGCGAACTGCGCCGCAGCCGCAGCACCGCTTCGATCAGACCGGCGCCCGGGTCGCGCGGGTCGGCTGCGGCGTCCATCGGTGCGTCCTTAAGGCCGGGGTGTCCAACTGGTGCGAAGCACGATTCTTGCATCCGGGGCCGTATGGTCCGTGCCCGGCAAGGGCAGTTCGGTGCCACCCCGCCCGGCGCGGCCCTGCCCGGCACCAAGGTGCCGGGCAGGACGCCGATGCCGAGGAGGGTCATACGAGCAGGCTGTCCAGGAACGGGTTGGTGAAGACGTCGTGCGGGTCGTACGCGTTCAGCGCCGCCACCGCGGTGTCCCAGTTGTCGCCGCCGGGGAGCCCGGTGCGGAACGAGTCCGGCACCGTGGTGCCGACCACGGTGGGGTCGGCCCACGCCGCGGTGCCGCTGTAGCCCCAGCCCTTGGACCACTCGGCGCGCACCTGCGCGTAGCTGCCCGAGTAGTTCGCCAGCACCCACTGCTCGGTCTCGCGGTAGAACTGCTGGCTGTACGGCGTCCCGGGGACGGTGAGGATGTCCAGCCACACCGCGACGTCCCATTCGGGGTGGTCGGGCCGGGTGCGCAGCGCGGACAGCGTGGGATGCACCGCGCCCGCGACGCCGATGTCGGACGGCTTGTCCAGGCCGGTGACCCGGATCTCCAGCGGCCCGTTCATCGGGAACCTGCCCTGCGCCTGGTAGGCGGCCAGGGCGCCCTTGTAGTACGCGTAGAACTCGCTGACCACGCGCTGGATATCGGTCCGTCGGCACAGGATCGCGTAGCCGTTCGCGGTCACCCGCAGCGTGGTGGGCCGCACGTACAGCATGGTGTTCTTCGACCAGCCCCACAGGTCCCACGACAGCGTGGCGACCAGGCCCGCGCTCGCGGTGGCGCTCTGCACGTTGCAGAACGCCGGGGTGAGCCCCGCGCTGCCCGAGATGATCTGGCCCAGCAGATCGGCCGCCTCGGTCGGGATGAAGTCGCTGAACGGGTAGTTGTAGGGCGCGGTCACCTCGCGGGACAGCAGCGGCTTGTTCGGCGCGACCGTCCAGACCTTCAGCCACGGGTTGTCGGTGAACGGGAACCAGATGGCCTCGATACGGCCGCTCTGCTCGACGAACGACGCGAACGCGTTCGCCCCCGCGGAGGCCGGCGGCGCGAACATGTCGTCGGCCTTGACCAGCATCGAACTCTGGCAGCGCAGCCGCTGGTTCGCCCCGACCCGCAGCGTCGCCTCGGTGACGAACGTGCGGCCCAGGTTGGCCAGCAGCGGGCCTATCGCCGGATCGGTGCGCTGGAAGGTCCGCAGCTTGTACTGCGCGGTCGGGCCGTCCCACACCACGGCGGTCAGCGACAGCACCAGGTTGCTCAGCGAGCCGTACGTGTGGCCGTACGGCTTGGACTCGCCGACCGCGGGGACCGCGGTGCCGTGCGCGTCGATGGCCAGCACGCCGCCCAGCGTGATGTCGCCGGGCGCGGGCACCGCGGTCATGCCGTATCCGGACGCCTCCAACGTGGCCAGCAGCACGTCCATCGAGACGCCGGTCTGCGCGGTGACGCTCGGCGCGGGCCCGGTCTGCACGGCGATCGAGGTCAGGTACTGCGTGGTGTCCACCAGCAGCGTCTGGGCGCTGCCTGCCGAGGCGGTCACCATGAGCGGCGACCAGTTGTGGCTGTGCCCCTTGGCGCGCAGCGTCCAGCCCTGCGCACGGGCCCAATTGGCCAGCGCCACCACGTCGTTCGGGGTGGCCGGGGCGCACGTCCACAGGTCGTCGACGCGCAGTTCGCCCGACCAGTTGCGGTAGGCCTGCTGGTACACCGCGATTCCCGGCGGGGTGCCGGGCGGGGCGGGTACGGTGGCCTCCGCGCTGCCCACCGGGATGCGGGACGCGGGCGTCCACTGCATCGCGGTCAGCGCGGCGGCACCGGCCAGCCCGCCTAATACGGTGCGCCGGTCGAGTGCGGTGCCCGGGGCGGGCGCGCCGTCCGGTGCGGCGCCGGACGTGCTGCGATCTGCGATGTCGGTCATTCTTCTCCGTCTTCGTGACTGTGCGATGCGGATGCGACACGTGTCGACCGAGCAGTCAGCGTGCCCGCGGAGCGCGCACGTTTCAATCAATCGACTGACTTATGCCGGGATTGCATCGATGCCGACGTTCTCGGTCCGTCGGGATTGCCGCGCCGCAGTGCGGGGCAGGCGCCGCGACACGATCGGACCTGCTCTCGGAGCGCGCTGCGGCAAATCGTGAAAGATTACCTAAATCGGTCGGGGATTCCGCTCGTCCGACGCCGTCACTCTTTCGGCCCGAGCCCGCATGCCTGGAGGACCGATGCCGCAGGCCGTCCGACCCACCCCCGAACTGCTGGCCGACCTGCGCCGGCCGCGTCCGTACCCGGCGGTCTCGGTCACGCTGCTCACGCACCGGCACCGCCCGGAGAACCAGCAGGACCACATCCGGCTGCGCCAGTTGCTGGACGAGGCGGGGAAGCGGCTCGCGGACGACCCCGAAGTGCCGCGCGACACGCGGCTTGCGGTCGCCGGGCACCTGCAGAAGGCGGGCGAGGAACTGGACCCGGAGACCTTCCTGGACGGCCTGGTGCTGTACGCGTCCGCCGACGAGCACCGCGCGTACCGGGTCGGCGCCGAGGTGCCCGACCGGATCGTGCTCGGCACCACGTACCTGACCCGGAACCTCGTCGCCGCCGAGGCCCGGCAGCGGCCGTACTGGGTGCTGGTGCTCGGCGAGGACGAGGTCCGGCTGTGGCACGGCCGCGGCTCGCAGGTCGCGGAGGCGTCGGACGCCGGGTTCCCGGTCCGCTCGCCCGCCGAGGACCGCGACGGGCCGATCACCCGCGAAGGCGGCGGCCTCGGCGTGTCGCAGGACGTCCGCAGCATGTTCCAGCAGGCCGACGACCTGCTGGCCGCCGCGCTGGCCGGGCGCGCCGAACCGGTGGTCCTGGTCGGCCTCCGGCCGCAGATCGCCTTCTTCCGCTCGGTGACCCGGCACACCGAGCACATCGGCGCCGAACTCGACAAGGGGGGCATGCAGCACACCACGCCCGCCGAGTTCGCCGCGGAACTCGCTCCGGCCCGGGCCCAGTTGACCGCCACCCGGGGTGCCGCGGCACTCGCCGAACTGGACGCGGCCCGCAGCGGGCGCCGGTACGCGGGCGGCGTCCAGGACGTATGGATGCCCGCCCATGAGGGCCGCGTGGCCCACCTGGTCGTCGAGGAAGGCCTGCGCATCACCGCCCGGCCGCAGAGCGCCGAAGGCATCGACCGGGCGTCCCTCGACATCGTCGACGGGAACGGCTCGGCACCGCGCGACGGCGTCGAGGACGACATCGTCGACTCGCTGGTCGAAGCGGTCCTGGACGCGGACGGCGCGGTCGACTTCGTACCGGACGGCACCCTCGCCGACGCAGGCGGCATCGCGGCGGCGCTGCGCTACTGAGGGACCCGCGGTGGCAGGAACCGCGCGTTGCTACGCTCCCGGCCAGGGGGAAGGCATCGCTGACGGGGGTTCTTGTGGCGGGACGAATACACGCGCCGGGACGAGCACACCGGAACAGCCGTCGTGCGGCGGCCAGGGCGGCTGCGGCCGCCTTGGCCGCCGCCGCGCTGCTGGCCGGCTGCGGCGACGGCGGCGGTCTGGGCCCGATCGGGAAGCAGGGCATCCCGACCACGGCCGCCGGGACGCCCGGCGGAGACGGCAAGTCGCCGGTCCCGGACGGCACTTCCACACCGTCCGGGAAGACGTCGACGGACAAGCCGCTGATCGGCGAATCCCGGCTGGAGTCCGCCCTGCTCACCGCCGACGAGCTCGGCCCCGGATGGACCGCCAAGCGCGCCCCGCGTGCCACGTCCGCCGCCCCCGCCGACGACCCGTTCGAGAAGGCCATCATGGCCCAGTGCGCGCCGACCGCGGAGAGCCGCGACGACCCGGTGCCGCCCCGCTGGTTCACGTACTACTACAAGGCCCCGCCCGGCATGCGCGACACCTCGCTGTACCAGGAACTCGAGGTCAGCGTGCAGCAGGACAGCACCGAGAACACCCGCCAGGCCTTCCTGATGATCCGCCGGGTGCCCTCCGAATGCCAGGAGGTGAAGGTCGACGACCCCGAGGGCGACTGGACGGTGACCTACCTCCTCGACCCGGCGCCCAAGCTCGGCGACGAAGCCGTCGCGATGACCACCGCCTCGGCGCGCGGCGGCAACGCCAACCAGTCGAAGCAGGTCTCGGTCCGGCTCGGCAACGTCATCATCCGGATCGGCGGCAATGCGGCGCTGGTCGACCGGTACGCACCGTACTTCGTGGACAAGATGAAGGCCGAGGTCGCCAAGGGCTGAGCAGGCCGCGGGAGTTCGGCGCGGGCGTCCGGTGTCAGTCGCGGTCCAGGACCTTGGCGAGGAACCCGGTGAGCTTCTCGCGGCTGCGTGCGACCTGCTCCTCGACCGACAGGCTCTCCTTGAAGCGCCCGCCGGGCTCGGGCTCCTTCAGGCCCCGGATGTAGAGCGAGCAGGCCAGGTCGGCGCACATGTACACGCCCACGGAGTTGCCCTCGCGGCCGGCCTTGCCGGCCTTCTTCGCGGTCATCAGCGAGACGCCGCTGCCCGGGTGTGTGGTGAGGCAGATGGTGCACATGCTGCGCTGCATCGAGCTGCGCGGCCGGTCCGGGAAGCGCAGCGCGATGCCGGTGGGGCGGCCTTCGTAGTCGGTCACCAGATAACACCGGTCCAGTGCCCCCGGATCGCGCCATCCCAGGAAGTCCAGGTCTCCCCAAGGGCGTTCGACGAGGTCGCGGGGGACCGCCAGGCGCTGGGCCTCGCCCTTGGAGCAATTGGCGAAGGACGCGCGGATCTGCTTTTCGGTGAGCTGTTCCATGGCCGCGACGTTAGACCTGCCTAATTATCCTAGGCAAATGCTTAATGGGGGTAGGTTGTAGAGTCCGGGGCAGACAGGCTCCGGAGGCAGACGGCCGAACAGCAGGAGGTGCATGTGCCGCGTGCCGGACTGAGTGCCGAGGTGGTGACCGCGGCGGCCGCCGAACTCGCCGACGAGGTGGGCTTCGAGAACGTGACGGTGTCCGCACTCGCCCGGCGGTTCGGAGTCAAGGACGCCAGCCTCTACTCGCACGTCAAGAACCTGCGCGACCTGCGGGAGCGGGTCGCGCTGCGGTCCTCGCACGAACTCGGCGAGCAGGTGACGGCTGCGGTCGCCGGGCGCGCGGGCCGCGATGCGCTGCTCGCCTTCGGCCATGCGTACCGCGACTACGCGCGCGCCCACCCGGGGCGGTATGTCGCCCTGCAGATGCGGCTCGATCCGGAGACCGCCGCGCAGGCGCCGGGCGTGCAGCGCGGCATGGACACGACGCTGGCGGTGCTGCGCGCGTACGGTCTGGGCGAGCCGGACGTCGTGGACGCCGCCCGGTTCATGCGCAGCACGTTCCACGGTTTCGTGAGCGTCGAGGCCGCGGACGGCTTCGGGCATCCGCGGGACACCGGGGAGTCGTGGGAGCGGATCCTCGAAGGGCTGCACGTACTCCTGGAGAACTGGCCCGCAGCGGGGTAGGCAGGGGCAGTCCGGGTTCAGGTGCGGGTCAGTGGGTCAGTGGGTCAGCGGGGCTCGACGCCGACGTATCGCGACGCGGCGGCCAGGTCCGCGCTGATCGCCGCGGCGGCCTCGCGCAGCGGCGGCAGCAGGTCGGCCTCGGTTTCGGCGGGGGTGTAGCGGCCGGCGTGCATCGCCACGTTGACCGCGGCGACCACCCGGCCCGCGGCGTCCCGCACCGGGGCCGCGACGGACCGCAGGCCTTCCTCCAGTTCGCCGTCCACCACCGAGAAGCCGTCCGCGGCCGCGGCGTCGAGCAGCGCGGCCAAGGCGGGTTTCGCGGTCACGGTGTGCGGGGTGAGGGCGACGGGCTCCACCCGGTCCAGCCACGCGTCGCGTTCGCGCTCCGGCAGCGCCGCGAGCAGCACCCGGCCGAACGAGGTCGCGTACGCCGGGAACCGGGTGCCGACCGTGATCGCCACGCTCATGATGCGGACCGTGGGCACGCGCGCGATGTACTGCACGTCGTCCCCGCTCAGCACCGCCATCGACGCCGACTCGTGCACGCGGCCCACCAGCGCGGCCAGATGCGGTTCGGCGATCGCGGAGAGCGGCAGACCGGACAGGTGCGCGAAGCCTAGGTCGAGGACGCGCGGCGTGAGCCGGAACAGGCCGTCCTGCTGCTCGGCGTAGCCGAGGTGTTCGAGGGTGATCAGGGCGCGGCGTGCGGTCGCGCGCGGCAGTCCGGTCGCCTCGGCGACGGCGGTCAGGGGGAGCGCGACGGGCAACTCGCGCCACGGGGCGGACGCACCGGATGTGCCGGGCGCTTCGGGGGCGCCTCCGGCGGCGTCGAATGCCGTCACCACGGCCAGCCCGCGGGCGAAGGACTCGACGAACTCCGGGCCCAGTTCCTGCTTCGAGGCACGCAGCCAGGCGGCGCGGGGGAGCGGACGGCCGGTCGTGGGGCGCGAAGTGTCCGATCCGGCAACGGGGTTCGCGGCCGATGCGGCCATCGCCTCCGCAGTGTCGCGCAGCGCGGCCGCAGTGGCCGCCCGCAGCGACTCGGCGGTGTGCCGGCTGGTGTGGCTCACCGTGCTCAGCGCGCAGACGGTACGTCCGCCGGCGTCGCGGACCGGCACCGCGACTGCGACGAGGCCCGGCTCGACGAGCTGGTCGTCGACCGACACGCCGGAGCTGCGTGCGGCGTCCGCACGGGCCCGGAATGTGTCCCGGGCGGCGGAGGACTTCGGCGGCGGGACGGCCGGGAACCCGGCGTCCAGCGGGTCGTCCGCGGCCCGGGCCTGCCACGCCGCGAACTCGGCGTCCGTCCAGTCCGCCGCGAACAGGGCGCCCGCCGCGGCGCGTTCGGCCGGGATCCGGTCGCCGATCCGGAACGCGAGGGACATCGTGCGGCGCCGGATCGCCTGGTGCACGAAGCGGACCCCGTCGCCGTCCGGCACCGCGAGCGACACGGACTCGTCCAGGGTCCCGGCCAGCGCGTCGGCGAGCGGGGCGTAGCGCTGCGGGATGCCGGTCGCGGAGAGGTACGCGTTGCCCAGCTCCATCAGCCGCGGGGTGAGCACGACATCGCGGCCCTCCAGGCGCGCGTATCCGATGCGCACCAGCGTCGCGGCGATCCGGTCGACCGTGGAGCGGGCCAACCCGGTCGCCCGGACCAGGTCGCCGAGCCCGGACCGCCCGCCGGCCGCGGTCAGCACGCGCAGCACCTCCAGGCCGCGCATGAGCGGCCCGACCGCCTCGGGCGGGGGTGCGGGCGCGGCGGATCCGTCCGGCCGGCCGGCGCCGGGGGTGCGGCTCGGGGCAGGCATCGCGGCTCCGGAAGGGCGGGTGCGGGCGCGGCCCGTGGTTGACACGCGTCAGGGCACCGCGCAGACTCAAGCCCGCGCAGAGTTGTGAACGATAGTTCACCAGGCGAACACCGCGCAACGCGCCACGACAGCGAACTCCTCGCACTGCGCAGCCTCAAGGCCGCCGGGAAGGACGGATCGTGACCGCCGGAGCCACCGGACTCAAGGACGTGTACATCGTCGACGCGGTCCGTACGCCGATCGGCAAGTACGGCGGCGCGCTCTCCGGCGTACGCCCCGACGACCTCGCCGCGCACGTGCTGCGCGCCCTCGTCGCCCGCGCCCCCGACCTGGACCCCGCGGCCATCGGCGACGTCTTCTTCGGCGACGCCAACGGCGCCGGCGAGGACAACCGCAACGTGGCCCGGATGGCCGTCCTGCTCGCCGGACTGCCCACCTCCGTACCGGGCACCACCGTCAATCGGCTGTGCGGCTCCGGGTTGGAGGCCGTCATCCAGGCGTACCGGGCCATCGCGGTCGGCGATGTGTCGGTGGCGGTCGCAGGTGGCGTCGAGTCGATGAGCCGCGCCCCGTGGGTCATGCCCAAGCCGGAACGCGCCTTCCCGGCCGGCCACCAGCAGCTCGTCTCCACCACCCTGGGCTGGCGCCTGGTCAACCCGGCCATGCCGGACGCCTGGACCGTCGGCCTCGGAGAAGGCGCCGAACTGATCGCCGACAAGTTCGGCATCACCCGCGAACGCCAGGACGCCTTCGCGCTCGACAGCCACCGCAAGGCCGCCGAGGCCTGGGCGGCCGGCCGGTACGCCGCCGAGATCGTGCCTTGCGAGGGACCGGCGTTCCGCGGTGCGGACCTCGCGCGGGACGAGTCCATCCGCGAGACGAGCACGATGGAGGCGCTGGGCAAGCTGGCCCCGGCGTTCCGCCCGGACGGCACCGTGACGGCCGGCAACTCCTCGCCGCTCAACGACGGCGCGGCCGCCCTGCTGCTCACCGACGAGGCCGGACTGGCCGCGACCGGCCGCGAACCGCTGGCCCGGATCAGCGCGTCCGCGGCGGTCGGCGTCGAACCGCACCTGTTCGGACTCGGCCCGGTCGAGGCCGTGAACCGGGCCCTGGCCAAGGCCGGCCGCACCTTCGCCGACCTGCACACCTTCGAACTCAACGAGGCTTTCGCGGCCCAGGCGCTCGGCTGCCTCGAACAGTGGCCGGACCTCGACCCGGCCGTCGTCAACCCGCGCGGCGGGGCGATCGCCCTGGGCCACCCGCTGGGTGCTTCGGGCGCGCGGCTGGCCGGCGCGGTCGCGCACCAGCTCGCCGAGACGGGCTCCGGAACCGGGCTCGCGGCCCTGTGCATCGGCGTCGGCCAGGGCCTGGCCTTGGTGCTGGAGAGGTGAAAGCCAAGACCGGCCAAGGCGGTTCCGTCCCGAACCCGGCTTCCGCGTCCGCCCGCTCACGCCCGGGAACTCACTGACGCGATCCGGGATTCCGCCCTTGTCGAGCTGCCGGGCGCGGCCCGCCTCGACCACTGCCTCGCGCGGCCGCGCCCGACAGCACGAACTCGGCCCACACCGCGCGGAACCCGGCGTCCACGTCGGAGTCCACACCCCAGCGGTCCGAGTACGCCGCGACGAGGAACAGCCCGCGGCCGGAGGTGGATTCCGGTCGCGGGAGTTGCGGGAGCGACGGGAGAGGGCATCCGCGATCCGGTTCGATGACGGCCACCCGCAGCCGGTCCGGGAGCAGGACCATGTCCAGTCGGAACTGCCAAGGCTGTGAATCGGATCCGTGCGTGACGGTGTTGGCCGCCAATTCGGCCGTCACCATCGCCACCGACTCGACGAGCGGTGGGACGTCGACGTCCCACAGTCCGAGCTGCGCAACGGCCAGGCGCCGAGCAAGTCGAGCACTGGACGGCACACCGTCCAGCAGGACGGCATAAGCGAGTTCGCCGACCGGGTCGGTATGCGGCTGTGTCGGAGCGGGCTTCATGCCGCAAACCGTCACCGGAGGCGCGCGTGCGCCACCAGGACGACGCCTCTGGGATCTGCGAGCTGTACGAGTCGGCGTCGATTTTGTACGGGTCGAATACGCCGCCCGCACCAACGAGTTCGACGTTTCGCAGCGTGAGCATGCGATTACCTGTCTAGCCTGGGCGTGGCTGGAAGTCGCCGGTGGGGGCTGCTGCGGCGGGAACGGTCATCAGGCATCGGCGGGGACGGTGAGTCACATGGGGACGACGACGGGCGGCAGCGGACGGAACAAGGGGCGTATGCAGCCGGACGACCGGCCGGCCATCTGGGTCGGCTACGGCAAACTCCTCAAGCTGTTCCGCGAGCGCGCGGGGCTCACCCAGCAGGCGCTTGCCGACGCGGTCGGCTACTCGGTCGAGCACGTGGCCTCGATCGAGCAGGGGCGCCGTCCGGCAAAGGAGTCGTTCACGGAGGCTGTCGAGGAACTCCTCGGTGCGGAAGGCGCGCTTGCCGTCCTGCAGAACGAAGTGGATCTCGCCAAGCTCCCGCAGTTCTTCCAGGACGTGGCCATGATCGAGGCCGATGCCGCGACCCGCTATTCCTATGACACGCAACTGGTCCCCGGTCTGCTGCAAACCGAGGAGTACGCGCGTGCTTTGTTCGAGGCACGTTGCCCTCCGCTGCCGGACGAGCAGGCCGAGCAGTTGTTGGAGGCGCGTATGCGCCGACAGGCATTGCTGGGGCGGGTCCCGACTACCGAATTCTCCTTCGTCGTCTGCGAGGCTGCGCTCCGTTGCCCGGTCGGCGGCCCCGTGATCATGCGGGCGCAGCTGCACCACCTCGTCCGGTGTTCGGAGCTGCGGAACGTCGAACTTCAGGTGATGCCGCTGGGCTACGGCCCGCATGCGGGAATTCACGGTCCCATGCTGCTTGTTGAGACGGTCGAGCACCGGCACGTGGCGTATTTCGAGTCCAATGGCGAGGGGCACCTGATCGCTGACCCGAGAAAGGTCAGCTTGTTCGCGATGCGCTATGGGAAGCTGCGCTCGCAGGCCCTCGGCGGCGAAGCGTCGGTGCGGCTGATCGAGCGCATTGCGGGAGAGCTATGAGCGGGCTTGAGGCAGACCAGGCGCACGAGCACTTGCATTGGATCAAGAGCAGCCACAGCGGACCGGATGGTGGTGACTGTGTAGAGGTCGCGGCTGTCCTTGGCGGCGTCCGCGTCCGCGTGCGCGATTCGAAGCGGGTCCATGGCGCCGTTCTGACGTTTTCGGCGGCGGAGTGGGCGCAGCTGACCGCTCCCAGCCGCCGCGGATAGCGCAGCGGGCCGGCAGCCGAGCCGCCTCAGGACGCGGCGGGCGTTCGGCGGGCTGTGCTGTTCGGGTGAACTGTGGGTGTGTCGTGTGCCGCCGACGGCCGCCCCGGAGGCGCCGAAGTGATAGTCGGTCTATCCGACCGATACCCGGTCGGCGGCTATCCGGGAGTTCTACCGTGACCACCACCCACGCCGTACGCCGCGTCGCCGCTGCGCTGGCCGTTGCCGCGTTCGGCGCAGGCACCGTGGCGCTTTCCGGGGTGGCGGTCGCCGCCCCGGGCGACAACGGCACCGTCAAGATCCACGCGACCACGACGCCCTTCGACGACAACCGGGACGAGCCGAAGGTGTGCCGGTTCTACCTGGCCGCCTTCCAGTTCGACACGGTCCAGGAAGTGACGTGGTCGATCGACCCGCAGCCCGCCAAGAAGGGGGCGGGGCACCTTGACGGCCAGCTGACGCTCGTCAACGGCACGGGCCACACCGGACCGCTCTCGCTGCCGAACGGCATGTACAAGCTGACCTGGAACTTCGAGGGCCAGAAGGGCAACGCCAAGCAGAAGGTCTTCAAGGTGTCCTGCGCACCCGGCAACATCACCAGCACGGGTGGCGGCACCGGTGGCGGCGGCAACGGCGGCGCTCCGACGGTCAAGGACGTCTTCGGGAACACGGTCCCGGCCGGTGGCTCCGACCTGGGCGGTGGCGGTGGTGCGGGCGGCATCAACCCGCTCCAGGCCGGCGCAGGTATCGCGGTCGCCGGTGTGGCCGTGCTGATCGCCGTTCCGCTGCTCCGCCGCGGCCGCCGCGGCTCCGGGAACTGACCGGCCTCCACGGCCTCGGACCCGAACCCCCGGTCGGCGGGCAGCCGGTGCGCGACGACGAAGCGTGCGGTGACGCGGCGCGGCAGGAGCATCCTGCCGCGCCGCGGCGCCGCCGTCCCGTGAGCGCGCCGCCGGTCAACCCGCTGCGCCGGGCCCGGCACGCGCGGCGCCGCAAGTCCGGGACGTCGGTACGGCTGACGCGGCGCGGCAGGATCCTGACGGTGGTCCTGATGCTGGTCGCCGTCCTGTCCGGGGCCGCCGTCACCGCCGACGCGTTGCGGCCGGCCGCGGGCCCGCCGCAGCCGTCCGCCGAGCAGCGCCCCGACGCGCCGCCCGGGCAAGGGGATGCCGCGCAGGCACAGGCCTCGGCCGGCGGCCCGACGACCGGCCCGGCCTCGCCGACCGCCAAGCCGTCCGGGAAGAGCACCGCCAAGGCGGCTCCTTCGCCCGCCGCGGCGTCCGCCTCGCCCACCCCGCAGGCCCGGCCGGCCAAGCCGATGCCGGTTTCGCCGCCGGTCTCCATCACGATCCCCGTCATCCGCGTCAAGGCACCGCTCACCACCGTCGGCCTCGACGCAAGGGGCTGGATCGCCGCGCCGTCGGTGACGGAGAAGAACCTCGGTGCGTGGTACGAGGGTTCGTCGACGCCCGGGGCCGAGGGCACCTCGGTGATCGTCGGCCATGTCGACGGCAAGAGCGGCCCCGCGGTCTTCTACAAGCTCGGCTCGCTGAAGAAGGGCGCCCGGATCCACGTCGCCCGCAAGGACGGCAGCACCGCGGTCTTCACCGTCTACGGCATCGAGGTCTTCAGCAAGAAGACCTTCCCCGCCGAGCGGGTCTACGGCGGCAGCGGCGTCCCCGAACTGCGCCTGATCACCTGCGGCGGAACGTACAACGGCAAGGCCGGCTACAACGGCAACGTCGTCGTCTTCGCGAGGCTCGCGCCACCCGACTGACCCGTTGGAACCCCTGCGGAAGGCCGGACGACGACCGGGTGTACGTCATCGACGGGCCCGGCCCGCACAGGTGGCTGCCTACCGCCTGCCCGGCCGAGGCGACGCGCAGCCTGGACGCTGCGCGGGATGTGGCGCGGCTTAGGGTGGCGGGGTGCGTACACCTCGGCCGTTGGCGGTTGCTCAGGATGTGTCGGCCGTTCGGCGGCACAATCTGTCGCTGGTGCTGCGGACCATTCGCGATGCCGGGCCGTTGGCGCGGACCGAGATAGCGGAGCAGACCGGGTTGGCGGCGGGGGCGGTCACCAGCCTTGTCGCGAACCTTTCCGATCTCGGATTGGTGCGGGCGACCGGGACGCGGCCGAATCCGGGTGTCGCCGGACGGCCGCGGTCGCCCGTGGAGTTCGACGGCACGACGGCTGCGGTCGTCGGCGCGCACGTCGACGTGCGGTCGGTGACCGTGCTGGCCGCGGATCTGGGCGGGCGGGAGCTGTACCGGCGTACGGTCGAGCACGCTGCCGGGCCCGGGGACCACGCGGCCGTGGTGGCTTGCCTGGGGGCGGAGATCGGTGCGGCATCGGGTGCTGCCCGGCAGGCCGGTGCCCGGCCTGTGGCGGTTGCGCTGGCCATTGCCGGTGTCGTGGTCACGGGCTCGGGGGTGGTGTCGCTCGCGCCCATCTTGCAGTGGCGCGACGTGCCGTTGGCCGGGCTGGTCCGCGACGAGCTGCGGGGGCTGGACGCGGAAGCTGCGGCGCTGCCGATCCTGCTCGACAACGACGCCAACCTGAGCGCGCTGGCCGAGCACCGGGCGCTGCCCGCTGCGGTGGCGCGGCAGGACGTGGTCGTGGTGAGCGGGTACGTCGGTGTCGGTGCCGGCGTCATCGTGGACGGCCGCATCTTCCGCGGCGCGGGCGGCGGAGCGGGGGAGGCCGGGCATCTGTCGGTCGACTCCGGGGGCACGTTGTGCTGGTGCGGCCGCCGCGGGTGCCTGGAAGCGGTCGGGGCGCCCCCGGTCTTGCTCGCGGAGGCGGGAATCGACCCGGCGGGCCCGTCGGTTCGGCCTGCCGCGGACGGCGATCCTGCGGACGCCCTGGCCTTGGCCGTGGCCGAGTTGGTGCGCAGCGCGCAGCGGCGCGATCCGCGGACGCTGCGCGTGCTCGACACCCTGGCCGGGCAACTCGCCGACACCGCGGTGATTTTGACGACGGTTCTGGGTTCGGAGACGGTGCTCCTCGGCGGGCACTACGCGGCCCTCGCGCCGTGGCTGCTGCCGCGCGTGCGGGAGGCGCTGGCCGAGCTGCGCGGTGTCGGCGTCTACCGCAACGTCGAGGCGCGCGGCGGGCTGCTCGGTGCTGCCGCGCCCGTGTGGGGGGCCGCCGCGCTGGCGACGGATCTGGTGCTCGACGACCCGGCGAGCGCCGGACCAGCGGAGTCCGACCCGGCTTGACCTGCCCATGGGATGAGACCCCCTATCCGCCGCGGCCGGGCGGCCCGTAGGGTCCTCGGGGTCCTTGATCAAATGTGGAGGGGAGACGCCATGGGGGCGCCGGCTGTGCAGGGGGATGTGCGAGTGGGCTCGGTGGTCTCGGAAGACGGCACGGTGATCGGCTACCGGAGCACCGGGACGGGGCCCGCGCTGCTGATCGTGCCCGGCGCCCTGCAGATGGCGGCCGACTTCGACGGCCTGGCCGCGGCGCTCGCCGACCGGTTCACCGTGCACACCGTCGAACGGCGCGGCCGCGGGGCGAGCGGCCCGCAGGGCGATGCGTACAGTGCGGTGGCCGAGGTCGCCGACATCGAGGCCGTGCGTGCCGCGACCGGTGCCCGGCTCGTGTTCGGCACCAGCTTCGGCGGCTTCCTCACCTTGCAGGCGGCCCTGAACGGTTCGGCGTTCGACCGGATCGCCGTGTACGAGCCGGGCGTCGCGGTCGACGGCTCGGTGCCGATGGGCTGGGCCGACCGCAGCCGCCGCGAACTGGAGGCGGGCAAGCCGGCCGAGGCGTTCCTGACGTTCGTACAGGGCATCAACCCGGACCTGAGCGGCAAGGCGCCGCGCTGGCTCATGCGCATCATCCTCAAGTTCGCGGTCAAGGGCCCGGAGCGGGAACAGAAGCACGTCCTGCTGGCCGGGTCGATCCGCGAGCACGAGGAATCGGTGCGCACCGAGGCGGACTTCCCGCGGTACGCAGAGGTCGCCGCGCCGGTGCTGCTCATGGCGGGCAAGGACCTCACGACCACCGGCGCGGGCCGGGCGACGGTCCGGCTGAAGGACGTCCTGCCCGACGCCGAGCTGGTCACCTACCCCAAGCTCGACCACTTCGGTCCCGAGGCGAAGCCCGAGGCGGTCGCCGCGGACATCGCGCGGTTCCTGCAGGCGCACAGCGCATAGAACGAGCAAGCTGCGGGGCGCGGCCGGGGAAAGGCCGCACCCCGCAGCGGGCGCATCAGGCCGCCGGGTTGCTCCAGAAGCCGCACTGGTGCTCGTCCGCGAAGTCGCGGAACATCCGGTCGCCGGACGGCCCGAACTTCAGGACGTCGCCGCGCCCGGTCAGCGGCAGCCACGGGGCCAGCCCCGGGCCGTTGGGCGTGCCGTACCAGGCGAATGCGGCCCACGCGCGCTTCATGCGGTCCGCCAGCTTGGCCTGCTCCGCGGTGAACGGGCGGCCCTGCTCGGTGAAGTCGAACAGGTACGCGAGTTCGGCGCTGTGCGCGTTGCCCGTGTCCAGCCCGGGGATGTCCAGGCCGCGCAGCGGCGGGGAGGCCGGGTCGTCGAACTCGTACTGGTACGTGGGCACCTGACGGCTCAGCGACTCCGCGGTCACCTGCGTCTGACAGGCCCACGACGAGTCGGTCAGCACCGCCGACAGCGCATGGAACGGCGTCGGGTACCCGGACACCGGATAGCGCGCGAGGACCTTCGAGGCCACCGAGCCGTACGTGGCACCCACGTAGGCGGTGTACTCCTCGGCCGATATTCCGGCCTGGCCCAGAGCGAACAACTTGCCCTCGGAACGGGTGTTGCCGATGATCACCGGCACCTTGTTCCACTGCCCCGAGGTGATCGCCTCGTACGGCGCGCGGGGCAGCAGCTTGCCGCCCGCGGCCGGGCCCAGCGGGGGCAGGTTCATGCCGGCCGCGGTCAGCGCCGCGATCGGCACGTTGCGCAGGCACGCGGCGGCGGTCGCCGCGTCCGGGCAGCCGAGCGATGCGGCGAACGCGGCACCCTGCGCCTGCGCGTCGGCCAGCGGCCGCGCGGACAGGAAGCTGCACGGGCCGCTCTGCAGCACGGCTTTGGCGAACAGGCCCTTCGCAGCCGGGGCGCCGAGCAGCGCGCAGACCGAGCCGCTGCCCGCGGACTGGCCGGTGACCGTGACGTTGCCCGCGTCGCCGCCGAAGGCGGTGGCGTTGTCGCGCACCCAGCGCAGCGCGGCGATCTGGTCCAGGGTGCCCCAGTTGCCCGAGCCCTCCGGCGTCTCCGCGTCGAAGCCCGGAAGACCCAGGTAACCCAGCGCGCCCAGGCGGTAGTTGATGCTCAGCACGATCGCGCCGGTGGTGTCCGCGGTCGTGCGGCCGGCGAACTGGACGCCGGTGCCCTGCTGCCAGGCTCCGCCGTGGATCCACACGATCACCGGCAGTTTGGCGCCGGGCCGGGCGCCGCGCGGGCGGTAGAGGTCCAGGGCGAGGCAGTCCTCGCTGCGCGGGTACGCCGGGTCGACGCCGACCGGCGCGAACTGGATGCATGCGGCGGACTGCGCGGTGGCGTCCCGGGTGCCGGACCAGCGCGGTACGGCCGCCGGGGCGCGGAAGCGGAGCGCGCCGACCGGCGGCGCGGCGTACGGGACGCCGAGGAACTGCTCGGCGCCGCCGACGGCCTGGCCGCGCAGCAGGCCGGACTTCGCGGCCGCGACGGGAGCGCCGCGGTCCGGACCGGCCGGATGGGCGGCGGCCTGCGGGGCGGCGAGCAGTGTCGCGACCAGGGCGGCCGCGGCGGCCGCGCACGTGGCGGCGCGAGTGCCGGGGCGGACGCCCGAGCGGGTGCCGGAGCGCAGCCGGAATCTCGGTGCCCGGTCGGGGTGTTCGGGCGGTGATGTGGCCAAGACGGCCTCCAGGGAACTGGTGCAGTGTATTAATTCTGGCTATGAATTAATTCGCGGGGAGACTACTCCCGTTCCCCGTGCGGCCGCCAGACCCGGCCGCGGATCGGCCTGCGATACCGGGCAACTCGCCGCAAATGCCGCCAGGTTCCCCCGCGTCGGTGATGGCGCACGGCCCGGCATCGGTGTATTCCAGGGGGAAGCGGACTGCCGACCGTCCTGGGGGAAGACAGCATGAGCGTTTCGCACTACGTCCACGAGCACGGCACGATCGACCCGCCGGCGGTGGAGGAGGTGGCCGACGGGGCGTTCGCGTACATCCAGCCGGACGGCACCTGGTGGATCAACAACACCGGCTTCCTGGTCGGCGACGGCGGTGCCGTCGCGATCGACACCTGCGCGACCGAGCGCCGCACCCGGCTCTACCTGGGCACCATCGAGCGCGTCGCGGGCGGCGCCCCGGTGCGCACGCTGGTCAACACCCACCACCACGGCGACCACACGCACGGCAACTACCTGGTGCCCGGCGCGACGATCGTGGCGCACGAGAAGACCCGGGCCGAAGTCCTGCGCTACGGCCTCATGGAGCGCGACGCGGTGTGGCCCGGCGTCGACTGGGGCGACCTGCGCGTCGCCGCGCCGTTCCTGACCTTCGCCGAGTCGGTCACCCTGCACGTGGGCGACCTGCGGGCCGAGGTGCGGCACTTCGGGACCGCCGCGCACACGTCCAACGACTCTGTGGTCTGGCTGCCCGACCAGCGGGTCGTGTACACCGGCGACCTGATCTTCAATGGCGGTACGCCGTTCCTGCTCATGGGCTCGCCGATCGGCTACCTGCACACCCTGGAGCGGCTGCGCGAGCTCGACGCGGCGACGCTGGTGCCCGGGCACGGCCCGGTCTGCGGGCCCGAGCAGATCGACGTCGCGGTCCGCTACACCGCGTTCCTGATGGAGACCGCCGCGCAGGGCCGCGCGGCCGGCCTCGACCCGCTGGCCGCCGCCTACGAGGCGGACCTCGGCGAATGGGCTGAGCTCAGCGACCCGGAGCGCCTGGTGGGCAATCTGCACCGCGCCTACGCCGAACTGTCCGGCGGCGAGGTGGACACGTATGGAGCCCTCGCCGACATGATCGCCTACAACGACGGCAAGCCTCTGACCTGCTACGCCTGAGCTCCGCGAGCCGCGGCGGGCCGGCCGCCGCGTCCCTCTTTCCGGGCATTGGCCGGAAAACCGATCAAGAAGGGACGATCCGGTGCCGATCGTCGTGATGCGGAGGTTCCGCAGGCACGGCGATCGGGGATCGGCATGACAGGTGGCAGGGTGCGCGTCCAGTCCTTGGTCTGGTCGACGGGCGGACTGCGATTACTCCCCGGACCGCGGCGTCAGGCCTCGGCGCCGCGCTCGCCCGAGGCGGCCGGCAGCCGCCCGCCCTCCGACGGTGCATCCGGCGCGGCCGCTCCGGACGCACCGGGCGCCGAGCGACGGCCTGCCGCGGGCAGCGCGAGTGCGGTCAGGGCCGCGGCCGCGGCGATGCCCGCCGCCAGGCCGAACACCAGCCGGTAGGCGTCCAGGCTGGCGATCTCCAGGCCGGCCGCGTCCATCGTCATCTGGGTGAGGACCAGCGCGACCACGGTGCTGCACACCGCCTGGCCGATGGTCCGCATCAGGACGTTCAGCCCGGTCGCGGCCGCGGTCTGCTGCTGCGGCACCGCCTCGATGATGAGCATCGGCAGGGCCGAATAGGCGAGCGTGGTGCCCACCGAGCACAGCGACGCGCCCAGCGTGATCAGCCACAGGCTCTCGCTGGTGAACACCCGGAACGTGTACGCCGCGGCGATCACCGCGGTGCCCAGCGCCAGCGTCACGCGCGCGCCGTACGCGTTCGACATGCGCGCCGACATCGGCGACAGCAGCACCATGATCACACCGCCGGGCAGCAGGCACAGGCTCGCGGTGACCGCGGACGCGCCGAGTCCGTACCCGGTCGACTCCGGGGCCTGCACCAACTGCGCGGTGGAGAGCCAGTTCGCATAGAACGCGAACCCGGTCAGCAGCGCGGCCGCATGCGGCAGGAAAACGGTCCGGCGGGCCGCCAGCCGCAGGTCGACCACCGGCTCCTTGGTGCGGAGCTGGTGCCATCCCCAGAGCAACAGCACGGCGACGCCGCCGCCCAGCAGTGCGGGAACCGCCGCTCCGGTCCAGCCCCACTCGCCGCCCTTCGACACCGCGAGCAGCACCGCGACCAGGCCGATGCCCAGCAGGACCGTGCCCACCAGGTCGAAGCGGCCGGGCGTGCGCACCGGCGACTCCGGCACCACGAGCCAGGCGGCCGCCAAGCCGAGCAGTCCGAGGCCGGTCGTGACCCAGAACATGGTGTGCCAGTCGGCGTGGTCCACCAGCACCGAGGCCAGCGGCAGCCCGAAGGCGGCGCCCAGACCGACCGTGGAACTCATCAGCGCGGCCGCCGAGTTGACCTTGTGCGGCGGCAGCTCGTCGCGCAGGATGCTGGTCGCCAGCGAGACCACCACCGCCGCGGTGCCCTGCAGCGCCCGGGCGAAGATCAGCACGCGGATGTCCGAACTCACCGCGCACAGTGCCGAACCGGCGGTCATGGTGGCCAGCGAGGCGAGCACCACGCGGCGTTTGCCGTACATGTCGCCGGCGCGCCCGAGCACCGGGTTGAGCACCGCGCCGGTCACCAGCGTCGCGGTGAGCATCCAGCTCACCGTGGCCGGGGAGGCACCGGTGTGCCCCGGCAGGTCCGGCAGCAGCGGCACCACGACGGTCTGCATCAGGGCCATCAGCACCCCGGCGTAGGCCAGGACGGGAACGATCAGGCGCTCCCGGACCGTGCGGCCTCCGCTCGGCGACGTTTCCAAGAGTGCAGCTCCGTCCCGCCGGCGCCGAGAGGGCGGCCCGGCGGAAGATCATGTCCGGAACCGAACATAGGGAACATCCCGAGCGGCATCAACAGCCCGCGCCAAGAAATCTGACGGACCGTCAGGTGACGTCTCCCACAAGGCGCGATTGCCGGTGCCGCGGCCGGCAGGGGCGGGTGCGCCCCCGCGGGCCGCAGGCCGCCCGGCCGGCGGTGCGCCGGGCGGCCCGGGCCGGTCAGAAGCCGGTACGCGGGCCGGGCAGGCGGACCGGGTGGTGGGTCAGGTCGTGCGGGACGTACTTGTAGCCGACCCTGCGCACCGTCGCGAGGCGGTAGCGGTGCCGGGCGCCCAGCTTCCGGCGCAGCCGCGCTATGTGCACGTCCACCGTGCGCCCGCCGCCCGCCTCCGGGTAGCCCCATACGGTCTCCATCAGCTGGCGGCGCGTGAAGACCTGCTTGGGGTGCAGCAACAGGTAGGCGAGAAGCTCGAATTCCAGGAACGTCAGCTCCAGCGTGCGGACCCCGACGGACGTGGTGCGCTCCTCCAGGCAGACCCGGAGGCCGTCGTCGACGAGCAGCCCCTCGGTGCTGCGGTGCGCGGTCGAGCCGCGGTGGCCGCGCGGCGGGCCGGCGGGTTCGGCGGACGCGGATAAGCGCCCGTCCGGCGGTATGTCGCCACGGCGAGCGAGCCCGGCTCCGAACGCTGGGCCGTGGAGTGCCCGAGTGGGTGCGTGCGTCATCGCGCTGTGTCTCCCTTGGGAAGGCCCGCGGTCCGCATCGTGTCCGCCCGGCGGGGAGGCCGGGGGCCGGGTGCGGAGCGGGCGGACTCGGCACGGGGAGGGACCGCCGGTCCGGCCGCCGCCGGGTGGCCTGGGCGAACCCGCCCCGCGTGGCGGGCGGCGCGTTTTGTGCAGCATCGAGTCACATCCCCCGTGTGTCTGTGACGGCCAGTCAAACAAACATCACTTTGGGTGTCCAGGGGCGTGGGGGCACTCGTGTGACCTGATGGTGCGACGCGCTGATGCTGCTACGCGGCGTGCCGCGGACCTGCCGCGCGCGCTGCCGGACGACGGGATGCCGGGGGCTGCGCGGCCCGCAGCAGGGCGAGCCGGTCGGCGGTCGTCCGGCCGCCCCAAATGCCCTGCGGCTGCCGGGTGGACAGCGCCCAGTCCAGGCACCGGGCGCGCACCGGGCAGGCCGCGCACACGCGCAGGGCCGCAGCGTGCCCGGAATCCCCGTCCTGGGGAGCGGCGTCGGTGTCCTGGAACATCGCCGGGTCGCTGCCCCGGCACGCCGCCGCGGCCATCCACGTCATCGAATCGTCCATCGAAGTTCCACCTCCGGCCATCCCCGGTGCCCCGAACCGCGTTCTGCATTCATCCGGTTCATCCGGTTCATCCGGCTCAAACGGTTCGACCGGTTCATCCGGACGCGAGGCCGGCGAGCTGCGCGAGGCTCTGCCGGGCAGCATGCGCGACCGCCTCCGCGGTGAGGCCGAACTTGCGGTACAGCACCTGGTGTTCCGCGGACGCGCCGAAGTCGCGCAGGCCGACCACGCGGCCCGCGTCGCCGACCAGGTCGCGCCACGGCATGGCCACCCCGGCCTCGACCGCGACCCGCGCCCTGACCTGCGGCGGGAGCACCATGTCGCGGTAGTCGCAGCGCTGTTCGTCGAACCACTCGCGGCACGGCATGGAGACCACGCGGGCCGCGACCCCGTCCCGGGCCAGCATGTCCTGCGCATCGAGCGCGAGGGCGACCTCCGAACCGGTGGCGATCAGCAGCACCTCGGGCTCGTGCGGCAGCGGCTCCGGCGCGTCCCGCAGGATGTAGCCGCCGTACGCCGCCTCCGAGGCCAGCGAGCACGCGGCAGGACCGCGGCCGCGGTCCAGGACCGGGAGTTCCTGCCGGGACAGCGCCAACGCCACGGGCCCGTCGGTGCGTTCGACGGCCGCCCGCCAGCAGGCCACCGTCTCGTTCGCGTCGGCCGGCCGGACCACCGCGAGCCCGGGTATCGCGCGCAGCGCGGCCAGATGCTCCACCGGCTGGTGGGTCGGCCCGTCCTCGCCCAGCCCGACCGAGTCGTGCGTCCACAGGTAGACCACCGGGAGCCCGGCCATCGCGGCCAGCCGCACCGTGGGCCGCATGTAGTCGCTGAACGCCAGGAACGTCGAGCCGTACGGCCGGGTGAGCCCGTGCGCCGCGATCCCGTTCATGATCGCGCCCATCGCATGCTCGCGGACCCCGAAGTGCACCGTGCGGCCGTACGGGTCGCCCGGCCACCCCCGGGGCATGCGCGACTCCGGCAGGAAGGACGCCTCGGCCGGCATCGTGGTACTCGTGCTGGACGCCAAGTCGGCCGAACCGCCCCACAGTTCGGGCAGCCGGTCGGCGACCGCGGCGAGCACCGCACCGGACGCCTCCCGGGTGGCGATCGGGCCGTCCCCGGGATCGAACACCGGCAGCGCGTCGTGCCAGTCGAGCGGCAGCCGCCCGGCGCGCAGCCTGCCGAGCAGTGCGGCGCGCTGCGGATCCGCGGTCTTCCAGCGGGCGTAGTCGCTCATCCAGTGCACCCGGGCGCGCGTGCCGCGGTCGCGGACCAGCCGCACGTGCTCCAGGATTTCCGGTTCGACCGCGAACGCCTCGCCGGGCGCGAAGCCCAGCAGCTTTTTGACCGCGGCCACTTCGTCCTCGCCGAGCGCCGAGCCGTGCGCGCGGCCGGTTCCGGACAGGCCGGGTGCGGGCCAGCCGATCACGGTGCGCAGCACGATCAGCGACGGGCGCGTGCTCTCGCCCTGCGCGGCCGCGATCGCGGCGAGCAGCGTGTCGACGTCCTCGACGTACTGGCCGGTCGCGGTGAAGTCGACGGTCTGGACGTGCCATCCGTACGCCCGGTAGCGGGCCGGCACGTCCTCGGACAGCGCGGTCTGCGTACTGCCGTCGATCGAGATGCCGTTCTGGTCGTAGAACGCGATGAGGTTGCCGAGTTCCTGGTGCCCGGCCAGCGAGGACGCCTCCGCGCAGACCCCTTCCATCAGGTCGCCGTCCGAGGCGATCACGTAGACGAAGTGGTCGAACGGGCTTGCTCCTGCGGGTGGTTCCGGATCGAGCAGGCCGCGCACGCGCCGGGCGGCCATCGCCATGCCGACCGCGTTGGCGAAGCCCTGGCCGAGCGGGCCGGTGGTGACCTCCACGCCGGGCGTATGCCGCAGCTCCGGGTGGCCCGGCGTCGCCGAGCCCCAAGTGCGCAGTGCGCGCAGGTCGTCGAGTTCCAGGCCGTAGCCGGAGAAGTAGAGCTGGATGTAGAGGAGCAGCGAGGCGTGCCCGCAGGACAGGACGAGCCGGTCGCGGCCGATCCACTCGGGGTCCGCCGGGTCGTGCCGCATGACCTGCTGGTGCAGCAGGTAGGCCAGCGGGGCCAGGCTCATCGCGGTCCCGGGATGCCCGTTGCCCTTGTGCTGCACGGCGTCGGCGGCCAGGACGCGGGCGGTGTCCACGGCGCGCACGTCGGCGGTGGTCCAGCCGGCCGCCTGCGCGAGGGGCAGGGCGAGCGCGGGGTCGCGGCGCCGGAGCGGCGGTGCGCCGGCGGGGCCGCCCGGATCGGCGGCGCGGACGGAATCGGCGGCCGGGGACTCGGGCATGGGTCACCTCTCGCGAAGACGGGGCAGCGGTCCTCTTGACCGCTGCCCCGCTCGCGCAGGGGCATTCGCCGGCGCGGGCCGCCGATGATGCCGCCGCTGCCGCTACTGGCCCGGCTCGTCGTCCTCGGGGAGGTGCGGGGTGCCGCCGGCCAGTGTCTCGGCGAGCAGGTCGTCGTCGGTCGCGCCGCGCCGCCAGTAGCCGGTGAAGGTGACCGACTTGCGGTCGAATCCGCGGTCCCGGACCAGGTTGCGGCGTACGGCCTTGACCGAGCCGGCCTCGCCCGCGATCCACGCGTACGGGGTGCCCTCGGGCAGTTCCGCCGCCTCGACCGCGGCGGGCAGCGCGTCGGCGCCGTCCCGGACCAGCCAGGTCACCTCGGCGTCGGCCTCGGTGGGCAGTTCACGGCGGTCGCCCTCGTGCGGCACCGAGATCCACACCTTCGCCGGCAGGCCGGCGGGCAGCCAGCGCAGGATGCCCTCGACGGCGGGCAGCGCGGTCTCGTCGGCGGTGACCAGCACCCAGTCCGTGCCGTCCGGCAGTTCGAAGTCGACGCCGCCGTTGGCCGGCGACGAGGGGCCGATCACCACGACGCGGTCGCCGGGCGCGGCCTTCTGCGCCCAGCGCGATGCGGGGCCGAGGTCGCCGTGCAGCGCGAAGTCGACGTCCACCTCGTCGGGTTCGCGGCGGGCGTCGCGGACCGTGTAGGTGCGCATGACCGCGCGGGTCTCCGCGGGGACCGCCATCCACTGCGCGAACCAGTCCTCGCCGGCGTCGACCGGGACCACGGGGGCGTCCTGGCCGGGGTGCGGCAGGAAGATCTTCAGCCGCTGGTCGCGGCCGTCGCTGACGAAGGCCTTCAGGTCCTCGCCGCCGAACGTGACGCGGACCATGTCGGGGCCGATCCGGTCGGCGCGCAGCACGGTGAGGTCGAAGAACCGGTAGGGGAGCTCGGGGGTGGTCATCGCGGGGCTCCTGTCGTCGTACGGAAGCAGGCGTACGGAGTGCGGAGTTCGGGGGAGGGTGCGGAAGTGCGGGCGGGGGGGGCGGGGCCCCCCCCCGGGGCCCCCCCGCGGCGGGGGCGGGGGGGGGGTTTTGGGGGGGGGGGGGGGTGGGGGGGGGGGGGGCGCCGGCCCGGGCGGCCGGCCGCCCCCGGGATCAGGCGGCCTTCTTGGCCTTGCCGAGCGCGTCGGCGAGCTGCTCGAGGACCGGCGCGAAGCCCGCGTACGAGAAGCGCGGCTCGCTCGCCCACGGGAAGACCTGGCCGGCCTTGACCGCGGCCAGCTCGTTCCAGGTCGGCTTCGCGGCGAGGTCCTTGGGCTGCAGGGCCGAGGAGCGGTTGTCGAGGATGATCACGTCGGGGCGGTACTTGCCGGCGTTCTCCCAGCTCAGGCTCTCGAAGTAGCCCTGCGGGTCGAGCTTGTCCGGCACGATGAAGTCGACGCCGAGCTCCTTGAAGAACTGCAGGTCGGCGGACTGCGCCGGGTTGGACGTGTAGAACAGGTCGGCGGACCCGGACGCGGCCAGGACCTTGAGGCCGCCGTTCGCCTTGACGGCCTGGCGCAGCTTCTCCGCGGCGGCCTCGAAGCGGGCCTTGGCGTCGACGGTCTTCTGCGCCTTGACGTCCGCGCCGAGCGATGCGGCCAGCTCGGTGTAGCGGGCCAGGATGTCGGCCATCTTGGCGCCCTTGGCGACCCGGATCGCGGCGGTCGGCGCGAGCGGGACGATCTTGTCCTTGCTGTCCGCCGGGACGTACCAGAGCTCGTCGTCGTCGTACACGTTGGTGATGAGCAGCTCGGGCTGCAGCGCCGCGTACTTCTCGATGGCGAACTGGCCGTACTCGTTGCCGATGATGGTGACCTTGTCGACCGCCACGTCGCCGGCCTGCACGTCGGCCTTGCCGTCCGCGGTCTTCGTCGGGCCGAAGACGCCGACGCAGTCGAGCCCGTAGTCCTTGAGGACCGCGGCGCTGCCGATGAACGCGACGATGCGCTTCGGGGTCTTCTTGGCGGTCACGGTCTGCCCGCGGTCGTCCTTGAAGCTCCACGGGCCGTTCCCGGAACCGGCTTCCGGCGCCCCCGTGTTGCCGGTGCTGCCCGCGGTGTCCTTCTTGTCGTCGCTGCCGCACGCGGTGGCGAGCGCACCCAGGCCGAGGGCGGCCCCTGCGGCGAGGATTCTGCGCCGGGTGGGGGAGACGGCGGGAACGTGCGGCATGGAACTGCTCCTTCGCGGAGACGGGAGTCGTCGGGGCGGCCGCAGGCAGGAGCGCACCACCGCGGGGGCGCGGCGGAGAAACGGGTACCTACCGGCGGGTTCGAGGGCTTAGGTTAACCTAACCTCACTTGATGTCCAGGGGCCGGGGTGAACGTCACATTCCGGCCGGTGTGCGAACGGAGCACGTGTGTGAGAGCCGCGCCGTCGAGCAGCCCGCCGCAACCGCGGCAGGCCGAGTCGACTGCAGCCGCTGCGGGGGCCACCGCCCTTGCGGAGAAAGCGACTTCGCGACGACAGATACCGACAGCCGTCGGCATCTGCGGCTCGCTCCTGCTGCTCGTCGCGGCCGTCCTGCTCAGCCTCGCGCTCGGCTCTCGGCCGCTGAGTATCGGCCAAGTCTGGGACGGCCTCTTCCATCCCGGTTCGACCGGATATGCGGTCGTGCACGACATGCGCCTGCCGCGCACCGTGCTCGGTCTCCTCGTCGGCGTGTCGCTCGGCGTGGCCGGCGCGGTCATGCAGGCGGTCACCCGCAACCCGCTCGCCGACCCCGGTCTGCTCGGCATCAACGCCGGAGCCTCCGCCGCAGTGGTCACCGCCATCGTGATGTTCGGGGTCACCAGCTTCACCGGCTACATCTGGTTCGCGTTCGCCGGCGCGGCGATCGTCACCGCCCTGGTCTACGCGGTCGGCGGCGGCCGCAGCGCCACCCCGGCCCGGCTCGCACTGGCCGGCACCGCACTCAACGCGGCCCTCTTCTCCTACGTCCAGGCCGCCATGCTGGTCGACAGCTCCGCACTCGACGACATGCGCTTCTGGACGGTCGGCTCGCTGGCCAGCGCCGAGATGGGCACCGCCGCCAAGCTCGGCCCGTTCGTCGCGGTCGGCCTGCTCCTCGCCCTCGCCCTGGCCCGCCCGCTCAACGCCCTCGCCCTCGGCGACGAAGCGGCGAAGGGCCTCGGCGGCCGGCCGGACCGCACCCGGGCCGGCGCCCTGGTCGCGGTCACCCTGCTGTGCGGCGCGGCCACCGCGGCCTGCGGCCCGCTGGTCTTCGTCGGCCTGCTCATGCCGCATGCGGTACGCACCTTCACCGGTCCGGACCTGCGCCGCCTCGTCCCGTACTGCGCGGTCCTCACCCCGGTGCTGCTGCTCGGCGCGGACGTCCTGGGGCGCGTCATGGCCCGCCCCTCCGAGGTCCAGGTCGGCACCGTCACGTCGGTCGTCGGCGGCATCGGCTTCCTGATCCTGCTGCGCCGCGCCAAGGAGGTGCGCGCATGAGCACCGGCATCCGCATCGGCAAGACGCATGCGAGCCGCGACCGTTCGCTGCGCGTCGGCCCCCTGTCGGTACGCTTCCGGCCGCGCGCGATGCTGGCCGCCCTGGCCTGCGCGGCCGCCGCCCTGGCCATTGCGGTGGTCCTCATCGGCAGCGGCGACTACCCGCTCGGCCCCGGCAAGGTCGTCGACGCGGTGTTCGGCAACGGCAACCCGGCCGACGTCTTCATCGTCCGCGAACTCCGGCTCCCGCGGGCCGGGGTGGCGCTGCTGGTCGGCGCCGCGCTCGGCCTGTCCGGGGCGGTCTTCCAGGCCGTCGTGCGCAACCCGCTCGGCAGCCCCGACCTGCTCGGCTTCACGTCCGGCTCGGCGGCCGGCGCGCTCGTGATGATCGTCCTGGTCGGCAGCGGAGCCGGGGCGGTGGCCTTCGGCGCCGCGGCCGGCGGGCTGCTGGCCGGCGTCCTGGTCTACGTGCTCGCCTGGCGGCGCGGCGTGCACGGCTTCCGCCTGGTGCTCACTGGCATCGGCGTCACCGCGATCCTGACCGGGGTCAACGGCTACCTCATGACGCGCGCCAAACTCGTCGAGGCGCAGCGCGCGTTGCTGTGGATGACGGGCAACCTCGACGGCCGCGACTGGGCCGACGTGATGCCGCTCGCGGTCGCGATGGCCGTCCTCGTCCCCGCACTGGTGATCGGCTGCGGCCCGGCGCTGCGCATGCTGGAGATGGGCGACGACGCCGCGGCCGCGCTCGGGGTCCGCGTGGAACGCGTCCGGCTGGTGCTGCTGGCCGGGGCGATCGTGCTGGTCGCGCTGGCCGCCGCGGCCGCCGGACCGGTCTCGTTCGTGGCGCTCACCGCACCGCAACTGGCCCGCCGCCTCACCGCGGCACCCGGCCCCAACCTGCTGCCGTCGCTCTTCATGGGCGCGGTGCTGCTGGTGGGGTCGGACTGGATCGCGCAGCGCGCGTTCTCCGACAACCCGCTCCCGGTCGGTGTGGTCACCGGCCTGCTCGGCGGCGGATACCTGGTGGCGATGCTCGCGGCCCAGCGCCGCGCGGGAAGGATCTGACGGACAGTGAGCGCGATGACCGACAAGGCCGGCGTGACCGCCGTACCGCCCGCACCCCGTTCCGCGGCCGGCGCCGGACCCGGCACCGCCGAGCCCCGGCTGCACGGCGACGCCCTGACCCTGGGCTACGACAAGCGCACCATCGCCACCGACCTCACGGTGGCGATCCCGGACCGCTCGTTCACCGTGATCGTGGGCCCCAACGCGTGCGGCAAGTCCACCCTGCTGCGTGCCCTGGCCCGCATGATCAAGCCGTCCCGCGGCCACGTGCTGCTCGACGGCCGCGACATCTCCGCGCTGCCCGCGAAGCAGGTCGCCCGGACGCTCGGGCTGCTGCCGCAGAGCTCGATCGCGCCGGACGGCATCACGGTCGCCGACCTGGTGGCCCGCGGCCGCTATCCGCACCAGAAGCTGCTGCGCCAGTGGTCCCCGGACGACGAGCGGGTGGTCGCGGCGTCGATGGAGGCCACCGGGGTCGCCGAGCTCGCCGACCGCGCGGTCGACGAACTCTCCGGCGGGCAGCGGCAGCGTGTGTGGATCGCGATGGCGCTGGCCCAGGAGACGCCGCTGCTGCTGCTCGACGAGCCGACCACGTTCCTGGACATCGCGTACCAGATCGAGGTGCTCGACCTGTGCGCCCGGCTGCACCGCGAGGAGGACCGCACGCTCGTCGCGGTCCTGCACGACCTCAACCAGGCGACCCGCTATGCGACGCACCTGATCGCGATGCGGGACGGCCGCATCGTCGCCGAGGGCGCGCCCGCCGAGGTGGTCACCGCCGAACTCGTCGAAGAGGTCTTCCACGTGCCGTGCCGCATCATCGACGACCCGGAGACCGGCACGCCGCTGGTCATCCCGGCCGCACCGGGCACCCCGCTCGGGGTCCGCTGACCGTGCGCCCGGGCCCGGACACGGACCCGGAAACAGACCCGGCCCCGGCCCCGGCCCCGGCCTTGGACTCGGTCCGGGACCCGGGGCCGGGCCGGGCGGTGCTTCAGGCCTGCGCGGGGGAGGGCGCGGTCATCTCGCGTATCGCCTCGACGTAGGCGCGCATCCGGGCGTTCTCCGCGGCGGTCCGCCACACGAGCGCATGCTGCAAGTACGGGGTGTCCTTCGCCGGCACGTACCGCACGTCCGGGCGCTGGTAGTACTCGAGGAGCTGCGCGTCGCCGATCGCGACGCACTCGCCGGCCGCGACCAGCGCGAGGATCTCCTGGTAGGTGCCGCACACTTGCTCGGTGCGGGCGATCGGCACGCCGGCCGAGGACCGGGCCGGATGGTACGGAGTCAGCCACGACTCGGGGACCTCGGGGACGATCGCCGGGAAGCGCTCCCCGGCGATGTCGTCGTACGCCAGCTCGGCCCGCTCGGCCAGTGGCGAGCGCACCGGGACCGCGATGTGGATCGGCGAGTCCAGCACCACCGGGCCGACCGTGATGTCCGGCTCGTCGAGCGGGATGAGCGTCACCTGCATGTCCAGCCGGCCGTCCCGCAGCGGGTGGATGTAGTCGCGCAGCTGGACCTCGTGCACCTCGACCGCGCAGTCCGGATGGCGCTCCCGGAACAGCGCCGCGGCCTTGTGCGCGTGCAGGCCCGACTGCACGCCGAGGAACCCCACCCGCAGGACGCCCTCGATGCCGCGCGCGGCACTGGCGGCGCGCGACACCGCCTCCTGGATCGCGTCGAAGTGCGGCCGGAGGTCGGCGTACAGCTGACTGCCCAGCGGGGTGAGCGCGACGCGGCGGCTGGTCCGCTCGAACAGCGGACCGCCCAGCCGGCGCTCGACCTTCTTCAGCGTCTGGCTCACCATCGCGCCGGACAGATGCAGCCGCTCGGCGGTGCGGCCGAAGTGCAGCTCTTCGGCAAGCGTCAGGAAGATCTCCATCTCGTGGCGTTCCACGGCCCCGCCTTCCCCGCTTTGTTCATCGGCAGTGAATGATCATCACCGCTGAAACCTCCCCGACCACGGAGTTCTCCCCGCGCCCCCGGCCTCACCCTAACGCGGACGCTCAGCAGCGCTGAATGGTCAGTCCATTGCGCGCGAAATGTGCCGCAAACCGATCCCCCGGGATCGATAAGCCGGGGTGAACGCCGCTTCTCCAGGCTGTCCTTGATGGCCTGGGGCGGGGCTGCCGATCATGGACAAGTCATCCACGAGGGGGAGTCTTGTCATGACAAATGCTGTTTCTGCTGCTGCTTCTGTGCGTACGGGAACCGGAGTCGGAACCGGGCCCGGCAGAATGCGCAGCCGAGCCCGCGGCGCGGAGACCGCGGCCGACATCGGCATCGCGCTGACCGCCGCCGACCGGTTCCTCGACGCCGAGCAGGCGTTCGCCCGCGGCCTGGCCGACGCCGAACGGGACGGCGTGCTGTGGGCGGTGCCGCTGCTGCGCAGCTACCGGGCGCAGATGTGGTTCGCGGCCGGCCGGCTGCCGCTCGCCGCCAAGGAGGCCGCCGCCGCATTGCGCATCTGCGACGACTTCGGGATGCGCCCGATGTCGGTGCTCGCCCGCGCGGTCCTGGCCCGCATCGCGGTGGCCTGCGACGACCTCCCGGCGGCGGGTGCGTACCTCCTGCCCGCCCGGCGGCTGGCGGACCGCGGCGTGCAGAGCGAGGTCGACGAACTCCTGCTGGCCGAGATGCTGCTCGCCCACGCCACCCGGCGGCCCGGGCACGCGCTGCGCACCGGCGACCGCATCTACCGGGAACTGCCGGAGCGCTGCTGGCTGCTGGGCTACGACCCGGCCATCGCCACGGACCTGGTCCGCATCGCGCAGATGGGAGAACGCCCCGAGTATGCGGCCCGCGCCGCGCAGGCGGCCGCCGCGCTCGCCGCGCACAACCCGCGCGTCCCGTCCGCGCAGGCCGCGGCCGCGCACGCCGGGGCGCTGCGCTCCGGGCGGCCGGAGGACCACCGCGCGGCCATCGACGCCTGCCGCCGGGCACCCCGCCCGCTCATGCTGGCCGCAGCGCTGGCGGACGCGGCGCGGGCCGAAAGCAACGAGGCCGCGGCCGCGACCTATTGGGCCGAGGCGTACGACATCGCGGATGCGGCCGGGGCCAAGCGCATCGCCGCGGATGCCCGCGACGCGCTGCGCGTGATCGAGGGGCGCCGCCGCCCTGCGGCCCGTCCGGAGGCCGGGGGATGGCACGCCGTCACGGTTTCCGAGATGCGGGTCGTACGGCTGGTCGCGGGCGGCATGACCAACCGTCAGGTGGCGCAGCAGCTCTACCTGTCGCCGCATACCGTCGACGCGCACCTGCGCCGGGTCTTCGCCAAGCTCGGCGTGCGCAACCGCGCCGACCTGGCACGTGCGTGCGCGGCCCGGGGCTCGGCAGGCGGCAGTTCGGTGGCCTGAGGCGGCAGGGCGCGGCGGGGCCGCGCCTTCGTCCCCGGCCGATACGGATAGCTATCCGTATCGGCTAGGATGGCGGCGGCGCACTCAGTCCGCAGGGAAAGGCCGGCGACCATGAGCGAATCCGGACCCGTCGAGCTGTCCCTCGGCGCCGCCTCCGCGCCCGAACGGGCCGATGCGGTCCGCAGCCGCGCCAAGATCCTGGCGGCCGCGGCCGAACTGGTCGCCGAGAAGGGCCCCGACGCGCTGACCATGAACGCCGTCGCGCATGCCGCGGGCATCGGGGTCGGCACGGTATATCGGCGCTTCGGCGATGTCGGGCAGCTGCTGTCCGCACTGCTCGACGCACGCGAGCGGCAGTTCCAGGCGGATTTCATGAGCGGCCCGCCGCCGCTCGGCCCGGGCGCCCCGCCCGCGGAGCGGCTGCGCGCGTTCCTGCACGCCGTCGTGGACCGGGTCGTGGCGCAGCACGACATCCTGCTGGCCATCGAAATCGCCGACCCGTGCGCGCGCTACGCGCGCAAGCCGTACCGCGTCATGCACATGCACGTGGCGATGCTGCTCGCCGAACTGCGCCCGGAAGCCGACGCCGGGCCGGTCGCGGACCTGCTGCTTGCGCCGGCCTCGCCCAGCCTGGTGCAGCACTTGCACCGCGACTGCGGGCTGCCGGTCGCGCGCATCAAGCAGGCCGTCGACGACGTGCTCGGACTGTACGGATGGGCTGGGCCGGATGAGCCGAGAACGGAGACGGCCGGCTGACACGTCCCGACTTGTGCGGCGCGTTCAGTCGGCCGGCAGGACGGCGATGGCGCACACGGCGATGCCGCCCGCCGCCGCCCACTGCCCGTCCAGAAAGTCGAAAGGCCGGTCCGCGACCAGCAGGCGGGCCCGGAACGTCCTTGCCTCGGGGTCGAATTCGACGTCCGCGTCCTCGAACCCGAGCCAGCGCCCGGTGACCGGGAACCACGCCTTGTAGACGGCCTCTTTCGCGCTGAACAGCAGGCGGTCCCAGCACACTTCGGGAAATTGCGCGGAGTACGCGGCGAGCCTGGCGCGCTCCTCGTCCGAGGAGGTCATGCGCAGCACCCCGTCCGGCAGCGGGAGGGCGGGCTCGGCGTCGATGCCTATCGTCCGCACCTCGTCCCGCCGTGCGACGGCCGCGGCGCGGTAGCCCGCGCAGTGGGTCATGCTGCCGACCACGCCGTCCGGCCAGGCGGGCGCGCCGCGTTCGCCCGGCAGCAGCGGCGCGGGCGGGACGCCGAGTCGGGCCATCGCCGCCCGCGCGCAGTGCCGCACCGTGGTGAACTCGCGGCGGCGCTTGTCGACCGCCTTCGCGATCCGGGCCTCTTCCTCCGGAAACAGCACGGCGCCCGCGGGGTCGGCACCGAACCACTCCTCGGCACGGACCTGCGCGGGCAGCACGGACGCCAGCAGCGCCCCCGCCGGTACGCGGAGTTCGGTCACCCGGCCGACCCTACCGGTGGGCACCCCGGGCGCTTCGGGCCAGTGCCGCCCACCGGCAGGCCCGGCTGCGGACGCGGACCGGCGGCATCCGCCAGGGGTGTCGAACTGACGCGGATGCCGCCGGGACCCCCCTGAGGCCGTCTACCCGCGGGGGAGAGGCGGGGAGACGCAGGGGGTGGGGGCCGGAGAGCCACGGGGGAGCCCTCCGGCGCGTGGCCGCCCCGAGGGGCGGCGCCGGGTCACTTGCCCAGCGCGGCCACGCCCGCCTGCGCGAACTGCTCGTCCAGGTCGCCGCTCGGCGCGCCCGCGACGCCGATGCCCGCGATGGGCGCGCCCTTCAGCTGCACCGGGGCGCCGCCGCCGAGGAACAGCGTGCCCGGGATGTCCTTCAGGTTCGGGGTCTGGGCCAGGCGGCCGACCAGCACCGAGGTCGGCGCGTTCCAGGACACCGCGGTGAACGCCTTCTTCTCCGCCGACTCGTACGACTGCGGGCCGGCGCCGTCGCCGCGCAGCGTCACGATGGTGTTGCCGTTGCGGTCCACGACCGCCACGGTCACTCGCTGGTTCGCCGCCTCCGCGGCGTCCAGGGCGGCCTGCGCGGCCTTGGTCGCGGCGTCGATGGTCAGGTGGTCGGAGGCGAAGGTGTCCTTGTTCTTGACCTCGCCCTTCGCCGCGGCGGCGGCCGGCGCGGCCTGCGGGGCCGAGTCGCCGGGGGAGGCCGCGGCCACCGCACCGAAGGCGCCGGCGCCCACCGCGACGAGAGCGGCGGAACCGGTCAGGACACGGGTGCGCAGCGAGAGGTTCTTCATGGGGATCGTCTCCAGGTCTCGAAGGTGCTCTTTCGGGAGCACTTCGATCCTCGGCTCGCCCGAGGCCTCCGAGGGTCCCCGGAGTGGATGCGGCCGCGCGGCATGATGGACGACGCCGGGGTCAACCGATCGGTCGATGGCGCACCCCGGATCCCGGGATACAAAGCAAGGATGGACGTGGAACCAGTGCGCCGGCCGCGCGACGAGGCGGAGACCGGCACCGGATGGATGGACGCCGCGATGTCGGTGTCCTTCGTGGTGCTGCTGGTCGGCGCCATGGCCCGCTTCCTCATCCGGCACCCGGGCGCCGCCGACACCCCCTGGGTCGTGGCGCTCACCTCCGCGGTCGCCCTGGCGTACGTGGTCCGGCCCGGCACCGACGGCGACGGCCCGGCCGGCCGGTGGACCAAGGTGTGGCTGGGCTGCTTCACGTGCGCCTGGGTGGTGCTCGTGGTGATGGCGCCGAGCTTCGCGTGGAGTGCGGTGCCCATCGTCTACACCGCGCTGCGGCTGCTCTCCGAACGCGCCGCGCTCGTGCTCATCGGGCTGCTCACCGTGATCGTGGTGGCCGCGCAGGTCCGGATCAGCGGCGCCGACCCGCTGCTCATCCTGGGCCCGCCCGCGGTGGCCGGCCTGGCGTCCGCCGTGTTCCTGCACATGCAGCGCCAGTCCGCCCGGCAGCGGCGGCTCATCGACGACCTCATCCGCACCCGCGCCGGGCTGGCCGCCAGCGAGCGCCGGGCCGGCACGCTGGCCGAGCGCGAGCGGCTGTCGATGGAGATCCACGACACCCTCGCGCAAGGCCTGTCCAGCCAGCGGATGCTGCTGCAGGCCGCCGACCGGGTCTGGGACGCCGATCCCGACGCGGCCCGCCGGCACGTCGGCACCGCGTCCGGCATCGCGGAGCGCAACCTGGCCGAGGCGCGCCGATTCGTGCACGACCTCGCGCCCGCGGACCTCGCCGACGGCGGCGGCCTGCCCGCGGCGCTGCAGTCGCTCGCCGACCGCGAGTCGGCCAACGCCGACGGGCTCGTGGTGCGCTTCCGGACCGACGGGCGCCCCACCCCGCTGCCTGCCGCGGTCGAAGCCGCGCTGCTGCGCATCGCCCAGGGGGCGGCCGCGAACATCCGCGAGCACGCCCGGGCCACCGAGGCGACGCTCACGCTCAGCTTCCTCGGCGACGAGGTCGTCCTGGACGTCGCGGACAACGGACGCGGGTTCACCCCGCAGGCGCGCGGCGGCACACGCGTCGGCTCGGAGGCAGGGGGGCCGGCGTCCGCGGCGGGGGAGGACGCGCCGCGCAGCCCCGGGCAGCCCCGCCCGGCCGGGCCGTCCGACCGCGGGCACGGCATCCCCGCGATGCAGGCCCGGATCCGCCAGCTCGGCGGCACCCTCACCGTCGAGTCGGCGGCCGGCGACGGGACCGTCGTCTCCGCGGCGGTGCCGCTCCCGGGCGCGGACACCCGGCGCCCCGGGACCGGTTGAACCGCGGCGCACCGCCGCACCGGACGTGCACGAGCAGCAGAAGCCGAAGAAGCACGACCAGCAGAAGAAGCAGAAGAAGCAGAAGAAGCGGAACGAGCGAAGGAGAAGCCGGCATGGCGACACCGACCCCGGGATCCGGCGGAGCCGACGTCCGCGTCCTGCTCTGCGACGACCACACCGTGGTCCGCGCCGGGCTGCTCGCGCTGCTCGCCAGCGCCCCCGGCATCGAGGTCGTGGGCGAGGCCGCGACCGGCGAGGAAGCCCTCGCCGCCGCCGCCAAGCTGCGCCCCGACGTCGTCCTGATGGACCTGCACCTCGGCAGCGGCATGGACGGCATCGAGACCACCCGCCGGGTGGTCGCCGAAGTCCCGGGCACCCGCGTCCTCGTGCTCACCACCTACGACACGGACGCCGACGTCACCCGGGCGGTCGAGGCCGGCGCCACCGGATATCTGCTCAAGGCCGAGCGCCCCGAGGAGCTCTTCGCGGCAATCCGGGCCGCCGCCGAGGGCCGCGCCGCACTGTCCGCGCCGGTGGCCAACCGGGTGATGGAGCGCATGCGCAGCCCGCGCGCCGCACTCACCGACCGGGAGCTCGACATCCTCGGCCAACTCGCGCACGGCCTGGGCAACCGCGAGATCGCCCGCGCGCTGTTCATCAGCGAGGCGACGGTCAAGACCCACCTGGTGCGCATCTACAACAAGCTCGGCGTGGACACCCGGGCCGGCGCGGTCGCGGTGGCCAAGGAGCAGCGCCTGCTGCCCTGAACGTCCCCCGAACGGCCGCCGGACGCTTCCGAGGCCGCCCCGGGCAGGCCCGCGACGGCGTCCGCCGACAGGACCGAACCGGCCGGAAAGCCGACAATATGACCATGAGTTCGAGCGACCCCGCCTACGAGGCCTTCGAGTCGACCACCGTCATCGCCGCGCCGCCCGAGCGCGTCTGGCAGGCCCTCACCGACCCGGAGCTGATCCCCGCCTACTTCGACGACAGCGGCCCCGAATCGGACTGGCAGGTCGGCTCGGCGGTCCTGTGGCGCATGGAGCCGGGCGCCGAACCGCGCGACGCCGGGCAGGTCGTGCTGGCCGCCGACCCGCCCCGGCTGCTCGCGTACACCTGGCATACGTACGAGCCGGAAATCGTGGAGATGTTCGGGTGGGACGACGCCCGCGCCGAAGAGGCCCGCAAGGAGCCGCTCACCCAGGTGGTCTTCCGCCTCGCCGCGGTCGACGGCGGCACCGAACTGTCCCTGGTCCACGAGGGGTTCGTACCCGGCAGCGAGATGCTCGCGGCGGTGCGCACCGGCTGGCCGGAGATCATCGCCGGGCTCAAGGCGACCGCCGAGGCCGCGCCCTGAGCGGCCGCCCTCGCCCTGCTTCACCCGAATGCGCGCACACGTCCTGCGCTCTGCGTGGGATAGATGGACAGGAGCCCGGTTACTGCCCCGGGCCCGCTGCTCCTGTCGCCGGCCAGAAAGACCCTGTACGTGAACGACGGTGACAGCATGCTCCACCCGCCGTGGCCTGCCCCGGCGGGCGCCGTGCCGTTCGGGGCGGACGACCATGCCCGCTCCGGCTTCGACCTCGCCCATCTCCTCGGCCGGCTCCCGCCCGGCCTGCGCACCGTGTACCGCGCCTCGGAGTCCCTGGTCCGCAGCACCTCGCGCGACGAGGTCCTGGACCTGCTGCTGCGCACCTTCCCGCGGCTGCTGCGCGCCACCCAGTCCACGGTCGCGCTCGGCGACGGCGTACGGCTGCACATGCACCGGGTGCCCGACCCCGCGCCGCACGTCGACGCGCCCCGGCTCGTCCCGCTGGACGCCGCGCACCCGGTCGCGGCCGTCGCCCGGACCGGCCGGGAGTGGTTCCTCACCGTCGAGGAGCATGACGAACTCCCCGGCGAGACCAAGCCCCTGGTGGCCGCCCCGGGCACCCGGGCCTGGTGGATGCTGCCGCTCGTGGACGACGGCGGCCGCCCGGTCGGCGCCTGGACGCTCGGCTTCCGCGCCCCGCGCCCGCCCGCGGCCGAGACCCGCGCGGCGGTCCGCGAGGTCACCCGGATGGCCGGGCACGCGCTGGACCGCACCGGCGCGACCCAGCCGTACCTGGACTTCGTGGAGGCCTTCCGGGCCGGCACGTCCTTCGAACACCCCGGCGCGGTCCCCGGCATCGAGTCCGCGGTCCGGCACCGCCCCGCGCACGAGGCCGCCGACCTGGGCGGCGACTGGTACGACGTCTTCGCGCTGCACGGCGACCTCGTGGTCCTCGCGGTCGGCGACGTGCAGGGCCACGGACCCGAGGCCGCCCCGATGATGTCGCGGCTGCGCACCCTGCTCCGCGCCTACGCCGTCGACTACCGCGACCCCGGCATGGTCCTCACCCGCGTCAACGACTTCCTCGACCGCTTCCCGACCCCCGTGCACGCCACCTGCCTGCTGGCCTACCTGGACACCGGCACCGGCGAAGTCGTCGCGGCGAGCGCCGGCCACCCGCCGCTCATGGTCGCCGCCGCACACGGCGTCGAGGTCCTGGAACACCCCGGCGACACGCTCCCCTTGGGCGTGGCCGGCGGGCAGCGCTACGTCTCCACGCGCTTCGCCCTCGCCCCCGGCGGCATCCTCGCGCTGTCCACCGACGGGCTCCTCGAAGGCCCGGACATCGACCTGGACGCCGGCATCGCCCGCCTGGCCCGCGACCTCTCCGGCGACGTATCGGTGCCCCTCGACGACCTGGCCGGCGCGATGTTCACGCACGCCGACCACACCGGCCACCGCGACGACGCCACCCTCCTCCTCGCCCGGCGGGACCGGATCACCTCCTAATGCTGTTGTCAACCCGCTGATGTGACCGGGAGTTCGTGTTGGTAGCACCGTCCGTCACGGATGAGGGCCCACAGGACGTTCACGCGTCGGCGGGCCAGAGCGAGCACGGCCTGGGTG
>NZ_JAKFHA010000003.1:0-76633 GCF_021502675.1 Yinghuangia soli
GTCCGCTTCGCGGAGCGCGCGGCGATGCTGGACCACATCACCGAGGGCCGCTTCGAGTGGGGCACCGGCCGCGGCGCGGGCAGCCACGAGGTCGCCTCGTTCAACATCATGGACACCAACTCGACCAAGGCCGAGTGGGATGAGGTCGCGCCCGAGATCGTGCGCATGTGGGAGCAGTACGACTACTCCTTCCACGGCGAGCACTTCACCGTGCCGACCCCGCACAACATCCTCCCGAAGCCGTACGGGCACTCGCACCCGCCGATCTGGATGGCGTGCGGCAACCCCGGCTCCTTCGCCAAGGCCGGCTCCCTCGGTATCGGCGCGATCGCGTTCAACTTCGAGCCGATCTACAACCTGAAGGGCCGCATCGACGCCTACAAGGAAGCCGCCGCCAACCCCACCGAGATCCTGGGCGACTACCAGAACAACAACGTCATGATGACCAACGGCGTCATCTGCCTCAGCGACCGCAAGCGCGCCCGCGAGATCGCGCTCAAGGGGCAGGCGGCGTACCTGGTCACGCTGGTGAACCTGTACCACGACACCATGCCGAAGTCGACGGACGGCATCACCTGGCCGACCCCGCCGATGGACCTGTCCTCGCTCGGCGGCGACGAGCTGCTCGACCAGCTCATCGCGGGCGGCTACCTGCTGTGCGGCACCCCGGAAGAGGTGTGCGAGCAGGTCGCCGCGTACCAGGAGGTCGGCTGCGACCAGCTGGTGTTCGGCATCAGCGCGAACCTGACGCATGACGAGTACCAGGAGCAGATCGAGCTGTTCGGCGAGCACGTGATCCCCGAGTTCGACAAGAACCCGGAGCACTCCACCGCCATCTACCGCCGCAACGCGGGCGGCCCGAAGTACCCGCCGTTCAACGGCCCGGTGAACCCGGACCTGGTGCACACCGTCCTCCCCGCCAACGCCATCATCGGCGTCGACGGCAAGAAGTGACGTCGCGCAGGGGGCGAGGCGCCATGCCTCGCCCCCTGCGGCGCGCAGTCGGGTCCGGGCCAGCCTATTCGGCCGGGGCCGCGGCCGCGGCCGCCTGGCCCGGGACCGGCATCGTGGTCCGGTCGGCGCGGTGCACGGCGCCGTGCGGGTCGGCGCAGTGGGACGGGTCGCCCGAGGCGGTCCCGTCCGGTCCCGGTCCCGCGGCGATCTCCCAGACTCCGGGCTGCGCGTGGTCGACCTGGAGGGTGGTGTGCTCGATCTGCCAGCGCTCGCGCAGGATGCGCTCCATCCGGTCGCGGACCGCGTGGCAGTCGTGGCCCGCGTCGACCAGGACGTGGGCGGACAGGGCCGGGAAGCCCGAGGTGATCGTCCAGATGTGCAGGTCGTGGACTTCGGAGACGCCGTCCTGCAGGGCGAGTTCGCCGCCGACGCGGTCCGGGTCGAGGCCTGCGGGTGCGGCCTCGAGGAGGATCCGCCAGGACTCGCGGACCAGCATGAGGCCGGCCTTGAGCATGAGGGCGGCGACGACGAGCGAGGCGATCGCGTCGGCGCGGGCGAATCCGGTGGTCAGCACGATCACGCCGGAGATCGTGGTGATGATGAAGGCCCACATGTCGTTGAGGATGTGCTGGTAGGCGCCCTCGACGTTGAGGCTGGACCGGTTGGCCCGGCTGATCAGCCAGGCCGCGGCGACGTTGACGGCGATGCCGGTGACCGCGGTGACGACCACGAGGCCGCCCTTGACGTCCGGCGGGTCGATGAGGCGGTGGATGGCCTCGTAGGTGAACCACACCACGAGCAGCAGGAACGTGATGCCGTTTATCTGCGCGGAGATGATCTCGGCGCGTTTGAGGCCGTACGTCCAGCGGCCGCGTGCGGGGCGGGCCGCGAGGCGCATGGCGACCAGGGCCAGCACGATCGAGACCGCGTCGGTGAGCATGTGCCCGGCGTCGGTGATGAGGGCCAGCGAGCGGGCCATGACGCCGATGACGACCTCGACGGCCATGTAGCCCGCGATGAGGACGAGTGCGGCGGTCAGGTAGCGCCGGTCGGCGTCCGCGGTGACTCCGTGCGAGTGCCCGGCATGTCCGCCGCCGTGACCGTGACCGTGACTGTGACTGTGACCGGGACTGTGGCTGTGACCGTGGCCGTGCTTGCGGTCGTCGTGGTCATGGTCGCCGTGGTCGTGTCCGTGGCCGTCCGCGGGCCCGTGCGGGGCTGCGGCGCCGGGCGGCGGGGTGGGCGCGGTCGTCATCGCGGGGTACCTCCGGGCGCCGCGGCGGTCGTGCTCGGTGCCGCGGGCAGGGTCGTGGGTTCCGGTTCGGCGTGTTCGAGGTGGGCGAGGGTGACGTCCAGGAGCAGGCGTACGTGGGCGTCCGCGAGGCGGTAGTAGGCCATCCGTCCCGAGCGCCGGGATATGACAACCCGGTGCGCGCGCAGCAGCCGCAACTGGTGCGAGACCGCGGATTCGCCCTGCCCGCAGGCCGCGGCGAGGTCGCACACGCACATCTCGCCCTCGAGCAGCGCGACGAGGAGCTTGAGGCGCCCGGGGTCGCCGAGCAGCGCGAAGACGGCGGCCGCGTCGGCGACGCGCCCTTCCTCCGGGAGAGCACCGCGCACCGCGGCCACCCGCTCGGCATCGACGATGCGGACGCCGCAGGAGCTGTCCGATTCGACGGGCACGGCGCTCATCGCACAGCCCCGTTCAAAAGCTCATCTGAACAGGTCTTCATACGACGGACCATACGGGCAGGGGGTATCCCCGCACAAGAGATCCCCCACATCCCACCCCGGCGCGTCGCCCACATCACCCCGCGGCGCGCACGGACCCGCAGTCCGCCGGGCGGCCGCCGCACCCGACGCCGGAACCGACACCGGAACCGACACCGAACCGCAGCACGCAACCACGCGCCCGGTGCGCACGTCCCCAAGACCGTCCTGTGATCGTCCTGCCCCGGAGCAGCCAGGAGGCCCGATGCGGTTCGCCGCTCCGCCCGCGTTCGAACTGCGCGATCAGTGGCACCTGCGGCACACGAAGATCGCGGCCGTGACGGCAATGTTCACTCTGTGCACCCTCGCGAGCTCCGTCCTCGGAACCTGGGGCGACACGGCCATGTTCGCCGCGGCAGCGGCAGCCTGCTGGGTGTGGCTGTGGTTCGAGCGGCCGCGGGCGACCGCCCTGCTCCTCGACGCCCGCGGCGTCACGCTCGCCCCGCACAGTGCAGCGCCTCGTACCGTGCCGTGGAGCGACGTCGAGGCGTTCGTCTGCATTCCCGACAGCGGCGGCATGCACCGGGTCGGGGTCGTCGCGTCGCAGCCGTGGCGGGAGGCGCACCCGCCGCCCGTCGTCCACCTGCCGGGCAGCTTCGGCGGGCGCTTCGTCGCACGCATCGACCGGCGCGCGGGCGGGCCGGTCGCCGGCACCTCGGCGCTCTGCTACGCCCGCCCGGGCCGCATCCGCGAACTAAGCGCCGCGGTCGCCGCCTTCGCACCCCGTCTCGGCTTCACGCACGCGGCGCACGGCTTCTGCCGGCCCCGGGCCACACGCTGACCGCCCCCGTCCCGTACGCGCGCCCGGCCTCGGTCAGGAGGCTGCGGCCAGGGCGCTCGGGGTCTTGCAGCCCACGATGGCCGGCGCCTCCTGGACGAGGAGGTCGTCGGTGAGCGCCTCGACCATGAACAACGCGTAGTCCACCCGCCGGGTCCGGTCGCTCGCCAGGATCGGGTCGCCGACGTGCCGGCTCCACACCGGCAGGCCCTGGCTCTCGCCCTCCTCAAGCGTGCTGCCGCGGACGACCGTCCAACGGGTGTCGCTGGCGAACACGCGGCGGCAGGCCTCGACCTGGTCGTCGATCTCGGCGGCGCGCACGAGCTTGGCGGCCCAGGTGACGACCTTCAGGGTGGTGGTGAACAGCCGCGAGTACTTGTCCTTGCCGTCGCGGGTGATGTGCCAGCCGCACGAGAAGATCAGGCGGGCTCCGGGCCTCGCGTGGTCGAGCACGGCCTGCGCGGTGCCGGACGAGTACTGCCGCACGCCCCACGGGACGAGCACGGTCAGCACGCCGTCGCAGCCGTCCACCGCGCGCCGGATGACCTCCGGGTCGTCGGTCTGCCCCGGGACGATCGTGATGCGGTCGGCCAGGGCGGCCAGTTTGGGGACGCTGCGCTCGCGGCACACGCCGACGACTTCGTAGCCGCGGTCGAGGGCGTGCCGGACCATGTACTGCCCGAGCTTGCCGGACGCCCCGACGATGCAGACTTTCCCGATGCGTTCCGTGCCTGCCGTGCCTGCCGTGCGTTCCGTAGGTTCCGTGCCCATGGCGCAACCCTTCGCCGCAATGCGTACCTTACGCTGTAAGGTACGTTAGCCTTATGCCGTAAGGCAATCAACCGGGGCGGCGCACCGCAGGGCCCGCGAGGCCCGCACGGCCCCGGTGCGCACGTGGAGGAGACGCGGATGGCCGAGGGCGGCAAAGGCCGGCGGAAGGCGGCGGCGGCACGCACCCCGCTCAGCCGCGAGCGCGTCATCCGGACCGCGATCGCGGTCGCGGACGAGAAGGGCTCCGCCGCACTGAGCATGCGCGCGATCGCCGAGCCGCTCGGCGTCGAGGCGATGTCGCTGTACCACCACGTGGGCGGCCGGGAGGAGATCCTCGACGGCATGGTCGACGCGGTGTTCGAGGAGATCGAACTGCCCCCGCAGGACACCGACTGGAAGACCGCGCTGCGCCGCCGCACGGAGTCGGCGCGGGCCGCACTGCGCCGCCACCCGTGGGCCATCGGGCTGATGGACTCGCGCAAGCGGCCCGGCCCCGCGACGCTGCGCCACCACGACGCGGTGCTGGGCACGTTGCGCGCGAGCGGGTTCTCCGTGCCGATGGCCGCGCACGCCTTCTCGCTGCTGGACAGCTACCTGTACGGCTTCGTGCTGCAGGAGCTCAGCCTGCCGTTCGACGGCTCGGCGGAGTTGGAGGAGGTCGCGGACGGCATCCTGCGCGAGATGCCCGCGGACGCGTACCCGCACCTCACCGAACTCGCGGTCGAGCACGCCCTCAAGCCGGGCTACGACTACGGCGACGAGTTCGCGTTCGGGCTCGCCCTCATCCTGGACGCGCTGCACCCGGACGAGCAGGTCACGCTGGACGAGACTGCCAGGGCCTGACTCCCCCGGTTCCGGTGCTGCGGCGCGTCAGGCGCCGGGCGGCGTACCGCCGTACGGAGGGTCCGCGGGCGGACTCCCGGGCGGCAGCTGGGTGAACGGCGGCGGCGCGGGCGGCATGCCCTGCTGCGGGACGCCGTACCCGGGCCCGCCGGACGACCACCCGGGCCCCGGCCCCGGGACCGGCCCCGGGCCGTAGGTCACCGAAGGCATCGGCTCCGGTGCCGGTGCCTGGAACAGGTTCCGCACGCCGCCCCCGGCCGCGACGAAGGCGCAGACGATCGCGACGAACCACCCGGCCAGCAGCCCGTACCCGGCGCCGGTGGTGAGCGCCTCCAAGGTCCCGGCCAGTGTGCGCTGTTCGCCGCGCGGGTCGACGCCCGCGGTGACCGCTCCGGCGCCGGAGAACATGTAGCTGGTGACGCTGCACAGCGCACCGCCGAGCATCATCGCGTACCAGCCGGAGATGAACGGGTTGAACCCGCCGCGCCGCGACGCCGAGGCGAGCACCAGCGCGACCGTCGCCAGCAGGACCAGGACCCCGGCCAGGTAGCCCGCTACGGCGGTGCCCTCCAGGTACGCGAACGTGCCGCTCTTGTCGACCACCCAGTGCGGGGTGTTGAGCCAGGACAGGATGTGCCACGAGGAATCCTCGTCCACGGCACTCTTCTTGAGCAGGTCCTCCCACAGCCACTGGTTGCCGAAGGCGGCAACGAGGAGGAATGCGGCGACCGATCCTGCCGCGACGACACGCCCTGAACTCCGCGCTTCCATCCCGCGGATGCTAGTGCCGCTCGCCCCTCCTCACGACACCGCCCCGGCACCGCCCCCGGACCGCCCCGCAGTGCCCCGGCACTCCTTCGCGGGCTCAGGGCACGATCGAGTCGACGTAGCCCCCGTCGACCCGCACCGCCGCCCCCGTGGTGGCCGACGCGTACGGCGAGCTCAGGTACACGGCCATGTGCGCGATCTCCTCCGGCTCGATGAGCCGCTGCAGCAGCGACTGCGGCCGGTGGACGCGCATGAACTCGCGCTGCGCCTGGTCCCACGGCAGTTCAGGGTCCACGAGTTCGCGGACGAAGTCCTCGACGCCGGGGGTGTGCGTGGGCCCGGCGATGACCGCGTTGACCGTCACCCCCGTTCCGGCGGCGGTCTTCGCGAAGCCGCGCGACACCGCGAGCAGCGCCGTCTTGGACATGCCGTAGTGGATCATCTCGGCCGGGATGGCGATCGCCGAGTCGCTGGCGATGAATTGCACCCGGCCCCAGCCGCGCCCGGTCATCCCGGGCAGGTACGCGCGCGTGAGCCGCACCGCGGCGAGCACGTTGACCTCGAAGTACTCGCGCCACTCCGCGTCGGTGATCTCCATCGGCGGCCGCGCGCCGAAGATGCCGAGGCTGTTGACGAGGATGTCGACGTCCGGGAGTTCGCGGACCAGCGCGGCGGCGCCGTCCTCCGAGGCGACGTCCGCGGGCGCGGCGACCAGCGACGCGTCCGGCACCTGGGCGCAGATGTGCGCGAGCGCCGCGGCCACGCTGTCGCCGGTGCGGCCGTTGACCGCGACACGCGCCCCCGCGCGGGCGAGCCCGGTCGCGATGGCCAGTCCGATGCCGCGGCTGCAGCCGGTCACCAGCGCCGTCTTGCCGCTCAGGTCCACGTCCACGGGCGTCTCGCTCCCCAGCGCGCGCGGCGCGCGTCGATTCAGGTCGGTTCGGGTCGGTGCAGGTCCGTACGCAGTCCGTACGGGTCAGCCGGTACGGGTCGGCACGGGTCAGTGGGGCTTCTCGTCGTGGCCGCCGAACTCCTTGCGCATGGCGGACAGCGCCTTGTTGGCGTACTCGTCGAGGTTGCGCGAGGAGAAGCGCGCGTACAGCGCTGCGGTGAGCACCGGGGCGGGCACGCCCTCGTCGATGGCCGCGATCGACGTCCAGCGGCCTTCGCCGGAGTCGGAGACGCGGCCCGCGAACTGCTCCAGGCCGGGCGATTCGGCGAGCGCGGCGGCGGTGAGGTCGAGCAGCCAGGAGCCGATGACGCTGCCGCGGCGCCAGACTTCGGCGACCGCGGCGGTGTCGATGTCGTACTGGTAGTACTCGGGGTGGTCCATCGGGGCCGTCTCGGCGTCGGCCTCGGCGACGTGCTTCCCGGCGTCCGCGTTGTGCAGGATGTTGAGGCCCTCGGCGAGCGACGCCATCATGCCGTACTCGATGCCGTTGTGGACCATCTTGACGAAGTGCCCGGCGCCGTTGGGGCCGCAGTGCAGGTAGCCCTGCTCGGCCGCGGTCGGCGCGCCGCTGCGCCCCGGGGTGCGGGGCACGTCGCCGATGCCGGGGGCGATGGTCGCGAAGATCGGCCCGAGCCGGTCGACGACCTCGGTATCGCCCCCGATCATGAGGCAGTAGCCGCGCTCCAGGCCCCACACGCCGCCGCTGGTGCCGCAGTCGACCAGGTGCACACCCCGCTCGGCGAGCGCCGCGGCGCGGGTGATGTCGTCACGGTAGTACGAGTTGCCGCCGTCGATGACCGCGTCGCCGGACTCCAGTTCGGCGCCCAGCGCCTCGATGGTCTTGCCGGTGATGTCGCCGGCCGGGACCATCACCCAGGCCGCCCGCGGCGGGGTGAGCTTGGCGGCCAGGTCGGCGAGCGAACTCGCACCGACCGCCCCCTCCTTCTCCAACGCCGTCACCGCTGCCGGATCGACGTCGTAGACCACGCACGTGTGGCCGTCCCGCATGAGGCGGCGGGCGATGTTGGCGCCCATCCGGCCGAGCCCGACCACGCCGAGCTGCATCGGGTCACTTGTCGGCATGGTCGGTGCTCCTTGCGGATGAGTCGGTGAGCGCGGGTAGCCAGGGCGGCTGCCAGTCGGTGAGGCTGCCGGCCCCGGTCGGGCCCCAGGAGCCCGGCTTGTACGGCAGCGGCGCGGGCGGGCGCTCCACCAGCGGCTGGATCACCCGCCAGGTCTCCTCCACCACGTCCTGGCGGGTGAACAGCGAGCGGTCGCCGGTCAGGGCGTCGTGCAGGAGCCGCTCGTACGGCGTCGGCGGACGGCCGAGCTCGGTGGTGAAGCACAGGTCCAGGTGGACGTCCCGGGACGTGTTCCCGGTCGCGTCCTTCGACCGCATGCGCAGGCGCAGCCCCGGGTCGGGGTCGATGCGCAGCACGAGGACGTTCGGAGACGGGTGCTCCGGTTCGTCGAGGAACGCCAGCCGCGGCGGGCTCTTGAAGACCACCCGGACCTCGGTGTCCCGGGTGGCCAGGGCCTTGCCCGCGCGGACGTAGAACGGGACGCCGCTCCACCGCCAGTTGTCGACTTTCAGGCACAGCTCGACGTAGGTCTCGGTGGTCGAACCGGCCCGGACGCCGGGCACGTCGAGGTAGCCCTCGTACTGCCCGCGGATGCAGCGGTCCGGGTCGACGGCCGGCATCGACTTGAAGACGTCGGCGCGCCGGTCCCACAGCGCGTCCGCGCCGGGCGCCGCCGGCGCCTCCATGGCGACCAGGGCCAGCACCTGCATGAGGTGGTTCTGGACGACGTCGCGCAGCGCCCCGACGGGATCGTAGAACCCGCCGCGGTCCTCGACGCCGAAGTCCTCGGCCATGGTGATCTGCACGGCCTCGACGTGGTCGCGGTTCCAGACCGGTTCCAGCAGCGCGTTGGCGAACCGCAGGAACTGCAGGTCCAGCACCGGCTGCTTGCCGAGGAAGTGGTCGATGCGCAGGATCTGGTCCTCGCGGACGACCTTGTGCAGCCGCGCGTTGAGGTCCCGGGCGGACGCCAAGTCGTGGCCGAAGGGCTTCTCCAGCATCACGGTGGCGTTCTCGGTGAGCCCGGCCGCGGCGAGCTGCTCCACGACCGGGGCGAACAGCGAGGGCGGGATCTCCAGGTAGAACAGCGGGTGCCCGGCGCTTTTCAGGCGTCCGGCCAGCGCGCGGTACGTCGCCGGGTCCGTGAAGTCGCCCTGCTGGTACGACAGACGCCGGGCCAGCCGCTCCAGCGGCCCGGGTTCGGTCGGCTCGGCAGCGGCCGCCAGCGCGGCCCGCATCGCGGCGGCCAGCTGCTCGTCCGACCAGTCGTCCAATGCCACCCCGATGACGGGGCAGTCCAGTTGCCCGGCGGCTTCCAGCCGGTACAGCGACCGGAAGGTCATCTTGCGGGCCAGGTCTCCGGAGATCCCGAAGACCACCAGGGCGTCGGCGGTCGCCGCTCCCATGCGGGGTTTCAGCGGTTCGCGGGCGCGGTGAGGCCGGGTTCGCCGCCGGAGAAGCTGGCACCGGCCCAGATGGCCAGGCCGGCCACCACGACAAGGAGCAGGACGGCGGCCAGCGCCAGCACCACGCCGCGGGTGGACACGCCGCTCTCCTTGCCGTGTGCAGCGCGCGAGCGTTCCGACGCCCGGTCGACCGCCGGGTCCACTTCGCGCCGGGTCGATTCCCAGCCGTGTACGAGGTCCATGCCGCTCTGCATGCCGGCAGTCGCGTGCGCCATGATCGCGTCCTCTCGCCTGCGGCTCGACCGCCGCATCGGGATTTCCGCCGCACCCGGGGGCGCAGCGGCGTCCCTCCCAGCTGACCCCGTCCCCGGCACGGCCGCAACCGGTGGACGCGGCCGGGGTGCGGCCGGGGTGCGGCCGGGGGTGCGGCGGTCGGGCGGTTCGGCGTGCACAGCGGGACGGGGGGGGGGCCCCCCGGCCGCGGCCGGGGGGGGGGGGGGGGCGCGGGGGGGCGGGTTCGGCGGCCACCGGGGGCGGGGCGCCCCCCCACGGGCGACGGGGCGGTTGGGGGGACGCCCGTCAGATGCCGGCCGAGCCGTGCGCTGCGGTGCCCGTTAGATGCCCATGCCGTAGTACTGCCCCAGACAGGTGACGCTGTCGGCTGCGTTGCTCAGTCTCGTCCGGCCCCGGCCCCGGTCTTCGCGGCGGGGGCGGACCACACGCCGAACCACTGCTCGGCGCCCCACTCCTCGTACCGCCGCACCTCGGCGAATCCGAGCTTCGCCGCGAGCCGCATCGAACGCTCATTCGCCGTCTGCGTGGTCAGCACCACCGGCGCGCCGGGCAGCGCCTGCGCACACCAGTCGAGGACCGCCGCGCACGCCTCCGCCGTGTACCCGTGCCCCCACGCCTGCGGCAACAGCATGTAGCCGAGCTCGACCTCCGGGCCTTCGTGCCGCGCGCGAACCGGACGCCCGGGACCGCGCTCGTCGACCGTCACCATCCCGATCATCGCCCCGCCCAGATCCACCACGAACAGCCCAGGCCGCCCGACCGGCACCGCCGGCACCGACCGCTCGAACTCCTCCCGCTCCCGCGGCCCCCCGATGTACGTCCCCACCTCGGCCGAGGTGAACAACTCCACCACCGCCGCCCGATCCCCAGCCGCCGGCTCCCGCAGCACAAGCCGCCCGGTCCGCATCACCCCAGGCGGCCAATCGACAGACCCCAAAGCCCTCATCCACCCACCCAAGCAGCCGCCCTAGTGGCGATCAAACAGCTGCCCGCCGACCTGCCGCCCGGTCCCGCCGGTAGGCTGCCCGGGACGAAAGAAGAAGTGCCGTGGACGCCCGCATACCCCGGATCCGCCGCAAACTGGCCGCCATCCCCTTTCAGCCGCACCGCAGCCGTTCCTTCGGAGAAGAACGGCACCGGTTCCGTCTGAGCGCCCCGTCGAGCGCTGCACGGCTGAGCGCCTTCGAAGCCGAATACGACCTGCTTCTGCCGGACGCCTACCGGCAGTTCCTGCTGCACCTCGGAAGTGCGGGTGCAGGGTCGTTCTACGGCCTCGTCGACCCCATTGCTCGTACTTCCGCCCCGATCTACACCATGGATCCCCCCGGCAAGGAACGGGGTTTCGGCCTCGTCCCCGCAGCAGGCACCGATCGCGACAGGTTCCTGCACATCGCCGAGATGGGCTGCACTGATTTGGCCCTCATCGCACTTGAAGGGCCCATCGCCGGCCGCGTAGTGATCGGCAACGCCTCCGGCTGGTGGGGACCCAACGTCTCGTCGGCCGCCGACTTCCTGGCCTGGTACGAACGCTGGCTCGACCACATGGCCGCCGGTAAGGACGACAGAGGCCTGGAGCTCACCTCGCCTGCTCTCAGGGCGCACCCGGGCCGGACCGTATGGGCCCCCTCCTGTGAAACAGGAACGGATCGCCTTGGCCCGTCAGGGGCGCGGGGTTCGCGTCGGCGCATCCTGACGGCGAAGGTGCGCCTAGAAGTGCCACACCTCAGCGGTGTTCGATGAGCACCTCGGCGATGGCGACCTGGGCCGGTTCCAGGGCGTGGCGGCCGTCCTCGATGTCCCACAGGGCGTTCTGGAGCACGCGGCCGAGGGTCCAGCCGGTGGCGCGGCGGCGGTCCAGGGTCAGGGCCTCGGTCAGGGTGTCGAAGCGGCGCAGGACCACACCAGGCACGTCGCCGCCCGCGGTGACCTCGTCCCAGCGGTTGTCCATCGCGGGCAGGAGTTCGAACCCCGGGTCGCCCGCGAGGGGTTCCGGGTCGATCGCGAGCCACGGCTCGCGGTCGCCCGCGAGGACGTTGTCGTAGTGCAGGTCCCAGTGGAGCAGGCGGTCGTCGGCTGCGTCGAGGTCGGGGATCAGTTCGCGTACGGCCGCTGCGCAGATGTGCACGAGGCGGCGTTCGTCCGGGTCCTTCAGTTGGTCGACCGCGTCCGGGACGGCGTCCACCATCGCGGCTGCGATGTCGGCCAGCCGCCGCAGGCCGGCCGGGGCGGGGACGGCGACCAGGCGTGCCATCACGTCGGCGAGGGCGCGCATCGCCGCGTCGTCGTCCGCGACGGACGACAGCGGGCGGGCGGCGTCCAGGCGTTCGAGCAGCATGCAGCCGCTGTCCGGGTCGTGGTCCAGGAGGCGCACCGCGCCGTGCCCGCCCCAGGTCCGCAGCCCGAGGGCCGCACCCGCGTTGTCCTCGGTGACCTGGCGCAGCTGCAGGACCGCAGGGGTCCCGTCGGCGCGGGTGACCGGGACGACGAGCGAGGCCATGCCGTAGGCCGGTTCGCCGCCGTCCGGGCGCAACTCCCAGCGCCCGATGAGGTCGTCGGCCAGCCGGGGCAGTTCGTCGAGCCAGGCCTGCCGGGCAGGATCACCGGTGCCGTAGGCGGCCACGAAGCCGGGCGGGACGCGGACATCGCCGCGTCCGGGGGCACCTTCTGCCGCCGGAGCACCCGTACTCGTACGAAGGTTGGCGTTGCTGCTGCTCATCGGGAGGCGGCTCCTTGCAGGGGGTTCGCTGCCACCCTACGTCGGCCACGGCTCCGCCTCGCCGATCATTTTCCGGCGCGGCATCGCCGCTCAGTCCGGCTCGTCCAGCCAGAACCGGCGCCCGCCGCGGTCGACGGTCAGCCCGAACCGGGTGACTTCGGGGCGCCCGTACGCGGTCCACCACCGGTACGCGGACTCCACTTCGTCCCACAGCCGGCGCGGCCCCGCTTGGGTGATCGGGTAGCGGTCGCGCCCGGGCAGCGAATCGGCACTGGCCCACGAAGTCCCGTCGGACAGCCACAGCGTGCACTCGTCCGCCTCGTCGCCGCTCCCCCACCCGACCGCGAACCGGCAACCGGGCACCCGCAGTCCGACCGCGAACAGCTCGTGCACGTCGGCGAACACCAGCCGCGGGTCGAGCGCGGTCGTCGCGTCGTCCCCATGCTCTCCGGTGGCCCACGCGCGCGGGCGCTGCGCCTCCAGCCACATGAACGCCGCGGTGTCCACCACCCGCCCGACCGCCCGCCGCCCGTCGGATTCCAGCCGCAGCAGGGTGCCCGGCGTCATGCCGTTGCCCCACGGCGTGACGATGACACCGCGGGTCTGGGCCACCCAGGCGTACGGCAGGTGCTCGACGGTGCAGGTGGCCAGGAGCGCGGTGTAGGGCGCGGCGTCGGGGTGCCCGTCAGCGCCGTCGCCGACCAGCAGCGTCGGAGTGAACCCGGCCTTGCCCAAAGCGTGTTCGGCATCCGCAGCAGTGGACGGGTCGACCTCGATGCTGGTGACCCGGTCGGCCCCGAGGCGGTACGCCAGCAGCGCGGCGGTCCACCCGGTGCCGGTCCCGACCTCCAGTACGCGCCCGCCGGCGTCCAGGTCGAGGTGCCGCAGCATCGTCGCGACCATGTACGGCATAGAGGACGACGAAACGGGCAGCCCGTCCGACCCCCAGCGCGTCACCAACGGGATGTCGCGGGCAACAGCCGCTTCCCAGGCGTCCGGGTCGGCATCGCGGTCGAGCAGCACCCCGCCCGCCCACACGCGCGCAGGCACGAACGCCCGCCGCGGCACAGCCCGGAAGGCCGCTTCCCAACCGTCCCCGATCACCCCGCGGTCGACAAGCCCGTCGACCAGCGCGTCCGCGCGCCCCTCGGCATCGGCGCCCGCGCCTGGGCTGCCAGGAGCATCGCCCGGCCGCGCACTCGGCGCCCTTTCAGCCCGTACGCTGCCCCGCACATCCCCCGTCCGGCCCACGGCGTCCCCCACAACCCCGCCGCCCGGCGCACCGGACTCACCGGCCGACCAGACGTTTGACCGCCTCTCCGTGCGCACGACACCACGTAGGCCCCCCGAAGCGCACTTCTCCCCATACGACTTACCCGACGTCGCGCCGGACGTCCCACCCGACGCCGAGACCGGCGCCCCGCGGACCGCCCGGCGCTCGGTCGCCCCTGTCGCGTCCTCGTCGTTCACTGCTGCGGCGGATTCTGCGGCGGTCGGGGGTTCTGCGGCGGCTGCTCGCGGTGCCCGTCGTGCGGCGCGGTGTCCGGCCTACCCGAGTGCTTGCCCATCCCGCTCACTCCTCCCGTGTGCGGCAAGTCCGTTGACGGACCGTACTCTTCACGATACCGGGAGTACCCACCCCAACCAACGACTTGCCGCGATCCGCCACCCCTGCCGCGCCTTATCGACCAGGGGCAGGCACCCCTCCCGGACGAACTCCGCCCTGCTGGAACACTCTTCCCTCAGCGCCGACACCGGTCCTGGCGGCGACAACCCGGTTGCACCGGCCCGCGGCCCACACGATCCTGGGCGCCCTTGACGACCGCGAGGGAGTTCAGCATGGGCCTCATCTTGTTTCCGGGCGACGACGACCTCAGCAGCCCTGACGTGGAGTGGTCGTACAGCGGCTTCGCGGCCTTCCGGAGGCAACTGGCGGCGGCGGAGGGGTTCGAGCTCGCCGAGATGTGGGGCTTCGGCGGCGACCGCCCGTGGAGCGAGGTCACCACGCCGCTCGCCGTGTTCCTTGATCGCCCCGACGACCACGGCGGCGAAATGACACCCGTCGAATGCGCCGCGCTGCTGCCGCGTCTGGAGGCGATCTCCGGGCAGTGGCAGCACGACCCCGAGGTCCCACGGGAACACGTCCGCGGCATCCGGCAGCTGGCCGTCGTCATGCACCTCTGCGTGGCCAAGGACGTCGAACTGCTCTTCCTCTGATGCCCGGGAGGCCAGGATCCGTGCGTTGCGCCGTTTCGTCACGGCGTGCGGCGACACCACGCCCGCTGCCAAGGACGCCCTCGCCGCCCGCATCCGATCCGCGCCCCGACTCGCCGGTATCGATCATCGGGTCGGGTATGACCGAGGTTGTTCCCCGCGCCCTGTGCGCACCGCTGCACTGCCCGGCAGCCGCACCACGGCACACGCACGGCGTACGCACCGCACACGCACGGCGTACCGAGAACAGGCGTACCGAGACCCCGGCACCTACCGGCTACCGCACGCACCAGGGGGCACGCACATGTCCGTCCTGTCCACGCGTCTGACCGAACGCTACGACTGCCGCTACCCGTTCGCCTGCGCCGGGATGGCGTTCGCGGGCGAGGATCCGCGGCTGGCCATCGCCGTCACCAACGCCGGCGGCATCGGTGCGCTGGGGGTCGGCGTCCTGCCGGCCGACACCCTGCGCGCGTCGATCCGGGCCATCCGGGAGCAGGTGGGCGACCGTCCGTTCAACGTCAACCTCATCACCTTCTTCGGCAACGACGACCAGGTCGCGGTGTGCGCCGAGGAGCGGGTGCCGATCACGTCGTTCCATTGGGGCCATCCGCCCGCGCATCAGCTGAAGGCCCTCGCCGACGCGGGGGTCTCGGTGTGGGAGCAGGTGGGCTCGGCGGCCGCCGCCGAGGCCGCGGCCGCCGACGGCGTGGACGTCGTCATCGCGCAGGGCCAGGAGGCCGGCGGGCACAACTACGGCGAACTGCCCACGCTGGTCAACGTACCGACCATCGTCGACGCGGTCGGCGACCGGGCGATCGTCCTGGCCGCGGGCGGCATCACCGACGGACGCCAGGCCGCGGCCGCACTGTGCCTGGGGGCGGACGGTGTGTGGGTCGGCACCCGGATGGTGGCGTCCGCCGAGGCCAACGTGCACCCCGAGCACCACCGCCGCCTGGTCGAGGCCACCGGCACCGAGACCGTCCTCTCGTCGATCTACAACCCGGAGTGGCCCGAGTTCAACCCGATGCGCCTGCACCGGACCCGGCTCGTCGACGAGTGGAACGACCGCCTCCCCGAGGTCGTCGCGCAGCGCGACAGTGCGGAGGAGATCGGCAGTACGCCGTTCCTGGGCTTCGACACCCCGCTGCGCCGCTTCGACGTCATGCTCCCGGTCCCAGGCACGGTCGCCGACGCCGAGCAACTGCCGTGGCTGATGGGCCAAGGCGTCGGCCTGATCCGCGACATCAAGCCCGCCGCCGAGATCGTGGACGGCATGATGCGGCAGGCCGAGGAGGTCCTCACCCGCTTCACCCGCTCCACCCGCTTCCCCAGCTGAGGACGCAGGGCAGCACGGCCGCCCTCACCAGATGCGTACGCCGCCGCCCAGTTCCTGCGCGCGGACCGCGGCGTCCTCGATGTTCTTCAGCCGGTACGCGATGCCTTCCGTGTGCGCCGCATGGCTGTGCAGCGGGTCGTCGCCGGCCGCGATCAGCTCGATGTTGTCCCGGATCAGCGCGCATTCGGCGCGGAAGTCGGCCACCTGGTCCGGGGCGACGTCCAGGTCGCTGTCCGCCAGGACCGGAAAGTACGTGGCCCCCAGCGCGCGCACCGCCTCCGAACCCCAGACGGTCGTACGCCACCGCTCGAAGCCGGCCAGGTCCGAACATCCGTCCGGTACGGGCAGCACGTCGATCCGCCCGTCCTCGCCGATCATGAAGACGTCCACTGACAGCGTCATACGCCACCCCCGAATCGGTTCAGGCCAGTTCCGGCACCACCTGCGGACGCAGGACCATGAGCGTCCCCTCCATCTTCGCAACCATCGCGAAAGCGAACCGGTCGAGCTCAAGACACAACGCGACGTCGTCCGGATGCGCGCCTTCCCGTACCCCGTTCGCGAGTTCGCCCGCAGCATCGGAATCGGCGGCGCGACGCAGGAACTCCGCGGCGTCTGCGTCCGGTTCCGCCACCCGCCGGGCGATGTACTGGGCGCAGGACAGGTCTTCCTCGGCTTTCCCGTCTTCGCCGGTGACCACGAAGGTCACGCTGCCACCCGCCGCGCGCTCCCGCAGCAGCCGCGTCGTCGCCTCCGCGACCACGAAGCTTGCGCACAGCACGAGTTCTGCGTCCTTGACCGCGAGTGCACCGACCGTACCGGCGGTGGTCTTCTGCACGACGGTCCGCCCGGCGAGGTCGACAGTCTGCAGCAGGGCCGGGGAGTTGACGGCGTCGAACCCGGGCGCGGGCGGCCCGTCCTTGAGCGCCACCCAGCCGGGATTGGCGGCCTTGAGAGCCAGGCACTCGTCGAGCGACGCCGCGAGCACGACCTTCTCCGCGCCTCGCGCAAAGGCCCAGGCGGCAACGGTGTACGCGCGCATCACGTCGATCACCACCGCCACGGGCGGAGTGTCGACCACATCGTCGATGGCGAGGAAACGGGTATCCATGCCGCCCATGTTCACCCACACCACCCGCCGCTCCCCACAGCTTTTCGCGGCCGCAGGCGCCCTTGGCGGCCTGAGCTTGTTCTTTGCCCCAGGTCCCGATCATCGCTTCGGCCGACGCGGGCATCACCCGCAAGCCTGCGCGCAGGCCCACAGACCGCCTCCCGACAAGCCGTGCCGGGACGAGACAATCAGTCTTCGGGGTACGTGCGCGTGCCGTCCGCGTACTGCAGGTAGACGCGGCCGTGTTCGTCGATGCCGGCGGTCGGGAGCCCAGCAGCCTCGGCACGCGCCGCAGCCTCGCGAACTGCCGCTTCCATCAGTGCGTGGGCGCGCTCCCGCCCGATCCTGTCAATGAGCGACATCCCAGGCGGGTGTTCGTCCGCACTGCCTGTGCCGCTCGGCTCGGTCACCATGCAACGCACGATAGACCGCACGAGCCCTGAGGCCACCTGGCAAGCTGACCGCTCGTCCCCGACGTCCGCCCCTGCTCGCCCGACGTCTCAGAGGGCAATGGGACGGTACGCCAAAGCCGCGTCGAGGAGCTCTTCCGGGCCAGCGTCCCGCAGTTCCTCCGGCAGCCGCCCGAACACCAGGTCGAGCACGCGCGGGTTCGGCACGTTGGTCTGCAGGATCAGCGCGTAGTAGTCCGATTCCGGATCGCCGTCCATGATGCGCCGGAGGATCTCGACGAGCTCGTCTCGCGTGATGTCGGGGACCCGGGGCCGCGCCGGACGAGCCGCGCACAATGCGAGTTCCTCCACGCTGCACGCGCCCCAGTATTCGTGCAGGTCCAGCTCGGTGAACGCATGACCGGTCTCCGCGTTGAACGCGGCGAGCGCTGCCTCCACCTCCTCGTCCGTCCCCTCTCGGATCACGGCCTCGATGCGCTCGATTTCGGCGCATAGCCACGCCAGGCGCTCGGCGGGCACGGCCGGGGGACGGAGTTCCGCACGGAGTTCCATGCCCCGGCTACCCCTGTCCCGCATTTTCGGAGCCCGTCGCTGCACGCGTCCCCGGCTCGGCCCCGGGGCCCGGCCCCGCACCCGTCACCGCGACCAACTGGATCGGCAGTTCCTTGTCGTACTGCCCCACCCCGACGCCGAGCCACCGGTCGCCAATCGTCCAGACATGCAACCGCACCACGAAGTTGCTCAGGTCGTCAAAAGGCTCGGGGACGTCCTCCCCCTCCATGCCGCGTTCGAAGTACGGCGCCAACGCGACGACGCGGTGCGCCCCGTGGCGCCCGTCCAGTACGCCGGCCAGGCGCCGCGCCTTGTCCTCGTACTGGTCCCAGACAACCTCGATCTGGTCGCGCTCGGAGTCCTCCCAGAAGTCGCGGCTGACCTCCAGGTCGACCATGTGCCAGCCCGGACCGCCGCTCGCTTCCCCCGCCCGGTACGGACGCTCCGCGAACGGCCGAAGGAGCAGGGTTTCGACCACACCCACGTGCCGACTATCCATACGCCGCACGCTAACGCCCCCGGACGACACCACCGAGGGACGTCCGCCAAGACACAGGGGCACCGGGACACGGGGAGACCGGGACGCCGGGACACCACGACCGCTCCCGAGCCACACGAGGGGATTCCCCGTCGACGCCGCCCGCGCCCGGGGAGCAGCCTGGCCGCACGCCATCGCAGGCGCGCCGACACCGGCACCGGCGAAACAGCCGGCGTCATGCGTCGCTCCATGTCCCCTCACGAAAGGGCCCTTCCTTCATGCGTTTCCGCGCCCGCTTCGCTACCGCTGCCGTCATACCCGCCCTCCTCGCAGCCACGGCCGCGTGCGGCGGATCGGAAGACGGACAGGACGGGAAGGACCGCGGCGCGCAGGCGCCAGGCTCCATCAGCACCGCCGGCGCCCCTTCCGGCACCGGCCCCGGCAACGGCTCCCCCGCAGGCGGCAACAGCGGGATCGCCGACAGCACCAGGAACCACAAGATCGTCGTCCCCGACGCGATCGAGCCGTACACCAAGTCGAGCACCGGCAGTACGCCCGGCCAGAAGGAAGCCGAAGGCCTCGGCGTCGCCAACGCCCAGACCGTGTCCGGTGTGTACAACGCCCCTGGCACCGACCCCGCCAAGGTGGGCGGCACGCGGCTGACCTTCGACGGCTTCTACGGCGAGATCGCCGACCCGGCCAAAGCGCTCGACGGCTACCTGGCCGGCATAGCCAACAAGGGCCTCAAGGGCGACGCCAAGACCCCAGGGGTCGAGGTCCAGCCCGTCGGCACGGCCAAGACCGTCAAGCCCGCCGGGTTCGACGGCGCGCTGATGAAGTGCCAGGACATGAAGGTCGTCCGTACACCCGGCGCCGAGATGCCGAAGGATGTCGCCGAGTTCCAGTTCCCGGTCTGCGCGTGGGCCGACTATTCGACCCTCGGCGGCGCGCGTGTCGTCGGCCTGGCCCAGATGAGGACCGGCGGCGACGGCGTTTCGCAGGATGAGGTCGCCGCCCTGACCGCCAAGCTCTACAAGGCGGCCCGCCAGAAGGCCTGACGCCTCTCCGCTGCGCATCCCCGCTGTTACGCGTCGCCTATTCGGCGTTCCCTATTCCGCGTCTCCCTGTTACGCGTTCCCCAAGGCGCCACGCCCGGCGCCCCCGGAACGCGTCGCCACCGGCGCCGGCCCCTACGCCGGCCCCGCGCCGGTGGCGGCATCCAGCGCGTAGATCTTCCTGTCGCGGCTGCCCACGTACACCATGCCGTCCGCCACCGCCGGTGACGAGCCGACCAGGTGGCCGGTGGTGTACGCCCACTTCTTGGCACCGGTCGCCGCATCAAGCGCGTACACGTTCATGTCCCGGCTGCCGATGTACACCACGCCGCCCGCAACTTCCGGCGACGAGTAGGCCCCCGCGGCCGGGAAGCGGCTTTCCGCGGTCCTGAACGTCCACTTCTTGACGCCGGTCGCCGCGTCGACCGCGTACACGGTGTCGTCGCGGCTGCCGAAGTACACCAGCCCGCCCGCGACCGCAGGCGACGAGTTGACCTTGTCGCCCGTCGCGAAGGCCCACTTCTTGGCGCCCGTCGCGGCGTCGAGCGCGTACACGTTGCTGTCGTCGGAGCCGACGTACACGACGCCGTCGGCCACCACCGGCGACGAGGAGACCTCGGCCCCGGTACGGAAGGTCCACTTCGTCGCACCGGTCGCGGCGTTCAACGCGTAGACGTTCTTGTCCCAGCTGCCGATGTAGACGACTCCCCCGGCCACGGCCGGCGCCGAGCCGAGGTTGTTCCCGATCGGCTGGACCCACTTCTTGGTGCCGGTGGCGGCGTCAAGAGCGTGCAGGCCGTTGTCCCAGCCGGCGACGTACACGACGCGGTCCGCAACCGCGGGCGAGGAGCCGACCTCGGCGCCGACGGCGTAGGCCCACCGCCGGGCGCCTGTCGCGGCGTCCAGCGCATAGACGTTCCCGTCGCCGCTGCCGACGTACACGATGCCGTCGGCGGCCACGGGCGCGGTCGTGACCTTGCCACTTGTAGGGAAGGTCCACCTCGCCAGACCAGTGGCGACGTCGATCGCGTATACGTACTTGTCGTCGCTGCCGATGTACACCACGCGGTTCACGACCACCGGCGACGACGACACCTCGTCCGAGGTCGAAAATGCCCAAGGCTTCTTCACGGTGGCGCGGCCGACACCCGACTGGGACGGCAGGGTCTGGCTGCCGTCGCCTGACTGCCCCTTCCGCTCGTCGGGCGAGTCGACCAGCTCCAGGACCGCGCTGATGCCTCCGGCCGCGACGGCAGCGGCCGCAAGCCACAACGCGCGGCGTCGGACCGCGGACTTGCTGCCCGGATCGCGCGGCGACCGCGGTGCGGCAGGCCGCCCGGCCCCGGCATCCGGTCCGGCAACCCGATCGGCATTCCGCTCGGCGTCCGGCCCGGCATCCCGTCCCGCGGCTCGGGACCGAGCCGACGCGGCCGGCACTGTCTGCGACACCGAAACCGGCGGAAGCGCCGAGGCCGCCGAACCTTCCAAAGGCAGCCCGACAGCCGCACGCAAACGCCGGCATACCTCGTCCGCAGACGCCGGCCGATCCCGCGGCTCCTTCTCCAGCAGCGCAAGGACAAGCTCGTCGAGCTCCGCCGGAACTCCGCCGCGGAGTTCACCAGGCCGCTTGGGCGTCGCCCGCAGATGCGCGTTGATCATCGCAACCGGACCGGAGGCCTGGAACGGCACCTGCCCGGTGAGGAGTTCGTGGACGACGCAGCCCAGCGAGTAGAGGTCGGAGCGCGCGTCCCCGGGCTGCTCGTCGAGCCTCTCGGGCGGCATGTAGGCCAGCGTTCCCATCACGTTGCTCGATGGGGCGCTCGCCGCGACGAACCGGGCGATCCCGAAGTCCAGGATCTTGATCCGGCCCTCGTCGGTGAGCATCAGGTTGGCCGGCTTGAGGTCCCGGTGGACGATCCCGGCACCGTGCGCCCGCGCCAGCGCCTCGGCGGCCTGCGCCGCCCATTCACCAGCCGTCCGGACCGGCGGGGGGCCGGTAGCCGCCAGGACCGCGGCCAGGTCGCGGCCCTCGAGGTACTCCATGACGAGGAAGAGTGTGCCGTCCGCTTCGTCCTCGCCCAGGTCATGGACCGTGACGACGCCCGGGTGGTGCAGCGCCCCGGCCGTACGCGCCTCGCGGAAGAACAGGGCGGCTCCGGAGGCATCGCTTCGGGCGTGCGGGAGCAGCTTGACCGCGACCCGCCGCTCGATCAGCCGGTCGCGCGCCTCCCAGACCTCGCCCATCCCGCCACGCCCGACGAACCGCACCAGCTCGTACCGCCCGGCCAACACCCGCACACGCAACCCCCGTTCGACGGACTGCCCGCTTCTCGTGCGCCGAGAGCCGCTGCCACGGCACTTCCGGTCCGTGGTCACCTCGGCATCGCCGCGCCCGGACGATTCCGCTCGGCATGCTACGACGCCGCCTATCGGGGTGCGGCACTCCGTCAGCTGTTCCCAAGCTGCGACGACCGGAGGACCACACGAGCACAAGGATCCGGTCCTCCGGACGAGGAGCCCGTAAGCCGCTACGCGCGTGTGCCGATGCCGCGCACTCTTGCCGGGTATGCAAAGGACAGTCGCGCCCGTACTGCCGCCACGGCAGCTTCACGCCCCAAGCGACACGACGTGCTCGTCCTCCAGTGCCCGGAGAGCGAGGCGTTGCGGCCGCACCTCGACGACGAGCCCCTGGTGCGGCAGCACGAGGCGTGAGGGCGATTCCACAGCCGACCGGGGACTCTATGTACTGCCGACCGCCCGTATGCGGGCTATCTGAGCGTTCACCAGGTCGTCCGCGGGCATCGGCCGGGTCTGGCCCAGGGGGTCGAAGTGCAGGAACGCCAGGAGGAAGTCGCCGACACGCACAAGCATGTGCCCGAGCGCGGATCGAGACTCGGGCCTGCCGGGAATGCCGAGGCGGATACCGGCGCTGAAGTCCCCGGCTGAAGGGACCTCGACCCGCTCCGGCTCGTACCACGAGGGAACGCCCACGACGTCATCGTCATCGGATCCCGCAGGTGCGAGCATGTGGAGCGGCCCTGCGGCGGCGAACGGACTCAAGGCCATCGTCACCCTCGCATACGCGCGGCAGTGCTCCAGGACCCGCAGGCCTTCGTCGATCACCTTCTGGGCTTCGCCATCGGGAAAGCTGCCGATGACCACGGTCGTATAGGCGATGTCGCCGCCCCCTGACCAGGCAGCCGCGACGTAACCCAGGCATCGGGGGTGGCCCGCGCCACCGGACAGCAACTGCCCAAGCGGCCGGCAGTGTTGCTCGTACGCCTGGGAGAGCGCCACGGGTGGCGCGTCCGTCGGGCCCTTGAGGCGGGCCGGAAGGTCGCCGCCTTCCAGAACGAGTGCCCGTAGTTGCTCGACGGTCCATGCAGGGCGCGGGGGAGGCGAAGTCATGTCGCTGTCGGTCTCCAAGGACACGATGAGTGTGGCGGGCCACGGTACCCACCATGGGTGACAGTGCCGGTCGCCGGAGACCTGCGCTCAGCGCTCGATCCGATCGCCCTCCGGCTTCTGTGCCTGGCGCAACGACGCCACCGACGCCACCGACGCCAGGACGGCCGCACGACCCAAGCGCCCGCCCCGTCCGGTCCCCGCCCGACGCCGCCACCGCCCGTGCCAGTACGTGCGCACTCACCAACCCCTGCGCACCGCCAGCGCCCGACAACCATCCGTCCCAGCGGCGCCCGACCGCACACCCATCCGCTAGGTTGGCGCCATGCCCGACCTGCGCACCGAACGCCTCCTCCTCCGTTCCTGGCGCGAGGCCGACCGTGCGCCCTGGGCGGCGATGAATGCCGACCCCGAGGTCCGCGAGCACCTCGGCGAACCGCTGACCACCGCGCAGAGCGACGCGTCGATCGACCGCTTCCAGGAAGCGCTCGACTCCCGCGGCTGGGGCTGGTGGGCCGTCGAGGTGGCCGCCACCGGCGAGTTCGCGGGCTTCGCCGGGCTGGATCCGGTCGAGGACGGCCTGCCCTTCACCGGCATCGAGGCCGGCTGGCGGCTGGCCCGCGGCGCATGGGGCCACGGCTACGCCACCGAGGCCGCCCACGCGGTCCTCGCGTACGGGTTCGACACCCTCGGCCTCCCCGAGATCCTCGCCCTCACCACCGCCATGAACACGCGCTCCCAGGCGGTCATGCGACGCCTTGGCATGACGTACGACCCGGCCGACGACTTCGACGACCCGTCCGTCCCGCCGGGCCCGCTCCGCGCAAGCGTCGTCTACCGACTGCCGCGCGCTGCGTACCGCCTCGACACCCGCTGACCACCGCCCTGCCCCGCGCCCTCGCGTCGCTCCACTCCGCCCCGCCCCGCCCCGCCCCGCGAAGCATCAGCCGTGCGCGCACGTCAGCACAACGTCGCCGGCACTCGCCCGATGCGCCACCACCCCAGGCCGCCCCTCCGGTTCCAGAAGCGTCCCCTCCCACGCCGCCCGAGCCATCCCCCGCAGCCCGCCGCCGCCCGCACATACCTCTCCGTCACCGCACACATGTACCGCAGGCCACCCCCGGACGATCGCCGGCCGGATGTCGGCCCGCAAGCTGTCGCCGACCAGCATGCAGACCGACCGCTCGTCCCCAAGAGCTTCGACGAGTGGCGCGAAGAACCCGTCCCCCGGCTTGGCCACGCCCACCTCGCCGGATACGAACACCCGGGCGAAGCAGTCCTCCAGGCCGCTCAGCCGCAGCTTGAGCCGCTGCAAGCGCGATGCGCCGTTCGTGGCGACACAAAGCTCGTGCCCGTACGCCAACCGCTCCAAGGCGGCCCCTACGCCAGGGAACGGCCGTACGAGTTCCCGGCGATGCCGTACGAACAAGCGAGCCGCGTCCTCACCATCCGCCGACCCTGCCGTCGCCTCCGCCCACACCGACGCACGAAACCCCATCCCCCAGGCGATCGCCCCCTCAGGAACCGCACTCCCTCCAAGTCCGCCCACAGGCCCTCCCATGAACTGACCCCCAACTCCCGCAGCAGCTCGTCGTACGGCCTGGCCCGCCACCGCACCCGCGCAACGTCGAACACCCGCTGCACGGCCGCTGGAGTCGCCTGCACCCACCGCCGCCAACGTTCGCCCCACGGCCACCCGCGCCGCCGCCCGTTCCGGCACCAGGGTGTCGTCCAAATCCAGCACCACCACGAACCGACCACTCATCAAGCCCCCTCGCCGGCGACCCGCGCCATCATCCCGCCGGGAACCTGCCGACAGTCCGCACCTCATGCCTCCCGGACCGAACGCAAGTCCGCATCGCCCAGATGGAATCGGGTGCAGATCCTCTGCAGGGACGGGTTGAGCTGGGAAATCACTGGCCGGGTGGCTGTCCTCCGCCTCCGCGCCAGCACCGCCACCCGAGACCTCGACCCGTACTGGCGCCGGCACACCCGGCGCGAACACGAACGCGTCCACCCTGTTCCGGACCGGCAGGACTACACACTCACCGCGTGATCCGGAGAAGCAGGCGCCGCGTCAGCACCCCGTCCGCAGGAACCGAAGGGCGGCTGCCACGTTCGACGACAGGTCGATCGCCGAGTCCAGCACCAGCCGGGCATCGGAATCAGACCATGCAGCGAACACTTCCCGGCGCTCTTCGACGTCTTCCCAGGTCGGCTCGCAGAAGCCCTCGATCCCTCTGGACCGCGACTCCAGTCGCTGCCGATGCACCGCCGGGTCCGAGCACTCCACCTCGATGAACACCAGCGGCACCCCATAGCGGTCAGCCAGGGACCGCCAATGCTCCCGCGCCTCTTCCACGGCGTTGACGGCATCGACAACGACCGTTTGCCCCAGACCGAGAGCTTCGGCTGCCACCGCCTCGGCCACGAAATAAGCAGCGAGACCGGTTGGCTGGCCACGATCCACACCCGCACGCCACATCGCCGCCTCGATCGGGTCCACGGACACGACCGGCACCATCAACTCCCGCCCCAGCGCCTTGGCAACCGTGCTCTTACCTGCCCCGGGGAGCCCCGCCATCGCGATCAACATCACGACACCCTTGCACCCACCCGGCAACCAGCGCCAACACCAGTACCCCCGAAGGGGCGGGAACACCACCCCATCACGCCGCACCCACCAAACCGGTCGCGCAAGCCAGTGATCAGCACCGTCACTTCAACGGGCTACACCCGATGGAATTCGTCCTGCACCCCACGTCCCAGGGCTGGAGCAGATCGCTCACAACCCCACGCCGTCATGGATGGTCCCCCCTTTGTGCTGTTGTCGGCCCGGCGCGGTCGGTGGGCGACAGGCCGGATCGCGCCGGGTGTTCGGTGGTATTCGCGCCCCCGGGTGCGCGCCTGGCGGGCACCGTGCTCGAATGAGCGTACGGAGCACTCCTCGTGCCGGATGTCCACGCACGGCACGGGCGACGGACATGGCAGGCCTCGCACGTCCCGCCTCAGCCCGCGCACGGTTCCGAGGGAGATCGCGTGTCCGAGGGAGACCGCGTGCACGACCCCATCGACCCGGCTTTCCCCTACGGGGGCATGTTCCTGCTGCTGGAGCCGTTCATGCGCACGAGCGCTACGCGGATCCCTCCAGCCATGGGCCCCAGCGCCTGGGAACTTGCGCAACGGTTCGCCGGCCTGCATCAGACGATGACGATCTATTTCGGACAAGACGGCATCGCCTACGACCACCCGCTGGCAGCCCACCCGGATGCCGAGGACGCCGACCTGGTCGCTGCGATGGTCGCGGACCACCACCGGCAGCTGATGTGCTCATGGCGATTCCCGCAGTTGGTCGCCCAATGCGCCGAAGCCCTCGCCGTGTTCACCGACGACGACTCCCTGGCACGGTTCTTCGCCGGCGAACTGCACACGGCCTACTGCGCGTCGTGGACCGAATGGATCACCTTGCTCCGCGACAGCCTGACCGACCACCTGCGCCACGAACACGGCCCGGTGGGCTGGACCGGCGGCCGCGCGCAACGACAGGCCACTCGGACGAACCACGGAACCTGAGTCAGAGCCCCGCACGACGATGCGGATTCCCGCACTGGCCTTCAGGTACGCGGTTCCGCCTGGCGGGCTCGGTAGGCGGCGACCGCGTTGCGGTTGGCGCATGTGGTGCTGCAGTAGCGGCGCGAGCGGTTGCGGGTGAGGTCGAGTACGACGCCCTCGCAGGTGGCGTCGGTGCAGACCGTCAAGCGCGACATCTCGTCGGCGCGTACGAGGTCGATGACCGCCATCGCGGTCTCGACGGCGACGCGGACGGCGAGCGGGGCCTCCGACGGGACGGCGTGCAGGTGCCAGTCCAGGTCGTCGTGCCGGACGAGCTGGGGCAGGGCGCGGGCGTCGAGGAGCATCTCGTTGACGAGCGCCGCCGCGGTGTCGCGGTCCGCGGTCAGGAGTTCGCGCAACGCGGGCCGGAGCGCACGCAGTTCGTCGAGTTCAGCCACGTCCCCGTCGCGGCGGCCGGTGTAGCCGTGTTCGACGTACCAGGCGTCGACGTCCTGGACGGTGGTGAACGTGTCAGGCGCCTCGGCGCTGTTGGCGAGGGCCACGGCGGCACGCAGCGAAATCTCGACGTCATGTGCAAAAAGCATTTTGACATATTACACCGGGCCTCAGTAGCGTCATGTTCTATGACGCATCTTGCCGATGACATAGCGCGGACTCCCGTCGCATCAGGCGCTTCGCTGCCCCCGAACGCACCTGCGGCACCCGCGACGACGCCGACCGCGTCCGGAGCACCCGGTGCACTGGATGCACCCGGCGCGCCCGCTGCGCCCGGCACCGTCGGCGCCGCCAAGACCCGCGGAGGCCAGCAGTGGGGCCTGGTCCTCGCCGTCGTCGCCGCGACGGCGTTCGGGATGTCGGGGTCGCTGGCCCGCGGTCTGCTGGACAACGGCTGGAGCCCGGGGGCGATCGTCCTCGCCCGCACTGGCGTCGGTGCACTCGCGATGGCACCGTTCGCGATCGCCGCGCTCCGCGGCCGGTGGCGGCAACTACGCACCCAGGCCCGCACCGTGCTGGTGTACGGCCTACTGGGCGTCGCCGGTGCGCAGTTCTGCTACTTCTCCGCGGTCGCGCACATGGACGTCGCCCCAGCTCTGCTCATCGAGTACACCGCTCCCGCAGCAGTCATCGTCTGGCTCTGGGTACGCCACGGCCGCACGCCCAGCCCGCTCACCCTCGCCGGCGCCGGACTCGCCGCACTCGGCCTCGTGTTCGCCCTCGATCTGCTGTCCGGCGCCGACCTGGCCTGGGCCGGCGTGGCCTGGGCGTTCGCGGCGATGATCGGTGCCACCGCGTACTTCCTCGTCGCCGCCGACACCGGCAACGGCCTGCCGCCGATCGCCCTCGCCGGCTCCGGCCTCGCGGTCGGCACGATTGCGCTGGGCACTCTCGCCGCCGTCGGCCTGCTCCCGATGCACACCTCCACCCAGCAGGCGGAGTACGCGATCGGGACGGTGCCGTGGTGGGTGCCGATCCTCGTCCTCGGCCTGGTGACCGCCGCCCTCGCCTACGCGGCAGGCACAGTGGCGAGCCGCATGCTCGGCTCCCGGGTCGCGTCGTTCGCCGGCCTGTTGGAGGTCGTCGCCAGCGTGGGCTTCGCCTGGCTGCTGATCGACCAGGTCCCGAACGCGTTCCAGACGATCGGCGGCCTGCTGATCATCGGCGGGATCGTCCTGGCCAAACTCGACGAGCGCTAGACGACGCCTCGCCTCCGGGCGCGCATGGCCCCGCACCGCGCGCGTCCCCAAGCCGGTCGTCAGGCGTCCGCGATACGAATGGGCTGCCTGGCACACTCCAAAGGCTGCAGCATGCCCCGGGGTTCGAGCTCGCTGACTATCACGTACACGGTGCCGGGCCGGCGGTCTGCGGTCTTGACGCTCAACCGGACATCGCGGAACGTCCCGTCCGCCCCCACCGAGACGTCCTTCAGGCCTCCCGACTCGGCGAGCGGGCACAGTGCCCGGTCGAACAGGCTGATGCGGACGCGGATACCCGGGGTGAACCCTGCGCCGGAGATGGTCAGCACGGCCGCGTTCGGCGGGACCAGTTCATCCGGGTGACGACGATGCTCCGCGGGAGAGCCGAGGGTCGCGCGGAGGGCGTGGACCGGGACTTGGTCGTAGGCGGGCCGGACGCCGAGGCGGTCGTCGGCACCGGAGCCTGCGTACGGGTCGGCGCCGGTGCCGGCTGCTCGGTGGGTCCGGGGGCCGACGAACTGGTAGTCGCTATTGTCGGCACCGACGAGCCTGCCTCGGCACCCCGCACCACGCCGCTGTCGCCCGACGAGCATGCACGCGCAAAAGTGAGCACGGCGACCAATGCGGCGACGATTCCGGCGACCGCAGAGACGACGGCCAGTCTTTGATGCACAGCAGGCTCCCGCTCCGGAGGCGCAGATGGCACATCCGGAGATGATTGTCCAACTCCCTTTTCTTGATCGGTAGTTGCCGAACCATGACGGCCGGGGACACCGGTCGCTGAGGGATCGCGGTCCGCCCTCTCGCCCTCGTAGGACGCGACTTGTTGGGCACGCCGACTCTTAAGACGTTCTCGCGGGCCGCGCCGGCGTCCTGCCCGGCCGCCGGCCCCGAATCCAGGGCGGTCACTCGGTCGGACGCAGTCGGAAACTCAACTGGCCACCCAGCTCGCGGAAACCGAGCGCGGCCGCCACTCTCCTGGACGACTCGGGTCGAGCCCGCCATTGGGGCAGCAGGTCGGCATCCAGCGCGTGGGCCACCGCCGCGGAGGCCACCTGCCTCGCCAGACCACGCCCGCGGCACCGCGCAGCGGTCAGCACGCACATGTGCGCGGTGTCCGCCGACCAGGTCTGGTACCCGGCCGCAGCCACGACCTCCGGACCGTCGCACACCGCGAACACGGGCGAGTCGATCTCGTCGATGCCGCTCTCGTCCGCGTCTGCCCGTCCCACCGAATCCGCCAGCGCGCGAAGATCCTCGTGGGCCGGCGAGAGCAGAGTCACCGCCGCGCTCCCCGGCATCGGGCGAAAGTCCTGCCTCGACACGTATCCCAAGACAGCCGGGCCAAGCACCTCGGCCACCGGCAGGATCGCCTGGAGCGCGTCCACCCTGACCACCGATTCCACTGGAACCGAAGCCAGCGCCCGGCGCAAGAAGCGCGCATGGTCCGCGTCCGGAACCGTGACGATCGCGGCGTCACCCAACCGGACGACCCCGGACACAGCTGCGAATCGCTCGAAACCACGATCATGACACCGCCACCGACCGGAAACGCGACCGGCGCAGCCGCCATCCGCTCCCACAGACCGCGGGCACGGGAACAGGCCGACAACATGTCACCGGTCACGCCCTGATCCTGCCACTCAAGGATCAGGGGACGTAAGGAACTTCAGCCTCCTCACCACTCTCAGCCACCAAGCCCCCGGTACGCCCGTCCCCTCGAAAGCGCCGCAGCGTGCCAAGCGCAAGCGTCTCCTCCTGGCACAGGGGCCGACATGTCCGCCGGTCCTGCCATGATCACCGCCCAAGGCCAACCGATGCAGGAGAAGACATGGGCACTTGAGGCACCGGCCCATTCGACAACGACACGGCCGCGGACTTTTCCCTCTTGCTCGACGAAAGCCGCTCAGAGGAGCGCGAGGCCATCGTCCGGGGCGTCCTCACCCGCGTCATCAGGGCCCATGACTACCTCATCGAGGCAGAACAGGCCGTCGCCGCTGCCGCGCTCATCGCCGCACAATGCCCAGGCGGACAGCCCGTCGACCCGATCTGCGGCCCCGACGAACCGATGCCCGCATTCGCTGTCGAGCTTCGAGAGCTCGCCGCCGAAGCCCTCGAAGGCATCGCCGACGACGAAACCGGCCCTGCCTCGAACTGGGTCACCGAAGCCGACGCACGAACATGGCTCCGAGGACTCCGGAACCTCGGCAACGTGCTGGTCCCACCGCCGCCATCGATGGACGTCCCGCTCTTCGACCTACCGACCTGACGCCCGGCGAGGCACCACAGAGCCGGGTCGGAGCCGATGCTCACGGGCAACGTCACCCACGGCACGGGTGGACACAGTCGAAAGCCCCCGACCCGCCCGCTGGGCAGCCGCGCTCCGACACGAAAAACGCCGCGGCGGGCAGGCCGGAGCGCCCGGTGCAGGCAGTTGCCCGCACCCGCTCCGACCCGCCCGCCGCGGGATCACAATGCGGGATTCAGGGTGCGGGTCAGGCGACGACGCCGGAGCCGGCGACGACGATCTTGCCCTTGGTGGCGCCGGACTGCGAGCCGAGGCCCTCGATCTGGGTGACCAGTTCCTGGCCCTGGACGACCTCGCCGAAGACGACGTGCTTTCCGTCGAGCCACGGGGTGACGACCGTGGTGATGAAGAACTGCGAGCCGTTGGTGTTGCGGCCGGCGTTCGCCATCGACAGCAGGAACGGGCGGTCGTGCTTCAGCTCGAAGTTCTCGTCCGCGAACTTCTCGCCGTAGATGCTCTTGCCGCCGGTGCCGTTGCCGCGGGTGAAGTCGCCGCCCTGGAGCATGAACGCCGGGATGACGCGGTGGAAGGGCGAGCCCTCGTACCCGAAGCCGTGCTGGCCGGTGGCCAGCTCGCGGAAGTTCTGCGCCGTCTTGGGGACGACGTCGTCGTACAGCTTGAAGACGATCCGGCCCGCCGGGGCGTCGTCGATGGTGATGTCGAAATAAACGTTGCTGGACATGAGGAGAATCCTGTCACGCCCGGCGACCGAACCGGGCGAGGACCCTCCATCGAGCCGTTTCCGAGCCGACGAGCGCCGCGAGCCAACGGGACCTGGGGCCCCTCGGGGACGCCGGGCCGATCAGGAGCACCAGGCCGAACGAGGCACCGTACCGGCCAACGCACCAGGCCGGCCGAGGGACCGGCCCGGCAGGCTCCAGCCCCTGTCAGCGCAGCTCGCTAGCGTCCCCGGCATGTCACCAGCCCGACCGTCCCGCCCGATCGCCGCCGGCGACGTCGTCGCGGTCTACTCCGAAGCCCTCGGCGAGTGGACCGCCGCGCAGATCACCGGCGTCGACGCCACCGAGAAGCGCGCGGCCGTGGTCGAGCTGGACTGGTCGGGTCCCCGGCCTTCCACCGCGGCCGATCTAGGCGACGTGCAGCCGCTCCGGCTCACTCACCACAGCTGGAACGGCAACCTCTCGTACAGCAACCTCAGCTGGGACCTGCCACGGAGCTACACCGTCATCGGTTCACTGCCCGTGCTCGTGCCCGAGCCCTCGCCGGCCTACTCCTCCTGGCGGTGCGGCGATCAGCTCGCGATGCAGCGGTACTGGGACGCGGGCAACCGCGAGTCCTGGACCGCCCCGTACGCGCTGACCTGTTCGGCCGACGAACTGGCCGCACGGGTGCCGGATCCCGGCATCCGGCACCTCGACGTCCACGGCGTCACCGAGCTCGACTGCGCACGCCTGGTGGCCGACTACCCGGACCTGACACGCCTGGAGCTGTCCGGCACCTTCGGGACCCTCACCTCGGCCGCGGCGCTGAACGAGCTGCCGAAACTGCAGCGGCTGTGGATCCGGGAGCTGTTCGGCATGGCGGCGTCCGACTGCGCCCTGCCGCGGAACCTGCCCGAGCTGGAGGACCTGTTCCTCTACAACATCCCGGCCGAGTACGCCGTCGCGATGCGCAAGGCGTGGCGCCCGGAGATCCCGCACGGGGTATGCGTCGACGTTCGCGGCTCCCGAAAGCCCGAATGGGTAGCGGAGAACGCAGGCAATCCGCTGCGCCACTGGGACGGCTCCGAGCACATCCCGCGCACGGCGTACCGCAAGGCCGTCGCGCAGTACAAGGCCACCCGCAAGGCCTTCCTCGCCGAGGTCACCGGGGGCGCCGGGGCCGGCGAGGTCGCCGGAGTCACCGCCGTCAGCAACCCCGCCGAGGTCACCAAGGCCGTCGAAGTCGCCACCGGCGAGGACTTCAGCGCCATCACGCAGATCGGACGCGACTACGCCGCCGCCTTCAACGCGATGACCCGCCGCACGTCCTTCATCGAGACCGTCGAACGCGACGAACTCTTCGACGCCCTCGACACCCTCGTGAACGAAGCGCAGACCCTCACCGGCAAGGACCTGGCGGCAGCCCGCGCAGCGCTCATCGACGGCGCGGACGAGGTCCGCGACTGGTGACCTTCCGGCTGCCCCCGCAAGTCGGCGTGGTGCAGCAGATCCGTCCGACGCCGACGAGACGGTCCGGCAAGCGCATCAGGGCCGCATCCGCGACGTGGCGACGTCATGGCAAGGCTCACACCTCCGGACGCCGAGCCCGCACGATCGCCGCGCTCAGTCCCGGCCCGGCCTCGTGCGTCGGCGTGACGCTGATCCCGTCCAGCCCGGCTTCCGCCAGCATCACCCGGTACTCGTCGGCGGTCACGGCAGTGACCCCGCAGCCGGTGGGGTCCACGTCCTGGGTGCGCGTCGCCACGGCGTCCGCCACGAGGTCGCTCACTCCGAGGCGTCCGCCGGGGCGCAGGACGCGGGCGATCTCGCGGAACACGGCCGGCTTGTCGGTCGACAGCGTGATCACGCAGTTCGAGATCACGACATCGACGGACGCATCGGGCAGCGGGATGTCCTCGATGCGGCCCTTGAGGAAGGCGGCATTGGCCACCCCGGCCTCAGCCGCATGACGACGAGCCAAGTCCAGCATCTCGTCGGTCATATCCAGACCGATCGCGCGCCCCGCGGGACCCACTCGACGCGCCGAGAGCAGCACGTCGATACCACCGCCGGAGCCCAGATCGAGGACCGTCTCTCCCTCGCGCAGGTCCACCACCGCGAGCGGGTTCCCGCAGCCCAGACTGGCTTCCGCGACACCAGCCGGGAGTACTGCGAGCGACGCTGCGGCGTCGGTCCCGTCGTAGAGCCCGGCCCCGAACACCGTTGTCTCGCACGGGTCCACGAGCGTCTGCCCGGCAGCGGCACGGGTCGCGGCTGCGGCGTAGCGGTCCCGTACGCGAACCACAGCGTCAGCCGCAGCGCTGGTGGCGGCGGGGCCCGTCGCGGTGGGACTCGTTGCAGCGGGACTCGTTGCGGCAATGCTCTCGTCGGTCATCACGACTCCTCGCAGGGGACGGCCGCCGGGTCGGGAGCCGGATGGCCCATGACCGCGTCGGCGGCGCTCGGGAAGCAGGACAGGCAGTTCTCGTTCACGCGGTAGTACGTCGACGTGCCGCGCTTCTCGGCCAGCACGAACCGCACTTCGGCGAGCAGCTTGAGGTGGTGCGACACCGTCGACTGGCCGACCTCGGAGCGTTCGACGATCTCGCCGACGCTCATGGGGCGGCGTTCGACCGCGAGCAGGTTCACGAGCCGGACGCGCGTCGGGTCGGCCAGGGCCTTGAACCACGAGGCGTACGTCGCGGCCGTGTCCGCGTCGAGCGTCTTCGCCGGCCCGTTCGGCCCGACTTCCGGTTGCGACTGCGCGCGGGCAGCGTCAGCATTCATCGTCAATCGACGATAGTCGATGAATATGTCGGACGGAAGGCCTTCGCCCCGCTCTCGGTCTTCAGCCCCCGACTTCAGCCCTCGCCCCTCAGCCCTCGGACTTCACCCTTCGGGTTTCACCCCTCGGACGTCAGCCCTCGGACGTCAGCCCTCGAACCTCAGTTCTCCGCCCCGCCGCCCAGCAGTTCCCCCAGCAGCACCCGGACCCGCCGCTCGATCTCGTCCCGGATCGGCCGTACCGCCTCGATCCCCTGCCCGGCCGGGTCGTCGAGGGCCCAGTCGAGGTACCGCTTCCCGGGGAAGATCGGACACGCGTCCCCGCAGCCCATCGTGATGACCACGTCCGACGCCTGGACCGCATCGGCCGTCAGCACCTTCGGCGCCTGGCCGGCGATGTCGATGCCGGCCTCCTCCATCGCCTGGACGGCTACCGGGTTGACCCGGTCCCCGGGGACCGAGCCCGCTGACCGTACGTCCACGCGTCCTGCGCCGAGATGCCGCAGGAACCCGGCGGCCATCTGGGAGCGGCCCGCGTTGTGGACGCAGACGAACAGCACGGACGGCTTGGCAGTCGCGTCGTTCATGAAGTCAGGGATTCCTTCCGCAAAAGACTCAGTGGGTTCAGGACGGCGAGCTGTCGCCGCGAGGCCCGAACACGAGGGCGACCACAACCAGACCGACGACCCCGCCGATCAGCTGCATCGCCACAAACCCGGGCACGGACGCCGGTTCGATGCCCGCGAAGGTGTCGCTGAACGCCCGTCCGACCGTGACCGCCGGGTTGGCGAACGAGGTCGACGACGTGAACCAGTACGCGGCCCCGATGTACGACGCCACCGCGACAGGCGCGTACGCCAGCCGTCCCGCACGCGCGAGTCCAAAGATCACCAGCACCAGCCCGGCCGTGGCGACGACCTCGCCGACCAGCAGATGCCCAGCCGAACGGTCGTGCGTCGACCACGTGACCAGTGCCCGCCCGAACATCGCGTCCGCCAGCACCGCGCCGCCGATCGCGCCCGCGACCTGGGCCGGGACGTACGCAGCGACCTCACGCGCCGTCACCCCGGGCCCTCCGCGCCGGGCAGTCCACCACTCTGCGAGCGTGACCACCGGGTTGAAGTGCGCGCCGGAGACCGGACCGAGCACCAGGATCAGCACGCCGAGGCCGAAGACCGTGGCCAGCGAGTTCGCGAGCAGTTGCACACCGACGTCGTCCGAGAGCTCGGTCGCCTGGATTCCAGAACCGACGACCACCGCGACGAGGACTCCCGTCCCGAGGAACTCCGCCGCAGCCCGCCGCGCGAGGGGCACTCGCGGCGGCGTGGCCCCGGGTGCCGGCTGCACGTCGACTGCACCGACCGGACCGGACGGACCGACCGGACCGGCGGGACCCGACGAGCCAACCGCACCCGCCGCAGGCCTTCCCGTCACGAGGACAGATCCAGCACACCCGCGAGCGCAGCGACCACCGGCGGAGCGACCTTGTAGTACACCCAAGTGCCACGGCGCTCGGACGTCACCAGCCCCGCGTCCCGCAGCTTCTTCAGGTGGTGGGACACGGTCGGCTGCGAGACGCCGACGTCCTGGATGTCGCACACGCACGCCTCGCCGCCCTCGTGCGAGGCGATCAGCGAGAACAGCCGCAGGCGCACCGGGTCGCCGAGCGCCTTGAACATCACCGCGATCCGCTCGGAGTCCTCGACCCCCAGGGGCTCGCGCGACAGCGGCGCGCAGCACGGGACCGCCCCATCCCCGGCGTCCGCCTCCAGGATCGGAAGCACCTTCAAATTCGACATGCATCAATATTGACAGCCGTCTATGTCGGTGGCAAGGTCTTCCATATCGACAGACGTCAATACAGCGGCGTCGCGATCACCGAACGCACAAGAACTCAGGGGTGGACACCATGAACAGCGCCGTCAGCCGCATCCGCGAGACCCTCGCCGCCCGCCGCGCCGCCCGCCTGGGAGCGGTCACCTTCGACGAGGCCGCCGGCCAGGTCTGCGACAACCGCTGCCGGGCGACCGCCCAGCGCGACCGCAACCAGACCGCTGGCATCTACGGCGCGTTCTAGTCCGCCCCGCGCACCGACCGTACGACCGACCCGACCTGACCCGACCCACACCGACCACCGGAGGTACTCGCCATGTCCCGCGTCCAACTCGCCCTGCGCGTCGCCGACCTCGACGCCTCGATCGCGTTCTACAGCAAGCTGTTCGGCACCGAGCCGGCCAAGCTCCGCGACGGGTACGCGAACTTCGCCATCGCCGAGCCCCCGCTCAAGCTCGTCCTCATCCAGGGCAAGGACGGCGAGCCGACGGTCATGGACCACCTCGGCGTCGAGGTCGAGTCGACCGACCAGGTCACCGCCGCGACCACCCGCCTCGCCGAGGCCGGCCTGGCCACCCTGGAGGAGAACGACACGTCGTGTTGCTACGCCGTCCAGGACAAGGTCTGGGTGCACGGCCCCGGCCAGGAGCCCTGGGAGGTCTACGTCGTCAAGGCCGACGCCGACAACCTGGCCAAGGACGAAGGCTCGGCCTGCTGCCTGCCCGCCACCGACAGCGGCGTCCCGGTCCCTGCGACGGCCGGCAAGCTGATCGGCCTCGACCTCGCGCCCGCAAAGTCGGGCGGCTGCTGCGGCTGACGCACACCCTCGGCCGCATGGCGATCAGAAGATCAGAAGCTGCACTCCGCGATGCGGCCGTCGACCATCCCGACGGCGATACGGCCAGGCCCGACGACGGCCAGGGAGAGCGGATCGGCGAGGTACCCGTCGATCCGCAGGCCGCCGCGGGCGCGTACGCTGCCGTCCCGCGCGTCGAGGGCCACGATCTCCCCCGAGTCGAACGCGACGTAGACCGTGCCGCCCTCGGCATCGATATCCATCGCCGCCGGCGCAGCGTCCGCACAGAACACCCACGCGGGTTCACCGTCCGGCAGCGCACGCCGTACGACGAACGCACTGTCCACCGACCGCCCCTGCGCCTCGAACACGGTCCCCGCGTGGACGAGCCCGCCGCCGCGCTCGTCCTCGACGTACACGGCCGGTCCGCCCGACAGAGACCCGTCCCGAGCGTCGTCCCACTCCAGCGCAAAGAGGCGTCGTACGGTCGCCGCTGCCCCTTCGACCGCCGGCGGGTCGACCGCGACGACCCGCTTGCGGAGCGTCCCCTGCTCGCCTTCGCCCTGCAGGAACAGCAGTTCGGGCGCCCGGCGCACCGGGAAGTGGTGCGCGAAGAGGCTGTACTCGCCCACCTGCACACGAGCTGCCACCCGGGACGCCGCGCCGCTCCGACCTTCCCGGTCCGGCGCGACCAGCACCGTCTCCGTCGGTTCGTCGACCCACACCCGGCAGTCCCGCAGCGCCAGCCAGCCGTCGGTCCGCATGGTCGCGACGTACGGGAAGCCAGGGTCGAGCGTCTCCAGCACCGCACCGTCGCGTACCGCGATCCGGTCGGCCGGGTACGGGAGGTCCTCCCAGCCGCTGAATCCCCAGACCTTGCGGGTCGTGAGGTTGACCCAGACCGACTCCCCGTCCGGCGCGAGCAGCAGTTCGCGGCCGCCGTCACCGCCGGGCACCGTCCACCGAAGCGTGCCGTCCGGGTCCCAGCACTCCACATTGGTGCCATGGCGCGTGGCCAGCAGCGCACCGTCGGGCAGCGCCTCGACCGCCCACACCGCGCCGCGCACCGGCCCCGCCGCGTCGATCTCGGCGCGCAGACGAGTCAGTTCGCCTGCGCTTGAGGCGGGCGGATCAAGCGGCACGAATTCCGGTGGGCCGTACGGAAGGTCCGCCACAGGCACCTCGCCGTCGCCGACCTGCGTCCAGTCGTCGCGTTCCAGCACCTCGCGCAGGTCGGTGAAGTCGGGGTCGGCGGCGGATTCCTCGTCGTCCGTCGCCAGGCGCACCTCGAGGGAGCGGGCGTCGAGCCAGCGCAGCCCGGGGACGCTGCGCGCACCGTCGAACATCGCGGCCACCGCGCCGGATTCGAGGTCCAGGATCAGCAGCTCACCCTCGTGGTACCAGCCGCCCGTGCCGATAGCGAGCAGCGGCAGGACGGGGTGGACGGCCATCGCCTGGACCGCCCAGCGCGTACGCACCCGGTGATGGCAGCGGCCGTCCGGCCCGTACACGCCGATCCGGTACCCGCTCCGGTTGCCCGGCGCGTCCCGCCCCGGCCACTGCAGGCCCGAACCCCCTCCGGCGACCGCGACCAGCCCGGAGCGGTCGTCGCGCACCGCGAGAGAGGGCCCTCCGATCTCCACGTACGGCCGGCTGGCCAGCACCCGGCGTACGGTGAGCGATGCGGTCCCGTCGGACGCAGCCGAGGACGTCGGCGCCCCCGAGGAATCGAAGGACGTGGGGGCTGCCGAGGAATCGGACGGCTTCGGCATGGACAGCGGCTCCTGGAGCAGGCGGACGTACGCCTCAACCCTGCCAGACACCCATCCGCGGGCCGCGGGACGGTCCTGGGCACCCGCTGGCCCGCTTGCATCTCCCCTGCGCACGGGCCGGGCCGTCGACGCCGGCGGCCCGATACCCGACCCTCGACACCTGACACCCGACGCCGCGCACGACTCGCCGCAAGGCTCAGTACCTGCGTCCGAGGTACATGCGTCCGAGCCCGACCCGGGCGCGGGTAATGGGTACCCCGGTCACTCGGACACCTCGACGTATCGCCACACCTCGTCTTCGTCCCCTTCGTCCTCCTCCTCGACGTCCTCCAGGCCGAGGACGATGCCGGGCAGTGCTTCCGCCAGCCGGTCGCACATCCGCTCGGTCATGTAGTGGTGGCTCACGACGAGCTGTTCGAGGTGGGTGAGCGGCTGCCCGGCGAGCAGGGCCTCGGCGCCCTCGTCGCCGAGTGTGCCCATGGACAGGTCGAGCGTCCGCAGGCGGGAGACGATCGGGGCCGCGGCGACGGCGGCGGCTATCTCGTCCTGGATCTCGCTGTTCATCAGGCCGAGCGTGGTGAGCGCCGGCAGGCCGCGCCCGTCGAGGATGCCCCCCAGGTCGTCGATGGTGGCGTCGCCGCCGTACTCCTCGACGCCGAGCCACATTTCGAGCGATTCCAGAGCCGGGAACACCGACGCACCGACAGCGCGCACGACGTCGTCCGGGAGCCCTCCGCTCTGGAACTCCAACCTCCGCAGCGCCGCGTGCTCGACGGGCTCGAGGACGAGCATCGAGCCGCCCTTGATGATCAGGGTCTCCAGTCGGGGGAATACCCGCAGCAGCGGCGTGACGTTGCTCTGCTGGATCCAGGAGATCTCGTTCTCCTCGCTCCAGATGTCGCCGAAGAACAGGTGACGCAGCGCGGGCAACCGCTCGGCGTGGGCGACCAGTTCGTCCACGACGACCTTCGAACTCTCGCTGCTCTCCCCCCAGCAGCCGATGATCAGTGCGCTCACCTGCGTCGTGTCGACCGTCGCGACGAAGCGGGCGAAGTGCTCAGGGAAGGTCTCGGCTGCCCGGTACGGCGGGATCCGCAGCGACCACGCGGCCTTGTCCGCGGCCGGCAGCGGCTGCGGACCGGGGGCGCGAGCATTGTCGAGCCAGGTGGCGTTCGGGTTCGCGATGTCGTTCAGGCGAGCGACAGGCAGGCCGCCGAATGTGTTCGCGTTCCCGTTCGTTGCCATGGCGGAGCGGCTCCTTCGAGGGTGTGTGGCCCGGGGGTGTGGGGACTTGCCTACCAGAGCGGTGCGACGCCCGATCGCGGAGGCGCCCGAGAGCGCCCCGATCCTTCCGCGCCTGGCGACTCCGGTGGCGGCAATTGCCTCGAAGTCGCGGTTGCTCCCCGAAGCGTGCGAGTCCGCGATTCCAAACTCGCGGCGAGCCCGGAACTCTGCATACCGGCCGCAGCCTGGTCGGCGCTCGTCGCCCGCACCGCGTAACATCCGCTCCTGACGGGGCGTCAGTTCGCGGAAGGGCGGTTCACGTGGGCGTTCAGCTGTCCGAGGACGAGGCGTGGGACGTCCTCGCCTCCTCCCACACCGGCATCCTCACCTCCCTCCGCAGCGACGGCTTCCCCGTAGCCCTCCCCGTCTGGTTCGTCGTCGAAGACCGGGCAGTGTACGTCTCCGGCTCAGCGTCCACCCATAAGTTCACCCGGGTACGCCGCGACGACCGCGTCTCGTTCCTCGTCGAGTCCGGGCTGAAGTGGGCCGAGCTCCAAGCCGTCCACTTCACCGCGCACGCCGAACACGTCACCGAACCCGACTGGGCCCGCATCGACGCCCTGTTCGAGGCCAAGTACGCCGGCTTCCGCACACCCCGCGCCGAGATGCCCGAAGCGACGCAGCGCGCGTACAACGCAGCCCGCGCGCTCCTTCGCCTCCGCCCCGACGGCGGCTTCCTCTCTTGGGACAACAGCCGCCTCGGTACCGCCACCACGCCCCGGACGCGGTGACCGCATGTCCCTCGCGCCCGCCCCCACCCCCGACGACCACGTCCGCGAACACCTCCGCACCGACATCCGCGACGGCGTCCTCACTCTCACCATCAACCGTCCCGACGCCAAGAACGCCCTGACGCTCGCCATGCGGCAGCACCTCGAGGCCCTCTGCGCAGGCATCGACGCAGACGACACCGTCTCCGCCGTCGTCCTCCGCGCGACCGGCAGCGTCTTCTGCGCGGGTGCCGACATCAAGGAGATCGCCGCGTACGGCCCTGGCCTGCCCGCCACCAATCCGGGCGCTGCCCTGCGGTCCGTCCGGAAGCCGGTCATCTGCGCGGTCGGCGGGGCCTGCGTCACCGGCGGGCTCGAACTCGCCCTGAGCTGCGACTGGATCGTCGCGTCCGAACAGGCGTTCTTCGCCGACACACATGCCCGCCTCGGCGTATTGCCGCGATGGGGTCTGTCCGCGCTGCTGCCGCGCACGGTCGGCGTGCGGTTCGCGAAGGAGATGTCCGCGACCGGACGACGCGTCAACGCCGACGAGGCCCTACGGGTCGGCCTGGTCAACGCGGTCGTCCCGCACAGCGACCTCGACGCCTACGTCCTCGCCCAGGCCACCGCCGCGGCGGCCGTCCCGTGCGCCGCGCTCGCCGCGACCTTCGCCCTGTACGACGAAGGCGACGGTGACACGCTCACTGAAGCCCTCGCCCGCGAACACACCCGCGCCGCGGCCTGGTCGCCGTCCGGCGGCCCCTTCTCCCCCGGGCGCACAGCGGGATAGCCACCACTACTTCCTCCGCCACCAACGCCGGCGATTCGCGCCGGTCATCAACGCCTGGACTTCATCCGAGCGTTGCTGGAGGTCCGCGGGCCACTCCTCCATCGCGATCGAGGCGAGCACGCCTTCCAGCAGGACGCTGTAGTGCTGCGCGGCGTACCGGCTGATCACGGGCGCGTACCGCCGCCAGTGGGTCTCCACCACAGCCTCGGCAATCCGGAATCCGCCCTCGAACGGCTCGAACGTGGCCTCGTAGATGCCGTATCCAGTCCACGTGCGATGCAAGAAGACCCGGTCACCCTCGGCAAAGGCGCACCAATGCCCCTCCATCGACTCGGCCATATGCCCCCGCTGGATGCGGTGCCATTGCTCGGCAGTCCAGACCCGCGTCGGCAGCAGCCGCAAACGGCGAGGCCGGCGAATCGGCGAGAGCCCGAAGAACGCATCACGGGAAGCCACTTCGTCGGACGACATGCCGAGAGGGTACGCGTCCGCAAGACCGTCGAAACCTGAACCCGCGGCACCCGCAGGGCACCCCACCGCCCGTACGCACAACCCGCGTCGTGTCATCGCGATGCGTGGGGAGGCCGAGCGCCGACGCGGCTCTGGTTGGCTGGGGTGGTGAATCCGCTCGCGTTGCTACTGGACCAGGCTCCCGCGTCGATCACCGACGCCGTCCTGCGTCGCATCGACCCGCGGCTGCGCGCAGAGATATTCGCGCCGCCGTCGTTCGCGGAGCCGTCGCGGGTGGGCCGCGCAGCGGGTGCGTACCTCGTGGCGCACGGCTCGGTACGAGAGCGCGCGAAGCTGGCGGCCAATCGCGGTGCGCCGCCGGAAACACTCATGGACTTGGCATCCGATCCGGAACCGGACGTCGCCGCAGGGATATTCGGGAATGCGTCCTCGCCGCGCGAGGCGCGCTTGCGGGTCATGCCCCAGGTGGTCGCTGCAACGCCGCTGCGGGACCTGCTGTACAGCGAGCCCGACCACCGGCAGATCCCTCGCCGGGACGCACTGCTCGAACGCATCTGCGTCCTGGTCGAATCCGACGACCCACGCGTGGTGACAAGAGCGTTCGAACGCCTGGCCGAGCACGGCGCGATCCGGCCGTGGCTGTCCGGGGTGGCGCTGCGGGGGTGCCTGAGCTTCCTGCGTACGGCGGGCCCGGCAGCCGTGACCGCCGCGCTGCCGCAAGTCCTGCCGCACGTAACGGAACAACCCTCACCAGCGGTGGCCGAAGCCCTGGCCCGACCGACCGATCCCGAACTCTTGGCCAGCGCCCTGGCCGAGTTCTCCGGTATGCCCGCGCTGCTGACGCGCCTGCGCGACGCGCGGAACCTCCCCGACGCCGCAGCGATGCTGCTCGCACCGCGCGCTCCGCTGGACTGGGACCTGATCGACCGCGAGCACCGGAAGCAGCCCTTCCCCGACCCCGTACGCATGGCGTTGACCAGGCAATTGGGCTGCCCGGCGAACCTGCGGACGTACTACCCGGTGCCGGTCCCGCAAGACGTCCGGATCACCCACTGGGTCGATGCACCGCCGGAAACCGAGACCGCGGCGGTGCTGCTCTCCACACCGTTCAACGCCCACGGAGCGAACAAGCACATCCGCCGCGCACACACCAACGGCTGGATCTCCGCGGCCGCCATCCTCACCCACGGCGCCCCCGCACGGAACGCCATGCGAATCCTGAACCACCACGACGCGGCCCGTCACGCCGACGCCTGCACGGCACTTCGCGCACTCACCGCCCCCACCCTCGGCCGCAACACCGAAGCCTGGGCCGTCGCCCTGGCCCTCCTACCGGACTTCACCGGCCCGCTGCCCCACCTGCTTAAGGCCGCACAGGCCATCACCATGCCACGCACGTGAGCAGTGGACCGCTGTCAGGAATCCCAAGGTTGACGGCGTAGATGGTGCGAACCGGCCCGACTCTTCCGACCGGTGCCGGCACCGGTCGGGCGGCGTGCGCAAGCGTTCGCGGGTGATCCGGCGTGGGATGAGCTCTACCGTTCCGGTGAGGCGCCGCCTCGCTGCGCCATCACCGGGGGACCTGGTGTCGGCGGCGTACGCGGATACGTTCCACTCGTACGCGGACGGCAGGACTCCTTTGCGGCCGTGTCCTGCGGTGCCCGGCATCGTTGCCCGGGCATGACGAACACCTTCCGGGCCACTGTCGGCCTCGCCTTGGCCGCCGCTGCGCTGCTCGCCGCACCTGTCGCCGCGCACGCCGAGGTGACCACCGACCGCACGGCCTCGACCGCAACCAAGGGGCAGTACTTCCCGGAGGTATGGCTGTTCGAGCTCGACGCGGTCGACGTCCCCGCGAAGTAGCCCGGCGCGGCCCTCACCCCTCGCCGAGTTCTCAGGTCAGCCGCCTCGGGCGGTCGGCGTTCGTCGAGCTCATGTGCATGATCAGATAAGAGTTCGCGTACAGCGTGGGTGGTTCACCAGGAATGACCGGACGTCGGGCACCCCTATTGCCACACGGCGTCAAGGGCGTTCACGAAAACGCGGAACACCGATAGCGTCGCCGACTTTGACGCGCATCCGGCCGATGGCCATGGACCAGTCGATACCCCAGACAGAGCAAACCCCAGCCAGCGAGACCTCCGGCGATCACGGACGGTACAACCGGGCTCGATCAGCCGTCGAGCTCCGCGGCGGCTTGCTCCAGGTCGGCGATCGTCCCCGCCATGATGGTCCGTACGTGCCGGGTGATGTGCTCCACCGGCCAGTCCCACCACGCCGCGGCCAGCAGGCGGGCGACGTCTGCGGCGTCGTAGCGGGTACGAATGAGCCGGGCCGGGTTGCCGCCGACGATGCCGTAGTCGGGGACATCCGCAGTCACCACGGCGCCGGCGGCGACGATCGCGCCGTGGCCGATGCGTACGCCGGGCACGACGGTGGCGCCGTGACCGAACCACACGTCGTTGCCGACGACGGTGTCACCGCGCCCGGGCAGGCCGGTGATCAGGTCGAAGTGGTCCGCCCAGGAGCCGCCCATCGTCGGGAACGGGAAGGTGGACGGGCCGTCCATGCGGTGGTTGGCGCCGTTCATGATGAAGCGGGTGCCCGTCGCGAGGGCGCAGTACTTGCCGATGACCAGTCGCTCGGGGCCGTAGTGGTACAGGACGTTGCGCGTCTCGAACGCGGTCGGGTCGTCCGGGTCGTCGTAGTACGAGAAGTCGCCCACGTCGATCAGCGGGGAGGTGACCAGCGGCTTGAGCAGTACCACGCGGGGGTGCTCGGGCATCGGGTGGAGGACGGTGGGATCGGCGGGCGTCAGGGGCATCCGGGCGGCCATTCCTCTCGAGCGAACTATTACGACAGTTGTCGCGTTAAGATGCTGGCATGAACCCGTCCCCTTGATCAACTGGATACGGACTGCCGATGGCCCCACCTGAGGACGAGACGAGCACGACCGACACCCCGGTCACACCGGACGCGTCGGACACGCCAAACCCGCACGGCACCAAGCCGGACCGCCGCCCCGGCGGCCGCACCGCGCGCACCCGGGCCCAAGTGCTCGACGCGGTACGTGCGGAACTCGCCGAGAACGGCCACGCCGGGCTCACCATGGAGGCCGTCGCGACCCGGTCCGGCGTACACCGCGCCACGGTCTATCGGCGCTGGCGCGACGTCGGCGGCCTGCTCGCCGATCTCATCGCCGCCGCGGGCGAGATCGACTGGCAGCCGCCGGACACGGGCTCCCTGCGCGGGGACCTGACGGCTCTCAACCAGGAGATCCAGGACTCCCTGGTCGTGCAGCCGTCGTTCGCCGTCGCCCTGATGGCCGCGTCGTTCCACTCCGAACAAGCCGCGCAAGCCCAGACGCAACTGTGGGCGGACCGGTACGCCCAATGCGTGATCCTCGTCGAACGCGCAACCGAGCGAGGCGAACTCCCGGCTCGGCATACCGACGCACACAGCCTCTTGATCGCCGCCACGGCACCGATCTACCACCAGCTGGTGCTTCTTCGCGCCGCGCCCGATCCACAACTCCCGCAGCGCGCCGCGGAGGCCGCCGTGCTGGCCGCCGAAGCAGGCGCCTTCTCCGCCGACACTGGCGAGGGGCGGTGATGCGCGAAAGGCACCGGCCGCCGACCGATCCCCGTACGAACTGCCCCTGCGCCGAGCGTCCTTCAGAGCGCCCCCTGGCAGACGTCATCTCCTGGCTCCCCGCGATGGACCCCGATGTCGCGCTCGGCCCGTCCCCGGCCTGAACCGCGGCCTGTACGGTGTGCTCGCATGCCGAGATCGCGTCGGCTGCGGTCGGTGGTCGGAACAGCTGGGGGCACTGGAAGATGCGTGTTCTGGCAGGGCGGTACGAGCTCCAGGAGGTCGTCGGCCGCGGCGGCATGGGCGAAGTCTGGAAGGGCGTCGACCGCGAGTTGGGCCGTACCGTGGCGGTGAAGGTGCTGCCCGTCGAGCTCACCCGGCAGGACGAGTTCCGGCAGCGCTTCCGCCGCGAGGCCCGCACGACCGCGGCCCTGTCCCATCACGGCGTGGCCACGCTGCACGACGTGGGCGAGGACGTCGACGGCGCCGACACCGTCCCATTCCTCGTGATGGAGTACATCGACGGCCGGACGCTCGCCGAGACCCTGCACGCCGGCCCGCTGCCCGTCGCCCGCGCGGTCTCCATCGCGCGCGACGTCGCCGACACGTTGGTGCACAGCCACGGGCTGGGACTTATCCACCGCGACATCAAGCCGTCCAACATCATGGTCACCACTGCCGGTACGGTGAAAGTCCTCGACTTCGGCATCGCCAAGGCCCTCGCCGCGACCACGACCCGGCTGACCGCGACCGGCCTGATGGTCGGCACCCCGGCGTACCTGTCACCGGAGCAGATCGACGGGGACGACGTCGACGCGCGCACCGACATCTACTCGCTCGGCTGTCTGCTGTACGAACTGCTCACCGGCCGACCGCCCTTCACCGGCGACTCGCCGTTCGCGGTGATGAACCAGCACCTCACCAAGACCCCTCCCCCGCCGTCGGCACGGCGAGCGGACGTCCCCGACCAAGTCGATGCCCTGACGCTCTTCGCGCTCGCCAAGTCACCCGATCAGCGGTACCCCGACGCCGCGGCCTTCCGCTCCGCGCTCGAATCGGCGCAGCAGGCACTGACCACCCGGATCCCGGCCCCGCCGGACGTCCACGCCCAGCCCACAGCGGTCACGGGACGCCCGCCACGTGAGCAGCTGGGTGCCGCAGCAGCGCCACCGCCGCTGCCCTCCCCTTCCGTCTCCCCCAACCCCGGCCCTGGCCCTAGCTCTGGCTCTGGCTCTGGCCTCGTAGCTCCCCCGACCCCCGATCCGTACGCCGAGGCTACGCCCCTCCCCGGTCCTCGACGGGGCGCAGTCGGTACCGAACCAGCCGGCGCCCCGCCACCCGGCTCCCGCTGGGCAGTTCGTTTCCGCGCCACGGAAGCCGGTGCCGTCGCTGTCGTCGGCTGGGTCACGTTGGTGATCTCCACGGTCTGCGTCGCGTTGCTGCAGCGCCCCTTCCCGGCGTTCGTGGTCCTCGCCGGGCTGGCCACATTGCTCCTGTCCCTGATCGCCTTGTTCTGGTCGGCCCGGTTGAGTGCGTCGATGAGTTGGGCGCTGGTGGTGGCGCTCAACTACGCCGCCACAGGCGCTCCGACCTGGGTACACGCACTGCCGTTCGTCTGCCTTCTCCCCTTCGCCGTCTCAGGATTCGTCCGACGGCGCTGGGAGCCCGCGCTCACCCCGGCGCTGCTGTGGCTCGCGTACGGCGCAGCCTGGTGGGCCCAGACGGACGTCGACCAGTTCACCCGCGAGGTCGTGTTCACCTGCTCGGTTCCTGTGGTCGTCGTCATCGCCGCACTCCGCGGCCTCGCCGACCGAATCACCGGTAAGCACCCGGCATCGGACTGAATGCCCGTACCGACGAAGACCGCGTCCCGCAACGTCATCTCCCATCATCGACCCGTCCACGCATCCGACATCCGACTGATTGACGCGCGTTGACTCGTCGTTGAGTTCGTCTTCCTACGCTGGCCATCCCGGCTGCCGCTGCGGCGCCTGGGGCCACACAGGGGAATCGCGGGGGCGACGTCATGGCACAGGTCTGCCGGTTGTGCGGAACACCCGAAAGCGTCGGCAGCGTCTACTGCGCGGGAGCGCGCTGTGGTGCGGATCTGCGGGGGCTTGCGGTTGCGGGGTACGCGGGCGCCGTGCAGGCCTGGTGCGATCCGGTACGCGTCCAGGTGTCGCCGGGCGAGCAGGTCCGCTTTCGGGTGATGCTGCGGAACGCCGGGCCGCGTCCGAGCCTCTTCACTATCGAGGCCTTGGACGACCCCGACCGGCGCCTCGCGCTCGAAACCGTGCCCGGTGTGCTGGCCCCGAACCAGTCCGCGGCGGTCCAGGTCCGCTACACGGTGCCAGGTGGGGACTCGCTCACGGACGCCCTGTTCCAGGCAGGCGGCCGGGCCGGCATTCCGGGCGCGGACCAAGCCGGGGACATCGCCGGAGCCCTGCCGTCCGCGCCGCTCCTGGTGCCGATCCGGGTGGTCTCGTCCGCCGACCGGCGGATCGCGGCGGGGACGACCTTTGCCGTCGACGTACGCGGCGGGCACGAACGTCCGGAGCTGCGCGACCGCAACGCGGCCCATCACCAAGGCGGCTACTCCGGTGGCGGTACGAGCTCAGGCGCAAGCGCAGGCGCGGCCGGGAAAATCGCCGCCGTAATGCTGCTCGTGGTCGGCATCGTGGCGGCCGCGTGGTTCGGGGTGGCGAGTGCAGGCAGCGGCGGCGGAGGTGCAGGCGGCGGTGATCAGGGCCTGGCCGGTACGCCCGGCGCCTCCGACTCGGCAAGCCCCGGCGCAGGCACGTCGCCCGGCACCGCGTCCCCCCTCCGGACCGGCCCTTCCGGCGCGAGCCAACTCCCAGGCGGCAACGTCACGAAGCCGGGCTCGCCCACCATCTCGGGCGGCGGGACGACCACCCGGCCCGGCGGACCGGCGACCTCCCCCGCCGCCGGGGTGACCACCACCGCGGCGCCGGTGGCCAAGGTGGCGGTCCCCGCCCTGGACCGCAAGACCCTCACCGACGGGCAATCCGCCCTCACCACCGCGCAGTTGAAGGCCACGATCGTGACGGTCACCAACGTCGGCGCGGCAAAGGACGTCATCGTCGGCAGCTCGCCGGGAGCAGGTACGCAGGTCGACCGCGGCTCGGCGGTCGTCATCCGGGTCTCCGACGGCCGGATCAAGGTGCCCGACGTGGTCGGCATGCAGTCCGGCCCGGCACTCACCGAACTGACCAACGCGGGCTTCACCTTGGTCCGCAAGTGCAACATGGTCGGGACGACCGGCGAGGTCATGTCCACCGGCTACCCCGCAGGCACCGACCTCGCGTACGGCACGACCATGGCCGTCACGTACGACGGTCCGTGCACGTAGGCGACGGCCCCTCTGCCCCCGCGTTCGTCAGGCGGAACGTCCGCCGACCACTTCGCCGCAAAGAGTTCCTTCGAGGAACCCTTCGTGCAATGGTCTGCCTGGCCAGGCGAGCCAAGAGTCCGTCCGTCCACCGCGGGTGGTCAATGGCGAGTGCAGGCAGAACCTCCGCAGTCGTGCATGCGGCGATCACGCGGGGTGTTTCAGCGTGTTCCAGAAGGGGCGGACACCAAGTGGGGCAGGACGTGCGGATGAACCTCAGCTCCGGATCTCCGGCTGCACTGCCGGCGGCACCCATCCAGTGGTGCCGAATCTTCAGTAGCTCCGCGATCCACTCACGCCGTCCGCGAAGAAGCACTGATCCGTCTTGAGGAGTTCGTCCAAGAGGTCTCAGGACATGGTGGGCTCGGATCCCAGTGCGCGCGCCAGGTCTTCTCTCCCCGATCCGGCTGTCAGCGGCGTGCGTAGTTGGACGCAGGGTGTGAGGCGGGCAGCAGAGGGTTCTGTCATCAACGCGTCCTTGTGATCAGATCGTTGACGGCCTGGATCACGGCGTCCGCCCGCTCCTCGTGCAGCCACCCGTGCCCGGCGTCGTCGAGGACCCGCTGCTCGCCGCGCGGGGACTCGGCGGCTACCTCGGCGTGCAGGGCGCGCTTGCCCTCGTTGATCTCGCGGAGCAGGTCGGCGGGCCACAGGTGGGCCTGGGTGACGTCGTGTCCCATTGCTGTGAGCACGATCAGCGGTACGTCGGGGGTTGCCGGGGCGTGCCGGAATTCGGCAGCGACCTTGTCGTAGAGGTTCTGGTTCTCGCGCAAGCCGGCCCGCCAAGTGGCGAGGTGGCGCTCGGCCAACGGCGCGCGTACCGGCTCCGGCCAGGCGGCGAAGTGCTGGAGCATCTGGGTGCGGGACTGTTCGAGCTGTTCCGGCGTGGGCTCGGTGGCCTCCTGGCTCTGCATCTGGTCCAGCATCTCGTCGAGCTTGTCCCGTACCTGCCGGCGAGCGCGGGTCGCCATGTCCTCGTGGAACGGGTCGAGGAGGAGCAGGCCGGCTACCTCGTCGGGGAATCGCCGGGCGTAGTGGCGCGCGTAGGCCCCGCCCAGGGAGTGGCCGATCAACAGGTAGGGGCCTGGAATGCCGGCCGTGCGGAGCAGCTCGCGCAGTTCGTCGGTGACTTCGGCTGCAGTGCGGGGTAGCTCGGTGGGGTGGCTCCAGCCATTGCCCCCGCGGTCGTAGAGGACGCTCGCGGTCAGCGCGGCGACGCGGTTGTGGGTGTTCAGGTAGTCCAAGCTCATCATCCCCGCCCCCGCCAGGAATACCGCGGTCGGCCCGCCGCTGCCGGAGCGGTGCATCATCAGGCGGCGACCGCCGGCGATGTCGTGCAGACGTCCCAGGGGAGGTGGCGTGCGCGTCATGGGCAACAACTCCTATGCGATGCCGGTGCGATGGGTCTGCACCCTCGCATTTATTCTCAACTTTGAGAACGATATCACTCGTGAGATCGTAGGTGCATGGACACGGTTGACCTGCTCCTGCACCCCGTACGACTGCGCATCGTGCACACCATGTCCGGCGGCCGGACGCTGACCACCTCGCAGTTGTGCGCGCTGCTTCCTGACATCTCGAAGGCCACCCTCTACCGCCATGTGAGCCTGCTGGCCGACGGCGGCTTGCTCGAGGTCGCGGGCGAGCAGCGGGTGCGCGGCGCCGTCGAGCGCCGCTACCGGCTGCGGCGTGAGCGGGCGGTGATCGACGCCGAGACCGCTGCTTCGCTTCCACCCGAGGGCCACCGACGGGTGTTCGCCGTGGCGATGGCGACCCTGCTGGCCGAGTTCAACGCCTACCTCGACCGGCCCGGTGCTGCCCCCGCCGCCGACCTGGTGGGCTACCGCCAGCACGCGATGTGGGTCAGCCGGGACGAACTGGCCGCAATGATCGACGAGATGCGCGACGTGTTGATGCGTCGGATCGCCAACGAGCCCTCGGCCGAGCGCACCCGCTATCTGATCAGCCCGATTCTGTTCCCCGCCGAGGAATCATCCGCAGCCGGCGGCGAGAATTAGGGCCTGCTTCTTCGGTCACGAGCGGAGCCAGATGAGGAGTGCGGCTGCGGTGACGGTGCCGAGGAAGGCGTATCCGCGCTTGTCACACCGGGTAGCGACGGCTCGGAACTGCTTGAGCTTGTTGATCGCCCGCTCACACCGTTGCTGTACGCCTTGTCAGCACCGACCTGTCCGGCAGCCGCCTCGTCCTGCCCGCGCCGATCCGGGGCACGCGCCCAGTACGCACAGAACACGGACCCCGCTCTAGGAGAACGCCTGCTTCGTCGGCAGGACGACGATCGTCTGCAGGTTGACCTGCGGCGGCAGCGTCGCCGCGAAAGCTATGGTCTCGGCGACGTCCTCGGGCTGCAGTGCCAGCTCGCCGTTGGCGTCGATCCAGCCGCGGATGCCCTCATGCGTGACGTGCGTCTTCAGTTCCGTGTCGACCAGGCCCGGTTCGATCACGGCGACGCGTACGCCGTGCTGGCCGAGTTCGTCGCGCAAGGTGGCGGACATCTTGCTGACGAACGCCTTGGAGCCGTCGTACACGGCGCTGAGCGTGAGGTTGATGTCGGCGCCGACCGAGGAGATGTTGACCAGGTCGGCGCTGCGGCCCGCCTCGGCCGCGGCGATGAGCTGCGGGGTGAAGGCGCCGATGACGTTCATCTGGCCGGTCACGTTGACCGCGATCTCCTGGGCCCAGGCATCGGCGGCCCCGTCGGCGATCGGGCCGGGGAGGTACGTGCCGGCCGCGTTGACGACCAAGTCGGCGCTGCCGAGTTCGGTGGCCACGCGGTCGGCCGCCGCCTGGACGGACGCGCGGTCGGCAATGTCCGCGGTGACGGCGACGGCCTCGCCGCCCGCCTTGCGGATCTCGGCGACGAGGTCGTCGAGCCGGTCCGCGCGGCGGGCGAGCAGGGCGACGCGGGCGCCGAGTTCGGCCAGCCGGCGGGCGGTCGCCGCGCCGATGCCGGCCGAGGCTCCGGTGACGACGGCGACGCGGTCGGCGAGCGGGGCGCCTTGGAGGACTGAAGACATGGTGGAAGCCCATTCGTTCGTGGAACTGCTGGTGGTTCTGGACGAGGCCGGCCGACCTGTCCTGATCGAACTGGGCGTTCCCCGGTTTCATTCCGCCCGGGCGATGCGGATTCGACGGCTCTCGGCGGACGCGCTGACCTGGCAATACGCCTGCAACATCGCCGACATGACGCGCCGCGCAGGCCTACTCCGAGACCTCGACGTACCGCCCGTCGCCCGCACCGTCGGCGATCAGCCACTCGTACAGGTCCATCGCGTCGGACAGGTCGATGTCGACGCCTGCCGAGGCGATTTGCGCGTCGAGGCGGGTGCGCATCGCGTCGCTGATGAAGTGGTGGCGCAGCGAAAGCTTGCGCAGGTGGGTGAGCGGCTGTCCGGCCAGAAGGGCCTCCGCGCCCGCGTCGCCCAGGCTGCCCATCGACAAGTCGAGGGATTCGAGCTGGGCGACGACGGGGGCACCCGCGACAGCTGCGGCGACCTCGTCCTGCATCTCGCTGTTCATCAGCCCGAGGTGGCGCAGCCGCGGCAGGTTGCGGGCGGCGAGCAGGTCGGTCAGGTCGTCCACGGTCGTCTCTCCGCCGTAGAACGAGACGCCCAGCCACAGGTCGAGATGTTCCAGCGCCGGGAAGTCGCAAGCGGCGACGACTGCGGGTACGTGCGCGGGCAGGCCTCCGGTCTCCAGCGTCAGGCGGCGCAGCCGCGCATGCCGCACGGGCCGCAGTACGCCGGTACCGTCGCCGCCGACCTGCGCCCCGCCCCGCGGCCGCACCGGCTGCCCGAACCGGTACGTCAGTTCCTCAAGCTGCGGAAACGCCTCCAGTACCGGAGTGACGTCGCCGCGCGGGATCCACGAGATCTCGTGTTCCTCACTGGCGATCGCGCCCACGAACAGGCTGCGCAGCGCCGGGAACCGGTCGGCGTGCGCGCACAGCACGCGGATGGCGTGGTCGGGCGGTTCCTCGCTCAGCAGTCCGGTCGCCCAGTAGCCGAGCAGGAGAACACGTACGCGGGTGGTGTCGACCGCTTCCACGAACCCGGCGAACAGATCGGCGAATGGCAGGTCGCGGGCGTACGTGACAGACAGGGCCCACGCGACCTCGGCAGCGTCCGGAGCCGCGGCGCCGACTTCCGCCCACGTGCTTTGCTGCCCGCCGCCGAGTTCCCAGATGTTGCGTTCCTGCGGCGTCATGCGCGCCGGGTCGTGCGGGCGGGCCAGCCAATGGACAGGGAGTCCGGCCCACGTGTCGCCGTACTGCCAGATAGCCATCGCCGCCCCCGCATCGCTCATCTCGCGTCGCCGAACCGTAAGGGCACCGTAGCGGCGCGGGCCGACACGACACGTGACAGCAGTGCGCCCCGGGGGGCCTGTCCCGGGGCGCACTGCTGTCTGACGCGCTGGACGAAATGACCTACTTCGACCGCTCGTTCAGCGGATCACGCGAGGCCGTTGAACACCGGCAGGTAGCCCTTCGACTGGCCGCTGGCGTTCGGGTGGTACGACTCTTCGATGGGCCAGGTGGTGCTGTGCAGCCACGCCGAGCCGGAGCAGATCTCGTGGCCGGTGAAGATCGGGCGGACGTCGCCGAAGGTGAAGCCGGCGTCGGCGGCGCGCTTGGCGATCACGGTGTCGAGGGTGTCGGCGGCACCGTTGAGGGCCTTGCGCTTGGTGTCGCCGATGCCGAACAGGCAGCCGCCGCCGATCTTGTAGAGCCGCGAGTAGCCCAGCACGACCACGTGGGCGGACGGGGCGCGGGCGCGGATGGCGGCGTACACCTGGTCGAGCAGCCCGGGCAGCTGGTTCTCGGCGAAGGTGCGGGCCTGGGCGACGGCGTTGAGGCAGGTGCTCTCGGACTGCAGGACGCAGGTGGTCATGATGCCCGCGAAGCCCGCGTCGTTGCCGCCGATCGTGATAGACACGAGCTCGGTGCTCGAATTGACCGCGCTGATCTGGTTGTTGAGCACATCACCGGTCTTGGCGCCGGAGCAGGCCACGAACGCGAACGAGGACGGGGCGTTCGCCGCGGCCCACAGGGCCGGGTACGACTTGCTGCTGCGCTTGCAGTTTCCGCTGGCGCTGTCGTAGCTGCCGGCTCCCAGCCCGGCGGAGTAGGAGTCGCCGAGGGCCACGTACCGGCCGGTGGCGGCGTGTGCGCTCGGGGCGACGAACAGGACGCCGAGCGCGGCGAGAAGGAATGCGAGGACGGCGGACCATAAGGCTGGCACTGCACGTGCGGCACGTACTGCGCGCATGTCGACCTCCGCGATTGGTGACGGACGTCACATATTTAGCAGCGGGCCGAGATCCATTGAAGGAGCCGAATGGCTTTAGTTACCGGCGGGTTCGCAGAAGTGCACTTTCGGCCGCAGTTGTGTGCACGTGCACATCTCGGGACCGGGTCGGCGACGCGGCGTGGCCGGAGGCAGGCGGGGTCCTGAAGGTCCGTCAGGGACCGTGCAGGCCTTGCAATGGAGCGATGTTCCAGATATTCATTCCGCCATGGAGCAATATTCCAAGCCTTCGGCCGAGGCCGGCTTCGACCACGACTCGCCGCCGGTCCTCGAACTGGCCCGCAGCCACGCGTCCGCGCTGTCGCGGGCCGAGCAGCGGGTCGCGGACGCGGTGGCCGCGGCGCCCGCCGAGGTGGTGCGCATGTCGGTCGGCGATCTCGCGCGGGTGTCGGACACCTCGATCGGGACCGTCACGCGGTTCTGCCAGCGGCTCGGACTGCGCGGGTTCCAGGACCTCAAGCTCGCGCTCGCCCGGGAGTCGGCACCGGTCCACCGGCGCCTCGCCGAGGACGTCGAGCCCGGCGACAGCCCGGCCCAGGTCGCCGCGAAGGTGCTGGCGTCCTCGGCGCGGGCCCTCGACGACGCCGTGCGGCTGGTCGACGGCGACGCGGTCGCGCAGGTCGTGGACGCGCTGCTCGGGTCCCGGCGGATCGTGTTCGCCGCGGTGGGCACGTCAGCGCCGCTGGCCGCCGATGCCGCGTACCGCATGGCGACGATGGGGCTGGACGCAGTCTTCGCCGCCGACCCGCACGTGCAGCACGTGACCGCGCGCACGCTGCGGGCGGGCGACCTGTGCTTCGCCATCAGCCACACCGGCGCGACGCGCGAGACCGTCGCCGTCCTGCGCACCGCCCGCGCGACCGGGGCCGGCACCATCGCCCTGACCAGCTTCGCCGGTTCGCCTGCCGCGGCCGCCGCGGATCTGGTCCTGGTCGCCGGAAGCCGCGAGACGGCCTACCGCGTGGAGGCGATGAGCAGCCGGCTGGTCCACCTCGCGCTGCTCGACGCCGTCCATGTCTCGCTCGCGCTGCGCCACCCGCCGGCCCGGGACGCCCTCGCGGCAGCCGAGGAACTCCTCGCGGAACACCGGTACTGATCATGAACCCGAACCCCCGCCCCGTCCCGCACGATCCCGAAGGCGCAGCCGAACGAAGCCGCGCCCCGGGCCGGGCCACGCCGGACCAGGCCGCCCTCGACCAGGCCGCCCCGGACCAAGCCGCCCTCGACCAGGCCACTCTGCGCCCGACCGCCTCATGTCCGGCTGCCCCGAACCGGGCCGATCTCGGCAGCACCCTCGTGCTGTTCGACTGGAACGGCACCATCGCCGACGACGTCGAGCGTGCCGTGCGCGCCACCAACGCGGTCCTGACCGCCCGCGGCCTGCCGGAGCTCACCGCCGAGGCGTTCCGGGCCCGCTGGAAGCTGCCGATGCGCGCCTTCCTGACCGGCCTGGACGTCGCCGACCCCGCAGCCGGCGAGCAGCACTGGAACCGCGCGATGGCGTCCGAACCCGCCCCGGTACGCGGCAACGCCGCCGCGACCCTGGACACTCTGCGCTCCCGCGGCGCACTCCTGGGCGTCATCTCCGCAGCCGGCAGCGACGCAGTCGGCGCCGACCTGCGGCGCACGGGACTGGCCGACCGCTTCGACATCGTCCTTGCCGGATGCGCGGCCAAGACCGCCGCGCTGAGCGGGCACCGGCACCTGCGCGACCGCGCCGTCTACGTCGGCGACACCGAGTACGACATCCACTGCGCCCGCGCCGCCCGCTACCACGCCGTCGGCATCACCGGCGGCTACCGCGAACCGGGTGACCTGCGCAGCTCCCGCCCCGATGCCCTGATCGACCGTCTCGACGAACTCGTCCCGCTCCTGGCGGTCTTGCCCCGCGGCTTGGCCGCCGCACCGGAAGGAACACGAGCATGAACCCGCACCTCGCTCTCGGCGACCCGGCCGACGGCGGCGTTACCGATGCCGGCGGCCACGACGGCCACGACAGCCACGACAGCCACGACAGCCACGACGGCGCAAACGTCCGCGGCCCGTGGACGCACCTGCGCATCGCCGACGACCCGGACCGCTTCTCCTTCGCGCTCATCTCCGACCGCACCGGCATAGCCCGGCCCGGCGTCTTCGAACGCGGCATCGCGGCACTGAACCTGCTGCGGCCGGCCTTCGCCATCCAACTCGGCGACCTCATCGAGGGCTACGCCGACGACGACGAGGTCGCCGCCGGATGGGACGAGGTCGACCGCATCCTCGCCCCGCTCGACGCACCGCTGTTCCTCGTGCCCGGCAACCACGACGTCTTCGACGCCGCGAGCCGCGACCGCTGGCTGTCCCGCCACGGCCGGCTGCACCACCATTTCCGCTACAAGGACGTCCTGTTCCTCGTCCTCGACTGCCAGGACCCGCCGCCCGAACTGTCGCCGCGAGCCCGCGAAGCCCTCGCGAACCTGCCCGGGTACGCGGCGCGCGACCCCGAGGCCGTCCGCCGCATGGTCGAGACCTCGATCGACTGGGAGGGCACCCAGACGATGGCTGCCCTCTCCGAGGAGCAGATCGCCTGGGCGGAAGGCGTGATCGCCGAGAATGCCGATGTGCGGTGGACGTTCGTGCTCATGCACATGCCGTTGTGGCAGGGCGAGGGGCATCCGGCCGTGCACCGGATCCGCACGGCGCTGGGCGGCCGCCCGCACACGATGTTCGCCGGACACGTGCACAACTACAAAGCCGTGGACATCGACGGCAACACCCACATCCGCCTCGGCCCCACCGGCGGCCTGTGGGTCAAACCGCACGACGACACCGGCAACTTCGACCACATCACATGGATCACGATGGAAGCCGACGGCCCGCACATCGCCAACGTGACCCTCGAGGGACTCCGCGACGCGCAGGGCCGGCCCCTGGCCTGACCGCCTGCCGCTCCCCCGCCGGCCTGTTGCCGCGCCTGGGTACGTGGCGCCTTGCCGCACGTGCCCGGCAGCAGGCCGGTGGGCGCGGTCCCGGTCCGCTCATACCGTGCCCCTCCGGGATCCGCCGGGCGCTCCCGGGTCCGCGGGAGCGCCCGGGGCCCATCCGGGGCCCAGAGCCGCCGAAGCCGTCGAAGCCGCCTAGAAGATCCCGTCCTGGACGAACCCGCTGTCCGCGTCCGGGTTTTCGACCGCCCCCGGCAGCGTCTCCTGGTACGCGGCGGCCCCCGCCGCCGGGACGCGCGCCATGCTGCCGCGGCACAGCACCAGCGACCGCGGCGCGACCTTGTGGTCGTGCACGCTGACCATGCCGAGCGCTGTCGTGGGGACGCCGGCACACACTCGCCCGCACACCGGGCACTGGACACGTGGATGGCTCACGGGCCCAAGTCGACCACATTGCACCGACGCTGCGCCGTCTGCCGTATCGCCGCCGCCGTCGGCGCCGCAGCGACCCTGTCCCGACGGCACGACCGCAGCGCACGAATGCCACCGCCCGGGTGTTCACGTTTGTCGGTGGCGCGCGCCAGGATGCGGGCATGGAAACCGCATCCGCCGATGTCCCGGCCGACCGCGCTGCGTACCTCGCCGCCGTCGAACAGGTCCGCGCCGCCGCTGCCGCCTACTACGGCGACGGGACCTCCGCGCTGGACGACGACACCTTCGACCGGCTCATGCGCGGTCTCGCCGCGTACGAGGACGCCCACCCCGGCGACGCCGTCGCCGACTCGCCGACCGGGCTGGTCGCGGCAGGTGCGGCGGGCGGCGGGGACGTCACCCACTCGGTGCCCATGCTGAGCCTGGACAACGTGTTCGACCAGGACGGACTCGAACGCTGGGGTGCGGGCCTCGCCCGGCGGCTGGGCCGCGAGCCGCAGGGCTACCACGTCGGCCCGAAGATCGACGGCCTCGCGGTGGCCGCGTACTACACCGGCGGCAAGCTCACCCGGCTGGTCACGCGCGGGAACGGCATCACCGGCGAGGACGTCTCGCACGCCATCGGGACGGTCGACGGCCTGCCCGAGTCGCTGCGCGAGCCGCTGAGCATCGAGGTGCGCGGCGAGATCGTGCTCACCAACGAGCAGTTCGAGGAAGCCAACCGCATCCGGGCCGAGTACGGCGAGCCGGTATTCTCCAACCCGCGCAACGCCGCGGCGGGCACGCTGCGCGCCACCGGCCGGGCGTACACGATCCCGCTGTCCTGCTACGCCTACACGCTGCTGCCCGGCCCCGACGCGCCGGACGACGACGCGAACAGCCGCGACCTGGCCGGGCGTACGCACTCGTCGCTCATGGACCGCCTCGGCTCGCTCGGCGTGCGCACGGTCGCGGACACGCCGGTGGGCGCCCGCACGGTCGCCGACCTGGCCGCGGCACGCGACTACATCGCGGAGGTCGCCGCCGGGCGCGAGGCGCTGCCGCTGGGCATCGACGGGATCGTCGTCAAGGCCGACCACCCGGAGGACCAGGCGGCCGCCGGGGCCGGGTCGCGGGCGCCGCGCTGGGCGGTCGCGTACAAGTTCCCGGCCGTGGAGAAGACCACCCGCATCGTGGCCGTCACCTGGGCCACCGGGCGTACCGGGTTCCTGGCGCCGCGGGCGCAGTTGGAGCCGGTGGACATCGCAGGCGTGACGGTCGCGTTCGCGACGCTGCACAGCCCCGGCATGATCACGAAGCTTGACCTGCACATCGGCGACACGGTCACGGTCCGACGCGCGGGCGACGTGATCCCGTACGTCGTCGGCCCGGTGACCGCGCTGCGCACCGGCGCCGAGACGCCGATCGCGCTGCCGGAGCAATGCCCGGGCTGCGGCGGCGAGATCGACAGCAGCCAGGAGCGCTGGCGGTGCGTGCGCGGTCGGGCGTGCGACCTCACTCGTTCGGTGGAGTACGCGGTGGGCCGCGACCAGCTCGACATCGAGGGCCTCGGCCCGAAGATCGTCGTACGCCTGGTCGCGGACGGCGCGGTCGCCGACGTCGCGGACCTGTTCACCCTGACGCGCGAGCAGTTGGTCGCCGCCACCGGGAGCGAGAAGAACGCCGACAAGATCCTGGTGCACATCGAGGCGGCGAAGGAGCGCCCGCTGAACCGGGTGTTCTGCGCGCTGGGCGTGCGCGGCACGGGGCGGAGCATGTCGCGGCGGATCGCGCGGCACTTCGGCACGATGGCCGCGATCCAGGCGGCGGACATCGTCGCACTTCAGGAGGTCGAGGGCGTCGGCCCGGAGAAGGCCGCCATGCTGCTGGCCGAACTGGCCGAGCTGGCCCCGGTCATCGTGAAGCTCGCCGCGGCCGGAGTGGACCGTCCCGAGCCGCAGCCGGTCACCACAGCCCCGGTCGGTGCGGACGCGGACGCCGGGGAGGACGCGGCCGAGGCTCTCCCGCTGGCGGGTATGACGGTCGTCGCGACCGGCAGCATGACCGGCCCGCTGGCCGAGCTGTCCCGCAACGGGGTGAACGAGCTGATCGAACGCGCGGGCGGACGGGCCGGCTCCAGCGTGTCCAAGTCCACGAGCCTGCTGGTCGCCGGGGCGGGCGCGGGGTCGAAGAAGACCAAGGCCGAGTCGCTCGGCGTGCGGGTGGTCGAGCCGGAGGAGTTCGCGGAGATGGTCGCCGCGTACCTGGCATGACCGCGTCCGGAGGCACGGGCGCGGCCGGCTCGCAGTGGGCGGACATCGTCGACCGGCACCTGCGCGGTCTGCTCGCCGCGGAGGGCAGCGGTCCGGCCGACGGTCCCGGGGGCTCGTCGGTCTTCGAGGTCACCATGCCGGACGAAGCGCCCTGGGTGCGCTGATCAGGGGGCCGGAGGCCCGCACGCCCGAAGCCCTTGCCGTCGGCCAGGCGCCCGACCAAGGGGGCTTCGGGCCTCCGGCATGCCTATATCACGCCATACGTCAAATTATGACTAAAGGGACATATCTGTTCTTCTTGATATCGAGACTTCAAGCTCTGTAGATCCCCGTGCAGAGGGTGCGGATCCGGTTGCTTGGGTCGCTTCATCCGATTCCGAGGGCGGGCTGAGGAGGACGCACCGATGACGCACGCAGCTGCGGCAGGGGCCGACCCCACGGCAGGAGCAGGCGCCGGGGCAGAGGAAGAGCTCGGGTCCGCCACCCGATCCGAGGCCGATGCGGCCGCGACGGCTGCCGAGACTGCGGCCGTAGCCCAGGCCGAGGCCCTGACCGCAGCCGCCGCCGTCGCTCCCGGCAGCGTCCCCGAGACCTCCGAAACCTCCGAGACCTCCGGGGCCCCCGAGACCTCCAAAACCTCCGATTCGACCGGCGCGACACCCACGACTGGCATGGCCGGTACGGCCACCGCCCCCACCCCGCGGCGCATCGCGGACTTCCGGCGTGTCCCGAGGACGGTCTACCTCCTCCTTGCCGTGGTCTCCTCGGTCTACGTCATCAGTCCCGTGCTGCGCTCCGCCGCGCTGCCGTCGATCCGCGCCGACCTCGACCTCTCCGCGGGCGACGTGGCCGCCACCGAGGTCATCGTCGCGACCGTCGGCGTCCTGGCCCTGTACGTGGCGGGCCGCGCCGGCGACACCCTGGGCCGGGCCCGCATCATGCGATGGTCGCTCGCGCTGCTGGCCACCGGATACGTCGGACTGGCCGTGTCGCAGGCGCCCGGCTGGTATTTCGCGTCCCGGGTCCTCGCCAGCGCAGCCGCGGCCGCGGTGTTCATCACGTGCCTGGCCTCGGTGTCCGCTCTCAATCTGCCCGGCCGGATGAGCCGCGTCGTCGCGGGCTGGCTCGCGCTGGTCTCGACGCTGTACTTCCTGGCCGTACACCTGGCCCGGCCCGTCCTGTCCGCGCTCGGCTGGCGTACGACGGCGCTGCTCGTCGCGGCCATGGCCGCGGCCGCGATCCTCGCCACGAGCCGCATGACGCCCGAGCCGACCTCGTCCCGCGACGGACGGTGGCTGGACTCGGCGCTCGCCGTGTGCGCGACCGCCGCCGCGGCGATGGCCGCCGGACTGTACCTCGTCCCCCTCCGCGGCTGGGCCGACCCCTGGGTGCTCAGCCTGTTGGCTGCCGCTGTCGCCACTGCCGTCTTCGGCACCGTACGCGCCCACCCCGGAACGCCGTGGACCGGTCGGCCCTCGTCCGATGAGGCCCCCGCCCCGGCTGCGGCATCGGGCGGCCTGCCGCTTCGGGCGTCCGTCGCCGCCGGGGTGTCCGGCCTGGTGCTCGGGTTCGCGCAGTTCCTGATCCCCGCGGTGGTCACGCCGCTCACCATGCGCTCGGGCGCGTCCCTCGCCGGTTCGGCGCTGGCCGTGTCGGCGTTCAGCGTCGGCGGGGTCACCGCCTGCCTGCTGGTCCGGCGCCGGGCGGTCGCGCCGCGGACCGGCTGCTCGGTCGGCTTCATGCTGGCCGCGGTCGGCCTCGTCCTGCTGCATTCGATCCCGGGCGACGACTGGGGCGCGGTCGGCATGTGCGCCGCGGCCGCCGCGGTCGCCGGGTTCGGTCTCATGGTCGCGCTGGTGCCGCAGATGGCGGTATTCCTGGCCGCAGTTCCGCGGGCGCGCCTCGGCGCCGCCGCCGCACTGCACCCCACCTCGATCCTCCTCGGCGCGGCCACCGCGCAGGCGCTCGGCGCGGACGCCCTGATCTGGACGGGCATCGCCGTCTCCGCTGTCGCCGCGGCCGTCGCGGGCCGGCCGGCCGTCGTCCTGACCGCGGCCACCGTCGCGGGCCTGCAGTACCTTCTCGTCCTCGGCATCGCCGGAACGCGCGACGCGGCACGGCCGGTCACCGCGATCGCCGTCCTGGGCACCGGGGTGCTCGCCGGAGCCGTGATGCTGAGCCGGCTCCAGCAGAGCGAACGCCTGGCCCGTACCGAGGAAAGCGTCGGGGCACTCCAGCAGGCCGTCCTGCACGGCATCCCGCGCGCGCTGGGCCGCCTGAACCTCGCGGGGCTCTACCAGCCCGCGACCGACGGAACGGGCGTGGGCGGGGACTTCCTCGAAGCCGTGCACACCCCGTTCGGCACGCGCGTGCTCATCGGCGACGTCCGCGGCAAGGGCCTGCAGGCCGTGCAGACCGTCGCGGACCTGCTGGGCAGCTTCCGCAGCCAGGCGCACGACGTCGCCGACCTCGGCGAACTCGCGGTCCGGCTGGACCGGCAGATGGCCCGCGACGCCGCCGACCGCGGCGACGAGGAACTCTTCGCCACCGCGCTGCTCCTGCAGCACGCAGGGACCGGCGACCTCGTGCACGTCGTCAACTGCGGGCACCTGGCGCCGCTTGCGGTCTCCGAGGAGGGCGTCTGCGAAATCGCCGTACCGTCGCTGCTCCCGCTCGGCTTCGGCTCCCTCGGCCTGGCGTCCCCCGGCGACGGCCCCGGCGGACGGCGGCGTACCGGACGGCCGCGCCCGGTACCGGTCCCGCTCGCCGACGGCGCCACCCTCATCCTGCACACCGACGGCCTCAACGAAGCACGCAACGCCTCGGGCGAGTTCTACCCGGTCGCCGAGCGCCTGGCCGCGGCCGCGACCACCAGCCCCGACGACTTGCTGCGGCACCTCGAACGCGACGTCCGCGACTGGACCCACCACCTCGCCGACGACATCGCGGTCATCGCCCTGACCCGCCCGGGCTCCCCGGGAAGCGGCTTGGCCGCAGCGGGCGCGGCGGCGCGGTGCTAGATTGCCGGAGGCCGTGCGACAGAACGAGGAGGTGGTACCCGTGAACGCAGTATCGACATGGGTGCTCCCCTCCGGGGTCACGGTCGGACGCTAGCCAGGTCGTCCGGGAGCGCCGTACACGAGCCCTCCCGAAAGGCACGACCATGGAATTCACTTCCGCACACCGCCTCGACGACGGCGTCCTCGAACGCGAGTTCACCCTCGGCGAGATCCCCGGCACCCTGTGGACGCCGCAGACGCCCGGGTCCTCCCCCGCCCCGCTCATCCTGATGGCCCACAACAACGGCCTTCCCAAGAGCGACGCCCGGCTCAAGGGCCGGGCCCGGTACTGCGCCGCGGCCGGCTACGCGGTGGCCTCCATCGACGCGGCCGGGTGCGGCGACCGCCCGCGCTCCGCCGCCGATGACCGGGCCCGCGCCGAGATGCGCCGGGCCGTGCAGGCCGGCGAGCCGGTCGACGACATCTTCGAGTCGGTCGTCGGCCCCCTGGTCGCCAAGGCCGCGCCCGACTGGCTGACCACCCTCGACGCCCTCCTCGCCCTCCCCGAACTCGGCGAACCCGGCGGACCGGGTGGACCCGCCGAACTCGGCGTCCCGGTCGGCTACTCGGGGTGGACCGCACTGGGCATCCGGCTCGCCGCAACCGAACCCCGCATCAAGGCCGCGGGCCTTTTCGCGGGCGGCTTCGTGCCCCGCGCCCAGCGCGACGAGGCCCGGCAGGTCACCATCCCGCTGCTGCTCCTCCTGCAATGGGACGACGAGGGGAACCCTCGGGACCGGGCGTTGGACCTGTTCGACGCCTTCGGCAGCGAGGAGAAGACCCTGCACGCCAACCTGGGCGGCCACACCGGCACCCCGTGGTTCGAGGCAGAAGACGGAACGCGCTTCTTCGACCGGCATTTGAAGCCCGCCGGGGCGGCTGATTCCACAATCTGAGGCCAGACCCGGCACACTCCCCTGCGGGCGGCCGCCGCCGTCCGGCTTCCGGCTTACAACGTCATCGGACGCCGGACGGCGGCTTCTCGGCGGCGGTCGCGCGGAATCGGGCTGCGCCGTCCAGGTCCAGGTACTTGGTGCTCACCGGATCCGGCGGCGTGGCGGCCAGCAGCGTCGCGAGAGCGCTGCCCGGTTGCCCCTCGCTGGCGGCCAGGGCGCCGGTGATCGGGGGCTTGCCGCCCGCCTGTTCACCGTTCCCGATCCTGCCGTCGTCATAGGCGAGCATCAGAAACGCCACCCAGTCGTCCGCTGCGTTGCCGCGTTCGTGCGGCCGGTACATCGCGACGGTGTACGTGTGGCCCGGCTCCAAGCGCGGCGAGCCCGAGGAGACGAACGGCCTGCGCTTGTTGTCGTGCATCAGCCAACCGGACGCCGTGGAGGTGATCGAGGTCGGAGCGGTCATCCCGCTCCGGCTCCACAGGGTCTCGTCCACGCGCAATGTGACTTCGCGGAGGATCATGCCCTCGCCGCGCCGCAGTTCCTCGGTCGAGGGCGGGATCTCGCGTTCGGCAGTGACCGTCACCACCAGGACGTGGTCGCCGTAGCTCACCAGGTCTTCCGCGGTCCTGACCGGGAGGATCGGCGTGCCGGAGAGCACGGAGTAGCCGGAATCCTCGCTCGGGCCGCTGCTCGTACGCACGCATGCCGTGGCCACGAGCAGAACGGCGACCACCAACGCCGCCGCTCCCGTTGCGCGCCTCGCCCGCATGCCCATTCCCATGTGGCCCCCGATCCTCGATGCGTCGCTTTCACGTCGCAGCACCATGCGCCGCATACCGCTATGCGCCTGTTCGACGCAACCACTCCGTCGGGGGTTCCGGGGTATTCCCTGCGGGGCGCAATTTGGCGTTTGTCACATCCGAACCGGGACTGTCCTGCTTCTCGGCCTTGTTGTGAGCGGAATATGCAAGGCCGCGGCGGGCAGCCGTGTTGCGGCTGTCGCGCCATCGCGGTGGAGGGGACGTCATGCGTGCAGTTGTGGTGACCAGGTTCGGTGGTCCCGAGGTCATGGCCTTGGACGACGTACCGGTCCCCTTGGCCGGGGCCGGCGAAGTCCTGGTCGAGGTCGCGGTCGCCGGGGTGACGTTCGTCGAGACGCAGATCCGGGCGGGCACGGACCCGTATCACGAGCGTCCGGAACTCCCCTTCATCCCGGGCGGCATGGTCGCCGGACGCGTCCGCGCGGTGGGCAGCGGCGTCGACGCGGCGTGGCTCGGGCAGCGGGTGCTGGCGGGCACCGGGACCACCGGCGGCTTCGCGGAGCGTGCCGTGGCCGCGGTCGAGGCCCTCATCCCCGTACCCGATGGTCTGGAACTCACGGACGCCGTCGCCCTGCACACCGACGGCAGCACGGCCGTGGGCCTGGCCGAGGGTGCGCGTATCAAGCCCGGCGACTGGGTGCTCGTGGAGGCCGCGGCCGGCGGTCTCGGCAGCGTCCTCGTCCAACTTGCCGTCGCCGCCGGGGCTCACGTCATCGGCGCCGCCCGCGGCACCCGCAAGCTCGATGCCGTCCGCGACCTCGGGGCGGCCGTCGCCGTCGACTACTCGGAGCCGGGGTGGACCGATCGGGTACGCGAGGCCACCGGCGGGGCGGGCCCGGACGTGGTGTTCGACGGCGTGGGCGGCGCGATCGGCCGCGCGGCCTTCGAAGTGACGGCACGCGGCGGACGCTTCTCGGTCCACGGTGCCTCATCCGGGGAGGCGACGGTCGTGGACCCAGAGGAGGCCGCCCTGCGCGGGGTGGAGGTCCTGCCGATCCAACAGCTCTTCGGCTTCGGTCCGAACATGCCGCGCTGGGCCGGGGAGGTCCTGGCCGCGGCCGCGGCCGGGCGCGTCCGTCCCATGATCGGCCAGACGTACCCGCTCGAACGGGCCGCCGAAGCCCACGCCGCCATCGAAACCCGGCAAGCGCTCGGCAAGACGCTGATCACGGTCTCCTGACGAAAGCCCTGAACCTGCCCTGATCCCGCTGAACTCCGGGGCCGCCGCCGCCCCGACGTGATTCCGCGTATTGTCCGTGCCGACCCGGGTACGCCGCTCATGACGCCGGCGCACCCCGGGCAGGAACACAGGCGTTCGACACGGGGGTCCACGCGTGGTTCAGGACGACGTCCTCGGCGGCCGCTACCGCCTGGTCCGGCTGCTCGGCGAAGGCGGGATGGGGCAGGTCTGGAAGGCCCGCGACGAATCCCTGGACCGCGCGGTCGCGGTCAAGGTGATCGCGCTGCTCGCCGGACGCGGCAGCCACGGCAGCGAGGCGCGGGCCCGGTTCCAGCGCGAAGCGCGCCTGACCGCCCGGCTGCAGCACCCCGGCATCGTGACCATCCACGACATCGGCGAGACGGGCACCGGCGACGACCGGACCCCGTTCCTGGTCATGGAACTTGTCCGCGGCACCGGCCTGGACGCCCTGCTGCTCGGCGGACCCGTCGGGGTGCGGGACGCCGCCGAGTGGGGCGCGCAGATCAGCGCGGCGTTGTCCGAGGCGCACACGGCGGGCATCCTGCACCGCGACATCAAGCCGTCCAATGTGCTGGTGACGCCGTCCGGACACGTCAAAGTCCTCGACTTCGGCATCGCGCGCGCCGCGGACCCGTACGCCACCGCGGGCCGCCTCACCCAGACCGGCTTCATCGTGGGCACGCCGCCGTACATGGCGCCGGAGCAGGCCCGCGGTTTCCCGGAGCCGCGCAGCGACCTGTACGCGCTCGGCTGCCTGCTGTTCGAACTGACTACCGGACGCCTGCCGTTCGAAGCCCCGGACACCGTCGGCTACCTCACCGCACACCTGACCGAACCGCCGCCCGCACCCGGGACGGTGGCCCAGGGGATTCCCGCCGCGTGGGACGCCCTCGTCCTCGGACTCCTGGCCAAAGACCCCGAACAGCGACCGGCCAGTGCGGACGATGTCACCCGAATGCTCCGCGACTTCGCACGTACGCTCGACGCGACGGCGTCAGCGCCGACCGAACCCAGGAATCCGGCGCCGCCCGGCGGCGCGGCGGCTCAGGGACCCACCCGGGCGGACCGCGGCCCCGGCACCGCGCGTCCACGTACCGCCGCAGAACCCCGGCGTGCAGCACCAGCGCCCCGACAGCCCCTGCGGTCGACACCGCCGCAGCTTCCCGAGACGCTGCCGCCCAGGCCTCCGCGCGCTGTCGTCGCAGCGGTGCTGCTGGCCGCTCTGTGCCTGCCCGGTCAAGTCACCATGGTGGCCAAGTGCCTCGACTTCATCACCAGGACTGGCGCACCCGTCGCCATGCTCGTCGTCAACATCGCAGTCGCTGCGGGGGCGGGGTACGCCCTGGCCACCGGTGCATGGCGGCTGTGGCGGGGCGACCCGGCCGGGCGGCGACGGATCACCGCGGGCGGCACCGGCGCGGCACTGCTGGGCACCAGCGTGTTCGCGCAAGTCCCGCTCACCGGTGGCGAATTGTCGATGGACATCGCCGAAGCGGAGTTCATCTTCATCGTGTGCCCACTCACAGCCGTTGCCGCAATCGCCGCCATCATCGCAACCCGCCAGGCCTCAACCGCCCGCTGGTGCGCTCTGGTTGCGGACGAGGCCTCTGTCCCCGGGTGAGAGCTTGCGTTCTGGATCCGAGGGGATCGAGCTGGCCGGAGCCGTTGCCGATGCCGAGCTCGACCGGTTGCGGCTGTTCCTGCGCGGTGTGTCAGACCGGTTCGAGGAGGAACGTCGTGGGTCCTTCGACCTCGGCGTGGTTCCGGAGCGGCTGGGGGTCCTCGACAGTGACCGTGACGGGCTCCGCCCGTTCGCAGTGGTCGTGTCCGGTCCGGCGTTCGGCGACGAGGACGTCTTCGAAGCCCAGCACGCGGACATGGATCTCCGTCCGTTCATCGGATTCGCCCCGACGCACGATGTCGGCGTGATCGCGAAGGATTGGTCCCGCCATGCGATCGAGACTAGCCAGACAGCCTGTCGCGAGAACACGGGATATCTCCGCCCCCGCCGGCCCTGACATGCTCCGTCAGGGCTCCTCGAAACACGTGCCAGAACCTGAGTGCTCCCGCCTACAGCCATGCACTCCCGCAGTCGACGCGGCGATCCCCGTCCACAACAGCTGCGGCTGACCCGTCGACGTACGCCGACTGCGACACGGCAGGGCGAGGCCGGAGTTCCGGCCTCGCCCTGCCGCGGCCCCTCCGTCCGGTCTGCCAGAATCGCTGCAGCCAGACGGCCTGATGCTCCGCACCGTCCTCGAAGCGGACCACGAATCAGCCTGTCCTCGGCGAGAAGCTGCGGCTCATGTGATGCTCCCCCTTGCCCGTCGGAATCCCGACTTCCGGCGCACCCGGTGCGGTACGGGACTCCCGCCGCACACCGGCCGCGCTTGCGAGCAGGTTGCCAGAGCACAGAGCAAACCGCGGCGTTTTCCGGGGAGTTGGCATAACCGGACGAATCCGACCGGATACCACGAGGCCTCTGACCCCGAAACGTCGACCACTCGTGGTCCTCGAAAACAAATACGAGCACCGACGCAACCGGGCCGAGCTACCGGCCGAGCACGCCGTCCCTCGGATCGGCACGCACGAACCCGGTCGTCCACTCGTCCCGGTCGACGGCGTACGCACCGATCACGAAGCACTCCGGCTCGGCGGCGAAGCCGGGCAGCAGGCGCGCCCGGGCGACACGCGCCTCTGCCTGCGCGCGCGACGAGTAGACGCCCAGCAGTTTGACGTCGTCGCCGTCCTGCCCGTCGATGTGCACGTCGCCATCGGCGCTATGGAGAACCGCTCCCCCTTCGCCGGCCTCGTTCTGGTGCGAGACATGCCACAGGAGATGAACCGTCCCCGGCGCGGACTCCGGCCCGCTGCCCCCGCCGGAACTCACAGCTGCGGGATGCGCGCCCTGAGGAGGCAGAACTCGTTGCCCTCGGGGTCCATCAAGACGTGCCACGACGAGTCGCTCTTCTGGCCGATGTCGGCCGGGCGCGCGCCGATGGCCAGCAGGCGCTCGAGTTCCGCGTCCTGGTCCCGGTCGGTCGCATTGACGTCGATGTGCAGCCGCGACTTCCCCGGTTCGGGTTCGTCGCGGGCGCTCAGGAAGAGCGTCGGCTGCGGTCCGCCGAACCCCTCGCGCGGCCCGATCTCGATCGACCCGTCGTCCTCGCGGCCGAGGACCACGAAGTCCAGGACCTCGCACCAGAACCGCGCCAGCACCTCGGGTTCGCGGCAACCCAGCACGAGCTCACCGATACGACACGCCATAGACCGATCCATCCTCACTCCGGAGCCGACAAGGGCTCCCACCTGGCACGACAACCCGGTGACCGTACCCGACACCCCGTACGCACGCGAACGATTTCCCGCAAGATCATCATCTTGCACACAAAATGTCACGTAGCCCCCTACGAAGACCCGATCCCCTGTAGCCGGGAACTTCGCCTCCGCGGCGGTCACGGCTCCTGCGTGGCCAGTGACGAAGGTGTGCCGCGCCCCGCCAACGAGCCTGGCGAGCATGGCGACGTCCTCGCGCAACGCGCCCACACCGAATGGCCTCATCCGGACGGCTATCTGGTCACTGCTTGGGCGTAGCGGAACAGACCGGTGGGGTCGTAGCGGTGCTTGATGCCGGTCAGACGTGCGTAGTTGGGGCCGTAGTAGGCGTGTTGCCAGCCGTGCAGGTCGGGGTCGGGGAAGTTGACGTAGGCAGCGTCGGTGGCCAGGTCGCGGCGCAGGGTGTGGTGGATGGCCCGGGTCTGCGCGAGGAGAGCGCGGACGTCCTCGGCGGCGGTGCCTGGCGTCCAGTGGGTGCCGATGTCGATGACGAAGGTTGCGGCGCGGTGCGGGTACGCGGTCTCGTCCGGCCGCAGGGTGGCGGTGGTGCCGCCCATCGCGAAGAGCGTGACGTACCCGGTCGCCCCCGACGGGCCGGGCTGCCATGCGCGCGTCCACTCGGAGACCCGGGCGACGATGTCCCGGGTGAGCCACCGGCTGGGGACGAGGGACTTGGAGGCGTAGCAGTCCTTGGCCCCGGGCTTTTCCATCAGGTGGTCCTGCGCGGACCAGAAGCCGCGTTCCTCGACGAACGCCCGGGTCGGGCCGAGCTTGAGCAGCCCGCTCAGGACGCGGCGGGCGTCGTCCTCGGCGCCGAGGCGCTGCCCGAGCACCGTCGCCGCGGTCGTGCCGTCGCCGGTGTGCTTGAAGCCGATGCGGACGTCGAGGTCGTCGGCGCGGTCGGCGCCCAGGAGGCACTGGAACTCCTCGACCACTGCAGGCCCCGCAGCCAATGGGAAGACCAGATCGAAGACAGTGGCGCGCCGATCGTCCACCCGGACCGCGTCGAAGACGAACGCGGTGTTGATGCCGAAGTTGCCGCCGGCCCCGCCGCGGCAGGCCCAGAACAGGTCGGGGTTCTCGTCCGCGGCGGCCCGCACGATCGTGCCGTCGGCGAGCACGACCCTGGTCTCGGCCATCCGGTCGCAGGTCAGGCCCCACTTGCGGTCGTTGAACCCGAGGCCGCCGCCGAGGGTGAGCCCGGCCACGCCCACGCCGGGGCAGCGTCCGCCGGGGAAGTACAGCCCGGCCGCACGGGCGGCGTACACGTCGGAGTTGGTCGCGCCGCCGCCGAGGTGCAGCCGATTGCCCTGTGGGGTGACCTGGTTCATCGCGCGCAGGCTGATCACCAGGCCGGAGGTGGTGGAGTATCCGGCGTAGTTGTGACCGCCCGACCGCGGCGCGAACGGTACGCCGTGCGCGGCGCACCAGCGCACCGCAGCCCGCACGTCGCCTTCAGTCGCGCACGCGAGCACTCCGGCGGGCCGCACCCCGGCGTAGCGCTGGTTGTCCGCGGTCGCCCGCGCGGAATAGTCCGGATCTCCGGGCCGCACGAGCCGCGCGGCCGGGCTGAGTTGCCGCCCCAGCGCCTGCCATGCGGCCGGTTCGACACCCGGCGCGACGCCCGAAGCGGCGCCCGGAGCGGCATGCGGGGCGGTCGGTGCGGCCCCGCTGGCCTGCCCGCCGACGTGGAGGGCGGTCGCGGTTCCCAGCGCGGCGGCTGCCCCCGCGCGGAGGAGTGAGCGTCGGTCGACCGGCATGGCAGTCCCCGTTCAGGTCATGGTGCGAACGCCGGGTCCGGGCCCGCCTCGAGGAGGCCCACGCTGTCCCGCCGACGCGCTCCCGACCGCTTCGCCGCACGGGCGTAGCGCGGGATTTCACTGCATCGGACGCACTCCAACCGGGCGCGGCAGGGCCATGTGCCGGACCTGAAAGAGGGTCGCGCCGGGGGCACGTCGGCTGTCGATGCCGCGCCCCCGGCGGGGTCTGCGGTTACGCGTCGACGGTGTCGGTCACGTGCTTCCAGGTGTCCAGGTCGGCGATGCGTGCGTCCAAGGCGGTGCGCATCTGCGTGGCGCCGGCGGTGCCGAGGGCCAGGCGCAGCGGAGGGTTGTCGCTGTCGACCGCGGTGCGGATGCCGGCGGCGATCCGCGCCGCGGAGGAGAACGCGGATGCCGGCAACTCGCCGATGCCTTTCTGGACTTCGCGGACGGTCGGGTCGTAGTCGGCCAGGCCGGCGGCGACGTCCAGGTTGGCCAGGAAGGGGGTCGCGGTCAGGCCGGGCTGGATGAGCGTGACCTTGATGCCGAGCGGGGCGACCTCGGCCACCAGCGCCTCTGACAGTCCCTCGACGGCGTGCTTGGTCGCGGCCAGCAGCCCGACGCCGGGGTGGGCGAACTGCCCGTACACGGACGAGCCCTGGAGGATGTGCCCGGATCGCTGGGTGCGCAGCACCGGCAGCGTCGCGCGGAGCACGTTGAGCACGCCGAAGACGTTGGTGTCGAACACGGCGCGGACCTGCGCATCGGTGGCTTCCTCGACGGCTCCGAACAGTCCGTAGCCCGCGTTGTTGGCCACCACGTCGATGCGGCCGAACCGTTCGAGCGTCCGCTCTACCGCTCCCCGGACGGCCTGCTCGTCGCTCACGTCCGTCTGGACGAGGAGCAGGCGCTCGCCGTGCGCCCCGGTCAGCTCGTCCAGGGAGGCGGTGTCGCGGGCAAGTGCCGCGACGGCGTCGCCGTTTTCGAGTGCCTGGAGCGTCAGTTCGCGGCCGATGCCGGACGTCGCGCCGGTGATGAGCCATGTGCGGGGATGGGCCTGCTGGTTGGATATGCGATTCATGTTGTGACCTTAAGAAGTTAGAACGCAACCAGTCAAGCCCGAAGGCGTCTCGCGTTGCCTTCTAGACGGTTTAGTACCTCTTCCTGCTGATGTAGGGTGAGGGCATGAGCAGTGCAGCCGGATCCCCCAAAGTCAGCCCGCGTACCGTCACGCCGGCGGTGGAGACCGTGCTCGCGTTCGTGAACACGCGCGAGGACGGATCCGGTCGGCAGGAGTTGTTCGCGGACGGAGACTCGTTCGCGGCGTGGCTGGCGGAGTACGACGCGTTCGGCGGCGAAACCGTGGCGACCGATGCCGACGCCGCGGCCGCGCGCGAGTTGCGCGACGCCCTGGTGACCGTGCTGCTCGCGCACGCGGGCGACGAGGAGAGCCTGGGCGAGCCGCTGCAGCGCGCCGAGCGGCACCTGCGGCGCGCGGGTTCGCTCTACCCGCTGGCGACGGTGATCACCGCCGGCGGCGTCGAACTGGCGTCACCGCAGGCGGGGGTCGAGCGTGCGTTCGGAACCGTGCTGGCTGCGGTGACGACCTTCGCGCAGAGCAGCGACTGGGGACGCATCAAGGCGTGCCGGAACCCCCCGTGCCATTTCGGCTTCTTCGACCGCACCCGCAACGGCGGAGGGCTGTACTGCAGTCCCGGCTGCGGCTCCCAGGTATCCATGCGCAACTTCCGCCGGCGGCAGCGGCAAGAGAGCCAGGAGCCGCCCCAGGTGTGAGGACGCGCTGTCGCCGCGGCCCAGCGTGCGTACGGGTGTGGCCGTGGGCAACGCCGCCGGCCCCGGGGTCCGCCACAGAGAAGGCGGTCGGCGGTCGGGGCCGCCCCGGTCGGCGCGTCAGCGGTCCGCTTCTCCGGGTGCGGACGTCACGGCGGCCACCGCGAGTTGCACCGCGCGGCGGCTGACGGCCTCGAAGTCGTCGCCGGACTCGACCGCCTTGGTCGCAGCGTTCACGAAGCCCTGGAGCAGCACCGCCGTGCGGCGCGGGTCGGGGTCGTGCAGCGCCTCGAGCGCCTCGACGAGGGGTACGAGGATGTCCGCGTGGGCGCGGTCGGCGCCCGCCCGCAGCGCGGCGGCGTCCGGGCCGTCGGCAAGGGCCTGCGCGACGCGGTGCTCGCCGGAGCGCACGAGCTCCAGTTGCGCGGTGACGAAGGCGGCGATGCGGTCCGCGGGGGTGTCGGCGGCTTCCATGGCGACGCGGATGGGACCGGTCCAGCGCGGCGTGGCGTCGGCGACGAGTGCCGTCAGCAGGTCCCGCCGGTCGGCGAAGTACTTGTAGACGCTGTTGCGGGCGAGCCCGGCGCGCTCAGCGACAGCCGTGAAGGTCACCGCTCCCGCACCGTCCGTGAGGAGGAGGTCCCGTGCTGCCTGCAGCAGGGCGCTGCGCTGGTTCGCGCGGTGGTCGGCGACCGTGGCCGCGGTGATGCGTGGCACTCGGACACTTTAGTCGACCGCGTTCCGCGCACGGCCTGGAGCAGGGCGAACGCGTACTGATTCCCCTTTCAAGCCCGTGATCTGCAGGCCGCGCGTCGGCGCCGGGCGTGCGGAGGCGAACCATCGGACCCCTTGGGGACGATGCGTCCCCATGAGCTATGTTGGCGACGCCACGTCCCCAAAGCAGCGCTCCGAAGGGAGCACGGTGTTCCTCGCACTTCTGGAAATCCGCGCAGCACGCGGACGCTTCCTCCTCATGGGAAGCGTCGTGATGCTGGTCGCCGCGCTGGTCGGCATCGTCTCGGGGTTCACCACCGGCCTCGGCAACGACACCGTCTCGGCGCTGCGCGGGCTGCCCGCCACCCACTTCGCGTTCAGTGCGGACGCCAAGTCGGACCAGTTCAACCGCAGCCTCGTCGACGACCGCACGCTCCGCGCCTGGCGCGACCGCCTCGGCGGGGATGCCGCCCCGGTCGGCGTGTCGATCACCCGGGGGACCACCGATCGCGGCGTCGACATCGACCTGGCGGCGTTCGGCATCGAGCCCGGCTCCTTCCTGGCCCCGCCCGTCTCGTCCGGGGCGCCGGTCGGATCGTCGGGCGGGTCGTCGGTCGGGTCGTCAGGCGACGGCGTGGTGATCTCGAAGAAGATCGCGGACAAGGGCGTGCGGGTCGGCGACACCGTGACGATCGACCGCTTCGGCATCACGATGCGCGTCGCGGGGATCACCGGGGCCCGTTCGTACGGCCATGTGCCCGCGGCGTACCTGCCCTTGGAGCTGTGGCAGCGCATCCGGTTCGCCGTCCCCGGCGCGGACCCCGGGGCGGAGGCGCCCCGGCAGTTCAGCGCGGTGGCCCTGCGTACCGGCGGCGCGGACGTGTCCCTGGCCGAGATGGATGCGGCCCTGGGCACGAAGACCGTGTCCCGGGAGGGCGCCTTCGAGGCTGCCCCCGGCTATTCGGGCGAGCGCATCACGATGACGTCGATCCAGGTCTTCCTGTTCCTGATCGCCCCGCTCGTCGTGGGCGCGTTCTTCTCGGTGTGGACCGTGCAGCGCACGCCCGAACTGGCGTTGCTGCGCGCCCTGGGCGCATCCCGGCCGCGGCTGCTGTGGCACAGCACCGTGCAGGCCGCCGTGGTGGTCGCCGCCGGGGCCGCCTGCGGCGGGCTGGTCGCGCTCGGCGTGGGCGCGGCGCTCGGCGACGCCGTGCCGTTCAGCCTCCCCGCCTCGACACTCGCCGCGACGATGGCGGCGGTCGCCGGAGTCGGCCTGGCCGGGACCGCGCTCACCCTGCGCCGCGTCACCTCGGCCGACCCCCTCACCATGCTCGGAGCCCACCGATGAGCCTTGCCCTGTCGAACGTCACCGTCACCCGCGGACGCAACGAGACCCGCACCGCGGTATTCGCCGACCTGGACGCCGAGTTCCCCGCCGGAAAGGTCACCGCACTCGTGGGTCCCTCAGGCTCCGGCAAGTCGACCCTGCTCGCCGTGGCCGGCGCTCTGCTGCGCCCCGACCGCGGCACCGTACGCCTGGGCGACGTCGACCTGGCCGCCCTGAACGACGCCGAACGCGCCCGGATGCGCCGGACGCGGATCGGCTACATGTTCCAGAGCGGCAACCTCCTCACCGCGCTGACCGCGACCGAGCAACTGCTGGCCGCCGCCTACATCGCGGGCCACCGCCCCCGGCGCGAACGCCGCCGGGCCGCCGACGCCCTCGCCGCCGTCGGCCTCGGACACCGGCTCGGGCACCGCCCCGACCAACTCTCCGGAGGAGAACGCCAACGCGTCGCCCTGGCCCGTGCCTTGTTCCTCGACCCCGACCTCCTGCTGATCGACGAACCCACCGCCGCCGTGGACCGCACACTGGCCGCCGACCTGGCCGACCTCATCAGCGAACGCACCCACGCCACCGGCTGCGTCACCGTCGTCGCCACCCACGACCCGGTCGTCACCGCAGCCGCCGACACCGAACTCGTCTGCCCGGGAGCCCTCTCCCCCAGGCCGGCGGCCGACACTTCCGCCACCGGATGACGCAGTCGATCTGACCCCGCGCCGCCCGCCGCAGGCGCTGCCAGCCGAAGTGACCGCGGCGGCGCAGCCCGCGCATGCCCAGCAAGCCGGGAAATATCCTGGGCCGCGGTCCTTCAGCCGGAGATAGGTTCACCGGGTGATCGATGAGCCCCTCAAACGCCTGTCCGGAACCGAATACGACCGCATCTTCGGCCGCCTCGACGCCGAATTCGACTTTCGCCCCGACACGCAGGCGTTCCCGGGGATCACCGAGCCAAAGCCCTCGATCACATGGAGCCTGGACAGGCTGCGGGACGACCCCGGCGACCTGAAACTCGACCGGCTGGTCGATGCCGTACAGGACGGGCTTGTGAAATGCAGCAGGCCCGGAGAGTCGCTGTGGATTCTGAACTGGAACCACACCTGCTACCGACTCCGTCCGGATCTCCCGGCAACCGACATGTTCCTGCCGGTCGTTGTCGAGGGGCGCTCGCGTAAGGGCTGGCCGCTCAGTCCCTATCCGGACGGCGACTACTTCATCTTTCTTGCAGAGGACCTCCGCTTCGGCACCTTCGGGCATCCCTGGGAACACTCCCTATGCGTGTTGGGCGCCGAACTCCTCGAGGCCGTCCAGGACGATGTGCAGCAGGTACTGCAACGTGTCCTGCGCCGGGACGGAGTCCCCGAACGGTGACACAGCCAGTCCTGGATGAAAGGGATCTCCGACGGCAAAACCGGTTCACGATTGCGGACGCGGAGGACGGCCGCGTGTGGGGGACGTGCCTGGCGGTAGACGGGCTGTTCACGGACCTTGCGCGGGGAACGTACGAGTTGTTCGGCTGGATCCCGGAAGGCGCCGAGCCGCGCGGCTGGGTCGGTAACCGGGTGTGGCTGGTGCCCGAAGACAAGGCGCTCGACGCGTGGCTGCTCGGCGACGCCGAAAGTCCAGGAGCGGTCACGAAGGCAGGCAGCTTGGCCCTCGTCGGCGAGGACGACTATCTGGGCCCGCCGGAGGGTTACTGGGGGACTGTGCGGGTGCACGACGAGGAGCAATGGCTCGGCTCCTGCCGGGAGTTCACCAAGATCCTGCCCGCTGAGAATCCGCTGCCGCCGCTCCTGCTGCGCGGTCTGGCCCCGAGCAGCGGGCTGCGGGAGGTGCTGGCCAAGGGCACCCGCAAGTCGCTGGACCTCGAGGACGTCGTCCTGGACATCAGGGACGATCAAGGCGATCAATTGGCGGACTTCGAACTGCGGGCGAAAGTCGAAGCCTGGCGCCCGTCCCCCTGCGGGACGGATCTCATCGACCTGCAGCTCGCACGGCACTACCCGCTCCTGCCCCAGCACGCACAACCCCTCTGGGAGCAGTGGTTCGCCGGACCGCCGGCGACACCCGCCGCGTGGGCCGGCCTCGACACCAGGAAGCGTGAGGTATGGCTCGACCTCGTCCGCAGACGGACGTGTGCGCGTACCCGTCGTGGGGGGGGGGGCGCGCGGGCGCCGGCGCTCGACGGCGCGGGCGGCTCCGCCGCGCG
>NZ_JAKFHA010000003.1:76643-218092 GCF_021502675.1 Yinghuangia soli
CCTCGTCCGCAGACGGAGGGGTGCGCGTCCCCGTGGGGAGCGGCCGGCCGATCACCACTATGAACTCGACGGCCGGAACGTCACCGACGAGCCCGGCCTATACCTGGCACTCGGCGAGGCGGTGAACGGTCCAGGCGGCTACTTCGGCTGCAACCTGGATGCCCTCGTCGACTGCCTGCGCGGCCGGTTCGGGTACACCGCCCCGGGAACCCTTCTCTGGCGGGACGCCGCGACCGCCCGCGCCCACCTGTCCAGGCGCCTGACTCCGCACGGCCGGACGTACGATTTGTTCGCCGAGACCCTGCAGATCCTGGCCGAGGGCGGTATGCGCGTCGTCCTGGAGTGAGCCGTATGGCCTGCTCCGCGAGTCGTACGACCGTTCCCCAAGCGTCGGTGAGACCGGGAGACCCGCTCAGCAGCATCAAAGGATCCCGAACTGTGTGCATCTCACCGGCGTACCGCTCCTGAGCAGGCAGTCGCCGCGGCGTCGCGGTCGGGCCGCTGCAGGCCTGCTGCGGCCTCCGGGTGCAGGACGCCACGGCACTGATGCGAGCATTGCGGATATGGATCTTGAGCTCGACCCGCCGAACGGCGTCGGTGCGCTGCGCATAGGCATGTTGACCGCTGAGGCCCACACGGCTCTCGAGTCTTTCCGCGACCCGGCAATGCCCTCGGCGTCCGACGCCCCCGGCCGGCACATCACTCGTCCCAGTAGCCTGATGATCAGCATCGGTTGCCTCAACGGGAGGCTGCAGGCCATCGAACTCTGGCGCCCGGAAACAGCCGAGGATGCAGTCCTCTTCCGAGGCATCAATCTCTTCACCCTGTCCGCGCGCGAAGTCGTCGAGACCCTCCGACGCGAGGTCCGTATCGAGGCCAACGCCGACGATCCCGCATCGTTCGTCGCTCCGGATCTGCTCTTGTCGTTCTGGCGGCCCTTCGAGGCGGACGACAACCCCGACGAAGAGCAGGGCTACTACTTCAATTCAGTCCTGCTCGCCAGACCCGGGTACTACGACGGGCCCGGCGCCAACGCTTAAGCGCCACCACTGGATCAGGACGAACGACCGGCGCGGGCCGGTGTCCGCGCCCGTCGGAAGATCCGGCTGCGGTCGGGGATCACGGGGTAGATGGTGCGCGGCAGGTACGCCGAAGGGGCGGTGCATCGCGCTTGGTCTTTCGCGGGTCAGTCCCGCAGCCAGTGCAGTTCGTGTGCCACGGTCTTGGCGACGGCGCGGATGCGGTGGCTCAGGGGCGACTGCTCGTGTGGGAGCACCAGGTGGATCGTCAGGCGGGGTGCGCCTCGTAGGGGTCGCCAGGTGAGGCCGGCCGGTTGTGTCGTCGCTGCGGCTTCTCCGGCCGGGGCGAGGGTGGCGCCGTCGCGCAGGTCGTGCTGGGACATGTCGAAGGACACTGCGGGCGTGTGGAATCGCGGATGTGGGCGGATGTCCCGGAACAGCTCGGTGAGCTGATCGTGAATCACCGGGTTGGCCGCGCGGTCCGGGAGTCGTAGCGGATACGCAGCCGCGTCGGCGATCTCGATCTCCGGGTGTTCGGCCAAGGGATGGTTCTGCGCAAGCTGGACCCCGATGCGCGAACTCCGCAGCAGGAACCGGCGCACGCCGCGGCCCGGCTGTTCACCGCGGGTGATCCCGGCATCGATGCGGCCGTCGGCGACCGCGGCGGAGATCTCCGGCGTCGCCATCGGCACCGCGCCGACCTCGAGTCCCGGACTGCTGCGGATGAGCCTGTCCACCAGGGCCGGTACCGTTTCGGCCCCGGTGCTGACGCTGTATCCGATGCGCAGTGTGCCCAGTTCGCCGGCCGCCGCGCTGCGGGCGGTGTCCCATGCCCGGTCCAGCGCCGCCAGCGCGGGCGGCGCGGACTCCGCCAACGCCGCACCGGCCGCGGTCAATACGACGCTACGGGTGTTCCGGATCAGCAGGGCCGTGCCGAGTTCCCTCTCCAATCGGCGCATCCGGGCACTGAGTGCGGGCTGGGCAATGCCGATCCGTGCCGCCGCGCGGGTGAAGTTCAACTCCTGTGCCAGCACCAGGAAGTACCGCAGGCTCACCGTGTCCGGCGCCACGCGCGCCCCCTGCCGATTGATAACGATCCGTTCTGAGTCTATCGCGTACTGGTCTTTCCCTCGGCGGCAGATCCCGACCTAGCCTGCGCATACGCCGTTTCGAACGGCATCAGTACGCGTCGCCGGGATCGATCGATCCGGGTGTCACCTCGACGTCGGATGCGTCCGGCCGAGCACAGGAGGTTCCATGGCCAAGGGCTACTGGGTCAGTGTCTACCCCGCCATTTCCGACCTTGAGCTGACTGCCTACTTCGGCCTGGCCGGTCCGGCTGTCCAGGCCGAGGGCGGGCGCGTCCTGTCCGGCGGCGGTCGCGTCGTCGCGCACGAGGCCGGCCTCGCGGAACGCGTCGTGCTGGTCGAGTTCGACAGCTTTGAACAGGCCGCCGCGGCGTACGAGAGCGAGGCGTACCAGAAGGCGTTGGCGGCCCTGCCCGACGGCTTCGAGCGCGACTTCCGCATTGTGGAAGGTGTCATCGGCTGACCGGTCGACCCGGTTCGGCGCCGGTGTCCTGGATGGCTTGGCCGCATCGGGGGCATCCGCCGGATCGGGGCATGAGAGAAGACCCGACACGCCGCCAGATGTAATGTGACATGGCATCAGGTGCCGAGGGGGCGACCCCTCTGCATCGCGTTGCCTTGCCCTTTCGCGTTGATCTCGGGAGTTCGCATGTACGCACGGCCGCTCGGTCCTGATGCCACCCTCTCGCCCCTGGAGCCTTGGCAGGCAGAGGAGTTCCTCGCCAACCTGGACCGGTGCCGTGACCACATCTCACCCTGGGTCGGCGCATCGTTCGTGGCTGTCGATCTGGAGGCCGCGGAGAGGGTGCTGGGCCGGTACTGGGAGCGCCAGGCGCGGACCGGGGGCGGTATCCACGGCATACGGGTGGACGGTGTTCTCGTCGGCGGCGTCATGTTCGTCTCGGTCGACACCGCGACCGGCGAGGCCGAGATCGGCGTGTGGGTCGAAACGGCCGCCGAGGGCCGCGGTCTGGTGACGCGGGCCGCCGCGCTGCTGATCGACTGGGGGTTCCGGGAGCGTGGTCTGCGTCGGATCGTGTGGCACACACTCTCGGACAACAAGCGCGGCATCGCCGTCGCCCAGCGCCTCGGCTTCACGTTCGAGGCAACGGACGAAGCGAGCGAGATCCCCATGGAATTCTGGACGATCGGGCCGGACGCCTGGCTCGGCACTCGCCCCGATGCCCCGGAGATGTCGGACGAGGAGCAAGTGGATGCGCTCGGCGAGGCGTTCCTCGGTGCGTTCACGAACGCCGGCGGACGTACGGTCGACCTCCCCGCCCTGCTCCCGTCCTTCGCGCCCGGCGCCGTGATCATCAGCCACGGCGATCCGGTGAAGCACGAGTCCCCGGAGGAGTTCCTGACGCCCCGCCAGGCGCTGCTCACTGGCGGCGAGTTGACCGATTTCCGGGAGTGGACGACGAGCCGCTCCACGGTGGTCTCCGGCAACGTCGCGCAGCGCCTGGTGCGGTACGCCAAGTCCGGCATGCTGCGCGGCGCCCCCCTGACCGGTGGCGGCACCAAGTCCATGCAGTTCGTGCGTACCGCCGACGGCTGGCGGATCAGCGCGATCACGCTGGCCGACGACAGCACCGGCTGACGCGGCGGCATGCCGTCCCTCGGCCGCGAGGCCGGTGCCGCCCGTTGTCCGGATTGCGCGGCGGCGGTTTCGAGTGTCGGTCGGCCGTGCCATCCTCGCCTCGCGATCAGCGCCGGGTCACGCCCACGTCGGGAGGCCAGAGCATGGCGGACTACGTTCGTACGTACCGCTTCGGCATGACGCCGCGCGAAGCGTACGGGGAGGCGGCCGGCGACAGCATCGCGGCCATGCTGGACCGCGCGGAGGCCGACCGGCGCCGGCCGCCCGCCCCGGATCCGGAGGGTCCGGAGGGTCCGGCCGGCGACGGTACGGGTCGCCGGACGCTCGGCCGGGCACTCGATCTGGGTTGCGGGCGCGGCGAGTTCACCCCGCTGCTGGCCGCTCGCGGCTGGCAGGCGGTCGGTATCGACGGCGTCCCGGCGTCGGTCGAAGCGGCCCGGCGGCGCGGCAATGCCGGGGTCTCGTACGTCGCCGGGGACGTCACGGATCTGGCATCCGCCCGCCTGGGCACCTTCGACCTCTTCTTCGACGTCGGCTGCTTCCACGGCCTCGACGCACGACGCCGGCACGCCGTCGGGCAGGGCGTGACCACACTCGCGCGCCCCGGCGCGGTGCTTCTGATGCTGGCGTACGGGCCGTCGCAGTTCCGCACAATGGTCGGCGGGGCGAGCCGGGAGGAGGTGGAAGAGGCCTTCCCGCGCTGGGAGTTGCGCGCGATCGATCCGGCGGACACCACCGGCTTGGGCTGGCCGATGAACCGGACGAAGCCGCGGTGGTACCGGCTGCGCCTCAAGCCGTAGGCCTGAGCGCTCATGCCCTCAGGCCTACTGCCTTGGAGCCCTGAAGCCCCCGGATCACACCCGGTACGCGAACCCCGTCCGGTACGCCCACACCACCGCCTGGGTGCGGTCCCGCACCTCCAGCTTGGTCAGCACGTGCTTGACGTGCGTCTTCACCGTCTCGACGGACAGGTGCAGGGACGCCGCGATCTCGGTGTTCGACTGCCCGGCCGCCATCGCCCGCAGGACGTCCGCCTCGCGGTCCGTGAGCCGGGCCGAACGCTCGTGGTCGGGTGCGGTCCGGGCCGCGTGCGCGTCGAAGAGGCGGCGGGCGACGGACGGGGAGACCACCGTCTCGCCGTCCGCGACCGCGCGTATCCCCGCGACCAGTTCCTCGGGCGACGCGCGCTTGAGCAGGAACCCGTCGGCGCCGGCCACGATCGCGTCGTCCACGACGTCGTCGAGGTCGAAGGTCGTGAGCACCAGGACGCGCGGGCGCGGGTCGGCGGCCATCAGCTCGCGGGTCGCCGAGACGCCGTCGCGCAGCGGCATGCGGATGTCCATGACCACCACGTCCGGCCGGTGCAGCGCGGCCGCGTGCACGGCTTGGTGGCCGTCGGACGCCTCGCCGACCACGGCGATGCCCTCCTCCGCGGCCAGCAGTGCGCGCAGGCCGCCGCGTACGAGGGCGTCGTCGTCGGCGAGCAGTACGCGGATCATGCGCGTCCCCCGGCCGGCAGCGTGGCGCGTACCCGGAAGCCACCCTCGAACGGCCCCGCGTCCAGCTCGCCGCCCGCGGAACGCGCCCGCTCGCGCATGTTCGCGAGCCCGCGTCCGGGCACGACCGTGGGACGGTCGCTCTCGTTGACCACGTCCAGGACGACCTTGTCGCCGACGCGGGCCAGTCCGACGTCGATGCGTCCGCCGGTGCTGTGCCGCAGCGCGTTGGTGACGGCCTCCTGGACGATCCGGTGCAGGGCCTGCGCGGCGCCCGGGCCGAGGTCGACGTCTTCGGCCTCCAGCCGCATCTCGCGTCCGGCGGCGCGTACGCGGTCGGCCAGCAGCCCCAGGTCGGGCGCGGCACGTTCGTCACGGACGACACGCACCAAGCGGTCCAGCTCGCCGAGCGCCTCGCGGCCCACGCTCTCGACATGCCCGAGCGCCTCCAGGGCGAACGCCGGGTTGTCGGCGAACACGCGTCGCCCGACGCCGGCCTGAAGGACCATCACGTTCACCGCGTGCCCGAGGGAATCGTGCAGCTCGCGCGCGAGTACCTCGCGTTCCTCGGCCCGGAGGCGGGCCTGTTCCGCGGCGGTGGCGATCCGGCGGCTGTACGCGGCGTCCCCGGCGGCAGAGGCGATCAGCGCGCACATGGCGATCCCGAACAGTTCGAGGGTGCCCACCGGCCCGCGGTCGAACGCCGCGTACCCGGCGACCGCCCCTACGGTCAGCACGACCGCGACGACCCGCGCACGCCGCCCGCGCAGCGAGAAGCAGGTGAACAGCGCGATCCACGGGAACCAGTGCACGACGGTCGCCGCGTATCCGGCCGCCGCATTCGCCACCACGACGACCGCCGTCGCGGCCAACACGGCCACCGGCGCGGACTTGCGCCACCACAGCACCGCGGCAGCCGCCATCGCGAACCCAACGCCGAAGATGTCGGCCCCGCGGTACGGCTCGCCCGCATCCAGGACCGCGGCGGCCGATCCGGCCGCGAGTACCAGCGCGGCAACCAACCCGGCCTCGGGGCGCCGCAGCGCGTTGTATGCCTTTCGCCTCACGGGCCAAGTCAACCTGCTGGTCCAGCTACGCCGCCTCCCTCGCAAGAGGGAGACGGAACCCCTGCGACGAGGGGCGCAGCGGACGGCCTGCTCTTTCTAGCGTGAGACATCGGGACAGGCGGTCAGCCGGACGCCGGTCCGCCGGGAGGGGTGTGCGGCGTCGACGGTCGTCGTCGCCTAGCACCGTCGACCGCCCACCCCACCGGTCTCCCCCCACCCGGCACAAGCCACCGCGCCCGCCGCTCACCTTGCCCCCTGCTGCCCGCATCCGGCGGCCCCAGCCGACTCCGAAAGGCCTCGCCTCATGCCTGCCGTCCCCGGTCCGCCTGCCCCTCCGTCCCCTGCCGCCGCCCCGCTGCTCACTCCGGTGGCAGGACGCGCACCGCGCTCGCGGCGGCACAGTGTCGGCATCTGGTGGCTGGCGCTCACCGCCCTGGCCATCGCCGTCGTCGCGCCGCTGCCGTACCTCACCGAGACGCTCGACCGCCTGGCGAACGAGGACGCCGACCTCGCCGCCAACTACGCGGACCGGCCTGCCTGGGTGCAGGCGTTCTTCTACACGCACATCGTGGCGGCCGGCATCGCGCTGTTCCTCTCCCCTTTGCAACTCTCCGGGCGGATCCGCCGCCGCGCGCCCCGGCTGCACCGGGCAACGGGACGGGTCGTCATCGTCGGCATCTTCATCGGTGGCGCCGCAGGGCTGGTCCTCTCCCCCATGAACGTCGCCGACGAGATCGGCTTCGCCGGCTTCGGCGCCCTGGCGCTCCTGTGGCTCACCTTCGCCGCCGCAGGCCTGCGCGCGATCCTGCACGGTGACGTCGCGGCCCACCGCCGCTGGATGCTGCGCGCGTTCGCCATGACCTATGCCGCGGTGACGCTGCGCCTGTGGCTGCTGATCCTGGTCCCGGCGATCGGCGACTTCAGGGACGCGTACGTCTTCGTACCGTTCCTGTGCTGGGTCCCCAACCTGATCGTGGTCGAACTCGTCCTCCGCCGCTCGGGCACCGCCCGGGCACAGCTCCGGCCGCAGTCCGGCTGACGCACAAATCCGATTGCCGGGGCGGGCGCCCCCCAGCAAACTGCCGCGGTGGAGATGCCTTCGCCGTGGACCGGCCCGACCGTCCTGCCCGCTCCGGATGCGCGCGTTCGGGACCTCGTCATCGACTACGGCGGCATGGACGAAGTGGTGGCCGGACTGGTGCTGCCCACGGGTGCGCCGATGGCTGTCCTCAGCGCGTTGGAGACCGCGCGGGAACTGGTTCGGCACTCGTACTACCGGTACGAGTTCGCCACAGTCGGCGTCCTGCAGTCCCTGGTCGCGCTGGAGATTGTGCTCGATGGCCGGGCGGCGGAGCTGCCGGCCGAACTGGTCGAGCGGATCGATCGCGTTCGGCTGCTCCGCGACAAGGTCTCCCGGGTCGCCGCCGCGCGCCACACGCCGTCCGCGGGAGCGACGTACGACGACGCCTAGCCTCATCAATGCGCAACCCTGAGGTTGCGTATTCTATTTCGACGTGCAACCCTGAGATTGCACCTGATGGGACGACCGCATAGGGAGACACCCCATGACCGAGGACCGCATCGAGCGCGAGACCCTGATCGACGCGCCCTTGGAACGCGTCTGGAAGTTGGTCGCCGAACCCGGCTTCTGGGTCGCCGAGGCCGGCTCCTTCGAAGGCACCGTGGCCGAGGAAGGCCTGGAAATCGTCGCCCGGAACCCGCAGTACGGCGACTTCCCGGTACGCGTCGAGAAGGTCGACGCGCCCACTTACCTCTCCTACCGCTGGGCCAGCGCCTTCCCGGGCGCGGAGCTGACCGAAGGCAACAGCACGCTCGTCGAGTTCACCCTCACCTCCGAGGGCGACAAGACCCGGCTGCGGGTCGTGGAGAGCGGGTTCGCGGCGCTGGTCGCCGCCGAAGAGGTCCGCGCGCAGGCCGTACGGGACAACACCGGCGGTTGGGCCGACGTCCTCGAGGCGTTCAAGGGCCGCGCCGAACAGCCGCCCGCGGCGTGACCGGACCCGACGACGAGCCCGTCCCGGCCAAGGACTCCGGCGCCGACACCGGCACCGGCAATCGCAGCAGCGACGTCGACAGCGTCCTGGCCGCGCTCGCCGATCCCACCCGACGGCAACTCCTCGACCTGCTCGCCGCCGACGGCGAGGCCACCGCGACGCAACTGGCCGAACGCCTCCCCGTCAGCAGGCAAGCCGTCGTGAAGCACCTGGCCGTCCTGGACGCCGCCGGACTCGTCACCGGCGGCCGCGTAGGACGCGAAGTCCGGTACGCCGTACGCCCCGCCGCACTCGACTCGACCGCGCGCTGGATGTCCGCCCTGGCCGCCGACTGGGACCGCCGCCTGGCCGGCCTCAAGCGCCGCGCCGAAGCGGACCCCGGCGGCGGCTGAGCAGCCGGACCCGCACACCCGCACCCGCACCCACACCCACACCCACACCCACACACGCGCTGCCCCCGCCCCCCGCACGCATGCGGGGGGCGGATGCGCTTCGAAGCCGCGGTCCGGCTGCACGAGGACACAAGGAGGAATGTCCGAGCAGACGCAGAGCACGCCGGGGAACTCCCCACGTTCCCGGTCGCCGCGACCGAGTCGCGATCGAGTACAGCGTCATCGGCTCCGACAACACGGTCGAGCAGGAGCATGCGCCCGCGTGTGTGCGCGGTTGTGGGGATTTGGTGAAAGCGTTGGTTGGCAGTCGTCCCATTGGTACGTTCCGTAAACGAACCACCTTGCTGTGTAAAGGCTTTACCCGCCGTCGCTGACGTGGGGGCCAACACGGGGTTCGGGGGCGCTGGACCTCCCGCCCGTCGTCGCACGGGTGCGGCAGCCGATGAGCTGCGTCATTTCCTGGATGGCTGCACGAACCGGTGACCGGTGCTGTCTCCCGGTCCCGATCAGCTGTAGTGGGGCCGCCGCTTGCCCGAGAAGGGCGGTGGCGGGGTGTTCGGGTTTCGCGGACTGTCCATGGCCCGCCTGGGTGCGGGCACGACGGGTGGGGGTTTCGTGGCGCATGACGAGAGCTTGACGAGGGTGTACGCCGACCGGAAGTACGTGTCGACGACGATGGTGCGGCACTCGGGTACGACGGTGGCGTTCGCGATGGACGCGGACCGCAAGATCGTCTACAGCGTGCTGGACCTGGAGCAGGCGTCGGCGAAGCGCGGTCCGCTGGACGCGCGGTACTGGAACGAGGAGCCGGCGGCCGTGCCCTTCCCGGGCGAGCTGGTGGAGGTTCCGGCGCCGGGGGCGTCCGCAGCGTCGGGTGTGCTGCGAATGCCGTGGGTGCGGTCCGGAGGACGCATCGAAGCACTGGCGGGTGTGCCGCTGCCGGTGGCCGAGCGCGACCCGTTCTTGTCGACGACGGCGCGGCTGAGCGCGGCGGCACCGTTCCAGGTGGTCTCGGACGGCCGCTACATCCTGGTCTTCCGCCAGGGCGTGGACGCGAACCACAAGGACGTCGTGTTCTACGCCGAGGGCGGCACGGTCTCCGGTGACCGGGCCACCGCGGCCGCGGGGACGAAGGCGACCGCGGCCGCCGTGGTCGACGGGTCGCTGCTCTGCGACCGGTTCGTCCTGGTGGGTTCGGTGCTGAAGCCGGTGGTGGAGGTGCGGTACCAGCGGTCGCGGTCCAAGCTGCGCGGCGCCTCGGAGAGCGACACGCTGGGCACCCGCGACATGGAGGGGAACCCGTTCTTCGAGCCCACCGCGAAGCTGTCGTTCGTCGCGCCGCTGCAACGCGGCGCGTTCACCGTGCTCTTGCTGCCGACCGCGGTCGCCGGGGAGTCCCGCTGGCAGGTGTTCGCAGCCAACAAGGCGACGGGCCGGGTGGAGGGCTACAACTGCGCGCAGGGCTCGGACGGCCTGTTCGACGTGGTCGGCGCCCAGCTGTACACCAGTCCCGACCCGAAGTTCGCCCCCTCGGTCCTGGAGCGCGGGCCGGGGACGTGCCCGCACACCAAGCGGCCGCTGGTTCCGGTGCCGGCGACCCGCGACCGGGCCGGCACCGCGCTGCGGTTCGACCCGGCGAAGAGCACGCATGTGCTGCTGCCGGCCGCGCCGGCCGGATCCGCGGCGGTGGCGTCGGCCGGTTACACAGTCGAGGCGTGGGTGCGCACCGCTGCGAGCTCGGGGACGATCCTGGCGCACCACACCGGGGCGTCGCCGAGCAGCACGTTCGCGCTGGAGTTGGACGCGGACCGGAAACTGGTGGCGGACCTGGCCGGAACCCGGGTGGTGTCGGCCGCTGCGGTCCCCCTGAACGCCTACGTGCACGTCGCGGCGGTGTTCGACGGCAAGAACGCGGCCGTGTACATCGGCGGCGTGCAGGCGGGCGTACGCGCGGTGACGGCGGTGCCGGACGCGCGATCGGCGGCGAGTGTCGGCGCGAGGCTGGTGTCGGGCACCCCGGACGCCGGGTTCAAGGGCGACGTCGACGAAGTGCGGGTGTGGGAACGGGCGCGGACCGAGGCCGAGTTCGGCGACCGGGGGCTGCGTCTGTCGGGCATCGAGCCGGGCCTGGCGGTGTACTGCCGCTTCGACGAGGGGGCCGGCACGGTGGTCGGCGACCACACCCGGGCGATGCGTGACGGCACGGTGCAGGGCGGCGCGGTGTGGGCGGCCTCCGACGCTCCGGTGGGTGACGGGCCGGGGCTGTCGCGGGACGTGTTCGGGTTCGCCGGCCGCGCCGTGTCGACCGGTCTGGCCGCGGTCGTGTACGCCCAGCAGGAACCCGCCACCTCCGGGTACGGCACGGCGGTGGGGCACGAGAAGCGGCAGACGCGGGTGCTGGTGGCGTGCGGAACCTCCGGCCCGGCACCGGCGGGAGGTTCGGCGAGTCGCAGCTACGTCGCCGCGGTGGACTTCGCGGTCGCCCGGGACGGGCGCCTGGCCACGGCTCCGTCGCTGGTCGCGCTGACCGAGGCGGGCAAACCCGCGATGGTGGGCGACGCGGCAGCGGTGGCCGCCGCGCAGGCGGCCGTGGACGCCGCGCGGGCGAGTCTGGACAAGGACCGGCAGTCGGCCGCGCAAATCCCGCAGACCCAGGCGAACATCAGCTACTGGGAAGGGATGTTCGGCTACGCGTACGTGTCGTTCTCCGGCTGGTACCGGCAACTCCAGGAGCAGCAGGCCGCGCAGCAGCGGCTGGGCGCGCGTCAGACGGCCCTGGACGCCGCGGAGGACGCGTTGGTGACGGTGTCGGGCGGCACCCGCGGCGGCGGCGACACGGTGGTGGCCATGCCGGTGGTCTCCACCGACCGGCAGGGCCTGACGGTCTACGGTGCGTTGCTGGCGTTCGCATGGACCGAGGACGCGCCATTCCTCCTGGACGGCGCGGGCGGCGACGTGGTGCTGTACTTCCGGGGCGGGGCCGGGCAGTTCTTCTCTGCCTACTACTCCACGCTGGTCACCCGGGCGACCCGGAGCATGGGGGCGGGCTCGGACCGGCTGGAGTTCGTCGCGCGCGACACCTCCACACGCGCCAAGGACTTCGCCGTGCGGGTCACCGCCGATGCCGGTTCCGCCGCGGACCTGTGCACGGTGACCGTGACCTGCGGGTCGCGCACCGATACCTACCTGCGCGTGCCGCGCGCCGCGGCCTCGCTGGCCGCGGTCCTCAACGGCAACCTGCCGACCGGCACGCTGCTGGGCACCGTCCTGTCGGTCAAGGACCGGCTCGTCGAACTGGGTTCCCCCCTGCCTGCACCGCTCGCGGTCGGCAGCCGGGTCCTGGTCGGCGGGAAGGTGCGCAAGATCGACGCCGCCGCGCCGGCGGGCGCGACCACGTTCACCGTCGCCGGCGACCCGGTCACCGCCGCGGCCGGATCGCAGGTGACCGCGGTGCTCTACGACTACGCCGACGCCACCGCCAGCGTGACCGGCACCGACCTGTCCTCGGGGTCGCAGATCGTCGCCGTCACCCGCGTGGGTTCCACCACCGCCGTGATCGCCGACGGCGACGCGAAGGACGCCGGCGACGGGGTCGGGCCGCACTGGCGGGGCCATGCCCCGGGCCGCGCACCGGCGTTCGACGGAACCACGCAGTACCTGACCGCCGTGAACGGCGCGGACTTCGGCACGGACGGCGACCTGACGCTGGAGGCGTGGCTCAACCCCGCCGCGGCGACCGGCACCGTGCTGCGTGCCGCCGGTCCCGCCACCCCCTACGGCCTGGCGCTGCGCGGCACCACGTTGTCCAGCGGCATCAGCCTCGAACCGGACAACGTCATCGAGTGCGGCGACCGCCTCACCCTGACCGGCACCAGCTTCACCATCGAGATGTGGGTCTTCCGCCAGGCCGCAAACCGCGACGACGTGCTGTTCAATACCGGCGCCAGCCTGCTGGTCGGGATCAACGCATCCAACAACTTCCTGTTCGCCGGCGACTTCGGCACCCCCGGCCAGGCCGACCTCACCGTGGCCGTGACCACCGCCACCGTCCCCGCCCAGGAATGGCATCACTGGGCGGTGGTCCACGACGCCTCCGCGGGCACCCGCCGGGTGTACCGGGACGGCGTGGAGATGGCGTGCACCTCCGAAACCGGCGGCGCGGTCGCCACGGGCACCTTCGGCGGCCAGAGCCTCGCCGGCCCCAACGACTCACGCACCTTCAATCTCGGGTGTCTGGCCCAGGACGGCAACTCCGGTGCGCGCATCTGCCTGGACGAGGTGCGGGTGTGGGGCCGCGCGCGGACCGCGGACGAGATCAAGGAGACGATGCGCCGGCGGCTCCGCGGCCGAGAGGACGACCTGCTGGCGTACTGGCAGTTCAGCAACGGATCGACGCTCGACCGGTCCGGCCGCGGCAACCACGGGACCCTGGTGGGCCCGTACCGGCCGTCGATCTCCGGGCTGGACGCCTACGCTCCCGTGGCCACGGTCGGTGCGCAGACCTTCGCCTTGCCGGAAGGGGTCCCGATCGGCGACTGGAGCCATGTCGCGCTGGCGTTCAAACAGCACTGGGCCATGGCGATGGACGGCGGCGGCCACCTGGACGCGGGCGGGCCCGAAGGGCTGAACCTGCTCGGCGACCTGACCATCGAGGCCGGCGTGCGCCTGGACGCACTCGGCGTCGTGCACGGTCTGGTGGGCAAGGGCGTGGTGGAAGGCGGGGCGGCGGGCACGGCCGTGCCGTACGCGCTGGTCGTGGAAGCGGACGGGCAACTGGCGTTCATGTTCGAGAAGGGCGGCGGAGGCAAGGACAGCCTGGTCACCGTCCGCTCCGGGACGAAGCTGCAGGCCGGCAAGTTCACCCGGGTCGCGGTCACCCGCAAGGGCGGCCACAACGACAAGGGCGGGGTGGCGATCCGCCTCTACATCGACGGCATCCCGGTCGGGTCGAAGCCGTTCGTGTACGAGGGCGCCGCACCGGTGGGCAACGACGAGAACTGCGAACTGGGCCGCCACCGCCAGGGCCGGACCACCAGCCATCTGCGCGGCTGCCTGACCGACGTGCGGATCTGGAACATCGCTCGTGACGAGAAACAGATCGGCGCCGCGATCACCCCCAAGGCCCCGGGGCTGACCGCGTGGTGGTCCTTCCCCGAGAAGGAGGGCGCCGTCACCGCGGACGCCTGCGACACCTTCCCCGCCAAGGTGCGCGGCGCCCGCCGCGTGCGCACCCCCGACCCCAACGGCAACCTCGCCACCTTCTACGTCGACGGCACCCCGCAACCGGCGTCGATCGCGCCCATGTACGCCCAACCGACGTACCCGGGCGAAGCACACGCCACCATCGCGGGCCGACGCCACAGCGGGACGCTGGCCAACGGCTACACCGGGGCCGTCGACGAGCTGCGGATCTGGCGGACCTGCCGCACCCGGGAGCAGATCCTGGACAACATGTTCGGCCGGCTGCGCGGCGAGAAGAAGGACCTGGTCGCCCACTTCCCCTTCGACGGCGCCTCCACCCAGGCCGGCGCCACCGTCAAGGACTCCGGGCCGCGCGGCAACGACCTGAACCCCTCGCCCGACGCACCGCGGAACATCATCTCCAGCGCACCCATCGCCGCCGACGCCGCGGAAGTGCGCTCCGCGCTCACCGGAATCGGCAGCACCTTCAACGCCCGCATCGACGCGCCGCCCGCCGCGTCCGAGTACGGAGACCTGCAAGCCGACGCCGACGGGCGGGCGTTCGGCGTCATGAAGCGCGCCTACGCCTTCGTCCGGCACGGCAGGTGGGAGCTGCACACCGGCTTCAAGACCGGGGAGCTGACCAGCACGTGGGTCGGCCAGGCGCAGTTCGACCCGCAACTGGTCGGCTTCCTCGAAGGCGCGCCACCGATGCCCTCGGAGAACATGGTCTGGGGAACCGCCGACGACTACGCCGAGAAGGCGTCCGTGTCCTTCGTCCAGGCCGACTCGGTCACCAACACCATCTCCAACGACGAGAAGCGGAGCCTGGACGCGTCCGCCAAGGGAACGGTGGAATTCTGGGTCAACGACGACACCTCCATCGTCGTCGCGCCGCTCGGCGTCGGCACCGCGAAGGAGGCCGTCAAGGTCAAGGTGGGCCTGACCGTCGAGGCCGAGATCAAGTTCTCCAACAGCTGGGCCACCAACCTCGCGGTGTCCCAGAGCACCGAGACCACCCGCACCAGCGGCGTCGTGCTGACCGGCCAGTGGGAGGAGGACGCCCGGACCGGGCAGGTCAACCCCGACGCCGGGCGGCGCTGGGTCCCCGCCAACACCGGCTTCGCGATCGTGCAGTCCGCCACCGCCGACCTGTACGCGCTGCGTCTGGCCCACACCGGCGTCCTGGTGGCGTACCGCCTGATCCCCAACGCCGACATCCCCCGCGACTGGAACATCATCGCGTTCCCCATCAACCCCCGCTACACCAAGCAGGGCACCCTCGACGGCCTGGTCGGCTTCGCCCCCAAGAGCACCGGCGGGCTCCAGCCGTTCCCCGACCCCGCGTTCCCCGGCGCCGGGGACGGCGGCGAACACAGCTACTACCGCCCCCGCGAGGCATACGCGATCAAACGACGTATCCAACGCGAGGAGCAGCAGCTCCAGAGCTTCTACGAATCGGTGTCCACCGAGAGCGCCACCTTCGCCGCCCACAACCCCGTCCGCGACCAGGCCAACCGGGTCCTCGGCGGCATGATGGGCGGCACCGGGACCGGCCTGGCGAACGACACGGCGAACCCGGCCGACGTCCGCAAGGCCGCGACCAACGCATCGCGCCGCCACATGGTCAACACCTACGTGTGGACCGCGGCCGGCGGCCTGTTCTCGGAGACGATGTCCACCACCGACCAGGTCACCCAGGTCACCACCGGCGACTACAACGTCTCCGGCTCTCTCACCGTCGGCGGCTACGCCAACATCGAGGCGGGACCGGTCGGCGTCAACCTCTCCGGCAGCGTCACCCTCGGCGGCGGCTACGCGGTGACCCGCAGCAAGACCAAGGAAGCCAAGCGCACCTTCAGCCTGGAGGTGAAAGCCGAACCCGGGCGCGACCTGCAAAAACGTAAAAACGACAAGCCCGTCTTCGACATCGCCCGCAACCCGGTCCTTGTGCCCGGCCGCGTCGATGCCTACCGGTTCATGACCTTCTACCTCGACAGCTCCACCGACAACTACGAGGACTTCTACGGCAAGGTCGTCGACCCCGACTGGCTGGACCGCAACACCGGACCGGACGCCCGCGCACTGCGCCAGACCCGGCAGGCCGACCGCAAGCCCCCGTGCTGGCGCATCCTGCACCGCGTCACTTTCGTCAGCCGCGTCCAGGACACCGCCACCGCGACCCCGTCCCTGGCCAAGGCGATGGGCTCCCTCGGAATCACCAGCGACTACCACCTGATGCGGCAGCTCGAACCCCACCTGGCCGGCGCCACCAGCGACCGTGCCGCACTCACTGCCGCCGCCAAGTCCACGATCGCCACCCGGTTCCCGGCACTCGCCCCCTACACCGACACCATCACCGAACGGCTGACCGCCTACTACAACCTCCCCGCCGAGACGGCACCGGTGCTCACCCCGGTCGCCCCGGCCCCGAATCCGACGCCGGCAACGACCAGCACCCTCACCACAACCACCCCCACCGTCGCCGCCGGTGGCACCGTCACCATGCGTTACTCCACCCCGGCCGCCACCCTCGCCCCCAAGAACTGGATCGGCCTCTACCGCGACGGCACCTCACCCGGCAACGGCGAAGCAGCCGACTGGGGGTACGCACCCAACGCCGACAGCAGCCTCACCTTCCCGATCAGGGTCGCCACTCTCACCCCCGGCAACTACCGGGCCTGGTACCTCCACAACGACGGCTACACCGCACTCGCCGGGCCGATCACCGTGACCGTCACCTGACCCACCCGAGCATCGGCGCATCCTCGGCCGCACCGCGCCAGGGCCGCACGCACGCGGCCGCCCCCGTCGCACACCGACGGGGGCGGCCCAAGCCCGGTTCCGTATCCCCCGACCGGAAGCACCCGGTTCAGAACAGCGACAGGCCGCTGATGTCAGCGAACGCCTCCAATGCCGCCGCGCCCGACACCGAGTTCCCCTTCGGGCCGAGACCCGGCCCCCACGCCGCCACCGCGCAGCGGCCCGGAACGACGGCGAGCATCCCGCCGCCCACCCCGCTCTTGCACGGCAGTCCGACCCGGTACGCGAACTCGCCCGCCTCGTCGTACGTCCCGCAGGTCATCATGACCGCGGTGAGCCGCCGGGCCTCCGCGTCGCCGAACAGCCGCGTCCCGTCCGCGCGGACCCCGCGCCGGGCCACGAGCAGTCCGGCCCGGGCGAGTTCGGAGCAGGTGATCATGATCGAGCACTGCCGGATGTAGTGGTCCAGGGCCTCCGCCACCTGGCTGCGCATGTTGCCGAAGTCCGCCATGAGGTACGCCAGCGCCCGGTTGCGGTTTCCGCACTTCGCCTCTGACTCCGCGATGACGCTGTCCATGTGCAGGTGCGGGTTGCCGGTCTCGGCGCGCAGCAGTTCGCGTACGGCTGCGTAGGCGTTGCCGGTCAGCGCGTGCAGTTGGTCGGTGACCACGATCGCGCCCGGGTTGATGAACGGGTTGCGCGGGATGCCCTTCTCGATCTCCAGGAGGATCAGCGAGTTGAACGGCTCGCCGGACGGCTCGCGCCGCACCCGCCGCCACAGGCCGCCGGCGCCGCTGCCGACCGCGGTGCCGTCGCATTCGGCGTCGCGCGCCAGGACCAGCGCGAGCGCGAAGAGTTTCGAGATGCTCTCGATCGCGAACGGGGTGTCGGCGTCCCCGGCGGTGTGCATCGCGCCGTCGACGGTCGCGACCGCCAGGCCGAACTGGCCCGGGTCGACGCGGGCCAGTTCCGGGATGTAGTCGGCGACCTTGCCCGCGCCGACGTGCGGGGCGACGGCATCCATGACCTTCGCGACCACGGCCGCGTAGTCGACCGGTTCCGGGGTCCGGCCGATTCCGCCGAAGTCGCCGACCGCCGCGTCCGGCATCAGTGGTGGAACCCGGCCCGGTCGGCGTCCGCGGGCACGCCCTGGGTCAGCCGGGCGAGCGAGCGCCGCATGTCCTGGGCGAGCAGCGCGATCTCGTCCAGGCCCACGCCGTGCCGGATCAGGACCCGCTGGATGACGGTGTCCTCCTGGTTCGCGGGCAGCGGGTAGGCGGGTACCTGCCAGCCCCGCATGCGCAGTTGGTCGGACAGGTCGTACAGGCTGAAGCCGGCGTTCTCCGGGTCGGTGAGCTTGTACGAGACGGCCGGCAGCGCGCCGTTGCCGTCGTACAGCAGGGTGAACGGGCCCATCGCGGCGACTTCCCCGGCCAGGTACTGCGCGGTCTCGGCGCAGGCCTGCTGCACGCGCCGGTAGCCGCCGCGGCCCAAGCGCAGGAAGTTGTAGTACTGCGCGACGATCTCGCCACCGGGGCGGGAGAAGTTGAGGGCGAAGGTGGGGATGTCGCCGCCGAGGTAGTTCACCCGGAAGATCAGGTCTTCCGGCAGCAGGTCCGCGGTACGCCAGACGGCCCAGCCGACGCCGAGCGGCGCGAGGCCGTACTTGTGCCCGGAGGCATTGATGGACGCCACCCGCTCGAGGCGGAAGTCCCAGACCACGTCCGGGTGCAGGAACGGGGCGATGAAGCCGCCGCTGGCCGCGTCCACGTGGATCGGGATGTCCCAGCCCTTCTCGGCCTGGATCCGGTCCAGCTCGGCGGCGAACTCCTGGACGGGTTCGTAGTCGCAGGTGAAGGTGACGCCGAGGATGGCGACGACGCCGATGGTGTTCTCGTCGACGTAGTCCTTCAGCTGGTGCGCGCGCAGGCCCGTCGCCCCCGCTTCCAGGGGGACCTGGCGCAGTTCGACGTCGAAGTAGCGGGCGAACTTGTCCCAGCAGATCTGCACCGGGCCGCAGACCAGGTTGGGCCGGTCCGCGGGCTTGCCCTCCTTGCGGCGGCGCTCGCGCCAGCGCCATTTCAGGGCGAGGCCGCCCAGCATCGCGGCCTCGCTCGACCCGGTGGTCGAACAGCCCATCGCATTGGGCGAGTCCGCGCCGGTGGCCGGGGCGTGCCACAGGTCGGCGAGGATGTTCACGCAGCGGGACTCGATCTCCGCGGTCTGCGGATACTCGTCCTTGTCGACCATGTTCTTGTCGAGGCACTCGTTCATCAGCCGGTGGACCTCGTCGTCCGCCCAGGTGGTGCAGAACGTCGCCAGGTTCTGGGCCGCGTTGCCGTCGAGCATCAGCTCGTTGTGGATGAGCGAGTACACCACCTCGGGCGGCGCGTGCTCGTCCGGCATGCGGTACTTCGGCAGGACGTGCTTGCTGAGCGGCGACGTGAACAGGTCGGTGGCGCCGTCGCCGGCCTGACCTCCTGCAGTCGCGTCCTTGGTCTCGTGCAGGGCCACGGGCGTCATCCTCCGACAGCAGGGAGCTGAGGTCTGGATAACGATATATATCGGACAATTAGCCCATAAGCGATGCGGCGCACCGGCGCTCAGGTGCCTTGGTACGGGCGGTCAGACCTGCGCGGACACCGGCCGCGGGTCCCGGTCCAGCTGCGACCACCAGCGGTCCGCCGCCTCGTGGCAGTCCAGCCAGGTGCGCACGAACACCTCCGCCGCCTGCCGCCCCGGCCAGTCGTCCGGCAGCAGCAGACCCGGCAGCCGCGGGTCCTTGTCGAACGTCAGGCGCCACGCGTGCACCAGGCGCGTCCGCAGGACGAACGCGTCCTCGTCGCCGTCCGCCCGGGCATCCGCGAAGCGCTCCAGGAAATCCGCGTGCAGCGGACGTACCGCATCCAAGTCCCAGGCCTGCGCGGCAAGTTCGCAGTCCGGACGGACGTCGCCCCCGGCACCGGGGCGCCCGTCGGCCGCCTCGCCGCCGGCGCCCGCGGTACGGCAGGTCAGCCACGTCGCGTGCGCGCCGAGGCCGAGTTCGTCGATCAGCTCGCGCAGCGCCCGCACCCCGCCCGCGTCCGCGGCGATCCACACACCCTGCCCCAGCGTCCCGAAGCCCTGGAACGCCAACTGCTCCTCGATCGCGGCCCGCTCGGTCCGCGCCGCGGCCGGGATGCGGAGCATGAGCTGCTGCCAGGTCCCGTCCCACGGCGTCTCGGACATCGCCCGGCGCAGGCGCTCGGTCCAGCTCGCCAGCAGGCGGACCAGGCGCGGCGTCATCACCAGGCGCGTGAAGCGGCCGGCCGGCTCGGTGGCCAGCCAGCCCTCGTGGGTCAACCGGGTGATCGCGCGGCGGGCCGCGGTCTCCTCGACCCCGCAGGCCTGCAGCGCGTCCACGACCGCGGCCGACCACACCCGGTCGGCACCCGCGTAGCCGACGTACTCGCCGAGCACCGTGAGAAGCAGCGTGCGGGCGCTCGGGCTGCCGTCGCTGCGGCGGCGGGTACGCGGTGCGGTGGTCATGTCGGTGCGGTCCCTTGCTCGTGGACGGGCGGGCGCGCGGGGGCTCGTAGATGATCTCCGATCCGCGCCCACTTGTCAGCAGCCTCGCGGCAGCCGGACGACAGTCGGACGACAGCCGCCCGACGGCCGCCCGAAAGAGACTCGACGGACGCGAAGCGGCCCGTGCGGCCGGGCCCGGATGCCTCTTGACCCTTGCCGCCGTCAAGGGTAGGACATAAGACAGCACACACGAATCTTGCGTCCAATGAGCCGATCCCGCGCCGCCCCAGAGCCGAGAGGTGTCCCCGTGACCGACGCCGCAGCACCCCAGAACCACGCCGCTCCCGGCGCCTCGCCCGCGTCCGCCGGGGATACCGCACAGGCCGCGGAAGCCGCGCAGGCGGCACCGGTCCAGGGCCCCACCCGCTTCGGCACGTTCATCGCGCCCTACCACGGCATCGACGGCAACCCCACCCTCCAGATACGCCGCGACCTCGACCTCGTCGCGCACCTCGACGACCTCGGCTTCGAAGAGGCCTGGATCGGCGAGCACCACAGCGCCGGCTACGAAACCGTCGCCTCCCCCGAGGTGTTCATCGCCGCGGCCGCCGAGCGCACCCGCCGCATCCGCCTCGGCACCGGCGTCAACTCGCTGCCGTACCACCACCCGCTGGTCCTCGCCGACCGCATCGTGCAGCTCGACCACCAGTCGCAGGGCCGCGTCATGTTCGGTGCCGGTCCCGGCCAACTCGCCTCCGACGCCTTCATGATGGGCATCGACCCCATGCGCCAGCGCGGCATGATGGCCGAGGCCCTCGAAGCCGTCGTCGCACTGCTCCGCGGCGAGACGGTCACGATGAAGACCGACTGGTTCACCCTCGAAGAGGCCCGCCTCCACCTCGCGCCGTACCAGCGCGGCGGCATCGAGGTCGCGTGCGCCTCGACCATCTCCCCGTCCGGCTCGGTGCAGGCCGGCACGCACGGCCTCTCGCTCCTCTCGCTGGCCGCCTCCGACCCGTCCGGCTTCGAGGCGCTCGCCGGCAACTGGGACATCTACGCCAAGACCAGCGCCGCGCACGGCCACCCCGCCGACCGCGACAGCTGGCGCCTCGTCGTCCCCATGCACCTCGCGGACACCGAGGAAGAAGCCCGCCGCCAGGCCGAGTACGGCGTCCTCCACCTGGTCCGCTACATCGAAGGCCTGTCCGGCATGACGATGCCGTTCGGCAGCAGCGCCCGCGCCGCCGTCGAGCAGTGGACCGGGGCCGGCTTCCCCACCTTCGGCGTCGCCATGATCGGCACCCCCGCCGACGCCATCGCGCGCATCGAGGCGATGGCCGAGAAGTCCGGCGGCTTCGGCACCCTGCTGCTGCTCGACCTGCCCATCGCCGAACCGGCCGCCAAGCGCCGCAGCTACGAGCTGTTCGCCGAGTACGTCATCCCGCACTTCACCGGCGCCAACCGCCCCCGGCACGCGTCGATGGCCTGGGCCAACCAGAACAGCGGCCGCTTCATCGGCGCGCTGCGCCAGGCCGTCGAGGCCGCGTTCGCCCAGCACCAGGCGGCCACCGGAGATGGCGCAGCCACCGGCGACGCCGCGGCCGACGCGCCGGCCCCCGCCGCCGGCTGAACCGCCCGTACCCTCACACGACCAGGAAGAGAGGCCACCCCCATGCGTGCAGCGGTCCTGCGCGGCGGTTCCTTCACCGTCGAGGACATCCCCGAGCCCACTCCCGGCCCCGGCCAGGTCCTCGTCGAGACCGCCGCCTGCGGCATCTGCGGCTCCGACCTGTCCGCGTACAAGCACACCGCGGAATTCCTGCAGGCCTCGATCGACTCCGAGACGCCGTCCTTCATCTTCGACCCGGACGCCGACCTCGTCATGGGCCACGAGCTCTCCGCCCGCGTGGTGCGCACCGGCCCCGGCGTCGAGGGCTTCGACGAGGGCCAGGTCGTCGTCGGGCTGCCGTGGGCGCTGGACGGCGGCGGCACGCTGCGCACCATCGGCTACTCGAACCAGTTCCCCGGCGGCTTCGGCGAGCGCATGGTCATGCAGGCCGCGGCCCTGGTGAAGGTCCCCGACCACGTCCCGGCCGCGGTCGCCGCGCTCACCGAGCCGCTCGCGGTCGGCTTCGGCAACGTGGCCCGCTCGGGCGCCGAGAAGGGCGGCGGCGCCATCGTCATCGGCGCCGGACCGATCGGCCTGGGCGCGGTCGGCGGCCTGATCGAGCGCGGCGTCGCCCCGGTCATCGTCTCCGAGCCGTCCCCGCGCCGCCGCGAACTCGCCCGCGCGTTCGGGGCGCACATCGTCGTCGACCCGGCCGAGCAGGACCCGTTCGCCGCGTGGCGCGAGGTCGCCGAGGCCGGCCAGCCGCTGACCGTCTTCGAATGCTCCGGCAAGGCCGGCATGTTCAACGACGTCCTCTACAAGGTGCCGCGCGGCGCCACCGTCATGCTGATCGGCGTCTGCATGACGATGGACTCCTTCCGCCCGGTGGTCGGCATCTACAAGGACCTGACCGTCAAGATGTGCCTGACCTACCCGCCGGAGCAGTACCCGGCCACCCTGCAGCGCATCGCGGACGGCACGGTCGACGCCGCATCGCTGGTCACCGGCGAAGTCGGCTTCGGCGGCGTGGCCGCCGCGATCGACACGCTCGGCCGGCCCGACGACCACGTCAAGGTCCTGGTCCGCCCGCACCTGGACGGCAGCGAGGTGCACGCCCCCGACCTGACCCGCTGAACCCCTGCTCGGCGACCGGCGCGCACGTGATCATCCGTGCGCGCCGGTCTGCGTCCGCGCACCTCGCGCGCCCCGCGCGGGATCCGGCACACCCCAATCACCGACACTAAGTAATCAATTCGCCACCCATAGTCGCGAACGGGTGGGTACGCTGCTCCGAACAGCCGCATCCGCCCCCGGGGACACCATGAGTCACCCTTCGCACCACATGCCCCGTACCTCCCGCATGCGCACCGTATGCCGGCAGGACGACCCCACGCCGGCGTACCGCACGGAGGCCTCGGCATGACCACGCTCCGCGATGCCACCCCGGCGTGCCGCTTCCAGATCCCGCCGCACAACGCCGCGGTGCCGCAGGCGCGGCACGCGGTCGTCGACGTGGCGGCCGGCTGGGGCCTCCACCCGGACCACGAACGAGCCGACACCCTGCGGCTGATCGTCTCCGAACTGGTCACCAACGCGGTCAAGCACGCCGGCATGCTCTCCCCGCAGATCGACGTCGTCCTGCACCTCACCGAGGACGGCTGGCTGCGCCTCGGCGTGCACGACCGGCACCCCTTCCGCCCCAAGGCGCTCCTGGAGACCGTCGACGACGACAGCGGCCGCGGCCTGCTCATCGTCAAGCACCTGGTCGCCGAGTGCGGCGGCACCGCGGGCATCGAGCCGGATGCCGACCTGGGCGGCAAGACGGTCTGGGTGGCGGTGCCGCTGCCCTGACCGGCAGCTGCGGGTTCCGGGTTTTCCGGGGTTCCACCCGGCAGGGGCCTGTTACCGGAGAGGGCAGCACCGAGCGCCCGCCGGACCACCGCGGTGCGCAGGTACTTCACGCTAAGTCGAACACCCGCCACTCCGCGGCCACTTCACCGGCGCATCACCCGTTCGGCCGACACGCCGTCCCGGGCTCGGCTCCGGGCCTGCGGCAATGTGGCACGATCGATCGCGTGACCAGCAAAGCGGACGAGGCCCAGCGCCTGCGCGACCTCCGGCGGCTGCGCCGCATACGCGACCGGATCGACCGGGAGTACGCGCAGCCGCTCAACGTCGAGGCGCTCGCCCTCGGCGAGCACATGTCCGCCGGCCACCTCAGCCGCGAATTCAAGGCGGCCTACGGCGAATCGCCGTACAGCTATCTCATGACCCGGCGCATCGAGCGGTCCATGACCCTGCTCCGCCGCGGCGACATGAGCGTGACCGACGTGTGCTTCGCGGTCGGCTGCCAGTCGCTGGGCACCTTCAGCACCCGCTTCGCCGAACTGGTCGGCATGCCGCCGAGCGTCTACCAGAAGCAGCACGCGGACGCGACCGTGGGCATCCCGCCGTGCGTCGCGAAACAGGTCACCCGACCGGTCAGGAATCAAGAAGCACGGTCATCGGGCCGCGACTAGCGTGAGGCCCATGGACATCAGCATTCACCAGAGCTTCCTCCCGCACAACGACCCGGACGAGGCCTTGGCCTTCTACCGCGACGCGCTCGGCTTCGAGGTGCGCAACGACGTCGGCTACGAGGGCATGCGCTGGATCACCGTGGCGCCGCCCGGTTCCGACGCCCCCTCGATCGTGCTGCACCCGCCGGCCGCCGGCCCGGGCGCCACCGACGAGGAGCGCCGCATGATCAACGAGATGATGGCCAAGGGCACCTTCGCCAGCATCGTCCTGGCCACCGGGGACCTCGACGACACGTTCGACAAGCTCCAGGCGTCCGGTGCCGAGGTCGTCCAGGAGCCGATGGACCAGCCGTACGGGGTCCGCGACTGCGCCTTCCGCGACCCCGCCGGGAACATGGTCCGCATCAAGCAGCTGGGCTGAGGCCCGCGGTACGGCGCGCCGCCCCGGCAAGGCCCGCGCCGTACCACCGCCGACCGCACGTGTACCGCCGCGCCACCGATCCACCGCCGCCGCATCCGGATGGAGAGTCATGACCAGGGCCAAGAAGACGGCCGCGCAGCCCCCCGCCCCGGCTGCCGGGCAGCATGCCGCCGACAGCCACGACTTGATCCGCGTGCACGGCGCGCGTGTGAACAACCTCAAGGACGTCGACGTCGAGATCCCCAAGCGGCGGCTGACCGTCTTCACCGGGGTCTCCGGTTCGGGCAAGAGCTCCCTGGTGTTCGGCACCATCGCGGCCGAGTCGCAGCGGATGATCAACGAGACGTACAGCACCTTCGTGCAGGGCTTCATGCCGACCATGGCCCGTCCCGAAGTGGACGTCCTGGAAGGCCTGACCACCGCGATCCTGGTCGACCAGCAGCGCCTGGGCACCGACCCGCGGTCCACGGTCGGCACCGCCACGGACGCCAACGCGATGCTGCGCATCCTCTTCAGCCGGCTGGGCAAGCCGTACATCGGCTCGCCGCAGGCGTTCTCCTTCAACGTCGCGTCGGTGACCGCGAGCGGGGGCTTCAAGGTGGACCGCGGCGAGGGCAAGACCAAGACGGTCAAGAAGACCTTCTCGCGCACCGGCGGCATGTGCGTGCGCTGCGAAGGCCGCGGCGCGGTCACCGACTTCGACCTGACCGCGCTGTACGACGCGGGCAAGTCGCTCAACGAGGGCGCGCTGACCATCCCCGGCTACAGCATGGAAGGCTGGTACGGCCGGATCTTCAGCGGCTGCGGGTTCTTCGACCCGGACAAGCCGATCGCGAAGTTCACCAAGCGCGAGCTGCACGACCTCCTCTACAAGGAGCCGACCAAGATCAAGGTCGACGGCATCAACCTCACCTACGAGGGCCTGATCCCGAAGATCCAGAAGTCGATGCTCGCGAAGGACCGCGAGTCGATGCAGCCGCACATCCGGGCGTTCGTGGACCGGGCGATCACCTTCACCACGTGTCCCGACTGCGGCGGCACGCGCCTGAGCGACCTGGCGCGCTCGTCCAAGATCTCCCGGAAGAGCATCGCGGACGTGTGCGCGATGCAGATCAGCGACCTCGCCGAGTGGGTGCGCGGGCTCGACGACGCGTCGGTGGCCCCGCTGCTCGCGTCGCTGCAGCAGACCCTCGACTCGTTCGTCGAGATCGGCCTCGGCTACCTGTCGCTGGACCGGCCGTCCGGGACGCTGTCCGGCGGCGAGGCGCAGCGCGTCAAGATGATCCGGCACCTGGGCTCCTCGCTCACCGACACGACGTACGTGTTCGACGAGCCGACCATCGGCCTGCACCCGCACGACATCCAGCGCATGAACGACCTGCTGCTGCGGCTGCGCGACAAGGGCAACACGGTCCTGGTCGTGGAGCACAAGCCGGAGACCATCGAGATCGCCGACCACGTCGTCGACCTGGGCCCGGGTGCCGGCACCGCGGGCGGCACGGTCTGCTTCGAGGGCACGGTCGAGGGGCTGCGCGGCGCCGACACGGTCACCGGACGGCACTTCGACGACCGCTCGTCGCTGAAGGAGTCGGTGCGCAAGCCGTCCGGCGCACTGAAGATCCGCGGCGCGACCGCGAACAACCTGCGCAAGGTGAACGTCGACGTCCCGCTCGGCGTGCTGGTGGTCGTGACGGGCGTGGCGGGCTCCGGCAAGAGCTCGCTGGTGCACGGCTCGATCCCGACCGGCGAGAACGTGGTGTCGGTCGACCAGGGCGCGATCCGCGGGTCGCGGCGCAGCAACCCGGCGACGTACACCGGGCTGCTCGACCCGATCCGCAAGGCGTTCGCGAAGGCCAACGGCGTCAAGCCGGCCCTGTTCAGCGCGAACTCCGAGGGCGCCTGCCCGAATTGCAACGGCGTCGGGGTCATCTACACCGACCTGGGCATCATGGCGGGCGTCGCGACGCCGTGCGAGGTGTGCGAGGGCAAGCGGTTCGACGCCGAGGTGCTGGAGTACCGGCTGGGCGGGCGCGACATCAGCGAGGTGCTCGCGATGCCGGTGGCCGAGGCGGAGCAGTTCTTCGCCGAGGGCGAGGCGCGCATCCCGGCCGCGCACACGATCCTGACCCGGCTGAACGACGTGGGGCTGGGCTATCTGAGCCTCGGGCAGCCGCTCACGACGCTGTCCGGCGGCGAGCGGCAGCGCCTGAAGCTGGCCACCCACATGGGCGAGAAGGGCGGCGTGTACGTCCTGGACGAGCCGACCGCGGGCCTGCACCTGGCCGATGTGGAGCAGTTGCTCGGCCTGCTGGACCGGCTGGTGGACGCCGGGAAGTCGGTGATCGTGATCGAGCACCACCAGGCGGTCATGGCGCATGCGGACTGGATCATCGACCTCGGCCCGGGCGCGGGCCACGACGGCGGCACGGTCGTCTTCGAGGGTACTCCGGCGGACCTGGTGGCCGCGCGCAGCACGCTGACGGGGCAGCATTTGGCGGAGTACGTGCGCGCGTGAGCGTGAGCGTGAGCGGTGGCGGCGATCGGGCGGGGAGCCCGCTTCGGTAACCACACCGCCTGCGGGGCCCGGGAGCGACAGGACCGGCAGGCCCGCACGCAGCCGGCCCGCCCGCTTGTTCGGCCCGGCGCCCGGCATGACTGTCCAGCGGTGCAACCGGCAGCGCCCCGGGGTGGACTGACCTGTCGTCAGCCCACCCCGGGGCGCTGTTGCGTGCGGCAGCCAGGGGGTCGGTGGCCGTCCGTACTTCCCGCATGCCATGCTGGCGCTGCTGTGCGACGGCGAAACCGAGGAAACCGGTGTGAATCCGGTGCGGTCCCGCCACTGTGAGCCGCGACGCCGCTCTTTCCGGAAAACGCCGGAGGGAGAGGTGATCCGGGAGCCAGAGACTCGCGTCGTCGCCACCTCGACACCACCGGGGCGGATTTCCCCGAGAGAGGCAGGTGGCTTGCCGTGTCCATCTCCATGTCCATCTCCAGGTCCATCTCCATGCCCGTCTCCGCGCTCACGCCTGTGCCTGCGTGCAGGGTTCCAAGCCGTGTCCGCGCGTGCGCCCGCGTCGCCGGTTCGTCCGCGCCGGGCGGCGGGCGCTGACCGGGGCCGACGGGGCGGCATCGGCGGCGCGGCGGGCCGAAGTGGTGCGCCGGCTTGCGGAGTTCGGGCCGTACTTCGCCCTCTCCGTGGGTGCGCGCACCGACGATGCCGGGTTCCGTCCCCTGCGCGAGTTGTACGAGGTACCCGGTCTGCTCGCAGAGCATGTGCGGCAGATCGGCACGCTGCTGCGGACCGACGAGCTGCGGGTGGCGGCGTCCGTCCTCCACCTGGGCCTCGCCGCCCGGCTGTGGTCGGTCGCGTTGGGCGGTGCGGTGTCCTGCGGCGCCGTCCCGCTGCTGGATCCGGGCCGTACGCAGTGGCGGCGCGAGGCCCCGGGCCCGGTGGAACTCTGGGACCCGGAGCTTGGGTTCGCCGCAGGCGACCCCTCCGGCATCGACGGCGGGCTCGCCGAGGCCCTCCATGACGCCGTGGTGGATCGCCACCTCGTCCCGCTGGCCCGGGCCGTGCGCGCCGTCACCCCGGTGGCCGAGCAACTGCTGTGGGGCAACGCCGCGTCGGCGCTGGCCGGCACCGCACAGGTGCTCGAACAAGGATTGCGTCCCGAAGCCCCTGCCCAGGCGGACGCCGCGCTGCGGCTCGCCCGGGCCCTCCAGGCCTCCGGCGTCCTGCGCGGGACAGGTACGTGGGCGGACCCGCCACCGTCCTTCCGGCGCAACAGCTGCTGCCTCTACTACCGCACGCCCGAAGGCGGGACGTGCGGCGACTGCGTCTTCGGCGACGACCCGCCGCGTACCCGTCGCACCGAACCGCCGACTGCCGGCCGCGCCGCCCTCGAGGAGCCCTCCGCATGACCGCAGACTCGTTCGCCGCTGCCCCGGACTCCCCCGCCCGCCCGGCGTCCCGCTGCACGGTCGCCGTCTGCCGGGGATGCTGCTGCGGCAGCGCCAAGGTCGCGGGCGTCGACCATGCCGCGCAGGTCGCCGGCCTCGAAGCGGCGCTCGAAGCGGGCACCGCCCGGCTGCGCGTCACCGACTGCCTGGGGCCTTGCGCGTACGGCAACGTCATCGTCGTGCAGCCGTCCCCCGAGGGCCGGGCACGCGGCGGGCGGCCGGTGTGGCTGGGCCCGGTGAACGACATGGCGGCGGTCGCGGATATAGCCGCGTGGACGCGGGCGGGCGGCCCGGGCATCGCCGAGCCTCCGCCCGTCCTGGACCTGTACGTCTTCACCCCTCCGCCCCCGAAGCGCCGCCGCAAGTAGGGCACTTGCCGGGAGGCGGGCACCTGTCCCCGGCTTTTGGGGAGGCCCCGCTCCTCGGGCATCGGTTAGGGTGCGGGCAAGCCGTGACTGGCGCTGAGGTGGATCACCACCGGGAAGCGGCCCGACCCTGTGTCCGATGCCGCGCGCCTGGGCGTACCGCCGTCGCCCCAGGAGTACGCCCGTGGACAACCCGACGCAGACCGCCGCCGCCCGCCTCATGGACGGCACCGGCTTGGCCCGACGCATCGTCGCCGACGCCGCTGCCGCAGCCGCCGACCTGCGGGAACGCACCAGTACGAGCCCGTGCCTGGCGACCGTCCTGGTCGGTGAGGACCCGGCCTCGGTCACCTACGTCCGCATGAAGCAGCGGCGCTGCGCGCAGGCGGGCATCACCTCCCGCCACGTGGCGCTGCCCGCCTCGATCGGCACGAGCGAGTTGGTGGACACGGTCGCCGGGCTGTCCGAAGACCCGTCCGTGCACGGGATCCTGCTGCAGCATCCGGTGGGCCGGCACATCGACGAGCGCGCGGCGTTCGAGGCGATCGCCCCGCACAAGGACGTGGACGGCGTGACGATGCACTCGTTCGCCGCGATGGGCTTCGGGGAGCCGGGGTTCGTGTCGTGCACGCCGGGCGGCATCATGCGGCTGCTCGACGAGTACGGCGTCGAACTCGCGGGCCGGCATGCGGTCGTGATCGGCCGCAGCGCGATCCTGGGCAAGCCCGCCGGGATGCTGCTGCTGGCCCGGAACGCCACGGTGACCTACTGCCATTCGCACACCAGGGACCTGTCGTCGATGATCCGCCAGGCCGACATCGTGGTGGCGGCGGTGGGGCGTCCTCGGCTCATCAAGGGCGACGACATCAAGCCGGGCGCAGTCGTGATCGACGCGGGCTACAACGCCGGGAACGTCGGCGACGTCGACTTCGATTCGGCCGCCGCGCGGGCGTCCTTGATCACCCCGGTCCCGGGCGGGGTCGGCCCGATGACCATCGCCACGCTCTTGGCCCAGACGGTGGAGGCGGCGACGCGGCAGCTTGCCGGAGCCTGACTCGTCCGGTTCCGCCAATGGAGGTCCTTGCACGGGTAGTTCGGCGCCGCGGCCATCGGTTGCGGAGGCGGCTGTTCCGTTTCACGCGGCCGGGAACCGGATGGTCGTTCGGTGCGTCGAAGGGCTACCGCGCAGCGGGCGCGGCCCCTTCTCCCCGGAGGTCCGACCGTGTCTCAGCCCCTCCCCCGCGTCTCGCCCAGAGTCCGCCGGCCGTCCGACGCGGATCCCCGAGACCGCCGTCGCGTGCTGGGGCCGGCCGCGGCCACGGCCGGGGTGCTCGTGCTGACCGTTCTCCTGGGTGCGTGCGGCACCGAAGACCCCCGCAAGTCCGGTGCGCAGGCGGCGCCGAGCGGGAGCGCGTCAGCTCAGCCGAACTCCGCGCCTGGCAGTCCGGGCCAGGTGGCGCCGGCCGGGCCGACCGGTGCGTACCCGTCCATGCCGGCTTTCCCGGCGTCGCCGCCGGCCGGCGGGTTCGACGCCCCCTGGCCGGGCAGCCGGAGCGGCGACCCGGTCGCGGACGCGCGGAAGGCCGCGGCGGCGGCCGCCGACACATGGACGGCCGCCCACCCGGATGGCGTACAGCCGCAGCGGTTCACCGTGACCGACGGCAGCCTCCCGGCCGTCATCGGCACGTCGGGCCCGCAGGAGGGGACGTACAAGACGTCCCTCTCCTTCGGCTGCGTCAAGCTCCCTCCGACCGTCGCCATCCCACCGCATCCCACGCACGGTGAGGTCCGGTTGGCTGACGGCACGGTGTTGCTGCGTCCGTTCGTCGAGCCCGACGCGGTGATCGCCAAGACCCTTCCGCCGCCGCCCGGCAACTGCGGGGCGGCGAACATGCCCTGGCTCACGGTCTCCTCGATCAAGCTCACCACCGCGACCGCGGCCACACTCGACGGCCAGGCCACGGTCCCAGTGTGGGAAGCGTCGTTCGCCGAGACCACAGTGACGGCCCGGGCTCTCGCGGTCACTTCCGACCCGCGCGCGACTCCGCTCCCCTACCAGCCGTACGTGGGCCCTGAGGCAGACAGCCCCGGAGTGACCGCTCAGATATCCGCGGACGGCCGGACGGTCACGCTCTCCTTCATGGGCAGCCCGGACGGGCCGGGCCCCTGCGGCATGGAGTACCTCGTCGAGGCCGCCCAGCGGGACAAGGTCGTCGCCGTCGTGATCGCGGAACGCCCGCGGCCGACCACCGCCACCGTGCCCGCCAACGCCGTGTGCACGCTGATCGGCGCCAACCGCACAGCCTCCGTGACCTTGGACGCGCCCCTCGGCGACCGAGCACTGATCGGCCCGAGTTCGATGCCCGTGGCGCACAAGTAGTCGCCGACGGGTGACCGTCGATCAGTTCCTAAACTGGCCGACATGGCATGCCGCATCAGTGAACTGGTCCTGGACGTCGCCGACCCCGAGCGCCTCGCCGCCTTCTGGAGCGAGGTCCTCGGCTACGTCGAGATCGAACGCGAGGCGGACGGCAGCATCGCGATCGGACCGCCGGACACCGGCTTCGGCGGTCCGCAGCCGACCCTCGTCCTCAGCCGGAGCACCGCGCCCCGGGCCGGGAAGCTCCCCCTGCACATCGACGTCAACGCCACCGACCGCGACCAGGACGCCGAACTCGAGCGCCTGCTCGCCCTCGGCGCCACGCGCGCCGACGTGGGCCAGACAGGCACCGAGAGCTGGCACGTCCTGGCCGACCCGGAAGGCAACGAGTTCTGCCTCCTCCGCACCCGCCTCCAGCCCCTCTGACCGCAGCTGCGATGTCCGACGGCGGTGCGACAGTTCGCGCATGCGTTGTGGTCCGTACACAGTTACGGCAGAGCCGCGCCCGCACCAGCATCGCTCAGCACAGACAAGGCGGGCTTCGAACTGCCCGAGCCGGAGCGCCGTCGGCGAGCGGACCGCGCGGCCGGGCCGACCGGCTCGGCCACGCGATCCGACCCGGCATCCGGCTGTGCGGGGGCAGGCCGAACTACCCCGCAACGCCCCGATGCTTCGCCCAGACTCGGCACGCGTCGAGCATCACGCCGAACCATGCGGCCGAGCTGCGTTCCTGACGAGCCCCCCACATGCGGACGTTCGCCGCACAGAACGCATCGATGGCGGGCGGGTCGGCGGAGCGCCATTGCCGGCACTCGGCAACCACCGCCTCGGCATCCGCCGCTGCGTGCCCAGCGGCAATGAGCTGGATCACCAACAACGCGGGGTCGATGAAGCCGGCGCCGAGGGTTGGCCATGCCCAGTCGACGAGATGAACGTCCGCGCCGATCAGCACGTTGTCTTCGTTGATGTCCGTGTAAAGGAGAGCGTCACCGCGGAACAGTTCGGGCGTGTCGCTGAACCGGTCCCACCGGTGTTCTGTCCAATCCTTCGCGACCTCGGGCGCCCGGATGCTGCCGACTCGATCGAGCGCCCCGGCCACAGCGGGAAGATCGGACGACCCGGGCAGGAAGGATGCGTGACGTCCTTCGACCGCGTCGAAAACCAGGATGTACCAATCCGCATCCTCGATCCGCTGCCGGAGGCTCGGCGCCACGGGTCGGACGAACGGATTGATGGCCTCTTCCCGTTTCAGCGAGTCGAGCCGCCCGCCCGGTCGGTTGCGCTGCCCCTTGACGAAGTACCGCTGCGCGTCGGTATCGACGAACAGCAACAGGTCGGACATGTATCCGGCGTGCGGGGGGCGGTGGGCGGTGATGGTGCCGATGTGCCGCTGAAGGAGGTCCAGCGGCACGTCGGCAGGCATGGCGTCCGGCACGGTCTACCTTCTCGGGTTACAGGTGCTCAGGGGAGTTCCGGGGCTGCACTCGTCGTCTTGCGGGCTGCACGGTGGCGGCGGGGGTTGCGGTCCGGGCGGGGGCAAGGGCTCGTTGCCGGCGCGGGCCTCGCGGATCGTCGCGATCGCTTCGGCCATGCGGTCGCCGTCCAGTGTTGCGGACAGCGGGGCGGATCGGACGTTTCCGACCGGCAGCCACGCCGACATCACGCACGGGGAGACATCCCCGTTCGGACCTATCGCCGCGCGCCCGTCGCCGCAGCGCCCGCACAGCCCCGCCGGGTCAGTGCTGCCGCCGGCGCGACCGAAGGGGCGTTCGTCGTCCACTCGGACATCGGTCACGCCGAGGTCGCGAAGGTGGGCGACCGCGCCGTTCACGTCCTGGTCGACGTTGATCCGGATCAGGCCGACGCGCAACGGGATGCCGTGCCGCAGTGCCGTGATGATGTTCGCTTCCGTCCGCGGGTGCGACGGGCGCCGAGTGACCTCGTTGTGCGCGTCCGCGTCTGCCGAGTAATAGGAGGTCGCAAGCGACACCCCGGGGCGGCGGAACAGCGCCCACCAGGCCGGCGTGACGTGGACCAGGTTGGTGAACACCTCCACGGTCATCCCGAGCGTCAGCGCGTGGGCGACCAGCTCGGGGGCGTCCGGGTGCATGGTCGGTTCGCCGCCGATCAACTGCACGGCGGTGAATCCGCGGTGCCCGGCTTGCTCGACCGCGTGCAGCCAGTCGGCGCGGGTCATCTCGCCGTGGGTGCCTTCCGGTCCCGACCCGTTGTAGCAGTGGGTGCAGTTCAACGCGCATTTGCGCGTCAGGTCGAGTTCCAGCAGTCCCCCCCGGAAACGGCGTTCGCCCTGCGGTGCACGTCCGGGTCCTTCCAAGATCACGGTCATGGTCTGCAGCTCCTCATTGGTGAGTCGGGCGGACGTGATCGACGGGGCAGGGGCGGAATCCCGGCGACCTTCCCGGACGTGATCAGGTACGGCATCTCGGCGCCCCGGATCGCTTCCGGTACTGGGGTGCTTCGGAGCAATCGCAGAACGCGGGTTCCTTCGCGGCGGGTCGTAACGGGGCAACAGTCGTGCTGTTGTCGGCGTACTGCCGGATCAGGGTGTCTTCGGCATGTGATTCGGCCATATACGCTCGCTGGTCCTCTCGGTCAGCAACGCCACCGCGCGGATCGAGCACCAGAACCGACGACAAACCGGACGGCTTTCTTGTCCACCCTGCACGCTCCTGCCACTCGTCTGGCGTCTACCGAATCGAGCGAACCGCGGGGGCACGAACCCTGCCTAGCGGCCTCATGCAGCCCCGGATGTAGGCCAGACTTGAAGGATGCGGAGGCAGACAGCGGGGCAGTTGATTCGCCGGCTACGCGAAAGCCATCGTTGGAGCCAGGCAACACTTGCCCGTGAGGCGTGCCGTGCGGCCGGCTTGCCCCTCGACTCGCTGACCCGCCAAGACATCTACCGGTACGAGAAGGGACAGCGAACGCCGCGCGACTGGTTACCCTTCATCGCCGCTGCACTCGGTATCCCGATCGAAGAGTTGAAGAGCGCCGCAGCCGTGAAGCCTGAGGAGGCGAGCCCAACGACCCTTGCGGACTTCCTGCCCGAAGGCGATCCACTCGCGCCACTCGCAGCGCGGACGGGGCGCCGCATCGGATCCGCCGCGGTGACTGACCTTGCCCAGCGTGCGCATGGTTTGCGGCTCGCCGACGATGTGCTCGCTGGAGGCGACTTGATCGCACCGGCACTACGGGAACTTCGCTCGGCCGTCAGGCTGTACCGCGAAGGAACGTACACAGATTCTGTCGGCCGCGGGCTGCTCATCGGCATTGGCGAGCTGACACAGATCGCCGGATGGATCGCGAGCGACGCCGGACGCCACGACGAAGCCGAGCGCATCTACCGGCTCGGCTTGTCGGCTGCGTACGCGGCGAATGACTCGACGTTGAGCGCGAACCTACTCGGCTCGCTGGGGTACCAGCGCATCAACATTGGCGACATCCGCGAAGGGCTGTCGATGGCCCGAACTGCCCAGCATCAGGCCGAGACAGCTCCGCCCCGCGCCCGAGCGCTCTACTTCGATCGCGTCGCATGGGCGCAAGCCCGAGCACAAGACGCCCAAGCCGCCATGTCTGCGCTCGGCGCTGCCGGCGAAGCTCTGGCCGAACATGCCGACGAAGACGAACCCGGCTACCTCTATTGGGTCGACGCGGACGAACTACACATCATGGAAGCGAGGGTCTACACAGAGCTTCGCCGTCCACTGCGCGCCGTCCCGCTGCTGACTGCCGTGCTGAGCCGATACAACGCAACCCACACCCGGGAACTGGCGCTGTACCTGTCGTGGCTCGCTGTCGCCTACGCAGATGCGAATGAGCCGGAAGCAGCAGCAGAGACAGCGGAACGAGTCATCACCTTGTCCTCTGATGTCGCCAGCGAACGCACTGCCGAGCGCGTGCGGGTCGTACTCGGTGCGCTCGAACGTTTCCGCAACGTCCCGCAAGTCGGTGCCCTACTGCGCGCAGCGGACTGACATCCCGCCGCGCGCAACCCCGAACCCCGCGGCGAACAACCATTCGGCGAGCGCTAAGGGCGCGCCACACCCTGAGTGCCTGCCGCCACGGTGCGAGCGGGGCAGGTTCGCCCGGTGGGGGTTTGGCGTCTTTGACCTGGGCGGCCGTGCACCCCGGTGACCGCACATTCGTAACCGGCCCGGCGGGCCGTCGTTAGCCGACCATGGTCAAGAAGATCGTTGTCGCTGCGCTCCTCCTCGCTCCCGCATCCATTGCCGTGGCAGCCCCGGCGCATGCCGACGTTGCCACCACGGAATCGCGGACTGCGGAAACCCGTGTGGTCAGCTACGGACACAGCTTGGGCGGTGCTCTGGCTGAGCTCCAGGCGATCTACCTGAAGTAGCCGCACAAGGGCGACGGGCGCTCGAACGTGCCGGTCTTGGACGCGCCGACGTCCGGGAGCCCCATCGGCTGGACCGAGCACCTGCCGCTGAGGCCCACCCGGTACCGGACCGGTCGGGGCTCGGGGGGAACCGCCGACCGGGCCGGCACCGGGTGGGCGCGGCCGGCAGGGGTCAGTAACTGCCGGTTGTCCCGTAGAAGGTCCAGGGGCCGTTGTCGTAGTGGGCGGTCGCGTACGAGGTGACGTTCGCGTCGTTGACCTGCTTGGTGTAGCAGGCGCTCTTCCCGGTCGGGATGTTGCAGGTCATTTCCTTGCCGTCGCTATTGCGGTGCACGGTGGCGCTCCCGCAATAGTCCACGCCCGGCTGGCAGGCCGGTGCGCCTGTGACGATCTTGGCCCAGGTCGTCCGGCAGGCGGTGCTGTAGTACAGGTAGACGGTGCCGCTGCTTCCTCCGGGCGAGGTGAGCGGGGCGCTGCGTACAGGTGATCCGGTGTCCGCACACTTCACGCCGTTGACGTAGCTGCCGGGGTCGGTGCCGTCGTACGGCGCGTCGTACGCCTGGGCCGGCAGCGCCCCCAGGCCCACCTGCGCCCCGAACAGCGCTCCGGTGGTCCCGGCGATCGTCGCCGCCGATCTGGTCATCCGCATCTCTTCGCTACCTCCAAGGCAGGCACACACGAGGGATGGCACGCAGGACTGGTGGCACATAGGGCACGTAGGGCGGGCACGCCGGGCCACGGGAACCCGACGTGCCCGCCTCGGATACGTCGCGCCGGAGCGCCCGACGGATCGGGCGACTCCGACGGGCGAAGGCTAGTGGCTGCGGGCCGTCCGGCAGGAGTCGTCGACTCTTTCCTTTTGGGTATGGGCAACTCTCTTGCTTTGAGCGGCAGTTGACAGATCGGAACGGGTGCGTTCGGCAAGACGCGGGCCGCCGCGCGGAGGCTCCTGCGGCGCTTTCGGAAATTGCCGCAAAGATTCTCGGCCGGTGATGTCGAGAACGCGCGTCCGGCTTCGTCCCCGCAGTGAACGCGACCACAATGGGGTCGCACCGGCACCTGGGAGACCCGTCATGGCCAAGTACCTGCTGCTCAAGCACTACCGCGGTGGTCCGACCCCGCTCTACGACGTGCCCATGGACCAGTGGACGCCCGAGGAGGTCACCGCCCACATCCAGTACATGCAGGACTTCGCGGACCGGCTGGAAAAGACGGGCGAGTTCGTCGACGGCCAGGCGCTCGCGCCCGGCGGGACGTTCGTGCGGTACGACGGCGAGGGCCGTCCGCCGGTGACCGACGGGCCGTTCGCGGAGACCAAGGACCTCATCGCCGGCTGGATGGTGATCGACGTCGACACGTACGAGCGGGCCCTGGAACTGGCCGGCGAGCTGTCCGCGGCGCCGGGGGCGGGCGGGAAGCCGCTGCACGAGTGGCTGGAGGTGCGCCCGTTCCTGACCGTGCACCCGACCACCACGGACTGACGGACTGGACGGGCGGACTGGACGGGCGGACTGGACGGGCGGACTGGACGGGCGGACCTGCAGACTGGGTCCGGAGCCAGGCCCACGAGCGGTCCGGGGCACCTGGCCGACGGTGCCCCGGGCCGCCCCGGAATTCGTCGACTCATGGATTCGTGGATTCCTGGTGGCATCGAGGATGCGGAGGTACTCGTGGCCGAGCGGCGGATCGGCGAGGCAGCCGGACCTGGGACTGGGACTGGGCCCGGACCTGGCGCTGGGACTGGCACTGGGACTGGGCCTGGGCCTGCAAGCAGCCTGGACGAGCCCCTGCTGCGCAGCCTTACCCCCGGCGTTTTGGGCGTCCTCGTCCGCCGCGGAGCGGACTTCGCAGCGGCCGAGGACGCCGTGCAGGACGCCTTGGTCGAGGCGTTCCGCGTCTGGCCCGCCGACGGCGTGCCGCGCGACCCGAAGGGCTGGCTGGTCACCGTCGCGTGGCGCAAGTTCCTGGACGCGACGCGGGCGGACACCGCGCGCCGCCGCCGGGAGGATCGCGTCGACGTCGAACCGCCGCCCGGCCCCGCGCCGGCTGCGGACGACACGCTCCAGTTGTACTTCCTATGCGCGCATCCGTCCCTGACGGCGTCGTCGGCGGTCGCGCTGACGCTGCGGGCGGTCGGCGGGCTGACCACGCGGCAGATCGCGCAGGCCTACCTGGTGCCCGAGGCGACCATGGCGCAGCGCATCAGCCGGGCCAAGCGCACCGTGTCCGGGGTGCGGTTCGACCGGCCCGGCGATGTCGCGACCGTGCTGCGGGTGTTGTATCTGGTCTTCAACGAGGGCTATTCCGGCGACGTCGACCTGGCCGCGGAGGCCATCCGCCTGACCCGGCAGCTCGCGGCCGCGATCGACCATCCCGAGGTGGCGGGGCTGCTGGCGCTGATGCTGCTCCATCACGCCCGGCGGGCGGCCCGGACGGCACCCGACGGCAGCCTCGTTCCGCTCGCCGAGCAGGACCGGACGCTGTGGGACACGACGGCGATCGCCGAGGGCGTGGAGATCCTGCAGACCGCGCTCGCCCGCGACCGGCTGGGCGAGTTCCAAGCGCAGGCCGCGATCGCCGCGCTGCACGCGGACGCCCTGGCGGCCGAGGAGACCGACTGGGTGCAGATCGTCGAGTGGTACGACGAGCTCGCCGGCCTGACCGACAACCCGGTCGTACGCCTCAACCGCGCGGTCGCGGTCGGCGAGGCGGACGGCCCGCGCGCGGGCCTGGCGGCGCTCTCCTCGGTGGACCCGGCGGTGCCGCGCCACGCCGCGGTGGCGGCGTACCTCCACGAATGCGACGGCGACCTCGCCACGGCGGCGCGGCTGTACGCGCAGGCCGCCCGCGAGGCCCCCAACCTCCCCGAACGCGACCACCTGACCCGCCAGGCCGCCCGCTTGAACACCCGGCTCAATACCCGCCGACCGCGCTGATCGGACGCAGCTGCCCAGGGCCCGACCGCCGCGACATGGCCGGGCCCGGTACGCCCCGTCACGGGCGTACCGTCCGCATGGCATCGTGCCCCGGGCGATCCGGAAGGCCACGCAGTGGAACCCGGCACATCCGGCATGAGCGATGCTTCTGCGACGGGGCGCACCTACCGGGGAAGGGGCAGTGGTGCAAGCGGACAGGTCGGAGGCCGGTGGGCCCCGAGGGGACTACTCGGCAATGGCAGGTTTTGCACTGTCGCTGTACGAGTCCGGGCTGGGGCCGGGCGAAGTTCTCCGGCGGTGCTACGGGGTGCCGTTTCCGCACGAGTTCTTGATTCTGTCCGAACCACAGGAAATGAACGGGGATTTGCTGGTCGACCTCTTCGACCAGCCGTGGCAGATGGCTGTCCCCCCGGAACGTGGCGGCCCTCGCACTTCCGCATTGCCGCGCCGGGAGGAACACGAGCGGGCCCTGCTTGCCCGTGATCCGGACCTGCTGCCCCTGCTCGTGCCGCTCGGTGTGCGTGAACGCCATGGCGGCAAGACCATCGGCTACCGGCTCAGTGAACTGGCCGTCGGACGCACCACGGTCTTCGCGCTTCCCCGCGACGCCCGGCCCGGCAGCGCCATCGAGCGTGTCGGCCACTCCCTGCTGGCGCTACTGCACGAACACCACGCCGACGCCCACAAGGCTGCGCGCGATCAGTACAACGCACCGTCCAACCGAGGCTTCGGGATGGTCGACGCCGACGAGGTGGACGAATTGGCCGCCCTGCTCCGTCACGTCCAGGACTTGCAGCGCCGCACGACCGAGCAGCCACAGTGATGGTCTGCCCCTGTGACCCTCACGAAGTATCTGCCGCAGCCGTTTTCAAGAAGCCTCGACAACCCTGTCGACTGCGTTCAGCCGGAGCAGGCGCCGCGCTGGTCGGCCTGCCATTCGCAGACCGGGCACAGGGTGATGCCGCGCTGGGCGGCCGGATACTCGGTCGGCTTCCCGCACTGGACGCAGTCGGCGTAGGGCGGCCCTACGGGGACCGGTTGTTGTGCGTCGCTGCTGCTGCGGGGGCGGCTCGGCGTTGCGCAGTAGGACGACGTGTCCGGGTCCGCGGCCTCTGCCGCCGCCGAAGGCTCTGCCACGTCCTGCGAGTCGCTCATGCCGCGACTGTACTGGCCCGGGCCGGGCGTACCGGGGTGCGGGTCACCGGCCGTCGGCCACCGGGGCGGGCGGCGGCGCCGTGGATTCGCGGGCCGCGGCCAACACGATGGGGTCGCTGCAGCCGCGAGCGTAGTGCGCGATGCGGCGGCGGATCTCCCGGCCGAGGATGAACGTGCCGATGCGGTCGGCGACCGGTGCCAGCCAACTCGGGCGGCATCCGAAGTTGTAGCGCCAGACCGCGCGGGTGCGGGACGGGTCCCCTTCGACCGGCAGGAAGCGCCAGCCGCCGCCCATCTTGGCGAAGAACCATGAGCCTTCGACCATCTTCATGCCCACATTGGTCGGCGGCTGGTACGAGACGTACTCGCTGACCATGCGGAACCCGGCGCGGTGCACGGTCAGCGTGCGGACGCCCTTCGCGGGGGCGGTGGCGCCGTCCAGGAAATGCTGGCGGCGGATGAACGGGTCCCAGCGCTTGCGGCCCTCGCCGGTGGTCTGCGACACGGCGAAGGCCGTCGCGATGTCGACGGGGACCTCGACGGACGCTTCGACCATGGGCATGACCCCATCCTGCCAAACCCGCCTCCTCGCCGCCGGACACGTGACGGCCGTGCCAAGCCGAGGACCTGACCGGTGAGGTCGCCGACCCGCAAGTGATGGTACGTACGTATCCAATAAGCGCCGCGCCATCCGCCGATCGTTTCAGCGCCGGCCCCGGTCACCGCCCCTCCTTCGGCCCGAAGATGCGGTCCAGGTGGTACGTGACCACTCGTCCCGCCGCCTCGGCGCTGCGCTGGCCGACCAGCACGCTCGTGCCCAACCCGGCCGAGATGGCCAGCAGTCCGGCGATCTCCGCGGCCGGATCCAGGCCGGCCGGCACTTCACCCGCGTCCTGGGCCGCGCGCAAACGTCCCACGAGGTGGTTCTCGAGCGCGTCGGGGCCGTCGGTGAACGCCTGCGCGGCCAGGGTGCGGTCGGTCAGCGCGAGGGTCGCGTACGCGGTGTAGACCAGGTGCAGATCGCGACTGGCACGGTCGGTGGGCAGGCCTTCGTACAGCGTGGCCTCGAGGATGTCGCGGACGCTCGGCCTGCTGCCCGCCGCCCTGATCCGGGCCTGGATGCGCTCGCCGAGCTGCTCCCCGAGCCGCTCGTACGCGTAGAAAAACAGCCGGTCCTTGGACTCGAAGTAGTACTGCACCAGCCGCACCGACACCCCCGCCTCGGCGGCGACCTCGCGCATGCCCGCGGCGTGCAGCCCGTGCGCGGCCGCGACCCTGACCAGGGCGTCGGCGATCTGGCGGCGCCGTTCTTCGTGGTCCACGCGCTTGGGCACCTGGTGCGTTCCTTCCGTGGTCGGACTGCGGCGGCCGACCGGTGCGCCGCCGTGCTCGCCTCATTCTCCCATCATGATACGTTCGTGGAGTAAAAACTTCCCCAGGCTCCCAAGGAGGCAGCAATGGGCGACGGCGGCACCCGGGCAGGCATCGGCACGTTCCGCACCGAGGAAGCCCGCACCCGATTCCTGGCTGCGTACGACGAGGCCTTCTACGCCTGGCCGCTCCCCCGTACCGAGGTCGACGTGACCACGGACTTCGGCACCACACACGTACACCGCTCCGGACCCGAGGCCGGCGAACCCGTCGTACTGCTGCACGGGCACGGCGCGAACGCCTCGAACTGGGCGCCGCAGATCGCCGCGCTCGCCGCACGCCACCCGGTGTACGCGGTCGACACGATCGACGACCCGGGACGCAGCGTGCAGACCGCGCCGATCTCGGGTTCCGCGGATGCGGCCCGCTGGCTCGGGCAGGTGCTGGCCGGGCTCGGCCTGGACCGCGTGCACCTGGTCGGCCATTCCTACGGCGGCTGGCTGACCCTCAATCAGGCCGCGCACGGCCCGGAGCGCCTGGCCACCGCAACCGTGCTGGACCCCGGCGGTCTGCAGAAGGTCCGGGCCAAGTTCTACTTCACCATGATCGGCGGCGCGCTGGCGGCGGCCGCACCGCGGCGTACCCGACCGTGGTTCGCCGACAAACTGGCCAACCACGCGCTCGTCATGGATCCGCGCATGATGGCGCCGGTGATGATCGGCGCGCGCTCGTTCGGCCCGCAGCGCAGTGCGGCACGGCCGTTCACGGACGACGAACTGCGTTCCATCGGCGTCCCTTTGCTGGTCCTCAACGCCGCACGCAGCACGCTCCTGCATCCGGCACCGGCGCTCGAACGCGCCCTCTCGCTGGTCCTGCGCGCGGAGGGCGAGGTGGTACCGGGCGTGGGCCACGGCCTGTCGTTCGAGGACCCCGACTATGTGAACGACCGCATTCTGAAGTTCGTCGAGTCCGAGCGCGACTGAACGCCGGCTTCGCCTCAGGCGGCCGCGTCGGGCTCAGACGGCCTCCGTCGGGCTCAGCCGGGCTCGGTCGGCCTCATCCGGGCTCGGCCCGACCTGGGTCGGACTCAGCCGCAGCCGTACTGGAGGGAGACCTGCGTGCCTCTGGCCACGGCCGTGCCCGCGGGTGGTGTCGAGTAGAGGAATCGGCAGTTGTCCCAGTACGGGTCCACGTAGGTCGCCCGCCATACCGGGTCCAGGGTGAGTCCGGCCGCCTCCACTGCGGTGATGGCGTCGCGCGGACGGCTGCCCCGCAGGTCTGGCATGGTCGCCTGGGTGGCGCCGGGCTTTGCAACGCTGACGGTCACCTTGGCGCCGCCGGGCAGTTGGGTTCCGGACGCGGGGTTGGTGGCGGTGACCGAGCCGGCCGGCCGCGTGGACACCACGTCCGTACGCGCGACGGTGAACCCTGCGGCGGTCAGGCGTGCCGCGGCCTGGTCGTACGTTGCGCCCACGACGTCGGGGACCGGCACCCGCTGCGGGGGCGGCGCGGCCGTCGGACGGGTCGTTGCAGGGGTCGCCTTTGCCGAACTCAGCGGCGTGGGGGTGGATTTCGGTGTCCGCGATGGCGAGGCGGCCGATGCGGGCCAGGTGCTCGGCGCAGTGCCGGGACTGGCTCCTTGGCCGCCCGGCGACACCGTGACCGGCACCGATTCCGACGTCGACGGCGCCGTGCTCGCCGCGGCACCGGCGGTCTTCCCGCCGCCCCCGTCGGCGCATCCCACCGCCACCGACAACGCCAACAGCAACCCGGCAGCGCCAACAGCGCGGCCTATGCCTGGCAGGCGCCCCGATCCGTACCTTGAGTGCCCGATCGGCCGCACACAAACTCCCGTTCCAGGCTGCCTGTCGGGCAGCGCCCCCTCACAACGACCAGGCAGGTTAGCCAGCCCGACGAGCAGAGTCGATCACGCTAGCCATTGCGCGCCGAATCGCTTTGCTGACAGGAGGTGTTGGGGGGTGCCGACACGCTTGCAGGCGGCCTAGCGGTACACCCAGTAGTCCACTTCATCCGGGTCGTCCGGTTCCTCCGGACCCCTGAGGCGGGCCTCGTCGTTGCGGAACGTCCGGACGAGCGGGTGTGCGGCGCCCAGCACTTGCGCCGCCTCGTCGGCGAGCACCGCCAGATGGTGCACTGCCGTCGACGTCCGCCCGAGATGGCCGAGGACGACGGCGTACTGGTGGCGTGCCGAGAACGTGGCCGGGTGGGTGGGGCCGCGCAGGGCGGCGAGGTCGCGGGCCAGGCCGTCGAACAGCGTCAGGGCGGCCTCGTGGTCGGCGGCGCGCAGCGCGAGCGTCGCCTGCTTCTCGCGGGCGAGCAAGGTGGCTTGGTGGTCGCCGCCGAGTCCGGCGTCAAGTGCCGGGATCAGCCCGGTAAAGAGGCGGTACGCCACGACGTGGTCGCCCGAGCGGTCGGTGAACAAGGCGTGCGTATATCGCACTTGCAGTGTCTCGGGGTCGTCGGGGCCGAGGACGTCGGTGTAGTGGGAGGCCAGTTCGGCGAAGCGCTCGCGGCTCTGCGGGGCCGGGAGGCTGTCGACTTCCTGCCACAGGCCGGCGAGTTGCTCGCGCAGTTCGTCGGCGGTGTAGCGGCTGTCCGCGGGCGGAGTACCGGGGTCCTGTCGCAGTTCGGAGCGGATTGCCGTGGGCGGGGGCGGGGGTATGCGTGGATACGTCGGGACGGGCGGGGCCGGCTCGGCATCGGTGCGTCCGGCCATGGGCGCGAAGGCGGGGCGGGGTGGGGGCGGCGGGACCACGGGCGGGGCAGGTGCTGCCCAGGGTGCGCGCTCGGGGATCGGAGGCGTTGCCGAGGGCGCGCGCGGTGCTGCGCCGGCTGCCGCTCCTGCTCGGGCTCCCGATGCCGGCGCCGGTGTGGATGCCGCTGCCGGTGCCGGTGCCGGTGCCGGTGCCGCTTCTGGCGTCTGGTTCGGGTCCCGATGGCGGCGCAGCAACTCGACTACCTGGGGCGGCAGTACGTCCGAGGATCGGTGCGCGGCCGGGAGGGCGGCGAGGTGGGGGGCGAAGTCGTCGAGGATGTCGCCGATGCCGGGGCGGTCGCCGGGGGTCTTGAGGAGGCATGCGCTGACCAGCCCGCGGAGTTCGGGCGGCACCGGCGCGAAGTCGGGCTGCTCGTACGCGGTCCGGTACATGACCTGGAACGCCGGGCCGTCCCCGAACGGGGCCTTCCCCGTCACCACCGTGTACAGCAGGGCCCCGAGTGCGAACACGTCGGTGGCGGCGGTGGGTTCGGCGGGCGGCTCGGTCAGCAGCTCGGGGGCGAGGTAGCCCGGGGTGCCGACCACCGTGGTCGCGCCGGTCAGGCCCTGGCCGGGGGCGGTCTCGCGGGCGATGCCGAAGTCGATGAGCATGGGCCCGGCGTCGGTGAGCAGGACGTTGGACGGCTTGACGTCGCGGTGCACGATGCCGGCCGTGTGCACGGCGCCGAGGCCTTCGGCGATTCCGGCCGCGATCCAGCGGGCGGCGAGGACGGGCATCGGGCCGCAGCCGGCGAGGACTTGGTCGAGCCCGGGCGCCGGGACGTACTCGGCGGCGATCCACGGCTGCGGGTCGTCGGCGTCCGCAACGGCCAGCACCGCGGCGGTGAAGGCGCCGCCGACCCGCCGGGCGGCCTCGGCCTCGCGGCGGAACCGGGCGCGGAAGCCGTCCTCGTGTGCGAGCGACGGCCGGATCACCTTGACCGCGACAAGCCGTCCACCGGGTGAACGCCCCAGGTAGACCCGGCCCATGCCGCCCTCGCCGAGGACGGAGAGCAGCCGGTACGGCCCCATCGCGCCGGGGTCTCCGGCCCTGATCGGCTCCCCCCAGCCCACCGCACCCACTGCGCCTCCCCGTACCGCCGCCAAGATCCCACGCGATGCTATTACCCGACGAGCCGCCGCGGTCCGGCCGCGGTCGCTGCGTCGAGGTGTGGATGCGAGGTATCGGACGGGCTGCCACGTGGACGAAGTCGCTGCACGCCAGGTCGCGGGTCGGGGACACTGGCGTCGTGGACAGCCTTCGACAAGACCTGGTGGCCGAGGCCGTTGCTTCCGTGCGTGAGGAAGTCGGCGAAGACCTGTACGTGTTCGCTCCGCCGGAGGAGAAGTTCTTCTTTGCGGAGGGGGCGATCCTGTTCGTGTCCGGGCTGGTGGTCAGCCGCTTCCTGGACGGACTCGCGAAGAGCCGTCTCGGCACCGATTTCGAAGGATGGGGCAAGGGGGCGGGCGACTGGATCGCGGGGCGGTTCGCGGCACTTACCCGGTCGTCGGGGTCGGCGCCTGCGCCCGTTGCCGCCGGTGCCGCTGGCGCCGCCGGTGCCGGTAGCGATGCCGATGCCGACGAGCAATCCGCAGCACTGCAGGGCGACATCGCCGAGCAGGCGGAGACGGTGCTGGCGTCCGGCCCGCCCGACGCGGGTGAAGTCGAGACGGTACGAGCCATGCTGGAAAGAGAGTTCGTCGCCCGCGGGATGACCCGCGCGGCCGCGGCTCGGGCCGCCGACGCGGCCGCCGAGGCTGCGACCTCGGCGCTGGGCATCCAGTAGCCCGGGCCAGGCACCCGCTCTACCCGCTCCCGCTCCCCGCCCCCGCTGCCCACTGCCCACTGCCTGGAGGACGCCGCCGTGGCCGAGTTCGCTCCCCCGTACGGTCCGGTCGGAGCGCCGGAACGGCTGGTGGCCATTGCCCGGTACCTGATGCTGGACGAGCCCGGCGTGGCCAACTCGGCGATCGCCTCGATCCTGGCCACCCGGCAGTGGCAGGACGAGCACGGCTCCCTCGTCGGGCGGTGGTGGGGAGCGGCGCACGGCGAACGCGGCGTCACGTACCACCGGGAAAACGCGGACGGCACCGGCGTCACGCAGTTCGAGCCCCCGGACGAGCCGGTCGCCGTCGTCATCGACGTGAGCGGCCGACCGCTGTCCGACCTCATGAGGAGGCAATACGGCGCCGTCCGGGACGGGACATGGCCGCACCGGCCTTTGACCGAGCCTGAATCGGTGCGGATCGAGGCGGCAGTCGACGCGCTGAGCCCGGGCGCCCACGAACGATGGATGCGGACCTTCGGCAGCCGGAACGAGCTTGCCGGGGCGTGGCATGCGGGTACGCCCCTGCCCGACCTCGCGGGGTTCGCCTGGGAGTGCCATACGGCCGGCGAGCTCGGCGGCGCCGTACTGGCGGGTGTCATCGGCGCCTACCGGATCTGCGCGGCGATTCCGATGGAAGTGTCGACGAACGCGGATTTCCTGGCGTCGCGGCGCGCGGCGGCAGGCCCGTTCAGCCGTGGTGACGCGCATCATCCCCGCACACTCGTCGACGGCACGGTAGCCGCCGCCGTCGAGGCCGGACATGCGGGCACTGTGCTGCGGGTGTGGGAGGAGGCCTACGAGGAGTTCGACGAGGGCCTGCGCGCCTCGTCGTCCTGCCCCGATCTGGAGACCTACCTGGAAGCGCTGTACGCGGTCAGGCCGCTCGGGATGCTGGCCCTGTGGACCGGGGTCTCCCTGCTCAGGTACGCCAGCCCGGACGCGTCCACCGGCGAGCGCCTGACCCGGGCCGGCACCCTGATCGAGGAGAACGCGGTCCGCTGCTCCGACGCCTGGCTCAACCACGTCAACGATCTCCTGAGCGAAGGCGACCGCTGGCGGCACCACGTCGCCGTGGTGGCTGCGGCCGGGCACGCGGGCGGGTCGGCCAAGGCCCGCGAGGCGGCGCGGACGATCTGCCGGGCGAGGCGCCTCTATCCGCTGGCGTACGCCGAAGACCTTGTGGCGCAGGCAGCGGCCTGGCCGACACGCGCGGCATAGCGGGACCGGGATCCGTTCGCGCCGCACATGAGCCGGCGCGGGCGGGCGCTGCCTCGCTGCGCCCGCCCGCACCGGTACGACCTGGCGAGCAGGGTCCCGGCTCAGGTCTCGGCAGTCTCGGCGGCGTTCTGCCGCGCGTACTCGTCGTATCTGTCGACGGCGTCCTTGAGCCGGATTCCATGGACTCTGTAAATCACCTTGATCGCCTGCACGCCATGCCAATCGCGGGAGCGCAGGTAGCGGCGGAACTCGTCGTGATCATGGTTGCCTTCCCACACTGAGCGTGCCTCGGCAACCATCTCGCACCACCGGCACGCGCAGTTCTCGTCCTGGTCTCGGTGGGTGCTTCTCAGGTCCATGCAGGCACGGTTCCAGGTCCGGCGCCCGGCTTGCCACAGCTTTTGGGGCCGCAGCTCCTGACGGATCGCAGGCTCCTGGCCCTGCGCGCCTGGCCCTCACGGAGCCGGGTCGGGAGCCCGCGTCAGGCCTGTCGTCAGCGTGATGAGCTGGTCGGTGAGCTGCTCGATGCGGGTGCGGGAGCGGGTGATCTCGGCGGCGGCCTGCTCGCGTTCGGCCTCCGCGGCGGCGAGGCGGGCTTGAAGGGCGGCGAGTTCGGCGCGGAGGGTGGCGGCCTCGACGCGCAGGCCATCCGCGTCCGCGGTGGCGCGGGTCGCGTGCGCGCGGGCCGACTCCGCGTCGGCGCGGGCCGCGGTGCGTTCGGCTTCCGCGGTGGTGCGGGCGGACTCGGCAACGGCTGCCGCGGCGTCCGCTGCGGTACGCGCTTGTTCGGCCGCGGCGCGGGCGGTGTCGGCTCGCTGGGCCGCCGCCAAAGCTTCGGTGCGGGCGGACTCTGCGTCGCGGGTGGCGGCGTCCGCGAGTTCGGCGCGGCGCAGGGCCTCGGTACGTGCTGTCTCGGCGGCGTCCGCGCGGGCCGCGGCGTGGCCGGCTTCGTCGCGGGCAGTCGCGGCGCGGGTTTCGGCCTGTTCGCGGGTGCCCCGTTCGGTCTGGGCGCGGGCGAGGGCCAGGTCTCGTTCGGCGCGGGCGGCTTCCGCGGCCTCGGCGGCGCGGTCCGCCTCGAGGAGCGCGCCGTCGCGGGCGGTGTTTGCCGCGGCGGCTTCCTTCCGGGCCGCGGCTTCCTCGGTACGTGCGGCCTCGGCCTCGGTGCGGGCCAAGGCGGCGTCGGCCCGGGCTGCTTCGGCGTCCGCGCGGGCGGACTCTTCGGCTTCCCGGGCCGCTTCGCGTCCGGTGTGCGCGGCGGCGACCTGGCCGGCCGCCTCCGCACGCACCTCGGCGATCTGGCGCTCGACGCCCGACGCCCGACGCGCTCAGCTCACCGGTCAGCGCTTCGGCGAGCGCGTCGCGAGCTGCTCCATACGTTCGACCATCTCCCACGTACGCGCGACCTGGCCCGGCAGACCGGGGGCGTGGCGCTGCCGTTGCCGGGAGTTGCGTGCCTCTTTGATGCACGCGCCGTCGTTGTCCTGGCAGTAGCGGAAGGGCCGCCCGGCACCGGGCTTTTGGGCTACCGGGCGGCCGCAGTGCGCGCAGGGTCGTACGAGGAGGTCGGTCGTTTCGTCCACAGCCGTTCACCCTGGAGCCTGCCGAGCGCACTCCTGGGGACCGGAGTCCCGGGTGTGGTGGCGGGGCCGTCGTCGGGGGGCTCGGGCGGTCGCGCGGATCGGACGGGATCGGACGGGACCGGGGTCAGGACGCCATGTCGAGCAGCATCTTCGCGGCCACCTCGGCGCCGTCGGTGCGGACCTGGCGGCCGATCTCGGCGGCGCGGGCGGCGGTCTCGGGGGCCAGGGCGGTGGTGAGGGCCGCGGTCAGCGACTCCGTGGTGGGGACGGGGCCGTCGTGCGCGGCTCCGATGCCGAGTTCGGCCACCTGGGCGGCCCAGTACGGCTGGTCGACCATCTGCGGCACGATCACCTGGGGTGCGCCGGCCTGGGCGGCGGTGGTCGTGGTGCCCGCGCCACCGTGGTGGACGACGGCGGCCACGCGGCGGAACAGCGCCCGGTGGTTGGCCTCGCCGACGACGAAGCAGTCGTCGCCCGTGTCGACCAGATCCAGGTCGGCCCAGCCGCGGGAGACGAGGACGCGGCGGCCCTGCGCGCGGATCGCGTCGACGGTCACCTGGGCGGCGTCGGCGGAGGCGCGCATGGTCATGCTGCCGAAGCCTGCGTACACGGGCGGGGTGCCGGCGTCCAGGAAGGCGGTCAGGTCGTCGGGCAGCGGGCGTTCGTCGGGAAGCATCCACGCACCCGTCTGGACCAGGTCGAGGTCGGGCAGGTCGCTCCAGGGCGCCAGCACAGGGTCGGCGGCCAGCAGCGGCCGGTCGCCGAAGACGTGGTCGCGGACGTTCTCGATCGGCGGCATGCCGAGTGCCGCGCGGTGGGTGTTGAGCGAGGCGGCGTAGAGCGCGTCGACCTTCTGGGCGTCCAGGTCCCACATGGCCTTGCGGTCGGTCATGTCGGCGGGGATCGGCGGACCGGGGCGCTGCGACGGCGGGTAGTGCGGGGACGGCATCTCGAAGGTGTGGAAGCACGTGTACACGTAGCGGGCGCCCACGTGTTCGGCCACCGAGCGGATGCCGGCGGGCATCATGCCGCCGGTGACGAGCACGTCGCAGCCTTCGGCCGCGGCCGCGATGTCGCCGAAGTGCGCGCCGACCAGTGCGCCGACGACGCGGGCCGGGAGGTCCGGCGTCATCGGCCCGTTGACCAGCGCGCGGACGTTCAGGCCGAAGGGGACGAGCTCCACACCGGCGCGCTCCAGCACGCCGACGAACTCGGCGTCCGGCGGCGCGCACACCCGCGCCTCGGCACCGAGCTCCCGCAACGCGACGGCGAGCGCCACCATCGGTGCGACGTCTCCACGCGACCCATACGACGACAACAACACACGCACTTGGCAATGCTCCTCTTTCGGGGGTTTCCGGACCTTCCACGGGTCCAGGCCGATGAGTCTGCGGCACCAAGGGGGCCTTGCCGCAAGGCCCCTGGTGCGCTATACCTTGAGCATGGCGAGGAGAGCTTGTGCTCCTGGCCTTTTTTGTTGCCCGGGTGTCCGGCGTCAGACCGGGGGCGCAGGTACGGGGACCGCGAAGAGGCGGCGTTCGCCGCCGAGGTAGATCGCGCCGTGGCCGAGTGCTGCGGAGGTGACGTACCTGGGTGCGGCGGCTTCCTCGTCGAGTGCTGTACGGTGCGGATCCGCCCAGGTCCAGAGCGTCCGGCCGGTGCGGCGGTCGAAAGCGGTCGATGCGTCGGGGCCTACTGCGAGTGCAGTGTCCGGGCCGCCGAAGAGCCGGGGCGCGGGGTCCGCCTGCGTGAGCGGTCCGGACGGATCCGGGATGTCGGGTGCGTCCAGGACATCGGCTGCGTGCCACAGAACGGCTCCGTCCTCGACGTCGAGCGCGTGGAACGACGTCTTCTCGTCCGGGATGTAGACCGCCGCGTCGGTGACGACCGTGTCGCGGACCCAGCCGGTGCGGCAGCGGGATATGGAACGCATTTGCGTACGCCATATGCGACTACCGGTGGCGAGTTCTATGCGCTCGCAGAACTCGTCCTGGCGGATCACGGCGGTGTCGCCGACGAGGCCGGGGAAGGCGAGGGGGTTCTCGGAGGTGCCGCCGACGGGCCCCAGCATCGCGCCGGTCACGCTGTCGAGGAGATGGTGCTGCCCCGAACTGTCGCGTCCGGAGATCGCACACGCGCGGCCGTCCGGGAACGCGACGACGATGGCGTGCTTGCGGCTCCACAGCCGGTCGCCGCTCTCCGGGTCGAGTGCGATCAACTCGCCGGGCTCGCCGGTCGGACCGAGGAGCAGCGGGCGGCCGGTGGCATCGAGCACTCCCCCGAGGCCGACCGCCGCCGCCTTGCCGCCGAAGTCCGCGGGATGCGCCCATCGCAGTGCGCCGGTGTCCGCGTCGAGTGCGTGGACGCCTCCCCCGCCGTACGCCAAGACGTGGCCGCCAGGCAGCGGATGCACGCGGTCGACCGGCGCCGTGGCACCGCGACTGCGCAGCCGCCCGAGCAGCTTCTCGGCGAACCTGCGCTCCCAACGGACTTCGCCGGTCCGGGCGTCGACCGCGCAGATCTTCTTGTCGGCCGAGGTGTAGAGGACGGGACCGTCGACGGGCCCGGCCATGGCATGACCGGGAAGCGACCAGAGCTGCTGCCCGGTCGCCGCGTCCCAGGCCTCGAACGCCGTGTCCGAGTGCGCGTGGACGACTCCGCCGAAGACCTTTATCCGCCGGGCCCGGCCGAACGCCACAGCCCAAAGTTCCGCAGGCCTGACCGGCCGCGCACACTCGCTCATGACAGCACAGTGACAGATCAACTGGTCCGCAAGTGCACACATGCGTATATGTGACGCCCTGTCAGTCATCACCCGAGGACAACCCAGTGGCTGCGGTCGGTGCACTCGGGCGCGTCGCGCGCATGCGGTGTGTTCTGGTGTCGGTTGTTCATCCGCTGCAGGGGGTGCCGTTCACTGCGCCCGCGGTGGTCGACGTACGACGTACTCGACACCACTGCGCTTTGAGTGCGGCAAACATGCGGGTGGCGGATCATGGACGGCATGACCTGGTTGCCGCCGGAGCAGTACGTACGGACGCTTCCCAACGCCACGATGTACGCAGGCCTGTACTTCACCGACCGCAACGGGCACCCGCTCGCGCTGCGGTCCGTGCAGGGCACGGAGGCTTGGCAGTTGCCCGGGGGAAACGTCGAGCACGGCGACGACACGCCCTTCTCGACAGCCGTACGCGAGTGCCGGGAAGAGACCGGCATCGCCTTCGCGGGCGCACCACGCCTGCTACTCACGCACTTCCTCCCACCGGAGCCGGCGTGGCCGTGCGCAAAGGTCGGCTTCGTCTTCGACGGCGGGATCCTGACCGGCGACGAACTGGCGCGGATCACACTCGACCCCACCGAACACGACGAGTGGCGCATCCAGTCGCTCGAAGCGTAGGAGTCCACCATGAGCGCGCGGGTGTTCGCCCGACTCCAGTCCCTCGCCGAGGCCCGACGTACCGGCGCAACCGTCTACCTCACCGGGCCCGGCACGCGTTAGGCCCTGTCTTCAAAACGCTGGCGCGGGATCATGTGGTCTGTGATCCGGCGTTATGAACTGAGCGACAACGGGTGGGCGTTGATGGAGCCGTGATCGCCGCGGCCGCCGAAGGGGCGGCCGCGGTGGACGACCGTCGGGTGCTGAACGGGATCGTGTGGAAGATACGAACGCGGCCTCGCTGATTGGCGTTGAGGATATCCAGGGCTGTCGCGAGCGGGTGCCGTACGGCCGAGGTACCGGTGTCGGCAGCGTCCATCTCGTCCAGGCCGTCGAGCAAGGGCAGGACCATGCCCGCGTTGGTCAGCGAGTCGTGCCGGATTGTCCGGGCCGCGTGCGTCGAGCAGGGCGAGGATCAGATGGAAGGCCGGCACCGTCTTCCCCGAACCTGGGGGCGCCGGTAACCACCAGGCGGCCCGACCGCAACTGCCGGCAGTAGTCGGCGATATCACGCAGCGTGCCCTCGGGTCGGGCTTCCGCACTTTGACCTGCGGGAACCCGACACCGTCGCGGGCTCTGCCTCGCGCGTCAGCCTTCCGAGGCGTGTTGACGGTGTGACTCGTCGATCGCGACGTCTGCGCGCTTGTCGGGTTGGCTTGGGTAGATCGTGGTGTCGCCGAGTACCCGGATCGCGCACAGGACGGCGAGCGCACCAGGGGCCAAAAGGGTCGCGTTGCCGAGTGTTTCGGCGGTCATCACCAGGACCGCCAGCGGCGCCCGTACGACTGGCCCCAGGCAGGCAGCCATGCCCGCGGCGACGAACATGGTGGGGTCGTTGGGGCCGTACCCGAGCCCTTCTGCGATCCGCCACACCGATGCACCGATGGCCGCGCCCACGACCATGCCCGGGCCGAAGACACCGCCGGAGCCGCCGGTGCCGATCGACAAGGCGGTGCCGGCGATCTTTGCGGGGGCGATCAGCAGGACGGCCCACAGTGAAAGGTCCAGCAGGACCTCGCGGTTCATCGCGCCTTCCATCAGCCCATAGCCGGTGCCGAGAACTCCGGGCACCCACAGACCGAAGGCGCCGACCGCGAGGCCGCCCGCGGCAGGAAATACGAGCCTTCTGGTGGTGGTTCGGGCTGCGGCATTGGTGCGGTTGTGGACCAGGATGAACATCGTGGCGTAGACGCGTGCGGCCCCACCCGCGAGCAGCCCGACGGTCGCGATCAGCAGCAGGCCCCCAAGCCCGCCGATGTCCGCATCCGGGTGGTATCCGAAAATGGGGCCGAATCCGAAAACGGAACCGAAGACTCCGTAGCCGACCAGAGCCGCGGGCAGGGCCTTGGCGACCACCGAGGCGTCGGCGTCTTTGCGGTACAGCAGTTCCGCGCCCAGCAGCGCCCCGCCGAGAGGGGCACGGAAGATGGCCCCCACGCCCGCCGCCAGACCGACGACCACCGCGGTACGGGCCTGATCGCGAGTCAAACCGGTGCGACGGGCGACGACGGAGCCGAATGCGGCGGAAATCTGCGCCGCCGGGCCCTCGGTGCCGCCTGATCCTCCGGCGCCGATGGTGACCGCGGAAGCGACCATCTTCACGCCGGCCACCCGTCCGCGGATGCCGAGGGGGTGGTGATGGGCGGCGGCGATGGCCGCGTCGGTCCCGTGTCCGCCCGCCTCAGGGGCGAGCCACCGCACCAGCGCCGCGGCAACCAGGGAACCGCCTGCTACGACCAGGGGGACCGCCCATACGGCCCGTTCACGTGTCCACCCGGTCTCGAAGCCGCCTTGGGCGGTCGTGGTGTAGGGACTGTGTCCGCCGAGCGCGCCGAGCAGCCAGTGGTTTGCCAACTCCAGCAGACCGAACAGCCCGATCGCTCCGATCCCGGCCACCGCGCCGAGGACTATCGACAGAACACCCCAGCGAACCGGCGGGCGGGCACCGATCCACCGCCACAAGCGGGCACACCCTCCCAGATCAGACATGGGATCGGTCATCAGCGTGCGCACAGCGGAGAGCGAGAGGTTCCACAACGGCGCCCCCCGATCGGGGGGAGCGGATGAGGAATGGAACCAGCATTCCGGGGGCGGCTGGAGTGTCGATCCGGGCGTATATCAGGCGCATGCAGCGCTGCCTTTCTCAGGACGGCGCGCATTCGCGCCGTCATCGTGGGCGTAATGCCGTTTTCGGGATGGCTGACCCAGGTGCAGGGCAACGGATTGCCGTGTCCGGATGGCTCGTCAGCCGAGATCGCCCAGGCGCATGTCGAGTACCTCCGACAGTGACCTGGTCTCGCGGACGGAGCGGTCCAGATGGTCGCGATGGAACGTCGAGGCGTAGGTGGTCACCACAGCGGACCCCGGCTCGCGTGGGGCCATGGCCGGCAAGCCTGGGAGTGCTGCCTGTGCGTACGCGCTGGGGCTGGCCCGGTAGTGGGTCGCTTTGGGAGGTGTCACCAGCAGCGGCGCGTCGCACTGCATCATTGCTGCGACCGTTCGGTTGTACAGGCCGCGGTCGGTGATCAGATTGCGGACTTGCCGGGCGAACCGGTCCCGGCCTACTCGGCCGCGACGAGCCGTGCCGGCAGGCGTGACTCGCGGCGCAGTCCGCGCTGGACGACCACCATGGAGCGAGTGCCCGGTCGCTCGTCATGGGGAGTCTGGGTGTTGCTCGTGGTTTCCATGTGTCAGAGCTTGGCCGGGGGTTCATGGAAGGCACTTGGAAACGACTTGGAGCCGACACCGCCACCCGCAACGTCGTCGGCTGGGCCACCGTCGACCACCTGCGCACCAGGATGGTCGCCGATGCCCTGCAAGGCGCCGTCCGCACGCCATCCGAACACGACATGAGACGCGCACTGCCCGGGCTGCTACGCCGCGTCTGCACCGAGGTCAGCGACGGCGGCTTCGGCCCCGACTCCCGCCTCGCGTCCCTGCGCCGGACCAACCGCGCACCCGGTCGATTCACCGATTGGCCGTGCGCCGTCCGGAAACGCACCGGCAGCGGGAGAGACACGCCCCCGTCGTGGACGTTCCTGACCTACGACGGCTGCACGATCACGTCCTACCTGTCGACGATCGCCATCGCCATCGCCAATCCGGTGCTGGTCCACGACGACGCGGGCTGGAAGCCCGCCTGGGGACAGGAACCGCACGACGCGGTCCACCACGCGATGCCGATCCGCCGCCGGCCGTCGATCTGGGCCAACGGCGGCGTCGTGTGGGATGACGTCCTCGCCGAGGACCCTCACGAAGGGGAGGCGTCCGACGGTGGAGAGGCCGTCTATGAGCGGCCGTCACCCGGCGGAAGGACGGCGCCTTCGAGCAGCTCGACGGCCTGCGCCGGCCCCTCGTCCGCCAGCAGGCCGGACGAGACGCCGAACCGAGCGCCTGCGTCCTGGACAGCCTGAGCATCAAGACCTCCGCCAACATCAACACATCCGACCAGGGCATCGACGCCGGCAAGCGGATCGCCGGCCGCAAACGCCACATCGCCGTCGACACCCTCGGATTGCTCCTAACTGTGTCGGTCACCGCGGCCGGCGTCTCCGACAACACAGGCGGCATCTGGCTGCGCCCTTCTGGCTGGGCTTCGGCTGCGCTGCGGTGTTCACGGCCGGCACCTGGCGCATCCTCGACAACCGCGACATACGCGCGGCCCGAACCACCGCCACGTGAACGAACTTTTTGGGAATCGGGAACTCACCTACCTACGTATGCAGTTGACTGGCATGTGAGGTCCTGATTCCACGGCGCCGGGGGGCGAACCGGTCATGCTCGAGTCGTGCGGTGACGCATGCCCTGCGGCGGTCTTGTGAAGGTGACGGTCGCGGGTCCCGAAGCGCGGCACAGGCGAGTGCGCCTCGTCGGCATCGGTGTGGTGCTGAGTGCGGTTGCCGCGTATGTGGCGAGCACGGTCGTGTGGCCGGCGTACTACTGGATGGCGGACCTGCGCGTGTATCGCGCGGGCGGGCGGATCGTCTTGTCCGCCGGGCGGCCGCTGTACGACGGGCCGGTGCTCGGGCTCGACATGGAGTTCACGTACCCGCCTTTCGCAGCAGTCGTGTTCGCCCCGCTGGCAGTACTTCCGCTTGGCCTGGTCAAGGTGCTGTGGATCGTCCTGTGCGCGGCATGCCTGTACGGGACGGTCCGCATAGTCCTGGCACGGCTCATTGGCAGCCGGCATCGGGATATTGCCGTGCTCGCCGTGCTCATGTCCGGGGCTCTGATGTTCGTGGAACCGGTGCGCAGCACGGTCTCGTTCGGGCAGATCAATCTGCTACTGATGCTTATCGTCGTTGCCGATCTCACCGGTTCGCGTACGTCGCGGTGGCGCGGCATAGGCGTCGGGATCGCGACCGGCATCAAACTGACGCCGGCGATCTTCATCCTGTACCTGCTCCTGGCCCGCCGCTTCCGAGCCGCCGCGGTCGCTGGCGGCGCCTTCGCCGGGACCGTCGCCGTCGGCCTCCTGTGCGCGCCGCGGGACTCGACCGACTACTGGGGCGGCGTCTTCCTCGATGCGGACCGGGTGGGCTACGCCCGCAACGTCACCAATCAGTCCCTGCGAGGCCTGATGGCCCGGACGTTCGACACCGACACGCCGCCGCAGTTGCTGTGGGTGCTCTCCGCCGCGGCGCTGGCCACCCTCGGTCTCGCTCTTGCGGTACGCGCGTCCCGGCAAGGGCACGAGGTGCTCGGCGTCGCCTTGTGCGGACTCACCGGCGTCGTGATCGCCCCGCACTCGTGGGGTCATCACTGGGTGTGGGTCGTTCCGCTGATCGTGCATCTCGCGGTCACGGCGTGGCGCAGCCGCGACAGGGCTGCCGGTTTCGCTCTGGCCGCGACGTACCTGACGATGCTCGCGTGGCCGGTCAAGATGCATCCGATCCGACCCTCGACCGGCATCTACGGCCTGGAGGGCCTGCCTTCGTGGTTGAGCGTGCTCACCGAGAACGTGTGGGTAATTGGGTTCGGCATCCTGCTGGCGTACTTCGCCTCAGCATGCCGGCGAGGGCGACTGAACGTGGTTGAGCCGAGGGTCCCGTCCAGGAACGTCGTCGCCCCAGATCGTTATCCTGCCGGGCATGTTGCCCACCCCCGTCGAAGGACCGGTCGGACCTGACGATGCCGCGTTCCTCCCGCGCATGCGCATGACGCTGTATGCCCCCGGGCAGCCCGTCACCGAGCCGGTCGCCAAGCTGGGCGGTTCGCCGGTGTGGCTTACCGAGCCCGCGTGGCCGGTGAGCCCGACCAGCGGCGAACCGCTCATGTTCATCGGCCAGTTCCCGGTGCCGGTCGCGGCCGGGGAGGTCGCGCGTCTGGCCTATCTCTTCCTCGAAGAGGACAGCCTGTTCATGGGCGGACTCGACGGCCCCGATGAGGAGCCGGGCGACGCTGCTTTGATCGTCCAGCCCGGCGGTCGCGTGCGTCCCGGAGTGCGGATCGGCCCGCCTGGCATCACGGGGCCGACGCTGTGGACGGATGCCGTTGAGCAGGTGCCGGTGGAGTGGCTGGTCGACCTCGCACCGTTCGACCCGCGTACCGAGGAGGCAATCGAGCAGTACGTGGGCTGGAGCAACGGGGAACGCGGGGAGCCCGATGTGTGGTCGGACGATCCACGCGACTGGCTGGCGGGCCGCCCTCTGTATCCGAACTTCGCCGTCGTCGGCCGCCCCTGGCGGTTCTTCTTCCAACTCCACGACCTGGAGGGCACCCTCGACGACCCCTACTTCCTCAACTTCGGCGGAGGCACCGGCCATGCCTACCTCAGCACCGACGGCCTCGAAGGCATCTTCGTCTGGCAGGGGGCCTGACGGTCACGGTGGTTGAGCGAGAACCGCCGTTCGCGGTAGTCCGAACGGCGTCCGCCTGGCTGACTCCACTTGACCGGCTTAATGCGTGTGATCGCCCCCTGCACGGGGCCTGAACTCCGCTGCAGTGGAACGACGGTGACGACATTCTTGCCGTTCTTCCGGAAAGCGGCTCACCCGCGGACCAGTTTGAGGCCGTCCGCGCAGGCGCCGCCATCCAGGCAGTGATCCGACGCGGTTTGGGACAGGGTTCCGGGGTTCCACCGGGGCGGTGCCGTCGCGCAGGATTGCGGGCGGCGGTTGCGGGCCGACGTCAGCAGGTGGTCGAGGTCGGTGTCCTGGGTAGTGCCGTACGGTCATAGGTCACGACCCGCCGTCCCTTACTCCTCCTCTAAGCGACGGCGCGGCGCGAGACACTGGAGAGCACGCCAATCAGGTGTCTCTGGGCCTGGGGTCGTCGCACCCCGTACCGATGCTGCGCAGGAGGAGATGTGTCCGGACCTCGCGTGCTTGTCATCGGGCTGGATCCCGAGAAGCTCGACGGCTGGGATCCTGCGCCGGTTCTCGCGGGTCTGGCGCGGAGCCGGGCCGCTTTCGCCGAGCATGGCATTCAGGCCGATTGGTGCTTGTTCGTCCCTGACGACAACGCTGAAGAGGCAGTCACCGCCGCGCTGATCGGTGGCGACTACGCCTGCGTCGTCATTGGCGGCGGTATCCGCAGCCATGAGCCTTTGCTGCCGCTGTTCGAGGCAATTATCAACCTCGTCCGCCTGCACGCTCCCAGGGCAGCCATCGCCTTTAACAGCGCCGCCGACGACTGCGCTACCGCAGCACTCCGCCGGCTGCGCTGACCGGCCCGTTCTACTGATCGACGGTGAAGACCGCCGTGCGTCCGCGGGCGGCTGCTGCTCGGTAGAAGTCCTTGAGGCCGGGCAGGGAAGCCCACGTGTAGGCGATGTCCTGCTCGCTGCCGGCGCCCTCGTAGTCCCCGAAGGGCAGGGTGGCGAACCTGCCCCGAAGCCACTGCTCGTCCAGCGGGGCCAGGGCGCGGGCGATGTCGTGGACCTGCTCCGGGCTGACGTACGACACGATGTAGTCGTCTCCGTCGTACAGGACTTGTCCGCCCAAGATGGCGTGCGAGAGCGGGTAGTCGCCGTTCTCGAAGGCCAGTTCCCCGTCGGTGAGGCAGCGGTGCAGCGCGTCCCACGACTTGTCCAGGTCGACGAGTCCGTCGCGGTCCCAGCGCTCCTCGATCTCCTCGATCAGGCTCATCACCGCGCCGTCGTCCCCGGCGGCAGCCAGGAGGCGCCGGGTGTCGTCGACTCCCAGCGCAAAGATCACCGCTCTGCCTCCCATGGCAGCCCCCTCCCCCGGCAATGAAACGGACAGCGGGAGCCAAGCACAGACGTCGGACAGCGCGTCCGCGCACGTGCCGGACGAACGCTCGTGGTGTCTTCGATCGGCTGTGCTCAAGGGGTTCGGCCGTGGGGTTTGCGGGGGTGGGTGGCGAGGAGGACTCGTTGGAATTCTTGGGCTGCTCGGGAGAGGGTCGCGTCGCTGCGGTGGGCCAGGGCGATGGTGCGGTGGAGGCGGCTCTGGGGGGTGAAGGGGGTGACGCGGAGGCCTTGGCCGGCGTGGGTGGCGACCATGCTGGGGACGACGGCTACGCCCAGGCCGGCGCGGACGAAGCCGAGGACGGCGTCCATCTCGCCGCCTTCCACGGCGAAGGAGGGTTCGAAGCCGTCGGCGCGGCAGGCGGCGACGGTGAGTTCGCGCAGGTCGTAGCCGTGGCGGAACATCACCAGGGACTCGTGGCGGAGGTCGGAGACGGCCACGGTGCGGCCGCCGCCCGGGGGTGGGGCGGTGGTGGCGGAGACGACGACGAGGTCCTCGCGGAGGAGCTCGACGGTGGTGAGCGCCGGGGAGGGGCGGGGCAGCGGGAGGACGACCAGGGCGAGGTCGAGGGCGCCGTCGGCGAGTTCGCGGACGAGGCCGTGGGAGCCGCTTTCCTCGATGAGGAGGCGGATGCCGGGGTGCATGGCGTGGAAGGTGCGCAGCACGTCGGGCAGCAGGCCGGTGCAGAGGCTCGGGGTGGCGCCGAGGCGGACGCGGCCGCGGCGGAGCTGGGCGAGTTCCTGGACTTCGAGGCGGGCGGTGTCGGCGTCGGCCAGGATGCGGCGGGCCAGCGGCAGGAGGGCTTCGCCGGCTTCGGTGAGGGCGATGTTGCCGCGGGCGCGGCTGAACAGGTCGGTGCCCAGTTCGGTCTCCAGGGCCCGGATCTGCTGGGAGAGCGAGGGCTGCGAGACGTGCACGCGTTCGGCGGCCCGGGTGAAGTGCCGGGTCTCGGCCACGGCCACGAAGTAGGCGAGTTGCTGGAACTGCATGGGGGCAGCTTAGCTCGTTGATAGGCAGTGCCTATGGAGTCGAGCAGGATCATGTCTTGGACCTCTTGTGGGTGGCCGCCCTACGGTCGGCGCATGGCTCTCGCAACCAGGGATCGGCGGCCGCCCACCGTACGCACGCTGTGGGACTCCTCCGTCGGCAAGAAGACGGTCATGGCCGTGACCGGCCTGATCATGCTCGGCTACCTGGTCGCCCACATGGCGGGCAACCTCAAGATCTTCTTCGGCGCGGACGAGTTCAACGGGTACGCGCACTGGCTGCGGCACCTCGGCGCGCCGGTCCTGCACAGCCACTGGGCACTGTGGATAGTCCGGGTCGGACTGGTCGTCTCGGTGGTGCTGCACGGTGTGTGCGCGTTCCAGTTGAGCCGCCGGGACATCAAGGCGCGTCCGGTGCGCTACGCGCATACCAAGGCGCGTACGAGCTACGCGACCCGGACGATGCGCTGGGGCGGGGTCATTCTCGCGCTGTTCGTGGTGTGGCACCTGCTCGACCTGACGACGCTGACCGTGAACGAGAACGCGCAGGCGGGACACCCGTACGAGAACGTCGTCGCCACCTTCTCGACCTGGTACGGGAACGTCGTCTACATCGTGGCGATGCTGGCCTTGGGGCTGCACATCCGGCACGGGTTCTGGAGCGCGGCGCAGACCCTCGGAGTGGGCAGCGCGGCTCGGGCCCGGCTGCTGAAGGGGGCCGCGAATCTTCTCGCGGCCGGCTTGACCATCGGTTTCATCTCCGTACCTGTCGCCGTCATGACCGGAGTCGTGAACTGACATGAGCTATCTGGACTACGGCACCGGTTCGCGGATCGCCGACAGCAAGGCCCCCCAGGGGCCGATCGCCGAACGCTGGGACCGGCGGCGCTTCACCGCAAAGCTGGTCAACCCCGCGAACCGGCGCAAGCACACGGTGATCGTCGTCGGGACCGGGCTGGCGGGTGCGTCGGCGGGTGCGACGCTGGCCGAACAGGGCTATCGGGTGCTGCAGTTCTGCTACCAGGACTCGCCGCGGCGGGCGCATTCGATCGCCGCGCAGGGCGGTATCAACGCGGCGAAGAACTACCGCAACGACGGCGACTCGGTGCACCGGCTGTTCTACGACACCGTGAAGGGCGGGGACTTCCGCGCGCGGGAGTCGAATGTGCACCGGCTCGCCGAGATCTCGGTGCAGATCATCGACCAGTGCGTGGCGCAGGGTGTGCCGTTCGCGCGGGAGTACGGCGGGCTGCTGGATACCCGCTCCTTCGGCGGGGTCCAGGTGTCGCGGACCTTCTATGCCCGCGGGCAGACGGGGCAGCAACTGCTGCTGGGTGCCTATCAGGCGCTGTCCCGGCAGATCGCGGCCGGAACGGTCGAGATGCACCCCCGTACGGAGATGCTGGACCTGGTGGTGGTCGACGGGCGGGCTCGGGGCATCGTGGCGCGCGATCTGGTCTCCGGCGAGATCGGCACCTACATGGCCGATGCCGTGGTTCTGGCCTCGGGCGGGTACGGCAATGTCTTCTATCTGTCGACGAACGCGATGAACTCCAACGCGACGGCGGTGTGGCGTGCGCATCGGCGCGGCGCGTACTTCGCGAATCCCTGCTTCACGCAGATTCATCCGACGTGCATTCCGCGGACCGGAACTCATCAGTCCAAGCTCACGCTGATGAGCGAGTCGCTGCGCAACGACGGCCGGATCTGGGTGCCGAAGAAGGCCGGCGACCCGCGGGCTGCGGTCGATATTCCGGAGGACGAGCGGGACTACTACCTGGAGCGCATCTACCCTTCGTTCGGCAACCTCGTGCCTCGGGACATCGCCTCGCGTGCGGCCAAGAACGTGTGCGACGAGGGTCGCGGTGTCGGCCCCGGGGGACAGGGCGTGTACCTGGACTTCGCGGATGCGATCGCGCGCCTGGGCCGCGACAAGGTCGCCGAGCAGTACGGCAACCTCTTCGAGATGTACGAGCGGATCACCGCGGAGAACCCGTACGAGGTCCCGATGCGGATCTACCCCGCCGTGCACTACACGATGGGCGGCCTGTGGGTGGACTACGACCTCCAGACCACGGTGCCCGGCCTGTTCGCGATCGGCGAGGCCAATTTCTCCGACCACGGGGCGAACCGGCTCGGTGCGTCTGCCCTGATGCAGGGCCTCGCGGACGGCTACTTCGTCCTGCCGGCGACGGTGAACGACTACCTGGCCGGCGCGCCCGCGGTCGGGGATGCGGACGCCTCGCACCCGGCGGCGGTGGCGGCGCTGGACGAGACCAGGGAACGCCTCGCGCGGCTGCTCGCGGTGCAGGGCGACCGCACGCCTGACTCCTTTCATCGCGAGATCGGCGAACTGATGTGGGAGTACTGCGGAATGGCCCGCACGGAGGTGGGGCTGCGCAAGGCGCTGCAGCGGATTCCGGAGATCCGTGCGGAGTTCTGGCGGCGCATCAAAGTGCCCGGTACCGGCGCCGAGTTCAACCAGGCGCTGGAGAAGGCGAACCGCGTCGTCGACTACCTGGAACTCGCCGAGCTGATGTGCCTCGACGCCCTGCACCGGTCCGAGTCCTGCGGCGGCCACTTCCGCGAGGAGTCCCGCACGCCCGAGGGCGAGGCGGAACGCAAGGACGACGAGTTCTCCTACGCCGCGGCGTGGGAGTTCACCGCCCCCGGCCAGGCTCCCCTGCTGCACAAGGAGGACCTGGTGTTCGAGTACGTCCACCCCACCCGACGGAGCTACACGTGAAGCTCACCCTGCGCGTCTGGCGCCAGAAGAACGCCGATGCCCCCGGAGCCATGGCCGCCTACGAGGTCGACGGCGTCTCCCCCGACATGTCCTTCCTCGAGATGCTCGACACCCTCAACGAAGACCTCATCGTGCAGGGCGAAGACCCGGTGGCCTTCGACCACGACTGCCGCGAGGGCATCTGCGGCGCCTGCAGCCTGGTCATCAACGGCGACGCGCACGGCCCGGAACGCACCACCGCCTGCCAGTTGCACATGCGGTCCTTCCGCGACGGCGACACCATCGACGTCGAACCCTGGCGCGCGGCCGCCTTCCCCGTGGTCCGCGACCTCGTCGTGGACCGGACGGCCCTGGACCGGATCATCCAGTCCGGCGGCTATGTGACCGCGCCGACGGGTTCCGCCCCGGATGCCCATGCCGTCGCCGTCCCCAAGCCCGACGCTGACCACGCCTTCGTGCACGCCGAGTGCATCGGCTGCGGCGCATGTGTCGCGGCCTGCCCCAACGGCTCCGCCTCGCTGTTCACCGCCGCCAAGGTGAACCACCTGAACGTGCTGCCGCAGGGAGCCCCCGAGCGGGAGAGCCGGGTCCTGGACATGGTCGCCCAAATGGACGCCGAGGGGTTCGGCGGCTGCACGCTCGCCGGGGAGTGCGCGACCGCGTGCCCGAAGGGGATCCCGCTGCAGGCCATCACGACGATGAACAAGGAGTGGCTCCGCGCGGCCCGCACGTCCAAGCGCTGACCGGACCGCGGACCGGCGACGCGACGGGGGGCGATCCGCCCTAGAATCACCTTTCTTTGCGGTAGTGCCCTGGGCATGCTCCGGAAGGTGTCGACGGTGAGACGACGGCGGATATCCGCGGTTTTCATGGCGGTGTTCGCCCTGGCCGCCGGCCTGGTGTCGCCGAGTGCCGGGCAGGCGGGTGTCGGCCGGCCGGCCGTCATGCAGATCGTCGCGCACCAGGACGACGACCTGCTCTTCATGAACCCCGACATCCAGAAGGCGATCGATGCGGGCGTGCCGCTCACCACCGTGTACCTGACGGCAGGCGAGAACACGCCGAAAGCGCTGCCTGCCGGGGTCAGCCAGGAGGAGTACGCCGAACACCGCCAGGAAGGCGTCCGCGAGGCGTACGCCTGGATGGCCGGAGTGGACGGCTGCGAGGAAGCAGCGTCCGGCTGGGGTGCATGCTGGGACGAGGTCCGCCCGTCCGGTCTTCCGCGACCTGTCGAGGCTTTCAAGCTCAAGTCCCCCGGCAAGAGCGTCACGTTGGTCTTTTTGAACCTGCCCGAGGCGGCCGATAAGCGCCACCTGGGCGGCAAGGCACTCGAACAACTCGGCAATAGCGCGGTGAGCACGAGCACCCTGGACGCCGACGGTCCGAACGGGGCCGTCTGGCCGGTCTCCTACACCGGACTGACGCTGCGCAACGTGCTCACCGCCCTGATCACCTGGACCGAGGCCAGGGTCGTGCGTGCCCTGGACACGACCGACGATCCCTCCCACGCCGCAAGCCACTCCGACCACGTGGCCGCCGGCAAGGCCGCAGACGCCGCCGTCGCGCACCACCAGCGGATGCACCCCGACCCCGGCGTGCGGGTGCTGATGGAGCACTACCGCGACTACAACATCAGCGCTCTGCCGCAGAACCTGTCCGGGCCGGATGCGGCGCAGAAGACCGCCGCGTTCGCAAAGTACGCCGCCAATGACGGCGTGCTGCTGAAGTCCCACGCGGTCACCGCGGACGGCATGCCGGACCCGGCCACCGGATCGGGCGCGGGCTATGGTAGCTGGGCGGTGCGGGAGTACGCGGCCGAGTCGCGCGGCACGCAGTGGGCGGGCCGGGACGCCGCCGGCCGGATCCATGCATTCGTCGCGGTCGGAGCGACGCTGTACGAATGGACCGAGAACGCCGCGGGCGGCTTCGATGGTCCGGTTGTCCATGCGGGTCCTCCTGTTCTGGGCGCGATGGCCGAAGGCGTGGCCGTGGGCAACGACCAGGGCGGGCGGATGGCGGTGTTCGTCCAGGCGCGCCTCACCCGGAACATCTGGACGCACTATCAGCGGGCCGACGGCAGTTGGGGCTGGGCGGACCTGGGCAACCCCAACGCGGGCCGGCCCGAGAGGCTCTATGTGAGTCCGCCGACGGTCGTCTCCAACGCGGACGGCCGACTGCAGGTCTTCGTCCGCAACGGCGGAGGCGGTATCAGCACGCGATGGCAGACGACCGCCGGCGGCGCCTGGTCGGACTGGACGCACTTCACGGTCAACGTCGTCGACGGCAAGCAGCACCCGGCAACAGAACCGGTTCGCGGGACGGTCCACCTTGTCCAAGGTGCGCCGACCGCCGTCCTGGCCGGCGATGCCCGGTCGCCGGCGACTCGGCGCATCGAACTCTTCGGCTCGGCCCCCAGCCGCGTCATCCACGCGTACCAGACCGCCCATGACTCCGGTTTCACGTCCGATCCCGGGTTCCCGGTACGGCCTCCCGCAAGTCCGGTCCGGGCCGCCGTCAACGCCTCCGGGCGCGTCGACCTGATGTTCCGGGCCCCGGGGACCGGACAGGTGCAGGCGTTCTCGCAGACCGCCCCGGACGCCGGGTTCGCACCGGTGCCGGCGGACGTCGGCAGCGGTGGTCAGAACGGCGTCGGCGAGATCGCCGCCGGACACGGGGACGACGGGAACGGCATCCGCATCGTGGCCGCCCAGCGCACCGGCGCCGGCAGCATCGGCGCCGTCCTGCAGAACTCCCCCGACGGTCCGTTCGGCACCTGGAAGGACATCGGCGGAGGCCGACATTTCGTCGGACTCCCGGTCGTCGCCGTCGACCGGCTCGGCAGTACGGAGACACCCGTCGTGCTGGCTCTCGGCGCCGACGGCCGGCTGTGGGTGTCCCGCGGCTGGGACCTCCCCCCGCTGAGCCCGATAGGCGGTCCTGCGTAACCCGACCACGCGGAGGCTTGCCGACCTGAACGCCTGCGGGCCCGGGCCGGAAACCGCCGAGCATCGGCCGACACGGGAGCAGCGATCCGTGGCGATGCGAGGGGCAAGCGCGGACGCCCCGATCGGAATTAGGGTTGGCGGGTGCGAGAGCAAGGATTGCGGCTCCGACGCGTGGGCAAACGCTTTCGGCGCGCGGACAATTGGGTTCTTCGCGATGTCGATGCACGTCTGGAGCCCGGAAGGCTCGTCCGCGTCGACGGTGCCAACGGCAGTGGCAAGTCGACACTGCTGCGGGTGATTGCCGGGACGACCCGCCCCGACCGCGGGCGGGTCCACGGCCGCCCGCCGACGGCTTACGTTCCCGAGCGGTTTCCCGGGGATCTGCCGTTCACGCCGGCCGACTACCTGGCCCATATGGGCCGCATCCACGGCCTGTCCACCGCTCGCGCGGTCGAAAGAGCAGGCGAACTGCTGGAGTTGTTCGGGGCGCACGGGTATGCGCGCACCCCGATGCGGGCCCTGTCCAAAGGCACGAGCCAGAAGGTCGCCGTCGCACAGGCGTTGCTGGCCGAGCCCGGCCTCCTCGTCCTCGACGAGGCGTGGACCGGCCTGGACCCCCCTTCGCGCGCGATCCTGGACTCGGCTGTACGCGAACGGGTCGTGCACGGCGGAACGGTCGTCTTCGTCGACCACGACGCCCTGCGATTGGCCGACACCGTGGACACGACCCTGTTAGTCCGCGACGGTCAGGTCACACGGGTGCCGCCGAGCATCGAACTGCTGGTCCACGGACCGCGGCGCGTGTCCGTGCCCGCGTCGCTCGTCCGCATCGACGTCGATCTGGGGATGGCCGCGGACGTCGCTTCCACGCCGATGCCGCCAGCCCTGGTCACGGCCCTGCGGTCGATGCCGGGCGTACGGGACGTGTGCCCGCGACCCGACGGCCACGTCAACGGGTACCGCGTGGACGTCGACCCGGACGTGTGCGCCGACGTCCTGCGTGCCCTGCTCGCGGACCCGGCCACGCGGATCCGCCGCGTGGCGGAAGAGGAGCCTGGCACGTGATCCCCCCGCGCGTTCTTCCCCTGGCGCGCTACCAACTGGCTCTGCTGTTGAGGTCGCAGTGCTGGGTGGCGCCCGTGGTGCTGTACGCGGCCCTCGTCGTGGGCGGCGCGGCCGGCGGACAAGAACTCGGCGACTCCCTCGCGTGGGCCGGCGCCGCCCTCATCCCCGTCACCGCCTGGGTGTCCCGCCTCGTGGTCACCGCCGAGTCCACCGCCGAACGAGCCGTCGTGGCCGCCGTGGTCGGCCCGCGCCGCGTCCAGGCCACCGCCCTGGCCGTGGCACTCCTGTTCGCCGCCGTGCTGGGCGCGGCCGGGGTCGTCTTCGAATACTTCGCCTCGGTCAAACCCCCGCCGGGCGCGCCCCGATCAGCCGGATCCGTCCTGCTGCAAGGCGTGATCGTGGTCGTCATCTGTCTGCTCGCCGGTTCGGCGGCGGGCGCTGTCAGCGCCCCGCCGCTCGTGCATGGCCGAGGGCCGGGCCTCGCCGCACTGGCAGCTGTCGTCCTTGCTTGGCTCGTGATGCCGCTGTCACCGGCCAACGCGGCGATCCGAAGCCAGTACACCGCCGCCCCCGACCCCACCTTCGCACTTCTCGCACCCGTAATCGGCGTTCTCGTCCTGACCGTTCTCGCCTGGACGACGTCCCTCGTCTGCGTAGGCCGCGGCCGGGCGTAGACGCCGGCCGGCTCACCAACGCTCGGCCCCTGCCGCGAGTGCCACGGCCGTCCTGAGCCTGCCAGGCAGTGCAGATGTCAGGAGCACGCACTGGTCAACGGGCAGGCGCAAGCAGTTCGGCGGCCTGGATGATGAGGGATTCGAGGTAGGCGCGGGCGGGGCCGGGGCGGGTGAGGGGGGCGGCCTGGCCGGACCAGAGGCTGGTGAGGTCGGGGGTGCCCTGAAGGGTGGCGGCGCGGCGGAGGGGTTGCATCAGGGCGTTCTGGACGGGATAGGCGGGGACCTCCTGTTCGGCGTGGGCGAGTTCGCGGGTCAGGCGGTTGGGTATGCCGCGGGCGGTCCGGCCGGAGAACAGCCGGGTCAGGACTGTGGTGCGGGCGGCGTCGGAGTGCAGTGCGGCGCGGTGGACGGGGCTTGCCGCGGACTCGTCGGTGCCGAGGAAGCCGGTGCCGATCTGGACGCCGTCGGCGCCGAGGGTCAGGGCTGCGGCGATGCCTCGGCCGTCGGCGATGCCGCCCGCGGCGATGACGGGGATCGCGATGGCGTCGGCCACTTGGGGAATCAGGGCGAACGTGCCCACCAGGGATTCGCCGACCGGGCGGAGGAAGGCGCCGCGGTGGCCGCCGGCGTCGCTGCCCGAGGCGACGACGGCGTCGAGCCCGGCATCGGCCAGGGCGACGGCTTCGGCGACCGTGGTGGCGGTGCCGAGCGTGGTGATGCCCAGGCGGCGGGCCTCGGCGAGGACGTCGTGGGACGGGATGCCCATGACGAAGCTGACGACCGGGGGCCGGGCTTCGAGGAGGGCGGCGATCTGGTCGTCGTAGTCGGGCAGGTCGATGTCCGCGGTCAGGGCGTCGGCGTCCAGGCCCAGTTCCTCGTAGAAGGGGCGGATGCGGTCGACGGCGGTGCGGAGTGCGGGGCGGGCGGGCATGGTGCGGGGTTCGCCGGCGAGCGGAATCCAGAGGTTGACCGCGAAAGGCTGCGTGGTGGCGGCCTTGAGGTCGTGGACGAGGGTCTTGATCGCGCCCGGGTGGAGGTGGTGGGCGCCGAAGGAGCCGAGGCCGCGCGTCCGCGTCAGTACTGCTCGGACGCCTGCCGCATGCGCGCCTACCGGACCCGGCGGGCCGAATCCGCGGAATCCGCCGGCCCCGGCGGCAGCGGCTCGCCGATCGACCGGCGGCCGCTGCGGCACTCGCCCTGCTGCTCGAACCGGCGGGCCTGCCCGATCGACCGGCCGACGAGCCCACCGATGACCCCGCCGACGACCCCACCCACGGCCTGTCTCGCGACCCGGCTCACGACCCGGCACGTACCCTGTCCCCCGCCCCCGCCCCACTCCACAGCCTGGCCAACAGCCTGACCCGCGACCCAGCCCGCGACCCAGCGAAGGATGCCCACGTCCCATGACCGCACCCGCAGCCGGTTCCCCCGCCCAGACCGCCGTCGTTCTCGCGGTCAGCAGCAACGCCGAGTACTCCTTCAGCAAGCCCAACCGCCCGAGCATCCGCCTGCTGACCGGCCGCGGCGTCGAAGGCGACGTGCACGCGGGCGTGACCGTGAAGCACCGGTCCCGCGTGGCCCGCGATCCCAGCCAGCCGAATCTGCGCCAGGTGCACCTGATGCACGACGAGCTGCACACCGAGCTGCGCGCCGAAGGCTTCTCGGTCGCGGCCGGACAGCTCGGCGAGAACATCACCACGACCGGCCTGGACGTCCTGGGCCTGCCCACGGGCACGCGCCTGCACATCGGCGCGGAGGCGGTCGTCGAGGTGACCGGCCTGCGCAACCCGTGCGCGCAGATCGACGGCTTCGAAGACGGCCTGCTGTCCCGGCTGGTCGGCCGCGACGAAGACGGCAACATCGTGCGCCGCGGCGGCATCATGGGCGTCGTGCTGGCCGACGGCGACGTGCTGCCCGGCGACCCGATCCGCGTCGAGCTGCCGGCCGGGCCGCACTCCCCGCTTCAGCCCGTCTGACTTCGGCCCGTCCGACTTCGGCCCGTCCGACTTCAGCCCGCCCGACCCGCCCGGGCCACCGGGCGGCGACGCCCGGACGGACCTCCCGGCGCGCGCCGGGCGCGGAATCTGCCGACGATGAAGGCATGATCACCGCGCCGACCGGCCTGCCCGAGAACGCCGACCTGCCCGAGCTGCCGTACGGAGCATGGTCGGAGACGCTCGACACCCTGCATCTGTTCGCGCAGATCGTCGGCAAGGTGAAGCTGGCCGCGACGCACCCGCAGAACCACTGGTGGAACATCACGCTTTCGGTCGACACCCGCGGCCTGACCACCCGCAGGCTCTCCGCCAACGGCATCTTCTTCGACATCGCGTTCGATTTCGTGGACCACCTCCTGGTGGTCCGCACCGACCGCGGCCAGGTGCGGACGTTCGCCCTCGACGGCGGCCTGAGCGTGGCCGCGTTCGACAAGAAGCTGCACGAGACGCTCGCCGCCCTGGGGGTGGACGTGCCGCTGCTGGAAAAGCCGTTCGGCGTCGAGCACCTGACCACGCCGTTCCCGGATGACACCGCGCACGCGGCCTACCAGCGCGAGTACGTCGAGCGGTATTGGCGGGCGCTGGCCTGGTCGGCGGACGTGCTGCAGGAGTTCGCGGGCTGGTTCACCGGCAAGTCCAGCCCGGTACACGTCTTCTGGCATTCGTTCGACCTGGCCCTGACGCGCTTCTCGGGAAAGCGCGCCGCGCCGCTCGCGGACGCCGATCCCGTGACCGCGGAGGCGTACACGCACGAGGTCGTGTCGTTCGGCTGGTGGCCGGGCGACCCGAAGGTGCGCTATCCGGCGTACTACTCGTACACCTCGCCGCAGCCGGACGGGCTTGCCGCGCGGCCGCTGAGCCCGGCCGGGGCGGAGTGGGTGAACGACGGCGGCATGGCGCTGCTGGCCTACGACGCCGTCCGAGCGGCGGAGAACCCGCGTCGGACCCTGCTCGCGTTCCTGCAGACCGCCTTCGACGCGGGTGCCGCCGCGGCCGACTGGCCCGCGGACGAGCTGACGTCCAACTGGTGTCCGACGCCCGAGCAACTGCAGGCTCTGGCGCGCTCCGGCCTGCGCGTGCGCTGACCAGGCGCCCGCACCGGAGCCGGCATCCACAGCCTCGCCCCATACCCGCGTGCACCGGAGCGCGCCGCTCATCTAGGCTCGGCGTCATGCCCGGACCAGGTTGGTACCTCAGCACCCCGCCGCCGGTCGCCCTCTAGGGCGTACCGGCACGGCCGTTTGCTCAGCCCCGTAGTACGAGGGCTTCTTACGCATGCCGTCGTCGGCGCATAGACGCGACGACGGTGTGGTCTTGCGCCATGTCCGCGGTGCGCCCGTTTCGGATCCCTTTTCCCAGGTCCTGAAACGGAAGGCTTCTGCGTGTCCACGCAATCCTCTTCGGTGCTCTCCCCTGCCCTCGAACCGTCCCCGTCCCCGTCCTCGTCTACGTCGGCGGCCGCCCGCACGTTCGTGCGCGGGCCGCTGCTGATCCTGGTGGCCTGCCTGTTCTGGGGCACCACCGGCACGGTCGCCTCGCTCGCCCCGGCCGGGCCTGGTGCCGCGACCGTCGGCTGCACGGGCTTGTTCCTCGGTGGTCTGCTGCTGGCCCTGACCACGCGCGGCACGCTCGCCGTGCTGCGCGCGGTGTCGTGGCCGGAGCGGGCCGCGTTGCTGCTCGGTGCGCTGGCGGTGGCCGGCTATCCCCTGGTGTTCTACCCCGCGGTCGCGCGGACCGGCGTCGCGACGGCCACGGTCATCGCGTTGGCGGTGGCCCCGGTTTTCGCGGGCCTGCTGGAACGCACGGCGCTGCGGGCCCGCTGGTGCCTGGCGACCGGTACGGCGGTGGCCGGGTGCGCGTTGCTGGTGGCCGGCCAAGAGGCCGGCGGGGTCCGTGCGGACCTGGTCGGCATCGGCCTTGCGGCGGTCGGGGGGCTGGCGTACGCGGTGTACGCGACGGTCGGGGCGCGCCTGATCGAGCGCGGGCACTCCTCGCGCCCGGTGCTCGCGGTGATGTTCGGCGGCGCTGCGCTCGCGGTGCTGCCCGTGGCGGCCGCCGACATGCAGTGGCTGGCGACCGGCCGGGGTGCGGCGGTGGCGCTGCATCTGGGGGTGCTCACCACGGCCGTGGCGTACACGCTGTTCGGCTTGGGCCTGCGGCACACCACGGCCAGTGCGGCGACCGCGCTCACGCTCGGCGAGCCGGTCGCGGCCGCCGTACTGGGCATCGTGGTGCTGGGCGAACACATCGCCGCTGTCTCGTGGTTCGGGATGGCGCTGGTGCTGGCGGGCGTCACCGCGATGGCGTCGCCCGCCGACTCGGCGGCCATGCCGGAGGCGACCGCGCGGTCCGCTTCGGACGGCGGCGGCGAGGCGGACCGCGACGGACCGTCAGCCTCGCTGCCGGCGTGACCGCATGACGGCCCCGACGACCACCAGCAGCGTCCCCGCGATGAGGAGTCCGAAGGCGGACAGGACCGGCCCGGTGCCGGCCAGGCTGCCCCCGGGCTTCGGCTTGGGGAGCGGGGTGAAGGTGGTCGTCGGGGACGGCCCCGGCGTAGGCGGCGCGGTGGTGTGCGTCGGGGTAGGTTCCGGTGACGGTTCCGGCGTCGGGGTCGGGGGCGGCGGCGTCGGGTCCGGCGCGTATGGCGTGACGACCGGTTTGCCATCCTGCTCGACCGGGAGGTTGAGGGTCTCGGCCGTGTAGTCGATGCGCGCGAAGTTGGTGATGCCGTCGGCGGGGGCGTCCGCGCCGACGGTGACGTCGAAAGTGAAGGCGGCGGTCTCGCCGGGTGCGAGCCTGCCGCCGTCGGCGGCGTCGGCCCCGCTGCCGACGCGCATCCGCACCGTGCGCGTCGCCGCGTCGTACTCGCCGGTGTCGTCGCCCGCCTGGTCGGTGCGCGGCCCGGGTGCGGGGCCGTCGACCATGCGCAGCGATCCGGCGACGTATGCGGTGCCCGGCGGTACGGCGTCGGTGACGATGGTCTTCACGGAGGCGTCCATGCCGTCGTTTCGGTGCGTCACCGTATAGCGGAGCGTGTCCCCGGTCTTGGCGGGGTCGTGCCCCGACAGGTTCTCCACGGTCTTCGTCTCGCGCGCGAACTTGGGTGCGTACAGGTCGAATGTCGTGGTGATGACACCGGGGGCAAAGGCGTCCCCGGACGACAGTAGGTCGACGCGTGCGCTGCGCGCGTTGTTGCCGAGGATGCCCGGTGCGGAGACGGTCTTGACGTCGAAGCCGAACAGGTTGAGGTCGGGTGGCGTGCGGTCGGTGTACATCGCGCCGCGGACCGAGTTCTGCGAGTTGAAGAAGTTGTCGGCGGGGGTGACCGCGTCCGCGAGGTCCTGCCCGTCGAGTTGCATGCGGTCGCCGCCCCAGCCCTTTTCGCCTTCGTATGCGACGACGCCGATCTCGGCGTTGACCGGCCCGAAGGGCGGGGTGACGAAGCCGGAGACGGTGAGGTTGACCTGTTCGCGGGCGGCGACCGGTTCGATGCCGTGGAAGACGGTGAGGTCGCGCATCGGCAGGGCTTCGTCGCCGTAGACGACGACCAGGCTCCAGCCGGCGAAGCGGTCCTCACCAGTGCCCGCGGCCACGTTGCCGCCCCAATAGACGCCCGGTCCGGCGGACTTGACCAGGTCGGTGACGACGGCGTGCGCCTGGTAGACGCCGAACGCGGGGTCGTGGCCGCCGCCGTCCGCGGTGACCTGGACGTAGTCGGCCGAACCGGGCGGCTTGAGCTTCATGACGCGTCCGGAGGACGCGGGCGGCTGCCCGCCTGTGCCGGCCGTGGCGACGGCACCCCAGTAGAGGCCGGCCCACAGGACGCTGTCGCCGGACAGGAAGCGGACGTTCGAACTCGACGAGGAGTAGACCTGCCCTTTGCTGTCCGGGTCGGCATTGACCACGGCCATGTTCCAGAAGTTGTTGTTGACGTCCGGTCCTTGGCCGGTGCGCGCGACGATGCAGTCGGGGTCGGCGGACGGGCAGGACAGCAACGTGTTGCCGTAGAGCGCGATGGCGCCCGGCGCCTGGGTGCGGAACGCCTGGGCGAAGGGCTCGGGATAGGCGATCGGCACGGTGGCCTCCTGCGGCGAACCGGGAGGCGGGGGCGGCACCGTGGCCCGCGGCCGGAGCGCCGTGGCGCCCGGTGCAGGAGCCTGCGCGGGGGCGGGCCGCGGTGGGAACGGCAGCGCGGGCGACGTCGCCGGGGCCGCCGCGGCGGAGCCGGCGGCCGGGCGCGGAGGAGCGGCTTGCGGCTGCGGGCTGGGTGCGGCGCCGACGCAGAGGCAGGCGCCCACAAGCAGGCCCGCTGCGGGGCGCGGGACGCGGAGAAGGTGCACGGGTCCATCGAACGCGCTGCGCCCGGGCGGACCGACCGCCACGCACAAGGGCACGGCGGATACCACTCGTTCGCGGCAATGCGCGGCGGCGGTCCGCGGAGCCGGGCGGGGTGGGAATGGCGGGTCGGATCCGACCCGCTCAGGGGGTCATCCCAGGCCGAGCAGCGAAGGCAGCTTGCGCATGTCGTCGAAGACGACGGTCCCGTCGCCGGTGAGCCGGTCCGCGGCGGTGAGGCCGCCCGCGTACGCGTATGACCGCATGCCGGCCGCGCGGGCCGCCAGGACGCCGTAGTGGCTGTCCTCGACGACGACGCATTCGGTCGGGGCGACGCCCATGCGTTCCGCGGCGTACAGGAAGACGTCGGGCGCCGGCTTGCCGAGGGCGACTTCGGTGGAGCTGAAGATGCGGCCTTCGAAGCGCGGGTAGAGGCCGGTGACGCCGAGCGTGTGGCGCATCTTCGCGTGGTCGCCGCCGGATGCGACGCAGGTGGCGACGGCGGGGAGGATGGCGTCAAGGGCTTCGCCGATGCCGTCGACCAAGGGCAGTCCGGCGTCGACTTCTTCGCGGTGCCGGCGGTGGAACACCTCGTCCCACTGGGCGCCCGCGCCGGTGCCGAGGTGCTCGTCGACGCTTGCCCGGATCGCCTGTGCGGAGCGTCCGATGAAGCGGTGGATCACCTCGGCCTCGTCCATGGGCCAGCCCATCGCGGCGAGGACTTCGACCTGCACGCGTACCGCGATCCGCTCGGAGTCCACGAGGACTCCGTCGCAGTCGAAGATGACGAGGCGGGGCGGACTGGCGGCGATCATGCTGCCACCCTATGCAGGTCCGCCCCGCCCGGCCGTCTCGGGGTCACATGCTCGACTTGAGCACGGCGAACACGCCGCCCTGCGGGTCCTGCAGCACGGCCATGCGTCCGGCCGACATGTCGAAGGCCGGCATCAGCAGGGTGCTGCGGGCGCGCACCGCGGCGGCGACCGTGCTGTCGACGTCGTCGACCGCGAAGTACGTCAGCCAGTGCGAGGGCGTGTCGGCGGGGATGTCGGGGTTCATCGGCTGTGCGCCGCCGACGACCCGGCCGGCGGCCAACATGCCGTGGTAGTCGGCCATCTCGGGCGTGGCCTCGAAGGTGACGCCGAAGACCGCCTCGTAGAACGGCAGCGCCTTGTCCAGGTCGCGGGTGTTGAGCTCGTTCCAGATCAGCGCGCCGGGCTCGTTGACCCGCTGCGCGCCGAAGAAGTCGATGCGCTGCCAGGCTCCGACCACAGCGCCGGACGGGTCGACGCAGACCAGCATGTGGCCTTGGTCGCCGACCTGCATCGGGGGGAAGAGGAGGGTGCCGCCGTTGGCGGTGACCTTGGCGGCGGTCTCTTCGATGTCGTCGACCGAGAGGTACGTCGTCCAGACCGTGGGCGGGGGCGGTCCGCCGTCCATCGCCATGGCAGGGCCGATGCCGGCGACCGGCTTGCCGCGCAGTTCGCAGATCGCGTACCCGCCGAATTCCGCGGGCCCTACTTCGCCGTTCCAGCCGAACAGGTCGGAGTAGTAGTCGATGGCGGCCTGTTGGTCGGACGCCATCAGGTCGGTCCAGCAGGGGGTGCCTTGCGTGTACGGCTCGTTGACCTCGGCCATGCCGCTCTGCCTCCAGCGAGGGGACGGGGTTATGAGGGTGCTGCGGGCCTGCTGCGAACGCAGACCCTCCCCAATGTCACCCTGCGGCGCGGGTGCCGCCACCGGAGCCCGCAGGCTCCGGCTCGCGGGCACCGCACCCCGAGCCGCCGCCGTTGCGCGGTTCAGCGCGTACGGCGGTAGCGGATCATCTGGCCGAGAAGCCCCGGCTCGGTCGCGTAGGCGGTCATGCCGAGGCGGGCGACGACGGCGACTGAGGCCTTGTTGCCCTCGTCCACCTCGGCGAGGACCGCGGGGAGCGCGAGGACGGTGAGGGCGTGCTCGACGACTGCCCGGGCGGCCTCGGTGGCGTAGCCGCGGCCCCGGCCGGACGCGGCCAGGCTGTAGTAGATCTCGGTGCCGGCGGCGTCGAGCGGGCGCAGGCCGACGGCGCCGGCCAGGTCATCGCTGCCGTGCACGCGGACGATCCACAGTCCGGCCTCGGCGGCGGATTCGCGCAGGCTGCGCTCGATGGCTCCGGCGGTGTACTCGAGGGTCACCGTCTCGCCGTCGAAGAGGAAGGCGCGGACCTCGGCGTCGGTCCAGTGCGCGTGCAGGATGTCGAGGTCGGCGCGGGCCGCGGGCTCCAGGGTGAGGCGCTCGGTCTTCAGGATGTCTGCCACCTGTTCACCATATGAGCGGTCCGCTCGGCCGACCGAGTGGTTTTCGGCCCATTCCGGCCCGGCAAGGCCGAGCGCCGACCGGTCGCGTGCAGGACTGCGCGGCCCGGTCGGGGGCAGCGCTTCAGGGGTGGGACCGCTGCCTTGTCTCACGGACACCGTCGAAAGGACTCGTCGTGAGGCGACCGACTCATCGCTATCAGTACGTGCGCCGCGAGCCCACGGTCATGGAGTACGTGGCGATGCTCGGGCCTGCGCTCGTGGTCGTCGGGCTCGGCTATCTGGCGTTGCTGCTGCTCATCGGCCTGGGCGGTGCGGGGGTGGCCGCGGTGGTGTGGGTGTGCGGCTTCTTCCTGTTCGCCGGCCTCGCGCATGCGCGGCCGACGCTGAAGCTGCTGCGCTGGGCGTGGCTGGCTGCGGGTGCGTGCGTGGTCCTCACCATGCTGTGACGCGGCGTGGCGTGACGCGGCGCGTATGCGTGTCGTCCCGCGGTCCGGATGCTAGACATTCCTGGACCGCAGGAACACCGGGACGACCGTGATCGGATGGGGAGCCATGCCGCTTGAGGGTGCCTACGAGCCGAGCCCGACGAAGTGGGTGCGGGACCAGGTGGAGCTGTACGAGAGCTCCGGGGGCAAGAAGGGCACCACGATCCGCGGCATGCCTGTCGTGGTGCTGACCACGCTCGGTGCCAAGAGCGGGAAGCTGCGCAAGTCTCCGGTGATGCGGGTGGAGCACGATGGTGCGTACGCGGCGGTGGCCTCGCTGGGCGGCGCCCCGAACAACCCGGTCTGGTACTACAACATCACCGCGAACCCGCTGGTGGAGCTGCAGGACGGCGAGGTGCGCCAGGACATGATGGCGCGCGAGATCTCCGGTGACGAGAAGCAGGTGTGGTGGGAGCGCGCGGTCGCCGCGTACCCGGACTACGCCGCGTACCAGCAGAAGACGGACCGGGACATCCCGGTGTTCGTGCTGGAGAAGGTCTCCGCGGACGCCTGACCGCGCACGGTCCGCGGCCCGTGGCGGAGGCGCTCCGCAGCGCACTCAGCGCGGGTTGCGGCCCAGGTACGCGACGAGCCGGTCGCTCGGGCAGGCGCCCGCGGCGACCGCGGCGCGCCGTGCGAACCACGGGTGGCGGTCGGCCTCGGGCACCAGCAGGCCGCCCACCGCGAGGAGTTCACCGGCGACCGGGGCCGGGATGGGCAGGTCGCGGCCGCATGCGCGGGCGATGTCCCAACCGTGCACGGAGACTTCCAGGGCCGCGGCGGCGGCCATGAGGTCGGTCGGCAGCAGTTGGTCGCCGATCGCGACCACGCGCGGGGCTGCGGCCCAGGCGCCCAGCAGCCCCACGGCGCGGTGCCGGAAGGCCGCCGCGGGGTCGGTAAACGGGTCGGCGAACGGGTCTGCGAACGGGTCTGCGAACGGGTCGTCGGCCGGGTCGCAGCCGCACGCGCAGCCGCAGGAGTCGCCGGACCGGTCCGGGGCGGCTGCCGTCTCGGGGCAGGCCACGAAGCCGGTGGCGACGCCCTCGGTGAGGGCCTCCAGCGACTCCCCCGCGTGCACGAGCAGCGTCCACAGGTCCCATTCGCGGCACGGCGTCGGACGGGACAGGAGCTCGGGCCGGACGCCGTGCACGGCGGTGACCGCGTAGCGCACGGCCTGGCCGAGCAGCGGCGGCGCGGTCACGGCACGAGGACCTTGCCGGGCACGACCGGCAGGCCGAACGTCGGGAACAGGTCCGGGTCGTGGAAGGCGACGACCTGCGCGACGGCCGGTCCGTGCGGGCCGTCGACGAGGTCGAGGACGTGGATCGCGTGCGCCTGCAGGACGCCGTCCGCGTCGGCCATGTAGACGCCGAAGGCGGGCTGCCCGTTGGCGCGCAGCGGCACGAAGCGCCAGCCGCGCCGGAATCCGGGGCAGTGCCGCAGCACCAGGCGGCCGATCTCCGCGCGGCCGCGGAACCAGTTCGGGACCGGCGGCATCTGCCAGACGGCGTCCTCGGTGAGCAGGCCCATCAGGGCGTCGATGTCGGCGGTCTCGAAGGCGCGCGTGTAGCGGTCGAGCAGGGCGCGCTGGTCGGCTTCGGCGGGCCGGACGACCTGCTCGGCGACCGGTGAAGCCTCGGCGAGGCGGGCCCGGGCGCGCTGCAGTGTGCTGTTGACCGCGGCTTCGCTGGTGTCGAGGAGTGCCGCGACCTCGGCGGCGCGCCAGGCCAGGACGTCGCGCAGGATGAGGACCGCGCGCTGCCGGGGCGGCAGGAACTGGAACGCGGCGGTGAGGGCGAGGCGCATCGACTCGCGGGCGGTGGCGACCGCGGCCGGGTCGCCGGCGAGGTCGGCGGGGCCTGCGGGCGGCTGCCCGAGGAGGGCGTCGGGGATCGGCTGGAGCCAGGCATGCCCGGGCAGTTCGGGGTCGAGGGCGCGGGTCGGGTCGGGGTCGGGCCCGCCGAGGCCGATGGGCAGGTCGCGGCGTTCGCGGCGCTCCAGGGCGCGCAGGCACACGTTGGTGGCGATCCGGTAGAGCCAGGTCCGCATCGAGGCGCGGCCTTCGAAGGCGCCGTACCCCTGCCAGGCGCGCATGAGCGTCTCCTGCACGAGGTCTTCTGCGTCGTGCACGGATCCGAGCATGCGGTAGCAGTAGGCGAGCAGCTCGGCCTGGACCGGTCCGGTGTCGCGGACGAAGTCCTCGTCCTGCCGCGGCTGCGTCATGGCCGCTCCTCTCGTCTCGTGCGCTGTGTGCCGTGCCGCCGCCAGGGCGCCTGGCGTACGGCCTCTCCTAGTACAGATCCCGCAGGGGTCCGAAACTCATCGCTCGTCCGGCCGCGGATTCCGGATGCGGCGGCGTGCGATGACTTTCCGGACCGGGGCGGATCGGTATTGGCGAGGAACCGATGCGTCCCAGGAGGCGACGATGCACGACAAGATCCGGCCGCCGGAGATCCCGGACGGCCCGTACCCGAATACCGCCCGCGGCCCTGATGCGGGCGCGGCAGGAGCCGACCCGAGGACGCGCCGCTGGGCGCTCGTCCTGGGTTCGGTGGCGTCGCTGATGGCGGCGCTGGACACCTTGGTGGTGTCGACGGCGCTGCACACGATCCGCCTCGACCTCGGCTCGTCCGCCGAGGAGTTGGAGTGGACGGTGAACGCCTACAACCTGAGTTTCGCGGTGCTGCTGATGCCGGCCGCGGCGCTCGGCGACCGGTTCGGGCGCCGCAGGATGTTCGCCGTCGGCCTGGGGATCTTCACGGCGGCGTCGGCGGCGTGCGCGCTGTCCGGGAACGTCGCGGCGCTGATCGCCGCGCGAGCTGTGCAGGGCCTGGGTGCCGCGCTGATCATGACGCTGGCGCTCGCGCTGGTCAGTGCCGCGTTCCCGGCCGAGCGCCGCGGCGTGGCGATCGGCCTTCTGGAGGGCGTGACCGGGCTCGGGGTGGCGCTGGGCCCGCTGGTCGGCGGTGCGGTGGCCGAGGGCCTGGCCTGGCAGTGGATCTTCTGGGTCAATGTGCCGATCGGGCTGGCGGCCCTGCCGTTCGTGCTGCGGAAGCTGCCGGAGAGCCACGGTCCCGACCGGGCTCTCGACCTGCCCGGCGTGGGGCTGGTGACCGCGGGCGCGTTCGGGGTCGTGTGGGCGCTGGTACGCGGCAACGCGGCCGGCTGGGGCAGCGCGGAGGTCGTGGGTGCGGCGCTGGCCGGTGCCGCCGCGCTGGCGGGCTTCGCGTGGTGGGAGATGCGCACGCCGGAGCCGATGCTGCCGATGCGGTTCTTCCGGTCGCGGGCGTTCTCGGCGGGCAATGCCGCGGTGTTCTTCACGCTGGCGTCGTTGTTCGTGGCGGTGTTCTTCCTGGCGCAGTTCCTGCAGACCGTGCTCGGGTACGGCCCGCTGGGTGCGGGCCTGCGGCTGATGCCGTGGACCGCGACGTTGTTCTTCTGCGCGCCGGTGGCCGGGGTGCTGGTGGACAAGATCGGCGAGCGGCCGCTGATGGTGTGCGGGATGGCGCTGCAGGCGATCGGGATGGCGTGGATCGCGCTGATCGCCGAGCCGGGCATGGGCTACGGGGCGATGGTCCCGGCGCTGGTCATCGCCGGGTGCGGCGTGTCGATGGCGATTCCGGCGGTGCAGACGTCGGTGGTGGGTGCGGTGAGCCATGCCGAGATCGGCAAGGCCGCCGGGGCGAACGGCATGATGCGGGAGCTGGGGGGCGTGTTCGGTATCGCGGTGGCGGTCGCGGTGTTCGCGTCCGCGGGCGGGTACGCGACCGTGGAGTCTTTCACCGACGGTTTCGTGGCCGCGTCGTATGCGGCCGTGGGCTTTGCGCTGCTCGGCGTGGTCGCGGGCCTGTGCCTGCCGGGCCGCCCGGGCACGACGGCCGCGCCGGAGGCTCCTTCGGCGCCCGATCCGGCCGAACTGGCCGGCTTGGCCGACTCGGCCCGGTCCCGCTGAGCCGCCCGGGCATCCGCCGCGGTCGCCACGCGCACGTCCGCTCCCCCGCGTGCGGCGATCGCGGCACATAGGGTCGGGTCATGGTGCAGTTCGATGAGAATCCCGACCGGGAGCGCAGGCTCTGGCTGGGGCGGCGCCTGGAGGCCGACAACACGGCCGCCTCGCCCGTCCTGGCCCGCATGAAGGGGCAGCCGGCCGCCGACGAATTCCCGGTGCACGTCTACGCGATCGGCGACGGCGGCGAGGTGGTCGGCGGGGTGGCCGGCAAGACGTGGGCGTACTGGCTGCACGTCGACCTCCTGTGGGTCGACAAGGAGCATCGCGGTGCGGGGCTGGGCGGGCAACTCCTGGCGCGGGCCGAGGAGATCGCCCGGACCGAGCATGGGTGCACGCATGTGCGGCTGGAGACCTGGGACTTCCAGGCCCCGGAGTTCTACCGCAAGAAGGGGTACGCGGTCGTCGGCGAGGTGCACGACTACCCGCCGGGGGTCACCGAGTACATCCTCGCCAAAAAGCTCGGCTGAGCGGCCGCACTCCCGGCCGCCGTCCGTCCCCGAGGCCGTCCCCGAGGCGGGGCGCGGCAGCACGAATCGGGGCCGTCCGGTCCGCGGCGTCGGGCCTTTGGGCCCGGCGGGTCGCGGCTTTCGCGGCCCCGGGCGGGGTGCCGGGGCGGACAGCATAGGGGTACCGGCCCGGTGGCGTGCGTGTCCCCGGGCCGGCCCGGACGGCCGGGCCCGGCTGCGGCTGCCCGGTTCCGCAAAACGCGCGGCGCGGAGGTGGACGGCGATGCACGACGGTCTCGAAGCCCGGGTCGACGGCCTGATGGACGGGCTGTGCGACGACTTGAAGCGGTTGACTCGGATCCCGTCGATCGCCTTCCCCGGCTACCCGGCCGAGCCGGTCGCCGAGGCGCACGACGCGGTGGTCGCGTTGCTGCGCGACGCTGGGGTGCAGGACATCGCGGCGCTGCGGCTGCCGGACACCGCCCCCGTGATCACCGGCCACATCCCGCCGCCGACCCCGGACGCCCCCACCGTGCTGCTGTACGCGCACTACGACGTGCAGCCGCCCGGCGACGAGTCGCTGTGGCAGACGCCGCCCTTCGAGCCGACCGAGGTCGACGGCGCGATCCACGGGCGCGGCGTCGCCGACGACAAGGCCAACCTCATGGCGCACATCGGGGCGCTGCGGGCGTTCGGCGGCCGCCCGCCGGTCGGCATCCGGATCGTGTTCGAGGGCCAGGAGGAGTACGGCAGCCCGTTCGACGACTACCCGGCCGCGCATCCGGACGAGTTCGCGTGCGATGCCATGGTGGTCGGCGACATGGGCAACATCCGTGCCGGGGTGGGCACGTTGACGACCGCGCTGCGTGGCGTCGTGGACGTCATCGTCGAGGTGCGGACGATCGCCGAGGCCAAGCACAGCGGCAACTTCGGCGGCCCTGCGCCGGACGCGCTCAAGGTGCTGGTCGCCGGGCTGGCCCGGCTGCACGACCACGACGGGAATGTGGCCGTGCCGGGTCTGCTGCGCCACGAGTGGGGCGGTGCGGGGTGGACCGACGAGGAGTTCCGCACGCTGGCCGGCGTCGAGGAGGGCCTGCCGCTGGTGGGCACGGGCGGGCTGGGCGAGCGCCTGTGGTCGGGTCCCGCGCTCACCATCACCGGTCTGGATGCGCCGCAGGTCGACACGGCGGCGTCCGCGGTGGTGCCGTATGCGCGGGCCAAGCTGAACCTGCGGGTGCACCCGCGCCAGGACGCTTTCGAGGCCGAGCAGTTGCTGATCGACTTCCTGTCCGCGCTGCGCCCGTATGGTGTGCCGCTGACGGTCCGCCGCTCGGGTGAGCCCGGGGCGGGTTTCGCGGCCGCGACCGAGGGCCCGGCGTACCGGGCCGCGCATCAGGCGCTGCGCGCCGCGTGGGGCAAGGACCCCGTGCATGCGGCGGCGGGCGGTTCGATCCCGCTGGTGGCGAGCCTGGCCGCGGCGCAGCCGCAGGCGGAGATCCTGCTGTTCGGGGCCCAGGACAGCCTGTGCAACCTGCACGGCCCGAACGAGCGGGTGCTGATCAGCGAGTTGCGCGGCACGGTGCTCGCGGAGGCGGAGTTCTTCCGCGCCTTCGCGGAGCAGTCCGCCGAGTAGCCCCCGCAGCGGGGCCATGAACCCGGGTGCCGCCGGCCTGAGCCGCGTCCGGCCGGCGGCACCCGTCCCAATATCAAGAACCGGCTAGAAGTCCTCGTCGAACGACACGGACCCGGTGACCGCCACCTGGTAGGCCGAGACGCGGCGTTCGAAGAAGTTCGCCAGTTCCTGCACGTCCTGCAGCTCCATGAACGCGAACGGGTTGGCCACCCCGTAGACCGGCGCCATGCCGAGCTGGGTGAGCCGCCGGTCCGCGACGTGCTGGAGGTAGGTGCGCATGTCGGCGACCGTCATGCCGGCCACGCCGCCGCCGAGGAGGTCCTCGGCGAACGCGGTCTCGGCTTCGACGGCCTCGGCGAGCATCTTGCGGACGTCCTCGGCGAGCGCCTCGTCGAACAGGTCCGGCTCTTCCGCGCGCACGGTCTCCACGACCTGGAAGGCGAAGTCCATGTGCGCGGACTCGTCGCGGAAGACCCAGTTGGTGCCGGACGCGAGTCCGTTGAGCAGGCCGCGCGAGCGCAGGAAGTAGACGTACGCGAAGGCGCCGTAGAAGAACAGGCCTTCGATGCACGCCGCGAAGCAGATCAGGTTGAGCAGGAACTGCCGGCGGTCCTCGCGGGTCTCCAGCCGTTCGAGGCCCATCGCCGAGTCGATCCAGCGGAAGCAGAACTCCGCCTTGCGCCGGATCGAGGGGATGTGCTCGACGGCCGCGAAGGCCTTGGCGCGCTCGTCCGGGTCGGGCAGGTAGGTGTCCAGGAGCGTCAGGTAGAACTGGACGTGGACGGCTTCCTCGAACAGCTGGCGCGACAGGTACAGGCGCGCCTCGGGGGCGTTGATGTGCCGGTACAGGTTGAGCACCAGGTTGTTGGCGACGATGGTGTCGCCGGTCGCGAAGAACGCGACCAGCCGCTGGACCAGGTGGCGTTCGGCCGGGCCGAGCTTGTCCAGGTCGGCGAGGTCGGAGTGCAGGTCGACCTCTTCGACGGTCCACGTGTTGCGGATGGCCGCCCGGTACTTCTCGTAGAAGTCCGGGTAGCGCATCGGGCGCAGCGTGAGGTTCATGCCCGGGTCCAGCAGCCGCGGCGCCGGGGCGGTGCCGTTGCTCTGGGCCGGGACGACGGGGGCGGTGGTCACTGGCACGCCTCGCAGGATTCGGGGTTCTCCAGGGAGCAGGCGATGGCGTCTTCGTCGGCGACGGCCGCGGGGGCGGCGGCGACGGTGGCCTGCTGGATGCGGGTCGCGGGGCGCGAGCGCAGGTAGTACGTGGTCTTCAGGCCGGTGGACCAGGCGTAGCGGTACATCGAGGACAGCTTGCCGATGGTCGGGTCGGCCATGAACAGGTTGAGCGACTGCGACTGGTCGATGTACGGCGAGCGCGCGGCGGCCAGGTCGATGAGCGCGCGCTGCGGCAGCTCCCACGCGGTGCGGTAGAGCAGGCGTACGTCGGCGGGCAGTTCGGTGATGTCCTGCACGGAGCCCTCGGCGCGCTTGATGCGGTCGCGGACCTCGGCGGTCCACAGGCCGCGGGCCTTGAGCTCGCGCACCAGGTAGGTGTTGATCTGCAGGAACTCGCCGGAGAGCGTCTCGCGCTTGAAGAGGTTGGAGACCTGCGGCTCGATGCACTCGTAGGCGCCCGCGATGGAGGCGATGGTCGCGGTGGGGGCGACCGCGATGAGCAGCGAGTTGCGCAGGCCGTGTGCGGCGACCTTGTCGCGCAGGGCGTCCCAGCGCTTGGTCTGGGTAGGCGTGACGCCGTCCCAGAGGTCGGGCTGGAGGCGGCCGCGGGCGGCGTGGGTCTCCTGGTAGGCGGGGTGCGGGCCGGCCTCGGCGGCCATATCGCAGCTGGTCTCCAGCGCGGTGAGGTAGATCTCCTCGGCGATGCGCGTGGACAGTTCGCGGGCTTCGGCGGAGTCGAAGGGCAGGCCGAGCGAGAAGAACACGTCCTGGAGGCCCATGACGCCGAGGCCGACGGGGCGCCAGCGCGGGTTGGACGCGGCGGCCTGCTCGGTCGGGTAGTAGTTGATGTCGATGACGCGGTCGAGGAAGGTGACCGCGGTGCGCACGGTGGTGCGCAGCTTCTCCCAGTCGATGCCGCCGTCGGCGACGTGCGCGCCGAGCTGGACGGAGCCGAGGTTGCACACCGCGGTCTCGCCGTCGCTGGTGACCTCGAGGATCTCGGTGCACAGGTTGGACAGGTGCACGACGTTGGCGGGGTCGGCGGCCTGGTTGCAGGTGCGGTTGCTGGCGTCCTTGAAGGTCATCCAGCCGTTGCCGGTCTGCGCGAGGGTGCGCATCATGCGGGCGTAGAGCTCGCGGGCCGGCATCTGGCGGACGAAGCGGCCGTCGCGTTCGGCCTGTTCGTAGACGGCGTCGAACTTCTCGCCCCACAGGTCGGGCAGCTCGGGGAAGTCGTTCGGGTCGAAGAAGGACCACACGCCGTCGGCCTCGACGCGGCGCATGAACAGGTCGGGGATCCAGTTCGCCAGGTTGAGGTTGTGGGTGCGGCGGGCTTCCTCGCCGGTGTTGTCGCGCAGTTCGAGGAATTCCAGGATGTCCGGGTGCCACGGCTCCAGGTAGACGCACGCGGCGCCCTTGCGCTTGCCGCCCTGGTTGACCGCCTGGACGGACGCGTCGAGGGTGTTGAGCCACGGGACGATGCCGTTGGAGTGGCCGTTGGTGCCGCGGATGAGGGCGCCGCGCGAGCGGACCCGGGACCAGGCGACGCCGATGCCGCCGGCGAACTTCGAGAGGCGGGCGATGCGGCCGTACATCTCGTAGATGGACTCGATGTTGTCCTGCGGCGAGTCGAGCAGGTAGCAGGAGGACATCTGGGTGTGCCGGGTGCCGGAGTTGAACAGCGTCGGCGAGCTGGGCAGGTACGCGAGCGAGGAGAGCAGCCGGTAGAAGCCGATGGCCTCCTCGGCGGTCTTGGACAGGCCGCAGGCGACGCGCAGGAGGAAGTGCTGCGGGGTCTCGACGACGTCGCGGTTCACCGGGTGCCGCAGCAGGTAGCGGTCGTAGACGGTGCGCAGGCCGAAGTACTCGAAGCGGCGGTCGGCTTCGGTGTCGATCGCGGCGTCGAGTCCGGCGGCGTGCGCGGCCACGAAGGCGGCGGTCTCGTCGCCGATGAGGCCTTCGGCGTGGCCGAGCGCGATGCCGGTGCTGAAGGACTCGATGCCCTGGCGGCGGACCTCGGCGTCGATGGTGCGGGCCAGCAGGCGGGCGGCGAGGCGGGAGTACTCGGGTTCCTCGGCGATGAGTTCGGCCGCGGTGCGGACGACGAGGGCGTCGAGTTCGGCGGTGGTGGCGCCGTCGTAGAGGCCGGCCAGGGCGCGGGCGGCGACCCGGGCGGGCACCACGTCGGGCAGGTCGCCGGCGAGTGCGGCGATGCCGGCGAGGACCGCTTCGCGGCTGGGCAGGGGGCTCGCGGGGGTGACCGGGATTCCGGTGAGCGCCTCGGCAATTGCGGACGATTCATCGGAAACCGGGCGAGTCTGGGCGCGCGAAATCGCGCTGTCCATGACGGTCACGGGGCTCTCTCCTCGCGAGCTCGAATGTGCGGTGACCACACCGCGCGGGCCGACAGGAAGCACGCGCGGGCAACTGGCAGGTCTTCGGACTTGCGGGCATGCCGGACACCGGCACGCCGTGGGCGCACCGGGCCGCGGAGTTCCTAGTGGCCGTCGCTTCCCCCGGCCCGAAGGCCGGAGTGCTTTGGTGACGGCGGTCGTTCCCGCTCACCGCTGCGAGAGCAGTCCCGGCTTGCCGCGTCAGCTGCACCGACTCGCGTCGGACCGCCGGACACCCGGGTTCCCTCTTCAAGGACCAATGCCGCCTGACGGGACATCAGCACCTTTTCGCCGCCTGCTCCCAGAGTGCGGAGCAGGCGAACCAGCTGCGAGCAGGAGCATATATGTAGTGGCCGGTCTCGCATGTGACCCCTACTGGTTGTGTCCCGCGTGTCGCGCGGCACGTGTCGGGACAAGGGGGGTTCCGTCCCGGACTACCTGCGGGTATGTTACCCCCGGTAACACCTCGATCCCCAGGGAAGGTGGTCGGCATGGCGACCCTGCTCACGGACGCGCCCCCCGGCATGACCGCCGCGGACATCGACGGCTTCCGCGCGGTCCAACGCCTTGCGTACGACTGCGCCGAGGCGGTCGCCGCCCGGCTGCACCCCGGCACCACCGAGCGCGAGGCGACCGCGATGATGCGCCGCTGGCTCACCGAGCGCGGCGTGCGCGACTGGCTGCACCTGCCCTTCGCGTGGTTCGGCGACCGCACCGCCTTCACCGGCTTCAAAGTGCCGCACCAGTTCTTCGCCACCGGCCGCCGGCTGACCGAGGGCATGCCGTTCATCCTCGACGTGGCGCCGGTCTACAACGGATACACCGCGGACATCGGCTACACCACGTCGCTGGGCCCCAACCGGGTCGTGGACCGCCTGCTGGACGACCTCGCCACGCACCGCGCGTTCATCCTCGAGGCCGTGCAGGCGGGCCGGACGCTGCGTCAGATCTACCTGGACGTCGACGCCCTGATGGCCCGTCAGGGCTACGAGAACCGGCACCGCGCCTACCCCTTCGGGGTCATCGCGCACCGCGTCGGCAAAGTCCCAGACGCGCGCTTCCGCCCGCACGCCTTCGGCTTCGGCCAGAACGCGCTGCGCGGCCTCCTCAAGGACGGCGTACGCGGCCACCGCGAGGGCTGGTCGCCGCTGTGGAACCACCGCAAGATGTCCGACCACCCGGCCACGCCGGGCCTGTGGGCGGTCGAGCCGCACGTCGGATTCCGCGGTGTGGGCGCCAAGTTCGAGGAGCTCCTCGTGGTCGAGGCGGACGGGCACGCGTACTGGCTCGACGACGACCTGCCGCACGTGCACCGCTGGGCCGACCGCGGCCTGCACGGCACCGCGGTCACCGGCACCGCCCCGGACCGCCTCGACACCCTGAAGGAGCCGGTGTGACCTCCCTCTACAGCCTGCCCGGGGCCCGCCGGTTCGAGGTCACCGCACCGGACGGCGTACGCCTCGCCGCGGTCGAGGCGGGCGCCGCCGACGGCCCGACCGTGGTCCTCGTGCACGGCTACCCGGACACCAAGGAGATCTGGACGGACGTCGCCGAACGCCTCGCCGACACCTACCGGGTGGTCGCGTACGACGTACGCGGCGCGGGCGAGTCGAGCCGCCCCGAGGCGACCTCGGCGTACGCGCTGCACCACCTCGCGGACGACTTCGAGGACGTCCTCGACGCGGTCGCCCCCGAGGGCAAGGTGCACGTGGTCGGCCACGACTGGGGCTCCGTACAGGCCTGGGAGTTCGTCACCACGCCGCGCATTGCGGGCCGTATCGCGTCCTTCACCACGATCTCCGGGCCCAGCCTGGACCATCTCGCGCTGGTCACCCGGGAAGGCCTGACCCGGCCCACGCCCAAGCGCGTGTCGCGCAACGTCGAGCAGGCGTTCCGGTCCTGGTACGTCTACGCCCTGCACGTACCCGTCGCCCCCGAGATGGCCTGGCGCGGACTGCTCGGCAAGCACTGGCCCGCACTGCTGGCCAAGGGCGAGAAGACCCTCGGCGCGCCGGAGCCGTCGCTGCCCGAGGACGCGGCGTTCGGCGCCAAGCTCTACCGCGCCAACGTCCGGCACCGGATGGCCAATCCGCGCGGCGATGCGACCACCGACATCCCCGTCCAGCTGGTGGTGCCGGACCGCGACAAGTTCCTCGCGAAGCGGCTGTACGACGAACTGCATCGCTTCGCACCGAACCTGACGCGCCGCCAGGTCTCCGGCGGGCACTGGGTGCCGCGTACCCGCCCCGATCTGCTGGCCCGCTGGATAGGAGAGTTCGTGGACCGCGTGGAGCGCGACGCGGTGCCCGCACCCGCTGCCGCCAAGGGCCGCAAGGCCCGCCGCGACGAGGACAACCGGCGCCGCTTCGCGGGGCAGCTGGCCGTCATCACCGGCGCGGGCAGCGGCATCGGCCGGGCCACCGCACTCGCCCTCGCGGAGGCCGGCGCGCGCCTGGTGCTGGTCGACCGCGACGGCGCCTCCGCGGCGCGCACCGCGGACCTGGCCGAAGTCCTCGGCGCGGTGGGGGCGTACCCGGAGACCGTGGACGTCTCGGACGCCGAGGCGATGGAGCAGCTCGCCGAGAAGGTGCGGGCCGCGCACGGCGTGCCCGACCTCGTGGTCAACAACGCGGGCATCGGCATCGCCGGGTCGTTCCTGGACACCTCGCCCGAGGAGTGGAAGCGCACGCTGGACGTGAACCTGTGGGGCGTCATCCACGGGTGCCGGCTGTTCGGCGCGATGATGGTCGAGCGCGGGCAGGGCGGCCACATCGTCAACACCGCCTCGGCGGCCGCGTTCCAGCCGTCGAAGTCGCTGCCCGCGTACTCGACGTCGAAGGCCGCGGTGCTGATGCTCAGCGAGTGCCTGCGCGCCGAGTTCGCCGCGCACGGCATCGGGGTCACCGCCATCTGCCCGGGCTTCGTGGCCACCGGCATCACCGGCGCCACGCGCTTCGTGGGCACGAGCTCCGACCAGGAGCGGTCGCTGCGCGAGAAGACGACCAAGGCGTACAAGCGGCGCGGTTACCCGCCGGAGAAGGTCGCCGACGCCATCCTGCGCGCGGTCGGCCGCAACACCGCCGTGCAGCCCGTCACCCCCGAGGCGCGCGCCGCCCGGGCCGCGTCGCGCTTCACGCCGCGCGTGCTGCGCGCGCTGGCCCGCGTCGACCTGCCCAAGTGACCGGCCCCCGCCCCTCCCCTCGACCGCAGAACAGGAGGTCACCGCAATGACCGCGGTCATCCCCGCGTCGGTCTCCGACACGCCGATCCGCCCGCGCCGCGTGGCGTTCGACTGGCAGGACACCCCGGTCCACTGGATCCCGGGCGACGCTCCCAGCACCCACCTGATCAACGTCCTGCACCTGCTGCTGCCGGCCGGCGAGAAGTGGTTCGTGCAGGTCTACAAGGAGGCCCTGCCGCTCATCACGGACGACAAACTCCGCGAGGACGTCCGGGGGTTCATGGGCCAGGAGTCGGTGCACTCGTACTCGCACGCGGCGGTCCTGGACCACCTGCGCGCGCAGGGCATCGAGACGCGCGGCTACACGCAGCGCCTGGAGTGGTTCTTCTTCGACTTCCTGGGCGACAAGCCGTACATCCCGATGCCCAAGGGCGAGTGGCTGCGGTTCCGGCTGTCGCTGATCGCGGCCATCGAGCACTTCACCGCACTGCTGGGCGCCTGGGTACTGGACGCCGAGGAACTGGACATCATCGGCGCCGACCCGATGATGCTGGACCTGCTGCGCTGGCACGGCGCGGAGGAGGTCGAGCACCGCTCGGTCGCCTTCGACCTGTACCAGCACCTGGGCGGCCCGCTGCGCTACCCGCGGCGCATCGAGGGGATGCTCTTCACCGCCCCGATGCTGCTGTGGCTGTGGCAGATGGGCGCCAGCTACCTGATGCGGCAGGACCCGACGATCCCTGACCGCCGGTACAAGTTCCGCGACATGATGCGCGCGTCGGCGCAGGGCCGGGTGCCGAGCTACGTCGAGCTGATCGTCGCGATCCCCCGCTACCTGAAGCCGTCGTACCACCCGGAGGGCGAGGCCTCCACGCAGAAGGCGCTGGACTACCTGGCGAGTTCACCGGCCGCACTCGAGGCCGACCGGCGCGCCGCGGAACGGCGCCGCCGGCTCAGCGCCTGAGGCGCACAGAAGACGTTCCGCCATCGCGGAACCGGGCGGGGCCAGGGTACGGGAGCACCCTGGCCCCGCCTTCCGCTGACTTCGGGGCGGTGGTCAGCGCGGGTCGGACTGCATGGTGGTGATGCGGTGGACCATCGTGACGGCGAAGACGGCGGCGACGGTCAGGCAGATGCCCGAGAAGGCGCCGAGGACGCAGGAGCGTTGTGCGGCGTCGAAGTACTCGGCTGCCGTCACCTCGCCGGACTCCACCTCGCCCGCATACGAACGCGCCAGGAGCATCCTCCCGTAGAGAAACCAGCCGGCCGCGAAGGTCAGCGCCCAGCCCCAGATCACGACGTGCCGGACACGCGAGGTTCCGGCATCCGCAGGCTGCGGGCCGACACTCCCCTTCCAGGTGTCGTGCGCCACGACGGCAGGTATCACTGCGCTGGCCAGCGGGATGAACCAGCCGCCGATCGCCATGCCCTTGCCCAGGTTGCGCGGCCCGGGGGCGATCACGTCCACGTTCGCGCGGGCCCGGTGGAACCAGACGATGAACGGGATGGCGGCGGCAAAGAGCAGCATCATCGGGACGCCCCAGGCGAACCACAGCAGGGGGTCGGCGAACACGTTCTGGCCGTCCCAGTCTTCTTGACCGAGACCGCTGAACTCGCCGGCCCGCTTCAGCTGCACCACGGCAGAGAACAGCGCAAGGGTGCCGACCACTCCGACGCTGACCGACGCCGCCCGCGCCCAGTTCTTCAGCGGCCGGACCACCGCCACCGGTCTCGGGGACGGGGAGACCTCGGATATGCCCGCGGACATGGCTGCGCCCTTTCGCTCGCGACCGGGCGGCCCGTGCCGTGCCGTATCGCGCGGAGCATCTTGCCGGGACCTGCGGCAACTGTCGACCGCCTTGTTGGCCGTGGCGGCGGATGCCGCTCAGCCGGGCAGGACCGACAAGACGATCTTGCCGGTGGTCCGTCCCGTTTCGCCGAGTTCGTGGGCCTTGGCGGCGTCGGCGAGCGGGAAGACCGCGTCGACGAGCACCCGCAACTTCCCCGCCTCGACGAGTGCGGTCAGGGCCTCCAGCGCGGTGTGGTCGGGTTCGACGAGCATGAAGCCGGCCCGGACGCCCGCTGCTTCGGCCTCGGCGGTCGGGTAGGTGGCCGACGAGGGCAGCGAGACCAGGATGCCGCCGCGGCGCAGTGTGGCGAACGAACGTGTCGTGTATTCGCCGCCGATCGCGTCCAGGACCACGTCCACGTCGCGCACCGCCTCCGCGAAGTCCTGGGTGCGGTAGTCGATCAGCTCGTCGGCGCCCAGTTCGCGGAGCAGGTCGTGCTTGGCGGCACCGGCGGTCCCGATGACATACGCGCCGCGGCTCTTCGCGATCTGGACGGCCAAGTGCCCGACTCCCCCGGCCGCCGCGTGGATGAGCACCCGTTGCCCCGGCCGGACGTCGGCGGTGTCGACGAGGGCCTGCCAGGCGGTCAGTCCGGCCAACGGGATGGCGGCGGCGTGGATGTGGTCGAGCCCTGCGGGCTTGCGGGCAAGGTGGCGCGGCGGTGCGGTGAGGTACTCGGCGTACGCGGAGGCGGGCTGCGGGAACCGGGGCATGCCGTACACCTCGTCGCCGGGCTTGAAGCGCGTCACGCCGGGGCCGACGGCCTCGACCACGCCGGAGACGTCGTGGCCGACCGTGAACGGCGGCGTGGTGCCGATGGCGAACCGGCCACGTGCCCGGGTCTTCCAGTCGGTCGGGTTGACGGCTGCGGCGTGCACTTTGACGAGGACTTCGACGGGGCCGGGGACCGGGCGTTCGACCTCGGTGAGGGTGAGGACCTCCGGGCCGCCGGCGCGGTCCTGGACGATCGCGTGCATGCGCTGCGGGGCGTCGGCGGTGGGCGGGGTCGTCATCCGGGGCTCCCAGGTCGGTGCGGCGTTCCGCGGCCGGCATCGCCGCGGTCCCCGCCCATCCTCGGGACCGGACGGGCCCGGATCGAGCCGCCTCGCTGCCAAATCCCGTGAAGATCCGGCCACCGGATCCGCACCGCGCCGATGAGTTTGCGCGCCCGCGCGAGTCTGCATTCACAGCGGGCCGAGGGAGCCCGTCCGACGAGGGGATCGCCCATGTCCACGACGTTTTCCGAGGCCGCCCGCGCGTTGTTCGCCGGGCCGAACTACGCCCACCTGGCGACGCTGTTGCCGGACGGCTCGCCGCACAGTGTGCCGCTGTGGGTGGACCTGGAGGGGGACCGCATCGTGTTCCTCACCGGGCCTGGTTCGCGGAAGGCGCGCAACATCGCCAAGGACGCGCGCGTCTCCCTCTCGGTGCTCGATGCGCAGGACCCCACGCGGATGGCCCACGTGCGCGGCCGGGTGACCGCGCTGGTGGACGGAGATGAGGGTTGGGCGATCATCGACCGCATCGCGCACAAGTACACCGGGGCGCCTTATCCGCTGCGTGCGGACCGGGTGGTGTTCCTCGTCGAGGTGGAGCACGCCGGGGCCGTGGCTTTCTAGGAACACCGCAGCGCCGGCTGCTACACCGGCCGGCCCATGGCAGAGCCCGTCGGAAAGCAGATGATCGTCCCTCCGCTTCGATACCGTCGCCTGGGCCACGGCAATTGTCCGTGGCGACACGAACGGTACGCGGGCACAAGCACGGAGGGGGAGTTCATGGGCGACTGGTTCCAGACGCTCGTCGACACCGAGGCCACACCGGAGGAGGCGCAGGAACTCGCGGCGCACGTACTCGATTGGCTGATCGCAGACGGCTTCGTCGCTGCGGAGCGGACCGACTGCGTCCTCGGCGCTGACGCCGGGCACGCGCCCGGGACACGCTACGGCGAAGCCGTGCAGGACCCGGATCCCGAGCTGGCCAAGCTGTGGAGCAACGGCCTGCAGATCACCGTCGAGCGTACGGTCTTCGATGCCGGACAGGGCGAACCCTCGGCCGTCACCTGCCCGCACTGCGCAGCGGAGATGCCCCTCGTCGACGCGTACTGGTCGCCCATCGAGGAGACGTGGGCCCGGTTCGCGGACGCGGTGGGTTCCTGGGCCGAGGGCGACGATGAGCCCGTCGCCTGCCCGTCCTGCGGCCGGACAGCTCCCGTACACACGTGGCTCTGGGCCGACGACTACTTCGCGTTCGGCCATCTCGGCTTCACGTTCTGGAACTGGCCCGCACTGCGCCCCGAGTTCGTCGCGGACTTCGCGCGCCGCCTCGGCGGCCACCGCACCGTACTGCTCGAAGGCAAGCTCTGACGGGTCTCAGGGCGTCGAACGGGGCGCCGAAGCACCACCGACACCTACACCCAGGACGCAGGGTCGAGGTGGGTGACCGGGAGGCCGTGGTCGGTGCGCAGACGGTCGGCGACGAGTGAGCGGTGGCAGGCGGCCGCCGCGCACTCGACGCAGAGCAGGGCGGTCGCGGTGTCGTCCGGGAGTCCGGCGGCGAGGGTGCCGAGGTCGTACGGGTCGAGGATCTCGCGCGTGTAGCGCTCGGTGTATGCGGGGGCCAGGGCTATGCGGTTGCGTTTGCCGACGCCTTGGCGGTCGTCCTCGCGGTATTGGAGCTGCCGCAGTTCGGTGGTGGGGGCCAGCGCCTTGACGTGCCGGTAGGCGATGCCCGCCTCGGCGAGGGCCTGTTGGAGGCGTACCGAGTTCGCCCAGGCGTAGTCGGGACCGCGGACGCCACGGCGCTGGCGGAGGTCGAGCAGCAGTCCCGTGCCGGCGCCGGCGAGTGCGTCGAGGAACGCCTCGCGGGTGAAGCCGTGGACGCCGATGGTCGCGATGCGCTTGGCATTCTCGTCGGTCATGTATCAAGCTTCGCGACCGAACGATGACACCCTCTGTCATGTATTTGGATAGGCTTTTCGGGTGCGTGCCGATCGGTTGGTCTCGCTGGTTCTGCTGCTCCGCCAGCACGGCCGGCTGTCCGCGACCGCACTGGCCCGCGAGCTGGAGGTCACGCCCCGGACCGTGTTGCGCGACGTCGAGGCCTTGTCGGCCGCGGGCGTCCCGGTCTATGCGGAACGCGGCCGCAACGGCGGTTTCGCGCTGCTGCCCGGGTTCCGGACGGAGCTGACCGGGCTCAACCACGACGAGGCGCTGGCCCTGCTGGTGGCCGGATCGCGGCGCGGTGCGCAGATGTTCGGGCTCGGCACCGCGTTGGCCTCGGCCATGCGGAAGGTGGTCGACGCGCTCCCGGAGGAGCAGCGGGCGGTCGCGGCGGGTGCGGCCCGGCGGCTGCTGGTCGATCCGGAGACCGATCTGCTGGCCCGCCGCGAGGCCGCCGAGGAGGTGCCCGACGCGGTGGTCTCCGAGATCCGGCGCGCGGTGTTCTCCGGCCACCGCTTGCGGATCCGGTACGCGGCCGTGGACCAGAAGCCGAAGTGGCGGACCGTGGACCCGGTCGGCCTGGTGACCGTGCGCGGGCAGGGCTACCTGCTCGCCGCGCGCGAGGGCGAGGACCGGACATACCGGCTCTCGCGCATCGCGGCCGCCCAGGAGACGGCGGAGTCGGCGGAGCGCGCGGACCGCGTCGACCTGGCGCGGGCGTGGCAGGACCGCAGCACGCAGTTCCGCACCGGGGGCGACCAAGTCGCCGTGCTGCTGCGCCTGGACCCGGCGCGGCGCAAGGAGTTGGCGGGCACCGCGCTGGCCGTGTTCGGCGAGGAGGCCGACGAGGACGGCCTGCTGCGCCTGGAGGCGACCTTCCAGGACGCTCGCCACGCCGTCTGGGCGCTGTGGCAACTGGGCCCGGGCGCCGAGGCGTTGTCCCCGCAGTGGCTGCGCGACTCGCTGCGGGAGCGGGCGGCGGCTCTGGCCGCCCGCTACGCCGCGCCGTCCTGAGCCTGCGGACAGCGGGCCGCCCGCGGCTCAGCCGAGCGTCGTGCGTGCCGGGTCGACGAGGTGCAGCGGAGTCGAGCGGGCCGCGATGCGGCTCAGGACGCCGGGTGCGTTGCCGCCCTGGGCGGCCGCGTACTCGTCCTCGGTGAGCCCGGCGATCTGCAGGAAGGTCAGGCTGCCGAACGGCGTGGCGATCGCGCCCAGATCAGGGTCGACCAGGAACGCCAAGGCGGCGAGCTCGGTGTCGGCGGTGCCGAAGGTCCCGGATGCGACGTGGATGGTGTGGCCGGGAGCGAACGGCCGCTGCGCGACGACGTAGCGGGCGAGCTGCTGGAGCATGACCGCGGCCCACATCGGCGGGTCGTCGCCGTCGCGGCGCACCACACGGATGGTGAACTCGAAGCCGTAGCCGGATACTTCGGCGTCGGCGGACTCCTTTGCGTACAGCTCGGACATGCCGTAGCCGACGAGGAGCCAGTGCGGTTCGGGTGTGTCGCGCGCGTACACCGAGATCCCGTCGAGGGGGTCGGGGCCGCCGAGTGCATAGGGGACCTGCGTGCCGATGTGCCCGAACGGCTCGACGGCCCCGTAGGTCCGCTCCAGCGCCGCGTCGATCGCCGCCCAGCCCGGCGCCTCGTCGGTTGCGTCGTCCTCGTGTATCGCGTTCATCCGCGCAACCCTACCGGCGGGTGCCGCGGCGGAACCGCGTTGCCGCAGCTGGGGCGGGTGGTTAGTGTCGTTCTCTCCCCCGCTTCCCGGCCCGGAGACTCCCCATATGCCTCAGCACGACGCGTCGGCGGCAGCCGGTGTGCAGTTGAACCACACGGTCGTCTACGCGCGCGATCGCGCGCTGTCCGCGGAGTTCCTCGCCGCGGTGCTGGGGCTGGAGGTCGGTGCGCCGTTCGGGCCCTTCCTGCCTGTCGATCTCGGCAACGGCGTCACGCTCGACTACTACGAGATGCGCGGCGAGCCGATCCAGTCGCAGCACTACGCGTTCTTGGTGCCGGAGGACGTGTTCGATGCGGCGATCGCCCGCCTGGAGGTGCTCGATGTCAGCTACTACGCGGACCCCGGCCACACTGAACCCGGCCGTGTGAACGGGCTGTTCGGCGGGCGGGGTGCGTACTTCGACGATCCGGACGGGCACAACATGGAAATCATCACGCGGCCGTACGCGCGCCCTTAGGCGCCGGGCTCGTCGGCGAGGTAGGGCGGGGCGGGGTCGTACTGGATGTAGCGGCGGACGGCGCGGGCGTGGTCGCGGCCGTGGAGGCGGCCGATGAGCCACAGGGACATGTCGATGCCCGCCGAGACGCCTTGGGAGGTGGCGAGGTTGCCGTCGACGACGTAGCGGGCGTCGCGGACGACGGTGATGTCACCGCGGGCCTCCAGGGTGTCCTCGAAGCCGAAGTGCGTGGCGACGCGGCGGCCCTTGGCGGGTCCGGCCTCGTGCAGGAGCAGCGCGCCGGTGCACACGCTGGTGACCCACTGGGCGGTGGCCGCGGTCTTGGCGATCCAGTCCATGAGCGGGCGGTTGTGCACCTGGGTGCGGGTGCCCATGCCGCCGGGGACGAGGAGGACGTCGAGGGGCGGGTGGTCGGCGGTGGTGGCGTCGGGGACCACGCGGAGCCCCTTGGCGGAGCGCACCGGGTCGAGCGTCTCGGCGATGGCGACGACGCGGTCCTCGGCGGGCGGTTCCTGGCCGGCGCGGACCATCGCGGAGGCGCCGAAGACTTCCCAGGGGCCGGCGAAGTCGAGTTCCTCGGCGGCGTCGAACAGCAGGATTCCGTACGTGGTCACAGGGTTCCTTCGATGGCGGCCATGGCGGCGGTCAGGGTGGCGGCGGGGCGGGCCGTGGTGCGGAAGCGGTCCCGGTAGTCGCTGGGCGAGACGCCGACCCGGCGGTGGAAGGTGCGGCGGAGGGTCTCGGCGGTCCCGAAGCCGCAGCGCCGGGCGACGGTGTCGACCGGGTCGTCGCCTTCGGTGAGGGCCCGCCGGGCGGCCTCGACGCGGACTTGTTCGACGTAGCTGGTCGGCGGTATGCCGCATTCGGCGGTGAAGCGGCGCTGGAAGTGCCGGGCGCTGAGCCCGGCGCGGGCCGCGAGGGTGTCGACGGTGTGCCGGGCGGCGGGGTCGGTGGCGACCGCGTCGACGGCGGCGCGGATCGGGTCGGTGGCCGGGCGTACGGACCACAGCGGGGCGCTGAACTGCGACTGGCTGCCCGGTCGGCGCAGGTACATGACCAGGTAGCGGGCGATGTCGTGGGCGGCGTCGCGGCCGTGGTCGTCCTCGACGAGGGCGAGGGCGAGGTCCATGCCGGCGGTGATGCCGGCCGAGGTCCAGATCGGCCCGTCGCGCACGAAGATCCGGTCGGTGTCGACGGTGACGCCGGGGTACGCGGCGGCGAGTTGGGCGGTGCGGATCCAGTGGGTGGTGACGGTCCGCCCGGTGAGGAGCCCGGCGGCGGCCAGCAGGAAGGCGCCGCTGCAGACCGAGGTGACGCGCCGGCTGCGGCCCGCGACCGCCACCCAGGCGACGGTCGCCGGGTCGCGGGATGCCGCGTCGACGCCGGAGCCGCCCGCGACGACGAGGGTGTCGATGCCGGTCGGGTCCAGGTCGCGGAGGCCGTACGCGGCGTGCACGGGCAGGCCGCTGTCCGAGGCCACCGGCCCGGCCTCGGGCGCGACGACCTCGCAGCGGTAGCTGGGGATCCGCGAGAAGACCTCGTGCGGACCGGTGAGGTCGAGCATCTGGAAGCCCGGGAAGACGAGGAAGGCGACGGTTCTGTCGGTCACGCTCCCAGCTTGGCGCGCGGCCCGGATGGCGTCCACGCCGCGCATCCCACGGATTGCGCCATCCGGGTCCGGAGGCGGCCGGCCGGAATCCGGGCGTCACCCGTCCGGCGTGTCCGCGTTGCCGTGGGTGCGAGGTCCGGTGACCATGAGCCAAAAGGCGGCAGACCAGGAGGAAACAGTGCGCGCGGTAGCTGTCGCGAAACCGGCGGGCGATCCGGAACTCATGCGTCTGCCGGTGCCCGAGCCGGGCCCCGGCGAGGTGCTCATCAAGGTGGTCGCGGCGGGCTTGAACCCGCTCGACTGGAAGCTCGCCGACCGGGCCCGGTCCGGGGAGACCGCCGAGCCGGCGGTGTATCCGCTCATCTACGGCGTGGACTTCGCGGGCAAGGTCGCAGCGCTGGGCGAGGGCGTGACGCGGTTCGCGGAGGGCGATGCGGTCTTCGGGCAGCCCAAGCGGGTGCCGGTGGGCGCGTACGGGACGTATGCCGAGTACGTGATCGCGGCCGAGGACGGCGTGCTGGCGGTGGCCCCGGAGAATCTGCCGCTGCCGCTGGCTGCCGCGCTGCCGACCGCGGGGCAGACCGCGCTGTCGCTGCTGGAGGCCGCCGGGCTGGGCGAGGGGCAGACGCTGCTGCTGGTCGGTGCCGCGGGCGGCGTGGGGTCGTTCGTGACGCAGCTGGCCGCGGCCCGGGACGTGAAGGTGATCGCGGTGACGCGCGGGGTCGGCGAGCGTGTGATGGGCGAGCTGGGCGCTGCGGAGACCGTGGACGCCAAGTCCGGTCCGCCGGTGGACGACCTGCGCGAGACGTACCCGGACGGTGTCGACGCGCTCATCGATCTGGCGTCCGACGCCGAGCAGTTCGCGGAGTACGCGGCGCTGGTGGCGGACGGCGGCGTGGCGGTGAGCACGGTCCATTCCGCCGAGCCGGAGGCGCTGGCGCGGCGCGGCGTCGAGGGCGTGAACTTCGTGATCGCGCCCAGCGCCGGCCTGCTCGCCCGGTTGGCCGCCGAGGTGGCGGCGGGCCGGGCGACCGTGCAGCTGGACGCCCAGGTCCCGCTCGCCGATGCGCCGGACGCGGTGGCGCGCAGCCGGGCGGGCAAGTCGCGCGGCAAGACGGTGATCCTGGTCTGACCGGGGCGTACGCCGGGGCCGGGCCCGCCGCGCGGGCCCGGCCGGGCGCCTCGGGGCGGTCTTGTCATGGCCGGTCAGTGGGCGCGTAGGGGCGGGTCATGCGGGCGGCCCGGGTCGGGGCAGGTCGGGTCAGGCCTTGGGGAAGCTGTAGGTGTAGCCCTCGGCGTCGAGGTGGTCGAGGATCTCGGCGAGGGCCGCGACCGACTGGGACCGCTCTCCTCCCCCGTCGTGCAGCAGGGCGACGCGGCCGGGCTTGATCTGCTGCTTGAGCCGGTCGACGATCGCCGCGGTGCCGTCGCGCTTCCAGTCGTCCGAGTCGACGTTCCAGCCGAGCGGGCGGAGGCCGTTCTCGGCGGCGATGTCGCGGATCCACGGCTTGAAGTCGCCGCCCGGGGCCCGGTAGTACCAGATCTTGGCGTCCGGCCCGGCGGCCTCCTGGATGAGCCGGTTGGCCTCGACGATCTCGTTGCGGTTGTAGTCCTCGGACTCGCTGCTCTGCCGCACGTTGTGGCTCATCGAGTGGTTGCAGAGCCGGTGGCCCTCGGCGGCGACGCGCTTGACGAGGTCCGGGTGGGCCTTCGCGGCCGGGCCGAGCATGCAGAACGTGGCCTTGGCGTTGTGCTGCTTGAGGAGGTCGAGCATCTGCGGGGTGGAGCGGGGGTCGGGGCCGTCGTCGATGGTGAGGGCGACGGCCTTGCCGCCGGCCTCGGTCTCGCGGGTGATCTCGGGGCTCACCTTGCGGTCCGGAGCCATGCGGTGCGAGCTGCGGCTTTCGCCGCCTGCGGTCGGCGCGGACGGGTCCCCGGAGGCCGCGGCAGGCGGGGGCGTCCGGTCGGCGCTGCCGCCTCCTCCGGTCCCGCAGGCGGCTATCGCGAGCAGCAGCGCGGCTCCGGCGGTTCCGGCGACGGCGCGGGCGGTGCCGCGTCCGCGGCCGGCCTCGGGGTTCCTCCGCATGGCACAACTCCCTCATCGACGAAGCCGCCACTCTGCCGGTGAGGTGTGCCGCCAATACGTAGGTAATCCGACGGATATGTAACAGTCGTCCATCATTCGCAGAATCCTCCGCAAGACGGGCATCCCGCGGGCCGGGCCGCGCCGTGCCTGCACCGTCGCCCCTTGCCATCTATTTGACTCTGTCTAGTATTGGCGCCATGACCGACAGCCCGTCGCACCGCGCCGCCTGGCAGCCCCTGCTGGACGACCTGGCCCAGCGCCGCACCGCCTCCCGCGCCATGGGCGGCCCGGCCAAGCTGGCCCGCTACGCCGCCGGGGGCCGCCTGCCCGCGCGGGCCCGCATCGACCGCCTCCTCGACGCCGGCTCGTTCGCCGAACTGGGCACGCTCGGGGGCGGCGCGGAGTCCCCCGCCGACGCCTTCGTGGCGGGTTCGGGGCGGATCGCCGGGCGGCCGGTCTTCGTCGGTGCCGAGGACTTCACCGTGCAGGGCGGCTCGATCGGCGCGGCCGCGGCCGCCAAGCGCGCCCGGCTGGCCCGCCTGGCCGGCCAGGAGCGCGCCCCTCTCGTGATGATCCTCGAGGGTGCGGGCCACCGGGCCACGAACGCCCTCCAGGGCCACACCGCCTCCCCCAACGACCTTCAGGCCCTCGCCGAACTGGCCGGCCTCGTGCCGACCGTCGCCGTGGTCGTCGGCCCGTCGGCCGGGCACGGCGCGCTGACCGCGCCGCTGTCGGACTTCGTGGTCATGGTCGAGGGCAACGGCGCGCTGTTCACCGCGGGCCCGCCCCTGGTGGCCGCGGCCACCGGGGAGCAGGTCGACAAGCAGACCCTGGGCGGCAGTGCGGTGCACTGCGTGCTCAGCGGCGTCGCGCACAACGCCGCGCCGGACGACGAGTCCGCGCTCGCGCTGGCCCGCCGCTACCTGTCCTACCTGCCGTCCAACGCGTGGCAGCGGCCGCCCCACGCCGGCCCCGAGCAGGGCAACACGGACGTCGGACCGCGCGAGACCGACGGCCTCCTCGACCTGATCCCGCCGGACGCGCGCCGCCCGTACGACATGGGCGCGGTGCTCAAGGAAGTCTTCGACGCCGGTTCGGTGTTCGCACTGCAGCCCAAGTACGGCGGCTCGATGCTCACCGCCTTCGCCCGGCTGGGCGGCCATGCGGTCGGCGTGCTCGCCAATCAGCCGCTGGTCAAGGCGGGCACCATCGACGCGGACGCGGCCGCCAAGGCGACGCACTTCCTCGACGTGTGCGGGGCGTTCCATCTCCCGGTGGTGTTCTTGGCGGACAACCCGGGCGTGCTGGCCGGCTCGGCGTCCGAGAAGGCCGGGATCCTGCGCGCCTCGGCGCGCCTGTTCGCCGCGCAGCACCGGCTGCGGGTGCCGAAGCTGCACGTGACGCTCCGCAAGGCCTTCGGCTTCGGGTCGTCGGTGATGGCGATGAACCCGTTCGACGCGCAGACCGTCTCGTACGCGTTCCCCGGCGTGACCCTCGGCGGCATCCCGGCCGCCGCGGGCGCCGCGACGGCGAAGCAGGACGACGAGACCAAGGCCAAGCTGGTGGCGAACGAGGCGTCGGGGCCCTGGCGTTCGGCGAATTCGCTGTCGTACGACGACGTCGTCGACCCGCGCGAGCTGCGCAACGTGCTGCTCGCCGGGCTCGGCCGCGCGCAGGCCCGCATCGGGCCGGACACCCCGGTGGCACCGGTCGCGCACCACGGCTACCTGCCCTGACCCGCGACCGACAGAGGGTGTGCGCGGTGCCTTGGCCGTTGCCCATGCGTCTTCCCATCGCAAGCCTGCTCGGGTAGGCCTGGGCGCATGGTGACGCGGACGACGATCCTGGACGGCCTGTGCTTCGGCGAGGGCCCGCGGTGGCATGACGGGCGTTTGTGGCTCTCGGACCTGATCGGCCATCAGGTCCTGGCCGCGGACGTCCCCGACCTCGAGGCACCCGGCGCCTGGTCGGCGCCACCGGTGAAGGCCGAGGTGGTGGTGGCCGAGCACGCCGACCAGCTCTCCGGGCTCGGCTGGCTGCCGGACGGCGACCTGCTCGTGGTCGCGATGGCCGGCCGCCAGGTGCTGCGGCGTTCGCCCGACGGCGGGCTGGCCGTGCACGCGGACCTGGGCGGCCTCGGGCGCCTGCACGTCAACGACATGGCGGTGCGGGCCGACGGGTTCGCGTACGTCGGGCAGATGGGCTACGACTTCCACGTGCACGGGGTGCGCCCGGAGCCGATGCCGCTGCTGGGCATCGCGCCGGACGGCACCGCGCGGGCGGTGGCCGAGGATCTGCACTGCGCGAACGGCATGGCGCTGTCCCCGGACGGCTCGCTGCTGATCGTCGCGGAGAGCGCGGCGCGGCGGCTGACCGCCTTCGACGTGGCGCCGGACGGTTCGCTGTCCGGGCGGCGGGTGTTCGCGGCGCTGGGCGAGCTGGACCATCCGGACGGCATCTGCCTGGACGCCGAGGGCGCGGTCTGGGTGGCGTGCCCGGTCGCGCGCCGGTTCGTGCGGGTGCGGGAGGGCGGCGAGGTCGCCGAGGCGGTCGAACTCGAAGCGGACCGCCGCGCGATCGCCTGCGTCCTCGGCGGTGCGGACCGGCGGACGCTCCTCATGGTCACCGCGGCCACGCTGGGCGATGCGGAGCGCTCGCGCGAGCTGCGGGCCGGGCGGGTCGAGGCGGTACGCGTTGCCGTGCCGGGTGCGGGCACGCCGTAGGCGGGGCAGCCCGGTCCGGGGCGGCCCGCGGTCCGAGACAAACCGGCCCGCGGCAGTGGTCAGCCCGCGGCGAGCAGTACGGTCCCGGCCAGCGCGAGTCCGGCGCCGACCGCCTGCGCGGTCTCCAGGCGCTCCTTGAGGAAGCCGCGGGCGGCCAGGGACGTGATGACCGGGTAGAGCGAGGCCAGCACGGCCGCGACCGTCACCGGCCCGTGCTGCGCGGCGCTCGCGTAGGTGCCGTTGGCGGCGACGTCGGCGATGCCGACCGCGGTCAGGGCGAGCGCCAACTTCCACGGCCATGGGCGGCGTTCAGCCCGGGCTGCGGCAACGGGGAGCGTGGCGGTCGCCACGACGCTGCCCGCCGAAGCCGCGGCAGGCAGCGGTCCGGCGGCCGGCGCCGGGGACTTCCCGCCCCCGGCCCGGGCCCGGCGCTCGGTCACCGCCAGGGCCGCGCCGCCGACCACGACGTTGACGCAGCGCTGCACGAACAGCGCGAGGAACAGCCCGGTGACCGTCGTGGAGGCCTCGGCGACGAGCGCGAACACGGTGCCGAAGCCGAGCGCCGAGCCCATCGTCAGCATGAGGGTCTTGCGCTGGATCGCCGCGCCGCCCAGCCGCAGCCCGCCGGCCATGGCGATCCCGGCGATCGCCACCGCGATGCCCGCGTACTGGAGGAGGCCGGGCCGGTCGCCGTCGACCGCGAGCCCGATGCTCACCGGGATGAACACGCCCGCGGTCGCCAGCGGCGAGACCACGCCCATCGGTCCGCGGGCGAGCGCCGAGTAGAAGCACAGCAGGGCCAGCGGCCCGACCACGCCTGCCGCGGCGGCGAACCACAGGCGCGGTCCGGCCTCGGAGAAGGCCCCGGTGGCCAGGACCACGGCACCGAGGACGAGCACGGCCGCGCTCTGCGACAGCACCACCACGCGAGCCGCGGCCATGCGGCGGGTCAGCAGCCCCGCGCCGAAGTCGGCCAGGCCCCACAGCACGCTGGTGAGCAACGCGAGCGTGATCGTCATAGTGGACCCCACAGTGCAGTACGGTGAACCAATCTGCACGGCAGACTAGTGCAGCTCAATGAACTGTGTCATGCAGAATATTGGACTAGTGGACGGTGCCATGCCCGAACTGGAGATCGTCGCCCAGTCGCTCGCGCGCAACGCCAAGCGGGTCCGCCAGGCACGCGGGTTCAGCCTGGACACGCTTGCCGCCCGCGCCGGAGTCAGCCGGGGCATCCTCATCCAGATCGAGCAGGCCAAGACCAATCCCAGCATCGGCACCCTGATCCGGGTCGCCGACGCGCTCGGCGTGAGCATCGCGCAACTGCTGGACTACTCCGACGCGGCCAACGTGCGGATCACGTCCGCCGACGACGCCGTCGTGCTGTGGAGCACGCCCGCAGGCAGCACCGGCACCCTGCTGGCCGGCACCGAGGCACCGGGGCCGCTGGAGTTGTGGTCGTGGCACCTCATGCCGGGCGAGGGGCAGGACTCCGAGGCGCACCCGGCCGGTTCCGCCGAGCTCATCCGCGTCGACGAGGGCGTGCTGACGCTGGTCGTCGACGGCCGCGAGTACGCCGTCCCGGCCGGGCACACCGCGCACTTCGAGCCGCATGTCGCGCACGGCTACCACAACAGGGGCGACGTCCCGGCGGTCATCACGCTCGTCATCGCGGTCCCGCCGCCCGCCTGACGGGCCGGCCGGAAATTCGCGTCCCGCAAGTGGTCCCTTTTTGGCACGGCGTGCCATACGGTGTACGGCGCCGGACCTGACGCGGTGTCACCTTCCCGCCCGGGCCCGGCGGCTCGTCCACACGTCGCCCAAGGAGCAGCGATCATGAGTGTCACCCCCGTGCAGGCCGCCCGCACCGTCCTGGTCACCGGCGGCGGTTCCGGCATCGGCCGCGCCATGTCGATCGCGTTCGCGGCCAACGGCGACCGCGTCGTCGTCGCCGACCTGTTCCAGGAGACCGCGGCCAAGACCGTCGCGGAGATCGAGGCCGCGGGCGGCACCGCGACCGCCGTGCAGGTCGACGTGTCCGACGAGGCGTCGGTGGCCGCGATGACGGCCGCCGCGGTCGAGGCGTACGGCGGCCTCGACGTGCTGTGCAACAACGCCGGCGTGCTCGACTCGATGGGCCTGCTGGAGGACATCTCGCTCGCCGAGTGGCAGCGCACCATCGGCGTGAACCTGACCGGTGTCTTCCTGGTCGCCCGCGCCGCGCTCCCGCACCTGCTGGAGAGCAAGGGCAGCATCATCAACACCGCCTCCGAGGCGGGCATCCGCGGCGGCTGCGGCGGCCCGTCGTACACCGCCTCCAAGCACGGCGTGGTCGGCCTCACCCGCAGCATCGCGTACATGTACCGGGAGCAGGGCATCCGCTGCAACGCGATCTGCCCGGGCGGCGTCAACACCAACATCGTCCAGGGCGAGATGAGCGAGTCGGGCTTCGGCCGCCTGGCCGGCATCCTGATGAACGCCGGGGCGATGGCCGAGGCCGACCAGATGGCGTCGGTCGCGGTCTTCCTGGCGTCGGACGCGGCGTCCTACGTGAACGGCGCGATCATGCCGGTCGACGGCGGCTGGTTCGCGGGCTGAGCCCACGCGCGGAGCGGGGCGGGCGGCGGCGCGGCGGCACGCCCGCCCCGCTCCCGTGCTCCGGCCCGGCCCCGGCCCCGGCCCGGCTCCCCTGCTCCGGCCCGGCCCGGAAAGGCCAAGATCCCGAATCCGCACTGCCGGAACGGCGCACCGCGGCATAGGCAAGAATCTCCCCATGTTGTTCGGCATCCTGGGCCCGGTCGAGGCACACCATGCGGACGGGACCGAGGTCGCCGTCGGCGGTCCGCGCGTCCGGTCGCTGCTCGCACTGCTGCTGCTCGACGCCGGGCGCATCGTCCCGACCGAGACCCTGGTCGACGGCCTGTACGGCGAGAACCCGCCCGGCGACGCCGCCAACGCCCTGCAGTCCCAGATCTCCCGGCTGCGGCGCGGGCTGCGCGACGACGCGGGCACCGACAAGCTGGTCGAGTTCCACGCCGCGGGGTACCGGCTGTCGGTGGACCGCGAGCAGGTCGACGCGCACCGCTTCGACCGCCTGGTGCGTGCGGGGCGACAGGCTCTGGCGCTGAGCGACCACGCCGGGGCGGAACGGCTCCTGGACGACGCGCTCGGCCTGTGGCGCGGCCCGGCGTTCGCCGACGTGATCGACGCACCGTTCGCCCCGGGCCAGGCGGCCGCCTGGGAAGAACTGCGCCTCGAAGCCTTCGCCGACCGCGCCGAGGCGCAACTGCTCCTGGGCCGGCACCAGGACGCCCTGCCCGAACTGCGGCGGCTGGCCGCCGAGCATCCGCTGCGGGAGCGCTTCGTCGGGCAGCTCATGCGCGCGCTGTATGCGTCCGGCCGCCAGGCCGAAGCGCTCGCCGCGTACGAGGAGACCCGCACGCTGCTGGCCGACGAGCTCGGCACCGACCCTTCCGCGGAACTCGCCGCCGTGCACCTGGACATCCTGCGCGCGGCACCGACGCTGATCCCCGCGCCGGCCGCGCCCGCGGCGGCTCCGTCGACTTCGGCGTCCGGAACTGCCCTGATCCCCAGCGCACTTGCCGCGCCGGGGCCCGAGCACGTCGGCCTTCCCGTCCAGCTGACCAGCTTCGTCGGCCGCGAGGCGGAACTCGAACGCGTCGCCGCCCTGCTCGGCAGCGCCCGCCTGGTCACGCTCACCGGCCCGGGCGGGACCGGCAAGACCCGCCTGTCCGTCGAGACCGGCCGCCGCACCGCCGGCGACGTCTGCTTCGTCGACCTCGCCCCGGTCCGGCACGGCGGCGAACTCGTGCAGGCCATGCTGGCCGCGCTGGGGCTGCGCGAAGGCGGCCTCGCCCCGGGCAACACCGGCAACGACGGCGCGGCCCGGCTGTTCTCCGGGCTGGCCTCCCGCGAGATCCTGCTGATCCTCGACAACTGCGAGCAGATCGTCGCGGACGTCGCCCGCCTGGCCCACCAACTCCTGAACGCCTGCCCGGGCGTGCAGGTGCTGGCGACCAGCCGCGAGGCGCTGGGCATCACCGGCGAGATGCTGTGCCCGGTGCCGCGCCTGGCCCTGCCCGCCGACGACGCGCAGTTCGAGGAGGCGATAGCCGCACCCGTGGTCCGGCTGTTCGCGGACCGGGCGGCCGCCGTACGCCCCGACTTCGCGGTGGATGCCGTGACGCTGCCGACCGTGCTCGGCATCTGCGGCGCCCTGGACGGGCTGCCGCTGGCCGTCGAACTGGCCGCGGCCCGGCTGCGGGCGCTGCCGCTGGAGGAGATCGCGGCACGCCTGGACGACCGGTTCCGGCTGCTGTCCCGCGGCAACCGGACCGCCGCGCCCCGGCACCAGACCCTGCGCGCCGTCGTCGAGTGGAGCTGGGAGCTGCTGGACGACGCCGAGCAGGAACTCGCCCGGCGCCTCACGGTGTTCCCCGGCGGCGCGACCATCGAGTCGGCCGCGCAGGTGTGCGGTCTGCCCGACGACGAGGTGGTCGAACTGCTCGCCGACCTCGCGGACAAGTCGCTGGTGGAGGGCAACGGCGGCCGCTACCGCATGTCGGAGACGGTCCGGCTGTACGGCAGCGAGCGGCTGGACGAGGCCGGTGAGCGCGCCGCGCTGGAACGGGCGCACGCGGAGTACTTCCTGGCGCTCGCCGAGCGTGCCGAGCCGTATCTGCGGACCGGCGAGCAGTTGGTGTGGCTGGACCGGCTCAGCGCCGAACTCGCCAACCTCCGCTCGGCGCTGCGCTGGGCGACGGGTACCGACCCGAACCTCGGCCTGCGGCTTAACGCGGCGCTGGCGTGGTTCTGGTGGCTGCGCGGCCTGCGCCACGAGGCGGGCGTCCCGGCGCACGAGCTGCTGCTCGCGGTCGGCGACGAGCCGCCTGCGGGGCTCATCGAGGAGTACTTGTTCTGCCTGCTCTGCTCGCTGGCCGCGACCACCGACCCCGACGACGAGCAGCGCGCGGCCCGCCTCGCCCGGGCCCAGCCGCTGTTGTTCTCGCTGCCCGGTCCGCCGCGGCAGCCGGTGCTGTTCGTGATCATGGGCATGGCGCTCGGCCCGGAGCGCTCGGACACCGAGCGCACGATGGCGCTGATGGGCGACGACGCATGGTCCCATGCGGTCATGGCGATCGGCTACGGCTTCACGAAGCTGTACGGGGGCGACCTTCCGGCCGCCGGTCAGTACTTCGAGGACGCGCTCACCCGGTTCCGGGTCCTGGGCGACCGCTGGGGCATCGCGAACGCCATCGACCAGCTCGCCGTGCTGACCGACTGGGCGGGCGACATCGAGGGCGGCCTCGCGCTCATGGACGAATCGTTCGAGCTGATGCGGCAGTTGGGCATCACCGCGGACATCGACGACCTGCAGGTCCGGCGCGCCGAGATGCTGGTGCGGCTGGGCGACCGGGACGGCGCGCGGGCCACCTACGAGCGTGTGATGGTCTCGGCGACCCGGACCGGCCGGCCGTCGACCCGGGCGGTCGCGCGGGCCGGACTTGGCGAATTGGCGCGGCTGGACGGCGCGTACGCGGAGGCGAAGCGGCTGCAGGAGCAGGCGCTGGCGGAGTGCCCGTCCGACTCGTTCGACAGCGAGGGCTCGGTGGCCGGCATCCTGACCGCGCTGGCGTGGACGTCGGTGGCGCTGGACGACCCGCACAAGGCGCGGGGGCTGGCGCAGGCCGCGATGGAGCTGACGTACACGACCGGCAACCTCATGGTCGCCGCGGACGCGATCTCGGCGATGGCGGGCGCCGCCCTGCACGAGGGCGAGGCCGCCGAGGCAGCCGTACTGCTGGGTCTCGCCGCCTCGACCCGCGGCGCCGAAGTGCCGGGCCACGTGGACGTGATGCGGGTCGCGGCGGGCGCACGGGACGCCTTGGGCGAGGCGGCGTACGACGCCGCGTACGCCCGCGGGAACGCGGTCGAGCGCGGTGCGGCCCCGGCGCATCTGGTGTCGGGGCGCATGGCGGGCATCTGACGGTCAGCGTGCGGTCAGCCGCCGGTCAGCGGCCCCCGGCACGCTCCCGGGCATGGAGTCCTCGCAGATCTCGCCCGCCCGCAGGTGGGCCACGGTGGCCGTCGGCTGCCTCGCCATGCTTGTGCTGTCCGTCGACCTGACCGCCCTGCACCTGGCCATTCCCGGACTGGTCGCGGACGTCGAGCCGTCCGCGAACCAGATCCTGTGGATCGCCGACTCGTACGGCTTCGCGCTGGCCGGGCTGCTCGTCACGATGGGTGTGCTGGGCGACCGGATCGGCCGCAAGAAGCTGTTCCTGATCGGCACGGTCGCGTTCGGCGCGGCGTCGCTGCTCACCGCGTACGCCTGGAACGCCGAGACGCTGATCATGGCGCGGGTGCTGCTCGGCGCGGCCGGGGCGACGATCATGCCGTCCACGCTGTCCATCGTCCGCAACGTCTTCACCGACCCCAAGGAGCGGACCACCGCGGTCGGCGTGTCGATGGGCGTCGGGGCGCTGGGCGTGGGCCTGGGGCCGGTGTTCGGCGGGCTGCTGCTCGAACACTTCTGGTGGGGCTCGGTGTTCCTGGTCAACGTACCGCTGATGGCGGCGGCCTTCGCGGCCGGTCTGTTGATCCTCCCGGAGTCGCGCGACCCGCGGCCGCACCGGCTGGACATGCCGAGCGTGCCGCTGTCGATCGTCGGCGTGCTGGGCTTCGTGTACGCGGTGAAGGAGGCGGCGGCGGGCGGCGTCGTGCAGAGCCGCGTGGCGGTGTCACTGGTGGTCGGGGTACTGGCTGCGGGCCTGTTCGTCCGGCGCCAGCGGCGTATCGCGCATCCGCTGATCGACGTGGGGCTGTTCCGGCGCCGGGCGTTCACCGGCTCGGTGCTGGCCAACATGTTCGCGATGTTCGCACTGGTCGCCCAATCGCTGCTGTTCGCCCAGTACTTCCAGTCGGTGCTCGGCTGGTCGCCGCTCAAGGCCGGACTGGCCGGGCTGCCCGGCGGCGTGTGCGCGATGCTCGGCGGGGTGGCCGCGGCGCCGCTGATCACCTTGCTGGGGCGGGCGCGCGTGGTCGCCGTCGGTCTGACGGTCGCGGCGGCGGGATTCGCGCTGTACCTGCTGTCCGGGTCCTCGGCGGACTACCTGCTGCTCGTGGTCGGCATGGTGCCGTGCGCGGTCGGCATGGGCCTGGCCATGACGGTCACCGGCGACACGATCCTCGCGTCCGTGCCCAAGGACCGCGCGGGCGGCGCGTCCGCGATCGCGGAGACCGCCACCGAACTGGGCGCGGCGCTGGGCATGGCGGTCCTCGGCAGCATCCTCAACGGCGTCTACCGGCACACGGTCGACATGCCCGCGGACGTGCCGGAGGCCTCGCGCGGCGCGGTGGAGGACTCGATCGGCGCGGCCCTGCACAGCGCCGCGTCGCTCCCGCCCGACGTCGCGGCCCGGGTCGCCGACGCCGCCCGGCACGCCTTCGTGACCGGCATGCACGCCGCGCTGCTGACCAGCGCGGCGCTGGCCCTCGCGGCCGGCCTCGCCGCGCTCGTGCTGCTGCGCGACGTCCCCAAGGTCCTGGAGGACGACCAGGACCCGGCCGACGGCACTCCGGCCGTCCCGTCACCTGCCGAAAGGCTCCCGGACCCCACTGCTGCAACACCGTGACCCGCCCGCCTTGCGGCGCCCCGGACGCATTCCCCGCGCAAGGGGCGCCGGCGCGGCTTCACCTGGGGGCGAGGCGGACCAGGACCAGGCCGTCGCGTTCCTCGGCGACGAGTTCGGGGCGGCTCCGCAGCACGGCTGCGAAGTCCGATGCCGCGGCCGCGTCAGGGGCGAACTCGAAGACGAAGTGCTGGGCGTACAACGGAAGTGCGTGGGGCAGGCCTTCCGCGTCGACGCGGAAGACGGCCCGCTCGGCCGCCTGGCCGAGGACGGACACGAACAGCGCCAGGAAATCCGCGTCCAGGAGCGATTCCGCGGCTTCGACGACCACTGCCATGTCCCGCTGCCGCACTTGGCCGTGCAAGTTGCTCAGGCAGTCGACCAGCGCGTCCCAGTTGCGGCCGAAGTAGCCCGGGAACGCCAGCGCGGCGGCAAACGTGTCGAAGACCTGCCGCGGTGTCGCCAGGTCGCGCGCGGCCAGCACGGTCACTCTTCCGCCCGCGGCGGTGAGCGCGTCGATCTCCCCGCGGACCCGCGGATCCCCTTCGGGTGCGAAGACCACCCAGGGCGGAGACATGGTGGTGAACGAGAACGGCGTCACGATTCTTGGTCCTTGCGCAGCGGGCGGACGGAGTTTCAGCGGATCACGCGGTAGCGGAGGCCCATGACCCGCTCGTCGTAGGTGCGGGCCGAGACGAGTTCGAGGTCGATCTGGTGCTCGTGCCGCGGGAGGAACGGGACGCCGCCGCCGAGCAGCACCGGGTAGACCCGCGGCCGGTATTCGTCGATCAGCCCCAGCGCGGTGGCCTGGGCGGCGAGGTTCGCGCCGCCGATCGCGATGTCGCCCTCCCCCGGCTCGGCCCGCAGCCGGGCGACCTCCTCGGCGAGTCCGCCGGCGGCCAGGCGGGCGTTGCCCTGCACCTCGGTCAGCGTGCGGGAGAAAACGACCTTGGGCAGCGGCTTCCACAGCGCGGCCCACTCCAGCTCCGCCTCGTCCAGCTCTTGTTCCTGGTCAGCGGTCTCCCAGTACAGCATCGTCTCGTAGAGCCGACGGCCCATCAGGTGCACGCCGACGCCGCGGATCTCGTCGACGGACGAACGGAACACCTCCTGGCCGGGGATGGTCCAGGCGATGCCGCCGTCCGGTCCGACGACATAGCCGTCCAGGGATACCGCCATCGAGTAGACCAAGCTGCGCATCGCACGCCCTCCGCGTCGCCCGGAGCACCGACCCTACGGTCCCCCGGCGCCATCCGCCGGGAACGAACCGGCGGGCGGCCTGTGTCGGGCCCGCGTCGCCACCCGTTCGGCGGTACGGCAGGACACCGAGCAGCAGGCCGGTGATCCACGCCGAGCTGTTCCGGTGCCGCTCCCCCGCCGCGCCGCGCTCCCGCAGCGCCGCGGAATCATGAACTTGGTGCGTTCGGCACGAACAAGCCACGGCGGTCAAGCACCCGTATATGGATTCCGGGGCGCGGACGCACAGTGCATCTTCCGCTCTCGCGGCTACCGGCTCCGGCGCGCCCGTCGTGGTGATTGCCGCGCGCGGGTTCCGGCGACACCATCGTCGCCATGACACGCGAGGAAGCCGCCACCTTCGACGGCGTCCCCCTGACCGAGCTGTTTCCCGAGCTCGACGCGGCCCGGCACGCCCGCGTTCGCGCGGCGGTGGCGTCGTTCGACGTGCTGCGTCCGGCCGCGCATCACACGCGGTGGGAGTGGTGGCGCGAGCATGTGCCGCGTCCGGAACCGCAGTCGAGGCGCGGGCCGATCGTCCTGCTCTCCACCGAGATGATGCTCGGCGTGTACGACGACAACTTCGAGGTGCTCCTGGATATCGCGTGGACGAGCAGCGGCCGTCAGATGTCCGCGGGCGTGTGCCTGCGGTGCTGGTGCCGGCAGGACCACGGCTCGCACTTCGCCGAGTCGTTCGAGGCGGACGTCCCGGACGCAGCCTCGCTCGCGGATGCGTTCGAGTCGGCGGCGTGGCAGATGCGCCGATGGCTCGGGCAGCCGCACAGTGCCGCGTACTGGCGCGCGGAGATGGCGGTACCCGGCTGACGCGCCCTCGGGTATCGCGCCAGGCGGGTCAGCCCGGGACGGTCCAGGCGTCGAGGCGGCTGCGGATTCCGGCGACGTACGAGCTCTCCGCGCCATAGCGGGCCAGCGCCTCCGCGGCGAGCAGGTCGTACAGGTGCCGGGCGCGGGCGACGTCGCCGGTGGCGCCCGTCCAGTGCGCGAGGGCGTTCTTGGCGTCGAGGGTGACGGTGGCGCTCTCGCCGAGCGCGGTGCGGCACTCCCCCACGAGCGCCTCGAAGTGCCGCAGGGCGCGCACCGGGTCGCCGGCCTTGGCGATCCAGGTCGCCCATTCGGCGCGGACGGTCAGGGTCACTGCCGCGGTCTGCCCCGAGGCGCGCACATAGTCGGCAGCCAGTCCGGCAAGGTCGTCGGCAGCGCGGGCCGGGTCGCCCGCGTGCCCGGTCCAGTGCGCCAGTTCGCCGCGCAGCAGCAGCGTGAACGGGTGGTCCGTACCCAGGCTCTGGTACGCGTTCTGCAAGGCGGTGGCGGCCTGGTCGCGCGCGCTGGTGGCCCAGCCGAGGCGGCCGATCGCGTGGATGTTGCCCAGCAGCGAGAAGACCGTGTAGGCGTGCCACGGCCCGTGGACCTGCACGCCGCCCTGGAAGCCGACGTGGAAGGCCCGCGCGGCCTCGTGATAGCGGCCTTCGTGGATGAACCGGCAGGCGTCGTCGTACACCGCCATCGCCGCATGGTCGGCCTCGGTCTGCGGGGGCACGAAGGCGCGCGCCGCGGCGTAACGGCGCGAGCGCGGCTCAGGCGCTGCGGGGGCGGAACGTACCGCCGGGTGCATGGCGCTGGGCGCGGGCGGCGGCATGTCGGGCTTCGGGCCCGGCACCGGCGCTGCGCCCGGGGGCATGCGCGGCGGCGGCGGGACGGTCTGCGTGCGCTCCTCCGGCGTGGCGGGCAGCGGCGCGTCGCGGAACGTGCGGATGAGTTTCCACGAGCACTCGTCGAGCCAGCCCTGGGCGTTGTCGTGCGCGACCAGGTCGACTTCGGCGGCCAGCAGCCGGATCAGCTCGCCGGGCGAGGGCCGCAGCCGCGCGTCGCGGTCCAGGCAGCGCTCCACTATGCCGCGCAGCGGCTCCGGCAAGCCTTCGGCGCTGTGCTGGACGGGCGCGTCGCTCTCGCCGGTGATGAGCCGTACCAGCGTGAGGCCGAGAGCGTAGATATCGGTGGCCGCAGTGACCGGCATGGTGCCGTACGCCTGCTCCGGCGACATGAAGCCGGGCGTGCCGATCGCGCTCGTGCCGCCCGTCGACACGTACGTACCCTCAGCGTGCACGACACCGAAGTCGATGACGCGCGGGCCGTTCTCGTCGAGCAAAATATTGGACGGCTTGAGGTCGCGGTGCACAACACCCACCGCATGGATCGACTCCAACGCCTCGGCGATGCCCGCCCCGAGCCACATCACGGTCCGCGCGGGCTGCGGCCCGCACGAAGTCAGCAGCAACTTGAGCGACGGGGCCGGCACATACGCGGTGGCAATCCACGGCACGTGCGACCCCGGGTCGCTGTCGATGATGGAGGCGGTGAACACCCCACTCACCCGGGCCGCAGCCTGCGCCTCATGAGCAAACCGCCGCCGGAACTCCCCGACCGCAGCGAACTCCGGCCGGATCGTCTTGACCGCCACCCAGCGCCCGGTCGCCGAGCGGGCCAGGAAGACGCGTCCCATACCCCCGGAACCGAGCCGGGCCAGAACCTGGAACGGACCGACCGCGGCCGGGTCGCCCGGCTTCAGCGGCGCCCATGCCGACAACCCGCCCACCCCCTTGCGCGCCGCCGGCCGCCCCCCGGCGCAGCCGTACGCACCGTCTCCCTCGAGCGACCTTGAGTGGTCGACCAGCGGATCTTTTCACATCCGGAGCCCCTCGGCGTCCCCCCGGGTCACCCCGCGCAAAACCGATCCCCTTACCGTCCTCCGCTCCCCCCACACGACCCCACCGATCCGCCCACCTGTCCCTCGAGGTCGCAACCCGAATCCACCCACCGAGCCGCCCACACGCCACCCCGGGACGCCTCCTCACGCCCACGCGCCGCCACCCACCCGACGTAACCGCCGAACCCACTGATGCGGCGCCCGGCCCCGGGCGGCCAGACCCCGACGCGGAACCTCAGCGAACCCTCTGAATGAGTGCAACTGGCAGTTCGTCTCCGACGCCGCATTCAACAAGCCCGGCCTCGGACAGTGCCTGTGCGCGGACTTCAAGTGCTGGTGGAACCAGCCGCTGCGGTGGAAGAACGACTGCGACTACACCTGCGGCAACAAGCTGGTGTGGTTCAAGTCCACTTAAAAGGAGAAGGCGGACGGTACTGCGTACCCGCCGAACTGCACCCTGACGGGACGTAACCGTCAGACGGGTAGGACTCGTTGCCCTCCGCAGGGGTGCTGTCGGGCAAGCTGCCTATGCTGCGCGAGCACGGAGTGTTTCTGTGGGCTGCCTGCCCGCCCTCGAGGAGATGAACATGGACGGCGACGGAACCCGGTGGCTGGCAGAGCGGGCGCATTTCCCGAACGGGTTCTGCGCGACGTTCGCCCGGGGTTTGTCGCCCGAGGAACTGCTGGACCGCTTGGGCTCCGACCCGGAGCACACTGCAGCCTTGGACGCGATGGACGCTCTGGAACTGTGTACCGACCTGGAAGTCGGTGGCGACGAAGAGGAAACGATCGTCGCCGTCCTCCGTGCCGGATCCCGCAGCGGCTGGGCATTCGCCCTTGAGGACGTCACGCTGTATGCCGCCGATCAGGAGCTGCTCAGTCGCGTGTCAGCCGGCACCGAGGTCGCCAGCCTGCGCCGCGACGCCGCGCACGGGGAGGCGTGGTTCGACCTGTGGCGGGACGGCCGGCCGGTCGAGCACCGCACTGTCTGGGAACCAGACGACCTGGCCGACCTCGAGGACGCGCTGGGTATCGACGCGCCCCTGCTTGATCTCCTGAGTCCCGCAACCGAGCTGCTGACCGGCTTCGCGCGTTGGGACGCCTGACCGCCGAATACTCGTCAGGCCGACAGGACTCGTTTGCGGAGCAGGGGGACCACGGCGCTTGCGGCCCGCCTGGGCCGAAGCCTTCCGCACTCTGTCAGATGCCGAGTTGGGCGTCGCCAAGCACGCTGCTTCCGATGTGCGCGGCAAGGCTGCGGGCCCTGGCCGAGTCTCCCCACTTGGTGACGTGGACGAACACGGTGTGGTGCGCGACCCACTCGCCGCCTTGGGCCCGGTCGTCGTGGAACGCAACCTGCACGCCGTCGTACTTGGGATGCGGGTCGCTTTCCGAATCCGAGTCCTCCGGCCACCGGCCGCCCCACTGCATCGACGCAGTTCCCTCGCCAAGCGCGCCAAGGACCGTCTCTTCGGCGGCGCCGGCCTGGATATCGGCCAGCACGTGGATGGGGAGCTCCGCCGCAATCTCGTCCTCCGCGGCCGAGCGAAGGTCGACGTATGCGGCACGGTTCGACGACCACACCCGGGCCGCCCCGGGCAACACAGCAGCCATGCGCCGTGCATCGGCAACGGTCCGGAGCTCGACACTCACGGCAACGTCGTCCTCGACGTACTCCAGCAGCTGCACGAGTTGCCGTGCGCGCAGGTACGCCTCGGCTGCGTCAATGGTTCGGAAGACGGGATACGCCCGGGAATTGCCGACGGCTCCAAGATGACATATCACGCGCACCCTGAGGCCACCGGCCCAAAGGGAGCGCGGCAACCGTTTCACAAACCCGCAGCGGCGAACTGCCGCCCCCTCATCGAGCCACCGCTGCCGGCCCAGCGTGCAGACGACTTCAGGCATCCGTGGAGCACGCTACGCACACTGACACGCGGCTCGCGGGTTCACAGGCCAAATCGTTTCACGGGATTTTGCAAATGGTCACCCTTTCTGCCCGTCCTATGAAGCGGCGAAAGCCCTATACATGGCGTGCGTCTGATGGTGGTTCATGAGCGACCGCCTGTGAAACAGCTCGACAGCTGACGACCGGATCCTGTGTGGCATCCGCGGCGGATCGGGCAAGCGGCAGTGCCACCGACTCTGCCCCCGCTGAGGCGTTCCAGCACCTGGTTGCCAGGATGGGAGCGTGAGCACCGATCCCCTTGGACCCGGGCGGAGTGTCCTGGTCGACGATCGCGCCGTGGTTGCGTGGCTGGGCGCAGGCACCTGCGTTGATACCGGCGACGGCACGGTGTTCGTGCTTGCCAAAGCGGCGACCGCGGTTGTCATGGCGGCATCCGACGACTGGGCATTCAGCGGGGTCCGAGACGCTCGCTCCTTCACCATCGTCGGTCCGATTCCCGAGGACGTCGAGCCGCGCTTGGTCGGACGCTTCGAGTGGTTCTACCCCAGCGGCGACGGTGACCGGGAAATGCCTCTGCACATCTTCGTCCGGGTCGCCGCAGGTCTCCTCTACCTAGGAATTGCCGGCCGGGAACGCGGCCGGGAGATCACCTGGTCCGGAGCGCTTGCGGAGTGGAGCGGGGAACTGCTCACGCCTCTGAGCCGCGAAGTGCTCGACATGGCCCGCCCGGTGGGCGACTCGAACTCGTTGCCTGGACTGGACTGGCTCGACCATGCGGCCGACGACCGGGTGGCTGCGCTGCAGAGTTTCGTGACGGGATGGTTCCCGGTCGTCGAGCGGGAGCAGCCCGACTCGGCTGCGGCCGCGGCGGACGCCGCGCAGCTGCCAGTTCCCCGGCCGTTGCGGGAGCTGTACCTCATGGCGGCGGGCCGCAGCCGACGCGTGCTGGCTGCCTGGGACGCGATCCGCTTCCCGCAAGAGCTGAGCCTTGACGCCTCGACGGGACGGCTGGAGTTCGCCGGGGGCAACGAAGGCGACTGGACCTGGGCGTGCGATCTCGACGAGGACGATCCGGCAGTGTGGTGGACCTGGGACGGCCGCGAGCCTGTCACGAGACGCGAACCCGAACCCTTGAGCGGGTTCCTGCTGCAGTTCATCCTCCGCCAGGCCATGGTGACGGCCGTTTACAGGGCCGAGAGCGGCTTCCCCTGCATCCCGGTAACCGTCGCGGACGAGCTGGCCGCAGGTCTGCGCCCGGTCCCGCTGCATCCGCTCCACTGGCATTCCGATCGCAGCGTGCTGTACGTGGCCCCGGGACTCGTCGTCGCCATTGAGCACGTCAACCACAACGAACGCTACGTCTCGGCCGGCGCGACCCACCGCAGCGCGCTGCGTCGGCTCGCCGACGCAGGCATTGACTGGATGCGCTTCGACGGCTGAACTGCCGGGTGCTTGCCCAAGATGCCACAGCTTCCCGCTGCTGTCCCGGTTCACAGGTCAGGGGTCTCGCCCTGCCCCGGGGTTCAGCACGTCCCATGTTGGCGCTGCCTGTATTTCCCCATCTCAGGCTCGGGGGTTGGGACAGACCTGCTCGATGAAGTTCCTCACCCACTCACAGTCGAGCAAGCGGCGCTTCTCAGCGTGGCACGGGTACTGGCTGTGCTCTGGCCGACTGCCCCGGTGACAGTCCGTGATTCGCGCCGCCTGGGATGATTGGGTGACTCGCATGACGAGTCACGGTGCGCCGATAAGCCTGTTCGACGCAGGACAGCAGCGGACCGTGTCGCTGCCGCCTCCCGCTGCAGTCCCGATCGTGGTATCCGTTGTCCCAGCGAGCGCAGGCGCGCTGACACTGGGTGAAGCGCGCGCGGGCGTAATCGCCGAGACGTTATGCCGCGTGCTGACCTGGAAGGGATACCACGTCCTCCGGGATGAGCCCGAAACCCACCTCGCCTACCCCCCGGGGGGCGTCCGCGGCTGCCCCCCAGGAGTCGCCGGTCGCGTATGCGTGCACGTGTCCGGGCCACAGGACAACGGCCGGCAGGGCTTGCGCTGTCACCTTCTTGTCGACGTGGTGCGACTCGGCACCTTCAGCAAGGTCTGCACGTACCGGGACTGGCATATCGAGCATCGTCCGCCCAACCTGACCGACCTCGCCGAACACGGCATTTGCATCGCCGACTTCGAGTTTGGGCTTCTATGGGCAGGCCACTACCGTCATCCACGCAGGCTCCAGTGCTCAGCCCTGCACCACGGCGTGTCGTTCTGGGACGCCTCGGTCACTCGCCGCCGGTGGGGAAACCTCCTGCGTCGCAGGGAACCGCTCCCGCAGGTGCGGTCCCACGCCGAGGCCGCGGGGCTGCTGTCGTCGGAAGGCAAGCGTGTCCTCGACACCTTCGACGCGGCAATCAGCCGCGACCTGAACACGCCTGCCGCGCTGCCGGTGCTGTATCGGGCCCAACGGCGCGGCGAACTCCTCAACGAGGACCAAACCGTGCTGGCCACCGTGGCCCGCACCCTGGCCCCGTCCTTGGCCGCTCCGCTCATCGTCCGGGGCCAGGTCAGCGAGATCGGTTCCTCCAGTGCCTCCGGGCCAGGCAAGACGGCGTCGCTATAGGCACCAGTGGCGAATCCGCTTGGTTGTTGCCGCATCTTGTGAAGCGCATCCTCAGCACTGGCCGTTTCAAGGCTGTGGCGGATATCGCGTGACGACGTCGGCGCGGTCAGCTCAGTCGCCGATGAACCAGACGTCGCCTGAAATGCCTCCGGCGGCGATCCGGCACAGCTCCCGGACCTCGGCGACCCAGGGGCCTCCGCACTCGGCGGGGAGGCGTTCCAGTTCATCGATCAGCGCTGGAAGTTGCGGGCCTCTGAACGCTGCGTCCCTATACGGGTCGAGCGAGCCCAGCATCGGGAAGGCCGCCGGGTCGAGACCGGCGAGCGTCTCGAACCAGGGAAGTCCGCATGCGGCCCGGGCCACTACAACGCCGCCGTCCCCCCGCACATGCATGTTGATCACCCACCGACTCTATTCCGCTGGCTGCCCGAGTGGGATGGGGCTGACGGGGTGGTACGGGCGGTTGGCCGCGAAGGCCTTGTCGCTGCCGGCAGGTCGCTTGTCGACGCTGTGCTGACCGAGGACTGCAGCGTCATCGATGGGCTGTCTGGCGAAACCCAGGCCAGTCTGATTCCAGTGCTGTCCATCTTGGACCAAGTCCTGAGCTCCGAGGCGGACTACTCCCCGGTGCAACTTGTCGTCGCCTTGCGTCTCGCTCGCAACCATGTCTTGGAGGCCCGCCGAGAAATTCCTGAGTCAGTGTTTGAACTGGCAAGGGAAATTGCTGTCTAAGAGTTGTCACGCGGGCTGCGGCCACCGCTTCGTGCGCGACCGCCGTGCGGGTCAGCGCAGTACGAGAACCTCGTTGTCGGTACAGACGTACAAGGCACCATCGGACAACACGAAGGGGGTCTCGGGCTCGTCATACTCACCGCAGTCCGGCGTCCAGGATGTCGCAGCGTCCAGTGTCAGGCTCCACGACAAGCTGCCGGTCTCGGCGTCCACGGCGTGCAGGGCACCATCGGCGGTCGCGGTATGCAGCGTGCCTCCGGCCCACAAGGGCGTGCCGACGATCTCGGCCGCGAAGCTGCGCGTCCAGCGCACGATGCCGGTGTCGAGCGCGACGGCTTCTATCCGTCGGCTGCTCGTGCGGATGATCGCGCCTGGCGTGAACACTGGTGCTCCGGCCGGGTATTCGTCGGCCTCGAGGTCCGGCCAGGAAGAGTCGGCTACGCGGTGACGGGGGCTTCCGTCTGCGGGGTCGGCACCGACGAACTCGAACGTCGCTGCCTCCTCGGCGTGGTCGCGGCTGCGCAGAGTCCAGACCAAGCCGTAGGCATAGACCGGGTGGAACGGCGCCACCATCAGATCGTCCTCGACACAGGCCGGATCATCGGGACATGCGGTGGTGTCGCTCTCGACCCCCCATAGGAGCCGACCCGTGTCCGCGGCGAAGGCATGGAGCCCGCCGTGGACGTGATTTCCCTCGAAGCCTTCGACGACGAACACCCTGCCGCCCGCAACAGTCGGCCGAGTCTGCAGGAAGCCGTAGCCCGCCCCGTCGAACCGCGGTCCGCTCGACCATCGCCGAGCCCCGGACGCGAGATCGACAGCATGCAGGCTGTCCAGCCCTTCCAGGACCAGCAGCATGTCGTCGGCAATCGTGGGCCGAACGTGAAACCCCTCAATTTCCCAGAGCAGTTCGCCCTGATGCGCATCGTGGGCGGTGATACGCCCGCCGGCGTCGACCACGACACGTCCGGAGCCGACGGCCACCGCAGCGGGGGCTGCGTACGGGTGCACGGCCGCACTGTGGTCGCGGTGCCAGAGCCGGCTTCCACTGTCACGGTCGAAAGCGCAGACTGCACCCGTTGCATCCCCCACATACACCACGCCGTTCATGACAGCGGGCCGCGACGGAGCACCGCCACCGGGTGTCCGCAGCCGCACCAGCCGCGACGGCTCCGCAGTGAGTCCCGGCCCCGAACAGGCACCGGTACGGGCAAGATTGCTGTCGTCGTAGTCCACAGGGTTCATCGAATCAGAACGCGGCGACACACCTTGCCGCGGTCCCCGCTCTTCACGCCGACGACAGAATCCGCGAATATCCTTTACTGGTAAGGAATTTGCGAGCAGGAGACGCCCCGCCCCCGGTGTGTCGGGGCGCCCGCGGTTGTGCGCTGCCCAGTGCAGGGCGTGGAGGTCGTCCAGTGCGGCGCAGCCGCGGCCGGATGTGAAGGCTGCGCTTCTGTCAGGATTGCCGGCATGCCTGAGCCGTTGACGGCCGCGTCGCTGAGTCGTGTTCTCGGTCCCATCGCTCCGGCGGCGGTCGGGGATGTCGAGATCGTCAGCGAGAGGCCCTGCGAGGGCTATCTGCTCCGCCATGTCGCGTACGACGTGCCCAGTGGCCGCGCGTCGGTGTTCGTCTGCATCCCGGACGGCCTGACCAGTCCGGCGCCGCTGGTGTTCTGCCACCACCAGCACGCCGGCCGCTTCGACCTCGGCAAGAGCGAGGTGGTCGGGCTGCGAGGCCAGACCGACCAGCACTACGCCGCCGAACTCGCCCGCAGAGGCTTCGTCACGATCGCCCCTGACGCCATCGGCTTCGAGGACCGCAACTGGGCCGACGGGGACAACATCAGCTGGTTCGAACTGTCCTCGCGCCTGGTGCAGGGAAGGACGCTTCTGGCGGACCTGCTGCAGGAGGTGAGCCTGGCCATCGACTACGGGACGTCGCTCCCTGAAGCCGACGCGGCGCGCGTCGGCTTCATCGGCCACTCCTACGGCGGCCGGATGGCTATCTGGGCGCCCGCCTGGGACCGGCGCATCCAGGCGAGCGTGTCGAACTGCGGGTGCATCCCCTACCGGGACTCGGCCGCCCGAGACGCGGGCTTCCAGGCGGATTTCGTCATCCCGGGCTTCGCCCGCGACCACGACGTCGAGGATGTGATCTCGGCGGCCCGGCAATGCCGGTACCTGCTCATTGCGGGAGACCAGGACGTGTGGAGCCGCGGCGCGTCCGACATCGCCCGCGAACTCGAGCAGCGAGGGCACGACCACGCCACCGTGCACCTCCGGCCAGGCGGCCACGCGTTCCCCGCCGAAGACCGCCGAAGACCGCCGACTCGCTTACCACTTCCTGGAGTCGGCTCTCGCCTGAGCACTCGCCTGCTGCCGCTCGTCACCTGCACCACAGCGTCGGTGTCATCAGCGAGCCTCCGTGTGGCCATCTTGCGCCCGTGGACGATGCCTTGGACATCAGTGCAGCCGTCGACGCTTTGGCTTTGTCCATAAGAAGTGGCTCTGGGTCAGGTTCTGTGGAGCTGTGACGGAGAGTTGACGGCGCGATGGATGCACGGGCGATGGGTCATGCGCCGTCGTGTACGCCCGCGCCCAATTGCCTCTCCTGACGCTCCATCAGTCGGCACCACAGCACGAACACGCCAGCAGCCCGGGGCAACTAACAGACGCGCACTGATCGGTGCCACACGCGGTCGTCCTGTCCTGAACCCACGAGCGCGCCTCTATCTGCCGTCCGAGCCAGCAGCGAATGCCATTGCCGGAGAACCGGCCCGCTGCTTTTGGCTCCTCTCCAGGCTGCGGCATGTCCTGCCTGGCTAGAAGGGCGGATCATCGGTGTAGCCGCCGTCCGGCCCGGTGCCGCGAGAAGCCTGCTGAGCGTGGTCAGGGTTCGGCGTCGTCCGGGTCGCCGGTGGCCACCGGTCCTCGGCTACCGCGTGGATCATCGTCTGAAGGCTTCGGCGCAGGCCATCGCCGTAGACGTCTTCGGCATCGACCATCCACGGCAGCGGGGCCATCAGCAAAGCCATTTCGTCTGTGGCCAGTTCGTCGATGACTGCGTGCAGTTCCTGCGGGACGGGTGCATCGGACAGGCACAGCCAGCCCAGTGCGGCGCTGATGCGGACCTCGGGCGGACTGCCGGGGTCGGACCAGTGCGCGTGTGTCCATGCCATGGCTCCCGCGTCGTGGTGGGCGATGGCCAGCTGTGCGATCGCCAGCACCAGGCCGGCGCGCGTACGCGGGTCGTGCTCGGCACGCAGGCGGGCGTGAAGCGCAGTGCGGACGTCGTCGGCCTGTTCGGACACGGCCGCGAGCGCGTACGTGGCGGCAGTGCGGATGTCGGGGTCCGGGTCGTCGAGCAGTGGCACGAGCAGGTCGATGTCCGCGGCGATCGCGTCGCGGGCGGCCCGTACCGACCAACTCCCCAGGTATCCGCTCGGTTCGAAGGCCCACACGTCGCCGCAGTAGCGGAAGCGCAGCATCTCGGCACGTGTGCAGACACCCTGGTTGTGCCAGCGCGCCACCCCGGCCGCTACCAGCAGGGTGCGGGCCCGGTGATGTGCACCTGGATCCGCGCCGACCCGCAGCAGGAAGGGGACCGCCGGCGCGACCGCAGCCCGCATGTCGTTCGCGCACCACCCCCACAACTGCATCTGCGCGTTCCGGACGACCGCGGGGTCGTCCGAGCGCAGCTCGCACACTGCCGTCGGCACACCAGCACCGTCAGGGAAGCGCTCCCAGGGAACGCGCCAGAGAAGGAACCCGTCTTTGACCTCACGCGGCATGGCCGCCACCACCGCACGGACATCCAACGGTCCGCCCGCCTGCGCCTGCGGATCCCCTTCGCAGAACGCCTGCACCACTGCTCGGTGTGCCGGATCGTCCTCCCACCGCTCCATGCAACCCCCACCCCGAAGTCAAACGCCCGTCGACTGAATGTACGGCCGCGCGCGAGGTTGGACTGCGATGGTGATCTTGGCTGCGAGCTGCGGCGCGGGTGAGGGCCCGGGGTGTGCGGCTGGCCATGGGGCAAGTTTGGCGGCCGTAGCGCCGAAATCGTCCTGGGCCGCGTCGCGGCGGTCACCGTCGAACGCCGCCAAGTCTGGGACTCGGAGAGCCGGCAAAGGGTCGAAAGGGGCTTCCCCAAGTCCGCGTGATCCCCCGCAGGGGCAGCCGCAGCGGCTGATCCCGGCCTAGGGTTGGGGGTCTAAACAGATTAGGGATCGGATCGCCACCAATCCTGCCCCGTTTCGACAAGAAGGCCATTGAAGAGGAAGGGACGCATTTTCACGTTGTATACGGATCCGGCACTGGCGGTCGGCGTCGAAGCCGTGAAGACAAATAGCGCAACCGCGCAGACCGCCAGGACCTTCTTCACAAGAGAAGTCATTGCTCGCCCTTCTGTTTATCCACGTTGATCCAAGCCGCCGAGGCGACCGAGAACGTATCCTTAAGCACGAGAATGACCAAGGGTCGAGTGTGGAATCCTTGACCGCCTGGCTTGATTTGATCTCTGGGCAGGTTCAAGACCTCGTCGCCGACGTTGCGAATGGGTCGGATCATCTTCGTTTGTGTTTCATGCCTTCTGCTATGCCGGCTGATCAAGTCTCCTGACACTGCGGGAGATGGAGCAGAGCTCTTCTCACTACACCCGTCAAGCCTTAGGCCCGTACGCATTTAGACAACGGCGATGCGGGGAATACAGGAGCTCAGCGTTCGCGTCGGTGAATTCACGCACGCCGGCCGTCAGTTAAAGGCGGATGTCGTCCCGGACGAGCACAATCGGTCCACCGAGCTGGATGTGGGCACAGGTGATCAAGTCGCGGGAGTCACGCCGGTCAAAGCCCTTCGGCTCCTCCTTGCCGCGCCGGTACTCGCGGATCGCGCAGATCAACCTGGACCGATTCCGGGGTTCGAGTCGGATGCGGGCAAGGCCACTACCGTGCAAAGCGAGCCACCCGCCCTCCCCCTGCGACGGGTGGTCACGCGGCGGCCGTCGCCGAGCAGCGGCCCGAAGCGCAGGCCGCTCGCGGTGCGCTGATGGACGCTCGTGAACATGCCGCCGTGGTTCTCGGTGACCCGGCGGAAGACGGTGAGGCGCAGCGTGGCCGAGCACCGCCACACCTCCCATCCGTCGAGCCTGATGCGCACGTCGGGGCCGCGTCCGGCCTCGGCCGGGTGCGGCACCCAGGCGGGCGCGAGCCAGTGGTTCGGCGGGTGCTCCTCGCCGTGGCCTTCGTCCGGCGGGGTGTAGCGCACCAGGTAATGCGCCTGGGGCATCGGCGGTTCGGGCTCCGGGTCCGCCGCGACGAGTCCCTCGAAGAAGCTCATCGCCTCAGCGTGCCGCACCCCACCGACAACCCGTTGGGCGCAACTCCCCTGCAGGCCAAGCCTGATGACCTTGGGCCTGAGCGGTGGCCCGCCCCGAGGACGGCGCTCCGGAGAATTGCCGCTTTGAACTCCGTACATCGTACCGTACGCTGTACGAAGTAAGCCCGAGAACGTGCCCAGGAGGACCATCCATGTACCAGCCGACCACCGAAGAACTGCAGGCCGTCGACGCGTGGTTCGCCGCGTACGACGCTCTCGCCGAGCGCGGCGCGATCGAGGAGTTGGCCGACCTGGCGGTGTTCCCGATGAACGTGGCCACCGACGTGCCGGGCGGCCACGCCGTGCTGAAGCAGTGGACCCGCGAGGAGTACGTCGAGGCCATGGGCCAGGCGATGGGCGGCGGGACCGCGGGGCTCGAACTGTCGTCCGTCCGGACGCCGCGCTTCGTCAGCGCAAACCTGGTCATCGTGGAGACCGAGGCGACCATGACCATCGAGGGGCAGCGGCAGAGCATGCACTACGCCGACCTGCTGGTCCGCACCGAGGACGGCTGGGCGTTCCAGACGATGGTGCAGGGCGGCTGGGGCTACGGCTGGCCGGCCGCCAAGCGCGGCTGACCGCACGACGCGGCTGACATCGCGCGGCGCGGCCGAGCGCAAGACGTGTCCCGGTGGCGCCGGGGAGACCGAACGGCATCCCGCCGAACGGCATCCCGGCGCCTCCGGTCACGCGAGGTAGATGGCGTCCTCGACGGCCCACGCGGCCGAGGCGCACCACCGCGGCGAGGCGCCCGCGAGGTCGCGGAAGTCCAGGCTCAGATGGGCCTGGTCGTAGAAGCCGCACGCAGCCGAGATCTCGGCGAGATCGGCACCCGGCCGGGACAGCATGGCCACCGCCTGCTGGAAGCGCGCGACGCGTTCCATGGTCTTGGGGGTGAGCCCCACCTGCTGGGTGAAGCGGCGCGCCAGGTGCCGCCGGCTCCAGCCGACCTCCTCGGCGATCCGCGCGATGGAGACGGCGCCGGGGCGCGTGGTGACGGACCGCCAGGCGTACACGACCTTGGGGTCTGGCTCCGGCCCGCCGTGGATGCGGGCCAGCAGTGCGGCGTCGATCAGGTCGAACCGGCGTGACCAACTGGTCGTGGCCGCGGCGCGTTCGGCGAGTTCGTCGGCCTCCGGGCCCAGGACGTCCCGGAGTTCGAGCGACGTGTTGGCGAGTTCCGACTGCGGCATCGCAAACAGCCGGTACGCGCCCAGCGGCGTGAGCTGCATGCGTATCGACTCTTGGCCGCCGGGGTGTTCGCACACGCCGGGCCCGTCGTCCAGCCCGCTGACCAGCGAGCCGATCGGGCCGCTGTCCGAGGTCCGGGCGCCGATCCGGGCCACCCTGGCGTACGGCGCACCGAGGTTGACGACCACGGTGACCTGTCCGGTGGGCACCAGCCGGACGGTGTAGCCGGCCCCGGGGGCGCCGACGTACGCGGCCCGTTCGTGGAGGTACTGCGCCAGTCCGGGGTGCTGCGGACGGCTGAGCCGCCACATCTCGCCGACCTGGGTCACGGTGAAGTCCCGGCCGGGACGAGGGCGATCAAGCACAGCGGCGGAGTCTAGTGCGGTCGGACATTCCCGGCTCCGCCTGGTTCGCGGCCCCGCGCGAATCGGCCACAGCACCGGGCGCGCAAGGCCCCTCCCCGCGTGGAGGCCCTGCACACCCGGCGTGCGCCCAAGACGCGGGCCGGTACGGGACGGCCGTACCGGACCAGCCCGCGTCGGCTGGTGAACCCCCGTCGGCGAACAGCAGGTTCGGCGCGACGAGCGCCCTCCTGCCTCCTCCTGGGGCAATGCGGAACGCACGCCGCGACCGGTGACGCTACGCAATCGCCGCAGGTCCAGGCTTGGAAAAAACGGACCTCTCCGCCGAGGGCGCCACCGGAAGCCCGGGATTTGCTCCGTGCCTCGGCCGCGGTTCAGGCCGCCGCAAGGCAGTTGCGGGTCACGGTGTCCGCGGGTGGAGACCGGCGGCAGTGGCGGCATCGGCGAGGACTTCGCGGAGCATGGCCGGAGTGAGCCGTCCGGTGAAGGTGTTCTGCTGACTGACGTGATAACTGCCGAACACCGCGAGCGGTCTCGGCGTGGCCGGATCGGCCGGGGCCAGGTCGACCCGCACGCCGTGGCCGAACACCGGACGCGGCCGCGGCACCGACCACCCGGCTGCGGGGATCGCGGTCATCAGCGCCTGCCAGCCGAAGGCGCCGAGGACGACGACCGACCCCAAGGTGCCCTTCATGAGCTGCAGTTCGCGAACGAGCCACGCTGCGCAGGTGTCCCGCTCCCCCGGAGTGGGCTTGTTGGCGGGCGGGGCGCAGTGCACCGGGGCCGTGAACCGTACGCCGAGCAACCGCAGTCCGTCGTCGCGGCGCTCCGAGGTCGGCTGCGACGCGAGGCCGATGTCGTAGAGCGCCCGCACCAGGACGTCGCCGGAGCGGTCACCGGTGAACATGCGTCCCGTGCGGTTCCCCCCGTGGGCGGCCGGCGCCAGGCCGACGACGAGCATGCGCGCATCAGCCGGCCCGAACCCGGCGACCGGACGTCCCCAGTACTCCTCGTCAGCGAACGCCGCCCGCTTGACGCGCGCGACTTCCTCCCGCCACTCGACCAGCCGCGGACACGCACGGCAGTCGGCCAGCACACGGTCCAAAGCCGCCACACTGCCCAAGCGCGGCGCCCGTTCGCTCGGCGGTTCCATACGCACTCCAGTCGTCCGGGCGGCGGGCGGCGTCGGTCGCCGTGCGGGCATGACAGCACGCCGCACACCGGGAAATGCCCCGGCGCGCACGAGGCAATCGCATGAAGTCGGCGGACGCCGTCACAGGCAGGCCTGCGTGCCCACGGTGAGGGCCGAGGCGAAGGCGATGGCCAGGACCGCGTTGGCGACGGTGCCGTGGGTGAGGCGGGCAGCGAGCGGTAGGGATGCCGCAAGACCGGCGAGTGCCGCGGGCAGCAGGGACAGCGCGGAGCCGAGTTGGCTTGCGGACAGTTTGCCGGTGCCTGCCAGGAGGACCACGGCGACCAGCGAGGTGACCGTGAAGTACGCGGAAAGCGTCGCGCGCAGGCGGGCGGTGTCGGTCGGGCGGTAGACCAGGGACACCGGCGGGCCCGCGGTGCCGACGACGGTGCCGAGGAACCCCGACAGGCCGCCAGCCGCGGTGAGGGTGGTGCGCGTGGCGGGTATGCGGAGCCCGCACCAGGCGGCGATCACCGCCGCGGCGACGGTTCCGGCGACGATCAGCGCCGTGGGCCGCGGCGCGAGGACGCCGAGCGCCCATAGCCCGACCACGGTTCCCGGGACGCTGGCGACCGCCGCCCACCCCAGGTCGCGGGGCGCGAGCGCGGCGCGTTCCCGGTAGGCGCCTGCGGCGGTCACCACCATGCTCACCATCAGGACGGGGCCGGGCACGAGGGCCGGGTCGAGGAGGAGCAGCAGCGGCGCGCACACGAGTCCGAAGCCGGCTCCGGTGCACCCTTGGACGGCAGCGGCCGCGGCGACGATGGGAGCGGCTGCCGCGATGGTGGGCACGGTGGTCATGCGGCGGCCGCCTCGGCGCCTTGGGCGGGGGCGGCGGGCCGGGCGGCGGGCCGGGCGGCGGGCCGGGCGCCGTGCTGAGTGACCGTCATGGCATCCGAGACTGCCGGGGGTTCTGGTCCTGGTGAAGAGCCAGTACCTAGCGGATCGACGGGTCCAGATGACGGCGTCGACCCAGGGGTCCGCCCGGCTGGGCCGTCGTCCGTGGAGCGGGGGTTTGCCTGCCCGGGTCACCTTCCGCCGAGCAAGGCCCTGGCCGGCTGGGCCGCCGTCCACGGAGCAGGGGTTTGCCTGCCCGGGTCACCTTCCGCCGAGCAAGGCCCTGGCCGGCTGGGCCGCCGTCCGCGGAGGAGGGGTTTGCCTGCCCGGGTCACCTGCCGCCGAGCAAGGCCCCGGCCGCCGCGGCGAGGGCGCCGATCCTCGAGTCACCGTCCGCCGAGCAGGGCCCTGGCTTCCGCGGCGAGGGCCGCGATGCCCGGTTCGATGTCCGCGGTCCGGATCGAGGCGAAGCCCAGGCGTACGGTGCAGGCCGGCTGGTCCCCGTCCAGGAAGCACGTCTCGCCGGTCTCGATGAGTACCCCCGCGGCGGCGGCCCGGCCCGCGAGCAGGCGGGTGTCGAGGCCGTCCGGGGCGCGCAGCCACAGGCTCACGCCGCCCGCGGCCGGGTCGTACTGCCAGGTCGGCAGGTGCCGGTCGACGGCCTGCCCGGCGGCGAGCCAGCGTTCGCGGAGCAGAGTGCGCAGCGTGCGTACCCAGCGGCGGTATTCGCCGGAGGCGATGAGCAGGGCCAGGGCCCGCTGCAGGTGGCCGGAGGGGTGGCGGACCATGTAGCGGCGCAGGTCGCGGAGGTAGGCGATCAGTTCGGGCTCGGCGACGACGTAGCCCAGCCGCAGTCCGGGGGCGAGGAACTTCGCGAAGCTGCCGAGGTAGACCACGGACGCCGGGTCGCTCGCGGCCAGGGCGGGGGTGCTGCGTCCGACGTAGCGCAGCTCGCCGTCGTAGTCGTCCTCGACCACGGGGAAGCCGCCTGCCGCGGCCAGTTCGAGCAAGCGGGCGCGGCGCGGTGCGGACAGGGTGGCGTTGGTCGGGTACTGGTGGCTCGGGGTGACGAGTGCCATGGCGATGTCGTCCGGCCAAGGTTCGACCACCACGCCCCCGCGGTCCACCGGGAGCCCGACGAGCCGGGCGCCGGCCCGGGCGAGGATGTGGCGGGCGTCGGGGTAGCCGGGGTCCTCGACGGCGACGCGGGCGCCGGGGCCGATGAGGGCGGTGGTGATCAGGTGCATGCCCTGCTGCGAGCCGTTGGTGACCAGGACGCGGGCGGGGTCGGCGGCGATGCCGCGGGCCGGCAGGACGTCGCGGCACAGGGCTTCGAGCAGCAGCGGGTCGTCGGCGTCCTGGCTGTCCTGGAGGCTGGCCGCGCGGTGTTCGCCGCCCAGCGCGGTACGGAGGCAGCGCAGCCACGCGGCGGTGGGGAACGCCTCCAGCGGCACGTGGCCGGTGGCGAACCGGTAGCGGTAGCGCTGCCAGTCTGCGGTCTTGCTGATGTGCGGGAGGGTGTCGAGCGGCGGCCGGGCGGCGAGGTCGCCCAGCCATTGCGGGCGCGGGCGGTGGGGCGGGGACGGGTCGGGGCCGGATTCTCGGCCGGATTCGGGGCCGGGTTCGGGGCGGGCGAGCCGGTCCGCGAGTTCGGGGTTGACCACCATGCCCGAGCGCGGCTGGGCAGACACGTAGCCGTCCGCGACCAGCTCCTGGTAGGCGAGGTTCACGGTGTTGCGGCTGATGCCGAGGGAGGCCGCGAGCTCGCGCGACGACGGCAGGCGGCGTACCCCGAAGTCACCCGTCGAGATGGCGCGTTGCAGCCCCCGGCGGACCTGCCGGTAGAGCGGTTCGGGCGAGTCGTGGTCGAGAGGTATGTACACGGTCCTCCGGCCTGGTCTGTCGTCGCGGCCGCACCCCGCGGGAACCGGACGGGGTGCTTCCGGAGCAAGGCCTCTGGTCTACCGGACTTCTCCACTTGTGACAACTGGCACCATCGAGGCGTCGCATTCTGGATCTGGCCATGGGTCCAGACCGGCTGCCATCGTGGTGCCCCTCCAGACCAAGACCCACGTGAGGAGCGGGGAGCAATGCGGCAGCACGACTACGCGATGGCCACCGCCCACATCCTCGAGGAGGCCGCCGATGGCGCCGCATGCTGACCTGATCATTCTGGGCGGCAGCGTCGTCACGGTCGACGACGCCCGTCCCGAGGCCGAAGCCCTCGCGGTGCGCGGCGGACGCATCGCCGCAGTGGGCGACGAGGCCGACATCCGCGCACTGGCCGGCCCCGGCACCGAGATCGTCGACCTGGCGGGCGGCTGCCTGCTGCCCGGCTTCGTGGAGGCGCACAGCCACCCCATCAGCCTCGCGCTCTCCCAGGACGGCCCGGTACGCGACATCCGCCCCGCGACCGTCCCCGACGCCGACGCCGTCCTCGCCGCGATCCGCCGCGCGGTCGCCGACGCGGAGGCAGCCGACGACGGCACCGGCGCCTACCTGTACGGCTGGGACGGCCTGCTGCAGAAGGGCCTGGAGGAGCCCACGCGCGACTGGCTCGACAGCCTCTCCCCCGCACGGCCGCTGGTGATCCTGACGAACTCGGGCCACGCCGCGTACGCCAACACCGCAGCACTGGCCGCGGCCGGCATCACCCGCGACACCCCCGACCCGGCCGGCGGCCACTTCGCCCGCGACGACGCGGGCGAGCCGACCGGGAAGGCGTACGAAGGCGCGGCCATCGGCATGCTCGCCGGGCCGGTCCTCAAGCGCATGGCCGACATCGCCGGCCCCACCTTGAAGGCGACCCTCGCGGGCCTCAACCGCGTGGGCATCACGACCGTGTCCGACATGGCCTTCCATGCCGCGCGGCGCCCGTTCCTCGACGCGCTCGCGGCGGGCGGCGAACTGACTGCCCGGCTGCGGCTGTACGAGGTCTCGGACGCCCGCCTGGCCAGCGAAGTCCCGCTCGCCAACGGCGACGACATGGTCCGCCAGGTCGGCATCAAGACCTGGGTGGACGGATCACCCTGGAACGGCAACATCGCCACCTCGTTCCCGTACCTCGACACGCACGCCACCCGGGCCGTCCTCGGCCTGCCGTGCGACCACCGCGGCGGGACCAACTACGACAAGGACGCCTACCGCGCCATCGCCGCCGCCTACTTCGCGCAGGGCTGGCAACTGGCCTGCCACGCGCAGGGCGACATCTCCATCGACCTGGTACTCGACGTCTGGGAGGAACTCCTCGCCGCCGCGGACCCGGACGACGGCCGGGCCCGCCGCCTGCGCCTGGAGCACTGCGGCGCCATGACGCCCGCGCAGTACACGCGCGCCGGCCGACTCGGCATCACATGCAGCCTGTTCGCCGCGCACATCCGCTACTGGGGCGAAGTCCTCGTCGACGACCTCTTCGGCGCCCCTGCCGAGACCTGGGTGGCCGCCCGGTCCGCCGTGGACGCGGGCGTCCGGATCTCACTGCACAACGACAGCCCGGTGACCCCGGCCGACCCGCTGGGGAACATCGCCACCGCCGTCACGCGCCGCACCCGGGCTGGACGTGTCCTGGCCCCCGAGCAGCACCTGACCGTCGACGAGGCCCTGCGCGCCCAGACCCTGGACGCCGCCTGGCAGTTGCACGCCGACGACATCATCGGCTCACTGACCCCCGGCAAGTACGCGGACCTGGTGATCCTGTCCGAGGACCCGCGTCGCGTGGCGCCGGAGGACATTGCGGAGATCGAGATCCGCGCGACTTACCTCGAGGGGCGACGCGTCTGATCGGGTGATGCGCCCTGTCGCGGCGCCGTTTCGGGGTGCCGTTTCTGGGTGCCACTTCTGGGTGCCACTTTTGGGTGCCACTTTTGGGTGCCGTCGGTGCGTGCACGCACGGTTCGTCCGTGCACGCAACGACGGTGACCGGCGAAGCCCTCGCAGCCGGGCCGGCTCAGGCCCCCCCGCGCCACCACCCCCAGCAGCACGTCGTCGAAGCCGCCACACAACGACGGCGTGATCCTGCTCCACGGGCTCGCCGCCGACCGCATCCGGACACGCCGGCCGCAGCAGGCCCCTGTGCGCCGCCCGTTCGCCGCCCTCTCTCGCACCCGTCAGCGGAACAGGCCCACATGCTCCGCCAGGTACGCGTCCAGGCTGCGCGGCGCCCGCCCGAGTAGGCGCGCCACGTCGTCCGTCGGCCGTTCCGGCCGCAGCACGGCGAGCTGCTGGATCTCGGCGACGTGCGCCGCGAGCCAGTCCGGCATGCCCGCGACCCGCACCAAGTGGGCGCGGAACACCTGCGGCGGCAGGTCCACGTACCGGATCGTGCGACCGAGCAACCGGCCGATGCGTTCCGCGAGTTCGGGGTACGTGATGGCCTCGGGTCCGGTGAGGTCCAGGACAGCACCCGCCGGGCCCGGCGGCGGTCCGGTCAGCGCGGCGGCGGCCACGTCCGCGATGTCGCGCACGTCGACGTAGTTGCACGCCGCGCCGCCCATCGCCCCGACGATGACGCCGCCGTGGCGTATGCCGTCGGCCAGCAGCGGCAGCTTCTGCATGAACGCGTACGGCCGCAGCATCGTGGCCACCAACCCGCGTTCTTGGAGACGCTGTTCGATGCTGGAGTGGCCGCGTGAGACGGCGACCGGCGCGTCAGGTTCGGCCGCGGGCGCGGACAGTTTGACGACGTGCCGCACACCGCACGCCGCGGCCGCGTCGACGGCGGCATTCTCGTACGCGACCTGGTCGGGACCGTTGGCCATCGCGAGGAACAGCGCCTCACAGCCGACGAATGCCGCACGCAGCGACGCAGGGTCGGCAGCGTCCGCACCGACAACCTCGATCCCCCGTACGTGTTGCGCCCGTTCGGCGATGCGACGCACAAGACCGGCAGGGTCGCGGGTGACCGCACGGCACGGCACCCCGAGCGCCACGAGGCTGTCGAGCAGGGCCCCGCCGGTGGCGCCGCTCGCTCCCATGACGGTGATCATCCGCGGACTCCTTCGGGACGGTTCGCCAGGGCGTTGGCCCGCTTCCGCACGCCGCGCCAGCGGCTCGTAATGATCACGGTCGCAAGGACCGCGGACAGCGGCAGGTCGATGCGCAGACGGGTGAGCCACGCGGCATCCGGAGCACCTGCGTGCGCGGGCAGCCAGGCACCCGCGAACCACCCGACTGCGCCCGCGAGTATGGCAGCCACAGCCGCGAGCAGGGCGGCGAGCGCCGGCGTGGGTGTGGCCAACGTCCAGCGCCGCGGGCGCCCCCCGCGCTCGAGCCACCGCCCCACGACTGCGGCCACAAGCCCCGAGGTGCCTGCGATGGAGGTGACCGCGGCGATGGCAAGCCCGGTCTGGCCGGTGGCAAGCCCGGCGGCACCGGCGCTGAGGGCGGGGGCGAGATAGGCGATGGCGGCCTCGCGCCACAGGACGAACGGCGGGGACATGGCATCCTCACAAAGTAATTAGGGAGCTAACTATATGGGCAAAAATGCGCGCCGCCCAAGCAGGAACGGCGTACGCCGAAGGCACCACCCGCGCAACGGCGGGACCGGCAACGGCAGGTCGTACAACTCAGGCCGACGACAACTCAGCAGAGCACCGAGCCCCGCAGCCCCTCCCGAAGCCCGCCCCGACAACCCGACAGCCCGACGACCGAACAACGACCGACAGCCCGGACGGCCATCACTCCGGATCCGCGGTCAGCGCCCCGACGCCCTGGGTGATGCGGCCGAGCAGATCGAGGAACACCCCCCGCTCCTCGGGCGTCAGACCCGAGACGAGCAACTGGAGGCGCCCGAAGTGGTCGGCGGCCATGTCCCGCAGCCGCCCGGCACCGCGCGCGGTCAGCACAACAACCATGGCCCGACCGTCTTCGGCGGACGCACGCCGCGCCACCAGGCCGTCCCGCTCCAGACCGTCGACCAGCCCGGTCACGGTCGCCCGACTGACGCCAAGGCTCGCGGCCAGCTGCGAGGGGGACTTCTCCCCCTCGTGGTCCTCCAGGTCCACGAGCAGCCGATAGCGGCCCGTCGACAGGCCGAACCGAGCAAAGTGCACCTCGGACGCCTGGCCGAGCAAGGCCCCGGCCGCCATGAGGCGCACCGCGACGAGCACCGCCTGCGGGTCGGCATCCAGCCCGTACCGGGCGATCTGCCGGCGGGCCTGATCGAGACTCGGAGCCCCGTTCGCGATGTCGCCGTCGTACCTCATGAAAACTAATATGGCACCTAACTACTTTTCGATCAAGCCCCTCAGGGCACCGACACAGCCGACACGGCCCCGCCGACGCGACCCCGCCGACGTGCACCCATCCCGACGACGGCCACCCATCCCGCTTCGCCGACGTCACAATCCCGGCACACCGATCGACTCCACGCGTTAGTCGACCGCGCGTCCACCAGCCTTGCAACACAGGCAACTTCGACGAACCAAAGGCCGACACGCATGACACCCTCTGCTGACAACGCCAGGACTCCCGCGCGCTTCGCCTTCACAGATGGCCGTGACGCCGCCGCCTGCTTCATCACCGACGCCGACGGGCGCGTCCTGCTCGTCCGCACCACGATGGGCATGTGGATGATGCCGGGCGGCAAGTTCGAGCCCGGCGAAGGCCCCGAGCAGTGCGCCGTCCGCGAATGCACCGAAGAAGTCGGCCAGGCCCCGCAACTCGGCCGCCTCCTCGGCATTCACCGCGTCAGCTCGGCGTACTCGCCTCGCGTACCCCGGGGGCGGTGGCGCACCGTCTATTTCTTCGCCGCCGATCTCACCCTCGACCAGACAGCCGAGCTGACCCCGCAGCCGGAGGAGGTCGTCGAGATCGCGTGGCTCTCCATCGACGACGCAGCCACCCACATGCAGGCGCACCACGCCGCCCTGCTCCGAGCCATCGCCCACCACGCCGCCACCGGCGACCCCGAGTCGTACGTCACCCTCGAGAACGGCCGCCCGACACCGGACCACCCGGCATTGCGCGACCGGCATCCGCGAGCGAGATAACCGACAGCCACCGACTCGGCCGACACCGCGACACCAAGGTCAAACATCTGCAGCGCGTCGTCCTCGGCCACAACAAGGATCCGCAATCGGACGGCGGCACGGCCTCCACCCCGGTACGAGGAAGCCCCCATCGAAATCGTCGCGGCCCACTCCGGCGAAACGGACGACCCCGGACCGCCCGCCGACGTCGCCGTCGTCAAGTAATCACGCCCCCGGGCTCCAGGCACCGCGGTCTGACCACGTCGCGAGCCATCCCCGGCACCGCGTCACAAGAACGAGACAGATGCTCGCCTTCCTCGCGATGTCGGTTTTATACAAGAGCCTTGGGCGAGGCAGCACCCATAGTGCATCCACCGACGCGCCTTTCCCCGCGACGCGGCCGACCACCCCTATGCTCCCGCCGGAGGACTGCCCCATGAACCTGCTGAACGGCATCGCCAAGCGCCGATTCCTCGTCGCCGCCGCGGCGTTCGCCACCGGTGTCGGCGCTGTCGGCGTCATGGCGCCGCAGGCGCAGGCCACGAGCGCGTACGGGTGCGGGTGGCCGCGCGTGTGCTTCTACAAGACCCAGGCGAGCTGGAACGCCGACAGCCCGACCGCCTCGTACCAGGACATGGGGTACTGGCAGACGCTCGGTACCAGCAGCAAGGGCTCGTACGGCGTCTACAACTCGCGCAACGACGACTGCGCACTGCTGGAGTTCAGCGACGGCGAGCAGTACCGCCTCAAGCCCAACAAGTTCTTCCAGACCTCGTTCATCGGCACCGTCACCAAGATCAAGATCATGGACAGCCCCACCTGCTGACCCCACCTAGCCACACGGTCGCCGCAGACCGTCTTGCGCCGCTGTCCGAACACGGCGGCGTCGGACTGCGTAGGCGTGTCTTGGCGGATCAGTTCACCGGACGCACCCGTCACTGCGGCGAGGGACAGGCAGATGGCCGGCAGGAACGGGATCAGGCGGTGAGTTCCGCTGCCCGCGTCAGCCCAAGGGCGTGCGTGCCGTCCACCACGCATGGTGCTCGGCCAGATCCCTTGCGGACGGATCGCCCCTGCGGGCAAGAGCGTCGATCATTTTCGCATAGAGGTCGCGCGCAGTGGCCGGGTCACCCGCCTCGCCGATCCATCGCGCGGCCTCGATGCGGGCGTCTAGCGTGTCGTTGTGGCACGGGCCGTGGACGCGGGACATCTCTGGGAGGAGTGCCACGAAAAGGGCGCGGGCGGCGGCAGGATCACCGGACATGCCCGTCCAGTAGGCGTGCTTGATACGCCAGTAGAGCGAAGGCGCGCGCAGATGGTGGTAGCCATCGGGCGGTGTGGCGCAGTCCGCCATCAAACGGACGTGCTCGTCGATGACGGCCGCCAACAGGTCCCGCGCGGCGGCAGGGTCCCCGGCCTCGCCGGTCCAGTGCGCGTGTTCGCCGCGGGCGCCGAGCGCTTCGGGATCGTCCGGGCCGTGAACGCGTGCCATATCCGCGGCCAGCGTCGCCGCTTGGTCGCGGGCCTCGGCTACATCACCGGACTCGCCGGTCCACCAGGCCAGTCCGCTCCGCGCGTCCAAGGTGTCCGGAGCGTCCGCCCCGTACATCCGCGTGCATTCCGCGACAGAAGCGCGGCTTTCCTCTCGGAGCCGCGCCGCGTACTCCCGACGAGCGTCGTATCTCGCCCATCGTGCCCCGGGCGCAGACGACTGCCCGTCTGCCAACTCGGGCCCCTCCATCTCGTCGTTCTGGCAGCACCAAGGCGGGTGCGCACCTTGCGCAGGGCAGTGTCTTCGGTCCGCCCGGCGAGCTCAACCGAATAGGTGACTGAGGTTGTATACAGGCTGTTCCTTCGCGCGCCGATGGACAACGCCGCCGTAGTCCGACACGGGCGTGTGACGGCTGATGAGGCTCCTGGAAAGTGGCTGTGGCGGGTGTTTCGTGACGGTCGCGTCCGATGGTCGGTCGGGTGGGTGCCTACGGGCGGTACTCCTCGCCGGTGACTTCGTCGACGATGATGCGCCATACGCTGTGGGGTGGCCCGACGGCGTCGGGGTCGACGGCGAGCAGTCGCTGCACGATGCGTTCGCGTTCGGCGAGCGCCGCCCGGGTCGGGAGGAAGTCGCACTTCTGGGCGTCGCGGTGGGCGATGAGCATGCACGCGCCGAACTGTTCGACCGAGCTGTTCATCGGCGTGATCTCGTCGGTTTCGTAGGGCGAGATGTACAGCACCCGGCCGTCGTCCGGCACCAGGCACACACTGCCCGCGCGCCAATAGCCGATGCGCAGGGTCCTGCCGGCCGCAGCCGAGCAGGGGGCACCGTGGTCGGCGCACCAGGCTGCGTACGTGGCGAAGGGGTCTTCGACGAGGCCGGCGTACACCGCGGATCGGCAGTACATGGGCACCCCGACCTCGGTCAACGTGCGCCGGACAGCGTCGGGGAAGCGGTGCGGGGCAACCTGGTCACGGCTTGCCAGCGCGATGCCATGTTTGCCGAAAACCTCGACGAGGTCCGCGCGTCGCAGCATTGCCCCTCCCCACCGTGGACGACGCGCCGACCCTATCGAGCAGGAAGACCAGGCAAGTTCGCGGTGCGCGATCGGGATGTCCGGTGTGCGGAGAGGTTCACGATCAGAGGATGGAGATCGAGCCGGTCGGCGTCCAGGCGATTGGACCATCACGCAATATCCGCCACAGCCGCTTGGATAGCGCCATCGGCGTCGCGGTATTCACGACGGTATGGCGCGCCGAGCAGGCACGGTCCACGATCCCCGACTGCGCTGTTCGCGCTGGGCGTTGACAGCCGGCGCGGTCCAGGTCCGCGCCGATTGCTCCCCGCCGGGGCCTTGCGCCGACGCGCGGCACACGGACCGTCAAGTGGCCCCTGGCCACTTGCGGCCCGCTGAGGCAAGGGGCCGTCTGTCGGTCGAGTAGGCGAGGGCCGGGGCTTACTGACGAGCACGGGGTTCACGTCGCGCGGCGGCGCTGGTGGTCGCTGGCTTGGCGCAGGCGGTCGACTTGGTGTGCGAACGCGTCTATCCGCGTGCCGAGGTCCGGGTGGTCCGGGTCGAGGTGCGGGCGGGTTGTGGCAAGGGGCGCCAAGAGCCGGGCGGGGTCGTCGTGGCCGAGTGCGGCGGCGAGTGCGGCCTGCGGCTGCTCTGCCTGCGGGCTGAGGTCGTCGAGTGCGGTGATCTGTCCGGCGAGGGCACGCAGCGCGCCCGCGTGTTCGCGGGCCCAAGCGGCGACGGCGCGGTCGGCGGCGCGGTGGTCCCGGGTGGCCTGGACGCGCTGGTCGCCGGTGGTGCCGGGGACGCCTCCGGGGCGCAGGCGCAAGTAGCGGCGTTCGGCGGCCTGGCGGCTGGCGACGCCCAAGGGGCCGGCGAGCGCGGCCCAACTGGCGCCGGCCTGGCGGGCGTCCTCGATCAGGTCGGGCTCCCAGGTGGCCAGGCGGGCACGCAGTTCGCGCAGCAGGACCAGTGCGGCAAGGGCATCGTGCGTGTCGGGGGCCGCGTCGGGTACGGCGTCGGCCCGGTCGGGCCTGGTGCGGTCGGCCGCGTCGTGCCGGGCTGCGGCAACCGCGGTGTCGATGGCGCGCAGCGCAGCGGCCGCGGCCAGGAACCGGACCCGGGGTTCGACCTCTCCGGGTTGTTCGTCGGGTGTCACCGACCCACCTCGTTCCGCATGTCGTCGTTCAGCTGACATTCTGTGGTTGTCATCGTTACGACGACATGCTACAACGGAATCGAGGTGAAGCACACGGGCGCGGCGCAGACCCGGACGGGGCCTGGCCGTGCCGGAACGACACGGAGGTGACTTGCGATGCTGATGCGTACCGACCCGTTCCGCGAGCTCGACCGGATCACTCGGGACGTGTTCGGAGCGACCGGGACCTGGTCGCGGCCGTCCGCGATGCCGATGGACGCCTACCGCGCGGGCGACGAGTACGTGGTCGTGTTCGACCTGCCCGGGGTGTCCCCGGACGCGATCGACGTCGACGTCGAGCGGAACATGCTGACCGTGCGAGCCGAACGCCGTCCCCTGCCCGGCCTCGAGGACGCCCAGGTGGAGCTGTCCGAGCGTCCCTTGGGGGTCTTCTCCCGGCAGATCATGCTCGCCGACACGCTCGACACCGGGGCGATCAAGGCGGACCACGATGCCGGCGTGCTGACGCTGCGCATCCCGATCGCCGAGCGCGCCAAGCCCCGCAAGATCGCGATCAACCGCGGCGGCGACCGCAAGCAGATCAACGCGTGACGTGGACACGCCGGGTGCGCCGCGGGCCCTCCCCGCGGCGCACCCGGCGCACGGGGCCGCAACGGCCCCGGCGGTGCCCGTCGCCGACGTCCCAGTCCCAGTCCCAGGGAGCCTGCGGCATGTTCGCCCTCGAACACCACCGGCCGGCCGGCGGCCTGCGGCGAGACCGCGGTCGGCGGCCGGCTCCCGCGCGGGCGGCGACGGGTGGCACCGCGGTCGTCAGGGCCGAGGGCGAGATGGACATCGCCACTGCCGACGCCCTGCGGGACCGCCTGGTCGCCGCCCTCGCCGAGCACACCGAGGTGACCGTCGACCTGTCGGCCGTCACCTTCATCGATTGCGCCGGGCTGCGCGGACTGCTGGCCGCCCGCGCGTTCGCCGACCGGCACGGCCGACACCTGGCCGTGCACGACCCCAGCCGGCCCGTGCGGCGCCTGCTTGCATGGACCGGGCTCGACCGACAATTGCGGACCACCCGATGACCCACCCCACCGACCACCCTGCGAACCAGGCTGTCGAGCATGAGCAGTTCGTCCGCCGCATCGACAAGGAGTTCGCCGACGTACTGCGGCGCCTCGACGACCTCGCCCGGCGCACCGATGGCAGGTTCGCCGCACTCGAAGCCCGCGCCGCCGCACTCGCCGCGCACGTCGACGCCCGGACGGCCTGGATCCTGGGCCGGCTGCCGCCCGGCACGCCGCCACCCCCCACCGCACCGCCCCGCCCGGTCACCGCCGCACCGCCCCGCCCGGCCACCGCCACCAGGACCGGGGCCTGGGCCAGGGCCGGGAGACAACACCAACCGGCTTGAGCAGACCTCGGTTTCGCCCCGCACCAGAACAGGAACAGGCCATGAACTGGGAGACCTTCCTCGACCAGGTCAAAGACCGCGGCGAATACCCCACCCGCCACGAGGCCGAACGCGCCATCCGCACCGTCCTCGCGCTGCTGGGCGCCCACCTGGTCGGCACCGAACGCGCCGACCTCGCCGCCCGACTCCCCGAGACCTGCGCACTCGTGTTCCTCGACCCCATGCACGCCCCCGAACCGCTGGCCCCCGAACGGTTCGTCCGCGCCGCCGCCGCATGGATCGACGGCGCCACCGAGCAGACCGCCACCTGGGACGTCAGCGCCGTCCTCAGCACCGTCGCCGACGCCGCCGGCGACGAACTCATGGGTCGCATCCTGCTGCAACTCCCGCCCGGCTACGACCTGCTGTTCGGACAGCCCCAACCCGTCTGACGCGACACGACCACGTGAACACCGCCCCCGAGCACGGACACACGGACACCAGCTCCGCCCCCGGGTCTGCCGGGCGTCGCGACGCCCGGCAGACCCGGGGGCG
>NZ_JAKFHA010000003.1:218102-478440 GCF_021502675.1 Yinghuangia soli
CCCCCGCCCCCCCCCCCCCCCCCCCCCCCCCCCCCGGGGGGGGGGGGGGGCCCCCCCCCCCCCCCCCCCCCCTCGCCGCCGGCAAGAGGTCCCGGACGTGCCCGTCGGTCAGTTGCGGCGCGCTTGGTGGAGGACGGCTGCAAGGTGGTCGGCGACAGCCTGCTGATGGTCGGTCAGATAGAAGTGGCCGCCCGGGAACGTGTGCAGGTCGAAGGGGCCGGTGGTGTGTTCGCGCCAGGCGGCGGCCTCGTGGATGCCGACCTTGGGGTCGTGGTCGCCGACCAGTGCGGTCAAAGGGCAGCCGAGGGGCGGCCCCGGGCTGAAGCGGTACGTCTCCACCGCCCGGTAGTCCGCGCGGATCGCCGGGAGGACCATCCGCAGCACCTCGTCGTCGTCGAGGATGCCGGCGTCGGTGCCGCGCAGCGCGCGGATCTCGGCGACCAGCGCTGCGTCGTCGTAGGTGTGCACGCGCTCGGCGCGGCTGCGGTCGGGTGCGCGGCGGCCGGACAGCACGAGGGCGGCGGGTGCCGTCGCCGGGTCGGCGGCGGTGAGCCGGCGGGCGACTTCGAACGCGACGACGGCCCCCATGCTGTGGCCGAACAGGACGAGCGGCCGGTGCCTCGGGTCGCCCGCGATCACGCCGCCGAGGATCCCGGCGACGATGTCGGCCAGCCGGCCGATGTCCTCGACGGGTGCCTCTGCACGCCGGTCCTGACGGCCGGGGTACTGGACGCAGAGGACTTCGGCCTGGTCGCGCAGGGCCACGGACAGCGGCAGCCAGAAGCTGGCCGAGCCGCCCGCATGCGGGAACGCGACCAGGCGCGGCAGGGGTTCGGACGTGGGGTGGTAGGTGCGCATCCACGCGGCGGGGTCGGCCTCGGCAGGGTCGGCCGTCGGCGCGGTGGTGCCGGTGTGTCGCGGGCCTGCGGTCGGCGCCGCGGGGGTAGGGCTCATGGCGGTGTCCTCGGGTATGGGGGTCGATGGCCGGGCCCGGGCCAGGGGGGGCCCGGGGCCGGCGGGCTGGAGCGGTCGCGGTGTGCCGGCGGCGGTCGGCGGGGAGCCCCGTGGGCCGTCCCCGGCCACCGGCCCGCGCCGTTCCCCGCGCCCGTTCAGTCGTCGCTGATGCGGGCCAAGTTCTCTGCGGTGGGACGCCACTGCTCGGCGAATTCCGCGGGCAGTTCGGTGGCGGCCAGCACGGGGTGCCGCGGGACGGACACCCGGTAGCTGATGCGCCAGCCGGCCGAGGTGGGTTCGACGATGTCGTAGTAGTCCCCGCCGTGCACCCGCCCGTCGACCAGCGTGGCGATGTAGCGGCTGCGGGCGCGGACGATGCCGTCGTCGCCGACCAGCACCACGGTGTCCAGCGTCTGGTGGTCCGGGGTGTCGGGGCGCCGCGCGCGGGTGAATGCGGCGGCCTGGCCGATCCCCGGGATGGAGTAGCCGAGGCCGATGGTGTTCTCGACTGTCACGTCCTCGGTGAACACCTCGCCCAGCTCGTCGGCGTCGCCGTTGTCGAAGACGTGCCCGAACTGCGCCAGCGCGAGGTGGATCTCGGCAAGGTCCGCGGCGGTGACGGTGCGTGCGGCGCTCATCCGAACTCCTTGGACAGCGGGAAGGCGGACGTTGCGGCGGCAGTGCCCTCGGGGCGCGGTACGCGGGCGAGGCTGCGGCGGTAGCGGATCCGCCAGCCGTCCGGTGTCCGCTCCAGGATGTCGAGGAACTCGCCGCTGGTGAGCCGTCCTTCGGGGTTGATGCCGATGTAGCGGCTGCGCGCCTGCACCCGGCCGTGCTCGTCGACGACGACCGCGGTGTTGAGCGTGTGGTGGTCGGGCGTGGCGTCGCTCTTGCCGCGGGTGTATTCGGCGAACTCGGCAATGCCGTGGAACGAGCGGTTCGCGCTGTGCCCGATGTCCACGGTGACGTCGTCGGTGAAGACCAGGCGGAGTCCGTCGATGTCGCGGTTGTCGAAGACGTGCGCGAACAGGGCGAGGGTCCGGTGGATCTCGGCGAGGTCGGCCGGGGTGAGCGGGTGGGTCATGGACTTCCTTCGGATTCGGTCGTGCGCCGGTGGAGGCACCGGACGGTGGGAATGCCGTGCGGGGCAGCGGCTGCGGGGGCGGTCAAGGTTGCCGGGCCAGGCCGTCGGCCCATGCGGCGACGGCGCGGGCGGTGTCCCCGGCGTGGTCTTCCAGGACCGTGAAGTGGTCGCCGTCGACGGGGATCAGGTCGTGCGGGAGCGGCCAGTAGGCGTGCCAGTCGGCGTCGCCGTCGAGGTCGTCGGGGGTTCCGTCGATCGGTTCGTTCGCCTGGGCGACGAGAGTGGGCGCGGCGATGGGCTGCGGCTTCCAGTCGGCGAAGATGCGCTGGTACAGGCCCATGGTGCTGAGGTTGGTGTCGTCCAGCCACATGTCGTACTGGGCGATGCGCCCGAGCATGCCGTCGATCATGGCGGGGAGCCACCAGTCCATGCCGGGCTCGAGCGGGGTGTCGATGGGGAAGGTGTCGACGAGGGCGACGCCGAGCGGGGCGAGGCCCTGGGCCTCGAGTTCGCGGGTGACGGCGTGCGCGATGCATCCGCCCATGGAGCGTCCGACGACGATGAACGGCGCGTCGCCGACCGCTTCGCGCACGCTGTCGGCGTGCAGCCGGATGATCGCCTCGGCGTCGCGCGGCAGTGCCTCGCCGACTGCGAACCCGGGAGTCTGCAGCACGAAGACGTCGCGTTCGCCGTGGAACGCTTGCGCGAACCGGGCGTATTCGTGCGGCCCGGAAATGGCGCTGACGGAGGGGAAGCACACGATCGCCGGCCCGCCGTCGCCGGTGGCGAGGCGCAGCACGGGCTTGGCGTGTGCGGCGCGTTCGCCGGTGCCGAAGAAGTCGCGGAGCCCGGCCGCGGCCATGATCACCTCGGCGGCGGTGCCGTGCTTGGCCGCCCGGGACAGTTGGACATAGAACTGGGCCAGGGGGCCACGGGCCCGCTCGTCGGCGCTCCGGTCGGCTTGGCCGGCCGGCGCGTCCGATGTGCCGGGGGCGGCGATGCCGCGTTCCGTCAATGCTTCGTCGAGGGCGGCCGCGACCGCGCGTGGCGTCGGGTGCGCGATCGTGACGGTGGCGGGCAGGCGGACGCCGGTCGCCTCGGTGATCCGGTTGCGCAGTTCGACGGCGGTGAGCGAGTCGAGGCCGAGTTCCAGGAAGGCCGTGTCCGCGGATATGGGCTCGTCGCCATCGGTGTGCCCGAGCACCACCGCGGTCCGGGCGCGCACCAGTTCGACGAGCGCCTCCTCCCGGGCCACGGGGTCGAGGGCGTCCAGGCGGGCGGCGAAGTCGGTGGCCTCGGGCGCGGGCGCGGTCCGCGCGCGGCGGCGCGCGGCCACCGGGCGGGCGGAGGTGGCGCGTGAGGCGTCTGCGGAGGCGCTCCGGCGGAGGCGGGCCGCGGCCTCGGCGGGCACGGCCCGTGACACGAGCGAGGCGACCGACAGCACCGGCGCGCCGGTGGCGTCGGCGGCTTCGAGGGCGATGCTGTCTGTGCCGTTGGGCGTGACGGTGACGCGCAGGGCAACGGCGCCGGAGGCGTGCAGCCGGACATCGTCCCAGGCGTACGCGAGACGGCTGCCCGGGTCGGTGCCGCGAGCACGGGCGGTGCGGACAGCGTCGACGACGGCAATGTGCAGAGCGGCGTCGAGCAGCGCCGGGTGGACGCCGAAGCGGGCCGCGTCGGCGTGCTCGTCGGCGGCGAGTTCCACGTCCGCGTACAGGACGCCGTCGGCGCCGCGCCATGCGGCCTGCAGGCCCTGGAACGCCGGGCCGTAGTCGAGGCCTGCGGCGGTGAGCAGGCCGTAGGCGTCCGAGACGTCGACGGGCTCGGCGCCGGGCGGCGGCCAGGCCGCAGCGCGGGCGGGGTCGGGAGCCGGCGGCGGGGCAGAGCCGGTTCCGGGCGCGAGGAAGCCGCCCGCGTGCCGGGTCCAGTCGGCGCCGTCGTCGGCCGCGTCCTCGTCGCGGGAGAGGATCGCGAACCGGCGCCGCCCGTCCTCGGTCGCCGATCCGACGGCGACTCGGAGGTGCACGCCGCCGCGCTCGGGCACCGCGAACGGCGCTTCGATCACGAGTTCCTCCACCACACCGAGGCCGACCTCGTCGGCGGCCCGGACGGCGAGTTCGAGGAACGCGGAGGCGGGCAGCAGCACGGTGCCTTGCACCGCGTGGTCGGCGAGCCACGGGCTGCCGCGCAGCGAGAGGCGTCCGGTGAGCAGGACGTCGTCGCCGTCGCCGATGTCGACCGACGCACGCACGAGCGGGTGTTCGATGCCGCGCAGCCCGAGCGCGGACGCGCCGGACGCGGGCGCCTCGACCGTGTCGCGCCAGTAACGACGGTGCTGGAAAGCGTAGGTGGGCAGGTCGGTGTGCCGCGGAGTGTGCTCCGCGAACACGGCCGCCCAGTCGACGGCTACGCCGCGCACGAAGACTTCGGCGAGTGCGGTGAGCACGCGCGGCAGGCCCCCCTGGTCGCGGCGCAGGGTGCCGGTGACGATTCCGGCGGGCTGCCCGGGCCGGGCGGCGGGCAGTTCCTCGTGGAGGGTGTCCTCGATCGCGGGGGTCAGCACCGGATGAGGGCTGATCTCGATGAAGGTGGTGTGTCCGGCGGCGACGAGGCCCTGGGTGGCTTCGTGGAAGCGGACGGTCTCGCGCAGGTTCGCCGCCCAGTAGTCGGCGTCCATGCCGGCGGTGTCGATCCAGGTGCCGGTCACGGTGGACCACAGCGGAACGGCGCCGGTGACGGGGGTGATCGGGGCGAGGTCGGCGCGGATGCGGTCACGGATGGCCTCGACCTGAGGCGAGTGCGAGGCGTAGTCGACGGGGATGAGTCGGGCGCGGCCGCCTTCGCCGGTCACCTGGGCGACCAGGACTTCGAGGGCGTAGGGGGTCCCGGAGGCGACGACCTGCGCAGGTCCGTTGACGGCGGCGACGGCGATCTTGCCGTCCCAGCGCGCGATGCGCTCGCGGGCCTGTGCCGCGGGCTCGCCGAGCGAGGCCATGCCGCCGCGGCCGGAGAGCGTGGAGATGGCCTGGCTGCGCAGCGCCACGATGCGGGCGCCGTCCTCGAGGCCGAGCCCGCCGGCGACGACGGCCGCGGCGATCTCGCCCTGCGAGTGCCCGACGACCGCGTCGGGGTGGACGCCGTAGGAGCGCCACACTTCGGCGAGCGAGACCAACACCGCCCACAGCACGGGCTGGACGACGTCGACGCGGTCGAGCCAGCCGCGGTCGGCGCCGGTGACGACGTCGGTGAGCGACCAGTCGACGAACGGTTCGAGGGCCTTCTCGCACTCGGCGAAGCGTGCGGCGAACACCGTTGATTCGGCGAGGAGTTCGGCTCCCATGCCGGCCCATTGGGAGCCCTGGCCGGGGAATACGAACACGGTCTTGCCGGTGGGGCCTGCCGTGCCGGTGACGACCGCGGGGCTGTCCTCGCCGCGCCCGAGGGCGGCAAGCGCGTCGCGCAGGCCGGTGCGGGCGCCGACGAGCACGGCTCGTTCGTCGAACGCGGTGCGGGCGGTGGCGAGGGTGTGTCCGACGTCCGCGGTGCGGAAGGCCGGGTGGGCGGCGAGGTGTTCGGTGAGCCGGCCTGCCTGGGCGCGCAGCGCGTCGGCGGACTTCGCCGACAGCACCCACGGGAGCGGCCGGTCGGCGTCGGGAGCGATCGCCGCCGGCTCTTCGGGATCGGTCGTTGCCTCGGGGAGTTCGAGGATGACGTGCGCGTTCGTCCCGCTCACCCCGAACGCGGAGACCGCGGCGCGGCGCGGCGCGCCGGTCTCCGGCCACGGCTGCGCCCGGTCCAGCAGCCGCACGGTCCCGGCGGACCAGTCGACGTGCGGCGACGGTTCGTCCGCGTGCAGGGTGCGAGGCAGTCGGCCGTGGCGCAGTGCCTCGACGGTCTTGATCACGGCCGCGACCCCCGCGGCGGCCTGCGCGTGGCCGATGTTCGACTTGAGCGAGCCGAGCCACAGCGGCCGCTCCGGGTCGCGGTCCTGGCCGTAGGTGGCGATCAGGGCCTGCGCCTCGATGGGGTCGCCCAGCGTGGTGCCGGTGCCGTGCGCTTCGACGGCGTCCACGTCGGACGCGGTGAGCCCGGCGTTCGCGAGGGCCTCGCGGATGACGCGCTGCTGGGCGGGTCCGTTGGGGGCGCTCAGGCCGTTGGACGCGCCGTCCTGGTTGACGGCGCTGCCGCGGACGACGGCGAGCACCGGGTGTCCGAGGCGTTCGGCGTCCGACAGCCGTTCGAGGACGAGGACGCCCGCTCCCTCGGCCCAGCCGGTGCCGTCGGCGCCCGCCCCGAAGGCCTTGCAGCGCCCGTCGGGCGAGAGCCCGCGCTGGCGCGAGAACTCGACGTAGCCGGCCGGCGAGGCCATGACGGTCGCGCCGCCGGCGAGTGCCAGGTCGCTCTCGCCCGAGCGCAGCGACTGCACCGCCAGGTGCAGCGCGACCAGCGAGGACGAGCACGCGGTGTCGACGGTCACGGCCGGGCCTTCGAGCCCGAACGTGTAGGCGATGCGTCCGGACGCGACGCTGCCGAGGGTTCCGGTGCCGAGGTAGCCCTCGAGTTCCTCGGGCACCCGGTCGAGGGCGGGCGCGTAGTCGATGCCCGCGATCCCGGCGAAGACCGCTGTGCGGGTGCGCTTGAGGGTGGCGGCGTCGATGCCGGCGCGTTCGAACGCCTCCCACGCGGTCTCCAGGAGCAGGCGCTGCTGGGGGTCCATGGCGAGCGCCTCGCGCGGCGAGATCCCGAAGAACGCCGCGTCGAAGTCGGCGGCGTCCGGGAGGAACGAACCGTTGACGGTGTAGGTGGTGCCGGGCCGGTCGGGGTCGGGGTCGTAGATGTCCCGCAGGTCCCAGCCGCGGTCGGTGGGCGCCTCGCCGACCGCGTCGGTCCCGGAGTCGACGAGCTTCCACAGGTCGTCGGGTCCGCGGACGCCGCCGGGCAGCCGGCATGCGGTGCCGACGATGGCGATGGGTTCGCGCCGCGCGGACTCCACCTCGCGCAGGCGCGCGCGGGCGGTCTGGACGTCGGCGAGGGCGCGCTTGAGGTAGGTCCGGAGCTTCGCTTCGTCGGCGGGCGTCCCGGCCGCGGCGGTCCTCGCCTCGGTGCTGACGTCGGTCATGGTGCGTGCCTTTCTCTGCGGGCTTCGGTGCCGCGCGGGGGCTCAGAGGGATTCGAGGTCGCCGTCGAGGAGGCTGAACAGTTCGTCGTCGGTGGCGGTGTCCAGGTCGATCCCGTGGCCGCCGCCGGGGTGTTCCGGCACGAGGGCCCACTTGTCGGCGAGCAGCCGCAATTGCCGGAGGACGGCAGCGCGAGTGTCCGCGTCGCCGAGGCCGTCGCCGGCCAGGGCCGCGTCGAGTCGGACGAGGCCGGCGAGCACGTCCGGCGCGGAGCCGTCGCCGCCGGACGGGTCGCCCGACGCGAGTTCGGCGGCGACGAGAGCCGCCACGTCGGCCGGCGTCGGGTGGTCGAACACGAGGGTGGCGGGCAGGTTCAGCCCGGTCGCCGCGTTGAGCCGGTTGCGCAGTTCCACGGCGGTGAGCGAGTCGAGGCCCAGTTCGCGGAAGGCCCGGTCCGCCTCCACGGCGGCCGCGCCGTTGCGCCCGAGCACCGCGGCGGTCTCGGCGCGCACGAACTCACCGATCACCGAAACGCGTTCGTCGCCGGCGAGGCCTGCGACCCGGGCCGCCAGCACGGGACCCTCGACGGGCGCGGCGGCGAAGGCGATGTCGGCGGCGGCGCCGTTCGCGGTCCGCTCGCCGTCGAGCCAGTAGCGGGTGTGCTGGAAGGCGTAGGTGGGCAGCGGGACCGTGCGCGGCCGGCGGTCGGCGAGCGCCTCCTGCCAGTCGACGGGCACACCGCGGACCCAGGCCTCGGCGAGCGAGATGGTGAACCGCCGCAGGCCGCCTTGCTCGCGGCGCAGCGTCCCGACGACGACCGGGCGGGTGACGCCGGCGGATTCCAGGGTCTCGGCGACCGCGGTGCCGACGACCGGGTGCGGGGCGATCTCGACGAACACGGTGTGCCCGGTCGCGGCGAGGCCGCGGGTGGCGTCGTCGAAGCGGACGGGCTCGCGCAGGTTGGTCACCCAGTAGGCGGCGTCCATCTCCGCGGTGTCGATCCACTCCCCCGTCACGGTGGACCACAGCGGGATCCGGCCCGTGGCGGGCGTGATCCCCGCCAGGTCGGCGCTGATCCGGTCGCGGATGGCGTCCACGTGTGCGGAGTGCGAGGCGTAGTCGACGGGGATGATGCGGGCGCGCACCCCGTCGGCTTCGACCGCGGCCACCAGGGAGTCCAGTGCGGCGGGTTCGCCCGCGACGACGGTCTGGGCGGGGCTGTTGACCGCGGCGACGGAGATCCGCCCCTCGTAGGCCGCGATGCGCTCGCGGACCTCCGCCTCGGGTTCGGCGACGAAGGCCATACCGCCGGTGCCGGACAGTGCGAGGATGGCTTGGCTCCGCAGTGCGACGACGCGTGCCCCGTCCTCGAGGGACAGGCCGCCCGCGACGACCGCGGCGGCGATCTCGCCCTGCGAATGGCCGACGACCGCGTCGGGCCGGACGCCGTGTGCCTGCCAAAGCTCCGCGAGCGCGACGAGTACGGCCCACAGCAGGGGCTGCACGACGTCGACGCGGTCGAGCCAGTCGGTGTCCTCGCCGGCCAGCAGATCGGCGGGCGACCAGTCGACCAGCGGTTCGAGTGCCTTGGCGCAGTCCGCGAAGCGTGCGGCGAACACCGGTGACTCGTCGAGGAGTTCCGCAGCCATGCCGGCCCACTGGGAGCCCTGCCCGGGGAAGACGAACACGGTCTTGCCGACCGGCCCGGCAGTCCCGCGCACCACCGCCGGCGATGATGCGCCGTCGGCGAGGTCCGCAAGGGCGGCAGGCAGTTCGCCGCCCGTCCCCACGACCACGGCGCGCTCCTCGAACGCGGCCCGGGTCGCGACGAGTGACAGCGCGACATCGGCCGGGTCGGTGCCGGGCCGATCGGCGAGGAACGCGTGCAGGCGGCGGGCCTGGGGCGCCAGGGCCGCCGCACGCCGGGCGGTGACGGGCCAGGCGACGACCTGCTCCGCGCCGGTGCCGTCCGCGCGCGGCGCCGGCGCGGGCGTCGGTACCAAGCCGTCGGCCCCGTCCGGCTGTTCGAGGATGACGTGGGCGTTGGTCCCGCTCACCCCGAACGACGAAACGGCGGCGCGGCGCGGCCGTCCGGTGTCGGGCCAGGCCTGGGCCTCGCTCAGCAGCCGGACCGCTCCCGCGGACCAGTCGACGTGCGGCGAGGGCTCGTCCACGTGCAGCGTCCTCGGGAGCACGCCGTGGCGCAGGGCCTCGACGGTCTTGATGACGCCCGCGACTCCTGCGGCGGCCTGGGCGTGGCCGATGTTGGACTTGAGCGAGCCGAGCCACAGCGGGCGCTCCGCCGGGCGGTCCTGGCCGTAGGTGGCGAGCAGCGCCTGCGCTTCGATCGGGTCGCCGAGCGTCGTGCCGGTGCCGTGCGCCTCGACGGCGTCGACGTCGGCGGCGGTGAGCCCCGCGTTGGCCAGGGCCTGGCGGATGACGCGCTGCTGGGCGGGCCCGTTCGGGGCGGTGAGCCCGTTGGACGCGCCGTCCTGGTTGACCGCGCTGCCCCGCACCACGGCGAGCACCTGGTGCCCGTTGCGCCGCGCGTCGGACAGCCGTTCGAGGAGGAGCATGCCGACGCCTTCGGCCCAGCCCACGCCGTCGGCGGCACCGGCGAACGCCTTGCAGCGGCCGTCCGTGGACAGACCGCGCTGCCGGGAGAACTCGGTGAACGCACCGGGCGACGCCATCACGGCCACGCCGCCCGCGAGCGCGAGGTCGGTCTCGCCGGTGCGCAGCGACTGGGCGGCCAGGTGGAGGGTGACCAGCGACGAGGAGCACGCGGTGTCGATGGTGACCGCGGGGCCTTCGAACCCGAAGGTGTAGGCGATACGTCCGGACGCGACACTTCCGGCCGTTCCGTTGCCGACGTATCCCTCCAGTGAGGCGGGCACGTGGGCGGGCTGCGGCGCGTAGTCGTGGTACATGACGCCGGCGAAGACGCCGGTGCGGCTGCCGCGCAGCGCGGTGGGGTCGATCCCGGCCTGCTCGAACGCCTCCCAGCTCGTCTCCAGGAGCAACCGCTGCTGCGGGTCGGTGGCCAGCGCCTCGCGTGGTGAGATCTCGAAGAAGTCGGCGTCGAAGTCCGCTGCGTCGTAGAGGAATCCGCCGTGCCGGGTGTAGGACTTGCCGGGCGCCGTCGGGTCGGGGTCGAAGAGGTCGTCGACGTCCCAGCCGCGGTCCTCCGGGAACGGGCCGATGGCGTCGGTGCCGGATGCGACCAGGTCCCACAGGTCGTCCGGAGAGCCGACACCGCCGGGCAGCCGGCATGCCATGCCGACGATGACGACCGGGTCGTCGCCCGTGGCGGCTCCGGGGCGCGGCGCTGCGGCGGCCGGTGCGGCAGCCGCGGAGCCGAGCAGTTCGCTGCCGAGGTACTCCGCGAGCGCGGCGGGGGTCGGGTGGTCGAACACGAGCGTCGCGGGCAGCCGGGCGCCGACCACGGCGGTGAGCCGGTTGCGCAGTTCGACCGCGGTGAGCGAGTCCATGCCGAGGTCGGCGAACGGGCGGCGCGGCCCGACCGCGTCGAGGTCGGCGCCGAGCACGCCGGCCACCTGGGCGCAGACCAGCCCGACGAGTTCGCGGTCGCGCTCCCCCGGGGTGAGCGCGGCGAGCCGGGCCGCGAAGCCCCCGGTGGGTGTGCCGGGCTCGCCGGCCGCGGCGGCGGTACGGCGGGGCCCGGGGACCAGGACGCGCAGCAGCGCCGGCACGGGGGTGCCGGATGCGGCGGCGCGGGCCCGGAGCCCCGCGAGGTCGAGCGGGGCGGGCACCAGCACGGGCGGCGCGGTCGCGGAGCGGACGGCGGCGTCGAAGAGCCGCAGGCCGTCGTCGGTCCCGAGCGGCCGGATGCCGGCGCGGGCGGCGCGCGCCCGGTCGGTACCGGTCAAGTGGGCGGTCATGCCGCCTGCTTCGGCCCACATGCCCCACGCGAGCGAGAGCGCGGGGAGTCCCGCGGCGCGCCGGTGTTCGGCGAGGGCGTCGAGGAAGGTGTTCGCCGCGGCGTAGCTGCCCTGCCCCGCGCCGCCGAGGACCGCGGCGACCGACGAGAACGACACGAACGCCGACAAGTCGTGCCCGGCGGTCAGTTCGTGCAGATGCCAGGCGGCGTCGGCCTTGGGCCGGAGCACGGCGGCGAGGCGTTCCGCGTCGAGAGAGCCGAGCACGCCGTCGTCGACGATGCCCGCGGCGTGGACGACCGCAGTCAGCGGGTGGTCGGCCGGAACGCTGTCGAGGAGGCCGGCGAGGGCGGCACGGTCCGCGACGTCGACGGCCGCGACGGTGACGCGGGCTCCTGCGGCGGCCAGTTCGTCGCGCAGCGCGGCGGCGCCGGGGGTCTCGACGCCGCGGCGCCCGGTGAGGACGAGATGCCGGACACCATGCTCCGCGACGAGATGCCGGGCGAAGAGCCCGCCGAGAGTGCCGAGGCCTCCGGTGACGAGCACCGTGCCGTCGGGGTCGCCGAACGGGCGATCGCCGACGAGGGGCTCGGCCGGTTCGGCGCGGGCAAGGCGCGGCACGTACAGGGCATCCGCGCGCACGGCGAGCTGCGGCTCCCCCGCGGAGAGCCCGGCGGCACGGACCCGCTCGAGCAGGGCCGCGTCGCCTGCCTGCGCCTCCGAGCCGGGGCCCGCACCGGTCCCCGCGGCGGGGGCGAAGTCGACGAGCAGGAAACGGCCCGGCTGTTCGGTCTGGGCGCTGCGGACGAGGCCCCAGACCGCGGCGCCGACCGGGTCCGGGTGCTCGCCGGGAAGCGCGGCGACGGCGCCGCGGGTGATGACGGCGAGCGGCGCGGCGTCGTCCGCGCCCCGTTCGGCGCTTGCCTGGAGCACGGCGAGGACCCGCGCGGTCTCGTGGTGCACGGCGTCGACGAGTTCGGCGGCGTCACCGGACCACGGGCGCACGTACACGGCTTCCGCGTCCGGGACGGCGCCGGCGTGCACGGCTGCGGCGACGTCCTGCGCGGCGTCCTCGACCGGGAGCGGCGGGCCCGGCATCCACGTGGGCGCGAACAGCGCGTCGCGGTCGCGGCTGCGCGCGGCGGCGAGTTGGTCCGCGGTGACGTGCCGGGTCGCGAGGCGGCCGATCGAGACGACGGGCGTCCCGGTGCCGTCGGCGGCGTCCAGGACGACGTCGCCCTCGCCGTCCGTCCCGATGCGCACGCGCAGCAGGCCGGCGCCAGCGGCGTGCAGCCGGACGCCCTTCCACGCGAACGGCAGCCGGTTGCCCCGCTGGTCGGCGGGGTCGAGAGCGCGGACGGCGGCGATGTGCAGGGCCGCGTCGAGCAGCGCGGGGTGGAGGCCGAAGCTCGCGGCTTCGGCTCGCTGCGCCTCGGGCAGCACGGCCTCGGCGTAGACCGCGTCGCCCTGCTGCCAGGCGGCGCGCAGTCCGCGGAAGACGGGGCCGTAGGCGATGCCGGCCGCGTCGAGGGCGTCGTAGGCGCCGGTGACGTCGAGCGGTGCGGCGCCTGCGGGCGGCCACGGGGCGGCACCGAGTTCGGCCGGGAACGCAGCGGCCGCCGCGGTGCCGAGGACGCCGGAGGCGTGCCGGGTCCACGGTGTGCCCGGTGCCGCATCGGCGAGCCGGGCGTGCACGGCGACCGGGCGCCGTCCGTCGGGCTCGAGGGTGTCGACGAGGACCTGAAGGTGGACGGCGCCGTGTTCGTCGAGAACCAGGGGCGCCTCGATGACGAGTTCGTCGACGGCGTCGAGCCCAGTCTCCTCGCCGGCCCGCAGCGCGGCCTCGACGAATGCAGTGCCGGGAACGACGACGTTGCCGTGCACGACGTGGTCGGCAAGCCACGGGTGGGTGGCGAGCGAAAGCGATCCGGTGAGCAGGACGGTTCCGGTGCCGCCGTCCGGGCCGTCGCCGGCGACGTGCACCGCGGCGGCGAGAAGGGGGTGTCCGGCCGCGGCGAGGCCGAGCCCGGCCGGGTCGCCGCCGTCGGCGGGCGGCTGGTCGATCCAGAACCGCCGGTGCTGGAAGGCGTACGTGGGCAGGTCGGTGCGGCGCGGCCGGGCGGGTGCGAAGAAGGCGGCCCAGTCGATGCGGGCCCCGGCCGCGTGTGCGGTGCCGAGGGCATGCGGGACGGTCTCGGCCTCGGCGCGGTCGCGGCGCAGCGCGGCGGCGAACAGCGGCGGCTCGGTGCCGGTGTCGGCGCGGTCGGCCAGGGAGTCCTGGGCCATGGCGGTCAGGATGCCGTCGGGGCCGAGTTCGAGATAGGCGCGTACTCCGGCGTCGGCGAGATGGGCGACGACGTCGCGGAAGCGCACCGCGCCGCGGACGTGGTCGGCCCAGTGTGCGGGGTCGGCGAGTTCGGCGGCGCTTGCGATGCGGCCGGTGAGGTTGGAGACGAGAGGGATACGCGGCGGCGCGTACGCGAGGGTTCCGGCGATGCGGCGGAACTCGTCGAGCATGCCGTCCATATGCGGCGAGTGGAAGGCGTGGCTGACGCGGAGCCGCTTGGCCTTGCGGCCGAGCGCGGCGAAGTGCGCGGCGACGGCTTCCGCGGCGTCGGCGTCGCCGGAGACGACGACGGACGCCGGCCCGTTGATGGCGGCGATGCCGAGTCGGCCGGCGTGGGCGGCGACTGCCGCGGCGGCCTCGGCTTCGTCGGCCTGGAGGGCGACCATGGCACCAGTGGCGGGCATCGACTGCATGAGCCGGGCGCGCGCGGCGACCAGGGCGGCGGCGTCGGTGAGGTCGAGAACGCCGGAGACGTGCGCCGCGGTGAGCTCGCCGAGCGAGTGGCCGGTGACGAAGTCGGGTCGCACGCCCCAGGACTCGTAGAGCCGGAAGAGCGCAGTCTCCAGGGCGAACAGCGCGGGCTGCGCGTAGATGGTGCGGTCGAGGAGGGCGGCGGCCTCGGTGTCGGCGGGATCGGCGAACACGACATCCCGCAGTCGGCGGGGCACGTGGCCGGTCAGGTGAGTGTCGAGTGCGTCGGCGGCGGCGTCGAAGGCCGCCGCGAACACGCGGTGCCGGGCGTGGAGTTCACGTCCCATGCCGACGCGTTGGCTGCCTTGCCCGGTGAACAGGAAGGCGAGCGGGGCGTCGGAGGTGGCAGTCGCGCGGACGACGTCGGGGGCGGCATCGGCGGCGAGGGCTTCGAGGCGGGCGAGCGCGTCCTGCCGGTCGGCGGCGATGACGACGGCGCGTTCCGCGAACGCGGCGCGCGTGGTGGCGAGCGAGAACGCGGTGTCGACCGGCCGGGCCTCGTCCTGGTGTGTGCGGAGGTGGTCGGCGAGCCGGGCGGCCTGGGCCCGCAGTGCGGCGGGCGTCCTGGCGGACAGCACCCACGGCTGCGGGCCGTCCGCCGCTGCCGCGGTGGCCTCGCCGGCCGTCGTGCCGGCGGCCTCGTCGGCAGGGGTCCGGTCGGCGGCGCCGCCGGTGTCCTGCGGGTATTCGAGGATGACGTGCGCGTTGGTGCCGCTCGCCCCGAACGCGGACACCCCGACGCGGCGCGGCCGTCCCGTCTCGGGCCACGGCAGTGCCTCGGTCAGGAGCCGCACGTCGCCGGCCGTCCAGTCGACGTGCGGGCTGGGTTCGTCGACGTGCAGGGTCTTGGGCAGGATCCCGTGGCGCATGGCCTCGGTCATCTTGATGACGCCGACGATTCCCGCGGCGGCCTGCGTGTGGCCGATGTTCGATTTGGACGAGCCGATCCACAGCGGGCGGCCGTCGGGGCGGTCCTGCCCGTAGGCCGCGATGAGCGCCTGCGCCTCGATCGGGTCGCCGAGCGTGGTGCCGGTGCCGTGCGCCTCGACGGCGTCGATGTCGGCGGCGGTGAGCCGGGCGTTGCGCAGGGCGTCCCGGATGACGCGCTGCTGGGCAGGTCCGCTGGGGGCGGTGAGGCCGTTGGAGGCGCCGTCCTGGTTGACCGCGCTGCCGCGCAGGACGGCGAGCACGCGGTGCCCGTTGCGGCGGGCGTCCGCGAGCCGTTCGACCAGGACGAGTCCGGCGCCTTCGGCCCAGCCGGTGCCGTCGGCGGCGGCCGCGAAGGCCTTGCACCGGCCGTCCTCGGAGAGCCCTTGGAGCCGGGAGAACTCGACGAATCCGATGGGCGAGGCCATCAACGTGATGCCGCCGGCGACCGCGAGGTCGCATTCGCCGGTGCGCAGGGCGTGTGCGGCAAGGTGCAGCGAGACCAGTGCCGACGAGCAGGCGGTGTCGACGGTGACCGCGGGGCCTTCGAACCCGAAGGTGTAGGCGATGCGGCCGGAGGCGACGCTGGCCGCGTTGCCGTTCCCTATGTAGCCGCCGACTTCCGCGGGGATCTCGCGCAGCCGGGCGGCGTAGTCCTGGCCGTTGAGGCCGGCGAACACGCCGGTGCGGCTTCCGGCAAGGCCGGTGGGGTCGATCCCGGCGCGTTCGAACAGCTCCCACGCGGTCTCCAGGAGGACGCGGTGCTGCGGGTCGGTGGCGAGCGCCTCGCGCGGGGAGATGCCGAAGAAGTCGTTGTCGAATCCGGCGATGTCGGGAAGGAACGAGCCGTGCCGGGTGGTGGACGTGCCCGGGTGGTCGGGGTCGGGGTCGTAGAGGCGCTCGACGTCCCAGCCGCGGTCCTCGGGGAAGGGGCCGACGGTGTCCGCTCCGTCGGCGATGATCTTCCAGAGGGCTTCGGGCGAGGTGGCACCGCCGGGCAGGCGGCAGGCGGCGGCGACGATGGCGACCGGTTCGGGCAGGGGATTCTCGGCGTGCGCCAGCCGTTCGCGGGTTTCGTGGAGTTCGAGGGTGAGGCGCTTGAGCAGGTGGCGGATCTGGTCGTCGTCGCTCATGTCGTGTCCGTCTTTCCGGAGGTTGCCGGGTCGGTTCGGCGGGGCGCGGTGTCGGGTCGGGCCGGGCGGGGTCAGGCGATCCCGAACTGCTTGCCGATGAGGGCGATGAGTTCGTCGTCGCTTGCGGCCTCGATCGCGTCGGCGAGGCCGCCGTCGGCGGTGTCGGGGCGGGGTGGTTCCGGGTGGGCCCCGCGGTCGCTCAAGCGGTCGGCGAGAGCCGCGAGCCGAGCGGCGACACGGGTGTAGTCGGCTGCCGCGGTGGCGGCTGTCGGGTCACCGTCGGCGTGCCCGGCGACTTCGGAGAACAGGTGTTCCAGCCGGTCGAGTTCGTCCTCCAGATCGGCGGGCGTGGCGGCGATGCGCGGCACGAGGGTGTCGCGCAGGTAGTCGGCCAGCGCGTTCGGGCTGGGGTGGTCGAAGACGAGCGTGGCGGGCAGCCGCAGCCCGGTCTCGGCCGCGAGGCGGTTGCGCAGTTCGACGGCGGTGAGGGAGTCGAACCCTTGGTCCCGGAAGGACTTTCCGGGGTCGACGGCGTCCGCGGACGGGTGTCCTTGGACGGTGGCGGCGAGCCCGCGGACGAGCTTGGCCAGGTGCCGGGTGCGCGCCGTCCCGTCGAGGCCGGAGAGCACCTCGGCGAGGCGGGCCGGCGCGGTCGGGGCGGCGGCTGCGTCGTCGGCGTCGCCCGGCGTCGCCGCGGCGCGGTTGCGCAGCACCTCGGCGACCAGGGGGTGCCGGCGTCCGCGGAAGAGGACGTCCCAGTCGATGTCGCAGACGGTCAGGTGGCTTTCCCCGTGGTCGAGGATGCGCCCGAGGGCGGTGACGGCGAGCGCCGGGTCGAGCATCGTGAGGCCTTGCCGGCCGAGGCGTTCCTCGATCTCGGGGGCGGCGATGCCGCCGCCCGCCCAGTGGCCCCAGGACACGGAGGTGGCCGGGAGGCCGGCGGCGCGGCGTTGCTCGGCGAGGGCGTCCAGGTAGGCGTTGCCCGGCGCGTAGTTGCCTTGTCCGGGGACGCCGCAGATGCCGGCGACGGACGAGAACAGCACGAATGCGGTCAGGTCGAGGCCGCGGGTGAGCTCGTCGAGGTTGCGGGCGCCGATGGCTTTGACGCGCAGCGCGCGCTGCATCTGGGCCGGGGTCAGGTCCGCGATCACCGCGTCGTCGAGGATGGCGGCGGTGTGGAAGACGGCGGTGAGCGGCCGATCGGCAGGGATGCCGTCCAGTACGGTCGCCAGCTCGGCGCGGTTGCCGATGTCGGCCGCGGCATAGGTGACGCGGGTACCGTGCGTGGCGAGTTCGTCCGCGAAGTGTGCCGCGTCGGGGGCGGTTCCCGCCGATCGGCTGAGCAGCACGAGGTGTTCGGCGCCGCGGGCGGCAAGCCAGCGCGCGATGTGGGTGCCGAGCGCTCCGGTGCCGCCGGTGACCAGGATGGTCCCGGTGGGCGTCCACGGTTCGCCGGCGCCTTGCGGGCGCGCGGCGCGGACGAGGCGCCGTGCGAGGAGGCCGGATGCGCGTACCGCGACCTCCTTCTCTCCTGTCCCGGCGAGCACGGCGGCGATGCGGTCGCCGGACGCCGCATCCCCGGGCGACGCGGGCAGGTCGATCAGTCCGCCGAACGTGTCGGGGAACTCGGCGGCGGCCACGCCGCCGAAGCCCCAGGTCTGGGCTTGGTCGGCGGCCCGGACCACGTCGTCGGGCGCGGCGGCCACCGCTCCGCTCGTGGCCAGCCACAGGCGTCCGGCGACCCCGAGGTCGTCGAGTGCCTGGGTGAGGTGGAGGTTCGCGGCCGCGCCCCACGGCACGGCGTCGAAGTCGGCGGCGGTGCCGTCGGCGAGCGCCAGCAGGGACAGGATGCCTGCGGTGTCTTCGCTCAGCCGGGACTGCAACTGCGCCCGCAGCGTGGCCCGGTCGGTGCCGTCCGGTACGGGAACCTCGGCCACCTCGGCGCCCGCGGCGGTGAGCACGGCGGCCAGGTGGTCCGTCCACGCGCTACCGGTGCGGTCGGAGCGGACGAGCAGCCAGCGTCCGGTGAGCGACGCCGGCGACTCCGGCGCGGGCAGCGGCCGCCAGGCGATGCGATGGCGCCAGGCGTCGGTGCGCGCGTCGGCCCGGGACTTGTCCCACCACGACGCGAGCGCCGGAAGGACATCGCCGAGCGATGCGGTGACCCGGGTGTCGTCGGCGCCGAGTGCGGCGGAGAGCGCTTCGGCATCGCCGCCGCGGACCAGGTTCCAGAACTCGGCGTCGATGCCGGTGCCGGGTGTGGGCGGCTGTGCGGGGCGCACGGGGTCCAGCCAGTAGCGGGTGCGCTGGAACGCGTACGTGGGCAGGTCGACGCGGCGGGGCCGGTGCCCGGCGAACGCGGCGTGCCAGTCGACGGGGACGCCGCGTACCCAGGCCTCGGCGAGCGAGGTGGTGAGGCGGCGCAGTCCGCCCTGCTCGCGGCGCAGCGTGCCCAGGACCGCACCGGTGCGGTCTTCGGCGTCGAGAGTCTCCTCGACGGCGGCGGTCAGTACCGGGTGCGGACTGACCTCGACGAAGATGCCGTGCCCGTCCTCGGCAAGGCCGCGGACAGCATCGGCGAAGCGCACCGTCTCCCGCAGATTCGTCGCCCAGTACGCAGCATCCAGCTTCGCGGTGTCGATCCACTCCCCCGTCACCGTCGACCACACCGGCACCGCACCCGGCACCGGCGCGATCGGCGCCAACGCCGCGACGATATCGGCACGGATCGCGTCCACCTGCGCCGAATGCGACGCATAGTCGACGGGGATCACGCGGGCCCGCCCGCCATCGGCAGTCACCTGCGCGACCAGGTCCTCGAGGTCGGCGGGGCTCCCGGAGACCACGGTCTGGGCCGGGCTGTTGACCGCGGCCACCGACACCCGCCCGGCGAAGGCGGCGATCCGCTCCCGTACGGTCTGCTCGGGCTCGGCGACGGACGCCATGCCGCCGGAACCGGCCAGCTCCAGGATCACCTTGCTGCGCAGCGCGACCACCCGCGCGCCGTCCTCCAACGACAGGCCGCCCGCGACCACCGCAGCCGCGATCTCACCCTGCGAATGACCCACCACCGCATCCGGCTCGACACCATGCGCCCGCCACACCTCGGCCAACGACACCAGCACCGCCCACAGCAACGGCTGCACGACATCCACCCGATCGAGCCACGCCTGATCCCCGGCGGCGAGGACCTCGACGGGCGACCAGTCGACGAACGGCTCCAGCGCCTTCGCGCAGTCCGCGAACCGCTTGGCGAACACCGTTGATTCTTCGAGGAGTTCCGCAGCCATGCCGGCCCACTGCGAGCCTTGCCCAGGGAAGACGAACACGGTCTTGCCGGACGCGTCCGCCCGCCCGCGCACGACTGCGGGCGACGCCTCGCCGGCGGCCAGTGCGGCCAGCCCCGCGGGCAGTTCGGTGCCTTGGCCGATCACGACGGCGCGTTCGCCGAACGCCGTCCGGGTGGTGGCGAGCGACCAGCCGACGTCGACCGGATCGGCGGAGCCGAGCGCGCTCAGGCGTTCGGCCTGGGCCCGCAGTGCCGCTTCGGTCGTTCCGGTGACGGCCCAGGGCACGAGCGCGTCGGCGGTACCGGTGTCGTCCCGGTCGGCTCGTTCCTCGCCTGCGGCGTCCGGAAGTTCGAGGATGACATGGGCGTTGGTGCCGCTCACCCCGAACGCGGACACCGCGGCGCGGCGCGGCCGCCCGGTCTCGGGCCAGTCGCGGGCCTCGGTGAGCAGGCGCACGGCGCCCGCCGACCAGTCGACGTGTGGGCTGGGTTCGTCGGCGTGCAGCGTCTTGGGCAGCACGCCGTGCCGCAGCGCCTCGACGGTCTTGATGACTCCGGCGACACCGGCGGCCGCTTGGGCGTGGCCGATGTTGGACTTCAGCGAACCGAGCCACAGCGGTCGGTCCTCGGGCCGGTCCTGCCCGTACGTGGCGATGAGCGCCTGCGCCTCGATCGGGTCGCCCAGCGTCGTGCCGGTGCCGTGCGCCTCGACCGCGTCGACGTCCGCAGGCGAAAGGCCCGCATTCGCGAGCGCCTGGCGGATCACCCGCTGCTGAGAAGGACCGTTCGGTGCGGTCAGCCCGTTGGACGCACCGTCCTGGTTGACGGCGGAGCCGCGCACGACGGCGAGCACCCGGTGCCCGTTGCGCCGCGCGTCGGAGAGCCGTTCGAGGACGAGGAGCCCGGCCCCCTCGGCCCACCCGGTGCCGTCGGCGCCCGCCCCGAACGCCTTGCAGCGTCCGTCTGCGGACAGCCCCCGCTGCCGGGAGAACTCGACGAACATCCCGGGCGTGGCCATCACGGCCACCCCGCCCGCGAGGGCGAGATCGGACTCGCCGCCGCGCAGCGACTGCACGGCCAGGTGCAGGGCCACCAACGCCGACGAGCACGCGGTGTCCACCGTGACCGCGGGTCCTTCGAGCCCGAGGCTGTACGCGATACGCCCGGACAGCACGCTGCCCGCTCCGCCGGTGCCGAGGTACCCCTCGAGCCCGGCCGGGACGTCGTCGAGGCCGACCGCGTAGTCGTGTCCTGCGGCTCCGGCGAACACACCGGTGCGGGTGCCGGCCAGCGTGTCGGCGGCGATCCCGGCTCCTTCGAGCGCTTCCCACGCGGTTTCCAGGAGCACGCGCTGCTGCGGGTCCATCGCGAGCGCCTCGCGCGGCGAGATCCCGAAGAACGCGCTGTCGAAGAGGGGTGCGCCGGCGAGGAAGGCGCCGTTGCGCGTGTACGAAGTGCCGGGGTGGTCGGGGTCGGGGTGGTAGAGCGCGTCCAGGTCCCAGCCGCGGTCGGCCGGGAAGCCGCCGACCACGTCGGCGCCCTCCGCCACGGTCCGCCACAGATCGGCGGGCGACGCGATCCCGCCGGGCAGCCGGCACGCCATGCCCACGATGGCGATCGGGTCGTCAGTGGAGTCGACCCGCCCCGCGGACGGGGCGGCGGTGTCCGCGGCGGCGTCGCCGAGCAGTTCGCCGCGCAGGAACTCGGCGAGCGCTGCCGGGTTCGGTTGGTCGAAGACCAGCGTGGCGGGCAGCCTCAGGCCGGTCTCCGCGCTCAGCCGGTTGCGCAGTTCGACGGAGGTCAGCGAGTCGAAGCCCTGGTCGCGGAACGGCCTGGCGGGCTCGACGGCGTCGCCCGAGGCGTGGCCTTGGACGAGGGCGGCCTGGGTGCGGACGAGGTCGACGAGGAGCCTGCGGCGGTCGGTGTCGCCGAGCGCGGCCAGGCGCTCGGCGAGCGGCGCGGTCAGGGTGTCCGCGCGGCGGTCGGCGGACTGCCGTGCGCCGGACACGAGTTCGGCGACCAGCCGGTGGTCGCGGCCGCGGAACAGCCGCTCCCAGTCGATCGAGCAGACGACCAGGTGCGGCTCGTCGTGGTCGAGGACGCGCCCGAGAGCGTCCACCGCGAGGGCGGGGTCGAGCATGGCCAGGCCCTGCCGGGCGAGGCGCTCCTCGACGTCGGGGGCGGCGATGCCGCCGCCCGCCCAGTGGCCCCACGCGACGGCGGTTCCGGGCAGGCCGCGGCCGCGGCGCCGGGCGGCGAGCGCGTCCAGGTAGGCGTTCCCGGGGGCGTAGTTGCCCTGTCCGGGGACGCCGCAGATGCCGGCGACGGACGAGAACAGCACGAACGCCGAGAGGTCGTGTCCGGCGGTGAGTTCATCGAGGTTGCGGGCTCCGGCCGCCTTGACACGGGCAACGCGGTCCAGTTGCTCGGGGGTCAGGTCGCCGATGAGCGCGTCGTCGAGGATGGCGGCGGTGTGGAAGACGGCGGTGAGCGGCAGGTCGGTGGGGATGCCGTCGAGCGCGGCGGCGAGTGCGTCCCGGTCGCCGACGTCCGCGGCCGCGTAGGTGACGCGGGTGCCCTTTTCCGCGAGTTCGGCGGCGAACTGCACGGCCCCGTCCGCCCGGTCGCCCGAGCGGCTGAGCAGGACCAGGTGCTCGGCTCCGCGTCCGGCCAGCCAGCGCGCGAGGTGCCGGCCGAGTGCGCCGGTGCCGCCGGTGACCAGCACCGTGCCGGTCGGCGTCCACGGCTTGGCGGGCGCGGCGGTGCCGGGGGCACGGACCAGGCGGCGCACCCACAGGCCGGACGGACGCAGGGCGATTTCGCGCTCGCCGGAGGCACCGCCGAGCACCGTGGCCAGTGCGGCGGGGGCCACCGGTTCGCGGGCGGCGTCCGCGCCGGGCGCCGGAAGATCGAGCAATCCGCCCCAGACCTCGGCGAGTTCGGCCGCGGCGATGACCCCGAAGCCCCACGTCTGGGCCTGCTCGGGGGCGACGAGGATGTCGGTGGGCGAGGTCGCGACAGCGCCGCTGGTGGCGAGCCACAGGCGGGCGTCCGTCCGGGCCTCGGCGCCGAGGTCCGCGAGTGCCTGGGTCAAGGCGACGTTGGCGGCCAGGCCCCAGGGGGCGGCAGGCCGGTCGGCAAGGGTGCCGGAGGCAGGAGTGCCGGAGGTGAGGGCGAGCAGCGAGAGGACACCTGCGACCGGTTCCGCGGCGGCCGTGTACGCCCGGTCGAGTGCGGCGCGCAGCGTGGCGCGGTCGGCGCCCGCGTGGTCGACCGCGAAGGGGGTGACGGTTGCACCGGCTCCGGTGAGGGCGCGCGTCAGGTCGGCGGTCCACCCGTCGGCGTCGGGGCCGTGCGGGTGGGCGATGAGCCAGGTGCCGGTCAGCCGGCCCGCCGTCGTGGCGAGCGGGCGCCAGACGACGCGGTGCCGCCATGCGTCGGCGGTCGCTCCGGCCTGCTCGCGGTCGTGCCACGCGGTGAGCGCGGGCAGCACCGCATCGAACTGCCCGGCCAGTTCGGGTGCCGCCCCCAGGGCCTCGGCGAATCCGGCGGAGTCGTTGTCGGCGACGAGGCGCCAGAACGCGCTGTCGGCTTCGGTCGGGGGCGGCGTGTACTCGCCGGTGTCGAGCCAGAAGCGCTCGCGTTGGAAGGCGTAGGTCGGCAGAGCGGTGCGGCGTGCGCCGGTCCCGGCGAAAGCAGGCCGCCAGTCGACGGCGACACCGCGCACGAACACGTCCGCGAGGGACGTGTACAGGCGGCGCAGTCCGCCTTGGCCGCGGCGCAACGTGCCGGTCACGACGGCCGCGCCCCGGTCCGACTCCTCCAGGGTCTCCTCGACCGCGGCGGTCAGTACCGGGTGGGGGCTGACCTCGACGAAGACGCCGTGCCCGTCCTCGGCAAGGCCGCGGACGGCGTCGGCGAAGCGCACGGTTTCCCGCAGATTCGTCGCCCAATAGGCGGCGTCCAGCTTGGCGGTGTCGATCCACTCGCCCGTCACCGTCGACCACACCGGCACCGAGCCCGGCACCGGCGCGATCGGCGCCAACGCCGCGACGATCTCGGCGCGGATCGCGTCCACCTGCGCCGAGTGCGATGCATAATCGACCGCGATCAGGCGGGCCCGCCCGCCGTCCTTCTCGACGGCGGCGACGAGTTCGGCGAGGGCGTCGGATTCCCCGGACACCACGGTCTGGCCGGGTCCGTTGACCGCCGCGACGGACACCCGTCCGGCGTAGGCCGCGATGCGTCCGCGTACCACCGCCTCGGGCTCCGCGACGGACGCCATGCCGCCGGAACCGGCCAGCACCAGGATCGCCTTGCTGCGCAGCGCGACCACCCGCGCGCCGTCCTCCAACGACAGGCCGCCCGCGACCACCGCGGCCGCGATCTCGCCCTGCGAATGACCCACCACCGCATCCGGCTCGACACCATGCGCCCGCCACACCTCGGCCAACGACACCAACACCGCCCACAACAACGGCTGCACGACGTCTACCCGATCGAGCCACGACGCGTCGTCGCCGGTGAGGACGTCGCGGGGCGACCAGTCGACGAACGGGGCGAGCGCGCCCGCGGCGGCGTCGAACCGTGCGGCGAAGACCGGGGATTCGGCGTACAGCTCGGCTCCCATGCCGGCCCACTGCGAGCCCTGCCCGGGGAAGACGAACACGGTCCTGCCCGACGCGGGGGCCTCGTCGGGGACCGAGACGACTGCGTGCGGAGACGCCTCGCCGCGCGCCACATCGGCTGCGGCACGGGCGAGTTCGCCGGGCGTGCCGACGGCCACGGCGCGCTGCTCGAAGACGGCGCGCGTGGTGGCGAGCGAGAAGCCGATGTCCGCGGCGGCGGTGTCCGCCGCGGCCGCGCCCAGCCGCTCGGCCTGGCCGCGCAGGGCCCGCGCCGACTTCGCGGAGAGCACCCAGGGAAGGACGTCAGGAGTGCGGGGTGTCGCCTCCGCGGCGGTGGCCGACGGGTCGTCGGACCGGGCCGGGCCGGCAGGGTCCGCGTCGTCCGGCAGCTCGAGCACTACGTGCGCGTTGGTGCCGCTCACTCCGAAGGAGGAGACGGCCGCGCGGCGGGGACGCCCGGTCTCCGGCCACGGACGGGCCTCGGTGAGCAGGCGTACTGCGCCCGCCGACCAGTCCACGTGCGGGGAGGGCTCCTCGGCGTGGAGTGTCCGGGGCAGGGTGCCGTGGCGCATCGCCTGGATCATCTTCACGACCCCGGCGACGCCTGCCGCGGCTTGGGCGTGGCCGATGTTGGACTTGAGCGAGCCGAGCCACAGCGGCCGGTCCGCCGGCCGGTTCCTGCCGTAGGTGGCGATGAGCGCCTGCGCCTCGATCGGGTCGCCCAGCGTCGTGCCGGTGCCGTGCGCCTCGACCGCGTCGACGTCCCCGGGCGCGAGGCCCGCATTCGCGAGCGCCTGCCGGATCACCCGCTGCTGCGAGGGCCCGTTCGGTGCGGTGAGCTGGCTGCTGGCCCCGTCCTGGTTGACGGCGCTGCCGCGGATGACCGCGAGCACGTCGTGGCCGTTCCGCCGGGCGTCGGAAAGGCGTTCCAGGACGAGGACGCCGACGCCTTCGGCCCAGCCGGTCCCGTCGGCGCCCGCCCCGAATGCTTTGCAGCGGCCGTCCGCGGACAGCCCGCGCTGCCGGGCGAATTCGACGAACATGCCGGGCGAGGCCATGACGGTCGCGCCGCCGGCGAGCGCCAGGTCGCATTCGCCGCCGCGCAGGGCCTGCGCCGCCAGGTGCAGGGCGACCAGCGACGACGAGCACGCCGTGTCGACGGTGACGGCGGGGCCTTCGAAGCCGAACGTGTAGGACAGCCGCCCCGAGGCGACGCTTGTGGTGCTGCCGGTGAGCACGTAGCCGTCGACGCGCTCGGGCAGGGTCTTGTAGAGCCGCGGGGTGTACTCCTGGGCGATGACGCCCGCGAACACCCCGGTGGCGGATCCGCGCAGGGTGCCCGGGTCGATGCCGGCGTCCTCCAGCGCTTCCCAGGCGGTCTCCAGGAGAAGGCGCTGCTGCGGGTCGGCGGCCAGCGCTTCGCGGGGCGAGATCCCGAAGAAGCGGGCGTCGAAGTCCGCGGCGTCGTAGAGGAACCCGCCGTGCCGGGTGTAGGACGTGCCGGGCCGGTCGGGGTCGGAGTCGTAGAGCGCGTCCAGGTCCCAGCCCCGGTCGGCGGGGAAGCCGCCGATGGCGTCGCGCCCGTCGGCGACCAGGCGCCACAGGTCGTCGGCGGTCGCGACGCCGCCGGGCAGGCGCAGGCCGATGCCGACGACCGCGATGGGCTCGGTGCGGGCGTCCTCGGCGTCGCGCAGGCGGCTGCGGGCCTGGGCGAGCTCGGCGGTGACGCGGGTGAGGTAGTCGCGGAGCTTGTTCTCGTTGGTCGTCATGCGGGTCTTCTGCCTTTGCGTGCGGCGGCTCGGCGCCTGGTGGTCGGGCGGGCGGGGGTCCGGGGGCGGCCGGTCAGGCAATACCGAGTTCGTTGTCGATGAAGTCGAAGAGTTCGTCGTCGCCGACGGCGCCGAGGCGGACGGCGACGTCCGCGGAAGTGGCGGCCGGCACTCCTGCTGCCGGGGCGACGCGGTCGAGCAGGGAGCGCAGCCGGTCGGCAAGGGCGGTGCCGCTGCCCGGGTCCAGGTCGAGGCCGGACAGCAGGCCGTCCCAGCGGTCCAGGTCGGCGATCAGCCGCTCGGTCTCGGACACGGGGGCGGCCGGTGCGAAGCGCTCGGCCAGATAGTCCGCGAGGGCCGCGGGGGTGGGGTGGTCGAAGACGAGGGTGGACGGCAGGTCGAGCCCGGTCTCGGCGCTAAGCCGGTTGCGCAGTTCGATGGCGCCGAGCGAGTCGAACTCGGCGTCCATGAAGCCGCGCTCGGGCCGGATCAGGTCGGCGGCGCCGGGTCCGTCGTGGCCGAGCACGGCTGCCGCGGTGCTGCGGACGTGGCCGAGCAGGTCCCGGCGCCGCTCCTCGGGGCTGCGGGCGGCCAGGCGGGCGGCCAGACCGGCAGGTTCCGGTGCCGCGGAGGGAGTCGTGGCCGGTCGGTGGCGGCGGCGTGCGGCCGCGAGTCCGGCGAGCAGGTCGTGTGCGGCGCCCTCGCGCAGCGTGCGGGTGTCGAAGCGGGCGGGCAGGGCGTGCGGGAGAGCGGTGTCCAGGACGCGGTCGAACAGCTCCAGGCCGACCTCGGTGGGCAGCGGTGCGATGCCCGCGCCCGCAAGGCGGGCGAGGTCGGTGCGCGTCAGGTCCGCAGCCAGGCCGCCGGCGTCGGCCCACAGTCCCCAGCCCGCGGAGGTAGCGGGCAGTCCCGTGTTGCGGCGGTGGTGGGCGAGGGCGTCGAGGAACGCGTTGGCGGAGGCGTAGGCGCTCTGCCCGGGGTTGCCCGCGGTGGCGACCGCGGAGGAGTAGAGGACGAACGCGGACAGGTCCAGGTGCCGGGTGAGGTCGTGCAGGTGCCAGGCGCCGTCGGCCTTGCCGTCGAACGTGCGGGCGAGATGGTCGGCGGTGACTGCGGCGAGCGGCGCGTCGGCGGTCGTCCCGGCGGTGTGCACGACGGCGGTCAGCGGGTGCTCTGCGGGAATGGCGTCGAGGAGCGCGGCGGCCTGGTCGCGGTCTCCGATGTCGCAGGCGGCGATGCGGACGGATGCTGCCCCGAGGGCGAGGAGTTCGTCCCGCAGGCCGGCGGCGCCGGGCCCGGTGCCGCCGCTGCGGGCGGCGAGGAGCAGGTGCCGGATGCCGTGCCGCTCGACCAGGCGCCGCGCGGCGAGGGCGCCGAGGGTTCCGGTGCCGCCGGTGACGAGCACCGTGCCGTCGGGGTCGCGCGGGGTCGGGAAGGTCAGCACGAGTTTGCCGGTGTGCCGGGCCTGGCCGAGGTGGCGCACGGCGCGCACCGCGTGCCGGGCGTCCCACGCGGTGGCGGGGAGCGGAGAGAGCGTTCCGTCGGCGAACAGCGGGGCCAGGGCGGCGAGCATGCGGCGGACCGCGTCGGGTTCGAGCGTCAGCAGGTCGAATGCGGTGTAGCGGACGCCGGGGTGGTCGGCGGCGACCCGGTCGGGGTCGCGCTGGTCGGTCTTGCCCATTTCCACGAACCGCCCGCCGGTTGCCAGGAGTCCGAGGGAGGCGTCGGTGAACTCGTGGGCGAGGGCGTTGAGGACGACGTCGACCCCGCGGTCGTCGGTGGCGGCGCGGAACCGCGGCGCGAAGTCCAGGCTGCGGGACGACGCGATCCGGTCGTCGGCGAGGCCCGCGGTGCGCAGCGCCGTCCACTTGGCGGGGCTCGCGGTGCCGAACACGTCGGCGCCGAGGTGCCGGGCGAGTTGTACGGCGGCGCTGCCGACGCCTCCGGTGGCGGCGTGGATCAGCACCGCCTCGCCCGCTGCCAGCCCGGCCAGGTCGACCAGGCCGTGGTAGGCGGTGAGGAACGCGACCGGAACGGTGGCGGCCTCGGCGTAGGTCCAGTGCTCGGGGATGCGGGCCAGCAGCCGCGCGTCGACGGTGGCGACCGGCCCCAGGTGGCCGGGGACCAGGCCCATGACCCGGTCGCCGACGCCGAACCGGGTGACGTCCGGTCCGACTTCCGCGACGACGCCGGCGGCTTCCGCGCCGATGCGTGCGGTGCCCGGGTAGACGCCGAGCGCGATGAGCACGTCGCGGAAGTTGAGGCCCGCGGCGCGGACCGCGATGCGCACCTCGCCCGCGCCGAGCGGTGCTTCGGCCTCGGGAGCGGGCACGGCGCCGACGCTGTCGAGGCTGCCGGGGGCGAGTGTGTCGATGCGCCAGGCGTGTTCCGCCGTTCCGGCAGGCGGCGCGATGTCGTCCGCCGACGCATCGGCGATGCGGGCGACGAGGAGTTCTCCCGCGCGGATCGCGGTCTGTGCCTCGCCCGCACCCAGTGCCGCGGGTATCGCGGCGGGCGAGTCGGGGTGGGTGTCGAGGTCGAGGAGGGCGAATCGGCCGGGGTGTTCGGTGCGGGCGGCGCGGACCAGGCCCCACACCGCGGCGGCGGCCAGGTCGGCGATTCCTTCGCCGGTGTGGGTGGCGACCGCCTGGCGGGTCGTCAGGACCAAGGTGGCGCCTTCGGTTTCCGGGGCGGCGGCCCATCCCTGAAGGAGGGCCAAGGCCTGTGCCACGGCCGTCCGGGCAGCCGTCGCATCCTGCTCGGAGCCGGTCCCGACGACCGCGAGGACGTGGCCCGGCCGGGCGTCGGCCGGGGTCTCGCCGAGCACCTTGCGCAGACCGTCGAGATCGGCGTGGACGGCGACGGCAGGCGGCGCCGCGGGGGATGCGAGACCGAGGGCGTCGGTCTCGGGGGCGCCGATCACCCACCAGGTGTGCTGCGCGGTCGCAGGTGTGTCGGGCCGGATCCAGGCGACTTCGTGCCAGGCGTCGGCCGGGCCCGTCGCCGCCGCGAAGGCTCCGGCGGGCAGAGCGCGCAGCGCGAGCGCGCGGGTGTCGAACAGCGGGGTGCCCTCGCCGTCGGCGAAGGAAAGTGCGACGGTGCCGGTGGCTGTCGGGGCGATCCGCACGCGCAGCGCGGTCGGCGCCGCGGCCGGCTGCGTCACGCCGGTCCAGGTGAACGGGAGAAGGGTGGCACCGTCGCCGGGCAGCAGCCCGACCACGGCGTGCAGTGCCGCATCCAGCAGCGCCGGGTGCATGCGGTGCGCTCCGGGGCGCGTTCCCGCGGCGTCGGCCGCGGCGGGCAACGCGACCTCGGCGTAGACGGTCCCGCCGTCGCGCCAGGCCGCGCGCAGGCCCTGGAACGCCGGGCCGTAGTCGTAGCCGAGGGCGGCCAGTTCCTCGTACAGGCCGGTTGTGTCGACCGGCACCGCGCCCGGCGGCGGCCAGGCCGAGGCGTCGAACGGGTCCGCCGTCGGGCCCGGCGTTCCGAGGCGTCCGGAGGCGTGCCGGGTCCAGGCGGGTCCGTCGGCCGGGTCCGCGGGCGTGGTGTGGGGGCGGGAGTGGACGGTGACGGTTCGGGCGCCGTCCGCGTCGGCCGGGCCGACCGCGAGCTCGATGCGCACGGCACCGTCGTCGGGAAGGACCAGCGGCGCTTCCAGGACGAGTTCGTCGATCCCGGCGGCGCCACTGCGGTCGGCGGCGTGCAGGGCGAGGTCGACGAACGCGGTGCCGGGCAGCAGCACGGTGCCGTGCACCGCATGGTCGGCGAGCCACGGGTGGGTGCGCAGGTCGAGGACGCCGGTCCACACGCGCCCGGTGCCGTCCGCGCGTTCGACCGATGCGCCGAGCAGCGGGTGTCGGGCCTCGTCGATGCCCGCGGCGGTGACGCCGGGGACGGGTGTGGCGGCGTCCAGCCAGTGGCGGCGGCGCTGGAACGGGTAGGTGGGGAGGGCGACCTTGCTGCCGCGGACGTCGCGGCCCTCGAAGGCGGCGTCCCATGCGACGTGTGTCCCGGTGGTGTGCAGTGCGGCGAGCGCGTGCGCGAACGTGCGGGCTTCGCTCTGCCCGGCGCGCAGTACGGGGGTGGCGGTGCGGGCGTCGACCGCGGCGGTGTGCACGAGCGCGGTCAGCACGGCGTCGGGGCCGAGTTCGAGGTAGCTGCCGGTGCCTGCGGCGGCGAGTGCACGGACACCGTCGTGGAAGCGCACGGCGCCGCGGATGTGCCGGACCCAGTACTCGGGGTCGGTGAGCTCGCCCGGTCGGGCGAGGCGCCCGGTGAGGTTGGAGACGACCGGGGTGTGCGGTTCGGTGTAGCGCAGCCCGGCGGCCACGGTGCGGAACTCGTCGAGCACGGCGTCCATGTGGGGCGAGTGGAAGGCGTGGCTGACCTGGAGGCGCTTGGTCTTGCGTCCGGTGGCGGCCCAGGCGGCCGCGATGTCGTCGATGACATGCGCGGTCCCGGACACGACGACCGAGTCGGGCCCGTTCACGGCGGCGACGCCGGCGTCCGCCTCGTGGCCGGCGAGCAGCGGCCGGATCTCGGCTTCGGTCCCCTGCAGTGCGGCCATCGCGCCGACGTCGGGCGGCAGCGCGCCCATGAGCCGGCCGCGGGCTGCGACGAGCGCGGCCGCGTCGGCGAGGTCGAGGACGCCGGCGGCGTGCGCGGCGGCGAGTTCGCCGATGGAGTGGCCGATGAGGAGATCGCCGTGCAGCCCGTAGGACGAGGCGAGCCGGTGCAGCGCCGTCTCCAAGGCGAACAGCGCGGGCTGGGTGTAGGCGGTGGCGTGCAGGAGGGCTGCGTCCTCGGTGCCGGGTTCGGCGAACATCACCTCGAGCAGCGGACGGTCGAGGAGGACGTCGAAATGGCCGCAGATCTCGTCGAGCGCACGGGCGAAAAGCGGTTCTGCCGCGTACAGTTCACGGCCCGCGCCGGGGCGCTGGCTGCCTTGGCCGGTGAACATCACGGCAAGCGGACCGGCCGGTTGGACGCTGCCGACGACGAGGCCGGCCGCGGTCTCCCCCGCCGCCAGCGCGTCGAGGCCGCGCCGGAGGTCGGCGTCGCCGCGCCCCGTCACGACCGCCCGGTGCGGCAGGACCGCTCGGGTAGTCGCGAGGGCGTGGGCGAGGTCGCCGAGCGCGGTGCCGGGTCGGGCGTCCAGGTGGGCGCGGAGCCGGTCGGCCTGCGCGCGCAGCGCTCCGGGGTCGGCGGCCGACAGCAGCCACGGGCCGGCGTCGTCGGCGTCCGCGGGCAGGGTCGCGGGCGCGGTGCCGCGGTCGTCGTGCGGTGCCTGTTCGAGGATGACGTGGGCATTGGTGCCGCTGATGCCGAACGAGGAGACGGCGGCGCGCCGCGGCCTGCCGGTCTCGGGCCATGCGCGGGACCGGTCGGCGACGGCGACGGTGCCCGCGCTCCAGTCGACGTGCCGGCTGGGTGCGTCGAAGTGCAGGGTGCCGGGCACCCGGCCGCGGCGCAGCGCCTCGACGATCGCGATCACGCCGGTGGCGCCCGCGGCCGCCTGCGTGTGGCCGAGCTGCGACTTGGCGGAGCCGACCAGCAGCGGGCGTTCGGGGGTATGGCCCGGACCGTAGGCGGCGATGAGCGCCTGCGCCTCGATCGGGTCGCCGAGTGCGGTGCCGGTGCCATGCGCCTCGACGACGTCGATGTCGGCGGGGCCGAGTCCGGCGTCGGCGAGGGCCTGGCGGATGACGCGCTGCTGGGCGGGGCCGTTGGGGGCGGTCAGACCGTTGCTGGCGCCGTCCTGGTTGACGGCGCTGCCACGTACGACGGCGAGCACGGTGCGGCCCGCGCGCCGTGCGTCGGAGAGGCGTTCGAGCAGGAGCAGGGCGACGCCTTCGGACCACGCGGTGCCGTCGGCGGCGTCCGCGAACGGCTTGCAGCGCCCGTCGCGGGCGAGGCCGTGCTGGCGGCTGAACTCGGTGAACATGCCCGGCGTGGACATGACGGTCACGCCTCCCGCCAGCGCGAGCGTGCACTCCCCCGCGCGCAGCGCGCGGGCGGCCAGGTGCAGGGCGACCAGCGACGACGAGCAGGCCGTGTCGACGGTGACGGCCGGACCTTCGAGGCCGAGCGTGTAGGCGAGGCGGCCCGACGCGACGCTGCCGAGCGCACCGGTGAGCAGGTGCCCTCCGTAGCCTTCCGGGGCTTCGTGCAGACGCGGCCCGTAGTCCTGCTGCATGGCGCCGACGAAGACGCCTGCGCGGGTGCCGCGCAGGTCGGCCGGGTCGATGCCGGCGCGCTCGACGACCTCCCACGCGGTCTCCAGGAGCAGCCGCTGCTGCGGATCGGTCGCCGCGGCCTCGCGGGGGCTGATGCCGAAGAACCCGGCGTCGAACTCGTCCGCGTCGTAGAGGAATCCGCCGGTGCGCACGTAGGAGGTGCCGGTGGCGGTGAGGTCCGGGTCGTAGAGCGCGTCGAGGTCCCAGCCGCGGTTGGCGGGGAACGGGCCGATGGCGTCGGTGCCGGCGTCGAGCAGCGCCCACAGGGCTTCGGGGCCGGTCGCGCCGCCGGGCCACCGGCCTCCGGCCGCGACGATGACGACCGGGTCGTCGTCCGGGTCGGCCGGAGCCGTCCCGGGCCCTGCCGAGTCCGCTCCGCCGAGCGGCTCGGTGCCGGCCGTGTCGGCGGCGAGGAGATGGGCCACGGCGCGAGGTGTCGGGTGGTCGTACGTCAGCGATGCGGGCAGCCGGGCGGCGCCCGCGGCGGCGAGCCGGTCGCGGAACTCGACGGCGCCGACCGAGTCGAAGCCGAGGTCCTTGAAGGTGGCGTCGGGATCGACGGCCGCCGCCGACGCGTGGCCGAGGACGGCGGCAGCTGCGGCGCGCACGAGCGCGAGGTGGTCGTGCCGGGCCCGGTCGGGCTCGGCAGGGGTGGCGCCGGCGGCTCGGTCCGACCCGACCGGGTCGGACGGGGCGGTGGCATGGCCGGTGTCCGCAGGGCCGGCCACGTGGCCCCCGACGGCGGCCGGCAGCCAGTGGCGGCGGCGCTCGAACGGGTACGTGGGCAGGTCGGTGCGCCGCGCATCGGCGGGCACGGCGGCGCTCCAGTCGACGGGCGCCCCGGCGGCGAACGCCTCCGCTGCCGAGGCCAGCAGGCGCACGGGTCCGCCCTCGCCGCGGCGCAGCGTGCCGACCGCGGCCGCGTCCTCTGCTCCGGCGGCGTCGAAGACCTGGCGCAGCCCGTACGCGAGCACCGGGTGCGCACTGGCCTCGACGAAGACGCGGTGGCCGTCGGCGAGCGCGGCGCGTATCGCGTCCTCGAAGCGGACGGTGCCGCGCAGGTTGCGGAACCAGTAGTCGGCGTCCAGGGCGCCGGGCTCGGCGCGCGCGCCGGTGACCGTCGAGTAGAACGGCACGCCGCCGGCGCCGGGCGCGATGCCGCGCAGCTCGGCTCCGAGTGCGTCGCGGAGGGTGTCGACCTGCGGTGAGTGCGAGGCGTAGTCGACGGGGATCGACCGCACGTCGACGCCTTCGGCCCGGTAGGCGTCGAGGAGTTCGGCAAGTGCCTCGGACTCGCCGGAGACCACGGTCACACCGGGGCCGTTGACCGCGGCCACGGCGAGGCGGTCCGGGAAGCGCTCGATGCGTTCGGCGACCTCGGCGGCCGGGCGCGGGATCGACGCCATGCCGCCGAGCCCGGCGAGGTGCTCGCGGATCAGGCGGCTGCGCTTGGCGACGATCGCGGCGGCGTCCTGCAGCGACAGCGCGCCCGCGATGTGCGCTGCGGCGATCTCGCCCTGGGAGTGGCCGATGACCGCGGCGGGCCGGACGCCGAACGCCTCCCAGGTCCGGGCCAGGGCGACCATGACGGCGAACAGTGCGGGCTGGACGACGTCGACGCGCTCCAGGTCGGCGGCCCCGTCGCGGCCGCGCAGCACGGCCTCCGGATCCCAGTCGACGTGTGGCGCGAGGGCGTCTGCGCAAGCACGTACGTGCTCGGCGAAGACGGGTGAGGCATCGAGGAGTTCGGCGGCCATGCCGGGCCACTGCGAGCCCTGGCCGGGGAAGACCAGGACGGCCGGCCGGTCGGCGCGGGCGGTACCGAGGGCGACGCTGCGCGCGGGGACGCCGCCGGCGATGCTGCCGAGCCCGGTGAGCAGGTCGTCCCGCGAGTCGGCGGCGACGACGGCGCGGTGCGGGAGGCGGGCGCGGGCGACGGCGAGCGTGTACGCCACGTCCGCCGGCTCGCGGTCGACGGCCGCGGCCCGGAGCCGGCCGGCCTGCGCCGCGGCCGCGCTCGGCGAACGCGCCGACACCGGCCAGGCGTACGCCCGCACGCCGGGCGCGAACAGGCGCGGGCCCGCCGCTCCGGAGGTCGGGCGGCGCCTGCGCGGTGCCCGGCCCGGTTCGGCGAGGATGACATGGCAGTTCGTGCCGCCGATGCCGAACGCGCTGACCCCGGCGACCAGGGGCCGGTCGGGATGCGGCCACGCACCGGGGTCGGTGCGGACCCGCAGCCGGTCGGCGGCGAAGTCGATCGCGGGGTTGGGCGCGGCGTAGTTGAGGCTCGCGGGCAGCTCGCGGTGGTGGACGGCGAGGACGGCCTTCAGCAGCCCGGCGATGCCCGCGGCGCCCTCCAGGTGGCCGATGTTGGTCTTGGCCGAGCCGACCTCGAGAGGGTCGTGCGGGTCGCGGCCCGTTCCGTAGACCGTGCCGAGCGCGCGGGCTTCGATCGGGTCGCCGACCTTGGTGCCGGTGCCGTGCAGTTCAACGTACTGCACCGTGCCCGGGTCGGTCCCGGCCCGGGCCAGGGCCCGGCGCAGCGCGTCGGCCTGCGCATCGGGGCTCGGCACGGTGAGTCCGTCGGTCGCGCCGTCGCTGCTCACCGCGCTGCCGCGGATCACCGCGTAGATGCGGTCGCGGTCGGCCTGTGCGGCCCGCAGGGGCTTGAGGACGACCAGCGCGCCGCCTTCGCCGCGCACGAATCCGTTGGCGCGGGCGTCGAAGGTGTGGCACCGGTGGTCGGGCGACAGCGCCCCGAACAGGTCGGCGCCGAGGGTGCTTTCCTGCGCGAGGTTCAGGTGCACACCGCCGGCGAGCGCCACGGTGGACTCCCCGGCGCGCAGGCTTTCGACGGCCTGGTGCACGGCGACCAGCGCGGAGGACTGCGCGGTGTCGACGGTGACGCTCGGCCCGGTCAGCCCGAGTGCCCACGAGACCCGGTTGGCCACCAGTCCGCGGGCGGTGCCGGTGAAGGTGTGCCGGGTGACGGCACCGGAGCCGCCGCGGTGCACGAGGGTGGCCCAGTCGGAGGACGTCGCGCCGACGAACACCCCGGCGCGGCCCGCCCCGAGGACGGCGGGGGTCAGGCCGGCGTCTTCGGCGGCCTCCCAGCCGAGTTCGAGGGCGAGCCGCTGGTGCGGGTCGAGCCCGTCGGCCTCGTTCGGCGCGATGCCGAAGAAGGCGGCGTCGAACGCGTCGACGCGGTCCAGGTACCCGCCCGGCGGCAGCGGAGCCGCCCCGGGCACCGCGCTGTCCGCATTCCTGCTCGCGGACGGCGCGGCGATCGCGGCGCGGCCGTCGTGCAGCAGCCGCCAGTACGCCTGCGGGTCGGCCGCGCCGGGCAGCCGGCAGGCGATGCCGATCACGGCGATGGGCTCTGCGTGCGGGAGTCGTTGCTGGGTCGTCACGGTTGTTGCCGCCCCTCGTGCGGGATGCCGGTGGATCGCACCCGGCGCGGCGGCCGGGGCCGTCGCCGGGCCCCGGGCGCTTCCCCGAGCACCACCAACCCTCGTCGCGCAGGGGCTCCCGGTTAACCCCTGCCGATCCCCTACTGCCCCCTGATCGGCGGGCGTTCGCCCAGGTGGGGACGGGTGCGGGGAGGGACGCGGGGAAGGCAGGGGGCGCGGCGTGGGAACGCCGAAGCGGGGGGGGGGGGGGGGGGGGGCGGCCGCGGGGGTAGGGCGGGGGGCGGGGGGGGGCCCCCCCCACGCGGCCGGGCCCCTTCGGGGACCCGGCCGCTTTCCCGCCCGCCTCCGCCTATCCGGCGATGTCCGCTTCGAGCCACGGCGGCAGGTCGAGGCGTCGGGCGACACCGAGCTTGCGGTAGGCGCGGGTGAGGTGCTGTTCGACCGTGCTCACGGTCACGAACAGCCGACGGGAGATCTCCCGGTTCGTGTAGCCCTTCGCGGCGAGCGCCGCGACCCGGCGTTCAGCGACGCTGAGGTCCGCCGCCTCGGACTCTTCTGCCGGGCGCGGCGGCTCGGGCTCGCGCGGGGTGCGGGCGCGCGGCACGGGTATCGGCGCGGGCAGTTCCGCGTCCGCTGGGTCGTTCCGGTCCGGGACGGCCGCGAGGCGGTCGGACACCAGCAGAGTATGGGCGGGCTGTTCCGCCTGGCAGGCCGCGGCGAGGTTGGCTGCGCGGTCGGCGGCCCTGCGGGCGCGGCCGAACTCGTCGAGGTCCCGGTAGGCCAGGCTCAGCGCGCCGTACGCCTGCGACAGCTCGAACAGGTCGCCGGCCGCCTGGAGTTCGCGTACCGCTTGCCACAGCAGCGGCGGGCGGCGGCGCAGTTCGACGGTCCCCGCCTGTACGGCCAGCGCGAGTCCGCGGGTGCGCGACGGCCCCGCGGGCAGGACGGCGAGCTGGTCGTCGAGCAGCGCCGCCGCGGCGTCCTCGTCACCGAGCGCCAGGTGGGCGCGGGCGGCCTCGACCCGCCAGGGCACGAGGCCGGGCAGGTCGACGCCCCACTCCGCCATGAGGCGTCCGCAGGTGGTGAAGTCGTGCAGGGCCGCTTCGAGGCGTCCGGTGGCCAGGTTGTAGCGGCCGCAGGCGTGCAGGTAGTGCAGTCCGGCCGGGGTGCGGAACATTAATCCGGGGACCGGGAGTTCGAGGTGGCGGGCGGCGGCTTCGCGGTCGCCGCGCGCGACTGCGGACACGATGCGGGCGGCGAGCGGGACCCCGACGGCCACGCCCCAGCCCTCCGGCCGGACCCGGGCGAGTGCGGTGCGCCCGTACTCCTCGGCCGCGGGCAGGTCGCCCTGGCGTACCGCGATCTCGGCGAGGACGGCGGCGAACAGGCCGTGCGCGATGGGGCTGTGCCGGGCGGCCGCCTGGCCGACGAGGCCGGCGCACCATTCCTTGGCGACCGCGGTGCGGTCGGCGTACACGAGGGCGGTCAGGGCGGAGGTGAGCGATTCCAGGGTGCTGTCGTCGAGGATCGCCCCTTGCAGGATCCGGGCGGCGCGCGTCTCGGCCTCGTCGCCCTGGACGTCGCCGGACAGCACCGCGGTGAGCAGGTCCAGGCCTTCGATCCGGGTGATGGTGGCGGGCAGGGCGGCGAGCGGTCCGGCGTCCGGTTCCGGATCGGGTTCGGGGTACCAGTACTTGAGCCAGGTGCGTGCGGTGCGGGTCTCGGCCGCGAACTGCCAGTCGGCGTCCGGCCCGCACTGCCGGAGGCCGGCGTCGACGGCGGCCCTGGCCTCGTCGAGGCAGCCGTACCAGGCGAGGTAGCGCACGCACAGGAGCGCGTCGCGGCCGGTGAGCCGGTTCTCCCGGACCGCTTTGCGCACCCAGGGGACGTGCCGCCCGGCGCGGGCCGGGTCGACCAGCCATTCCAGACCGACGAGGCAGGCCTTCACCGAGACGCGCTCGCACTCGGTGGCCGCGATGCGTTCGGCGAGCTTGAGGTACTCGACGGCGGTGCCGAGGCCGCCTTCCCCGACGGACGCCTCGGCGGCGGCGCGCAGGGTCCGCACCGCCCACGGGGTGTCGCTGCCGCCTGCGGCGGCCAGGTGCCGGGCGACGAGCGGGTCCGGGATGCCCTCGATGTGCAGCAGGCGTGCGGCGGTGGCGTGCGCGGCCTCGCGTTCGGCGCGGGTCATGGTGTCGAGGACGGCGGCGCGGGCGCGCGGATCGTGGAACCGGCCGCTCGCCACCAGCCCCGCGTTGTGCAGGGCCTGCTCGGCCGCTGCCGCGGTGCCGGGCTCCAGGCCGACGAGTTCGGCGAGGTTCCCGGTCTCGCCGGTCTCGCCGAGGATCGCGAGGCCTTGCGCGACGCGAAGGGCGACGGGGTCGAGGCGGTAGAGGCAGCCGACGAGTGCGCGCCCGTAGGCGGCGTCGGCGCTGAGCGGCGCGGTGCGCCGGAACCGGTCGTCACGGGCGCCGAGGTCCTCGAGGAGGGCGTGCACCAAGAGCGGGCTTCCGCCGCTGAGTTGGTGGGCGTCGGCGGCCAGTCGGGCCCCGGCGGCGGCGCCGAGCCGGTCGGCGACCACGTCGGCGACGGCGGCGCGGGGCAGCAAGCCGAGCCGGATGCGCTCGTGGCCGGGTTCGCGGTCGAGTTCGGCGGCGAACGCCGGGTAGCCGGAGGCCGAGCAGGAGCCGTGCTCGCGCTCGGCCAGGACCACGAGGACGCGGGCGCGGCGGACCCGGCGGATGAGCTGCACCAGCAGGTCGAGAGAGAACGGGTCGGCGTGCTGCACGTCGTCGATGCACAGCGCGAGCGGTTCGGCGTCGGCCAACGCGGCAATCGCGTCGGCCAGTTCGCGCAGGGTTCGGAGCATGGCGCTGTTGGGGGCCTCGCCGTCGGCGAACGATGCGGTGTACGCGGCGTCCTCGAGGAGCTTGGCGGCGCTCGCGCCGGGCCCTTCGCGGGTGTCCACGCCTTGCAGCAACTGCCGTGCCACGTCCAGGGGGAGGTCGCGTTCGAGCGGGCCGCACACGGCGTGCAGAACGCGCACGTTCCCGTCGTCGGCGACACGCTCGGAAAAGGCGTGCAGCAGAGCGCTCTTGCCGATCGCCACCGGCCCCGAGACGGTGACCACCCTTCCGGTGCCGCGTACGCTGCGCTCGAGCGCCGTTTCGAGCCTTGCCAGTACATCCGCGCGTCCAGCCAGGAACACGGCTGCCTCCCCCGAGAAGTGGCACGGCGTGCGCCGGGAGTCGGCGCGCGGTGCCGGACAACATGTGCATCGGTCTTCTTGGGTCCGGACATTCCTGAGCGCCTGGCCCGCCCACGACCCCCGACGGATATTCCCGGGGTCGTTTCGGAATGCGGATCCGCGGATTTTCCGGGTCTTTTACTACCCGGCAATCCGACGGAAACGAAAAAGGGGCGGCCGCTCCGGTGATGTCCCGGTCAGCGACACAGCCCGCTGGACTTGCGGGCGAGGTCCACGTCCAGCCGAGCCACCAGAGCAAGGCGCGGGGCGCCTCCGCCCGGGGTCTCCGACATGGCTCGCTCCGACGAAATCGGGGGTCCGGAAGCGGACCCGCTGCGTGTTTCACTCCACCCAAAGGATGTGCAGCAGTCTAAAAAGCCGCGGCTGCGCACGTCAAATGCCCTACCCGGGAAGGACATTCGAGGCGGTGCCGGACCCTGGGGCCGGTAGGGGTGGCTTAGGGGTGTCCCGGAAATTCCGCGCGCGGCTAGTTTTCGATCCGCCGGAAGACTCCGAGCGCCGGGCGATGCCGCGGCGCCGGGCGGCGCTCCGCCGCTCCGGCACACCCCTGCGAACGACTTGGACATGTGTGATGCCCGCTTTCCGCGACCGCCCTGGCAGATCCCTCGGCGCGGCCCTGATGGCCGCCGCGTTCCTCACGGTGTCCTGTGCCGCCGACGACAAGGGCGGCAGTGCGGCAGGGTCGGGCCCGACGGGCGCGCCGACCCGGGGCGGGTCGGCCACGATCGCGGTCAATGCGGAGCCGTCGTGCTTCGACATCCACGTCAGCCCGCAGGACATCACCGCGTCCATCGAGCGGAACGTCTTCGACTCGCTGGTCTCCCAGGACGCGCAGGGCGGCTTCCACCCCTGGCTGGCCGCCTCGTGGGAGGTGGCACCGGACCTGACGAGCTACACCTTCAAGCTGCGCACGGACGTGACGTTCACCGACGGCGCGCCGTTCGACGCGGCGGCGGTGAAGGCGAACTTCGAGCACATCGCGGCCAAGACCACCAAGTCCCAGTACGCGGCGAGCCTTCTGGGCGGCGGCGCGTACGCGGGCACCGACGTGCTCGACCCGTCGACCGTGCGCGTGCGCTTCAACAAGCCGTTCGCGCCGTTCCTCCAGGCGGCGAGCACCGCCTACCTCGGCTTCTACTCGCCGCGCACGCTCACCGACAGCGCCGACAAGCTGTGCGCCGGCGGTACCCACCTGGTGGGCACCGGGCCGTTCAAGGTCGCCGGCTACACCAAGGGCCAGAGCCTGGTCCTGGAGAACAACCCCGCCTACCGGTGGGCGCCGGCCACGGCCAAGCACCAGGGCGCCGCCTACCTCGACAAGCTCACGTACCGGTTCCTGCAGGAAGACGCGGTCCGGGTGGGAGCGCTGACCTCCGGGCAGGTGGACGCCGCGGCCGCGATCCCGCCCGTGAACGCCAAGTCCGTGGAGGGATCTTCGGGCACCCGCATCCTGCGCCGCGACTTCGCCGGCGCGGTCTACAGCCTCTTCCTCAACACCACGCGCGCGCCGTTCGACGACGAGCGGGTGCGCAAGGCGGTGCAGCGCGGCATCGACGTCGGCAAGAACGTCGAGGCGGTGTACTTCGGCCAGTACAAGCGCGCATGGAGCCCGCTCGGCCCTGCGACGCCGGGATTCTCCGCGGCCTTGGACAACACGTGGCCGTACGACCCGGCACTCGCCGGGAAGCTGCTGGACGAGGCCGGTTGGAGCGCCCGCGACGGCGACGGATTCCGCACCAAGGACGGCAAGCGGCTGACGGTGAGCTGGCCGGCCGCCCCGGGCCAGGTCCGCGAACAGCGCGACATCCTCGCCCAGGCGATCCAGGCCGACCTGAAGAAGATCGGCGTCGACGTCCAGCGCCCGGCCCTGGACCTGGGCAGTTTCACCACCAACGCCTACAAGGGCAACTACGACCTCCTCGACATGAGCTGGGCGCGCTTCGAACCCGACCTGCTGCGCCTGTACTTCAGCTCGACGAGCCTGCCGAGCTCGGGCGGGCAGAACGCGGCGTGGCTGAGCAACCCGGAGATCGACCAGTGGACGGCCGCGGGCGCGGCAACGCTCGACAAGGCGACGCGCGCCGACGTGTACGGCAAGACCCAGGCCTGGGTCGTCGACCACGCGGCCGTCGTGCCGCTCTACTCGGCGACGACGCTGCTGGGGGTCGCCAAGCACCTGGCAGGCGTGGAGTTCGACCCGAACGCGTGGCCGCTGTTCTACGACGTGTGGACCACCCGCCCATGACGAGCGAGACGACCGCCGTTCCCCCGGCGGGGTCCACCGCCGCACCGGCCGCAGCTCCCGCTGCCGGTGCGGCGACCGCGGCCGGCGACCAGGCGGGGAGGATTGCCCGCCGGGGCGCGGCACGACTGGCCCGTGCCGTGGCGGCGCGGGTCGCCGCGGTCGCCGTCGTGCTGTTCGGCGCGGCCACGGTCGCGTTCGCGGGCCTGCAGGCGCTGCCGGGCGACCCCGTGGCGACGCTGCTCGGGCCGCAGACCACCGCGTCCCCCGCGGTGCGCGAGCAGATCCGCGACGAGTACGGCTTCGACAGGCCGGTGGTCGTGCAGTACGTGGACTATCTCGACGACCTCGTGCACCTGCGGCTGGGCGAGTCGTACCAGCTGCGCCGCCCGGTATGGGACCTCATCGCCGACCAGTTCGGCCCGACCGCGCAGCTGGCGTTCGCCGCCCTGGGGCTCGCCCTGGTGCTCTCGGTGACTGCCGCAGTGCTGACCGCGGGTCGCCGCGGGGTGCTGCGTTCGGCGGCGCGGGCCTGGGAGTTGGCGGCGGTGTCCGTGCCGGGATTCTGGCTGGGCATCGCGCTGCTCACGGTGTTCTCGTTCCATCTGCGGTGGTTCCCGGTCGCCGGATCGGGCGGCGCCGGGACACTCGTGCTCCCGGCCGTCACGCTGGCCCTGCCGGTGTCCGCGGTACTGGCGCAGGTGCTGCGCGAAAGCATGGAGGCCGCGCTGGACGAGCCGTTCGCGCTGAGCGCGCGGGCCCGCGGGCTCAGCCGGACCGCCGTGCGCATACGGCATGTGCTGCGGCACGCCGCGCTGCCGCTGGCCACCTTGTCGGGCTGGCTGACCGGCACGCTGCTCGGCGGCACGGTGCTGGTGGAGAAGGTGTTCGCCAGGCCGGGAGTGGGCGCACTGACGTTGCAGGCCGTCGAGACCAAGGACATGCCGGTGGTGATGGGTGTCGTGCTGCTGGCGGCGCTGTGCTTCGCGGTGATCTCGCAGCTGGTCGATGTGCTCTACCGGGTGGCCGATCCGCGGCTGAGGAAGGGGTGACGGGATGGCCGTGACGGCACTTCGCGTCCCGGGCCGGTCATGGCGCCTGCCGCGTCCGAGCACCGCCCTGGCCGCCGTCCTGCTTGTCCTGCTGCTGGCTTGCGTGCTGTTCCCCGGTGCTGTGGCGGGCGCGTCGCCGACCGAGACCGATCCGGTGAACGCGCTGCAGGGGCCGAGCGCAGCACACTGGTTCGGCACCGACCAGCTCGGCCGGGACACGTTCGCCCGCGTCGTGCACGGGGCGCGCCCGTCGCTGCTCATAGGTCTCGGCGCGACCGCGATCGCCGTGGCGGCGGGCGCTGTCGTCGGGCTGGCGGCGGCGCTCGGCGGCCGCGTCGTGGACGCCGTCCTGATGCGGACCGCCGACGTGCTGATGTCGCTGCCCGAGCTGCTGCTCGCGTTGTTCATCGTGACGGTGGCGGGCCAGGGGACGGTGAACGTGATGGTCGCCGTCGCGATCGCCGCCGTGCCGGCGTACGCCCGGCTGGTGCGCGCCGAGACCATGGTGGTGCGCGGCTCCGGCTACGTGGAGGCCGCCACGGTCCTCGGCCTGCCGCGCTTCACGGTGGTCCTGCGGCACGTGCTGCCGAATGCGGTCGGCCCGCTGCTGGTGCTCGGCACGGTCGGATTCGGCACCGCGCTCATCAATGCGTCCGGGCTGAGCTTCCTCGGGCTCGGCGCACAACCGCCTTCCCCCGAATGGGGGGCGATGCTCTCCGAGGGCCGCAACTTCCTCGACACGGCATGGTGGATCGCGGTGTTCCCGGGTGCCGCGTTGACCCTCGCCGTGGTCACCGTCAACATCCTGGGCAGCCGTGCCCGGCACCGACTCTCCGGAAGGACGGCGCGATGACGTCGGACAGCCCCGCCGCCGCCCCGGCGCTTCCTGCCGAGGCCGCGGCCGCACGCGGGGCGGGTACTGCCGATGCGGAGCGTGCGGTGCTCGTACGTGTGGAGGACCTGCACGTCACCTTTCCGGGACGACGGGGGTCCGTCGATGCGGTCCGCGGGGTCTCCTTGACCGTCCGCCGCGGCGAATGCCTGGCGATCGTGGGCGAATCCGGTTCGGGCAAGAGCGTCACGGCCAGGTCGCTGGTGGGCCTGGCCGGGGACCGTGCTTCGGTGCGGGCCCGGACGCTGGAGTTCGGCGGCACCGACCTCGCCGGCCTCTCCGAGTCGCGATGGCGCAGGCTGCGCGGCCGGCGGATCGGCCTCGTGCTCCAGGACGCCCTGGTCTCGCTCGACCCGCTGCGCACGGTCGGCGCCGAGGTCGCCGAGCCGCTGCGCGTCCACGGCCTCGTACCGCGCAGCGGCACGCGCGGCCGCGTGCTGGAACTGCTCGGCGACGCCGGCATACCGGATCCGGCACGGCGGGCCCGGCAGCACCCGCATGAACTGTCCGGCGGCCTGCGGCAGCGCGCGTTGATCGCCTCGGCGCTCGCGGGCGGGCCCGAGCTGCTCATCGCCGACGAGCCGACCACTGCGCTCGACGTCACGGTGGAGGCCAGGATCCTGGGCCTGCTGGGCCGGTTGCGGGACGAGGGCACGGGGCTGCTGCTGATCAGCCACGACCTGTCAGTGGTGGCGCGGCTGGCGGACCGGATCGCGGTGATGAAGGACGGCGTGTTCGTCGAGTCCGGCGATGCGGCTCAGGTGTTGGCCGATCCCGGGCATCCGTACACCCGGGCACTCCTGGCGGCGGTCCCGGCGCTGCATGCCAAAGGCACGCGCCTGTCCGGGACTTCCGCGGGATCGGCCAAGGCCTTGCGGGCGTATGCGGCCGCCCGCGGCGACGCGCGCGCGGCGGCCGAGGCGTCCGGGGCGCCGCTGCTGTCGGTGGAGGCCGTCGCGAAGCGCTTCCGGTCGCCGGACGGCGGATGGCACCAGGCGGTCGACGAGGTGTCGTTCACCCTCGCGGAGGGCGAAGCGCTCGGTGTGGTGGGCGAGTCCGGATCGGGCAAGACGACGATGGCGCGCATGGTGCTCGGGTTGACCGAACCGGATGCGGGACGCGTGGTGTTCGGGGGCCGGCCGTGGAGCGGGGTGGGCGAGCGCGAACGGCGTCCGCTGCGCCGGCGGATCCAGGCGGTGCAGCAGGATCCGCTGGGGTCGTTCGATCCGCGCCATCCGGTGCGGCGGATCGTCGGCGAGGCGTTGGGGCGGGGGTCCGACGGCGAGCGGGTGGGCCTGGCCGGCCGCCGGTCCCGGGATGCCCGGGTGGCCGAACTGCTGGACCTGGTGGGGCTTCCGAAGGCGCTGCTGACCCGCCGTCCCCGGGAGCTGTCCGGTGGGCAGCGGCAGCGCGTGGCGATCGCCCGGGCATTGGCGACGGGCCCCGACCTCATCGTGTGCGACGAGCCGGTGTCGGCGCTCGACGTGTCCGTGCAGGCGCAGGTGCTCGACCTGCTCGCCGACGTGCGGGCAGAGCTGGGGGTCGCCCTGCTGTTCATCTCCCACGACCTCGGCGTCATCCGGCACGTGAGCGACCGGGTGGCGGTGATGAAGGACGGCAGGATCGTGGAGACCGGCGACGGGGAGGCGGTGTTCACCGCACCGCGCGCGGCGTACACGCGCGAGCTGCTCGCGGCGATCCCGCAGCCGGTCAGCGCGGTGTGAACGCGCGCAGGAACGTGGTGACCCCGGCGGCGACGGCCCGGTCGAGGGCGTCGGGGTCCACGGGCCGGGTGCCGAGCGCGGTCAGCGTCGGCAGGTCGCCGGCGACCAGGGCGAGGAACTGGCCGGCGGCGGTGACCGGGTCGTCGAGGTCCAGGTGGCCGCTGTGGGCGAGCCGGGCCAGGCGTCCGGCGAGCGCCTCGACGATCTGCACGGTACCGCCGACGCGGATGGTGTCGTACAGGTCGGGGAACCGGGCGGCCTCCGCGTAGACCAAGCGCTGCAAAGCCCACCCCTTGGCACCGGCCTGGCATTCGACGACGCGGTGCGCGATGGCCGTGAGGCGGCCGGGCAGTTCGGCGCCGTCGGCCGGGAAGTCCTCGAGCGCCGAGAGGATCCGCTCGCGCGACTCGCCGGCGGCCTCGGCGATCACCGTCCGGAAGAGGTTCTCCTTGCCGCCGAAGTGGTTGTAGATCGTCGGCTTGGAGACTCCGGCCTCGACCGCGATCGTGTCCAGGCTGGCGAGCGTGTAGCCCTCGCGGGTGAAGGCGTCCTCGGCCGCGGCCAGGATGGCGCGGCGCTTGTCGATCCGCCCGCGGGGCGTGCCTGCCTCCGAACCGGCCTTGCCCGACGTCGACTTCGCGGGCTTCCCGGACTCGTCCGCCGCTGTGCCGCGCGCCGGACGCGCCGCCGCCATGTTCGTCGTATCCGCCGCCCGAGCCATGTTGCGACCCTACCAGACCGACTGATAATTTGAACTTGTGAGTAAAGAACATTGAATCTTCCAGTTAACTCGGAGGCGCTTGTGAACGCCGCACCACCGGAAGAATCGGACACCCGGATCGACGGGCCGCTGCTCCGCCTCATGCTCGTGATGCTGCTCGGGGGCGTCATGGGCATCCTCGACACCACGATCGTCAACGTCGGAATCGACACCCTCGGCGAGCACTTCGACACCTCGCTGGGCACCATCGAGTGGGTGGCCACCGGCTACCTGCTCGCCCTCGCCGCGACCGTTCCGGTGAGCGGCTGGGCGGCCGAGCGGTTCGGCGGCAAGACCGTGTGGCTCTTCGGCCTCACCGTCTTCCTGCTCGGCTCCGCGCTCTCGGCGATCGCCTGGAGCCCCGGCAGCCTCATCGCCTTCCGCATCGTGCAGGGCATCGGCGTCGGGGCACTCGAACCGACGCTCCTCACCATGCTGGCGCGCGCGGCCGGGCCCGCCCGCGCCGGGAAAATGATCGGCATCGTCGGCGCCGTCGTCACCCTCGGCCCCATCCTCGGCCCGGTACTCGGCGGCGTACTGCTCGAACACGCTTCGTGGCGCTGGATGTTCATCATCAATCTGCCCATCGGCGTGATCGCACTCGCGCTCGCCTACAAGCAGATCCCGGCCGACCCGCCGCGAGAAGGCGACCCGCCGCCCCTCGACACCCGCGGCATCGCCCTGCTCTGCCCCGGCTTCGCCGCCGTCGTCTACGGCCTCTCGCAGGCCGCCGGCGACTCCGGATTCGGCTCGCCGCACGTGATCGCCGCCCTCGCGGCCGGCGCCGCACTCCTCACCGGGTACACCCTGCACGCCCTGCGCGCCACGGCGCCCGTCCTCGACGTCCGGCTGTTCCGCTCCCGCGGGTTCGCCGGCGGCATCGGCGCCGTCTTCCTCACCGGCATCCTGCTGTTCTCGCTCCTGTTCCTGCTCCCGCTCTATTACCAACTCGCCCGCGACCGCGGCGTGATGGCGGCCGGGCTGCTACTCGTCCCGCAGGGTGTCGGCGTGTGGATCGGCATGCCGATCGCCGGCCAGCTGTACGACAAGGTCGGTGCCCGCGTGCTCATCCCCTTCGGCGGAGCGCTCGCCGCGCTCGGCATCCTGGGCTTCGCGACCGCGGGCAGCGGGGCGTCGACCTGGCTGCTGGTGGCCTACTCCGTGGTGACCGGCGCGGGCCTCGGCTTCGTCGGAGCCCCCGCGATGTCGGCGGCATTCGCCTCCGTCCCACCGGAGTCGGTGCCGAGCGCGACCGCAGCGGTCTACCTGAGCAACCAGGTCGGCGGCTCCCTCGGCATCGCCATCGCCGCCCTGGTCCTGCAGAACCGCAGCGAATCCCACACCGTGGTCCCGGCGTTCCAAGGCACCTTCGCCTACCTGATCGCGATCGCCGCCCTGGTCGCCTTCGCCGGCCTCGCCATCCGCAAGACGGCGGCCCCGCCCCCGACCCCCGAGAAGCACTCCACCGCCACGGAACCGGCGGATCCGGCGGACGAACCGGTCGCAGCAGCACAGGGCTGAGCCCCGCACCGCCCCGACCTGCCACCGCGCAACGCGGGCTTCCGGCGCCCCGGCCCATCCCGGCCAGGCACCGGAAGCCCGCTGTTTTTTCCGATGAGGTACCCCGCACAAGAGATCGACCACGATCGACCCCACCGATGACCCCGGCAACGTCGGTGGCCACCGCAACCCCCTCGGCCTGGGATCCCTTTCGCGGACAACCTCCGGACAAGTTCAAAGGGACGTGTTCTGCACCGTCCGAAAGTCGGAGTGCTAACCCGGCATTGCCTGATTGTTACCGGATTCCCCGATGGCCATGCGGAGCCTCGGATTCCGTTGTGGCCGTCGATCGAATCTGGGTATGTTCAGCGCGTGCCGAAGACTTTGCTGACCAACCGGACCCACGTGGACCTGTGTCGGGTCGGCAGCGCGCTCTGTCTGCGCTGAGCCTGTCTGCGCGGAGCGCACGGGCGGCTGCCGTCCGTCCGTCCGTCTGCCCGCCGCCCGCTGTCCGAAGCGGGCCGTCCAGCCGCTGAACTCCCCTTCCCTTTGCCCGCCGTGCCCGGCGGGGTCACCCACGCGCGCCCTGACACGGGGCCGCTTTGCCGCGCCCGCGGCCCTTCCGTCCCCCGAGGAGATACCGCCATGCCCACGACCACGCTGCGCCGGTTCCGACGCGCCGGAGCCGCCCTTGCCGCGGCCGCTCTCGCCTTCACCGCGGCTGCCTGCGGCGGGGACTCCGAGGCGGCGGACGGCAAGGGCGGCCGGACCGTCCTGAAGATCATCGACCCGGGGAACGCCGGCGTGCTGGCCTATGCCAAGAAGACCGGCATCCTCGACAAGGAACTGGCCAAGGTCGACGCCCGCGTCGAATGGGGCGGCCACTACGCGTCGTTCACCGCGGCGACCGACGCCATCCGGGCCGGGGCCATCAACGTGCAGAGCGGCGCCATCTCTCCGGCGCTGGGGTACTTGTCGTCCACTCCGGACATCAAGATCTTCTCGTTCTCCGACCCGGTGACCGACCAGCGCGCGGGCGCGGGCGACGGACTGGTCGTCAAGCCGGACAGCCCGATCAAGTCCGTACAGGACTTGGTCGGCAAGAAGGTCGCGGTCAACCGGGCCGGGCACGGCGAGTACCTGTTGCTGCTGGCCCTCGAACAGGCCGGCGTCCCGGTCGACCGGGTCGAACGCGTGTACATGCAGCCCGACCAGGCCGCCGGTGCCTTCGCGGCGGGCAAGGTGGACGCCTGGGTCGCCATCGTGGACGCCTTCCCCGAGGCGGTCGCGCAGGGCGCACGCGTCGTCTTCCGCGGCCGGGACCTGCCGTCCGACGATCTCGGCATCACCGTCGCGTCGAACAAGCTCCTCGCCGAGAACCCCAAGGCCGTGCAGACCTATCTGAAGGTCGTCCAGGACCTCGTTGCCGAACAGCGGGCCAACCCCGAGAAGTTCCAGAACATCTTCGAGGACAAGGGCCCGCGCGCGGCGTCCGGTGAGCGGCTGAAGAACAACGTCGAGACCGCCCGCTACACCAACCCGCCGCGGCTCCCCAAGGCCGAGGACACCGCGAGCATCGAGAAGGTCGCCGCACTGTTCAAGAAGTACGGCGTGCTCCCCAACCCGGTGGATCCGGCCGCGGTGGTCTTCGACTGGACGAAGGTTCCGTCGTGAGCGCGGTCGCCCCCGAGAAGGCCGTCGCGGCCCACGAACTCGAAGCTGCAGTAAGGGGTCCGGCCGATCAGGAGACGCATGGCCTGGTCACGCCCCAGTTCCTCGGATCCCGGCCGCGGAGCCGTGCCCTGTCGCTCGCGCTGCGCGCTGTCGTCCCGGCCGGGTTGCTGCTGCTGTGGTGGTGGCTGTCCGCATCGGGCCGCGTGGACCAAGCGGTGCTGGCCTCCCCCGGCTCCGTGCTCACCGCATTCCGCGAGCTGTGGGAGACCGGCCAACTCGCCGACTACACCGCGGCGTCCGCCAAGCGCGCCGGCCTGGGCGTGTTGTTCGGCGCCGGGGCCGGACTCGCCCTGGGGCTGCTGAGCGGGTTCTCCCGGCTCGGCGAGGAACTCATCGACACCACCATGCAGATGAAGCGCGTCGTGCCGTTCCTTGCGCTCGTTCCGTTGTTCATCTCGTGGTTCGGCGTCGACGAGACCTTCAAGGTCGTGCTGATCGCGGTGTCCGCGTCCGCGCCCATGTACGCGTACACCTACCTGGGTGTGCGCGGCGTGGACCGCAAAGTCGTGGAAGCCGCACGGGGGTTCGGTCTCACCGGGCCGCGGCTCGCGCTCACCGTCGTGCTCCCCGGTGCGCTTCCGAACATCCTCATGGGGCTGCGGATCTCCCTCGGCATCAGCCTCACCGCGCTCATCGCCGCCGAGCAGGTCAGCACCACCGAGGGCATCGGGTACCTCGTCTCGTTGGCCCAGCAGTACTACCGGCCCGACTACATGGTGCTGTGCATCGTCTTGTACGCGCTGCTCGGCCTGGCCGTCGACTCCCTGATCCGCCTGGTGGAAAGGAAGGCCATGCCGTGGCGCAAGCACCTGACGCTCCGTTGACGGCGTCCGCCGCGTCCACGCCGGGGCGCCTCGCCGTGCGGCTGCGCGGCATCGGGAAGGCCTACCGCGTCAAGGACGGCGAGAAGCGGGTGCTCGACGGTGTCGATCTCGACATCCGGCCCGGCGAGTTCGTCGCGCTCCTCGGTCCCAGCGGCACCGGCAAGACCACTCTGCTGCGGCTGCTCGCCGGTTTGGAGAGCGCGGACACAGGCACGGTCCTCGTGCCCTCGCGCCGCACCATCGTCTACCAGGAGCCGCGCCTGGTGCCGACGATGCGCGTGCTGCCCAACGTCACCCTCGGGCAGCGCCGCGGCGCCGCCACCCGCGAGGCCGGGCGTACCGCGCTCGCCGAGGTAGGCCTCGCCGAGCATGAGCGGAGCTGGCCGGCCACGCTCTCCGGCGGCGAGGCCCAGCGCACCGCGCTCGCCCGAGCGCTCGTCCGCCAGCCCGAACTCCTGCTTCTCGACGAGCCGTTCGCGGCACTCGACGCGCTGACGCGGCTGCACATGCAGGACCTGGTGGGCGACCTGTACGCGCGGCACCGGCCCGCGGTGCTGCTCGTCACCCATGACGTCGACGAAGCCGTCCGGCTCGCCGACCGGGTGGCGGTGCTCCGCGACGGCGTGTTCGCCGTCGACGTCCGCGTCGACCTGCCGCGGCCGCGCCGTACCGACGCTCCCGCGTTCATCGCGCTGCGCCGCGCGCTGCTGGCCGAGCTCGGCGTGCACGCCGACGAGCCGGCCGCTCCTCCTGCCGCCCCTGCTCCGTCCCGACCTGCCGAGGAGGCTTCATGACTCCCCCTGCCGCACCCGACACGATCTGGTACACCCGCTGCCCGGTTCCCACCGCCAGCGGCCTCGCCCTGCACCGCGGCACGCTTGCCGCCGAGTTCGCCCGGCACGGACTCGGGTTCGGGGTCCTCCAGGACGGCCCGCCGGAGCTCGCCCGGCACCACTTCGACCACGGACTCGTCGGCCTGTTCCGCGAAGGCGGCAACGTCCCCGCGCTCGCCGCCCGCTCCGAAGGCGCCCGGACCCGCCTGATCGGACTCACCTGGATCGACGAATGGCAGTCGATCCTGGTCCACCCCGACTCCGGCATCACCAGTGCCGCCGATCTCGCGGGCGCCCGCATCGCCCTCCCCGCCTGGGCGGACTCGCGCGCCGGGAGCTTCCCGCGTGCCATGGCCCTGCATGGCTTCGCGGGGGCGCTGGCCACCGCCGGACTCGGCCTCGCCGACGTACGGTTCGTCGAGGTCGCCGGCGGCGGCCAGAGCGGCCCCGCGGAGCGGCGGTGGCCCGCCCGTACCGGCATCGACGCCGCCTGGCCCGGCCTCGACGCGCTCGCCGCGGGCGAGGTCGACGCCGTCTACGTGAAGGGCGCCCGGTCCGCCGAGGACGCTGCCCGCATCGGTGCGGTCGTCGCCGTCGACCTCGACGCGGGCGCCGACCGCCGCTTCCGGGTCAACAACGGCACGCCGCGCCCGATCACCGTGCACGAGGACCTGCTCACCGAACACGAGGACCTCGTCGTACGGTTCCTGGTGCAGACGCTGCGCGCCGCGGACTGGGCGGCCGGGAATCCGGACGAAGTCCGCGCGATCCTGGCCGCCGAGACCCGCTCCGGCAGCGCCGGAGTCGACCGTGCCTATCGCGAGGGGTTCCACACCGCGCTGCATCCGGACCTTTCCGACGAGCGCCGCGAACTCCTGGGCATCCAGAAGGACTTCCTGCTCGTCCACGGATTCCTCGCGGCCGACATCGATCTCGGCGCCTGGACGGCGGACGAACCGCTCGCCCGCGCGCAGGAGATCGTCGCCGCGGAGCAGGCCGAGGACAGCGCGGGGGTGCCGGCGTGAGCCGACTGCCTGCCGCCTTCCACTGGACCGTGCCGGTGCGCGGCGACGGCCGCGAGGCGGACCCGGGGCGCCGGCCGCGCGGCGGCTGGAATCCCGGCGCGCGACGCGAATTCCGGCCGGTGTTCACCGACCCGCGCCCGGGGAACGTCGGTCCGTTCGACCACCTTTCCGCGATCGGCAGGGCCGCCGACGTCGCCGGGTTCGACGGCGTCACTGTGCCGTTCGACCCGGATGGCGAGGACTCGTGGATCACCGCGGGCACACTGCTGCGCGAAACCCTGTGGCTGCGCGTCGGGGTCGAGTTCCCTCCGGCGTTCGCCACTCCGGTCTACGCCGCCAAGCTGTCGGTGTCGCTTCAGCGCTTCACCGGCGCGCGCCTCGACTGGCACCTCGCCGTGGACATCGACCCGGCCCGCCGGCGCGCCCTCGGCGACCATGTCGACGGCGACGACCGCTACGCCCGCGCCGACGAGTTCCTCACCGTGGCCCGCGGCGTCTGGCACGAGAAGGAGTTCACCTACGAAGGACGCTTCCACCACGTGCTGGAGGGCGGGTTCTTCGGCCCGCTGTCCGGCGTCCCGTTCCCGCGCGTCCACCTGACGGGCACCGGCGACGCCGCCCTCGCACTGTCCGCCCGGCATGCCGACGTGCACGTCTTCGGGCTGGACGACGACCTGGCCGAGCACACCGACCGCCTGCGCCAGGCCGGCCGCGAGCGCGGCACCGACATCGCCCTCGGCCTGCGCGTACCCGTCCTGGCCCGCGCCGACGCCGCCGAGGCGGCCGACGACCTGGCGCGCCACCAAGCCGAAGCAGGCCGCGCGGCCGGCCCCGGGGCCGAACCGACCGGGCTCGTCGGCTCCTACGACGACATCGCCGCGCGCCTCGCCGAGTACCGCGACGCGTACGGCATCACGCAGTTCTTCCTCGCCGCTCACCCCGCCGTCGAAGAGGCATACCGCATCGGCGAACACCTCCTGCCGCGCCTGCACGCGGCCCGCACACCCGCGGAGGCGTCCCTGTGACCATCGACATCTACTGGCGCATCGGCATGGGCGGCGACAAGGAGTCGCTGCGGCATCCCGACAAGACCCGCGGCGACTGGGACCGGGTACGGCCCGGCAGCATCGCGCCGGGCCTGCGCCGCGGCTCACCGGACGGGTTCACCTACCTCGACCACATGGCCGACGTGGCCCGTGCCGCCGAGCAGGCGGGCTTCTACGGCGGCCTGCTGCCGTCCTTCCCGATGACCGACGACCCGTGGGCCGCAGCTGCGGCGCTGGCGCGCGAGACCCGCACCTGGCGGTTCATGATCGCGTTCCAGCCCGGTTTCCTGAATCCCGTGCACGCCGCCCGGATGTCGGCCTCGCTGCAACGCGCCACCGGCGGCCGCACCGTCTTCAACGTCATCACCGGCGGCGGTGGGCCCGCGCAATTGTGGTGGGGCGACAAGGTCGCGCACGACGACCGCTACGCCCGCACGTCCGAATTCCTCGACGTGCTGCGCGGCGTATGGAACGGCGGCCCGTTCGACTTCGACGGACGCTTCTACCGCGTCGAAGGCGGCGGCCTGCCTGCCGCGCTCGCCGCCGAGCCCTTCCCCGAGATCTACTTCTCCGGCTCGTCCCCCGCCGCCATCGACGCCGCCGGACGGCATGCCGACTACTACCTGTCCTGGCTGGAGCCCTTCGACCAGCTCAAGCAGAAGTTCGATGCGGTACGCGAGCACAGCGCCCGCACCGGCACACCCCCGCCCAAGTTCGCGGTACGCGTCGACGTCCTCGCCCGCGAGACCGAGGAAGCCGCCTGGCGCGAGATCCGCCGCGGCTGGGACCACGTCGACCCCGCCGCCGCGGACGGATTCCTCCGCCGCCAAGGCGACTCGGTCGGCGCCCAGCGCACCGGCGACTTCCTCTCCGGCGCCACCCTCCACGACCCGGCGGGACTCACCGTCTCCCCCGGCGTGTGGGGCGGTTTCAGCCTGCTGCGCCCGGGGCCGGCATTCGGCCTGGTCGGCAGCTACCAGCATGTCGCCGAACGGCTCGACGAACTGATCGGCCTGGGCGTCGACGCGTTCATCCTCGCAGCCACCCCGCACCTCGAAGAGGCGTACCGGGTCGGCGAAGAAGTCCTGCCGCTGCTGCGCGGCCCGCACGAACTCACCGCACCGGAAAGCCCGGCGGAACTGTCCGCGGTCTGACCGCCGGCAGCCGACCACTCGTCCCGTACCAGAAAGGCACCGACATGACCACCAGCCTGGACACCGCCCCCACCTCCGACGCTCCCGCCCCCATCGCCGGAGAACTCTCGGCCGACGTCCTGGAATTCGTCGCCACCGCGAAGGAACAGGCCGAACACGCCTTCCGTGTGCTCCGCCAGATCGGCAGCATCACCGCCAACGGCACCGTGAGCGGCGTCGAACGCGTGCCCGGCCACGACCTCTACCTGACACTCACGTACCCGGGCCCGTTCGCGGTCGACCAGACCGTCACCCCGTCCGTCGTCGGCCTCGACGGCACCGTCCACCTCGGGGACGCCAATGCCGCACGCGGCTTCGGCTTCCACCGGGTGCTGTCCGCCCACCCGGACATCACCACCGTCATCCACGTGCACTCCCCGTACCTGGGAGCCTGGTCGCAGACCCACCGGCCGCTGCCCATCCGGTACGTTCCCGTGCAGCGCGACACCCTCGCGCGCGAGATCCCCGTCTACATCGACCGGCGCGGCTCGCAGGTCGACTTCATCCTCGACCGCCTCGCCGAGGAGATCCCCCCGCCCGCGATCCTCGAGGCCAACGGCGGCGCCACCGTCTGGGGCAGCGGCGGCTTCCTGGCCACTGTCGAGTACATCGTCCTGCTCGAAGAGGGCGCCCAGCTCCAACTGCTCGCGGAATCCCTGGGCGGCTCGCAAGAGTACGGCCCCGGCGTGCTGCGCGAGCAGTGGACGCGGTTCAACGGCGGCGCCCTCGGCAAGCGCGCCGAAGCACTGGGCCTGCTGCCGACCGAGTAGCCAAATCGCCTGTGCCCGGACGCCGGCCGCCCGGGCACAGGCCACCCGGCAGCGGGAGCCTCCGCGAGCGTCGCCGCCGGCACGCATGCCGCGGAGCCGGCCCCGACCATCACCACGTCGACCGAAGCAGCCGTACCGCGCGCCCCTCCTTCGCCGTCACCGGCATCCCTGCGCACGCCATCCACGTCCTCCAGGTCTGCGGCGTCCACGACCTCCTCGCCGGTACCGGGTCCGCCGCGCGGCGGCGGGGGCGGGCCGGGTCCGACGGGATGCACCCCGGCCGCGCGGTGACCTCACGGTGATCCACTCGGGCATGCGGGGCCGGCCCGCGCGCCGGTCTTCCCCCGCCGGGCATCGAAGCGGAGCGTGCGGGTAGCTGCGGTCACGAAGCGGCCAGGGTCCGCCCGGCCGGACAGTCGGCCACGGAGAGGCACGCATGAGCTACGACGCGCGTGACAACACTTGGGAAGCGGCTCACGACAAGACCGTCCAGCGAGGCCGGGACAAGGTGGGACGCGGCGACGTCCGCACCGGCAACGCCGGCCACACCCCGGCCGCATGGATCGGCGTGGCGGTCATCCTCACCGGCTGCGTCGTTGCCGCAGTGGCGCTGCCGATGGCCCAGGCCTGGCTGTTCTGGTTGGGCGTCGGCATCGCCGCGCTCGGCGCGGTCCTGGGAAAAATCCTCTCCCTGATGGGACTCGGCATACCGCCCGGCTACCACCAGGAAGGCGACGTGGAACTGCGCGACCAGATGCTCGGCGAGGACGGCAGCGGGCAGTGGAGCGGCCACCAGAGCAGCCCACGAGCCCGGACGTGATCCCGGAGCGCATCCGGGCAGCAGATCTCAGCCGGCCTGCAGCGGCAGCCAGGAGTGGGCCACAGCCCCCAACCCGCCTCCCACCGCAGCGAATTCCCGCGGCCCGGCCGGCCTCCCGCGCGTCCGCTGTCGATACGGGGCAGGCGTCGATAGGGCGCCGATTGCCATGGCGTAGCCGTTCGGGCCGTCGACGACGACATCGGCACCCCCCAGGGCTCCGAAACCGAGCGTTCCTGAGCGGCATTCGGTCGTGACACCGATGCTACTCTGAACATATGCACATTAATACGTGCATAAATCTTCCCTATTTGGAATCGACCCGCGGGTCAGGGATATCCAGGGTGGGAAGGCGAGGGGGCCGCAGAGCCCCGACCGTCTGAGGGTGCGTCCCAGTGGCCAGGAAATCGACCAGGAAGTCGAGTACCCGGCCCCGTTCTGCGCCCGATGCCACCTCGGGGCGCACCGCGAACCGTCGGCACCCGGGGCAGGCGCCCGTTCCTGTCGACCTGGACATCGACGTGCGCAACGACGGCGGCCGTCCGTGTGTCCGCGTGGCGGGTGAGATCGACCAGGACAGCGTCCCTGCGCTGCGCGACGTTCTGGAGGCAGTACTGGACACCGGCTGCCTCGGCCTGCACGTGGACCTGACCGCGGTGCGGTTCATCGACAGCTCGGGCCTGCACGTGCTGCTCGCGAGCCGAGACCGGCTGCACGAGCGCGGGGGCGTGCTGACCGTGGCCCCCAGCCCGCAGACGGTGAGCCTGCTGGAGGTCACCCAGACCCGCGGCCTGTTCCCGCCCGCCCCGTCGCCCTCCTCTGACCAGCCGAACGAGGCGTCGTGACGCCCCATCCGGCCCCGGCCCCACCGCAGCGGCCGTGGTGGTCCGTCCGTGCACGCTACGCAGCGCCGAACTGCAGGCGCAGCGCGGTGTGGTCGAGGGTGTGCGGGAGCGGTGCGCCGTCGTCGCGCAGGCGGCCTTGGACCAGGCGCAGGCCGTCGCGTTCGCGCAGCAGGGTGGCCAGCAGGGCGGTGACGGTGAACAGCACCAGGTTCCGCCCGGGGCAGGCCACCGGGCCGGCGCTGAACGGGACGATGCCGCGGGCCGGGCCGGCGTCCCCTGTCGACCACGCCAATGGGTCGAAACGGTCGGCGAAGGGGAGCGTCTCCGCGTCCCGGTGGAAGAACGAGCTGACGATCGCGGTGGTGCCCGATCCCCGGCCCGGGTCGGTGTCTTCGCGCAGGATGACCAATGTGGTCGGCCATAGGCGCAGTGCTTCCAGCACACAGGACCGCAGGTAGGCCAAGGTCGCCGTCGCGTAGGGGTCTTCGGGGTCGGCGTCGTTCGCCTCCGCGCGTACGCAGTCGGCGTGCTCGCGGTGGGTGGCCAGGAGCGCCAGGGTGTTGTACGCCGCGATCGCCGCGGCGTCGTAGGCGAACAGCCAGTGCGGCACCTGTCCGTATGCCGCGTTCTCGGCGGTGTGCGGCTGTTCGGCCAGGAGGCCCGCGAGGCTGTCCGGGTCGGCGCGCTGCAGATGTCCGGCGAGCCGGTGCGCGAACAGTTCCTGCACGCGGCGGCGGCGCGGGTGCGCGTAGGCCCAGTTGCCGTCCGAGCGCAGGCCGTTCAGCAGCCGGGTCAGCGGCACGTCGTCGACCGCGGCCGCCCCGAGGACGATGCGGCGGATGACCCGGTCGAACGTGATGTGGAAGGTCTCCCAACCCAGTTCGCCGGTCGGCCCGACGCGCAGCAGCAGCCGCCGGGCCTCCTCGCAGACGGCGTGGTGGAACGCGCCGGAGAGCCGATGGACCGCGTAGCCGCTGTCCAGCACCGCCTCGTTCAGGGCACGCCGGGGAGCGCGGTCGGCCGGGTCGGTGACGAGGACCGCCTCCGGTTCGAAGTGGCCGAGCGCGGCGCGTTTCTCCCTGGTGGCCGGACTGAGGCGGGTGGGGTCGGCGTCCAGGATCTCCCGTACGTCCTCTGCTGCCAGCGGGATCGTGACCCGGCGGCCCAGGATGTTCGCCTCGACCGGACCGGGGCCGTGGCGCTGCCGCAGATCCGCCAGCACGCCGTTGGCCCGGCGCGCCGCATCCACGCGTTCCGCGAGCGCGAGCACCCGCGGGCGGCGGACGACGGCCCCCTGGGCGACCAGCGGCACCAGGACCTGCGTCGCCACCCGGGCGGTGTCGGCCAGGCCGAGCCGATGCGCCACAGGCGGCGCCTCGGTGCGGGACGGGCTCATGCGTACCTCCTGCGGTCGTACACGTCGGCAGCGCCGCCGGCGGCCGCCGGACCCCTACTGCCCAGGGCCGCCACGACCATGCGGGATCCCCGCGGCCTCCGTTCGGTCCGGGCAAGCAGCCAGGGGTCAGGCCGGGGACCTGACCTGCCGCGGCGGCGCGTTGCTCATCTCGACCACACACGCAGCGAACCTGGCGAACTCGCGGCCGGCGGGGTCCGACGTGTCCATCTGGCGCATCAACTGCCCGGCAAGGTGCCGCAGCTCGTCGTCATCCAAAGCCCCGCGGGCCGACCGGCCCCACACCCTGGCCCGCGCCATGCCCGGGTCCTCGGCCCTGCACAGTTCCAGGGTGCTGTTCCTCGCGGCCACCTCCGTCCAGGCAGCCGCTACCCACCGCCACCGCAATCCACCGGCAAAGGTGCGCTTCTTCTCCCGGGACGCTGCTCCTGCTCGGCCGACGGTGGCCGGCCGGCGAACGCTTGCGCCCCTCGGTGCGGCAGGTGCTGCCTCGGGAGGACGGGACCGCCGCCCGGCAGCCCGAGCACGGCGGTCGCAGTCGCCGTGCCTGGGCCGTCTGGTGGCCGGGACCTCACCTGGCGGCTGCCCCGGCCCCTGCACGGCGAACCCGTCCTGGAGGGCCTGGCGGAACCGAGCCGCAGCGGTGGCGTCGCCTTGCCGCTCCGCCAGGGAAGTGCAGCCGGACGTACCCAGAACCGCGCAAACTGCCACCATCGCCCACGCATGGACGGACACCCAAACGTACTCGGTCGCTGCGGCGTCGATCGCGCTCAAGCGAGGCTGCTCGCTTCGGGTGAAAGGCTTGTCGCGGGCGTGCCGGGCGGGGGAACGCACGCGTTGGACGTGCCATGAGTGCGCTTCGTTTGCTGGCCGCCGCATTGAGTGCTGCGATTGTCGCTACTGCGGGGGCGGGGACTGCGTCGGCCGCGAGCGGCGGCGAATCGCGGTCCGAGACCCGGCTTCAGGAGCACGAGAACCAGCTCTTCCCCCAGTTCGACTACACCTCGATCATGATGTACGGCTCGTACGCCTTCTCGGGCAACGGACAGCCCACCATGGTGCCTCGGGGTACCGAGGGTGCGGATGCGGCCGAGGCACGTGGCCTCCAAGCAATCGTCAACTACAGCAGGGCGGCCACCCTCTGAGCAGCAATCGGACCTCCGTGGTCGCATAGCCGCGACCGCGCCGCCGAGCAAGCCGAGCCCGCCCGGGAGTTGCCGCCTGAATTCACGACGCTCGGCTCGGGTTCCGCGTCGACTGCCACGCCGTTCACTTGGTGGCGGTGCACGTGGAGTCGCGGTGTGCTTGCTAGGTTCGCCAGATGACAGTGGCTTTGATCGACTCAGGGATCGGCTTGCTCCCTACGGCCGGTTGGCTTCGCTGGTTGGCCCCGAGTGTCGACCTGCTTCTGTTGCTTGATCCGGACGGCATGCCGTGGGGCTCGAAGTCGGCGCAATTCATTACTGAGCGGCTGCTTGCCGCCGGCGAGATCGCCGTCGAGCGCGGAGCGCAGGCCCTCGTCGTGCCGTGCAACACCGCGACGGTCACCGCGATCGACGCACTTCGCGAGAGCTTTGAGCCAGGGATCCCCGTCATCGGCACGGTTCCTGCCATCAAACCGGCCGCAAGCGCGGGAGCGCCCATTGCCGTCTGGGCGACCGTGAGGACCACCGAAAGCGAGTACCAGCAGCGCTTGGTCGCGGAACACGCCGACGGCGTCCCGGTGTTCCCTGTCGCGTGCCCCGGGCTCGCCGAGGCTGTCGACTGCGGGGACAGGGTTGCGATCGTTCGTGCCGTCGCCGCAGCCGTCGAGCAGACGCCGCGCGCGTGCAGCTCGGTTGTCCTCGGCTGTACCCACTACCCGCTGGTTGCCGACCAGATCATGCTCAGTCTCCCCGATGCGACCACCTTGTACGACAGCGCCGAAGCCGTAGCCCGTCAGACCCTCCGCCGGCTCGACGTCCCGCCCGGACCGTCTCAGGGGCCAGGCCGCGTAAACGTGGTCGTCAGCGGCCGGGCAGGTGTCCTGCCGCCCGCCGCGCAGTGCTTTCCCGTGGGCCGCGCCCTGATGACGGCGGCAGCGATGCCGCTCGAGTTCCTCACGCCTGCGACGTCAGTCCGACGCCTCACAAGGGAGACTCTTCTGCAGGAGTGACGAACGAGTCGCCGACCACAGAAGCGATGCTGTTGTCGATCTTTGTGGCGTCAGTCCGGGTTCATGGCGGTCCCGCGGTCGGCGGCCCAGGCGTGGCAGTTGGCCATACCGGGGCCGCCGGCTGCTGTGGGGGCGCAGTCAGATCGTGCGGACCTGCTGCGCCTGGGGGCCCTTCTGCCCCTGGCCGACCTCGAACTCCACGCGCTGGCCCTCGTCCAAGGACTTGTATCCGTTGCCGGTGATCTCGGAGTAGTGCACGAACAAGTCCGGACCACCCCCGTCCTGCTCGATGAACCCGAAGCCCTTCTCCCCGTTGAACCACTTCACACTGCCCTGAGCCACGCTGCTGTCCTCCGCTTCGACCCGATACCGCTCCTGGCCCCTGACCGTCGATCGCCCAGGGCCCGGCTACCACGGCACGCACCAGGGTCGGGCTGCCGTCGCTGTCGCCATTGCATCCGTTCGCAGGGCGAAGCGTCGACACCGGAACGGCACATCCACCCGAACGGACGCATGAGCTGTGGCTCTCGGCAGCGCTGTGCCGACACCTGGGCCGGCTTCCTGCGCGGCCGTCCCCCAGGCACCGCTGCAACGATCTTCGCAGGACGCTGTCCGCGTGGACGTCGATCTCGCCGTGCACAGCAAGAAGCGCGCCGGTCTCGCGGTTTGCCGGACTTCCTCATCGAAGCGTGCGATGCGTAGCGAGAATCCGATCCCGTATTCCTGATCGTCCATCGGCGCGGACGCCGTGTGGGCGGCACGGCGGACCGCCGTCCGCGGTCGTGCTCAACGCGGGCGTCGGCCAAGGCGGCGCCTTCGTCGACAACGACCTACGTGACGAGTTGGACATCATCGCCCTCAACTGCACCTCCACGATCCACCTCGCCAAAAGAGCCCTGGCCGACTTGCGGTCGCGGGGCACCGGCCGACTGCTGGTCACCTCCTCGATCGCCGCCACGATGCCCGGCTCCTTCCAGGCCGTCTACAACGCCTCCAAGTCCTTCGTGCAGTCCTTCGCCCTGGCCGTCCGCAACGAACTCAAGGACACCGGGATCACGGTCACCACGCTCATGCCGGGACCGACCGACACCGAATTCTTCGAACGCGCCGACATGCTCGACACACCCGTCGGCCAAGGCGACAAGGACGACCCCGCCGACGTCGCCCGCGAGGGATACGAAGCGCTCATGGCCGGCAAGGCCAAGGTCGTCGCAGGCTCCCTGAAGACGAAGGCCCAGGCCGCGGCAGCAGCCGTCCTCCCGGACAGCACCAAAGCGCAGATGCACCGCAAGATGGCCGAGCCCGGCTCCGCCGACGACTGATCAAGCTGCCGCGCCCCGGCCGACCGCGATGCCGCGCAGCAGGGCCGGCCTGCGGAGTTCCGGATACTGAGACGAACAGCCCTTTGCGACGCGGCCGGGCACCCAACGTGCCGCCGGGTGCAGGGGGCGCCCCCGCGGTTGGAGGTCGCGTGTCACAGGTCCCGTTCGACCGCAGACACCAATTCCCATCCCGCAGAAAGCCGGTCTGCCCGGGGTAGTTGGCGCGGCTACAGCGCTGTCAGGGTGCCCGGCGGACCGCAACCCGCGCCGACCGCGCACGTTCGCGCTCGCGGGTGGTCATGCCGCCCCAGACTCCTTGCGGCTGCCGGGTATCCATCGACCAGTCACGGCAGACGGCCAGCACCGGGCAGCCGCGGCACACCTTGAGCGCTGCCTTGACCGACGCCGCGGCCCGCGTATCGGGCTCGGTGTCCTCGAACGCCCTGGGGTCCGTGCCTCGGCACGCTGCCCGACCCATCCAGCCCATCACCGGGATCTCCCCCGCCATGTTGCACCTCCGCGCGTCCTGCTGCCCCGATGTGCTGCGGACATGCCCTGACATGCGAACTCACCGGCGGGGGCGGTTGGTGAAGGCGCTCGCGGCCGGCCGTTCTCCATGGACCTCACGAGCGCCGTCGGTGTCGACGAGTCCGCCGACCACCGCGCCACCGAGTGGCAGGCCACCACCGCCGCTGAACGCCGACACGGCGCCGACCGGGTCCAAGGCGGCCCCGGACCCCGCCGCTGAGGCCGGGGACGAGACCCCGCGTGGAATCGGCACCCAGGGGTAGCGCCGCGGTTCGAGGCACTTCGCCTCGCCCTATCGAGGAGCCGACCGCATGACGCAGATCCAGGAATCCGTCGAAGTTGCCGTCCCCGTACGCGCCGCCTACGACCAGTGGACGCAGTTCGCGGACTTCCCGCGTTTCATGGACGGCGTCGAACGCGTCGACCAGATCGATGCCACCCACACCCACTGGGTCACGAACATCGCCGGCGTCACACGCGAGTTCGACGCGGAGATCACCGAGCAGATCCCTGACAATCGCATCGCCTGGCGCAGCCGCACCGGCCCCGACCAAGGCGGCGTCGTCACCTTCCACCAACTCGACGACGCCCGCACCAAGGTCATGCTGCAACTCGACCACGACCCCGAAGGCATCGTGGAGACCGTCGGCGAGAAGCTCGGCTTCGTCACCCGAAAGGCCCGCGGCGACCTCGACCGCTTCAAGACCTTCATCGAGAACCGCGACGGCAACACCACCGGATCCTGGCGCGGCGAAGTCTGAGCGCCGCGCCAGGGCGACCGCTGCGGAGCCCGGCCCCCCGCGGCCGGGCTCCGCGGCCGGTCCGCCAAGCGGGGATTGCGGCCAGGGACCGACGGGTGCAGGTCGCCACCACCGACGCAGTGCTCGCCGCCCTGCTCGTCCACCGCGCCACGGCCCACCGGTAGACCGATGGGAACGCCGGCCCGGCAGCGCCGCAATCCGCTCCCCTGGTCGTGATCCGCGGTTTCGCGATCCGCGCCATCCGACGGCGGCGCGGTGCACACACGGTCCGCCCCCGTTCAGGCGTCGTCCGGCCGCAACAGCACGAGCTGAGTGCCTGGCGAATGTTTTCGCCGCCTCAGGGCAGCGTCGTGACGCCCGGACGCGTCGAAGCGGCCGGGACGGCACCATGCCGGGTGGAACAGCAAGGAGCGAACGCGTGCACGTCAGGATGGGCGTCGAGGAAGAATTCCATGTGATCGACGCGAGCAGCGGGCTCCTGGTACCGGAAGCCCCGGCGTTGTCGGCGGACTTGCCGGCCGAGACCTTCACCGGCGAGTTCCAGCTCTCCGTGATCGAATCGCGCAGCGGCGTGCACAGCACCCTCGGCGCGCTGCGCGAGGACCTCGCAGCCATCCGCGGCACGCTCGTCGAGGCCGCGTCCGAGCACGGGCTCGCCGTGGTGGCGGCCGGCACAGTGCCGCTCGTCCGCGGCGATTCGCTGGGATTCGCCGCTGACGAGCGCTCCGCCAAGATGGCCGACGAATACCAGGCGGTCGCCGAAGAACAACTCATCTGCGGCGCCCAGGTGCACATCGACATCCCGGACCGGGACACCGCGGTACGGGCGATGCCGGTGGTCTCGCCATGGCTTTCCGTGCTGCTCGCGCTGTCCGCGAGCTCCCCGTTCTGGCAGGGTGCCGACACCGGGTACGCCAGCTGGCGCACGATGCTGTGGCAGCGCTGGCCCACCGCCGGCCCCGCCGGGGTGTACCGCTCGGCCGCCGAGTACGACGCGGCCGTCCGCGCGCTGGTGCGCACCAGGGTGATATCCGACCCCGGCATGGTCTATTCCGACGTCCGCCCCTCCGACCATGTGAAGACGCTGGAACTGCGCATCTGCGACGCCTGCCCCGACATCGGCACGGTCGTCCTGATCGCAGGCCTGTTCCGGGCCCTGGTGGTCGACGCTTGCCGCGCGGTGGACAGCGGCGACCCGCCGGCTCCCGCGCCGGACGGATGGCTGCGCGCCGCTTCCTGGCGCGCCGCCCGCTCCGGCCTGGAGGGGGACCTCCTCGACCCGTCCACCGGTGCGCCCGCGCCGGCCGGGCAGGTGGTCCGCAGCCTGCTGGCCCGTCTGCGGCCCACGCTGGAGGCCTTCGGGGACTGGGAAGCGGTCACCGCGGCCGCCGAGGCGATGCTCACCGAAGGCAGCGTCGCGCGCCGCCTCCGGAACCGGGCCGCCGGGGCCTCGTGGCGCGAAGTCGCCCTGGCACTGGCCGACTCGACCCGCGGCGGTGCCTCCGCACCGGCCACGCGGGCTACCTCCTCGACGTCGGAGGCGCGTCCATCTGCGGCATAAGCGGCGAGGGCAGGCCCGACGTGGCGGACGTCGAGGCGACCGCTGTACCAGGAGCCGATGGACCGGGTCCTCGACAGGAAGCGGTCAGTCCCAGGTGTGATCGGGGTGGCCATGGGTGCGCAGGCGCTGCTTCATCTCCGCCTCGTACAAATGCCGACGGCCGCCTACGAGTTCGTCACGCAGACGCTGCTCGGCTTCGGCGAACGGCCCGTAGTACGTGCGGTCGTACGCCTCGACGATCTGGAACGTCCAGTGCCCCGGGATGACGTTGCGGCCGGCGATCTCCCGGGCCAGAAGCTCCGCGGCATCCTCGTGCCCGGCCTGCCGCAGCAACTCCACGGCGTCGTGCAGGATCCGGTCCGCGCTGCCGGTGAGCTGATGAAACGTGTACAAGTGGCCCCGGGCGCGGGCGGTGTACTCCCAAGCCTCCGACACCCTGGCGAGTGCGGCGACGGTGGCGTCCGCCACCCCGTCGGGGCGCAGGTGCGAGTCCTCCGGAACGGGAAAGTCACGATCGGTCACCGCGATCAACTCCTGACATCGCTCGTAGCGGCACACTGCGGGGCTCCGGTCGTCTCCCCGCGCCACGCCACCGGCAGCAGCCGTGCCGCGATCCCGCGGACGAACGGCTCGACGCCCACGCCGAGCAGGCGCTGCGCCCAGTCGATCGCGTAGGCGTCCGCCCCGATGTAGACGCGGGCCCGGTTCCGGGACACGCCGCGCAGGATGGCCCGCGCCGCTCCTTCAGTGGAGGTGAGCGCGACGCGCTCGCTCACCTCGGCCACGGCGTCGGCGTCGGCGTCGACGCGCGGCGAGGTCCGCAGCGCCCGCGCGAAGCCGGAGGCGACGCCGCCCGGCCGCTGAAGTCGCGCACGGTGCCCTCCAGCCGGTCGGATCGTCCCTTCTCGCCCGGGGGCTACCCGAATCCGGCGCACGGACACGGGCACGGCCCGCTCCGGCACCGGACGCGCACAGGGGCGCGTGGCCGCTCCCGGCCTGGGCAGCCGCCGTGCTTGGCGGGACGGAGTCCGGCCTATCGCAGCAGCGCGGGCCAGGAAATCGCCGCCAAGCACCGCAGCAGCGCACGCCCGGCGGCACTGCCGGACAGCCACACCGGGAACCGCTCTGCGCACCCCTCGGGCCCCTTCTCGCCCGACGCGGGGACGGCGTGGAGCATCGTCCCGGTGCCGGTCAAGACGAACAGGCCGCTCAGGTTCCGGCCCGGATTGTGCAGGCGCAGGTGTCCTCCGCCCTCGACGGCCGCCTTGGCGAGGTCGTGGAAGACGCGCAAACCGGTGGCGTCGCAATGCGTCACTCCGGCGAGGTCGATGTCGATGGCGTGGCGGTCGTCCGCCAGGCACCGCGCCAGCGAGCCCCGCAGCACGCTCTCGGAGCGCGCGTCGATCTCCCCGTGCAGCGCCACGCCGGCCTCGGTGTCGCGTCGGTGGACGATCAGATAGACGGGTTCGAACGCACGGCCGGGCAAAAGGCCTCGCTTCCGATGTCGGGAGAGCAGCCTGGGGGGCCGGGCCCAGGGGGACCCGAGGGGGTGAAACGAGAGGCCCGGATCCAGGGCGCAGCGAAGGACGCGCTCGCGTCGCCCCGGGGGCCGTCTCGGCTATCCCTCGACGATGCGGCGGACGTTGTCCACGTCGCCGCACTTGGCCGCCAACTGCCGTGCACGCTCGCGCTCGAAGGCGGCGCCGAGTTCCCGCCGACGCTCGTCCGCAACGTTCTCGCGGGCTCCGTTGAGGATCGTGCGCTCCTCCTCGTCCGCATGGTGCGAGACCGCTTCGACGAGCTTCTCCAGCTTCTCGTCCCAGTCGTCCGAGCCGACCTCGTCGACCTCCAGCAGCGCCAAGAGCGCCTTGTTGCCTTCCTCGTGCTCCTCTTGGCCGTGCTCGACCTCCTCGTCGTCGATGTGCTTGTAGCGCTTGAGCGCCGGATACACCTCGGCTTCCTCGGCCAGGCCGTGCGCGATCAGCAGGTCCGCGAATTCGCGCAAAGCCCCCTCCCGGTCCGCCTCGACACTGCGCATACGGCGGAACAGCTGCTCCATGCGCCGGTGGTCTTCCAGAATCAGCGCGACGACGTCGCCTTCAGCGGCCATGACGGCTCTCCTTTCACGGAAACGGCACATCGGCGGCCCTGGGCCTGCCTGGGAGAGGCCCGGGGGCCGGTGCGCATGGGCACGCTGCCCTGAATCGTCCGGCCGAAGCGCAAGGTCACGAAGTCACCCGGTCGGGGCATCGCGGCCGACGGGCCGGGTAGCCGCTGCGCATCCGCTGCCTGCCCGGCAGGCGGCGGGATGCGAAAGGAACGACCGTGACGCACTCCCCCGTCCCCGCCCCCGCCCCCGCCCCCGCCCCCAGCCGCCCTTCCCGCCATGCGGCCCTCGGCCGCAGCGGAGCCGACCGGATCGCCCGCATCCGCTGGTTCGCCCGGGTCGCTCGGGGCGCGCTGGACCAGCATCAGCTCGGCGTCCTCACCGAGCGGCTCCTCGCGCATCTGCGCACGCTGCATCCGATCAGCCCCTCGTACAGCCGCTTCCGCATGTGCATTGTCGAGCTCAACCAGCCCATGGCCGATGCCATCGCCGACGGGCTCACGCGCTCGCCGGGCCTCGGCACCGAAGTCGGCCGCCGCGCCGGACGCCGCGGGCTGCTGCGCGCGATCGACACGTACACGCCGAGCTGCGGTGAGGACTTCCGCCGGTACGCCGCGTCGGTCATCGCTGCCGAGATGTACCGGCTCACCGAACGCGGCTGACCGCTCCGCCGGCGCCGCACCGCACCGCACCGCACCGCACCGCACCGCACCGCACCGCACCGCACCGGCCAGGATTGCCCGAAATCCGCCGCGCCCCCACCGCCATCCACTCGGGTCTTCCAGGAGCGGTGGTCCACCGGTCCGGCAACTCCTCGGCCTCCCCACCGTGGCCGGGTACTTCCTGGACCGGCCCGGGTTCGCACCTGCGCGAACCGCCGCACCACACCGCGGAGGCGTGAAGATCAACAGCTGGGGCAGCCGCCGGGTGACCGGAACAGATCACCGGGGGCTGGGAGGAGGCAGGCCCATGGCCCGGCGTGACGCATCCGCCGCGGATCGGTTCCAAGCGGTGGCGGACGAGCTGTATGCGCTCTCTCCCGCGGACTTCACCGCCGCCCGCGACACACACGCGGCGCAGCTGCGCCGAGACGGAGAGCGCGACCTGGCGGCGCGGGTGGCTGCGCTGCGGCGGCCGACCATGGCGGCATGGGCCGGCAATGTGCTGGTGCGGGCCCGGCCCGAGGAGGTGGCCGGGGTCTTGGAGCTGGGGGCGGCGCTGCGGGAGGCGCACCGGGACCTGGACGGCACGCGGCTGCGGGCGCTGTCCGCGCAGCAGCGTGCGTTGACGATGGCGCTGGCGCGGCAGGCGCGGGCGTTGACGGTGAAGGCGGGCCGGCCGTTGAGCGAGCAGGGCGTGCTGGAGGTCCGCGGCACCGTCCAGGCCGCCCTCGCCGATCCCGATGCCGCCCGGGCGTGGGCCGGAGGGTGCCTGGACCACCCCTTGACCCCGCCCGCGTTCCCTGCCGTCGCCGGCGCCGGGACCAGGCCCGCAGGTCCGGTGTGGGACCTGTCCGACGAACCGGCGAAGCGCCGTTCCGCAAAGCCCGCTCCGCGGGCCGCCGCCGACGACCTCGAGCGGGCGCGGGTACGCCGCGAGGCCCGGGCCCGGCGGGACGAGGCCGTTCGGGACGCCGAGACGGCCGCAGTGAACGCTGACCGGGCCCAAGCGGCCGTGGAGGCTGCCCGTGAGCAGGCCCACGCCGCGCAAGAGCGCCGGGAGGAGGCCCGCGGGCACGTCGCGGAGCTGCGCCGGGAGCTCGCCGACGCCGAACAGGCCGAACACGACGCCGCCGAAGACGAGCGCCGTACCCGCGACCGGGTCCGGGAGGCGGAGCGCGCGCTGCCCGGGGCCCGCCGCCGCGCCCGGGAGGCCGAACGACACGCCGCCCACCTCGCCCGCCAAGCCGCCGACGGCAACACCAAGGCTGCGCCTGCGTCTTCTCGGGGCTCGACCCGGGGCTCGGCTCGGGGTTCGACTCGGGGTTCGACTCGGGGTCGTTCTCGGGGCGGGCAGTGAAGGGCGGTGAGCCGCGATGCCGGCACGCGCGGTGTGGAGCGGAGTGGTATCCCTCGGGCTCGTGACACTGCCGGTGGGCATGTACAGCGCCACCGGCGAGCACACCACCCACTTCCACCAGCTCCAGCGCGGGACCTCCGACCGGGTCCGCATCCAGCGCGTCAACGAGCGCACCGGCAAGGAAGTCGACTACGACGACATCGTCAAGGGCTACGACCTCGGCGGCCGGTACGTCCTCGTCGAACCCGCCGAACTCGACGCGATCGCACCGGGCAAATCCGAACTCCTCGACGTGAGCGGGTTCGTCGACGAGGACGACATCGCCCCGGTGTTCTACGACCGCACCTACTACCTCGCACCCCGCGGCGCCCCCTACGCCAAGGTCTACACCCTGCTGCGCACCGCCATGCACGACGCCCGCAAGGCCGGCATCGCCACGTTCGTCATGCGCGGCAAGCAGTACCTGGTCGCGCTGCGGGCCGACGAGAAGGTCATTACCGCGGAGACCCTCCACTGGCCCGACGAGGTCCGCGACCCCGGCGAACAGCTCGACCTTCCCCGCCGCGGCAAACCGCCCGCACCCGAACTGCGCGCCGCCCGGCAGCTCGTCGACGCCATGACCATCGACTGGAACCCCGCCGACTGGCGCGACACCTACGAGGCCAAGGTCCGCGCGCTGATCGACGCCAAAGCCGAAGACGGGGAGATCGCCGAGGCGGAGCCCGCGCCGAAGGCCACGGACGTCGTGGACATCATGGATGCCCTGCGCCGCAGCCTCGAGCGCGCAGGAACACCCCGCGACAGGGCCGGCCGCCCAGCCGCCCGCAGCGGGCGCAGCCCGGCCCCGCGGAGCAAAGCCGGCAGCACAGGCGACCGTACCGGCAAGTCGCGCCGGAAGGGCAAGGCCGTGACGGGCAAGCGCCCCACCAAGAAGGCGGCGACCGGCGCCGGGCTGAGCGAATTGTCCAAGCAGGAGCTGTACGACCGGGCGAGCCGCATGAAGATCACCGGCAGGTCGCAGATGAACCGCGGCGAACTCCTCGACGCCGTCCGCGCCGCATCATGACCGCCCGGCGAGCGGCCGTCCCGCGGGCGGATTGCGGGCGCGGCGCTACCCCGGACGGGTGTAGCCGCCGACGCCTGCACGGTGCGGCTGCGCCGACCCGCAGGGGCCGCAGGTGACGCTGCATATCGAGGTCGTCCCCAGGAGGAGAAGCCGATGCCCGTCACAGTGGTCGAGGGGCGGCGCCTGGTCCTGACCAACCTCGACAAGGTCCTCTACCCGGCGACCGGCACCCGCAAGGCCGAACTGCTGGACTACTACCGGCAGATCCACAGCGCCCTGCTCCCCCACCTGCGTGACCGGCCGGTCTCCTTCGTCCGCTACCCCGACGGGCCCGGCGGGCAGCAGTTCTTCGCCAAGCACCCTCCGCCCGGCACCCCCAGTTGGGTGCGGACCGCGACCGTGCCGTCCAAGACCCACGGCACCCGTACCCAAATCCTCGTCGAGGATCTCGCCACGCTGATGTGGGCCGCCAACCTCGCCGCCCTCGAACTCCACGTCCCCCAATGGCACGCCGAGCAGTACGCGACGGCCGACCGCATGGTCTGGGACCTGGACCCCGGCCCCGGAGCCGACATCCTAAGCTGCCGCGACGCCGCGTTCATGCTGCGCGAACGCCTCGCCGCGGACGGTCTGCAGGCATGGGCCAAGACCTCCGGATCGAAGGGCCTGCACCTGCTCGTCCCCCTCGCCGACACCCCCTCCGACCAGGTGTCCGCGTACGCCAAAGCGGTGGCCGCCGAACTCGAAGCCACGTACCCCGCGCTGCTGATCGCGTCGATGGCCAAAGCCCGCCGCGCCGGAAAGGTCTTCCTGGACTGGTCGCAGAACGCCGCTGCCAAGACGACCGCCGCCCCCTACACCGTCCGGGCTCGCGAAGCCCCCACCGTCTCCACGCCCGTCGCCTGGGACGAACTCGCCGACGCGACCCGCACCGACGACCTCACCTTCGACATCACCCAGGTCCCGGACCGCATCACCGACCTGGGCGACCTCCTGGCTCCGCTCCTGAACCCGCGCCGCGCCCACTCGCTCCCCCAGCCCCCACCGCCCATGCGGCGGCCCTCCCACGCCCGCACCACCGCGCCCACGCCCCGACCTGCACCCGCGGCCGGGCGGATCGTGCTGGAACCGCCGATCGAGGTGATGCGGCCCGGCAAGGCCGCCGCAGTGCCGGCCGAGGACGCCATGCCCGGCGGCACCCGGTACGAGCTCAAACTCGACGGATTCCGCGCCCTCGCCTTCGCCCGCGGCCCCGGCCGCACCATGCTGCAATCCCGCACCGGCCGCGACCTCGCCCCCGGATTCCCCCTGCTCGCCGACGCCATCGCCCACCTGCCCGAAGGCGTAGTCCTCGACGGGGAGATCGTCGCCACCGTCGACGGCGTGTTCGCCTTCGAGCAACTGCTGCGCACCCGCACCGCCCGCGAAGCCGATGACGTGGCCGTCTCCTACATCTGCTTCGACCTGCTCGCCCACCCCGAACACGGCGACCTCCGCCAACACCCTTTGGCGGAACGCCTCGAGCTCCTCACCGACGTCCTGACCGGGGCGGGGCCGCCCCTGGAACAGGTCATGGCCACCCGCGATCGCGACGAAGCCCTCCACTGGCGTAACGCCCTCGCAGCAGCAGGCATCGAAGGGCTGGTGTGCAAGGGCATGGCCACCCTGTACCGGCCCAAGGCAGCCGCGCACCGCTGGCTCAAACACCGCCGGAGCGACAGCACCGACGCCCGCCTGCTCGGCTTCGCGGGCACCGCGCGGCGCCCCCGCACACTCCTGCTCGAACTCGCCGACGGCCGCACGATCGCGACCACCCCGCAACTGGACACCCGCCAAGCCAGGCAGATCGCCGACGCCTCCGCGGGCCGCCTCGGCACCCCGGTCCGCGACCCCGAGCACGGCCAGGTCTTCCCCCTGGCCGATCCGCTCGTCGTCGAGGTCGCCCTGAGCACCGGACGCCACGCCACCGCCCGCTTCTTGCGCCTGCGCGGCGACTGACCCGCCCGTCCCGGACCGCGCATCGAGGGAGACCGCGTTTCGCCGGATTGCCGCGGAGAGCCGCCCAGACAGGTTCTTCATTGCCGAGAACGGCGGTCGACCACGCGTGCGAGACCGATCCGTACGAGCTGTACGAGCCGTACGAGCCGTACTGAATCGCCTCTGCCTGAAGCGGCGGCCATCCGCCGATCAGCAAACCAGTGGATGTCCTGGCATACGCGCGGGCGCAGGCTCAGCCGCAGTCCTGCTCATGCGGCTGAGCCCGCGCCCGGCGCTGGACCTCGCCCCGCAGCCCCGGCGTGGCCGGCTGCTGCTGCCGAGTCACACGCGGGCGGGCTCGAGATAGCCGTTGTGTCCGTCGTGGCCGTCGGCGTCGGCCTCGTCGAACCAGTGGCCGCCGTGGGCGAGGTACCTGAAGTGCGTACGCCCCGCATCCGGCACCGCCACCGTGACCGCGCGGGTGCCGTCTTTCCGCACCTGGAGTTCGTGGGTGCCGGGTGTCCAGTCGTTGAAGTCGCCGACCACGCTGACCGCGGGGCAGGCGGGGTCGGGCGGCAGGATGAAGGTGACCTGGGTGGTGTCCTTGCGGCGGACGCGCTCCAACACGGCGGGCTCCTCTGACTCGGCTCCGACTGGGCTCCGGCTCGGCCACCGCCGAACGGCGCGGCACCGGACTGCCCGCAATCGTGGAACTCCAGGCACCTGGGAAGCCGCACCGCACCGATGCCGCGCGGGAGATTCACCCGCCCGGCCCTGCTCGAGGCCGCCAACGCCCAACGCAGGCAGATCGCGATCCAACACCGCGACTGCCCCGCCGGCGCGGACTGCCGCCCCCGCTGGGCTCCCGGAGACGCGCGCGTGGCGTGCTAGAGGCCGGTGCAATCGCCGGCGTCGGCACGGATGACGACCAACTGCTCTTCCCGGCAACCGGGTTCGATGATCCCGGCCTGCTCCAAGTAGGGTGCCCGCTCGGTGAGGACAGGCCCGAAGGGCTCGGTGCGGCGCGCGACCTCGCGGGATCGGAGCCCCAGCGATGCGAGCAGGTCGAGCGTGTCCTGGACTCCGCACAGCGAGGAGTGGACGATCAGCACGCTGCCGCCCGGCGCCAGGACTATCGGCAGCCCCCGGCACAGGCGGTCCAGCACGAGCCGGCCGTCCGTCCCGGCATCCCAGGAACGGGACGGCCCGCGGCGCGGGCGATGTCCACGTCGGTGACGCGGCAGTCCGCATCGGAAACGTCGGCGGCCGCCAGAGCCACCGCTCCGGTCCCGGTGCCATCCAAGACGGTGCGTGCCCCGTGCAGATCCTCTTGCCGCAGATAGGCGTCCACAAGCAGCCAAGTGTCGGCCTGCGGCGGATACATCCCCGGAGTACGGAGCAACAGTGTCATGATCGGCGGCTGCCCACCCCGATCACGACAAACCCTATGGGCGGGCGTCGGAGAGCTCCTTGCCGCGGCACACGGACGCGCTTCGCGTGGTCCCTCGGTCCTGCCACGGCAGGACACGCGAGCGGCTCGCGCATCTGTCAGTGGTCGGTTTGCTCGGGCAGGTCGAGGACGAGGGCGACGGTGCGGGGGCCGTCGGCGGCGCGGCGCATGTGGGTGCCCGGAGTCACGCGGTAGGTGTTGTGGCGGCCGGTGCGCTGCCGGGTGAGGTAGCCGGCTTCTTCCAGGTCGTCGAGGATCAGCTGGACGGCCCGAATGGAGAGCAGGCATGCGTCGGCGATGTCGCGGATCCGCGCCTGGGGGTTGCGGGCGACGTGGACAAGCACGCGGGCATGACTGGTGAGGAACGTCCACTCACGCCCGCCACTTTCGGTCATGGCACCGATGCTACGCCGGACACATGCACCTCGATACGTGCAAAGTTCTTCGCTTATAGGCGTTGACCTGCGGCACGGAGCGTTTCAGGGTGGATGGAAGGGGGCTGCCGAAAACCCGAGCCCGACTGGGGGTGTGTCCCAGTGGCCAACAGATCCATCACTCGAAAGCATCCCGCAACCGGCGCAGCCGCCGTACGCCGCCACGGATGTCTGCCGAGGCGCCATCGGCCCGTCGTCGATCTGAAAGCGGCTGTACTGACGAGCCGGGACGGTCCGTGCGTCCGAGCGGTCGGGCAGGTGGACATGGACAGCGCGCCGGTGCTGCACACCGCCCTTGACCAGGCTCTGGACACCGGCTGTCGCCACTTGCACGTCGACCTGACCGGCGTGCGGTTCATCGACAGCTGCGGCCTGCACGTCCTGCTCGACGCGCGGCGCCGGCTCCTCCGGCAGGGCGGCGTGCTGACCGTGGCCCCCAGCACCCGCATGGTGGGCCTGCTGGAGATGACCCAGACCCGGCCCCTGTTCCCCTCCTCCGTGCCGCCCGGCCGCGCGGACCCGACCGAGGAGGCGTCATGACCCCACCAACGGCACCCGCCCCCTCGCTCTGATGAGGCTCCTTGAAAGTCCCCAGGGTTGCTGACGCTCCTCAGTTGATTGACCGGGCAACAATCAACCGGATGTCCGTTTGTTCGGAGTCCGTGCTCAGCCGTCGAGCAGTGCATGCTCCCAACGGTCTTCGCGCTGCTGTGTGTACTCGGCGTCGCTTCGCCACGTCTCGCCGTGGCCTTCCGCCCACAGCGTCGCCCAGGGCTCCGTGCCCCGGGCTGCCTGGACGCGCAGGAACGCGTACATGGCCTCGCAGCGGCGGGCCAACAGGGGTGCCAGAGCACGTCGTTGCGCCTCGTCGAGCCCGTACGCGTCGGCGAAGACCCGCAGCCGGGCTGCGGAGTCGGCACGCTGCCACTGCGGGTTCGCCGACAGCGGGAGGAAGCCGTGCGCCGCATAGGCAACGTCCCACAGGCGGCTGCCGGGTGCGGCGGTGTCCCAGTCGATGAAGGTCCACGCGTTTTCGCCGTCGACCACCAGGTTCCACGGCGCCAGGTCGTGGTGGGCGATGATGTCCGCGCCTTCCGCGGGCACCAGCACCTGCCACTGCGCGTCGGGCGGCGGAGTGAAGCCCTGCACCGCGTCGTGGAATTCCCGGATGAGCCGAGCCACGCGCACCAGCCCCGCCTCGGACGCGAGCAGAGCGAACCGGTCGGGCCACACGGTGTGTCCGGGGACGTAGGTGAGCACCTCGCGCCCCTGCTCGTCGATCCCCAGCGGGCGCGGCGCCGCCCGGAACCCGACGTCGTACAGGTGCGTCAGCAGGGCATGCACCGCCGGCGTCCACGGCCCCGCAGGCCGACGGACCGTGTCCCCGACGCGAACAACCCCGCCACTGACGTTCCCACCCGGAAGCCGCTGCTCCTGACCATGATCCATCACGCCAGTCTGCCGCCGAACCAGCCTCGAAATGTTGCCGGATTTCGCGGCCGTAGATGACTCCGGACCTACGCAGCCGATCCGGTAGCCGAACCGGCTGGGGAACTTCATCGAGCATGTCCGTCCCGTCCCTCAGCAACTTGTGGGGATTTTCAGATAGCGCCATCAGCCCCGCCGACGAGCTAGTTCGCATGCTGACCGGAGCCGCCTACCCGGTCCGGCCAGATCACCTCGCAGACGTCGCTACCTGCAACAACGCCCCACACACGTGCTCACCGCGGTGGCCGCACTTCCCGCCGGGGTGGCCGTCGCCGGACCCGGCCAGGCCTGCTCCGCGGTCCTGGGCCGCCTCGCCCACACCCCACCCAGCCCCTGAGCTGCGCCGCCCGGAGCGCCGGGCCGCCGACTTTCGGCCGCTGCTGCCCTGAGCCCGCGCCGGAAACGGAACCCGATGGACCACGCCCTCGTACCCGACGCCGTACCGACTTGCCCCTGCTGCCGCGCCCCGGCATAGCCGGGCCCGGACCGCGTCGCGCTGCCCGCCGCCTCGGCAGCCCGCGCTACCAAGGGGACTCGGTGACATGGCACCACGCTGTCTGTCCGGCCGCTGCGGCACGCTGGAACGACCTCACCCCTCGACCTCAGCAGCACACCACGCAACACCCCCCTCAGACCCCGGACATGACGCAGTGACCGCTCCCGGGCCGAGCGCGTTCGACGCCGATGCCAGCCACCCTGCGCCGGCCACGAGCGGTCCCGAAACAGGCACGCAGACCGCACTGACCGCAGCTCCGCCGACGTCACCCCGGGCCCTGGTCGCAGGTGAGACCACCAAGCAGGTTCTCGCCGAGCCGACCGGCCATCCGCACTAGACCGGCCCCAGTCACCGTCAAAGCCGGTCGAGGCGCCTGCTGCCGGGCCGGCAGGAGCACGCCTGGCGTTCTGAACGACAGACTTCCCGGTCACAGCACCAGCGCTACCGAAGGCGTCGCCCGGTCGGCTGCGACGGCCCGGTCACCACAGAGGCTTGGAGACTCACAGTTCGCGTTCATCGCCTCCTGTTCCGATCCGGGGGCGCGCTGGGACCGCAGGGGTGCCAAGAGCCGCAGCTCTTGCACCCCTGCGCTCTCACTCCAGGGCGGATGGCCACCGCGTCGCGGTGTGTTCCGGCACCCGATCGTGCAGCCGTGCGGCGCAGTTGGTCACCGGCCGTGGTCAGGGCCCGAGTTCGCAAGCTCCGTGGGGGCCGAACAGTTCGCGGCTGACCTGGTTGGGGCCGAGGTAGACGCCGTCCGGCAAGCCGGTCAGAAGAGCGAGCAGGTCCGCGCGCGGCGTACAGCGGTGTGCGGCCAGGAGCAGTTCGGGCGCCCGGGCGGGCCACCGCACGTCGCGCAGAGCGCAGAGGACGGTCTCGCGGGTCAACGGGCCGTCGATGTGCTGCCCGCGCACGGCGCGGGGGTCTCGGGGACCCGCCGGCGGCGGAGGGTTCACGGTGGTCATCGCAGCACCTCTGGTCTCGCTGCCCACTCGCGAACGGCATGCGGCGCCTGTTTGCGCAGCCTCGCGGTGGCCCGCGGTCGGTTCCTCGGCGGCGGTGCCGCCGTGCCCGAGTACAACCATCCCCTACCCGCCGAGCGGGATACGTCCCACCGAAGAGCTACTGCCCGCGAGTCGGCGTCCGGGACCGAGAAGCGGCCGGCCAAGCCTCGGTGCCGCGGACGGAGGGCTCGATGCCGGTGCGGAGCAGACCCGGAGCGGCGCGCGCAGCGCCAAACAGCACGTGCCACGCCAGGCGCAGAAATACGCGGTATGCGTGTTTTATGGCTCTGGGTCGGGAACCTGCGTCCTATTCGGCGGCAGAAGGGCAGACGGGTGGCAAGGCGGATCCTTCCGATACTCGCGGCCTTCGGAGCCGCCGCGCTTGCGCTGGTCGGGGTGTGCGGCTGCTCGGACCTGTCGGAACTCCGGGACGGTGCTGCCGCTGCCGCGGCGCATTTCAGGCAGGCTGTGCAGGCTCAGGACTGGGCCGCGGCCTGCGAGGCGCTCGCGCCTGCCAGCCGCGACGAACTCGAGCAGAACAACAAGGCCCCTTGTCCACAGGCCCTCGGCGGGCAGGAGCTGCCCGACGCGGGCCGGGCCCGGCACACCGACGTCCACGGGGAGGCCATGGCCGTCTTCGCCCAGGACACCGTGTTCCTGGCGCACTTCCCCTCCGGGTGGAAGGTCACCGCCGCGGGCTGCCAACAGCAACCGGGCGACCGGCCGTACCGGTGCGCACTCAAGGGACGGTGATCCGGCCATGCGGACGATGTTCACCCTGTGCTTGGCGGTCATCGCCGGCGGATTGGCCTACTTCATCGCGATTGGACTGATGCAGCGATGAACCGCCCCCTCGCCCCGCCTCCCACGAAGACCGCCACGGAGCGGCGCGCGTCACCGGGTTCCTGCGCGACAACGGGCTTGGGCTGGCGTTCCTGCTGGCATTCCTGGGCGCGTTGGTGGGGCAGGCGTTCGCCGGGCGCGCGGAGTTCAACTCCCAGCTCGCCGTCGACGGCCTCGCGCAGGTCGGATTCTGGCAGTACGTCTCCTCGTCCGACTTCGCGGTCGACGTCACCGAGAACTGGCAGTCGGAGTACCTGCAGTTCTTCCTGTACATCACCGCCACGGTCTGGCTGCTGCAACGCGGCTCCCCCGAGTCGAAGAAGATGGGGACCGCCGGCACCGAGGGCGACAAGGACCAGCGGGTCGGACCGCACGCCGGGCCCGATTCCCCCTCCTGGGCCAGAGCCACGGGGTGGCGGCAGGGACTGTTCTCCCGCTCGCTGGGACTGGTCATGGGCGGCATCTTCGTGCTGTCGTGGCTCGCGCAGTCCATCACCGGCGTCGCCGCCTACAACGAGCAACGCCTCCGCGACCTGCAAGCCCCCGTCGACTGGTCGCAGTACGTGGTCTCCGCGGACTTCTGGGCCCGCACCCTGCAGAACTGGCAGTCCGAGTTCCTCGCCATCGCCTCCATGGCAGTCCTGTCGATCTACCTGCGCCAGCGCGGCTCCCCCGAATCCAAGCCCGTCGGCACCTCGCACACCGCCACCGGCATCGAAGGCGGCTGAACCGGGCACCGCCTTGTGCGCCGCGCCGCGCCTCGCCACGCCCCCGCGCCACGCGGTAGGGCGCCCTGCCGGCTGCTGGTTTTCCGACACCCCTGCGGGCACCCGCAGTACCGTGACCGCTACACGCCACCCGATCATCGACCGACCAAAATCCGAAGGAACACGACCTAGCACTCGTGCGACACGCACGGGCCTGGGAGGGCATGAACACGCGTCCGGCGGCCGGAACTCGGCGCACGGGCGTCCCTTGCGGGAGGGCAGCGGACAGCGGATCCGACGATGCCCAAACCGGTGCCCCGGCACCGACGTTGCTCACATCATCCGCAAAGGACCCTCCAGCATGACCACTTCCGCCGCCGTACCCGCCGCCCCCGATTCCCCCGCGGTGACCGCCGCCGACCGTGCTGCGGCCGGTGCGGTGCTCGCGCGTGAGGCGGCGCGGTTTGCCGGACTCGGGTGGATGCGCGGTACGTCCGGCAACCTGTCGGTCGTCATATCCTCCGACCCGGTCCGCCTCGCGGTGACCGCGAGCGGCATCGACAAGGGCGAACTGGGCCCGGACGACGTGGTCGTGGTCGACGGCGCGGGCACCGTCGCCGCCGCCGACCAGGGCCCGGGCGCACCCCGCAAGCCGTCCGCCGAGGCGGCCCTGCACGCTCGCGTCGTCGCACTGAGCGGCGCACGCGCCGTCTTCCACGTGCACACGATCGAGGCGGTACGGGCGGGCGCGCGGTGGCCGGGCGGGATCGAGTTCTCCGATCTGGAGATCCTGAAGGGCATCGGCCGCTCCGCGCACGACGAGAAGGTCGTCATCCCGGTCATCGCCAACAGCCAGGACATGGCCTGTCTTGGCGACCGCCTGGCGGCCGTGTTCGACGAGCGCGTCCCGGCCGTGGTCGTCGCGGAGCACGGGATGTACGTGTGGGGCGCCAACCCGATGCAGGCGCGGCATCACGTCGAGGTCGTGCAGTGGCTCCTGGAGTACAAGGTCGCCACGGGCTGAGGCGCCGCGATCCGGATGCCGACACCCTCGCTCGGACGTAGCCTGCCGAAAGGCATGATCATGCGCATTCCGGCCTTCAGGATGAGATGGGTCCCGCGGCAGGCACCTTCGATGTCCACACCGACAGGGCGGGCACTACGCTTCCGGCTCAAGGCCGCCAGCGGCCGGATCATCGCCGCCGGCGAAGCGTACGAGTCGAAGTCTGCGTGAATGAACGGCATCAAGTCGATCCAGACCGCGGAACTCACCGACGCCTGACCGGGGCCACGCCCGCATCGCGGCGGGCCTTCGAATAGCGGATCGAGGCGGCTCCCGTCCCACTACCGCCACAGCCTGGATCCGGACTCCCATGCCGGGTAATCGCGTCAGGCGCGGGCAGCGGCCTCATAAAGCGTCTCTGCACACTCCCCGGACGCCGTGCCACCGCAGGCCCCAGGCGGGGTCGGAACAATGAGAAGGGATCGCGAGGCAGCGTCATGATGGCCGAACAGGACCTGATAGCCGAGCTCGTCGAGGAGCACCGCAGGATCGACAGCCTGTGCGGGCGGATCAAGGCGACGCCGTAGGGCGACCCCCGCCGCAAACACCTCGCCGACCAGATCGCCGCCGAACTGGCCGTCCACGCCCGAGCCGAAGCCCGGTTCCTGCGTCCCGCGGTCCGGCGGCGGATCCCCGAGGGGCAGGCTCTCGCCGCGCGCGAACTCGGTGGCCAGGACCGGATCGACCACCTGCTGCGGGATTTGGCCCGCCGAAGCCCCGACGATGCCCGGTTCGACGCACTGCTGTCCCAGCTGGTCGTCGACGCCCAGGACCATGTGACCGGCCAGGAGGCGCGGCTCTTCCCGAGCCTCGCCGACGCTGCCGACACCGACGAGCTCCGCATCCTCGCGCGACGACTGCGCAGGTCCCGTCCGCGCGGACCCGCCGGCGGCCGCGTGGCCCGACCTGATCCCGATCCCGCAGACCGACTCATGCGCCGCACCGACTGACGTAAGGCCGCCCCGCGTCCGATCGCCCCGCGGGTGCGGCCGCGGTTCGCAGTCAGGCGTGTGCAGCGCCATGCGAACCCCGGTGTTGGCGCCGATGCAGGGGACGATGCTCTCGGCGCTGCTGCCGAGACACCCTCCGTCGCCCTACGCAAAGCCAACGCCCCCGCCGACGGCTGAGGACGGGCGCCCCCCTGCACAAGGCGGCAGCGCGGTCCTCGGAGCCGAGGCCGGCCCAGCAGGTCCCGCACCCATGCACGCCTCTCCGAGAGTCACAGTGCGATCACGCCACGCGTTCACGGCGGCCAAGGGTGGTACTGGGCGGGAGCCGGGCGCCCGTCCCGGTGCGAGCAACCAAGGAGGAACCCGTGACCGCGTACGAGAACCGCGTCATCGCAGTCGTCGCCGACGAAACCGGCATCCCCGAGGCAGAGGTGAACGCCCGTTCGCGATTCGCCGACGACTTCGGCATGGACACCTTCGCGGTGGCCGGGCTGGCGCTGCGCGTGAGCGAGGAGTTCGAGGTTGCCTTCTCGCACGACGACATCGAAGCGTTCGACACTGTCGGGGACATGGTCGACGCGGTCAGGGAACTCGCCCCTCAGGCATCCTGACCGCACCGCCGATTTCACTCCGAGTCGGCGCCGTCGAGCCCTGAGCCGGGACGCCTGCCTCAACGCCGGCGACCACCGTCACGCTGCCGTGCGCATCGTCGTCACCGCGGCGGCGGTGCGAACGGCAGTACGGGCGGACCGGCACGGACTGGCAGGCGCGAGGCCGCGGTCCTGCTCCTGCGACCGGGCCACGTCGACCTGCGCCGTCGGATGCCGTGTCAGGACCGGGGTTCGAGGTATCCGTTGTCTCCGTCGTGGCCGTCGTGGCCGTCGTGGCCGTCGTGGCCGTCGGCCTCGGCCTCGCCGAACCAGTGGCCGCCGTGGACGAGATCCCGGAAGCGTCCGCTCCCTGATCGTCACCAGTAACCGGGCTCCCAGCGACTGGTATCCCCTCTTCCCCAACCCCGTCATCGCCGAGTCACTGCTGGACCGGCTCATCAACACCAGCCACCAGGTCATCACGAACGGCCCCAGTTACCGACCGAACAAGCGCCCCAAGAACCCCGCCGACAAACCCACCAAGCCCACGATCAAGTAACAAGGGCCGCTCTCGGGGCCGGGGACAGAGCGTCACGACCCCGGCCCCGAGGGGCCACCACCTCACGAGAGGCGGACGGACCGCGCAACCAGGCTCCGTGTCAGTCCAGGTTCCGGTTGACTCCGAACCGGCGACGCCACTCGGGGTCATTGCCGACCCTCGCGAGGAAAAGCCTGATGTCCTGAAGTTCCTCCTCCATGCCGTCGAACGCCGGGTCCGCCTGGTTGACGGGGTCGGCCAGCGGGCCGGAATAGCCCCATGATGCCGCCACCTGGGAACCCACCACGATGCTGAACCGGCAGGCGCCCGGCCGCTCATGGGCGTCACGAACAAACCTGACGTCGTCGTCGACCCGCCAGCGCCGACTCCCCGCCTGGAACCACAAACCCGACGCGTCCGCATACACCGCACAGAACGACGGATCGGTGCCGCCCGCACCGCTGCGCGCGTTCAGCGACACCCAGCCCACATTCCCGTCCGACTCCCCGGCAGGCCGTTCGGACAGCTCACCACTCTCGACCGAGAGTGCCCACCTTCCGGCAAAGACGTCCCAGTCCCGCAGAAAGACCGCTGTCACGGCGCTACCCCCTGGCCCGGCAGGGCCCACAGTTGTCAGCCCCAGCACCCGCGTTGACCCCAGTCAACCTAACGCCAACACATGGGGACCTGGGGAATTACCTGAACTCAGGGGTGGGGAAATACGCGACCGTCGACAGTTTGCGAGTCCGGGTACTGGCGCGACTTTTGTGGCTTGGATCGGCGTCGTACGGGGTGCGCTGGACAAGCTCACAGGTCGGCTGCGGTACCGACGGGATTCGAACCCGCGGACAGATAGGGGCAGGTCCGCCCCGTCTCCGTCAGTCGCCGTGAGCGGGGCCTCGCCCACGTCGATTGCAATGGGCCGCTCTGCCACGGCACCGCAGCCTGCGAGAATGCGCGCCATCCCGCTCCGGCTCACGGTAGAGGAGCGCCCTGTGCACAGCGAGCCTTTATCCAGAGCCGGCAACCGTTGCAGTGGGTCCACATAAGTGATGCTGTTGGCGATCTCGGCCGCCGTGTCACTCAGTGGCCCGGGGGCGTGGCCGTTTGGCGGACGGGGCGGGGGCATCCTGGGCGGGGCTGCGGTGGGGTGGCCGTGGACTTGCAGGTGCCGGCGTTCAGGTGAATGTGCTCAGCCGCGTACGCGTGGAACGCGCCTGCAGCCCAGAACTGATGAGCAGACGTTACTGACGCTCATGCATAGAGCCACGTGTGCCAGAGTCCGAGTTCCGGAGGCACCTCGGCACGAGTTCGGGAGTCGCCTCGGTCGTGCGGAGGTTGCTGTGCACGGGATTCAGAGGCACCTGGCGGGTTGACGTCTTGCGGGCCGGTCGATACTTGCGCGGGGATCAATGTGGGGAGCCTGCGCGGTGGACTGGTCAACGGTGGCGCTCGGGCTCGTGGCCGGGCTGCTGATCTCGGTGGCCACTGCGCCCGTAGGCGTGTCCGGGGCGGTGTTCCTGCTGCCGGTGCAGGTCAGCGTGCTGGGCGTGCCCAGTCCAGCGGTGACGCCGACGAACCTGCTCTACAACGTCGTCGCCGGCCCCGGGGCGCTGTGGCGCTACCGCAAGTCCGGGCAGCTCAGCGGTCCCCTGGCGCGCTTGTTGATCGCGGGCACGGTCCCCGGAGTGGTGGTCGGCGCCGTGATCCGGGTGTTCGCGGTCCCCGGGCCGCGCGTCTTCCGCCTGTTCGTCGCGGCGTTCCTGCTGCCGCTCGGCCTGTGGCTGTGCTGGCGCACCCTGCGCAGCCCCGCGCCTGCTCGCGGACCGGCTGGCCCGCCTTCGCCGCGCACCACGAGCAGGCTGGCGGTTGCCGTGGGTGTGGCCGGCGGCATCTACGGGATCGGCGGCGGCTCCCTGCTCGGCCCGATCCTGGTAGGCCGCGGCATGCCCGTCGCCCTCGTCGCCCCGGCGGCGCTGGCGGCGCTGGCGGCCACCTTTGTCACGTCCGTGGTCGGGGCGGCGACGTTCGCGCTGCTGTCTCTCGCGGCGAGCGGCGACGTCGCTCCGCACTGGTGGACCGGACTGGCCTGCGGGCTCGGCGGGCTGGCCGGCGGATACCTCGGCGCTGCCCTCCATCCGCGCGTGCCCGAGACCGCCCTGCGGTACCTGCTGGGCTCAGTCGCCGCCGGTGTGGGCGTCCTCTACGCCGTCCAAGGTCTGCGCTGAGATCAACAGCCGCGCGCGGCTGCCAAATCTCGTGTACACCCCACAGGAGGTCGTGCATGTTGTAGCAGCCGGACCGCACCTCCTCGCCCAGGTGGGCGCGCGCCAACTACGCCAAGGGCGCGGCGGTTTCGGTCTCGGGCAGACCGGTGAGAGCGGCCGCGGCGGGGGCGGGGGCGGTTGTAATGGGGGATCAGACCCAAGCTGTGGAAGAAGGGCCTTCCCCCGCTTCACCCCGGCAATCTGCGTCACCGGAGGGTGTGCGTGACGTCGAACTGGCCTCCGGGCTCGAACTCCCCCTGAGCTGCTGGAAGTCCGCGAACGGCGTCCATTGGTCGTGGACGGCACGTAGCGGGACGCTGCCTCGGCGGACTCCGCGGTCTGCGCCACGGCAGTTCAACTCGTCACAACACAAAAGGACTCGAACCGCCCCGCTACCCCCGGACCCCGCTCCCACCCGCCGGGCAGGGAGGCGCGTCGCCTTCGGATTCGGGGGCGAAGAAGTCGGCAAGTGCGGAGGCCAGGGCTTCGGGGGCTTGTTCGGCCACGTGGTGGCCGGAGTCGATGCCGTGTCCGCGGACGTCGTCCGCCCAGCGGCGCCACACCGCACGGGGGTCCCCGTGGAGGTCCTCCAGGTCGTCACGCAGGGACCACAGGACCAGGGTGGGGCAGGTGATGCGGGTTCCGGCGGCCCGGTCGGCTTCTTCGTGGCGGCGGTCCAGGGTCAGGCCGGCGCGGTAGTCCTCGAGCATCGCGCGCACCACGCGCGGATCGCGTACGGCTCGGCGCCACTCGTCGTGGTTCTCCCGGCCCATGGTCTCGGGGTCGCCGCGGTATCAACTGTCGGGATCGGCGGTGATGACCCGCTCGGGGACGTCCGGCTGCGCGAAGAAGAACCAGTGCCACCACGCGGTGGCGAACTCGGGCGTGATCCGCGACAGATGCTCGGTGATCGGCAGGCAGTCCAGGAACGCCACCCGTGAGGCGGCCGCGGGATGGTCCAGCACCAGGCGCAGCGCCACAGCACCCCCGCGGTCGTGGCCGGCGACGGCGAACCGCGGGTGCCCCAGGCGCCGCATGACCGCGACCACATCCGCGGCGACCGCCCGCTTGCAGTACCCGGCGTGGTCCGCGGTGAACTCCGGGCCCGCGGAGCGTCCGTAGCCGCGCAGGTCCGGGCACACCACCGTGTGGCCGGCCGCCACGAGCAGCGGCGCCACCCGGTGCCAAGTCGCCGACGTGCGGGGGTGCCCGTGCAGCAGCACCACAGGCGGCCCCTCGCCGCCGAAGCGGACGAACACCGCCGCCTCGCCCACGTCGAGCCGCGTCTCCTCGAAGCCCTCGAACACCCCGACCTCCTCGCCGACTGCAGGGCCATGTACCTGCCCGTGTGCAATGTGGGACTCACCGGCAGCCCCCGGTCGCCGGCATCGCCCCGCCGGCCCCGCGACAGGGGAGTGTCGACGCCGGACCTCCGGTCCAGGAAACGGCGCGACCACGAGGGCCGGTCAGTCGTCGGTTTCCACGACGGACGCGCCGGCCGCGTTGGCCTTCACCGACTCGATGCCCTGCAGACACGCGCTCTTGGTCGTGTACCCCTCGCCGACGGCGATGATCTCGCCGTTCGCCGCCTTGAGCCGGAACCGGTGCTGACCGGAATGGTCCAGGTACACCTCGAACTTGGCCGACATGGCAACTCCTTCGCGACGACTGTCAGGGGACTGGGCCGTGCAGCCGACGCCCGAAGTCCGGCGCCGACCGCTGCCGACCGCCTGCCGACCCTGCCCCGTAACCGCCACGGCATGCCGCCGATCCGCGGTCCAAAGCAACCACACGTGCGACGCGGCCGAACCGCGCGTGCCGCGCGGACTTGCGGCAGAGGTGCGGCCGCCACCGCGATGGCGCCCGTCCCGCACTGGCGCGCCCTGCCCGACGAGGGCGGCGGCCCCGGATACGGGCACGGTTGAACCCACCGCCGGGCAGTACACCGATGCCGAGGACGCCAACCGCGGCCTCCACGCCTCGCTGGTCCGCATCACCACTGCCTGACCCGCTGCTGCCCGCATCTTCGGTGCCGCCGCCAGATTGGGCATGAACGGCATGAAAACCGAACATCAGTGGTGCATGAGGCTGATCCGCTCACTGGCCACCCCCGCCCCTCCCCGCTCCCGGGCCGCCGCCCCGCCGCGGTCCCGGCTACGGGCCGCAGTGCACAGGGCGATCTCCTTCGTGCGCCGAGGGGACTACGCGCCTTCGGTCTGACCCGTGCCAAGGATCAGACCCGGCCGGGGCGGACCGATCGCGCGGCGGGGTGCCCGACGCGGGCCCGGATGCCGTACGCGGGCGCGGGGCGTGGTCAGGCCTGGAGTACGGAGTCGTCCTCGGTGCGGGCTCCCGAGAGCCGGAACCGGGCGGCGATCAGGGCGGCGTCGACGTCGGAGGTCCCGGTCGACACGCACAGCGTGTACGCCAAGTCCTCCTGGCGGCGGCGTACTTCCTCGGTGCCCTGCTCGGCGCCCAGCAGCGCCAGCGCCTCGTACTCGTCGACCATGGCCGTGAGAACGGCAGGGTGGGCCAGCAGCATCGCACGCCTCCTCGAATGACGGGGGCGCCCCGTCGTCAGGGCGCCGTGCGCCGGTACTGCTACCCGACCATCAGACGATCACACCGCCGAGTTCGCGCGCCGTGCCGGACCGAGCCGGACGCCGCCTCGACGGCGCGGGGGCGGCCCATTGGCAGCAGTGGCCCTCGACTTCTCCGCGTAAAGCAGAACCGACGGATTCGTCGCAGAAGGCCATGCTCCCCTGCCGCGCCCGTCGGTGAACAGTCAGCGCATTCCCGTCGCATATGCGAAATCCACACCGTGCGACGGAAAAGTAGGTCATGGGCCGGGGTGGGACCAAACTTTTGGCCCCACCCCGATTCACGCCATCCCCGGTCCTACCAGCGGTACCAGCGGCCCTTACGGCCCCCGTGGCCAGCCGGCCGGATGATGAAGCCGAGCAGCCAGACCGCCAGAACGATCACCGCGATCCACCACAGCGCCTTCAAAGCGAATCCGGCACCGAACAGAAGCAGGGCGAGCAACAGAACGACTATCAGGGGAACCATAGTTATCAACCTCCGAACCCGCGTCTGCCCGGCTGAAGCCCCTGCATTCCCGGGTTTTCCGAAATTTCAGACCCGCATAGCCTTGCTGTGCCGGTAGGCCTCGGTGAGCATCATCAGGACGCGCGGGTGAATGCCGACGGCTGCGGCCAAGCCGTCGTCCACCTTGGCGTCGCGCGCCTCGTAGGCGGCGGCGCCGGGTGCGGGGGCGGGTGCGGGTGCGGGTGCGGGTGCGCCGACGATCATCCTGCGCAGGCACTGCCGCGTAATCATCGCGGTCGACTCCTCGGGAGGCTCACGCGACGCTTCCGGGGCGCCGCTCCTGGTCATTCGGATCGGGCTGGACGCCGACACTCCGGACGACGTCGTGGCGGCGGGCCGGTGCATCCGCAAGTTCCCGCACACGGGCACCGGTTACCAGTTCTACCGAGCGGACTCGTTCCAGGCGTACGTCGACCTCGGCCGGTCAAGCGTCGCCACGGGCCTGCGCGCGCCCGACGTCCAAGCCGCCCTCGACGGGCTGCCCTGCGACGCCTCGCCGCGGCCGGGCACAGGGGGGACGGTGTAGGAGCGCAGCCGGTCGACCACTCCCCGGGTACGCACCCGTCCTCGGACCCACCCTGGACCACGTCGTGCACGCATTCGCCGTCGCGCGCCGGCCTGGCTCGCGGCACCGGGAGCGGGCGACACACCTCGGTGCAATGCGGCTCCTGGCCGTGCCTCAGCCACACGTGCTGTCGATTTGCGCCGCCAGGCCGAAAAGGCCGACAAAGCGCGGGGGTGTTAGAAAGAAGAGATGGCAGGGCGTCTTGTCCGGTTCATGCGGTCGCGCGTCCACGGCCCTCGCACCTTGGCGGGGCAGATCTTCGTGCTCCAGGTCGTGGTCGTGGTCCTCCTTGTCGCGGCAGCGGTGACGGTGCTCCTGGTGCAGGCGCGTGACGACAGCGAGCGGGACGCGCGGCACCGCTCGCAGACCGCCGCCGAGACGTACGCCCACTCCCCCGGCCTGGTCGACGCCCTCGTCGGCCCCGACCCGACCGCGGTGCTCGAACCGTCGGCGCGGGCCGCGCAGCAGGCCTCGGGCGTCGACGCCCTCACGGTGCTCGATGCGGACGGGGTGCGGCTGACAGGACCGGACACGGCCCTGATCGGGATGCGCTACGAGGGCAACCTGGGGCCGTTTCTGGCCGCCGGGCAGTCGGTGACCACGAAGTACCCCAGCAATCAGGGCGAACTGTTCGTCACGGTGGTGCCCGTCTACAGGCAGGCGGGCGAGCCGGTGGGCATTGTGGTCGCCGCGATCACCGTGGAACGCGTCAACGACACCGTGGGGCGGCAGATCCCCTGGCTCGCCCTCGGCGCGGCCGCCGCGCTCACGCTGTCCGCGGGCGCCGCCGCGCTGGTGAGCCGGCGCCTGCGCCGGCAGACCCGCGGCCTCGGGCCGAGCGAAATCACCCGGATGTACGAGCACCACGACGCGGTCCTGCACGCGGCCCGTGAAGGCGTACTGATCCTGGACGCGGACCGCCGGGTGGTGCTCGCCAACGACGAGGCCCGGCGCCTCCTGGGCCTCCCCCCGGACACGGCCCCGGGCACCGCGACACGCACGGACACGGATGCGGACACGTCGGTGGGCGGGGCGGCGGCGCTGGGCCTGCCCGAAGGGCTGACCGGGCTGCTGGTGTCCGGGCGGGACGCCTCCGACGAGGTCCACGCCGTCGGCGACCGCCTGCTGGCGGTCAACCAGCGGCCCACCGCCCCGTACGGGTCCGCCGGAAGTGTGGTCACCCTGCGCGACACCACCGAGCTGCGGGCCCTGGCGGGGCAGGCCCAGGCGGTCCGCGAGCGGCTGCGTCTGCTGTACGAGGCCGGGGTGCGGGTCGGCACCACCTTGGACGTGGCGCGTACGACCCAGGAGCTGGCGGAGCTGTGCGTGCCGCGGTTCGCCGACATCGTGACCGTCGACCTGGTCGAAGCGATGCTGGACGACGAACCCGGTACACCGAACGCCGCGGCGGGCCGGATGCGGCGGGTGACCTCGCACTGGACAGGCTGGGGCGCTGGGGTCCCGGCGCTGTACCCGACCGGGGAGGTCATCACGTTCGGCCCGGCCACACCGATGGCCGAGGCCCTGCGGGAAGGGCGCGGGGTGCTGCGGGCGGACCTGGGGACGGACAAGGCGTGGCAGGCACAGGCCCCCGACCGTACCGCGCGGCTGATCGACGCCGGGGTGCACTCGCTGGTCACCGTGCCGCTGCGGGCCCGCGGCCCGGTGCTGGGACTCGCGACCTTCTGGCGCGGCGCCGGGTCGCCCGCCTTCGACGGCGACGACGTGTCCTTCGCCGAGGAGGTCGCCGCGCGGGCAGCGGTCGCACTGGACAACGCCCGCCGCTACACCCGCGAACACACCACCGCAGTCACCCTGCAGCGCAGCCTGCTCCCCCAGACGCTCCCCGAACAGGACGCAGTCGACGCCGCGTTCCGCTACCTGCCCGCCCACGCCACGACAGCGAGCACTGCGGCAAGCGAACCGCGCAGCCTCGCAGAGGCGACTGCGAGCGCAGGCGTAGGCGTGGGCGGCGACTGGTTCGACGTCATCGCGCTGCCGGGCACCCGGGTGGCACTGGTGGTCGGAGACGTGGTGGGGCACGGGTTGCACGCCGCGGCGACGATGGGACGGCTGCGGACCGCGGTACGCAACTTCTCCGCACTCGACCTGCCGCCGGACGAGGTGCTGGGGCACCTGGACGAACTCGTCGCCGGAATCGACCAGGACCGCGACGCCGACGGCGGCGCCGGCCCGGAAGAAGGGCGGATGACCGGCGCGACGTGCGCGTACGCGATCTACGATCCGGTCACCGGGCGGGTGGTCGCAGCCCGGGCCGGCCACCCGGGCCCTGCAGTCGTCGACGCCGAGGGGGCCGTGGACTTCCCGCCGGTGCCCGTCTCGCTGCCGTTGGGGTTGAACGAGGGACTGCCCATCGAGACAGCCGAGTTCGACCTGGCCGAGGGTTCGCGGCTGGTGCTGTTCACCGACGGTCTGATCGAGCGCCGCGACCGCGACCTGGACGCCGGACTGCACCTGCTGCGCGACGCGCTGACCGCCGCAGGCCCGACCGCGACACCGGAGCAGACCTGCGACGCGGTGATCGGGGCGCTGGCCGAAGAGCAGCCGAGCGACGACGTCGCGCTGCTGGTGGCGCGTACGCACATCCTCGAGGAGTCCCAGGTGGCCGCGTGGGACGTACCGCCCGATCCGGAGGCGGTCGGCGCCGTACGCGCGGCGTGCGCCCGCCAGTTGGACGCCTGGGGTCTGGGGGAGATCGACTTCACCGCCGAGCTGATCCTCAGCGAACTGGTCACCAACGCGATCCGCTACGGCACCGCGCCGATCCGCGTCCGGCTGCTCCACGGACGCGCCTTGACATGCGAGGTCTCCGACGCGAGCAGCACCGCACCCCACCTGCGGCGCGCCGCCACCACCGACGAGGGCGGCCGCGGCCTGTTCCTCGTCGCCCGGTTCGCCACCCGCTGGGGCACGCGCTACACCGCCCGCGGCAAGGTCATCTGGGCCGAACTCCCCCTCCCCGGAGCCGGCAGCGCCCCGACCACGGACCTCGCGGACGCCCTGCTCGACCAATTCGACGACGCCGACTGGTGACCTCGGCGGTCCAGGAACCAGGAACCAGGAACCACGCCGACCTGCAGCGCCAGCCCGGCCGCCAAGGCGGGGATTGCGCAGGACGCCTCGTCCGCACCACCCCCTGACAGCGGTCCGTCCGTTTCAGAACGCGAACTCGTCGATCCCCAGGATCTTGGCTGGGGTCGTTGGAGGGTCCGGCAGCCCCCGCACCTCACCCAGGATCACGTCGCAGCACGCCCGCAGCGGCAGGCACTCGGCCAGCAGGATCCGGTACGGCCGCCGACAGCGCCCTCGGCCTTTGTCGGAGAGCGTCGCTATCGTGCGCGTACTTGATCATGGATATTCGGCAAAGGGGCGGCGGCACGTGGACAGTTCGGCAGGTCGGCACACCGCGGGAACCACGACTCGACACGCCGGGCACCCCGACGAGAACGCTTTCGCCTTCCCCGCCGCGTGGCTCGCGGTGCTGCACCCGCGCCGGGGCGGTGCTGCGGCACCCGTCCCCGACGTCGACACCGAGGCGCACGCCGTCGTCGCAGGCTGGGCGGCCCCGGAAGCCGCCCGCGCCGCCGCCACCCTCGCGCACGAACGCACCGACCCCGCCATGGCGGCCGCCGCAGCGCGATACCGGGACGGCGCCGCCGACCCCCTGGGCGCCGCTGTCTGGACACTCCTGGCCGGTCCGTACAGCGGCGAACTCGCCTCGTACGCCGACAGTTGGGTTGCCGCCCACGGGCTGGTGTTCGCCGCCGAGGCGATGATGGCCCGCGTGTCGATCAGCGTCGGCTGGGACTACAACAGCCGAACGACATGGCTGGCTCCTGAACGGCGGCCCTTCGCCGAGCGTCTCGGCGTCGTTTCGCACCATGACCTTGGACTCCGGACGGTGGCCGCCCGCGTCCGCGCGCTGCTCAGCCAAGCCGACGACGCCACGCACCAGGCGGCGGTCACGGCACTGGCCGGGCTGCGTCACGACCCGGCGCGCCGCATCATGGCGAGCTACCTACTGCCGACGGAGACTGCCTGGACGGACGAGTGCCTCGCGGAGCCGGACGCGCCTGCCCACGAGGATGCGTTCCTGAGGCCTCTGCTCCTGGCTGCGCTGGGCACCGACGCCCACCTCGCCGCGGTCTCGTCCTTCGGCGTCCCGTACGACGCCGACCGCAGGTTGGCGCTCATGGCGACGCTCGCAGACGGTGTCGGGCCCGCGTTCGCCCGCCTCGCGATCGCGGACTGGGCCGCACACCGGTGGGATGACCCCAAGTACCAGGACACGTTGTTCGACGTGCTGGGCCGCCTGCCGACCGACGAGGCCTTCGCCGCCCTCGTCGACGAGATGGGCAACCGGTACGCCCGGCCGCATCTCGCCGCGGCCATGGACCGCTACCCTCGGCGTGCCCTGCGGCACCTCGCCCGCGCGTCGCGCACGCCCGGTCCCGGCGGCCCGGCCGCCTTGGCGATGCTCACCCGGCACATACGCCGCCACCCCGCAGTCGCCGCCGAGGTCCTGCCAGTCCTGGACGCCGACGAGGCGGCCGTCGTGGCCCCGCTGCCGGCGGCGACCCGGCGCATCCCCGAGGCGTCGTCAGCAGACCTGCCCGACGTGCTCGCCTCCGCGCCCTGGACCCGGCCGCGGCCCTCCTCCCTCCCCGCCCCCGTAGCCCTGCCGACCGATCCGGGGACCTGGATGGCGTGGCTGCCCGGCGAGCAGGACGCGTTCGCGCAGACACCGTCCTGGCACGCGCGCCGGACGCTGTATTTCAAAGACCTGGTGGCCGCGTACCGAGCCGGGCACCTCTACGGCGGTGACATCTGGACAGCGTTCCTGCGCGGCCCCGCCGCCGAATACGCCGACGCGGTCGCCGCCTGGCGGCCCGTGGGCAGCGAGTGGGACGTCGAGAACGCCGCCCGCGTCCTCGCCGCCGTCTACGGCACGGACGCCGCGGGCCCGCTGACCCACCTCGCGCGCACCAGCCCCCTCGTCCACGGCCCCGCGCTCATGCCGTTCCTGAGCCTGGAGATCGCGCAGCTCATGGCCGACTGGCTGATGCGGCTCAAATCGGTTCGCCCGCTCGCGCGAGCGTGGTTCACCCGCCACCCGGACGCCGCCGCACGGCTCCTGATCCCCGTCGCCGTCGGCGCCCCCGGCAAGGACCGCGAAGCCGCCGGACACGCGCTCCTGTTCGTGGCCTCGGTGACCTCCGAAGTGTCGGCAGCCGACACACCAGGCCCGGCGGGCGCGGCCCGGGTCCGCGCGATTGCGGACGAGTTCGGGGCGGCGGCCCGCGCCGCGGTCGACGCGCTCCTCGACGCCGACCCCCTGGTCCGCGCCCTCCCCGCCAAGATCCCGGTAACCCCGGCCTGGGCCGATCCGGCCGCACTCCCGCAGCCGGTCCTGCGTAGCGGCGCGGCGCTTTCGGACCACGCGACCGGCACCCTGGTCACGATGCTCGCCCTCTCGGCCCCCGGCGCCCCGTACGCCGGGCTCGGCCCGGTACGCGACGCCTGCACCCCGGAGAGCCTCGCCGAGTTCGGTTGGGAGCTGCTCGAGGAATGGCGCTGCGCGGGCATGCCCGCCACCGGCAGCTGGGCCCTGCACGCACTGGCCTGGCTCGGCGACGACGGGACCGCGCTGCGCCTCGCCCCGCTGGTCCGCGCCTGGCCCGGCGAGAACGCGCACAAGTGGGCGGTCGACGGCCTCGACGTGCTGGCCGGGATCGGCACGGACCAGGCCCTCACCCTGCTCCTCGGCATCGCGCAGCGCGCCCGGTTCAAGGCGGTCAAGGCGCACGCCCGGGAGAAGACCGCCGAGGTGGCCGCGCGCCTGGGACTGACCAGCGGGCAACTCGCCGACCGCCTCGCCCCCACCTTCGGCCTCGACGCCGACGCCCGCACGGTCGCCGCCTACGGACCGCGGGCGTTCACGATCGGCTTCGACGACGAACTGCGGCCCTACGTGCTGGGCCCCGACGGACGCCGCCGTGCGTCGCTGCCCGCGCCCGGTGCCGGCGACGACGCCGAGGCGGCCGCGGAGAGCCGCGCCAGGTTCACGGCGTTGAAGAAGGACGTGCGCACGCTGGCCGCTGACACTGCGCGGCGGTTCGAGGAGGCGATGGTGGAGCGCCGCACATGGGATGCGGCGGAGTTCCGCTCCTACCTGGTGGAACACCCGCTCGTGGGCCGCGTGGTGCGGCGGCTGGTGTGGACCGCGGATGCCGGCGCGGGCGGGGTGGCGTTCCGGGTGACCGGGGATGGAACGTATGTCGACGCGGAGGGCCGGACTGTCGCCGTGGGCGACGGGGCGACGGTGACGCTGCCGCACCCGCTGCTCCTGGGTACCTCCGTGCCTGTGTGGGCGGCGGTGTTCGCGGAGCAGGGGATCGTGCAGCCGTTCGCGCAACTCGACCGGCCGGTGTACGCCCTCGAGTCCCAGGAAGCCGCGAGCCACCGGCTCGCCCGCTTCGAGGGTGCTGCCGTGCCGACCGGCACCGTGCTCGGCCTGGTCGGGCGCGGCTGGAACCGCGGCCCCGCGCTGGACAACGGTGTGGAGCGGTGGATCTCGCGGCGCGTCGGGGAAAACCGGCACGTGGTCATCGCCCTGGAAGAGGGCATCTCGATCGGCGTGCCGGACACCGACCCGGTCCAGCCCCTGGGCGAAGTCTGGCTCGCCGAACGCCCCGGCGACTACATGCCCTTGGACGCGCACGAGCTCACGTTCGGCGGGCTGGACCCGGTACTTGCCAGCGAGGTCCTCGGGGATCTGACCGACCTCGTCGCGGTGCGGTGACGGGGCAGACTGCGGCGCCCTCGGGGACCTGGCTCGGGATAGACGAGCGCGGGGGCGGTGTCCGGTTCGGAGCCGGGATCGCAGCGGCTGCGGGCACGGGGCGTTCCGGGGCCGTGAAGGGGGCGGGAAGATCCGGACGGAGGTGCCGATACCCCGGTGAGCGTCGGAGCCGATGTCTTTCGGAATTCTGACGTTTGCTGCCTCAGGGCGGCCTGGCCTCCCGTCCGCGCTGCCGAGCGCCGATGCTGGGACCGAACGCCGGCCCTCGCATGCCGGGTCGTCCATGGAGGTCTTGATGCGTCGTCTTCTGCTGTTCCTGCGCAAGCCGGTCGTCCTGGGGGTGGCGGCTGTGCTCGCTGTCGCCTTGGCGTTCGGGCTGTACTGGTTCCAGCCGTGGAAGCTGTGGGTCGACGAGACCGTCAACGAGGCGCGGCCCGGCCAGATAGCCGTGCCCGCGGCGCAGGAAGGTTCATCGAGCGCGCCGGCCCCTGCGGCTACGGGCTCGCCTGGTCCCGCGGCGGCCGCCGGGCCGGTCATATTGGCGACCGGCCGCTTCATCAGCCACGAGCACAGCACCAAGGGCACTGTCGAGGTCCTGCAACTGGCGGACGGCACAAGGGTGCTGCGCCTGGAGGACCTCGACACGAGCAACGGCCCCGACCTCCACGTGTGGATCACCGATGCGCCGGTCAAGGAGGGCAGTTCCGGGTGGCGTGTGTTCGACGACGGCGCCCATAAGGACCTCGGTCAGTTGAAGGGCAACAAGGGCGACCAGAACTACACGCTGCCCGCGGACGTCGACCTCGGCCGCCTGACCAGCGTCACCATCTGGTGCGACCGCTTCGACGTCTCCTTCGGTGCCGCACAGCTCAGTTCTGTCTGACGGGGCGCGGAGCCGGCGGTCGGGTAATCCGTTCGAGGGACCGCGGGTGATCTCTTGTGTCCCGGCGCCCCGGCCGGGGTCGCGCACGCCACGATGGGGCGTCATGGCAGATGCACACTGGCTGTTCGGCGATCAGCTCGGCCCGCACTTCCTCACCGCGGATGCCGGTGGTCCGCGGCCCGATGCCCCGGTCGTGATGATCGAGGCCCGTTCCGTCTTCCGTCGGCGGCGCTTCCACCGCGCGAAGGCCCACCTGATCCTGTCGGCGATGCGGCGGCGCGCGGCGGAGCTGGGCGACCGCGTGCGCTACGTCCGGGCCGAGACGTACCGGGACGGGCTGCAGGAGGCTCTGGGTACGGCGCGGGTCACGGTGCACCACCCGACGTCGCACGCCGCGTTGCGCCTCGTGCGGTCCCTCGACAACGTCACTGTGCTGCCGGCCAGGGGGTTCCTGGTGCCGCACGATGCCTTTCGTTCGTGGGCAGGCGACCGGGCGCGCCGCCAGTTGCGGCAGGAGGAGTTCTACCGCTGGGTCCGCCGCGAGCACGAGCTGTTGATGGAGGGCGCCGAGCCCGTCGGCGGGCGCTGGAACTTCGACCATGACAACAGGGCCTCGCCGCCGCGCGGCGCGAGCTCGCTGGGCGTGCCGTCCCCGTACCGGCCGCACGAGGACTCGGTCGACGATGAGGTACGCCACGACCTGGACGCTTGGGAGCGGGCCGGCGAGGTCTCGTTCGTGGGCCGCGACGGGCCCCGGCTGTTTCCCGCATCTCGACGGGAAGCGGTGGCGGCGCTGGAGCGGTTCGTCGCCCACCGGCTTTCGGCCTTCGGCACGTACGAGGATGCCGTGCTGTCCGCCGACCCTGTCATGAGCCACAGCCTCCTGTCGGCACCGCTCAACCTGGGGCTGCTGGACCCGGCCGAGTGCGTCGCCGCGGCCGAGGCGGCGTGGCGCGCCGGTGCGGCTCCGCTCAACAGCGTCGAGGGCTTCGTGCGCCAGGTCGCGGGCTGGCGCGAGTACGTATGGCAGCTGTACTGGCATTTCGGCGTCGACTACCGGACGAACAATGCGCTCGGGCACACCGCCCCGCTGCCGCAGTGGTTCCTCGACGCGGACGCCGATGCTGTGGAGGCGAACTGCCTGGCCACAACGCTCGCCCAGGTCCGCGACACGGGATGGACCCACCACATCCCGCGCCTGATGATCCTCGGCAGCCATGCGCTGCAACGGGGCTGGGACCCGGCTGCAGTGACCGACTGGTTCCACCGGCTGTTCGTGGACGGCTACGACTGGGTGATGGTCCCCAACGTCGTCGGCATGTCCCAGTACGCCGACGGCGGACGCATGACCACGAAGCCCTATACGTCCGGCGGCGCCTACCTGCACCGCATGAGCGACCTGTGCGGGTCGTGCGCGTTCCGCCCGACCGAACGCGTCGGCGCTCGCGCGTGCCCCTTCACCGGCGGGTACTGGGCGTTCCTGCACCGGCACCGCGACCGGCTGGCGCACAACCCGCGCATGACCCGCGCGGTCGCGGGCCTCGACCGGCTGTCCGACCTGGAGGAGGTACTGGAGCAATGGCAGATCAAGGGCTGACGCCCGAACCCGAGGACGCCGAAGACGCCGACAACGCCGACAACGCCGACAACGCCGAGGATGTCGCGGACGCCGCGAGCCGCAGGCAGCGCAAGGGCGCCGCGCCGACCGGCGCAGGACTCGACGTCATCGTGGTGGGAGCGGGACTCGCCGGCCTCGCCTGCGCCGCGGACCTGATCGCGGCCGGCCGGCGGGTGCGGGTGCTGGAGGCATCCGACGACGTCGGCGGGCGGATGCGCTCGGATCACCGCGACGGCTTCGTCCTGGACCGCGGATTCCAGGTCTTCAATACGTCGTATCCGCAGGTCAAGCGGCGCATCGATCGGAAGGCGCTGCGGCTGTGCGCGTTCCGGCCCGCGGTGCTCGTGCACGGCCCTCAGGGGACGACCCGCGTGGCCGACCCCACGCGCAGGCTGGCGGACGCGATCGGGAGCGTGCGCACCGGCGGCATCGGGCCGCGGGACATGGCCGCGCTGGCGGCGCTGTCGGGCTGGTGCGCGCTGGCACCGCCGCGGCTCACCAAGGCGGCGGGGGTGTATCGGCCGGACCGCAGCACCGGCGCGGCACTGAAGTCCCTGGGGTTCACCGACGAGTTCGTCGCACGCTTCTTCCGGCCGTTCCTGTCCGGCGTCTTCCTGGAGGACGGGCTGGCCACGTCGGCAGCGGTCTTCCGCATGGTGTGGCGCAGCATGGTGCGCGGATCGCTCTGCCTCCCGGCCGACGGGATCGGGGCGGTCCCCCGGCAGCTCGCCGCGGCCCTTCCCGCGGGAACCGTGGTCACCGATTCGCCCGTCGCCGCGCTGACCGGGGAGGGAGTCGTGCTGGCCGACGGGACCGATCTGGGCGCGTCGGCCGTGGTGGTCGCAGCCGGCCCGAGCGCGGCAAGCCGACTGCTGCCGGGGGCGGCGGTGCCGCCGTACCGGACGGTGACCACCTATCAGTACGCAGCGCCGACTTCGCCGCTGGCCGAGCCGACCCTGATGGTCGACACGCGCATGCGCTTCCTCAACACCTGCGTGCTGACCGAGGTGGCCCGGACGTACGCACCGACCGGAACCCACCTTGTCCAGGCCTCGGTCCTCGGTACGGACCTGCCCGGACGCGAGGGCGAAGTCCGGGCCGCACTCGCCGATGCTTACGAGGCCGACTCCTCGGCCTGGGACCTCGTGGCGACGACCACGGTGGCCGACGCGCTCCCGGCGATGCCTCCCGGCCACCCGCTGACGAGGCCGTCCCGCATCTCCCCCGGGCGCTATGCCGCCGGCGACCACCTGACGACCGGCTCGGTGCAGGGGGCCTTGGCTTCCGGCGCCCGCGCGGCCCGCGAGGTACTGCGTGACCAAGCCTGAAAACGCCGTGGGCACCGCCCTGGCGAGCGGTGCCCGCGCGGCCCGGCGATCGGCGGATTCCGCCGGAGGACGGCGGCGTGCCGGGCGCCACCGGACGCGTGGTCCTGCAAGAGTCTCGTCATGACCGGTACGCAGGACACTTCCGATATGCCGACCAGGTCCGGCGAACGCGCGGACTTGCTGGCCTCGTTGGACAGGCATCGCGGGTTCCTCCGGGTGACCGCCGAGGGGCTCACCGACGAGCAGGCCGCCACGAGGAGCACGGTCAGCGCGCTCACCGTCGGCGGCCTGATCAAGCATGTGGCGTCCACCGAGCAGCGCTGGATGGCGTTCGCGGTCGGGGGCGCTGCCGCCATGGAGGCCGAACCGATCGACTGGGAAGGGCAGTTCGTACTGACCGAGGACGAAACGCTGGCCGGTGTGCTGGACGCGTACGCCCGGGTCGCGGCAGCCACCGACGCACTCGTGGGCACGCTCGACCTGGACGCCGCACACCCCCTGCCCGCCGCCCCGTGGTTCGAGCCCGGCGCCGTCTGGACGGTCCGGCGGGTGCTGCTGCACGTCATCGCGGAGACCGCGCAGCATGCGGGGCACGCCGACATCATCCGCGAGACGATCGACGGCCACCGCACCATGGGCTGACGCGGCATGGCCGACCGGCCCGTTCGCCGATGCGGCGCTCGCAGCCGCGCCCGCTCAGAGGTCCTCGTCCCACTGGGCGAGGAGCGCGTCGGGGTCGATGTCGTCGTGCCGGCGCTCGGGGTGGAGGGCCTGTTCGGCCCAGATGACCTTGCCGCGCGCGGTGTAGCGGGTCCCCCAGCGGTCCGCGAACTGCGCGACCAGGAACAGGCCGCGGCCGCCTTCGTCGGTGGTCGCGGCGCGGCGCAGGTGCGGCGAGGTGCTGCTGCCGTCCGAGACTTCGCAGGTCAGGATGTCGTTGTGCAGCAGGCGCACCCGGATGGGCTGCGCGGCGTACCTGATGGCGTTGGTGATGAGTTCGCTGAGGATGAGCTCGGTGTCGAACGCGATCTCGTCCAGCCCCCAGGCTTGCAGGGTGGCCGTGCACGCCGTGCGGACGCGGGCCACCTCCTGCGGGTCCGAGGCGGCCTCCCAGGTGGCGACGTGGTCGGGCGGGAGGAGCCGGGGCCGGGCCACCAGGAGGGCGATGTCGTCGCTCGGGCGTTCGGGCAGCATCGCGTCCATGACCGCCGTGCAGGTCTGCTCCGGGGTGCGTCCGGCGCCCCCGGCGGCCAGCGCGGCGCGCAGCCGCTCGAATCCGGCGTCGATGTCGGAGCCGCGGTGTTCGACCAGGCCGTCGGTGAACAGCACGAGCTGCGACCCTTCGGGCAGGTCCAGTTCGGTGGCTTCGATGGGCTCGTTGCCGGCCAGGCCCAGCGGCGGGGAGCCGGGGATGTCGGGGAACACCACGGTTCCGTCGGGCTGCACGATCGCGGGTCCGGGGTGGCCGGCGCGGGCCAGGGTGATCCTGCCGATCACGGAGTCGTAGATCGCGTACATGCACGTCGCGCCGGTGACCTGGGCGGCCGTGTCGTCCTTGTCCTGGTCCTGGTCGATGCGCGCGACCACGTCGTCCAGGTGGCCGATCAGTTCGTCGGGCGGCAGGTCGAGAGCGGAGAAGTTGTGGGCGGCGGTGCGCAGCCGTCCCATGGTGGCGGCGGCATGCAGGCCGTGGCCGACGACGTCGCCCACGATGAGCGCGACCCGGGCTCCGGGCAGCGGGATGACGTCGAACCAGTCGCCGCCGACGCCGGCTTGGGCCGGCAGGTAGCGGTAGGCGACCTCGAGCGCGTCCTGGTCGGGCAGTCCGCGGGGCAGGAGGCTGCGCTGGAGGGTGACCGCGAGGGTGTGCTCGCGGGTGTAGCGGCGGGCATTGTCGACGGACAGCGCGGCGCGGGCGACGAGTTCCTCGGCGACCACGCGGTCCTCATCGTCGAACGGCTCGGCGTCCCGGCCGCGCCAGAAGGTCGCCAGTCCCAGCACGACGCCGCCGGCCTGGAGCGGCACGGTGACCACCGAGTGGAGTCCGGAGGCGGCGAGCCGCCGGGCATGCTCGGGGTCATGGCCGCGGCCGTCGGCGGCGGCCAGATCGGTGTGCACCACGGCGCGGCCGTCCTCGACGGCGGCGGCAACGGGCGTGCCGGGCGCCCTGTCGAACGGCTCGCCGACCGGTCGCAGGGGGTGGTCGTCCGGTGCGCCGTGCAGGGCGGTGCGGCGCAGGGCGGTGCCGGTCGGCTCCTCGCCCCGCAGCACGGGGTCCAGGAGTTCGACGGTGGCGATGTCGGCGAAGGCGGGTACGGCCACGCCGGCCAGTTCCTCGGCGGTGCGGCGGACGTCGAGCGTGGTGCCGACCCGGACTCCCGCGTCGTACAGCAGCCGGAGGCGTTCACGCGCGACTTCGGCGTGCCCGGCGAGCGCCCGCAGTTCGGTCGTGTCGCGGAGCGTCACCACGCTTCCTCCGGGGCCGCCGTACGGGGCGGTGGTCCGCTTGTTGACGGCCAGCAACCGGTCCCCGGCCGGGTGCACCTCGTCGTCGGCGACCCGGTCGGACGCCAGCAGCGCGGCGAGCGAGGGGTCCACGGGCAGGTCCTGTACGGCGCTCTGCTCGTTGTCGGGCGGCAGGTCGAGCAGGCGGCGCGCTTCGTCGTTGGCGAGCAGCAGGCGCCCGTCCGCGCCGATGATCAGCACGCCTTCGCGCACCGCGTGCAGGACGGCGTCGTGGTGCTCGTACATCCGCGTCATCTCGGCCGGCCCGAGGTCGTGCGTCTGGTGCTGCAGCCGCCGGCTCACCAGCGCGGTCCCGCCCGCGGCGAGGGCCAGCGCGGCAGCAGCGCCGCCCAGCATCAGGGGCAGCTGGCGGTCCACGTTGTCGCCGACGCGGTCGGTGGTGATCCCGGCGACGACGACGCCGACGAAGCGGCCGTCCGGGGCGAACACCGGCGTGCTGGACACGATGGACCTCCCGGCCGTGGCCGAGACCGTCGCGGTGACCGATTCGCCCTGCAGCAGCTGCTGCCGCAGGACCTCCGGCACCTCGAGGCGCACGCCGATCCGGCCGGGCTCGGTGTGCGCGACCCGGACGCCGTCCGCGTCGAACACCGCGACGTAGGCGACGCCGGTCCGCTCCATGACCCGCAGCGCGGCAGGCTGCAGCACGGCGGTCGGATCGGGGCTCTCGAGTGCCGCCGCCACCCCGGGCGCCTGGGCAAACCCCTCGGTGACTCCGAGTGACTGGTGGCGTGCCTTGCTCTCGCTGTCGCGGTGCGCCTGCAGGACCAGCGCCGTCGCGGCTGCTGCGCTCAGCAGCAGCACGACCGCGACCTGCAACCAGAACACCTGTCCGGCCAGGCTCCGCAGGCTCAGCAGCCCGCGCCTCGAAGCCGCAGGCTGCACCTCGGGCTTTTCGGACGCCTCGCGCGACCCGGCCCCGATCCTTCGCGGAAACGGCGAGCGCGTCGATCGTCGACGGCGCCATGCCATGCTCCCAGTTGTAACACCCTGACCATTCCGCGCCCAGTCGTGGAGTCGGCTTCCCGCCCCGCACACCTTTCCGGCGGCCCGCCCCCGCACGCCTTTCCGACGGCCCGCGCGTCCGGGAATCCGGCCGTCGATGCGCACCGCCACCACCGACCGAAATCCCCAGCGCCGTGTGACGGCCGGTGCCGCGGAGGTTCGCCGTGGGGCGGTTGGCGGTGCCCTAGGCTTGCCAGTCCACGGCCGCGGACATCGGAGTCAGGATGCACGGTTACGCCCCTGACGCCCTACCGCCGGGCGGTGCCCCGGGAACGGACGGCCAGGCTGCGGACTCGGCGGCGGACTCGGCGACGCCGGAAGCGCTGCTGGTCACCCGTGCGGCCGAAGGGGACGATGCCGCGTTCGGCGTGCTGGTGCGCGGCCACGCGCCGCAACTGCTCGCGCTGGCGACCCGGCTGCTGGGCAGTGCCGTCGAGGCGGAGGACGCGGTCCAGGACGCGCTGGTGACCGCGTGGCGCAGGCTTCCCGAGTTCCGCCGCGAAGCGGCCTTCGGCACCTGGCTGTTCCGCATCACCACCAATCGCTGCCTCAACCTGCTCCGGGCCCGTCCCGCGACCCGGCCCCTGGAGGCGGCTCCCGAACCGCGCATGGCCGATCCGGCTCTGGACCCGCCGCGCGCGGCCGAGTCGGCGGCGTCCGGGCGGGCGCTGAACGAGGCTCTTGACGCGCTCACCGCCGATCAGAGGGCATGCTGGGTACTGCGGGAGCTGCACGGAATGTCGTACGAGGAGATCGCCGATGTCGTCGGCATCGCGGAACCGGCCGTCCGCGGCCGCCTGTTCCGTGCCCGCCGCAGCTTGATGGAGGCGATGCAGGCATGGCGCTAGAACCACCCCCGACGCCGGACGACGCCGACGACGAGGTTCTGCCGTGCGGGGCCTCGCTGGCCGGCATCTGGGACGCCGGGCAGCCTCCCGTCGGGCACGGCGCCTGCCCGCACTGCCGCGCAGCGGCCGCCGACACGTCGGCGCTGCACGAGCTGGTCGCCGAAGCCGCTGCCCCCGGCGGGACCACCGACGCGGCCCGGCACGCGGACTTCGCCGCCCGCGTGATGGACGTCGTCCGTACCGAACTCCGTCCCGGCCCCTTGCTGCCGCTCGGCACCCCGGCGGCAGCTGTCGGGGGCGAATCCGGTGATCCCGAGGACGTCGACGAATGGATCACCGAGGCCGCCGCCGCTCGCGTGCTGCGTGCCGCTGCCGAACGCGAGCCCGGGGTGTGGGCGGGCAGTTGCCGGATCCGTGCGGCAAGCGCGCCCGCCCGCGCGCACCCGGGACAGCGCCTGCCGCGCGAACCGCTGCGCGTGCGCATCGAGGTCGCGGTCGCTTCCGCACCCCGACTGACCGATACCGCCGAACAGGTGCGCCGGCGTGTCCTGGACGCCGCCGACCGCGAACTCGGCATCGACGTCGCCGCGGTGGACGTGGCGGTCGTGGAACTGCGCGACGAACCGCCGACCGCCTCGCCCCGGAGGGCCCCGCGATGACCACGCGCTACATTCCGGCACCCGCAGCGCCGGGGCCGTCCCGCAGTCTCGCGCTGGCCGCCGCCGAAGCCGCGCGCCAAGTGCCGGGCGTCGCGTACCTCAGCCCGGGGATACGCGGTGTCGATGCGCGGCGGACGCAGCGCTTCCGCGACCCGGCTGCGGGCGTCACCGTCACCGCTCAGGCGACCGGTCGGCATGTGCGCATCCACCTCGCCGTGTACGAGGGGCAGCGGGTGTCGGCCGTCGCCGGCGCGGTGCGCCGGGCGGTCGCGGATGCGCTGCGGGCTGCTCTGGCACCGTCGTCCCCGGGCTCGACGGTCGGCTCGCCGGCAGGCGCGGCGGACAACGCGCCGGTCGCGCCGGTGACGGTCGGCGTCGTGGTCACCGCGGTCCTGTCGGCGCCGCGCTGACGTCCGTGCCGCTGGGCCGATCGGGGGAAGCTGCAAAGAAGTTCGCGATGGCGCGTGAGGATTCCGCGGCTGGTGTGTCCAAGAGGCATCGGAACACACCGGATGGGCCGCCCGGCCCGCCATGAGGAGGACGAGTATGAGCAGCGCCACGAAGACCGACTCCGCGACCTCGACCGGTGCCGCGCGCCGCACGCCGGGTGCCGGAGCCGCATACGACAGCGTCGCGCCTGCCGCGCAGACCGGACAGGAGGTCGCCGTACCGGCGTTCGCCGTCCCGGCCGACCGCGGCCGCACCTCCATCGCCGACCCGGTCGTCGGCAAGATCGCCGGTATGGCCGCACGCGAGGTCGCCGGCGTGCACGCCTTCGGCGGCAGCCTGACCCGTGCGCTCGGCGTCGTCCGGGACCGCGTCCCGGGCGGGCGCCCCAGCGTCACCCGGGGCGTGAAGGTCGAGGTCGGCGAGAAGCAGACCGCGATCGACCTGGAGATCGTCGTCGAGTACGGCGTGGCCATCAGCGAACTGGCCTACGAGGTACGCGAGAACGTCATCTCCGCGGTCGAGCGCATGACCTCGCTCGAGGTCGTCGAGGTGAACATCGCGGTCACGGACATCCACATCCCCGGCGACGAGGACTCGTCGAGCACGCGCGTCGAGTAGCCGCGCCGGGACGTGCCTGCAGTCCCGCAGGCCGCCCGCTCGACAGGTCAATAACTCGACAGGTCAATAGCTCGGCAGGTCAATAGCTCGGCAGGGCGCCGTCGCGGCATGCGCGAGGGCGCCCGCCCGCTGCCTGTCCCTTCGGATCGCGCGGCATCCGCGCTCATCGACGCGAAGCGTGCCCCTGGCAGGCACGGGCAGGGAGTTGGAAGTTCATGAGCACCCCCATCGTGGGCCTGCTGGCCGGCATGGTGCTGGGCCTGGCTGCCGCGCTCGGCGGCATCGGAACGCTGCTGCTGGTCGCGGCCGTGGGCGCGGTCGGCTTCCTGGCCGGGCGGTACCTGGACGGCGACCTGGACCCGGGTGAGCTGTTCACTTCCCGCGGCCGGCGCCGTTGATGGCGGCGCTCGTTCCGGCCGGCTCCGCAGGCGCGCCGACGCCCGTCTCCGCCGCCCATCGGGGGTCGCTGCGGATCGCGGACCGGGTGGTCCGGAAGATCGCCGCCCGGGCCGCGGCCGAGGCGACCGGTGCGGCCGCCCCGGACACCGCGCTGCGTCGGCCCAAGGCCGGGGTGAAGGTCCGCGACGCACACGCCACCGTGCGCCTCGACCTCGATGTGCCCTACCCCGGACGGGTCGTGGACATCGCCGCGACGGTCCGGCAGCGGGTACGCGCCGACGTGGAGCGGCTGACCGGGCTGCCGGTGCTGCGGATCGACGTGGTGGCCGGCCGGCTGACCCGGATCGGGACGGGTGGGAGGCGGGTGCGGTGAGCGCGCCGGACGCGCCCTTCTCCGCGGCCATCGGCCTCGCGGATACACCTGTCGACACGCATGCCGACACGCATGCCGACGCGCTTGCCGCGGTGCCTTTCCCGGGGTACCGCAAGCCGCGGCGGGCGTGGTCGCCACGCGGGTTCACCGCCGCGATGACGGCTTCGGCCGTCGGTCTCGCCGCCGGGACCGTGGTGTTCGTCGGAGTCTCGGCCCGCCTCGAGCGCACCCCGGGGTGGGCCGACGCGACCCTGGACTGGCTGCAGACCCACGCATGGGCCGAAGACCCCGTATGGATCGCCGGCTTCGCAGTAGCGGTCGCGGGCCTGTGGCTGATCGCGGTCGCCCTGACACCGGGGCGGCGGCACCTGCTGCCGCTGGAGCCGGTCGGCACCGCGATGTCCGCGTACATGACCCGCCGCACCGCGGCGCAGCTGCTGCGGCACACGGCTCTGTCGTCCACCGGCGTCCTGGACGCCCGGGTGCGGGTCACCCGGCGGCGTGCCCTGCTGCACGTGGACTACCACTTCCGCGACGCCGACGAACTGTACGACGAGCTCGACGCGGCGCTCGAAGAGCGCATGGACACGCTGCTGCCGTCGCGGCCTTTGCGGGTCGACGTCTACCTCCGACCTGCCTGAGGGAGATGAGCCGAGCATCATGCGACGCGTCCTGAACCGTGTCCTCCTCGCCCTCGTCGGTCTGCTCATGCTGGTGGGCGGCTCGGCCGCGGCAGCCCGTTCCCGCGGCGGGTTCCACGGCCGGCTCGGCGATGCGCTGGGCACCGCGCACAAGCCGCTGATCACCCCGAGCCAGACCGAGCGCCTCACCGAGCACGGCTGGTGGTGGTGGGTCGCGTTCGGGCTGCCGGGGGTCGTGCTGGCGGTGTGCGTGGGATGGTTCCTCGCGCAGTCCCGCCGACGCCTCGTGAAGGCGCTGCGCGTCGCCGACGCCGTCACCGTCGACGGGCATGCGTTGGCGCACGCCGTCGAGGACGACGTGCGGCGGATCCCCGACGTGATCTCGGCGCAGGCCCGGCTCGTGCGCCGACGGCACGGCCCGCAGCTGAAGCTCGCGGTGCGCGCCGAGGCCGGCGCGCACCCGTATGCCGTCCTCCGGGCGGTCCGCGACGAGGCCGTCGAGCACGGCCGCACCAGTGTCGGACTCGAACGCCTGCCTGTCGACGTCGAGTTCCGCACCGTCCGCGGCCTGCCGCGTCGACACCTCCACTAGCCTCCGCGGTCGGCAACCCCAGGCCGGCGACGGGTACCGAAATCCACCGAACGGACGCGTGAGGTTCGCGCGCCGGAGGTGTCCAAGCACACACAAGTCCGGTCCCGCCACCCCGAGGAATCCCCCGATGCCCGCGCGCCCCCGTCCCGAGACCACCCGCGACCACCGCCACCTGCCCGCTCCGGACCACCGGCCGTTCACGGCCTGCCGCGTCCACATGACCGCCCGGACGCTCGTCCTCGTTCCGGACGGCGACATCACCATCACCGCGGACCGCTGCCTGCGCGCGGCAGCGTCCGAGATCCGCACCGGAGTGGCACACGTGCAGCTCGACCTCACCCGCGTCCCCTGGATGGACGACTACGGCCCCCACTTCCTCGACCACTTGGCGCAGCGCTGCAGCGCCGTCGGAGCGACCCTGGAGATCAGCGGCCTCGGCGAAGGCCTCGAACCTCCCGCTGCTCCAAGGGAGTTCGCGGCCATCACGATGGTCCGGGACGACGCTGCCCGGGCACATCCTCACCGTCCACGGCCCGCATCGGCCTCCGCGCAGCCCCAGGGCGCGCCCCGGTCGGCCTCGGCAACTGCGGTGAGCAGTCCCGCCGGGTCATGCCTCCGACGAGTCATGGCTCCGCATCCTTCGTCCTGCACGCATGCCGTCGTGTCCGCCGACCGGCCGGGGACAGCGTCGGTGCCGGCCTGATCGAAAACCGGGCGCGGCTTCACAGGGTGAGGGCGGCAGACAGCCGCAGCCAAGCGCAACGAGGGCGGCCGGCGGCTCGCCGGCCCGTTGCCGGACCACCCCCGCCGGATCCCGGTCGGTGAAGGCGAGGGTCCCTGGCGCCCGGGACTGCGGGAGCGGAACCGTACCCGGTACGGGGCCGCGCGGGGACGCACCCCGAGTCGCGACCACCGGGGCGGACCCGGGGCGTCGACGGGCGCGCCGGTCTTCCCGAGCGACGCGCGGGGCTGTGCCTGGGGGGAACATGATCGGGATGACGGGGCAGGCGGCGTCTCCGCCGAGCCGCCGAGGGGTGCTGCGCCTGGCCGCCGCGCTGACGGGCGGGGCGGTGCTCGGGGCGACCGGGTGCGGTACGGGCGGCAGCGCAGGCGTACCGCGCCGCGCGCCGCTGTGGACGTTCCGAGCCGAGGACAACGAGTGGATCCAGGGCCGTCCGGCCGTGGGGTCAGGGCAGTTGTACGTGACCACGGACGCGGACCGGAGACCCGGCGGTTCGGCGTACGGCATCGACGCGGCGACCGGCCAGGTCCGATGGCGCTTCCGGTGCGGGGGCGAGACTTGCGCACCGGCGCTGGTCGGTGACGTGGTGGTGTTCGGCTCGGGCAGCGAGAACAGCCGGGGCACCTGGTACGGCCTGGACGCGGCGACCGGGTCGGAGCGGTGGCGTGTGCCGGACCTGGGGAGCGACTGGACCCTGCCGACAGTGGTGTCCGACGGCGTCGTCTACGTCAACTCGTCGCCGCGGCAGGGGTCAGGGATGTTGGTCGCGATACGGGCGTCCGACGGGCAGCGCCTGTGGTCGTTCCCGACGCCCTCGCCGTCGATGCTGGTGTCGGTGGCCGGTGAGGTGGTGCACGCGGTCGACCCGGACGGCAACGCCGTCGGCCTCGACACCCGCACCGGCCGCCCGCGGTGGACCGGGCCGTTGAGGGCGTACAGGTTCGGGCCCGCCGTACCGGCAGGTGAGCTGGCGTACGTCCTCACCCAGGACGCCGACTGGAACCTGGGCGTGGCCGCCTACCACCCGAGCGACGGAACGGTCCGCTGGCAGACCGGCCCCGAATTGCGCGCCAACGCTCTCATCAGCGTGGCCGACGGCGCGGTGTACTACAGCACCGCGTCAGGCGGCGCCGGGTGCCTGGACGCCGCGACCGGCAGCCACCGCTGGTTCACCCCGCTGCCCAGGCCGGACGGCTCGAACTACATGATCACCCCGGTCGGCGACCACCTCTACGTGGCCTTCCCGCGCGGGAGTTCGGTGCTGCACGCACTGGACCGCGCCACCGGCGCACCCCGCTGGGAGACCAAGGTCTACAAGGCGAACCCGGACCGCTTGGAGCACGCCGGCACCGAGTGGGTGGCCGGCGGTCCGGACGGCAACCTCCTCGGCCGCGACCAGGACCGCTTCGTCGGCCGGGACCCGGCAACCGGCAGCATCCGCTGGACGGTAGGCGGCGTGCGGGTGCAGGGCGGTGCGGTGGTGACAGCCGGAACCACCGCCTACCCCACCCACTTGGGCGAGTTGTACGCGGTCGACATCGGCCCCCTCCCGCCCGACGCCTGAGCTGCCCGCCCGCGGCAGCCCTGGCGGGGCTGTCGCGACTCGCAAACCCGCTGACCGGCAAGGCAATGCCGACCGCGGACCGGCGCCGGCACCGCCGCCACCGCCCTCTCCGCCGCGCCCACCTGCCACGCGCGTTCCTGACGTCGGCACGTGGCAGGCGGACGAAGGCCGGCGGCACCTGCCGGTCAGCCCCCGTAGGGGACGGCCACGTCCAGGACCCAGGTCACTCCGAACCGGTCGGTGACCATGCCGTACAGCGGAGCCCACGCAGCAGGCCGGAGGGGCTGCCGCACGGTCGAACCGGGGGCCAGCTTCTCCCACAGGGCACTGATCTCGTCGGCGTCGGTGCCCCGCACGGAGACGAAGAACGGGTCGTGGCCCTGGCTCCAGGGCAGGTGGGAGGGCGCGTCGTAGGCCATCACATGGAAGCCGTTGTCGCCGGTGACCTCGCCCCACATCACCCAGTCGGCCTCGGTCTCGTCGGCGATGTTCCCGGCGTCCTTGTAGGTCACGGCGACGACGCGTCCGCCGAAGACGGACTGGTAGAAGTCCAGTGCCTCGCGCGCGACACCTCGGAAGTTGAGATGGGTGGTGGTCGTGACGGACATGGCTTGCTCCTTCGGTTCAGCTCGGCTTGGCCCGGCTCCGCTTGGCCCGGCTCGGCTCGGCGTGGCGAACGGGCGCCGCCTGCCTCCCGCGTCCGCAATTCGGCGGCCGCGGCCGGGGGTATCGGCGCCCCGACTGGCTCACGACCCACAGTCGCAGCAGTAGCGGACAGCATCGGTCCGCTACCTCGGGCAGAATCCGAAGCATGCGAAAGACGTCCTCGCGGTTGCTCACCTTGCTCTCGCTGCTCCAGACCCCGCGCGACTGGTCCGGGAGCGAGTTGGCCCAGCGCCTCGACGTCACCGCGCGCACCGTACGCCGCGATGTCGACCGGCTGCGGGAACTCGGCTATCCCATCAGGGCGTTGAAAGGGCCTGCGGGCGGCTACCGGCTGGCTGCGGGCACGCACCTGCCGCCCCTGCTGTTCGACGACGCGCAGGCCATCGCCCTGACCGTCGCCTTGCAGACCGCAGCCTCCGAAGGCACCCCACTGGCCGACGACGCCGCGCGCACCCTGGCCACCCTTCGCCAGGTCCTGCCTCCGCGCCTGCGCCAACGCGTCGACCTCGTGCAGGCCACCGCGGTCCGGCCGTCGGACTCCGGCGCCCAGGCCCCGGTCGACGGCCAGACACTCGCGGACATCAGCCGTGCTGTCCGCGCCGGGGAGGAACTGCGCTTCGACTACGTCCAGGACCCAGGTGCCCTGACCGGGCAGCCCCGCCGGGTCGAGCCGCACCACCTGGTCATCTGGCACGGCCGCTGGTACCTCGTCGCCTGGGACCTCGACCGCGCGGACTGGCGGACGTTCCGCGCCGACCGGATCCGCCCCCGCACACCCGCCGGCCCCCGGTTCACCCCCCGTGCCCTCCCCGGAGGCGACGTCTCCGACTTCGTCACCGGCCGATTCCGCGGCACCGACGGCACCACCACCGCATGGCCCTGCCGCGGCGAGGTCATCCTCCGCCGCCCGGCCGCCGAAGTCGCCGCATTCGCAGGCGACGCAGTCGTCGAACCCGTCGCCGCCGACCGCTGCCGACTCACCCTCGGATCCTGGTCCTGGACCGGACTCGCTGCCGCCATCGCCCGCTTCGACGCCGACATCGAAGCGGTCACCCCACCGGAACTGGCCGCCGCCTTCGCCCGAATCGCCACCCGCTTCGCCACAGCAGCAGAAGGCGGCACCGGCCGCCCCTGACCGGGCGCGCGGCGATGGACCAGCCGGCCATGGCAGGCGCGAGCATCACCATGCCGCCGGAATCACCGACCGCCGTACCCTAGCGGCGGGCGCGGCGGCGGGTGTGGGTCACCTTGACGGGGTCGATGTCCGGGTGTGACCAGCTGTGGGCCAGTTCGAGGCTCGGGGCGCGGCCGGCGGCGACGTGGCGCAGCGCGTACGACGCTGCGCGTTCGGTGTCGTGGGCGGCGATCGCCGTGTACAGCTCTTCGTGCTCGGCGCACTGCTCGCCGGGGTCGCGGTCGGCGGTCAGGCGGAACAGCCACTGCAGCCGGGCGTCCAGCGGTCGCATGAGAGAGGTGAGCAGCGGGCTGTCGGCGAGGTCGACGATGGCCGCGTGGAAGGCCGCGTTGGCGGCCGCGATCGCGGGGCGGTCGCCGCGCGCGGTGGCCGCGCGGGCGTCGTCGAGGCGTGCGCCGAGGCGCGCCAGTCCGGCGTCGTCGGCGCGTTCGGCGGCGAGCCGGGCGGCCAGCACTTCGAGGCTCTCGCGGACGTCGAAGAGGTCGCGTACGTCCGCCGGCGTGAACGGCGAGACCAGTGCGCCTCGTTGCGGGACGAGCACCACCAGCCCCTCGGCCTCGAGGCGGCGCAGCGCCTCGCGCAGGGGAATGCGCGACACCTCCATCTCGGCGGCCAGGTCGCGTTCCACGAGCCTTTGGCCGGGCTGGAGTTCCACGTCCACGATGCGCTGCCGCAGGATACGGTACGCGCGGTCGCGCAGCGACTCGCGCGCTGCCCCGGACGCGTCGTCCGCCCCGTCCGCCGCCACTGGCACCGCCTCACCGCTCCGGGCGCGGCCGACCGCCGCACTGTCGCAACTCCACCCGAGCCCCCGTGGGTCCGGCGCCGACCACCTTATGCCGCGGACTCCGCAACCGGCGCGAGGCGCAGGCGAGGCACAGACGAGGGTCACATGCCCGCTGCGGCCCCCGGTGCCGCGGCCGCACCTGGCGGGCGACGCGTCTGCGCGCCACGCCATCACCGGCTTACCTGCGCGAAACCCGCCCGGAACACAACGCCCGGAGACTGATGCCCCAATAGCGGTATACCACTAACGCGACCGGCCGCATCCGGTCGTGACATCCCAGGAGTCGCCACCATGAGCAACCTCCGCACGGACCGCCGCCGCAGAACCGCCGTACCTGCCGCCGCTTCGGCCGGCCTCGCCGTGGCACTGCTCGCCCTCACCGCGTGCGGCGGCAGCACCGACGGCACCGCACCGGCGGCCGGCGCCGGGCCCTCGGGCGCCCCCGGCGGCGCGAAGCTCAAGGTCGGCGTGATGTTCCCCGGCTCGATCTCGGACAACGGGTTCATGGAGTCCGCGTACCTCGGCCTCCAGCGGCTCAAGGCCACGCTCGGCGACCGCGTCGAGTTCGCGCACGTCGAGCAGGTCGCCAAGGCCGACTACCAGCAGGCCCTGGTCCGGTTCGCGCAGGACGCACAACTTGTCATCTCACTCGGCGGCCAGACCGACGCCGACGTACGCAAGGTCGCCCCGCAGTTCCCGAAGGTCAAGTTCGTCGAGATCGGCGGGCCCGCGGACGCCGCGCCGCTCGCCAATCTGGCGCTGTACGACCCGCAGCAGGCCGAGGCCGAGTTCCTGTCCGGCGTCGTCGCCGCGAGCCTGTCCAAGACCGGCACGGTCGGCTTCGTCGGCGGCGTCGAACTGCCCGCGATCGTCAACGCGGGCAAGTCGTTCGAAGCGGGCGCGAAGTACGCGCGGCCCGACGTCAAGGTCCTCAAGCCCGCGTACGTCGGCGACTTCAACGACGTCGCCAAGGCCAAGCAGGCCGCCGCCGCGGGGTACAGCGCGGGCGCCGACGTCCTGGGCCAGATCGTCAACCTCGGCAAGAAGGGCATGGCCCAGGCCGCGGCCGACGCCTCGGCCTCGTTCGTCGGCGGCCCCATCCCCAAGGACTGCGGCAGCGAACCGGGCGTGGTCGGCTACGTCAAGACCGACATCGGCGCCGAAGTCTCGTACGCAGTCGAACAGGTCCTCGCCGGAACCTGGAAGGCCGAGCAGGTCAGGTTCGGGCTGACCGCCCCGCACACCGCGTCCGACTTCATCCTGTGCGACCCGAGCCCGGCTGCGGCCGCCAAACTCGCCGAGGCCAAGCAGGCCATCGCCGCGGGCACCGTCAAGGCCGGGTGAGCGCCGTGCCCAGCCTGACCTGGCGCGCGCCCCGCGCCCGCCCCGCCCCGGAGCCTTTCCGGGGCGGGGCTGCCCCGGACGAGGCGAGATCGTCCGGCGCGGACCGCGCAGACGCCACCGTCACCCTCGAACTCGAAGGCCTCACCAAGGCGTTCGGGGCCACCCCGGCCCTCGACGCGGCCTCCTTGCGAGTCCGCGCGGGCACCGTGCACTGCGTCCTCGGGGAGAACGGGGCAGGCAAATCGACGCTGTGCAACCTCGTGTTCGGCGCCCACTCCCCCGATGCGGGGACGATGCGGCTGTACGGCGAGCCGTACGCCCCGCAGCGTCCCGCCGACGCACTCGCCGCCGGAGTCGCCATGGTGCATCAGCACTTCAGCCTGGTGCCCACCATGACCGTCGCGGAGAACCTGCTGCTCGGCACGGGCCTGCGCCTGCGCCCGCCGCGCCGCGAACTGCTCGGCGAACTGGACGCGGTGGCCGACACGTACGGCCTGAGCCTCGACCCCGACGCCCGCGTCGACGCGCTGCCCGTCGGCATCCGCCAACAGGTCGAGATCGTCAAGTGCCTGCTGCGCAAACCGCGTCTGCTTCTGCTGGACGAGCCGACCGGCGTGCTCGACCCCGCGCAGATCGAGTCGCTCATGGCCACCTGCCGCCGTATCGCCGAGGCCGGCCACGCAGTCGTACTGGTCACCCACAAGCTCGCCGAGGTCGCGCGGGCCGGCGACGAGGCGACCGTGCTGCGCGGCGGCCGGGTGGTCGGCGGCGGTCCGCTGGCCGGCATCGCGCAGAGCGACCTCGTCGCGATGATGGTCGGGCGCCGGGTCGCGGAGCTCGACCCGCTGCTCGCCGCGGGACTCGGTCTTGAGGGTGCCAGGCCCGAAGGCGTCGGGCCCGAAGGCTCCGGGGCCGACGAAAGCGCCGTGGACGCCGCGCCCGACGGCGGCGGGCCGCCCGCGCCAGGCGCAACCGTCCCGGCGGCGGCCGCCGCAACATCGGCGGGCGCGCCGCGCGCTGCGGCCCTCGCCGTACGCGGCCTCACCGTCCGACGCCCTGACGGCACCACGGCCCTGGACGCGGTCTCGCTCACCGTCGCGCGCGGCGAAATCCTGGGTGTGGCGGGCGTCGAGGGCAACGGCCAGTCCGAACTGGGCGCCGTGCTCGCCGGATCCCTGCGGGCCCGGTCCGGATCGGTCGAACTCGACGGGCACGACATCACCGCGGCGCCGCCCGCCCGGCGCACCCGCCTCGGCCTCGGCGTCGTCCCGGAAGACCGCCTGCACGAAGGCTGCATCGGCGAACTCTCGGTCGCCGAGAACCTCTTCCTTGCCCGACTTGCCGACTTCCGGCGGTACGGCCTCCTCGACCGGCGCGCGCTGAACCGCGCAGCGGACGAGGTCGTCGCCGCCCACGCGATCCGCACCGAAGACAGCCGGGCCCCGATGCGCACGCTATCCGGCGGCAACCAGCAAAAGGTGGTGCTGGCCCGCGAGTTGGCCCTGGACCCGCTGGTCTGCCTGGTCGCCTCGCAGCCGACCCGCGGCCTGGACATCGGCGCGGTCGGCGCCGTGGTCACGCGGCTGCGCGACGCCGCGGCACGCGGCTGCGGCATCCTCCTGATCTCCAGCGAACTCTCCGAACTCCTGGCCGTCGCCGACCGCATCGTCGTCATGTACCGCGGCCGCGCGCTCGGCCCGGTACGCACCGGCGAACCCGGGGCCCGCGAGCGGCTCGGCCGCCTGATGACCGGAGCCGACGCATGACCGCCCCGCCGCGGCCCGCCGCCGCCTCCGCGTCCGCCCCCGGACCCGGCGCCTCCCGACCCGACGCCGACCGACCCGACACATCTCGACCCGGCACCGCCCGGTTCTCCCCCGCCCGGCTCGCCTGGCTGCGCAGCCCGGTCGTCCTCGGCGTCCCGGCTGCCGCGATCGCCGCCGGCGTCGCGGTGCTGCTGGTGATCGGCTCCGGCGCCACTCCCGCGGAGGCCGGACAGGCGCTCGCCGACGGCATGTTCGGCACCGACTACGCGATCGGGGTGTCCTTCAACGGCGTCGCCGTCCTCATGCTCATCGCGGTCGGCTTCAGCGTCGCGCACCGCGTCGGACTGGTGAACGTCGGCGGCGAAGGCCAGTTGTGCCTGGGCGCGTTGGCCGGAACGGCGGTCGGCGTGAAGTTGGGCGACGGGCTGCCTCGGGCGCTCGGCACGCCGTTGGTCCTGGCCGCGGGGTTCGCGGCCGGCGCACTGTGGGCCGGGATCGCCGCATACCTCAAGGTGCGGCGCGGCACCAGCGAGGTCATCACCACACTGCTGCTCAACTTCGTCGGCATCGGCCTCGTCTCCCTCGCGGTCCACGAAGAGGCCCTGCTGCGGCAGCCGGTCACCTCCTCCGAGACGCTGCCGCAATCGGAGCCGGTCGCCTCGTCCGGGCGGCTGCCGCTCCTCGACGCGGCCACCTCGCCGGCCACGATCGCGATCGTGGTGGCCGTCGCCTCGGCGCTGGTGGTCGCGGTCGTCCTGCGGCACACCGCCACGGGGCTGCGCCTGAAGGCCGCGGGCCGGTCGGCACCGGCTGCGCGCCGGGCCGGGCTCCCGGTCGGGCGGCTGGAAGGCGGGGCGCTGGCCGTCGCGGGCGGTTTCGCCGGGCTCGCGGGTGCGGTGCTGGTCGCGACCGCGCCGTACGTGCTCGACGAAGGCCTCTCATCCGGCTACGGATTCGCGGGCCTGGTGGTGGGCCTGCTGGCCCGCGGCTCGCTCACCGCCGTCGCGGCGGTCGCCCTGCTGCTGGGCTTCCTAGTGTCGGGCGGCATCAACCTGCAGATCGCCGCGGGGGTCCCCGCCTCGACCGTCCAGGTGGCGCAGAGCGTCCTGGTGGTGTGCATCGCCGGGGCCATGCGCTGGACCGCGGCCCGACCCGGCGGAGGCGCCCGATGAGTCCCGTATCCGACCTCCTGTCCGGCGGCGTGCACCTCGCGCTGCCGGTACTCCTCGCGGCAAGCGGCGAATTGATCAGCGAGCGCGCGGGCGTGCTCAATCTCAGCCTCGAAGGCATGATGCTCACCGGGGCGTTCGCGTCGGTGGCCGGCGCGCTGCAGAGCGGCGACGCGACCGTCGGGGTGCTGTGCGGCGTCGCCGCGGCCGTGTTGTTCGCGGCCTTGCAGGCCGTCCTGAGCGTGACCCTGCGCGCCGACCAGGTCGTCGTCGGCATCGCCGCGAACGCGCTGGCGCTGGGCGCGACGACGTACGGCTCCCGCGTCATGCTGGGCGACGACCGCAACGCGACGGTGCCCTCCTTCGACGAGCTGCCCGTGCCCGGTTTGTCCGACATCCCGTACGTCGGCCCCGCGCTGTTCGCGCACACGGCACTCGGGTACGCGGCCCTCGCGCTCGTCGCCGTCATCGGCCTCGCCGCCTCCCGCCGCACCGGCCTCGGCCTGGCCGTCGACGCCGCGGGCGAGGACGCGGAGACCGCGGACCGCTCGGGCCTGCCGGTCCGCGGCATCCGGTACGCCTGCGTGCTCCTGGCCGGCCTCACCGCAGGCCTGGGCGGGGCGCAGCTCGCGCTGTCCGAAGTCCACGCCTTCACCGACAACATGACGGCCGGCATCGGCTACCTCGCCGTCGTGGCGGTGATCGCGGGCCGCTGGCGGGCGCTGCCGACCGCACTTGCCTGCGTGTTCTTCGGGATCGCCCAGGCCCTGCAGTTCACCGCGCCGGCCCTGGGGGTCGACCTGCCGGTGGCGGTTCTGGTGATGTCGCCGTACGTCATCGCGCTGCTGGCCGTCAGCGGACTGGTCGGCCGCAGCCGCGCCCCTGCCTGCCTGACCGTCCCGTTCGCCCGCACCGGGTGACCTCCCCCGCCTGCACGCTCCGCACCTCTCCCGCTGCTCGCCACCGCTACCCGCCTCCGACCCGCAAGGACGGTTGTTGATGACGCTTTTCCTGACCCGCACCGAAGTCCTCGACCTCATGGACATGGGCAGGATGATCGACGCGGTGTCCCGCGCACATGCGGACGCCGCGCAGGGCCGGGCGGTCAACCCCGGGCCGCACGGCATCGTGATGCCCGGCTCGGAGACCGTGTTCCTGCCCATGACCGCGGCCTCGGCCCCGCTGCGCGGCGCGGCGGTCAAACTCCTCGCCGACATGCCGGCCAACCGGGCGCGCGGGCTCCCCGCGCAGCGCTCCACGGTGATGGTCGTCGACCCGGAGACCGGTGCCTGCGAGGCGGTCCTCGACGGACGCGCCCTCACGCTCTTCCGCACCGCCGCCGCGTCCGCGGTGGCGACCCGCCACCTCGCCCGCCCCGACAGCCGTGTGCTGGGGCTGATCGGCGCCGGCGCACTGGCGGCCACCCACGTCGAGGCACTGCGCGCGGTCCTCCCGCTCGCCGAGGTCCGGGTGTGGAGCCGCACCGCCGCGACCGCGGCGGCCTGCGCGGAGGGCATCACCGCGACAGGCCTGGAGGCACGCGTGGTGGACGATCCTCGGGACGCCGTCGAAGGCGTCGACGTCCTGTGCACCCTCACGCCGTCGCGCGAACCCCTCGTACGCGGCGCCTGGTTCCGCCCGGGCCTGCACGTCAACGCGGTCGGCGCACCGCCCCGCGCCGACCACCGCGAGATCGACACCGAGGGCGTACGCCGCGCCCGCGTCGTCGTCGACAACCGCGAGACCGCACGCCTGGACTCCGGCGATGTCATGATCCCGGTCGCCGAAGGCGCCATCGACCCCGCGCACTTCGCCGACGAACTCGGCGAGATCATCGTCGGCGCAAAGCCGGGCCGCGAGAAGCCGGACGAGATCACGCTCTTCAACTCCGTGGGCATCGGCCTCCAGGACTTGGCCGCCGCCCGCCTGGTCATCGACCGAGCCCGGCAACTGGGCATCGGTTTCGACATCGACCTGTCCCGCTGACACGCTGCCGCCACGTCGGTGTGCGCGTCGCCGGTCCATACTGCGGCACCGGCGACGTGCACACCGAAGCAGCCGCGACTCGCCCCGTCAGCCCGTCGTCCGCTGCCCGTCGCTCGTCTCGCGGATGCCGCGCGATCCGACGTCGGCCGCGTCGGCCGCAACTCGACTGCGTCGCCAACGCGGCCGAGGCCCAGGCGGCAGTGGACCGCGCAGGATCGCCCGCAGTCGAGCTTGTGCGCAGTCGAACCCGACGCGGTGCCGCGCCCACGATCGTGGTGCGTCCCCCAGACCCGGCGGTCGAGGGAGGAGCATGCTGGCCATGACGACCTCAGCGGACCCCGACAAGGTGCCTTCAGGTCCCGACGCCCACTACCTGACGCACACCGCCCGCAGCTACGGCTGGACCGTGACCGCGCACCCCGACGCCACGGTGCGGCTGTCCCTGCCGGACCGCAGCATGCATCTGCGCTTCACGCCGGACGGCGCTTTCCGCCACGCGACCGCGACGGGCCCCGACCACACCGACCACCGGCTGGACCTGCGCCAGGTCGTGGACGTACTGGAACGGCACGGCTCGGCGAAACCACCGGCGCCGCGCGCGTGACGGCTGCCGGCCCAGGGCCGCGCCGGTGCACGGCGCGGCGCACGGCCGTCAGCCCATCTGGGCCTTGACGTGGTCGACGACCGCCGCGAAGTCACCGGTCGGCGAGAACTCCACGAACTCCGAGTCCTCAAGGGCTTCCGGAACGTGCCCGGGCTCCCAGTAGTACGCCTGACCCGCCTCGTAGATGTCGTCCCCCGACGGAGTGTGCATCTTCACCCGCCCCTTGATCAGGTACCCCCAGTGCGGGCATTGGCACGCGTCACCGGGAAGCCCTTGCATGGCCGGGCCCATGTGTGTGCCCTTCGGCAGCCGGATGAAGCCGACCGAGAGATCACCGCCGATAGGTTTCGTACGCACTTCGACGCCGTTGCCCTCGATCACCACAGGTACGTCGTTGCGAGTCGCGGCCGTCATGGCGTTGGTCCTCCTCCGGCCCTCGTGGAACCCCGCGTCTTCAAGCCTGGCACTCCCCGGACGCCGCGGCACGCGGTGGAGGGTCGCGCGGCCCTGCCGACTGCCGGACCGCCGCTCAGGGACGCGCCCCGGCCGCCGGCAACGGGTGGGTCTATCCGGCAGTTTCGGGGGCCTGGGTACCGAACCGCGCTCCCGCTGCGCGCGCAGTGCCACCTGCTCCGGCCAGGAGGTCCATGACCGGCTCGGGGGCCCGGCTCTGCGCGAGCAGGCCCGCGTCCGCGACCGGGCGCGGGGGCAGCAGCCGGACCGCGATGCTGCCGCACGTGCAGCGGGTGTACACGACTTCTCCCTGCGAAGTGCGGTGCCGCGACAGCTCCCGCTCCCATCGCCCGTCGGTCCGCCCGCACACACTGCAGGTCGACGCCATGGCAGCCCCTCCGTCGATCGGTAATACTTCTAGCAGGGTCACTCCTTACCGATGAGACTATGTAAGGGTTCAATGGACGTCAACGGTTACCGCAGCGACGGTGTCGGCGCCTCCGTCGCCATGGTCAATTTCTGGACGGTCGACCATGCCGGCGCGGACGCCCCCGCACCCACGGTCGAGCAGGTGCGCGAACTGCTCGCGCCGTTCTCCTTCCTGGTCCAGGACGCCCGCGCCGCGCACGTCCCGTTGCTCGCCGCCTGGGCCGCCGAACTGCGCGGCGTCTTCGAGGCCGCCGACCTGGAAGAGGCCGTCGACCGCGGCAACGCCCTGCTCGCGCAGATCACCGTGAACCCCCGCCTGGTCGACCACGGCTACGGCCTGCACGTCCACTACGCCCCCTCGGGCGTGCCGTTCGTCGACCGTGCGCGCATCAACAGCGCCATGGGGATCGCGAACCTGCTCGCCGAATACGGCATCGACCGCTCGGGGGTGTGCGCGGCCGACGCCTGCGAACGCGTCTACGCGGACACCTCCCGCAACGGCCGGCGCCGCTACTGCTCCGAGGCGTGTGCCAATCGCGCCAACGTGGCCGCCCACCGGGCCCGCAAACGCGCCGCCACCGGGTCTCAGGGCGACTGAGGGCCGAGGCGCGGGCACAGCATGATGATGGCGCGGTCCGCGGATCGGCCCTCCCGCCCGCGCGTCACTCGGCCCAGTCCGACCCCTCGATGACGTCCACGAAGTCGCCGCGCTCGAACCCCGGGACGAACCGGGCCAGCACGTCCGCCTTCACGTTGCCGAACGTCGTGGCCGGCCGGTCCTTGATGCCGTCCGTGAACGCCGCCAGGATGCGCCGCTTGAAGTCCGGGCGCGGGTGCGCCGCGACGACCGCCGCGCGCACGTCGTCCGGCAGGTCCGCGTAGCCGATGCCCAGCACGTCGAGTTCGACGCCCGCGGTCACGAGGGCGACTTCGGGGGCCATGCCGTACGGGATCTCCGGTGTGGTGTGCAGCGCGATGCCCTCCCACACCAGGCGGACCGAGTCCGCCGGGACGCCGTGCCCGCGGAGGAATGCCGCGGCCGCCTCGGCACCGTCGAGCTCGAACCTGCGCGCGGTGGTGCGGTACGGGTCGACCAGGCCGAGGTCGTGGAACATCGCCCCGACGTAGAGCAGTTCAGGGTCGAACGCCAGTCCGCGCCGGGCCCCTTGCCACGCGCCGAACAGGTAGACGCGGCGCGAGTGGTGGAACAACAGTTCGCCCGCGACGTCGCGCACCAGTTCGGTGGTCTCCGCGGCGATCCGGCTGTCGGGCACCTTGATGCCGCCGATCTCCGAGGGTACGGGCGCAGTCGTGGATGCACCGGAGGTGGCGGAGGCGGTGGAGGACGAGTTGGACATGGCGGGCTCCCGAACTTCTGAAACGGACCGAACTCCCGGACGGGGCCGGGCGGCTCGGCTGAACGCCTTCAGCCTCCCGCCGGGCACCGGGCCGCGACCATGACCGTACGGCCATGAATCCCTCGGATTCGGCCATCGCGCCCTCCGCCGCATTCCCTCAGCCCCGTCGCTCTCAGCCCCTCCGCCCTCAGCCCCTCCGCCGCACTCCCCTCAGCCCCTCCGCCCTCAGCCCCTCCGCCGCACTCCCCTCAGCCCCTCAGCCCCTCAGCCCCTCAGCCCCTCCGCCCCGTCGCCCCTCCGCCCCGTCGCCCGTCGCCCGTCGCCCGTCGCCCGTTAGCGTGACCGCATGCCCGCGCCCGTCCGCCACATCGTCTTCCTCGCCTTCCCCGGCGTCCGCCAGCTCGACATCACCGGTCCGCTCGAAGTGTTCGCCACCGCCCGCGACCTCGGCGCCGCCTACTCCTGGACGGTGTGCTCGCCCGACGGAGCCGACGTCGCGACCCCGTCCGGACGCCTGGCCGTCGACGCCCCCGCCGACCCGACCGTCCTGCACGCCCGCGGCCCTGTCGACACGATCATCGTCCCCGGCTCCGCGGACCTGCCCGAAGGACCGGACCCCGACGGACTGCTGCCCGCCCTGCACGCGCTGACCTCGGCCGCCGCCACGCCGCCGCGCCGCGTCGCGGCCGTCTGCACCGGCGCCTTCGCCCTCGCGTCCGCCGGGCTCCTCGACCACCGCCGCGCCACCACCCACTGGCGGCACGCCGCGACGCTCGCCCGGCGCCACCCCCTGATCGAGGTCGAGCCGGACGCGATCCACGTACGCGACGGGCACCTGCTGACGTCCGCCGGCGTGACGGCGGGCATCGACCTCGCCCTCGCCATGGTCGAGGCCGACGCCGGGGCCGACCTGGCCCGCGAAGTCGCCCGCGACCTGGTCGTGTTCATGCAGCGCCCCGGCGGCCAGTCGCAGTTCTCCTCGGCACTCCGCACCGCGCCCCCGCACCACGACCTGCTGCGCGGGGTCGTCGACGCCATCGCCGCCGACCCCGCCGAGGACCACCGCGCCCCCGCCCTGGCCGCACGCGCCGGGCTGAGCGTCCGCCACCTCACGCGCCTGTTCCACGACCAACTCGGCACGACCCCGGCCGGCTACGTCGAGGCCGCCCGTGTGGCGGCCGCGCAGGGCCTCCTCGCCTCCGGCGCCACCGTTACTGGCGCCGCCCAGCGCAGCGGCTTCGGCAGCGACGAGTCCCTGCGCCGCGCGTTCGCCCGCCGGTTGGGCGTAACCCCGTCGGCGTACCGAGCACGCTTCCGCACCACGGCGAGAGACATGTCGTGAGCTCCGGCCCCGGGTCGGTGAACTCGGCCGACGTAGCTTGAGACGGTGCCCCGTACTCGCGAATGACGGGACGGCCCCCGCTCCCCCAGCCCAATCCGAAGTGGCGGCGCGGCCCTCAGATCGTCAGAGCGTTCACCGCGGGCCTCGGCGGTGAAGTGGGCGTGCTGACCACCAAGGTCGGCAGGCCCCAAATGCCGCATTGCCGAAGTTGCCGTCCGACGAGTGGCGTGTTCGGGGTCCCGGAGCCGGGGACCGCCTCGAGCGGCGACCTTGACTCCTACTGGGGCATCCACCACCCGCAAGCACCAACGCACTGCCCAGCACCCGACGTACAAGACGCCGCGCTCACCTCCTGATCGGGATGTTCGCCAAACCCGCTTCCCCGTCCTTCCGGTCTCGACGGGCGGGTGCCGGGATGTGCAAAGTACGCGCGCATTGGACTTGCGCTTTTTGGATGGCCTTTTGTTGCAACGTATCGCCGATTGATACGTTGCCGAAACCCGCGACATTCACGGGAGTTCAACGTCGAACCCAGGAAAGCACCCGATTCGGGAGCGACGGAGGACCCCGTGAGGCCGCAGGTGCCGGCGGTGTGCCTGCCTTGCGAGACGCCCTTGCCGCGGGCGCGGATGTGAACGGCGACGGCAAACACGGCCGGACGACTCTGCTGGTCTCGGCCGTCGGTCCGCCTTGTCGCTCCGGCTCCGGTGGCGACGACCGCCGGAGCCGACTCGTAGACACCGAGAAGATTGGTGAAGCGTGAGAACCACTGCACGAATGATTGCCACGTGTGTCGCCGCCCTGGCATTCACGGGAGCTTCGGCGACCGTCGCCCAGGCGCAGACATCCGCTACGGCGGCAAGTTGGCAGTGCAAAGGCACCCAGGTGTCGCTCTGCATCGAAAAGGTGGCCACGGACAAGGTCCGGGTGAACTTCGTCAACACGACGTACAGCACGGTCAAGGCGCGTTTCGGCCTGACCTGCGCCGGTCCGTCGGGTCAGTGGGTATACGACCTGAAGACGGACCTCGCACCGCGAGGCGGATACCTCTCCGGCACCATCACCTGCCCCGTCGGAATGCGGGACACCGCCGTCGGCTGGCAGATCACCAGCACCAGCACTTACTACTCGCCGAGAATCAGCATCTGACCTTCCTCACCAGATACGAGCTCCCGGTGACGAACCACCGCGCGTCGATCGTCGGCCGACCGCCGGCAACGGCTGCGCGCTCCGGCTTGTAGCAGCTCGGGACGGTGTGCCCGCCGTCCCGAGTCAAGCGGAACCCGCCGACCAAGCCCACACGGGGTCCAGCTATCGCAAGACCATCCGTTGGCCCGGCGCCCGGAGATCGAGAACCCCGTATAGCGGGGATCGACAGCCCCTGCATGCCGAAATGCTGTCGTAGGAACGCTGTTTGCGTAGACCCCTACTACGCCTGGGATGCAACTGCCATCACTGCGCCAAGCTGCACGGCTGGGACGAACTCCCGGACGAATGGCGGCAGATCCATCGGATCCTTCCCTGGACACTCCCACCACCTGGATGTCCGACGCCATCGACGCCTGCCCCACCACGCTCCCCGGTTTGTCGGCCTCTCACGTCCCCTACGAGTCGATCAGCGCCGGAGGCGCCTGGGCCGCCGTCCTCTTGCGGGAAATCTCCGGGGCGGGTCGGCTTCAGGCCGGCGCGCCGGTTGCCGCGTCGGTTGCCGCGGCGGCGGTCGCCGCGGCGGAGCTGCTGCGGAGGACGCGGCGCAGGTAGGCGACGGTGAGTTCGGTGTAGGGGATGTGGTCGGCGCCTGCGAAGGCGTGGCCCGCCTCGGGGACGAGGACGAGTTCGGCGGGGACGCCGTGCCGGATGCAGGCATCGGCGAGTTGCCGGCTGTGGGCGGCCGGGACGGGGGTGTCCTCGGTGCCGTGCACGAGCAGCATGGGCGCGGTGTCGGGCCCGGCCTGGTGGAGGGGGCTGGCCTGGCGGGCGAGTCCGGGCCGGTCGGCGAGGAGGTCGCGGACGGGTTCGGCGAAGCCGTGCTCGAGCATCGCGGTCAGATCGGTGGGGCCGTACCAGCTCACGGCGGCATGGATGCGGCTGGTGCCGGTGGCCACGCCGAGATCGCCTTCGAGGTCGGGGCGGTGCCCGGTGGTGGCAAGGAGCGCGGCGAGGTGTCCGCCGGCGGACTCTCCCCAGGCGGCGACGCGGCCGGGGTCGATGCCGAGGCGGTCGGCGTGGTACTTCAGCCAGCGGATCGCGCTCTTGGTGTCGTGCAGCTGGGCCGGCCAGGGCGCCTCGCCGCTGAGCCGGTACTGGATGGACGCGAACGCGATTCCGGCGGCCAGGAGTTCCTCGCGGATGCGCTCGGTGTCGATGGGCGTGGCAACGTGCTTGTTCGTGCCCCACATCCACGCGCCGCCGTGCAGCCAGGCGACGACCGGCACGGGTCCGTCGCGGCGCGGCACCTCCACGTCGATCATCAGCGGGCGGAAGCCGCGGATGCGGGCGACGAGCCCGTCGCGGAAGCGTACACGGTCCTCCAGCGTTTCGGCGCGCGGGAATTCGTGGTCGGCGAACCGCATGAGCTCGGCCTCGGCCGCGCTCATCGGCGGAACCGCGGTCGGGGTCGCGGCGAGGCGGTCGGCGAACCAGTCGGCGGTGGCGGCCACGACCGGGGTGGACTGGTCGCGGTCGGGGTCGAGGACGCCGAAGATGTGGTCCGCGCCGGCCAGTTCGGTGAACGTGAGGTCGGTGGCAGGGGTGGCGCGCAGGAGCGCGGCGGACGCGGCAGGGTCGATGAGGGTGTCCGCCGAGCCGGCGAGCGCGAGGATCGGGCGGTCGAAGGCGGCGAGGGCCGCGTCCAGGTCGAGGCGCTGGATCTCGTGCCACCAGGTGCGGGAGAAGGTGAAGGTGGTGAATCCCAGGTCCGCGGTGACGTGGTCGGCGTCCCCGGCGAACGCGGGGGCCAGGAACGCGAATGCGGGGCCGGGCTGCGCCGCGGGGCCGCAGGACCACCAGCCCAGGGCGGCGAGTCGGGGTTCGGCCCGGGCGAGGAGTGCGGCGATCATGCCGCCCTGGGAGAACCCGAGGCAGGCGACCCGCGTGTCGTCGATGTCCTCGCGTGCGCTCAGCCACCGGTAGGCGGCGTGGGCGTCGGCGAGTTCGCCGGTGACGGTCAGGTCGGTCTGGGGGCGGGTGCTCGCGCCGCAGCCGGCGAAGTCGATGCGCAGCGAGGCCACGCCGCGGGCGGCGAGCGCGGCGGCGAGCCGGGAGAACATGCCGCCGACCTCGTCGCGGTGGCTGGCGGTGCCGTGCAGCAGGAGCACGGCCGGGAAGGGACCGTTCCCGGGGGGTGTCGCCAGCGCGGCGGGGATGTCACCGGAATCGCCGGGGATGGTCAGGCTGCGGTCGTTCATGGTCGTCCTTCGCTGAGGGCGGTACGGGCCCCGCGCGGCGGCCGTGCGCCGGGTCGCCGCGCGGGGCTGTCGAGGGGTGGGCGTGCGGTCAGGCTTCGGCGGTCTGCGGGCCGGGCGCGGCGCCGGAGTGCGCCTCGGCGGGGTGCGCGTCGGCAGGGGCGTGCGAGCGGGAGCGGGCGCGCGGGATCAGGAGCGTCAGCACCGCGGCCACGACCATGAACGCGGCCATGAGCGCGAACGCGTGGGTGAACGCGTCCTGGGTGGGCAGCGGCGGCGCGCCGGGCATCGAGACGGTGTCCCGGGCCAGTACCGACCCGCTGAGCGCGAAGCCGAGCGAGGATCCGAAGGAGAACATCACCGACACGATCCCGGGGAGGAACGCAGGGGTCTCCGCCGGCGAGAACAGCACGCCGAGCCCGGTCGCCGCTGTCATCGCCGCGCCGGCGAAGACGCAGGTCACCAGAGTTGCGAACACGAACGCGGGAACCGCGGAGTCCATGCACAGGGCGAGACCGACCAGCCCCGCGCCCGCCAGCGAGGTGGCGGTGACCAGGATCGGCCGCCACCCGACCCGGCGCGCGAGGTTGCCCATGGCCGGGGCGATGCACACGGTCAGGAAGGTGCCGGGCAGGACGGCCAGCGAGTAGTCGGTGGCGCTCAGTCCGAACCCTCCGACCGCCTCGGGAAGTTCTGCCCAGAACGGCATGAGCATGTTGGCGGCGCCCATGAACCCGGCCATGCCGAACAAGATGATGGCCGCCAGGCCCCACACACGGCGGCTGGCGAGCAGCCCGACCTGGACCATCGGGTGCGCCGAGACCCGCTCGACGACGACGAACGCAGCGATCAGGGCGGCTCCGACGGCCAGCAGCCCGAGCGTTCCGGCGTCCGTCCAGCCCCAGGTGCCGGACTGCGCGAGGCCTGTCGAGACCGCGACCACGCCGGCGCCGAGCGTGGCGATGCCCAGCCAGTCGGTGCGTTGGGACACCGCTTCCGAGCGGGGTACGAAGGCGGCCACGCACACGACCGCGGCTGCGCCGACCGCCGCGGCGATCCAGAAGATCCCCCGGTACCCGACCGTGTCGGTGACCCGTCCGGCGATGAAGATGTCGATGCCGCTCACCCCGCTGTTGAGCGCGTTCAGCCACCCCAGGTACAGCGGGTACTCCTCGGCCGGGACCTGGTCGCGCAGGATCAGGAACGACAGCGGCAGCGCGACCACCCCGGTGGCCTGCAGCCAGCGCCCCAGGTCGAACAGGACCAGGTTCCCCGACGTCGCCACCAGCACGCTGCCGGCGATCCCGAGCACCAGTACCGCCAGCAGCATCCGCCGCCGTCCGAACCGGTCGCTGACCGGGAGCGACGCGGCGGCCAGCCCGCCGAATGCGAAGAACAGCGCCTGGGACAGCGACATTTGCGATGCGGACGCCCCCAGATCAGGGCCGATCTTCGGCAGTGCCGGAGTGATCATCACCGCCGCCACCTGGAACGAGGAGATCGCCAGGAGCAGCGTCGCCAGCAGCACCCCGCGCGAGACCGGGCGAGAGGCCGGGCGGGCGGGTCTGGCGGTCGGGGAGGATCCGGGCTCTCCGCGGAGGCCGGTGGGGCACAGCAGGGCTTCATCAGCCCTGATCGTGGCGCCCGATGCACCGGAACCCCTGATCTACCGGATACCGCCGCGTAGAGTGCCGCCCATGCCTGATTCCGTCGCCGATCGCGCGCCCATGGACGAGTTGGACCTCGCCGTGGTCCAGGCCGTGGAGCGCGCGCCGCGCGGGTCCTGGGCCGTGATCGGCGCCGCCGTGGGCGCCGACCCGACCACCGCCGCCCGGCGCTGGGAACGCCTCGAGGCCGCCGGCGCGGCATGGGTGACCTGCTATCCGGTCCTGCTCACCTCGCTCGCCGTCGCGATCGTGGAGGTGGGCTGCGCCCCCGGGACGGCGCTGACCACCGCGCGCACCATCGCCCGCGACCCCCAGGCCGTCTTCGTCGACGTCGTCACGGGCACGACCGACGTCCTCGCCACCGTCGTCACCGATGGCATGGCCTCGATGTCCGCCTACGTCCTCGAACGCCTCGGCGCCATACCAGGCGTCACCGCCGTACACACCCACCCGGTCCTGACCGTGCACTCCGAAGGCACCCACATCGGCCACGCCGCACTCGACAAGGCCGCCCTCGACCGCCTCCCCGTGCCCGACCACGGCCGCATCACCGGCGCCACCGACGGCATCGACGACATCGACGGCCTCGACTGGGCCATCTGCCTCGCCCTCAGCCGCGACGGCCGCCGGCCGCTCAGTGCCCTCAGCCAGGACGTGGGCTTCAGCGAGGCCACCGTCCGCCGCCGCCTGGCCAAGCTCACCCGGCTGCACGCCCTGCGCATGATGGTCGAGGTCGCCGCCGCCCAGACCCCCGCGCCGCTCACCGCCTGGTACACCGCGCGCACCCCCGCCGACACCCTCGCCACCGCCGCCGCGACGATCGCCGCGCTGCCCAACATCAAAGCCGTCACCTCGGTCGCCGGCCCCGACAACCTCGTCTTCAAGGCCGTGTTCCGCGATCTCGCCGACATCCACCGCTTCGACATCGACTTGAAGCGTCTGCTCCCCGAACTGGACGCCACCGACCGCAAGATCGTGCTCCGCCCCATCCGTCTCATGAGCCGACTCGTCGACCCCGACGGGTACGCCACGGAAGTGGTGTCCATCGACATCCGGCGCAGCTGACGCCCCTGGTTCCGGCGCACCTTGTCCGGGACAGGCACACCACGCCGCCGGCAGGCAGGCGACGGCGCGTCGGCGGGCGCGCTCATTCGCCTGCGGCGTCCTCCGCGTCCTCCGCGTCCTCGGGCTCCCCTAGCTCCCCCGGCTCCCCCGGTTCCCAGCGGAGCAGGTCGCCCGGTTGGCAGTCGAGGACCTCGCAGAGCGCGGCGAGCGTCGTGAAGCGCACCGCCTTGGCGCGGCCGTTCTTGAGTACCGCCAGATTGGCCGGTGTGATCCCCACGCGGTCCGCAAGTTCGCCCACGGACATCTTCCGCTTGGCCAGCATCACGTCGATGTCGACGGTGATGGGCATCAGATCACCTGGTCCAACTCGGCCTGCATGCACGTCGCTTGGACGTCACGGTCGACGGCCTGGGCGAGCAGCGTACGCAGCACGAGCACGACGAGGGCCATGCCGAGGATGGCCACGCCGATCCCGGCCATGATGCCCGTGACACCGGGGTCGTCCCGCTGGTCCGGCGCGTTCACCGCGGTGACCGCGAACCACACGAGCGCGGCCGCGACGATGGCCCCGATGATGCCGTCCACGTAGCGGAAGGCGGCGTGGGAGAAGACGGTTCCGCGTCGCACCATGGACACCAGGCGCCAGATGCAGACCATGGCGACTTGGGCCGTGCCGATGCCGACGATCGTGATCACGCGCAGCGCGGTCAGCGGAAGCGAACCGTCCTCCGGGTCCTTCCCGCTGATCAGCATCCACAGCATCAGAACCTGGACGAGCACACTGCCGGTGAGCACCACAGCGAGCACGGCATGCAACGCGCGTACGGTCAGCTTTCCCACGGCACACCCTCCCATCGAATCACGATGGGAATCTATCGAATTTCGATAGATCAAGCAAGGTTGAAGGGGGCGATGACGGCTTCGTGTCCCGCCGGGAGGCTGCCGCCCTGCCGTGCCGACGACCGCGCATGGCACAAGGCGGGGATCGACAGCCTCTGCGCGCCGAAATGCTCTCGTACGCATGCTGTTTGCGTAGAGAGAATGATCGCGGCAGGTAGGGGTTTCGGGGCGAGGGGACAGCATGGCGGCGTCGCGGGCGGCTTTGCGGCCGGAGGGACTCCGGGCGAGGGTGGTGGTCCAGCGGGTGCGGTTGGGTGACGACGAGTACCGGGTGATCCGTCCCGTCCGTACGAAGAACGTCGCTCTGTATGCCGCCGAGGGCGGCAACTATGGGCTGTGCGTGGACCGGGCGGACGGCCGGCAGCTGGGCACGCTGCTGATGCTGGCGGCCCGTTCGCCCCGGTCCCTTGTGTACCTGCCGCTGCGCTCGACCCCCGGGGTCCCGGGTATCGGGCCGCCGGACGAGCAGCCGCTCGACCTGTTGCTGGTGCCCCGAGCCCAGCAGTTCCGGCCGGCCCACTGGAAAGCACTGCGCGCGAGGATCACGGCGGGCAACGCCCCGCGCGAACTCCGCACGGCGAGCGTGCCGGAGAGCGATCTGGGCAAGGACGTCGCGTGCAGCCGACCGCCCGGGGAACGGCACACGCTCCGCCAGCACCTGCACGCAGAGACGCTGTTCCTGACAGGTTCGTCCGGTGCCTTCCGCAAGGCCGCGCGGCACGTGTTCGCATTGACCGCGGACGGACCGCCGATAGCGGCCAAGTACCGAGACCTGTACTACGCGTGGGGCTGCAACTACCACCACTGCACCAACTTGTACGACTGGGAGGAACTCCCGGACGACTGGCGGCAGATCCACTTGATCTTCCATCCGACGTGGGCGAGGTGAGCGCCGCAGCCGGAAAGAGACCGACAGCTTCGCACCGGACCCCGTTGATGCGGCCCCGGTGGTGCGATCACTCCTCGACGGCGGCTTTCAGTTCGGCGAAGCGTTCGCCGAGGGTCTCGGCGGTGAAGTGGGCGTTCAGGCCGCTCGGATTGGGGAGGACCCAGATGCCGGTCTTCCCGAGCGTGCGGTCCTGGCGGCCGAGGGCCGCGCGCGGCGCCGCGAACGCGGTGCGGTACGCGCCGATGCCGACGACGGCGAGCCAGCGCGGGCGGTACTTCTCGACCTTGGCGCGCAGGATCTCGCCGCCCTGGATGTACTCCTCCTTGGTGAGCTCCGCTGCCCCGGCGGTCGCGCGTGCGACCACGTTGGTGATGCCCAGTCCCAGGTCGGTCAGCGTGTCCTGCTCATCGGGCCGGTACAGCCGCGGGGTGAACCCGGACAGGTGCAGCGCCGGCCAGAAGCGGTTGCCGGGGCGGGCGAAGTGGTGGCCGGTGACGGCCGACATGAGGCCGGGATTGATGCCGCAGAAGAGGACGTCGAGGCCCTTGGCGATGACGTCCGGGATGGTCTGCCCGTTGGCGGCGGCGAGTTCTTCTCGGCTGTAGCGCTTGGTCACCCGGACATTGTCCGCTACTGCTCGGATGGGCAATCGACTGCGTGGGCCAACGGGTGGGGTCTATCGTTGTCGGGGGTGTCGGCGCACGAGCGCGGACGGGGGAATCGTGTCAGCACGGGGGAATCCGGCTATTCCGGTGGGGCTCGAGGCGGTGCTTCGGGCTTATCGCAAAGACGAGTTGCGGCATCGCCGGCGTCCGCCGGCGGTGCGCTACTGGAGTGACCTGGCAGTGCGGGCGGCCGCGCTCGCGATGGGCTATGCGCTGTGCTTCGCGGCGTCGCCGTTGTTGTACGTGCCCGGCGTGGTGCTCTTTGCGCTCGTTTCGGTGTCGATGATCGGGTCGTGGTTCCACGACGCGTTGCACGGCAATGTCCCGGGCGGCCGGTGGCGGGTCGCGGCGATCCTGCGGGCCGGGTCGGCGCCCACCGGTATCGGTCCGCGCTGGTGGTTCCACAAGCACGTGCAATTGCATCATCGGCATGTCGGGGACGCGCGGTTCGATCCGGATATCCAGTTCCACTACTTCGGGCGGGTGACCGCCGACCAGCAGTGGTTTCCGCAGCACCGCTACCAGCATCTGTACATGTGGTTCCTGTTGCCGTTCTCGACGTTGAACATGCTCAAGCCCAGTGAGCTCTGGACGGTACGCCGCGAGGCGGTCCAGGCTGTGCTGGGCGGCCGGGGGCGCCGGTACGGCTGGGTCTTGTTGCTCGACAAGTACCTGCCGCATGTGCTGGTGTGGGCCCCGCTGTTCGCGTGGCTGCCCCTCGGGCGGGCGGCGGCGCTCTATCTCGCGTTCCATCTGATCGCCGGCACGTTCGTCTCCCTGATCACCCAGGTCCAGCACAACACCGACCTGGCGGAGTACGGGGGCGGCGGCGAGACCACGGCTTCGCTTGTCACGCACCTGCGGCGCTCCACGGACGTCGGGCAGCGCCGCGGCTTTTGGTACTGGCTCAGCGGCGGCACCACGTATCACGTGGTGCACCACCTCGCACCCAGCCTCTCGTTCCAGGAACTCCCTTACTCCACAAAGCGATTGGTGTCCGCTCTGGAAGGCACCGGGGAACGGGTGCGCGTACACCCCGGCATGTGGGCGGCGGTCAAGTCGCACGGCCGCCTCATCCGCACCTTGTCGAACCCACCGGACGAAGCGAAGGCGGTAGCTCGTGGCACACGGGAGAACGGCCCCGTCGGGGAACACGCCCGGCCGAGTCGAGCCTGAGGACCTCAACATCAGGCCGTTCCTCGTGGACCCCATCATCCTGGCCAGGATCCGCAAGCACCGGCCCGCGACACAGACCGCTGCCCCGGCCCCGACTCCCCCGACCGGCCTCGCGGGGGCGTCCGACGAACGCTCGCCGTACGCGGTCGCTGTCGTCTGCACGCTTGCCGTCGTGGCGCTCATCTCCTGGTCCGCGCTCATCACCGGCGACTTCTACCGGCCGGACTGGAACGTGGCGGTCTTTCCGGACCTCTGGGACTTCGCGTCGCGGTCGCCGAGCAGCGACCCGACTGCGGACTCCGTGCCCTATCTGCGCGACTACCCCTCCTGGATCCTCACCGCCTCGATATCCGCCTCCGTGCCCCTGGTCTTCGGGATCTACGTCAGCCTCCAGAGTCTGCACGAGAGCCTCGACAAGTCGCACTGCATCAAGTGCGACGACGCTGCCCGCGTGCAGCTCAAGGCCGAAGTCGACAAGCTCAACAAGAGTTTCGAACGGCACGGGAAATACTCGTGGTTGGCGATCCTCGCGTGCGCTGCCGTGGTGGTCGGGCTCAATCTGCGCATGCAGGGCAACCTGTTCTCCTTCTTGGAGACCGATCACCTGTACGACCACTGGTGGGCGCGGCTCGCGCCGTTCAGTGTCGGGGGTCTCGTCTGGGTATTGATGGGCACCGTCGGCATGTACATGGTGTACGCCGAGGCCGTCGTCGGCATTCGCTACGTGGGCTTCCTCAAGCGGGTCCGAGACCAGTACAAATTCGGCACCAATCCGCTCAACCCGGATAACTTCTACGGCTGGCTGAAGCTCCGCCAGGCCGTCACCAACCTGCAGGGCGGCGTGATCTGCACCGTCGCCACCGCGTTCGGCATGTTCTTCTTTCTGCAACCGGCGATCGGCTCGGTCCTGACCGTCATCGTCCTGGGGCTCTTCATCGGCATGGTCCTGTGGGTGTTCGTGGCGTCGATGACCCATATCCGCAAGGCCGTCGCGGTCGACCGGCAAGAGCAGATCGACGAGCTCATCCAGGCGATAGGGCACATTCCGAGGAGCCCGAGCGCGTCGGCGTCCGACAACCTGCATTACCTGGTCACCCTGAAGCGCCTGAGGGATGTCCAAGCCCTCCCGTCCATGCCCATCAACAAGGGCGTCCTGCTGGCGAGCGCACTTTCCGTCCTCGCTCCGACCGTGGCGATCGTGGTGCAGATCGCCCGCATGGTGCGATCCTGAACGGAAGTTCCCGCCCGGACCGGCAGCCGGAATCCGAGACCCGACCCGAGACTCAGGGAGCCGAACGTGCTTGCGGTGGCGATTCAAGGCGGCGCGATGCGGTCGATCTACGCGCTGGGTGCGGTACGAGCCATGGTCGACCTCGGCCTTCCCGAGCAAGTGGGAGCGGTGTACTCCTCAAGTGCGGGCTGCGTGGCCGGATCGGTCCTGGCCGGCCAGGCAGGTGCGGAACGGCCGCCCGCGGTCGAGGAACTCGTCGACATCTTTCTGGACGAGCTCAGCGGCGGCCGCTTCATCGACCACCGGCGCTGGCGCAAGGTGGTGGACGTGGACCTCTTGGTCTCGGTGATCCGCAGCCGTACCGGGATCTCGGTGGACGCGCTCAAGTCCCGCGGCCTGCGTTTCGAGGTCGCCGCCACGGACGCCCGGACCGGGGCCGCCGAATACTTCGACCTGGGGCACTGCGCCTCGGACGCGGAACTGTTCGAAGTGCTGCGCGCGACCATGGCCATCCCGCTCCTGTACCACCGCAAGGTGCCCATCCGGACCGGCGCGTACATCGACGGCGGCATCTCCGACCCGCTGCCGGTGCTGCGCTGCCTGGCCCAGCAGCCCACCGCGGTGATCGCGGTCTCCACGGTCGGCGTGGGAGTGCTGGGCCGTCCCCGCGTCGGCCGCGAGGCCCGGATGGTCCAGGCCGCGCCGGGGCTGTCCCGGCCGGTGCGCGGGCTGATGCTCGCCGCCAACCCGCTGGCGCGCAGCGCCGAGGACCTCCTGCTCATCGGACGCTGCGGCAACGTGCCCATCCACGCGGTCACTCCGTCGGACCCCGACATCCTCACCAGCCGCGTCGAGACCCGCCGCGAACCTTTGATGCGCGCCGAACAACTCGGTTACGCGGACGCCATGGCCAGCCTCGCAGGCATCAGCTTCGACACCGGCGCACCCCAAGGCGCGTCCGGATAGCGGCCGACGCAGGGCTCCACGCGCGCCCGCAAGGGTCACGGCGTGGTGCAGATTCCCCAAGCGGTGACGGTCTGGGGGGTGCTGCCGACGTTGACGGCGCGGGTCGTCCAGAGGCGGACGTTCTGCTCGGCGTCCGCGCTCGGGAGCGTGTCCCGGACGTAGGCGAAGTCGTCGCTGGTCTGCACGCCTCCCCCGGTCAGGAACTGGCCCCGCGGGCAGATGACCGTCGAAGACCCGGACGTGCCGGGGGCGATCTCGGCGTCCGGGCCGAAGTGGACGGCGTGCGGGACGGTCGAGCAGGTGACGTTGACCCATAGGCGGCCGGGCTGCGCGTCGACGTTCTTGGCCGTGGCCGCCCAGCCGTCGGTGAACGGGATCGAGTCGTTGATGAGCATGCGGCCGGAGGACGTGCGCGGTCCGCCGCCGGTCGGCACCTGGCCGCTCGGGCAGCGGGCGATGTGTGAGCGGACTTCGCCCGGCGGGACGTCGACTCCGCCTCCTTCGGGTTCCATCAGCACGGTGTGGGGAGCCGGGGAGCAGACGACGTACGAGATCACCGAGATGGATCTGTCGGGGCCGAGGAGGTTGTGCGCCTGGGTGACCCAGAAGTTGCTGCCGCCGTACGACCCGACAGTGAAGGCGGCCGGGTCGTCGTAGTCGTAGTTGAAGCTGCCGCCTCCCGTGGCGAACTCACCCTGGGGACAGGACGCGACGGTCGTCAGCAGCTCGCCGTACCGAGCCTGTTTGAAGATGCCGCTGTAGAGCTTGTGGGGCGATGGCGCCGCCGCGGCGGGGCGGGCGTTCGCCGGGCCGGTGGTGGATGCCGTGATCGCGGTGCAGCCGAGCAGGATTGCGGCGGCAAGGGCCTTGAGACGGGTGCGTCGGGTCATGGCGGCCTCTCAGCAGCAGGGACAGGTAGACCCAACCGCACGGATGCCGTACGCGTACGGCAAGGACACGCCGAGCACGAGAGTGGTGACGTCGACTTTCACCCGAACGGGCGCGTGCCGTGCGGCGCAAGGGCCGTGGCAGCAGGGCCTTCGTCCGTCGGTTCGCGTCGCCGAGCGCTTCTCGGCCGCGGGCCGCGGTCGCCCCGATAGTGTCCGTTACCGGTCCGGCGCGTCCCGCGCGGACCGGCGGACCACAGGCGACGGACGACGCGGGGAGCATCATGGCCGATCGGATGCGGAACGGAACGGGGGCGCCGGTCACGCTGGTCACCGGCGGGTCGAGCGGGATCGGCCTGGAGGCTGTGCGGCGGCTGCTGGAGGCGGGCCACATGGTGGCCATGACCGGCCGGGACGAGAAGAAGCTGGCTGCCGCGGTCGAGGAACTGGAGGCCGGTGAGCACGTGTTGGCGCTGCCCGGAGACGCGGCGGACTGGGCCGCCGTGTCGCACGCGGTCGCCGAGACCGTGCGCGTGTTCGGGCGCCTCGACAACGCGGTGGCCAACGCCGGCTTCGCGGTCCCCGGGAGCGTGGAGACCGCGGATCCGGACGACATGCGGGCGATGGTGCTGACCAACGTGCTGGGCCCGACCCTGCTGGTGAAGGCCGCGCTGCCGGAACTTAGGCGTACGCAGGGCCGCATCGTGCTGGTCGGCAGCGTCGCCGGGTTCAAGAACACCGCGGGCAACCTGTACTCGGTGACGAAGTGGGCGGTCACCGCGCTGGCGGAGAACACCCGGATGCTCGTCACCGGCGAAGGCGTCGGCGTGACGCTGCTGGCACCGGGGCGGGTGCTGACCCCGTTCTGGGACGACCGCCCGGGCGGCGCGGCCGCCGCGGGTCCGATGCTGACCCCGGATCAGATCGCGGACGCCATCGTGTGGGCAGTGAGCCAGCCGGAGGGCGTGGACGTCAACACGCTCGTGATCCGGCCCATCGGCCAGCCGAACTGACCCGGCGCGCCGGCCTGGTCAGGAGTACGCCGCGCCCTCGTGGTCGATCGGGAACAGCCGTTGCTCGGCGCGGTCGAGGGCGATGCGCAGGGCGCCGAGGGCGATGCCGTCGGCGCCCAGGGCGGACAGTTCGACGCGCGGGAGGCGCAGGCAGAAGCGTCCCAGTTCGGTGCGCAGGGGTTCGACGACGTCGTCGATGCCCGCCGCCCAGCCGCCGACCACGACGATCTCGGGGTCGAGGGTGAGCACCATGGCGGTGATGTCGTGCACGAGGCGCTGCACGAAGCGGTCGACGGCTTCCTTGGCGACCGGGTCGCCGGTGCGGGCGAGCCGGAAGACCTCGGCGACGGCTTCCTCGTCGAGCGGGACGAGGGGCGTCCCGGTGGTCGACAGGAGGCTTTCCGGGGGCGCTTGGCGGCCGAGGAGGTGCAGGGCGCCGATCTCGCCGGCCGCGCCGCCGAAGCCGCGGTGCACGCGGCCGCCGATGAGGGATCCGGCGCCGGGGCTGAGTCCGGCCAGGATGTAGACCACGTCGTCGGAGCCGGCCGCGACGCCTTGCCAGCGCTCGCCGATCGCGGCGAGGTTGGCGTCGTTCTCGACCAGGACCGGGCAGCGCAGCGAGCGGGCGAGGCGGCCGCCGAGGTCGGTGCCGGTCCAGCCGGGCAGCGCGGCGCTGAAGGTGACGACGCCGTCCCGGTCCACGATGCCGGGGGTGCCGACGCCGGCCGCCCAGAGCCGGTCGCGCGGGATGTGCGCGCGGCGCAGCAGTTCGGCGATCGCGGTGCGGGTGCGGTCCAGGCGCTCCTCGGCGCCGACGTAGTCGACGGGACGGCTGTGCCGGGCCACCACGCGGCCGGTGAGGTCGGCGAGGACGCAGCGCACTTCGCGGCTGCCGATGTCGACGCCGAGCAGGTGGCCGGCCTCGGCGTGGAAGCGGAAGCGGCGGGCCGGGCGGCCGCGGCGGCGGGCGTCGGGGCCGTCCGGTTCGGCCTCGACCACGAGGCGCTCGTGCAGCAGGCCTTCCACGACGCCTTCGACGGTCGGCCGGGACAGGCCGGTGGCGTCCATGAGCTCGGTGACGGTCAGGTGCGCGCCGCCGCGCAGCGCGCGCAGGGTGGCCGCGGAGTTGATGCGGCGCAGCAGCGAGGAGTCTCCGCCGGTGAGTCCGGTCACGGGCGCGGTCTCCTCTCTGGTGCGGCGCGTCGGCGGATGCTACCGGACCGGGGCGACGCGATCACGAGGCCGAGCGGGTGCCCATCGCCATGGCCGGGACGGGCGGCGCGCCGGGGCCGCCGCGTCTGCCCTCGGTGGCGTCGCCGTGGTCGCCCAGGACGTCGCCGAACGCCAGTCGGCAGGTGTCCGCGCGGTACGTGGCGACCGCGAGCGCGGCGGTGCGGCCCTGGGCGGTGTACGAGGTGGTCACGACGAGGACGGGGGTGCCGGGCGGACGTTCGAGGAGCCGGGCTTCCTCGGGTTCGGCGACGCCGACCTCGACCGACCGGGTGAGGCCCTGCAGCGGGTGGTGGCGCAGGTGGCGCAGGACGAGGGCGGCGCGGCGGTTGTCGCCGAGGAGTTCGGGGACACGCGGCACGATCGCGCGCGGCACGTACAGGCATTCGATGCCGACGGCCTGGCGCATGGACAGCTGGCGGCGCCGGATGCGGTGCACCATGGCGCGCGGCCGCACGCCGAGCTGGGCGGCGAGGCGGCCGGGGACCGCTGCGGTGGTGCCGTCCACGAGCTGCCGGTCGCCGAGTTCGATGCCGGGCCAGCCTTCGCCCTGGGTGCCCAGCGCGATGTCGACGCGCGGTCCGGCGACCACGGTGCCGGCGCCGCGGCGGCGGCTGAGGCGGCCTTCGAGTTCGAGTTGCTCGAGCGCCTGGCGCAGGGTGGCCCGGGCGACGCCGAATCTGGCCGCGAGGTCGCGCTCGTTGGGGAGGCTCTGGCCGGCCGTGAACTCGGATTCGATGGTCTGCACGAGCACCGTGCGCAGGTGCCAGTACTTCGGTTCGGCCGCCACCTCGACGGTCGCCGTCGTCGCCATGCCGCCCCCCTGGCGGGATTTACGCTTCCCGCTTTATTAAAGGTGCTTGGACTTATCCCCGGCGACAGTACGCAGGTCCAGACCAATGGTCAAGGAACGCGGCGGTGAACTCCGCAGCTGTCCTGACGGACCGTCAGGACAGCTGCGTGTCCGGGACGTGGCCCCCGGGTGTCCGCCGGGGTGGCCGGGCGGGGGCTCGCGGGGCGTCCGGGCGGGGCTCAGAGGTCGCGCACGAAGCACACGCGCGGCAGTCCTTCGCCGTCGTAGTGCGACTTCACCGGCACACCGTCCACGTCGGTGTCGCCGTCCTCGAGCCGGAAGCCCATGCGGGTGTGGTAGGCGACGGACGCGAGGTTCGCGGGGCCGGTGATGCACCGCACCCGGGTGCGCCCGGCGGCCCGCGCGAGTGCGAAGAACCGCTCGTACAGGGCGGATCCGAGCCCGGCGCGCTTGTGCTCGGGGGCCACGCCGACGAAGTGGATGTACGCCTCGTCCGGGCGGTCCTGCGACAGGAAACCGACGAGGAACGCGACGAGCCGGCCGTCGGCGTCGTCGACCACGAAGGACGTACTGGTGAAGTGCTGCAGGAACAGCCGCGGCACCAGCAGCCGGCGCTGCTGCGCGCCCGCTTCGCCGCCCAGGCCGCCCCACCAGTGCGTGAGGCCGTCCTGGATGCGGGCGAAGTCGTCCTCAGTAGGGCGGCGCGCGGTCAGCCCTCCGGCGAGCGCCTCGGGGGTGCGGGCGGGGCTCAGGGTCATGGGGTGCTCCTCGGAGAGGTCGGTCGGACCTTCCTTCCTATCGGAGGCCTCGGACCTGCGACGCGGCCGGTGGGAGGCACAGGCGGCCCCGCAGCCGGACACGCCCGGCCTGCCGATATCCGCACCGCTGTCGGCCGGGTGCGATAGGCAGGAGTGATGACTTCGACCGCTGCCCACGAACCGGCCGACCTGCCCGTCCGTATCGCCGCCGCGATCGATGCGGCGCTCACCGCGCACGCCGACCCGGTGCGCGCCGAGGGCGCCAAGCGCTACCTGCGCAGCGAGCTGGCGCACTACGGGGTCGCGGTGCCGGACGTGCGGGTCGCGGTCCGTGCGCAGCGCAAAGCGCACCCCGCCCTCCCGCACGACGGAATCGTGGCGGTCGCGCGCGCGTTGTGGGTGGAGCCGGTGCACGAGAGGCGCCTGGCCGCGTGCCTGTGGCTGGAGGCGTACGCCGACCGCCTGGCCCCCGCCGACACCGCGCTGCTCGCCGAGCTGATCGGCGAGTCGGGCACGTGGGCGCTGGTCGACGTGCTGGCCGGTTCGGTGGCCGGGCGGCTGCTGCTGCGGCATCCGGAGGCCGAGCCGGTCTACCGGGCCTGGGCCGCGCAGGACGAGATGTGGCTGCGGCGCTCCGGGGTGCTGGCGTTCCTGCTGCCGGTGCGCTCGGCCGCGACGTACCCCCAGTGGTTCCCGGTGCTGGGCGAGGTGGCCGATCCGCTGCTGACCGATCCGCGGTTCTTCGTGCGGAAGGCGATCGGCTGGGTGTTCCGCGAGGCGTCCAAGCACCACCCGGAGGACGTGGTCGACTGGATGCGGCCGCGGCTCGACCGGGTCTCCGGCCTGACGCTGCGCGAGGCGCTCAAGCGGGTCCCGGAGGAGGACAAGGCTCCGCTGCTGCGGGCCTTCCGCGGGGCGGCCGGCCCGGCCGATCCGGACGGCAACGGCGACGGCGACGGCGACGGCGACGGCGACGGCGACGGCGACGGCGACAACAGCACCGACGAGGAATGAGCACGGAGGCAGCGATGGCGCAGGGCAAAGCAGGCCAGGCGGGCAGGGCAGGCAGGCCCGGCAAGGGCAAGGCGGTCACCAACGCGGAGCTGCGCAGCATGCTGCTCGCGCTGCCGGAGGCCGAGGAGGTGATGGTCGAGGCATGGGGCCATCCGACGTACCGGGTGCGGAACAAGATGTTCGCGTCCACGTCCGAAGGCTCCCCCACGGTGTGCCTGAAGGCCGCCAAGGAGACCCAGCAGGCGCTGCTCGCCTCCGACCCCGCGACCTTCACCTTCCCGGCGTACGTCGGGCGGCACGGCTGGGTGGATGTGGCGCTGGCCACGGTCGACCGCGGGGAACTGGCCGAACTCGTCGCCGAGGCCTGGCGGTTGACCGCACCGAAGCGGCTGGTGAAGGCGTACGACGAGGAAAATGCCTTGCCGCGTCCGTGAGCGTCGCCTAACGTCGTGATCAAGCCGGTCCGCCGGCCGGACGCCTTCCGAGGTGCCCGCACGTCACTTCTGTACGCCGCTTCGAAGGAGATAGGCCGTTGCTCTTCTGAGGTTGGAGACCGCACCCGCACCGCGGAGCCCCGGGATCGCTGGATCCCCGGGTGGCCCGTGCGGCGGCGCGATTCCCGACCTCGGCATAGAGCCGCCTGCCTGATTTCGTCGTACGGCATCCCCGGCCAGGCCGTCGCCACGGTTTCCCCGTGCGGCCTGCGTCCGGACCCGGCGCCCTGAGCGCCCCGTACCTCCCCCTCGGCACCGGCACCGCGCCTTTTCCGGTCGTGTCCCGCGCCCGCGTGTCTCCCCCCGCCGCCCTGTTTCCCGTGCGAGCGCCCCCGGAGGCCGCCTCTTGTCTACTCCTCATGCATCCATCGTCTGCACCTCCCTCGACTTCGCCTGGTCGGACGGCACCTCGGTGTTCTCCGGTTTCGACCTGTCCGTGGGTCCCGGCCGCACCGGCCTGGTCGGCCTCAACGGTGCCGGGAAGTCCACTTTGCTGCGCCTGATGGCCGGCGACCTCGCTCCGACCGGTGGTTCGGTGCGGATCACCGGCGAATTCGGCTACCTGCCGCAGAACCTCACCCTCGACACCTCGGCGCGCGTGGACGAGGTCCTCGGCATCGCCGAGGTGCGCGCCGCGCTGCACGCCATCGAGAAGGGCGAGGTCGACGAGGCGCACTTCACCGCGGTCGGCGACGACTGGGACGTGGAGGAGCGCGCCCTTGCCATGCTCGACCGGCTCGGTCTCGGGCGGCTCGGGCTGGACCGCACGACCGGGGAGCTGTCCGGCGGCGAGTCCGTACTGCTGGGCCTGGCCGGGCAGTTGCTGCGGCGTCCCGACGTCCTGCTGCTCGACGAGCCGACCAACAACCTCGACATCGAGGCGCGCGAGCGGCTCTACGACGCGGTCGAGTCGTGGGGCGGGCTGCTGGTCGTGGTCAGCCACGACCGCGGTCTCCTGGAGCTGGTCGACCAGATCGCCGACCTGCACGATGGCGAAGTGCGCTGGTATGGCGGCACGTTCAGCGAGTACGAGCAGATCCTGGAGGTCGAGCAGGACGCCGCGGAGCGCCAGGTGCGCTCCGCGGAGTCGGACGTCCGCCGGCAGAAGCGCGAACTCGTCGAGGCCCAGGTCCAGACCGCGCGCCGGAACCGCCAGGGGCGCAAGGTCGAGGAGAGCCGGAGCCTGCCCAAGATCCTGATCGGCGCCCGCAAGCGCCGCGCGCAGGTGTCGGCGGGCAAGTTGAAGTCGGTGCACACCGAGCGCCTCGCCGAGGCGCGCGACCGGCTGACCGAGGCCGAACAAGCGGTGCGCGACGACGACTTGATCCGCGTCGACCTGCCGCTGACCGCGGTGCCCGAGGGGCGCGGCGTCGTCGCGCTGCAGCAGGTCCGGCTGCAGTACGGCCCGCGCGTCAAGATGGACATCCGCGGCCCGGAGCGGATCGCGCTGGTCGGCCGCAACGGTTCGGGGAAGACGACACTGCTGCGGACCATCGCAGGGCTGCTGCCCCCGGCGGCCGGCGAGGTACGGCGCGAAGTGCCGCTCCGCTACCTGCCGCAGCGCCTGGACCTGCTGTTCGACGATCTGTCGATCGCGGAGAACGTCGGCCGGTTCGCCCCGGCGGCGACCGACAACGAGATCCGGGCGCGGCTGGCGCGGTTCCTGTTCAAGGGCCGCCGGGCCGACCAGAAAGCCGGGACGCTGTCCGGCGGGGAGCGCTTCCGGGCCGCGCTGGCGGCGCTCATGCTCGCCGAGCCGGCCCCGCAGCTGCTCCTGCTGGACGAGCCGACCAACAACCTCGACATGTCCAGCGTCCGGCAGTTGACGACGGCGCTCGAGTCGTACCAGGGGGCGCTGATCGTGGCGAGCCACGACGTGCCGTTCCTGCGCGACATGGGTGCCACGCGGTGGCTGCGGCTGGACGAGGACGGGCTGACCCGGGTCGACCCGATGTAGGCCGGGCCCCCGGACTCCACCGGATATGAATGCGGCTGCCTGCCACCCCGCCCCGGCCGGGATGGCAGGCAGCCGCTGTCCTTGCGCGTGCCTGGCGGCCGGTCAGCCGCCGAACACCGGGAGGACCAGCGCGCAGGTGCGCTGCTGGTGGGCCGGGTCCAGCGCGTTGAGCACCTCGCGCAGCGCCACGCGGTCGTAGATGAGCGCGAGGTGGTCGGCGAAGTCGAGGATGCAGCGGTCCTGGACGACGATGTTCTTCGCGTTCGGACCCTTGAGGAAGCTGTACGTGTAGGGCGTGACGACCTCGTCGAACTTGCTGGCGATCACGGTGTACTGGACACCGGGGACGGTGTCGCCGCCCGCGTTCAGCGCGTTCAGGAAGTCCGAACCGGCGGCCTGCTGGCCGCAGGCCGTGCAGACCAGGTCGAGCAGCTCCGCGGACCACGGGAAGGCCGTGGCCAGCCTGGTCAGGCCCCAGAACTCGGTGCCGTAGTTCGACGGCGCGAGGCCGACGAGCGCACGCACCTTGTCCTCGCCGCCGAGGTTCTGGATGAAGTACCGCGGCATCATGCCGCCTTGCGAGTGCCCGACGATGTCGACCTCGGCGGCCCCGGTGGCGGCGCGCACCTTGTCGACGAACGCGGCAAGTTGCGCGGCGCTGGTCGGGATGTCGCCGTAGCCCTGGAAGAGGCCGCCGGGCTTGCCGCCGTAGTCGAGCGCGAAGACGCAGTAGCCGTTGTTGGCAAGCAGCGGCGACAGAGTCTGCCAACTGTCGGTCATGTTGCCGAAGGTGCCGTGCACGAGGACCACGGGGTACGGGTGCGCGGCGCTCGGCTTGCAGGAGAAGTCGTTCGATCCGACCGGCGCCGAGCCGGGGTTCAGGAGCTGGGCCGCGATACCGGCTGCGAACGAGTACGGCACGGGGTACTTCGTGGCGGCCGCGGCAGTGCCGGGCAGCGTCCAGGCCAGACAGGCCGCGAGCAGGGCGACGGCCGCGCGGCGCAGGCCGCGGGCCCGGGCACGAACCGGCGTACGGAACGCCGTTCGCTCATCGGTACGACGAAACGGCATGCGGAAGGGACGGACCGCACCGGGCATGAACGACCTCCACATCGACGGGAACAGCCGTACAGCCGGTGACCCCCGGCCAGGGTTACCGGAGGTTACATACGGGGCGCGGCGACTGCAATGCTGCCCGCCGGTTGGTTTGCGCGGGGCCCTTCGCCTGGTTTGCGCAGATGCTTCGCCCCGATTGGGTGCGATATTTCGTCCGCCCGATCCACCTGGCATGCCAGGATGTCGGCCGATGACATCTCCGATACCGACAACTCCCACAGACTCCCCCTCTGACATCACCTCCGACTCCGCCCCCGACTCCGCGTCCGGCCCGACGCCCGGCCCGACGCCCGGCTCGGCGTCCGATTCCGTCGCCGCGAGCCGCGCCCGCGACTCCCTCCTCGCCCTCTCCGTCGGCGACGCGTTCGGCGCCCAGTTCTTCGTCCCGGAGAACCTCCCGCGCCTCCGCAACCGCCAGCTGCCGCAGGCCCCTTGGCCGTGGACCGACGACACCGAGATGGCCTGCGCGGTATACGCCGAACTCGCCGTCCAGGGGCACATCGACCAGGACCGCCTCGCCGCGTCCTTCGCCCGGCACCACGACTTCGACCGCGGCTACGGCCCCACCGTCAACCGCATGCTGCGCCTGATCCGCAAGGGCCGCCCCTGGCGCGAACTCGCCGCGGAGCCCTTCGAGGGCACGGGCTCGTGGGGCAACGGCGCCGCGATGCGGGTGGCCCCGCTAGGCGCCTGGTTCGCGGACGACCCGGCCCGCGCCGCCCGCGAGGCCGCCGCCTCCGCCGCGGTCACCCACCAGCACCCCGAGGGCATCGCCGGAGCCGTCGCCGTGGCCGCCGCCACCGCGCTGGCCTGCCGCCCCGGCCCCGTCGACCCGGCCGCCTTCATCGCCGCCGTCGCCACCGCCACCCCGCCCGGCCTGGTCCGCCAACGCCTCCACGCCGCAAGCACGTTGGCCGGCCGCACCGACCCCGCCCAAGTCGGCCGCACCCTGGGCAACGGCCGCCGCGTCAGCGCGCCGGACACCGTCCCCTTCACCGTCTGGGTCGCCGCCCACTACCCGGACAACTTCGAGGCGGCCCTGTGGGCCACCAGCTCCGCAGGCGGCGACGTCGACACCACCTGCGCCATAGTCGCCGGCATCCTGGGCGCCCGCGTGGGCCCCGACGGCATCCCCGCCGCGTGGCGCCGGGCTGCCGAGCCCTTGCCGGCCTGGTCCACGGCCACCTGACCAGCCGAGCAACTACCCGCGGGGCACGACCCCGTGGTCGTTCTCCGCCGAGCGCCGCACGGACTCCGCCCAGTCCTGCCAACGGGCGGGGTCCGTGACCAGGTACATCCAGAAGATCGCCACATCGCCGTCCAGGCTGTCGGGCACCCGCTCGAGGTATTTATCGACCACGTAGAACGTCGCCAGGTACGCCTCCTCCAGCGTCAGCCTTGCAGGCAGGGGGTGTTCGGCAGCGCCGCGCCCACCCGCACGGCACTCCGGCACCGCCCTAAGCGCGGCCCGCTCGTCGTGGGGGTCGACCCCCTTGCCATTGGCGAGCCCCAGGCGCACGGCATCCGTCCAGTCATCCCAGCGCCCCGGGTCGTTCGCGAGATACCGCTGGAGGCCGACAAGAGCCTCGGCCGGAGTGTCCCCTTCCACTTCGACGTACGTGGTGACCATGTAGTACGCGGCCACATACGCCTCGTCCAGGGTGAGTTCCGCAGGCAAAGGCCGTTCCGTCTCGTCCACGCCCCCATGATCGCCCACCCGCCGCCGCACACCCGGAGGCCCGGACATCGCACCGCACTCCGTCACGCCGCCACGCCGTCACCTTGGCCGGCGCCCCAGCCTGCCCCGACCCCGCATGCGAGATGGGCCAACCGTGCTGTTAGGTTCCGTGGTCGCCCTGACCTGGGACCGATTCCCGGGTGCTCATCCGAAAGCAGTTGGCCCCCATGCGCCACCGTTCCGCCGTGTCAGCCGTCGCGCTGGCCGCGGCAGCCGTCGTCTCCCTGTCCGCCATGACCGGCTGCTCGGGCGGCGGTGGCGGCGGCAAGGCCGCGGAGGCCTCAGCGTCGGCCGCGGAGTACCGCGAACTGGGCGCCAAGGACGTGCTCGCGGCGGTCCGGGCCGCGACGTCGGCCCACGTGTACACGACGGAGTCGTTCGGGGACGCGTCCCTGACCGGGACCAAGGTGACGGTCCGGGTCGGCGCCGACGGCGCCTCCGAGATCGAGCGGACGTTCACCCGCGAAGCCATCGAACTGGTGGGCGAGGACCCGGCGCAGGGGCTCAACACCCTGACCGTGCGCAGCGTCGGCGGGCAGCACTACATGCAGGCCCGGCTGATGGACCCGAGCGCCAAGTCCGACTGGCCCAAGCCGTGGATGCACGTCGACCTGGACGCGGCCGGGGGCGCGCTGGCCGACGCCGCGCGCGAGGCGTTCGCCGGCGGATTCCGGATCCCGGCGTCGGCGGTCTGGCCCATCGTGCTCATGGCCTCCTCGCCGGACACCCGGGCGACCCGCCAGGGCACACCGGGCGTCGACGAGCAGTGGATCTTCACCGGCACGGTCACCACAAGCGAACTCGAGGCGTACGACCTGGCCGAGCTCGACCTCACGCAGGCCGGGCGGGACCAGCTCGTCAAGGCGCTGCCCGGCAACGAGTTCACGGTCGCCCTGTACACGGACGGCCGCGGCCTGCCGCAGCGCATGACCCTCGCCGGGCAGATGCGCGGCAGGGACGGCGAGGTCCGCGGTTCGCGTGTCGACGTCACCTTCAGCCGCTGGAACGAGCCGGTGGCCATCACTGCGCCCCGCCCGGACGAGACGTTCGAGGCATCCGACCTGAAGTGAGAATGGGCGCGGCAGCGGCGTCTCGACTGACGGGTCGAATTCGCCGGGCCGCTCGGAGTTCGGCTCGGAATTTCGGCTGTGTGGCCTCGGTATCGCCGCGTCGCGGTGGAGGGCGGGACCTGCGCGGGATACGGCCACAGTCGGCGGATCATGCATTTGCGCTGGTCAGGGCACTCAAGCCGGGCATGGGGGTCGGCCGGGTAATCGCTGACGGTGCTTTGCGCGGCAGTCCGCGACGCCGCAGAAAAAGGCCAGGAACGGAAAATTCTGAATTCCGCATCGTGCGGAAGTTTCGCGAGCCCGGCGGCACCCCTGCGGCGGGGGCCCGACGGGCCGCCACCGCAGGTCGGGACGGCGACGCCCCGCGGGCGGGTCCGGCGCCGCGCGCTGCGGTCACTTTTGCGGATGGACTTCGCCGAACTGGCGGAAGCAGCATCTTGGGGGCGCGTGCACCGCGGCGCCCGGCCGGCGCTCTTGGTGGGGCGAACGGCACTGCCCCGTAGGGGCGATCGGCAGGGCCGAAGGCCCCGGGAGGCGTTCGCGGTCGACCCCGCGTGCCCCTCGGATTGGATCGGACCATTTTCAGTATTGGTCCAGACCATGTGGCGCATCGAAGATCACCGTGCGCACACGGGAGATATCCCCTCAGTTGCAGGACTCTTCCCGCGTCACATTGGTTTCAGTGGCGCTCATCACATACGCGTGAGTATGGTGACGATTTGTCCGGGTTTGCGAAGGAAGCCAGATGTTTGTTTGTGGTTAACCTTGCTTTCCCTTTACCCAACTGACTGTTCACACGGGGCGATAACGCGTGTCTTCATCCGGATCATCCGCATCTGTCCTTCCGGACGCCTCCCCCGCGGAGGTCGAGGACGCGCGGCCCACGGTCGCGATCATCCTGGCCGGCGGTGTCGGCGAACGCGTCGGGCTGCCGATGCCCAAGCAGCTCGCCAAGGTGGCCGGGAAGCCGATCATCGAGCACACGCTGACCGTGTTCGAGTCGAGCCCCGACGTGGACGAGATCATCGTCATGATGGCCGCCGGGCACGTGCCCGCGGTCCAGGACATCGTGCGCCGGTCGGGCTTCACGAAGATCAGCTGCGTGGTCGAGGGCGGCGCCACCCGCAACGAGTCGACCGAGCGCGCGCTCGACGTCATCGGCGACCGCGAGTGCAACGTCCTGTTCCACGACGCCGTACGGCCGTTCGTCACGCACCGCATCATCGCCGAGTGCGTCGCGCAGCTGCGCGAGTACGAAGCCGTCGACGTGGTGATCCCCTCCGCGGACACCATCGTGGTGGCCGACGGGCCGGTGCTCGCCGCGATTCCGCCGCGGGCCAGCTTGCGCCGCGGCCAGACCCCGCAGGGCTTCCGGCTGTCGACCATCCGCAAGGCGTACAAAATCGCGGCCGGCGACCCGTCGTTCGCCGCGACCGACGACTGCGGTGTGGTGCTGCGCTACCTGCCCGAGGTGCCGATCGGCCTGGTCGCGGGCAGCGCCGAGAACATGAAGGTCACCGAGCCGGTCGACCTGTTCATCGCGGACAAGCTCTTCCAGCTCGCCGCGCACCAGCCCCTCCCCGGACACCCGCCGGCCGCGTACGACGAGGCGCTGCGCGGCAAGACGCTCGTGGTGTTCGGCGGCAGCTACGGCATCGGCGCCGACGTCGCCGAACTGGCCGCGAGCCACGGGGCCGACGTGTTCGCGTTCAGCCGCAGCGACAGCGGTACGCACGTGGAGAACCCCGAGCACGTCGAGGCGGCGCTCGCCGAGGTGCACGCGAAGACCGGGCGCATCGACTACGTGGTCAACACCGCGGGCGTGCTGCGCACCGGCGAGCTGGCCGACACCGACCACGCCACCATCGAGGAGGCGCTGCGGGTCAACTACCTGGCCCCGGTGCACATCGCGAGATCGGCGTTCCCGTACCTGGCGCACACCCAGGGCCAGTTGCTGCTCTACACCTCCAGCTCGTACACCCGCGGCCGCGCGGACTACAGCCTGTACTCCTCCGCCAAGGCGGCCGTGGTCAACCTGACCCAGGCGCTCGCCGAGGAGTGGGCGCCGCACGGCGTGCGCATCAACTGCATCAACCCGGAGCGCACCCGCACGCCGATGCGTACGCGCGCCTTCGGCGACGAGCCGGCCGACACCCTGCTGGCCTCCGGCGAGGTCGCGAAGGTGTCCGTCGACACGCTGATCTCGGCGCAGACCGGCCACGTCATCGACGTGCGCCGCGACGACCCGATGCGCGCCCAGGTGCCGCAGGCGCGGACGGCGGTCGCCGCGGATGTAGCGGGCTGAGCATGCGTGTCACGGTCGTGGTGCCCGTGCACGACGTCGGTCCGCACTTCCGGCCGTGCCTGGAGTCCCTGCGCGCGCAGACGCTGCCGCGCGAGGACTTCGAGGTCGTCTTCGTCGACGACGGTTCGGGCGACGGCAGCGGTCGCAGGATGACGGAGGAAGTGGCGCTCAGCCGCAACCTGCGCGTCGTGCAGCTGCCGCACACCGGCGGCCCGGGCGCCGCCCGCAACACCGGACTCGACCAGGCACGCGGCGAGTTCGTGCTGTTCGTGGACGACCGCGACCGGCTGGCTCCCGAAGCCTTGGAGGCGCTGTACGCCAAGGCCTCGGCCACGGGCGCGGACATCGTCGTGCCCAGGACCGCGGGCCACGGCCGCACCGTCCCGCAGGACGCGTGGGCGGTGCCGCTGGACCACGGCCACCTGCTCACCCATCCGCAGCTGGCCGCCGCGCTGACGCCGCGCATGCTGTTCCGCCGGTCCTTTCTCCAGGAGCAGCAACTCCGCTTCGCCGAGGGCCCGGTACCGCTCGGCGGCGAGGCGTTCGCGCTGCGCGCGCACCTGACCGCGCGGTCGGTCGCGGTGGTCCACGACCGGGTCTGCTACCACCGCGCCCAGCCGGTACGCGGGCTGCCCGCCGCGGCCGACGGCAGCGGAGCGCCCGATGCCGGGCATGCCCGGGCGCTGTCGGCGTCCGGGCTGTTCGACCTGCTCGACTGGGCGCTCGAAGCCGGGCCGGTCAAGGACCAAGTGGCCGCGGTCTGCTACCGCAGCGCGCTCCTCGACGCGCTGCCCGAGCACGTCAAGCGCACGCCCGGGCCGGCCCTGGCCGACCTGGTGGGCCGCTGGTCCGAGGTCGCCAACCGGCGGGTGGCGCCGTCCGCGGACGCGTACCTGCCGATGTTCGCCCGGGTGCGTTCCGCGGTGCTGCGCACCGGGCGCCCGGAGGCGGTCGCGGCGCTCCTGGAGGCGGAGGCGGGCATCACGCACCAGCCGTGCCTGGACGGTGCGGAGTGGCGCGGGGGGCGGTTCACCGTCGAGGTCTCGACCCACCTCGTACGCCACGTCAAAGGCCGCGCCCCCGAACCGGTGCGCTTCGTGCAGGACGGCGACCACCTGCGCTGGGACCTCCCGGCGGGCCTGGCCGCGCTGCCCGGCGTCGCGCAGGCCGCGGCGGCCACCGGTGAACTGCCCGCGGCCCGGCTGCGCGCGGTGGCCCGGCACCGCGAGCTTGGCGAAGAGCTCGTCCTGCCCGGCGAGCACCTTCTGACCGCGGTGCAGTTGGGCCGCAACGCGCAGGGGCTGGCGACGTTCGCCCTGCGCATCGACGCCACCTCGCACTTCGACCCCGTGCCGCAGCACGGCGCGGTCCCCGCCGGCCTGTGGGACTTCTCCGCCGAACTGGCGGTCTGCGGGCACACCGTAGTCCGGCGGCTCGGCAACCAGCGCGGCGTGCTCGTGGACGCGCGCATGCGCGTGGCCTTCGTCCCCGGGCCGACGTTCGTGGACCCGTACTGGACCAACAACGACTTCCTCACCGTGTGGGTCTCCCCGACCACGTACGCCCCGCTGCGCAAGGGGCTGCGCGAGGCGGAGCGCAGCCTGGTCCGCGCCGACGGACAGCAGGTGTCGGTGCAGATCCCGCTCGAACTCGGCGGGCTGCCCGAGCCGGTTCCCGTCGTGGTCTCGCTGACCGCTCCGGACGCCCCGGCCGCGCATTGCCGCGGCGTGATCGACGCGCCCGCCGCGCCGGACCTCGCGGTGCTGCGGTTCACCGTGCCGGTCGCCGAACTCCCGGTCGCCGCCGAGGCGGCCTGGCGGCTCGGCGTCGGCAGGGACACGACCGCCGCGGACCTGCGCCTGAACCTGCGCTACCACGCGCCGGACGGGCGCTGGGCCGTGGAGCGCGTCCCGCAGTGACGGCTTCGCCGCCGCCGTGATCCGCCCCCGCCATCCGTCTTCCCGACCTCCTCGTACCGCTTCCCCCCGACCAGATGAGTCCCCGTGTCCTTTGAGCACCAGCCCGATCAGCCGACGTCCGACGCCGCGGCCAGGCCCGCCGACGACGCTTCCGCGGCCCCGGCGGCATCCGCCGCGCCGGAACCCGCGGAAGGCGGCCGCCGCGCACGCCGACGTGCCGAGCGCCCGCGGCGCCGGTGGCGCAAGCCGCTGCTGATCACGCTGTCGCTGCTGCTCGTGCTCCTCGGCGGTGCCGCGGGCTGCCTCTGGTACACCGTCAAGCAGCTGGACGGCAACATCAAGCGGGTCGACAACGCCCTGTCCCGGGAAGGCCTGCCCATCGAGGCGGGCCCCCGCCCGACCGCCGACCCCGCGGCCGGCAAGGCGATGAACATCCTGCTGGTGGGCTCCGATTCGCGCGGTCCGGCGACGACCGGCAGCGACGCGGGCGGCGACATCGAGGCGTCCCGCGGCGACCGCACCGACACGATGATGCTGCTGCACATCCCGTCCGACCGGTCCGCGGTCCGCGCGGTGTCGCTGCCGCGCGACCTGTGGGTGCCGATCCCCGGGCGCGGCGAGGCCAAGCTCAACGCGGCGTTCTCGTGGGGCGGCCCGCAGCTGCTCGTGGCGACCATCGAGAACCTCACCCAGGTCCGCATCGACCACTACGTCGCCATCGACTTCGACGGCTTCAAGAACATGGTCGACACGCTCGGCGGCGTCGAGGTGACGCTCAAGAAGGCGACCCACGACCCGTCCCAGAACGTCGACTTCACGGCCGGGGTCAACAAGCTCGACGGCACCCGCGCGCTGCAGTTCGTGCGCCAGCGGCACGGCCTGCCGCGCGGCGACTTCGACCGGATCGTGCGCCAGCAGCAGCTGCTCGGCGCGATCGCGAGCAAGGTACTCGGCGACGGCGTGCTGAGCCACCCGCTGCGCACCAAGGACCTGCTGGAGTCCCTGACCAAGTCGATGACCGCGGACCGCGGCTTCGGATTCACCGATCTGATGGGCCTGGCCAACAGCCTCAAGGACGTCAAGGACGACGACCTGGAGTTCCGCACCATCCCGACGTCCGGCACCGGTACGCGCGAACGCCAGAGCGTGGTGCTGCTCGATGCGGCCCGCGCGCAGGTGCTCTTCGCCGCGGTCCGGGTCGACGGCCCGTGGCCGGCCGCGCCGAAGAACGAGACCTGGCAGCCGTGACCGGTCCCGTCCGTCCAGCCGCCGGCCGGCCGGTGCCCTCCGGGCCCGGCCGCCGTGCCGTGCTGCGCTCCGCAGCCGCGGCGGCTTCCGCGCTGGCCGTGGCCGCGTGCTCGGGACCGGGGCGGGCCGGGGCGCCGGAACCGCAGTCGACCCTGCTGCCCGACTCGCCGCGCTTCGACCTGGACGCCGCACCCGGCACGCTCTTCCGCGAGCAGCCGCTGGCCGGCACCGACACGATCATGCAGTCGTTCGCCTTCGACGATGCGGGGCAACGCCTGTACGCGGTCCAGGTGCTGGACCGGGCGTCCGGCGACCTGACGGTGTCGCGGCTGACCTGGGACGGGCGGCTGGACGGCGCGATGGAGCTGCGCGGTTTCGGACACGGGACGCAGATCGGCGCGGAGCGTGCCGACGACGGCGAGCTCTACCTGTGGGTCGAGTCGCACGCTGTGGCCTCGGACGTGCCGGGGGCCTCAGCGTGGGGCACGCGGATCACCCGGCTGCGCTTCGCGGACGGGGACGCCGTCGACAGCGGCGCGGAACGCGAAGGGGACCGCTCCTTCGACCTGGTCCCCGGCGCCGGCAGCGTCTCCTGCGCGACCGACCTGGCTCACGGGCAACTCGCGCTGCGGTTCCACCGCGACGGCCTCATGTGGTTCCGCGTCTACGGCCTCGCCGACCTTGTGCACGGCCACGGTTCGGTGCGCTGCGAGATCCCCGAACCGCCGCTGCACGTGAGCGAGGCGAACCCGCGGCCGAGTCCGCAAGGGTTCGCGCTGTACGGCCGCTACCTCTACACGCTCGAAGGCGACGCGTACGGCAGCGCAGGTTCGGAGCCGCCGGTCGGCAACACCTACATCACGTGCACCGACCTCGGCGTGCCCGGCGGGCGCAAGGTCGCCGACACGCTGGTGGCCGCGTCCGCGCACCTGCGGCACCGCGAGCCCGAGGGCCTGGCGATCCAGCGTTCGGGCGGCCCCATGATGACCGGCCGCGCCCGCCTGGCCGTCGGCTTCGCCTCCTACTCCGGGCCGGCGGACCGGCCGGTCCGGCTCGCATCGGTGCACACCTTCCCGACCCGGGCCGGTGCTCCGTGACCACCACCGCCGCACGCCGCACCGCCGCACGCCCAGCCGTGACCGCCCCCGACCAAGGAAACCCCCGATGAGCAGAGACCCCCGCGCCCCCCAGGCGACCGGCACCGACCCGAGTGCCGACGGCACGACGCGCCGCGTCGCCATGGTGGTCGCCGCGAAGAGGTTCGTCGGCGTCGAGCGCCTGCGCGGCCTCGTGGCGACCGCGGGGCTGGTCGGCGGCAGCATCGCGCTGCTGGTCGGGGCGCTCATGCCGCAGGTCTGGGTGTTCCTGGCGGCCGCGGTCGTCAGCTACGTCTCCGACCTGTACCTGCACGTTTCGGACCCCGGGTTCATGCGCAAGCTGGGCCGGTTCCGGCTCGGCGTCACCGTCCGCTTCCTGTTCCGCAGTTCGCTGCTGCTGATCATCATGGCGCGGGTCGGCTGGGAGCACCGCCAGCTGTTCGACGTCGCGACGATCCTGCTGCCGCTGCTGTTCATCGCCCAGGTCACCTTCACCGGCATGCTGTCGGTGGTACGCCGCCGCCGCGCGCTGCCGGTCGCCACCCGCAACATCGTGCTGGGCCGCCTGCGCATCGCCGATGCCCCGCCGCAGTGGCTCATGCAGGGCTACGGCCGCCAGCTGCTGCACCTGGAAATCCTGGGCGTGGCCGGTGTGGTGGCCACGCTGGCGGTACGGAACCCGTGGTGGGCGCTCGGCGGTCTCGGCGCCGCGCTGGCGGTGCGCGCCGGGCTGCTCCTCGCACTGCTGCCGCACCTCGCGCGGGCCATGCGCTTCCCCAGCCGCAACAACGTGCTGCGCAAGGTCGACTACTGGTTCGCGCAGCACCGCCCGGAGGTGGTGCTGTACTTCAGCGGCTCGAAGGACTCCGCGTACCAGATCAACATGTGGCTGGCCACGCTCGAACAGCTGGACCAGCGCGCGGTGGTGATCCTGCGCGAGCGCCACACCCTGGACAACCTGGCCACCACGTCGCTGCCCGTGCTGTGCGTGCCGAGCGCGGTGCACCTGATGAACATGGACCTGTCGTCGGTGCGCGTCGCGCTGTACCCGGCGAACGTCGGCAAGAACATCCACATGCTGCGCGAGCCGCACGTCAAGCACGTGTTCATCGGGCACGGCGACAGCGACAAGATCGCCAGCGTCAACCCGTACAGCAAGGTGTACGACGAGGTCTGGGTGGCCGGCCCGGCCGGCCGCGAGCGCTACGCGACGGCCCAAGTGGGCGTCCGCGACGACGAGATCGTCGAGGTCGGCCGCCCGCAGCTGTCCCAGGTGCACACCGGCCCGCGGCAGGCGCCGGTCCCGACGGTGCTCTACGCGCCCACCTGGGAAGGCTGGACCGACGACCCGGGCAACACGTCGCTCATCACCGCCGGTCCGGGCATCGTCAAGGCACTGCTCGGCTCGCCGCTGCCGGTCCGCGTCGTCTACAAGCCGCACCCCTTCACCGGCACCCGCGACCGCAAGGCCAAGGACGCCCACCTGCAGATCACCAAGATGCTCGACAAGGCCAACGCCCGCCTGGGCGCGGGCGAGCGCGCGGACCAAGAGGCGGCCGCGCACGCACAGGGCATCCTGGCCGCGATCGAGGACGACCTGGCCGAAGAGCTCGAGCGCGGCCGCAGCGAGCGGGCGGACGACGCGCAGCGTTCGCGGGACAGCGCCCCGGGCTCCGGCCCGCGCGCGGACCGCGTGGCCGCGCTGCAGAGCGAGCGCGACCGCGAGTACTGGACCGCGGCCGGGCCGCTGCGGCACCACGTGGTCGGCGCGTACCCGCACTTGTACGCGTGCTTCAACGAGGCCGACATGCTGATCAGCGACATCTCCAGCGTGGTCGCGGACTTCCTCGCCAGCGGCAAGGCGTACGCGCTGACCGACACCGCACGGATCGGCGCGGACGAGTTCCGGGCCCGCAATACGGCGGCGCGCGCCGCGTACCTGCTGCAGCCCGACAAGAAGCGGCTCGCCGCGGGCGTGCGGGCGCTGGTGGAGCTGCTGCACGACCGCCGCGACGACCACTTTGCCGAGGACCGCGACCAGCTGCGCGTCTATCTGCTGGGGCCGGACCACCCGGATTCCCGGACCAGGTTCCAGGCCGCGACCACCGACCTGGTCGCCCGCTCCGCGGAGCGCGCCCGCGTGTTCGAGGAGCAGGACGAACGCGAGCTGGCCATGAGCGGGTTCACCGAGCTGTTCACCGACGACCCGGACGCCGACCCGCAGCCCGGACACGACGCGGCGGCCGCACCCGAACCGCAAGCGGTCCTGTACGGGACCGTGCTGCAGAGGCACCAGTCGTGACCGGCCGCCCGAGCCCTTCTTCCCCGCACCGCCGCATCCCGGAAAGCTGGAGCACCGCATGATCAAGGTCACCGTCGTCGTCCCGGCGCACAACTCCGGCGAAGCCATCCTCGTCGGACTGGAGGCGCTGCGGCGGCAGAGCCTGCCCGACCACGAGTACGAGGTCATCTACGTCAACGACGGCTCGACCGACGACACCGGCACCATCCTGGAGAAGCACACCGCGGGCCTCCACAACTTCCGCGTCCTGCACATCCCCAACTCCGGTTGGCCGGGCAAGCCGCGCAACCTCGGCATCGAGGAGGCCCGCGGCGAGTTCATCTACTTCGTCGACGACGATGACTGGATCGAGCCCGAATCGCTGGAGCGCCTCTACAACAAGGCCGTGGCGAACGACTCGGACATCGTGGTGCCCAAGATGGTGGGCCACGGGCGCAGCGCGCCCCGCGAGACGACGTCCTACCCGCTGGACGCCGGACATGTGGTGACGCACCCGATCCTGCTCGGCTCGATGTCGGTCCTCAAGCTGTTCCGGCGCTCGTTCCTGCTGGAGAACCACCTGCGGTTCGCCGAGGAGAAGGTCCGCCTCGAGGACGACATGTTCATGCTGCGCGCCCATCTCGCCGCGCGCCGGGTGTCCGTGCTGCACGACTACACCTGCTACCACTCGGTCCGCAACGAGGGCTTCGGCAACATCTCGTTCTCGAAGCTGGACCCCTTCGAGTACTTCCCCAGCGTCGGCATGGTCTTCGACATCATCGACCAGCACCTGGCGCCGGGAACGGTCCGCGACAGCTTCATCGCCCGCTGGTACCACGTGAAGATGCTCAACCAGCTGGACGAGCGGATCCTGCGCCACGAACGCGGCTACTACCTCGACATCTACCGGGTCATCCTCGACCTGGTGAACACCCGCATCCCCCCGCACATCGACAGCCACCTGCCGGCGAACCTGCGGGTCCGGTCCGCCGTCCTGCGCTCCGGCGATCCCGACCTGATGCTGAAGCTCGCCGCCTGGGAGGCGAACACCAACCACCAGCCGCGCATCGAGTCGATCGGCTGGCGCGACGGCTCGCTGCACGTGGCCATCAGCAGCGACCTCGCCCGCTTCGCGAAGGACGGCACCGCCGACCCGGTGCGCTTCCTGCACCGCGACGGCCGGATCCTCTGGGACCTGCCGTCGTCGCTGCTGGCCGTTCCCGGAGTGGCCGAGGCACGCGACGTCACCGACCTCCTCGAGACCGTCAAGATGCGTCCGTTCGTGCGCTACCGCGACGTCGGCGGCGACCTGTTCGTCCCGAAGTCGTACGCGCTCGCCTGGCGTCCGCTCGGCCACAACGCCCAGGGCGAGCAGACGTTCGCGCTGCGCGTGGACGGCCAGGCGCGCATCGACCCGCTGACCACCAATCACGGTGCCCCGATCAGCGGCATCTGGGATGTCTTCGTGCTGGTCGAGGCGTTCGGCTGGGGCAAAACCCGGCGCCTCGGCGACAACCGCAACAAGATGGTCGACGCGCAGGTCCGCCCGGCCTTCCTCGGCCCGCACGGCGTCTTCGTCAATCCGTACTGGACGAAGCCGTACTCGAACCTGAGCCTCACCGTCGACTCGGGGTCGCTGAACACGCTGCGCGGCGCCGCCCGCGAGATCGAAGAGGCCACGGTGACCGGCACGCCGCACGGCGTCGCGGTCTCGCTCCCCCTCGAAGTCGCCCCGCTCGCCGCGCCGGTGTCGCTGCTGGCCTGCCTCACCGACGAGAACAAGCAGACGGTACGCATCCCGGCGCTTCTGACCGACGCGCATCCGCCGGCCTCGCCGCGCCTGGACTTCACCGTCCCGGCGCACGTCCTCAACGGCCGGGGCCCGTGCCGCCTGTCCGTCGAATACTTCGGACGCGGCGGCGACTTGGGCCTCAGCCTGGCGCCCGACCGCACTCCCGGGAGCTGGTACCTGACGCGCTAGGCCGTGTCTGCCGGATCTTGATACCGCTCACGCGCCCTGGCACATCACCTCGCGGCGTTGCAGGACCTCGCAAGTACGACCGAGTACGAACTTCGGCCCTGCGCCTTGCGATGCAACGCACCAGAACACACGAGCGGCACCAAGATCCGACAGACACGACCTAGCCGCCGACGGAGGCAGGGTCGGCTGCGGTGGCGTCGCGGAGGGCGCGGGCGAAGGCGGCCACCCTTGCGGAGGGGGCCGCACCGCTGCGCAGCCAGGTCAGCGCCAGGGCCGATTCGGGCAACCCGGTGACCGGGACGAATACGAGGGACCGCCGCGCGTGGTACTCGGCGGTCGGGCGGCACAGGAGCATCGCGCCGCGGTCGGCGGCGGCCATGCTGAGGCCTTCCTGCAGGGTGCGGACGGCCGGACCGCACGGGATGCCGCGTCCGGACGGGGTGAGTTCGGGCGCGTTGGCCCGGCGCCAGTAGCCGGGTGCCGGTCCTGCGACGGTGATCAGTTCGCAGGCGGCGAGTTCCTCGGCGTCGATCACATCGCGCCCGGCGAAGCGGTGGCGTACCGACACGGCCAGGGTCTGTGCCTGGCGGGAGAACACCGGGCCCACTGCCACGTCGGGTTCCTCTGCCGGGAGCATGACGACCGCCGCGTCGACCTCGCCGCGGCGCAGCGGCCCGAAGGGATCGTTCAGCGGCACCTCGCCGATCTCCGCGGCGCTGCCGGGGTGGCGGGCCTCGAAGGCTGCGACGGCCTCCATGAGCTGGTCGTTCGCGGTGCCTTGGAAGCCGAGCCGCAGGACTCCGGCGACCTCGCCGGCCGCCGCGCGGGTCTCGTCCAGGGCGCTGTGCAGCGCCGCGTACGCGGGTGTCAGCTGCGTACGGAAGCGCTCGCCGAGCGGCGTCAGGCGGACGCGCCGGCTCGTGCGCTCGACGAGGCGTGCCCCGACGCGGTGCTCGAGCGCGCGCAGGAGCTGGCTGACCCGGCTCTGCGAGATGTAGAGGCGCTCGCCGGTGCGCCCGAAGTGCAGCTCTTCGGCGAGCGCGAGGAACGCCTCGATCTCCCTGATCTCGATGCCGCCTGCCACGCCGTACCGCCTTTTTCTGCCGTCCGGGCTCGCCGGGACCGATGAGCCGTACTCATCGAAAGCATGAGAGATCGCCCGTTGTTCCGCGTCCGCCGGGGCGGTTGCCTGGCGGCATGGCTCTTACCGATCACGTCGAACCCTTCGATCACCCCGGACCCTCCGATCGCCCCGATCGGCCCGGCCATTCCGTGCGGCGCGGCTGGACCGCCGCCGCGGTCGTCGCGGCCGGGACGTTCACCGTCGTCACCTCCGAGATGCTGCCCGTCGGCCTGCTCACCCCGATCGGCGGCGCGCTCGGCGTCTCCGAGGGGACCGCGGGGCTCACCCTCACCACGACCGGCCTGGCCGCGGCCGTCGCCGCGCCCGTGCTGACGCCGCTGTTCGCCCGGTACGAGCGGCGCCGCGTGATGTGCCTGCTGATGGCGCTCGTCGGCGTCGGCAACCTGATCGGTGCGTGGGCGCCGAACTTCGCCGTGATGACCGGCGCCCGGGTGCTGGTCGGCATCGGGATGGGCGGCGTGTGGGCGCTGGCGGCCGGCATCGCGGTACGCCTGGTTCCGGCCCGGTCCGTCGGCGCGGCCACGTCGCTCGTGTTCAGCGGCATCGCGGTGGCCTCGGTGCTCGGCGTGCCGGCCGGGGCGTTCATCGGTGAATGGCTGGGGTGGCGTGCGGCGTTCGCGGCCGCCGGGGTCCTGGGGCTGCTGGTCGCCGCCGCGCTGGCCGCGGCCCTGCCGGCGCTGCCGCCCGAGACCGCGCGCCCGCGGCTGACCGCACCCCTCGCGGACGCCCGGGTGCGGGTCGCGCTGACCGTGGTCGCGTTGCTGGTGACCGGGCACTTCGCGGCCTACACCTACGTGCGGCCGGTGCTCGAGGAGGTCGCGGGCATCCGTCCGGCGCTGGTCGGCGTGCTGCTTCTGGGATACGGACTCGCGGGCGTGGTCGGCAACTTCGCAGCCGGAGCAGGCGCGGCGCGATCGCCGCGCGGGACTTTGCTGGTCCTGTCCGCTCTGCTCGCCGCGACCGTGTTCCTCGTCCCGGCACTCGGAGACTCCGCGGTCGCTGCCGCGGTCCTGCTGGTGGCGTGGGGCCTGGCCTACGGCGGGGTGTCGGTCGGCGTGCAGAGCTGGTTGCTCGCGGCCGTCCCCCAGGCACGCGAGGCGGCCTCGGCGCTCCTGGTGGGCGTGTTCAACACCGCTATAGCCCTCGGCGCCTTCACCGGCGGCCGGGCCGCGGACGGCCTGGGCACGTCGTCGGTGATGTACATCGGCGGCGCGGCAGCGACCGCCGCGGCGATCGTCCTGGCCGCCACGCGCAGGCGCCCGCGATGATGCCGACCGGCCCCCGCGTCAGCCGCGTGCCGGGCGGTCCCAATGCCGGGACGCCGCGGCGTCGGCGAAGTTCGCCGCCACTTCCTCGGCGGTGAGGCCGGGGTCGGCGACCACGCCGGGCGCGTCGTCCGGCACCCCGGCCGCGGACAGCACTCCGGCGCCGAGTCCGACCGCGCCGATGGCCTTGCCGTGCCGGTATGCCTCGGCCACGAAGCGGAGGACGTCGTCGTCGGTGGCCAGGCGTTCCACGGCATCGCCGCCGCCCGGCACCACGACGGCGTCGTACAGCGGCGAGTCGACCGTGGCGAGCGGGCGCCGCACGACGTCCTTGTCGGCTCCGGTGGCCTCGGGGTCCAGGCTCGCCGGGTCGGCGGCGACGATCTCGCAGACCGCAGCGCGGGCGTAGAGCGCCTCGACGACCGGCACCAGTTCGGCCGGTTCGGTCCCGGAGGCGGCCAGGACCGCCATCTTGCGGGTGGCGATCCCCAGGTCACCGCCCAGGGTGTCGAGGCTCAGGGACGGGGACGGCTCGGGGGCCGGCGTCTCCAGGACGGCCGGGCGGTCCAGGCCGAGGCCGTCGGCGACGCGGCCGGCCAGCTCGGCGTCGACGTGGGCCAGTTGGGCGACGACGTCGCGCCGGATCTCGGCGGTCTCGCACTTGCCCAGCTCGAAAGTGAAAGCCGCCACGATGTGGTCGCGCTCCCAGCCGGCCATGCTGCGCCAGAACAGCGCCGCCTGGCTGAAGTGGTCGGCGAAGCTCGGGCTGCGCCGCTTGACCTTCTCGCCGTCCACCCGCTCCTGGGCGTGCCGGTACCCGTCCTCGGGGCCGGCCGCCGCCGGGCAGCCGAAGCCCAGGGTGTTGCGGCTGTACGCAGTCTGCCCGACGTCGATCCGCGTCTGGTGGTACCCGTCGCGCTGGTTGTTGCGGACGTCGGCGAGCGGCCGGTTGACCGGCAGTTGCGTGAAGTTCGGCCCGCCGAGCCGGATCAGCTGGGTATCGAGGTAGGAGAACAGCCGGGCCTGCAGGAGCGGGTCGTTGCTGAAGTCGATGCCCGGCACCACGTGCGCGGTGTGGAAGGCGACCTGCTCGGTCTCGGCGAAGAAGTTGTCCGGGTTGCGGTCCAGCACCATGCGTCCGAGCGGCGTGACGGGCACCAGTTCCTCGGGGATCAGCTTGGTGGCGTCCAGCAGGTCGAAGTCGAAGTCGTGCTCGCGGGATTCGGGCACGAGCTGCACGCCGAGTTCCCACTCGGGGTACGCGCCGGCCTCGATGGCCTCCCACAGGTCGCGGCGGTTGAAGTCCGGGTCGAGACCGGCGATCCGCTGCGCCTCGTCCCACACCAGCGAGTGCACGCCGAGGCGGGGCTTCCAGTGGAACTTGACGAACGTGCCAGTGCCGTCGGCAGCGACGAACCGGAAGGTGTGCACGCCGAAGCCCTGCATCGTGCGGTAGCTGCGCGGCAGGGCCCGGTCGGACATCGCCCACAGCATCATGTGCGTGGTCTCGGGCTGGTTGCGGACGAAGTCCCACAAGGTGTCGTGGGCCGACGCGGCCTGCGGGATCTCGTTGTGCGGCTCGGGTTTGACCGCGTGGACGAAGTCGGGGAACTTCGCGCCGTCCTGGATGAAGAAGACCGGCATGTTGTTGCCGACCAGGTCGAAGTTGCCCTCGTCGGTGTAGAACTTCACGGCGAATCCGCGCACGTCGCGCACGGTGTCGGCGGATCCGCGCGAGCCGGCCACGGTGGAGAAGCGGACGAACACCGGGGTGCGCCGGCCGCCTTCGGCGAGGAAGTGCGCGCGGGTCAGCTCGGGGTATGCCGCGTACGCCTCGAAGTAGCCGTAGGCACCGGCGCCGCGCGCATGGACCACGCGCTCGGGGATGCGCTCGTGGTCGAAGTGGGTGATTTTCTCGCGGAAGTGGAAGTCCTCCAGGAGCGAGGGCCCGCGGTCGCCGGCCCGCAGCGTGTTGTCGTCGTCGTCGACCGGTACGCCCTGGTTCGTGGTCAGCCGTCCCTCGGGGTCCGCCTCGCGGGCGGCTTCGAGCTGCTCGTCCTTGCGGTCCCGCCCGGTGTCGTTGCCCATGTCCGGGTCTCCTCGCGATGTCGGCGGCGCGGCTCCCCTGCGGGGGCGCGGCTGCGGCCCGGTCGGGCCGGCAGCGCCCAGCGGCTACCCGGGAAGGCCCCGGCGAACCGGACGGGTGGGAGGCGGGCGGTGCGCAGCGGGAAGCGGAATGCGGGAAACCTCCGCGGGAGTGCGCGTGTGGCGGAGGCGGGCGGCGGGCAGCGGCCGAGCGAGTGTGCGGCGTCCGGCCGTACGCCTGTGCAGGACAGGACCCGCGATGACGCACGGACTCGACATGATCGCCGAGCTGACCGCCGACCACCACGAGATCGAGCAGCTGTTCCAGCGGCTCGAAGCGCTTCCGCACGGGGATCCGGGCAGGCGCGCGCTCGCCGACGCGGTCACCCTCGAACTGGTGCAGCACGCCGTCGCGGAGGATGAGTACCTCTACCCGGCAATCCGCGCGTGCGTGCCCGGCGGCGCTGCGCTGGCCGATCAGGCGGCCGCCGTGCATGCCGAGGTCGAGCGGATCCTGCGGGACCTCGAAGGGCGTCCCGCTGACGAACCGCGGTTCGACGTGCTGGTCGCCCAGGCGGCGCTCCTGGTCCGGACCCACATCGAGGACGAGAAGGCCTTGGTGTTCCCGCGTCTGGCCCGGTCCTGCGACGCCGAGTACCTCGCCGGGCTGGGAAGCCGGATGAAGTACGCCAAGACGCACGCCTCGGGCCCTCCGCATCCGCACACCGGCCGTCCGCGCGCGGACAGGATGCTCGCGCCGGGACCGGGGCTCGTCGACCGCGCCCGCGACATGATCGCCGGCCGCGGGCGGTCGACGGGCGGCCGGCCGTGAGCACGTGAGTCCTCGGCTCACGAGTCTTTGCGGTGCGGGGACTTGCCGCCGGGCAGGAAGTCCTGGAGCTTGGCCTTGAGCCCCTGCTTGACCACCGCGGCGCGGTCGCTGTCGCCGCGCAGCACGGCTTCCGCGGCCGACTCGATCTGGTCCCAGGTGGCGTGCGGCGGGATGGGCGGCACTGCCGGGTCGGTGCGGATCTCCAGCACGCACGGCCGGTCGGAGGCCAGCGCGGCCTCCCACGCGGGCGCGACCGCGTCCTTCTCGACCGCCTGGAAGCCGCGCAGCCCGATGGCAGCAGCGAAGTCCGCGTACGGGACCGGGGGCAACTCCTGCGAGGGCAGGAATTGCGGGGCGCCTTGCAAGGCGCGCATCTCCCAGGTGACCTGGTTGAGGTCGCGGTTGTCCAGGACGCACACGACCAGGCGCGGATCGGCCCATTCCTGCCAGTACTTGGCCACGGTGATCATCTCCGCGAGGCCGTTCATCTGCATCGCGCCGTCGCCGACGACGGCGATCACCGGGCGGTCCGGGTGCGCGAACTTCGCGCCGATCGCGTAGGGGACGCCGGGGCCCATGGTGGCCAGGGTGCCGGACAGCGAGCCGCGCATGGTCCCCCGCATGCGGAGGTGGCGGGCGTACCAATTCGCCGCGGAGCCCGAGTCGGCGCAGATGATGGCGTCGTCGGGCAGCAGGTGGTCGAGCGTGTGCACGGCGTACTCGGGGTTGACGGGGTCGGCGCTCACCGCGGCGCGCCGTTCCATGACCTCCCACCAGCGCTCGGTGTTCTCGCACACCGTGCGCTGCCAGCTGCGGTCCTCCTTGCGGACGAGCAGCGGCATGAGCCGTTCCAGCGTCGCGGCGGCGTCGCCGACCAGGTTGACCTCGAAGGGGTAGCGCAGGCCGACCATGAAGGGGTCGATGTCGATCTGCACCGCGCGGGCCTGGTCGAACTCGGGGAGGAACTGCGTGTAGGGGAAGCTGGACCCGATGCTGAGGAGGGTGTCGCAGTCGCGCATCAGCTCGTAGGAAGCCCGGGTGCCGAGCAGGCCGATCGCGCCGGTGACATACGGGAGCGTGTCGGGCAGGACGTCCTTGCCGAGCAGCGCCTTGGCGACGCCCGCGCCGAGGCGTTCGGCGAGCTCCTCCACGTGCGGGCGGGCGTTGCGTGCGCCTTGGCCGACCAGGACGGCGACGCGCTCCCCCGCGTTGAGGACGGCCGCGGCGCGCCTCAGGTCCTCGTCGGCGGGCACCGGCGCGGAATGCGCCATGCCGAGGCTGGACGGCACCATCTTGAAGGCGTGCGAGGGGGGTTCGTAGTCCAGATCCTGTACGTCGTTGGGCAGGATCACGGCGGTGACGGTGCGCCGCGCATAGGCGGTGCGCACCGCCCGGTCGAGCACGTTGGGGAGTTGCTCGGGGACGGTGACCATCTGGCAGTACTCGCCGGCGACGTCCTTGAACAGGCTCAGCAGGTCGACTTCCTGCTGGTACGAGCCGCCCATCGCACTGCGGTCGGTCTGCCCGACGATCGCGACCACCGGAACGTGGTCGAGTTTGGCGTCGTAGAGCCCGTTGAGCAGGTGGATCGCACCGGGGCCAGAGGTCGCCGCGCAGACGCCGACGCGGCCGGAGAACTTGGCGTAGCCCACCGCGGCGAGCGCCGCCATCTCCTCGTGCCGGGCCTGGATGAACCGCGGCCGGTCGCCGGCCCGTCCCCAGGCCGCCAGCAGGCCGTTGATGCCGTCGCCGGGGTAGGCGAAGACGTATTCGACGTCCCATTCACGCAGCCGCTGCAGGATGTAGTCGGAGACTTTTGCGGACACGGAAACCGCCCCTTCCGGTTTTGCGGTGCGAAGTGTTGCGGTGCGAGGTGTTGCGGTGCGAGGTGTTGCGGTGCGAGGTGTTGCGCCTTGCCGAACGGGTCGGCGCCGGTCGCGGGGCGCGCGACGCCCGCCCGCTCCGTCCAGCGGCTAGCCGCTTCGGGCGGCGGGAAACATCACACGTGTGCGGATCGGGCCGGAGCCGGCCGGCAGCCGTCGTCGGTGGAACCGGCTTCCGTGCAGGCCGCCAACGTCTCGACCACGTCTTGCAGCCGTCCGTGCCGGCGGTAGGCCGCGCGCTGGAGGCGCGCGCCGTCGCCGGCCGCCAGCAGCGACTTCAGGAGGCCCTCCGCGGCGTCGAAATCCCCGGCGGCGAGGAGCCCGGGGCGCGCCCGGAGCAGCAGTGCCCGGGCCAGTTGCGCAGCCGGGACGCATCGGCCGGTGGCCGGGTCGATGCCCTGACCGGCAAGGCCGTCGCGAGCGGCCCGCCAATGCGCGACCCGCAGCAACTGGTCGGGGAGCGCGGGCGCGTCGCGGCCCGCCCGGACATCGTCCAGCAGGCCTGCACACAGTCCGCGCACCAACGCGGCGGCGAGCACGGTCGTGGACACGTCGGCGTTGCTGTCGGCGACGCGGATCTCCAGCGTCGGGTGCTGCTCGGACAGCCGCGCGTACCAATAGATCATGCGCCGGTCGATGAGCGTCTCCGAGGCGACCAGGGCGTCGGCGGTGACGTCGTAGGCTGCGGCGTCCGCGAACAGCGGGGTCGGGCCGGCGGTAGGCCATTGCGCCCACTGCATCGGCCGCCACGCCGCATATCCGCTGTCCCGGCCGTCCAGGAACGGCGAGTTGGCAGTGAGGGCCTGGACGGTCGGCAGCCAGGGCCGGAGGTGGTTGGCGACGCGCACCGCCTATTCGCGGTCGCCGATCCCGACGTGTATGTGGCATCCGCAAACACCGTCGCCTTGGGCGCCGACGACCGCGGCGAACCGCTCGGCCATGTGCCGGTAGCGCGGCCCTGCGGTCAGGACCGCGGCATGCGTGCCGCGCAGGACGGCGGTGCCGGTCGCGACGAGGCGGCAGTCGGCGAACGCGGCCGCTGCCGACGCGGCACGCCGCAGCGCGACGAGGTCGCGCCGCAGCGCGTCCAGCTCGCAGGTCGGCTGGGTGGCCGTCTCCACCTGGGTACGCAGGAATTCCGCCTGCAGGTCTCCGCCGATCATGTCGCGCCCCCAGGCCAGGACTTCGGGCGCACGCGGGACGGTCCTGCCCGTGGCCCGGTCGACGAGGAAGAACTCCTCCTCGACTCCGAAGCTGAGGATGCCGGTCATGATCCGGCGCTACCCGCGGACCGCCGCCGCTATCGGCCCGCGGCGAAGTACCCGGGGACATGCCGGAACCGCGCCGCATTGCCGCGTGTCGCACGTCCGGACCCGGGTAGCGGCGGACGGTGACGGAAGGAAACGCGCCGTGGAGATGAGTTCGATGGACGGGTCAGGACTATCCCCTCGGGAGACGCAGCTGCTGGCGCAGATCGAGGCCGCCCTGAGCGTGGACCGGCGGCTGACCCGGATGCTGGCCACGATGCAGCCTCGACGTGTCCGCCGGCCCCGGTCCGACGGACGCATACGGATGCGCTGCGCGGCGCTGCTCGTCGTCGTCGGCGTCTTCCTGCTCGCCGCCGCACTCGGCACCGGAGTCGCCGTGCTGATCGCCGCTTGGACGGCCTGCTGGGGGCTCGCGCTGCTTCTCGCCGCCACCGCGCTCGCCGACCGCCTGCAGCGGCGGCACCGCAAGCCGCCCGATCCGCAGTCTCCGTGACCAGCCGGCGCGCGGATCACCCCTCCGCGTGCCGAAGTTCCGCGAAAGGACCGGCCATGACCATCCCGTTCCCCTCCGACCCCGACGCGCAGCCGCCCGCGCCGGGACGCTTCCCGCCGCCCGACCCCCAGCCCCAGCCGGTGCCCGATCCGGGCCCGCTCCCGCCCGATCCCGGTCCGCTCCCGCCCGACCCGGGTCCCGGTCCCGGACCGGCTCCCGACCCGGAGCCCCAGCCCGAACCGGTCTAGGCACGCGCCGCTCGGCCGGCCTGGGGAATGTCCGGGCCGCGCCGGCCGTGTCAGGGTCTCGAGAGCGGGTAGGGGTCTCTTATGGCTGGCGAGCCCTCTCGGGCTCGACCGCCGGACGGTATATGTCCGTCCGCCAGGCACTCTCGTGCCGGGTCTGCCGCCCGCCCGAAGCAGTCGGGTGTCCGGAGGCCTTCCACGATGTACAACCCTGCGCGCGCCCTGCTGCGCTGCGCCGGTGATCCCGTGGACTCAGGATCCGCAAGGAGCCGACGCCATGTCCGCCCTCCCCGAGACCCCGCGCGTTACCGCGTGCCCCCGCTATAGCCAGGCTCAACTGCGCCGCATGTCCAAGGACGAGGCCCGGGCCGTCAGCGACAAGCTCATCGGGGAGATGCGCCGACTGGACCCGGCCGACCCGCTGCACGGCGAATTGCGGGCGGTGGTCGTCGAACTCAACATGCCGCTCGTCCGCTATGTCGCCCGCAGGTTCTCGCATCGGCGCGAGCCGTACGACGACATCCTGCAGACCGGCGTGGTCGGCCTGATCAAGGCGATCGACGCGTTCGACCTGGAGCGCGGCGTGGCGTTCCCGGGCTTTGCGCTGCCGACCATCTCCGGCGAGATCAAGCGGTTCTTCCGCGACACGTCCTGGCCGCTGCACGTCACCCGCGGCCTGCAGGAACGCTTCATGGCCGTGGCGCGCGCGTCCGACGACCTCGAACAGGCGAACGGGCACGAGGCGACCGACGACGAGGTCGCCGCGGAGCTCGGCATCACGGCCGCCGAGGTCCGCGAGGGCCGCGACGCCGGGCACGGCTACATGGTCGACTCGCTCGACGTGGGCAGCCACGATCCCGACCCCGGAGGCGGTCCGCTGACGCGCATCCCCCTGGCGGAACGGCTCGGCTCCGACGACGTCGAGCTGGAACTGGTCGAGTTCCGGGTCGCGGTCAAGCCGCTGCTGGCCGAGCTGCCGTACCGCGAGCGCCGGATGCTCGAACTGCGTTTCTGGGGCGACCTGTCGCAGCGGGACATCGCCGAGCAGCTCGGGTTGTCGCAAATGCACGTATCGCGCCTGCTCAGCGCGACTATGACGACGCTGCGCGAGCGCCTCGAGGCGGACCCCGAGACGGACTCCGAGCCGGACTCTGCGGCGGAGCGTCCCCGGGCCGACGCGCGCGTGCCGGCCGGACCCCCCGGAGCCGTGGCATGACGTGGCGCGATCCACCGAGTCCGCTCGTCCGGATCCTCCGCAACGACCGGACGGACCGGCCCGGGGCCGTCCAAGGCCGGCGACTGGTCGTCGACCTCGACGGCTCGGCCGGTTCGGTGCGCACGGCACGCCTGGCGGCCGCGTCTTTTCTCACCGATGCCGAGGCCGTCCCCGCCCTTGCCGCAGCCTTCGCGTCGCCGCGCGGCGCCTACCGCACGGCACTGGAGGACGTCCTGCTCGTGATCGCCGAGTTGGTGGCCAACGCGTGCCGGCACGCGCCGGGCCCGTGCCGCCTGACCGTGTACCCGACGGCCGAGACCATCGAGGTCGCCGTCCACGACCGGGGCGGCGACCGGCTGCGGCTCGGATCCGACGGGCTGCGCGCCTGCTACGGGCTGATCATCGTCGCCCGGCTGACCCGCGGGATCCGGGTGACCGCCGAGCGCGACGGGAAGGTCGTCCAGGCCGCGGTGCCGCTCGGTGTGTCGTCTCCAGGAACCGTGCCGCGTCCCGGCCTACGCTGAAAAGGGTTCGGTGCCCGGCCCCGGGTGCCGCCCTGCCGGGAGTGATGATGGCCGAGGTGTACGGAACCGCGGCGGACCCGGGCCCTCCCGAGGGCGGGCCGCCGGATCCGGTGACGGCCGCGACCGTCGACCGGCTGCGCGGCGAGGTCACCGGACTGCGGCAGGCCATGCGGTCGCGCGCGGTCATCGAACAGGCGAAGGGCGTGCTGATGGCACGCCGCGGGTGTTCCGCGGACGAGGCGTTCGCGGAGCTGGCGCAGCTGTCCCAGGACACCAATACCAAGCTCGTGGACGTCGCCGCCGACCTGCTGGGCGTGGTCGCGCCGCCGGCCGGGGACCGGGCCGCGGCCGCGCCGGGCGCGCCGGCCGCCGCGGATCCCCCCGCTCCCCCGGACTTGGAGGGCTCCCGCGCAGCCCGGCCCTCCGCTCACGACCGCACGACAGGCGGCGCGGAACCGCACGCCGCGGAACCCGCGGACGCGCCGGACGCCTTCGCGGCGCGCTACCACGTGGCTGCGGCCGCCGCGGCTGCCGCAGCGGACGCCGACGAGCTGGCCCGGCTGCTGTGCCGCGAATGCGCCGCGGTCCTGGGCGCCGACGCGGTGGCCGTCGCGGCCCTCGAACCGGACGGCGGGCTGCGGCTCGTGGGCACGTCCGGCGTTGCGATGGCACGCGTCAGCGAGTGGCACCGCATCCCGCCGCAGACCTCGATCCCGCTCGTCGACGCGGTCCGCACGGAGCGTCCGGTGCGGATCCGGGACCAGGCCGACTTCGCCGCCCGCTATCCACATCTGGCCGCGGGGCGGCTCATGCCCGGCGCGGGGTTGTGCGCGCTTCCGCTGTCCGGTCCGGACGGTGCCGCACTCGGTTCGGTCGCGGTGTCCTTCCCGGGGACGGATGCGGTCCTGGACGACGCCGACGCCATGGCGTACCTGCACTCGTTGGCAGGGCTGTGCGCCCGGGCGCTGGCGCGGATCGGCGCGGGGGCGGCGCCCGGCGAGGCGGGTCCGGGCGGCGCCATGTGGTTCCGCGCGTTCGTGGACACCCTGCTCGACCCGATGCTGATCCTCGTGCCGCTGCGTGCGGACGACGGGCCGCGGGCCGTCGCGGACTTCCGCGTCGAGTACGCCAATTCGGCGACCGTCGACCTCGCCGGCCGGACCGCCGAGGATTTGACCGGCGGCCGGATGAGCGAGTTGTACCCGGGCATGGTCGAGTCGGGGGTCTTCGCGCGGCTCCTGGAGGTCCAGGCGACCGGTGTCGCCTACGAAGGGCTCGCCGAGCAGTTCGTGGAACTGGTGTCGGGCGCGCTGCACTCGTCCACGATGACGCTGCGTGCCGTGCGCTTCCTCGACCGCCTGCTGGTGAGCTGGCGCATCCACGACGAGGACGAGCGCCACGCAGCGCAGCTCTCCCAGGCCCGGTCGCTGGGCCGCATCGGCACCTGGCACTACGCCGTGGGTACCGGCGAACTGGCCTGCTCACCCGAGGTGTTCGAGATCATCGGGCTGCCCGAGTCGGCCGCGCTCCCGACACTGGGGCAGGCCGCCGAACTGGTGAATGCGGCCGATCTGGATGCCATCACGACCGCCTGGGACAAGCTGCTCACCGAGCACCGGCGGCAGACGGTGGAGTTCCGGATCGCCCGGCCGGACGGCGGCGTGCGCAGCGTACGGGCGTCCGCCGAGGCCGCCCCCGGGCCGGATGCCGAGTCGGCGCTCATGGTCAGCGGCGTCCTGCAGGACGTGACCGCGGGGCGGCGCACCCAGGACGCCCTGGCTGCGGCGCGCAGCGCACTGGTCGAGGAGCGCGGGCGGACCGAGGTGCAGCACGACGCGGTCCTGACCCTGCAGCAGGCGCTGGTGCGGTCACCGGAGAGCGTCCCCGCCGACATCCGCTTCGAGGCGCACTACATTCCTGCCGAATCCGCGGCCCGGGTGGGCGGCGACTGGTACGACGTGGCGGGGCTGCCGGACGGCCGGACACTGGTGGCCATCGGCGATGTGTCCGGGCACGGCCTGCCCGCGGTCGCGGGCATGATGCAGTTGCGGCACGCGCTGCGCGGCATGGCCTACACGGGCGCCGAGCCTGCACAGATCCTCGCGTGGCTCAACCGCATGCTGTGCCACCAGCGGGCGGACTACATCGCGACGGCGGTGTGCGGCCACCTGGTGGACGGGGTCTTCACCTGGGCGCAGGCCGGCCATCTGCCCCCGCTGCGGGTGCGGGACGGCGTACCGGACGTCCTCACGCCGCCGTCCGGCATGGTGCTGGGCGCGGTCGAAGAGGCCCGGTACGCCTCGACCGCGGTCCGTGTCGCGCCCGGCGACGTCGTGCTGCTGTACACGGACGGTCTGATCGAGCACCGCGGAGACGACCTGGGACGCGGCCTGTCGCGTCTGGTCCGCACGGTCCGCGACGGCCCGGCCGACGATGTCCGGGCGTGTGTGGCACACGTGATGAAGACGCTCGGCACGCCAAACCCGCAGGACGACACCTGCCTGATCGGCTTCCAGGTCCCGTCCGGTCCCGGATGATCCAATAGCGCTCCCGGCGGGTCATCGAGGAGCCCGGGGGTAGCCGCCGGGCATGACTTCCCTCGCCTTTGCCGACCTGGCCGCCCCGAGTGCCGGGACCGTCGCGCTCGCGATCCTGGCCGTCGCGGTCATCGCCGGGCTGCTGATCCTCCCGGTCGTCCACGGCGTACGCCACCGCCGTCGGCCGCCGCCCGAGGCGCCGCCGTTCCGCGCGCATTCGTGGGACACCCCCGACCACCGGAACGCATCCGAGGCGAGCCCGCAGCTCGAGCCGGACGAGGGCACCGGCGCCGACGCGCGCACGGACTCGGGCTCGGGCTCGGGCGCCGACACCTGGACCGCCGCGGGGCCGCATCCGGAGGAGCGCGAACCGTCCGAGCTGCCGCATGACGGGAGCCGGATGACTCCCCACGAGTTCCCCGGGTTCGGCAACATGAGCTCGCGCATACGGCGCCGCCCCCGCAAGCCCTGAGCCGCCGCGCGGTCGAATGCGCTGCGGTCCCCCGGGTAGCTGCCCGACATGGCAGGCGACGACGTGCACGGACATGCCCGCACGTCCGCGTCCGCGGACGATGCGGGCACCCGCCTGACCGTCTGGGTGGCGCTGGCCGCCAATGCGGTGATCGCGGTCGCCAAGGCAGTCGCAGGTGCCGTCGCCGGCGCCCCCGCGCTGCTCTCCGAGGCCGCGCATTCGGGCGCGGACTGCCTCAACGAGGGCTTCCTGCTCGCCTCGCTGGCCCGCAGCCGCCGCTCGCCCGATACCGAGCACCCGTTCGGCTACGGCAAGGAACGCTACTTCTGGTCGCTGCTCGCCGCCGTCGGCATCTTCGTGGTCGGCGGCTGCTACTCGTTCTTCCAGGGCTTCGAGGCGCTGCGCGAGACGGCCGAGCCGGACGTGGGCGCGTACACCGCGGGCTTGGCCGTCCTCGGCATCGCCCTCCTCGCCGAAGGCGCCTCGCTGCTCCGGGCCCTCGCGCAGGTCCGCGGGCAGGCCCGCGAAGCGGGCGTCCCGGTGCTGCGGCAGATGCGTACCGTGCCGGACCCGGCGCTGCGCACGGTGCTGGCCGAGGACAGCACCGCGGTACTCGGTGTCCTGCTGGCCGCGGCGGGGCTCGGTCTGCATATGGCCACGGGCAACCCGGCGTGGGAGGCCGCGGCGTCGATGTCGATCGGCCTGCTGCTGGTGTTCACCGCGTACCGGCTCGGGCGCGCGGCGCGGGACCAGCTGATCGGCGAGGCGGTCGACGCCGGGCTGCAGCGCGACATCCTGCGGTACCTGTCCGCGCAGCCGGAGGTCGACGTCGTCACCCAGTTGCTGACCATGCGCCTCGGCCTGCACTCGACCCTGCTGGCCGTCCGCATCGACCTGACCGACGGCCTGGACAGCGCCGGGGTCGAGGCGATGTCGGGACGGCTGAAGCAGGGGATCCGGGAACGCTGGCCGCACCTGGACCACGTGTTCCTGGACATCACCCGGGCCGGCGCCGGGGATCGCCGGGCGGCGCGCCGCTTCCGCGCCGAACTGGACGACGCCGTGGCCGAGTCCGCGGCGCCGGACTGAGCCGGGTCAGGCGACGATGGCCATCTCGTGGGGCGTGTTGTTGAGGCGGCGGCCGCCGTCCGCGGTGACGGTGACGATGTCCTCGATGCGGACCCCGAAGCGGCCCGGTAGGTAGATGCCGGGTTCGATCGAGAAGCACATGCCCTCGACGAGGGGCTGCTCCTCGCCTTCGATCATGTACGGGGGTTCGTGCGTGGTGGTGCCGATGCCGTGGCCGGTGCGGTGGATGAAGTACTCGCCGTAGCCCGCGTCCGCGATGTGGCGGCGGGCCGCGCGGTCGACCTCCTGGCAGGCGATGCCGGGGCGGACGGCCTGGTAGCCGGCTTCCTGCGCGGCGCGCACGACGTCGTGGACCTGCTGCTCCTCGGCGCTGGGTTCGCCGACGTGCACGGTCCGGGTCGTGTCGGAGCCGTAGCCGTGCTTGAGGCCGCCGAAGTCGAGGACGACCATGTCGCCGTGCTCGATGGTGCGTTCGCCCGCCTCGTGGTGCGGGTTGGCGCCGTTGGGGCCCGAGCCGACGACCGTGAAGTCGACCTGCGAGTGGCCGAACTGCCGCAGCAGGTCGGCGAGATCGGCGGCCACCTCGGTCTCCTTGCGGCCCGCGAAGCGGACCTTCTTGATCTCCTCGTATGCGGCGTCGGCGGCCGCCCCGGCCGCGGCGACGCGGGCCAGTTCGGCGGCGTCCTTGACGGCCCGGAGCATCGGGAGCGCCTTGGTGACCGCGGCGTACGAGGTGTCCGGGAGGGTCTCCTGCAGGCCGAGCAGGTGCATGGCCCAGGTGCTGTCGCTCAGCGCGTACCGGCCCGCGGTGTCGAGGAGCGGGGAGACCGCGGCGTAGGGGTCCTGGCCGTCGGTCCAGTCCCGGAGGGTCAGCGCGGGCGCGCCGGCGGCGGCGGACGCGTCGGGTGCCTCCAGCACGGGGACGACCATGACGGGGTCATGTCCGGCGCGCAGCACCAGGAGCGTGAGGCGTTCGGTCATCGCGGTCGGCTGGTAGCCGGTGAGCCAGACGAGGTCGGGGCCGGGGGCCACGAGCAGTCCGGCGAGTCCGGCGTCGGCGGCCGATCCGGCGGCGTGCGCCATGCGGGCCTTGTAGTCGTCGCTCGTGAACGGGGCGGGGGCGTCGGTCATCAGGCTCTCCGTCGGGGCGCCGGGTGGTCGAGATCCACGACCATGCTCACCCGCACGGCGCAGGCGCGCGACCCGGCGGGTGCGGTGCGGGCGTACGGATCAGGCGTCCGGCGCGGCCGGCTGCGGCCCCGGTGCCGCGCGCCAGGCGGGCCGCGGGACGAGTGCCGCCCCGGCAATCAGGCCGAGGGCGATCACCACGACCTGGGTGACCAGTTCGCCCAGGTCCTGGAAGCCCTGGATCTTGTGGCCGCCGGCCAGGACGGTGAGTCCGCGCAGGCCGAGCGAGCCGACGGTGAGGGTGAAGAAGCCGGCCAGGACGAGGACGATCCGCGGCGGCCGGTGGTCGGGCCGGGCCAGGAAGGAGGCCGCGGCGGACAGCACGGTGGCCGCGACGAAGGTGCCCGCGACGGACCCGGCGACCTTGGTGGCGCCGGCCTGCACGGCGAGCGGCAGGTAGACCAGCACGAGCATCCAGCCGAAGAGCCGCCACGGCACGCCGAAGGCGAGCAGCGCGCCCAGCGCGAAGACCGCCCAGCCGAGCAGGACGGCCCAGTAGGGCAGGTCGTCGGGCGCCTGCCGGTCCGTGAAGGTGCGCAGCGAGGTCCCGGTGAGCGCGGCGCCGATCACCACCCCGATATAGAGCTGGACCAGCAGGAACGTCGCGTACACGAGGCGGACCGCGCCGGTGGTCAGGCTGCCCGCGGCGAGTTCGGTGGCCGCGGCGCTGAGGATGTCGCCGGGCACCAGGAAGAACAGCGCCGGGAGCATGATGAGCACCTTGCCGCCGTGCGAGCTGTCCTGGGCGAAGACGGCCAGGGCGGTGGTGGCCACGGCGGTGGAGGCGAGCAGCGGGAAGACCAGGTTCAGCCGCGGCCGGGTGGCGGCCGCGACCGCGAGCACGGCGGTGATGGTGGCCAGGACCGCAGTGGAGCCCACCTCGTACCAGGTGCGCTGCACGGCCGGGGCGAACCCGACGGAGAAGAGCACGATGCCGACCAGCCGCAGCCACCACGGGTACGGGTCGGGCGATTCGGTGATCGCCCGGAGCCGCTTCTCGGCGGTCGGCAGGTCGACGCGCTGCCGCGTGATGTCCACCGCCAGCTGCTTGACGGCGACGGCGCGGTCCAGGCGTCCCACATCCGGGAACCGGCGTACGACGAAAGTACGGGTCTCTCCCCCGCCGGTGATGCTGACCGCCGCGCTCTCCGCGGTGAGCAGCAGGTCGGCCCGCCCGCCGTAGGCCCGCGCGACGTCGTCGGCGATCTCGGCGATGGCCTCGGCGCCTTCCCCGCTGCCGTGCAGCATGAGCCCGGTGAGCTCGTCCAGCAGCGCGGCCAGCCGGTCCAGGTCGACCGGCCCGGTTGCCGGGGCCGTCGCGGTCACAGGCGCCTCCGCAGTCGATGGAGCGGGGACGCCGGCGCCTCTCGGCCGACGCAATCCGCCTATCGGGACAAGTTAGGCGTATTTACTGCGGATTGCCCTGATTGCCGGAGCCCGTGTCGCGCCGGACGGCCCGCACACGCCGAAGGGCCGTCCCGGTCTGGTGCAGACCGGGACGGCCCTTCGAAGGTGCTGCGCGCGTGATGGGGCGTCAGTCGGTGCCCAGCTCCATGGCGGCGCGGTCCAGCGCGTCCTCGTCCGGGGCGGTGCCGCGCGAGGCGATGGCCTCGGCGCCGCCGTCGGGGAGGGCGCCGATGAGGCCGGTCGCGGCCGCGGTGCCGACGGCCGGGTGGTCGGCGCCGAGCAGGCCGATCGAGGCGTACTGCTCGAGCTTCGCCCGCGAGTCGGCGATGTCCAGGTTGCGCATGGTCAGCTGGCCGATGCGGTCGGACGGGCCGAACGCCGAGTCCTCGGTGCGCTCCATGGACAGCTTGTCCGGGTGGTAGCTGAGGGCGGGGCCGGTGGTGTCGAGGATCGAGTAGTCCTCGCCGCGGCGGAGCCGGAGCACGACCTCGCCGGTGATGGCGGTGCCGACCCAGCGCTGCAGCGACTCGCGGACCATGAGGGCCTGCGGGTCGAGCCAGCGGCCCTCGTACATGAGGCGGCCGAGGCGGCGGCCCTCGTTGTGGTACTGCGCGAGGGTGTCCTCGTTGTGGATGGCGTTGACCAGGCGCTCGTAGGCCGCGTGCAGCAGTGCCATGCCCGGGGCCTCGTAGATGCCGCGGCTCTTGGCCTCGATGATGCGGTTCTCGATCTGGTCCGACATGCCCATGCCGTGCCGGCCGCCGATGGCGTTGGCCTCCATCACCAGGTCGACGGCGGAGGCGAACTCCTTGCCGTTGATGGTGACCGGGCGGCCCTGCTCGAAGCCGATCGAGACGTCCTCGGTGGCGATCTCGACGGCCGGGTCCCAGAACCGCACGCCCATGATCGGGTCGACGGTCTCGACGCCGGTGTCGAGGTGCTCCAGGGTCTTGGCCTCGTGCGTGGCGCCCCAGATGTTGGCGTCCGTGGAGTACGCCTTCTCGGCGCTGTCCCGGTAGGGCAGCCCGCGCTCGAGCAGCCACTCGGACATCTCCTTGCGGCCGCCCAGCTCCTGCACGAACCGCGCGTCGAGCCACGGCTTGTAGATCCGCAGGCGCGGGTTGGCGAGCAGGCCGTAGCGGTAGAACCGCTCGATGTCGTTGCCCTTGAAGGTGGAGCCGTCGCCCCAGACCTGCACGTCGTCCTCGAGCATGGCCCGGACCAGCAGGGTGCCCGTGACCGCACGGCCGAGCGGCGTGGTGTTGAAGTACGCGCGGCCGCCGGAGCGGATGTGGAAGGCGCCGCAGGCGAGGGCGGCGAGGCCCTCGTCGACGAGAGCCGCGCGGCAGTCGACCAGGCGCGCGATCTCGGCACCGTAGGTCTTGGCACGGCCGGGGACCGACGTGATGTCGGGCTCGTCGTACTGACCGATGTCGGCGGTGTAGGTGCAGGGGATGGCGCCCTTGTCGCGCATCCAGGCGACGGCCACCGAGGTGTCGAGGCCACCGGAGAAGGCGATGCCGACACGCTCGTCGACGGGCAGGGAAGTCAGGACTTTGGACACAGGAAAACTATGCAGTCCTCCGCATGTTCATGCAAGGCCGTTTCACATATCGGTCACTCGTCCGGGTAAAAACTCGGCCTTGCGCACGATGCCAATGCCCCAGTTCAGGGCGAAACGGACAAGCATGAGGGACGCGAAGCCGCGGGCGCGCGGGACCTTCGTCACATCCCGCACGAGTCCCGCGCCGGTTCGGCACCGGTACGGCCGATGCGTCACCACCCAGGCATATGGGTTATACAGGCCAGACGTTTCACCCGTGTCACCCGGGTCTCACCGGCCCCGGGCGGCGCCGCGGTCAGGCCGCCGGCGGGATGGTGAGGGTCATGAACGAGCCGGTCAGGGCGAAGCCGAGCTTGTCGTAGGTGTTGCGGGCCCGGTTGCCCTCGGTGACCGTGAGGCCGATCGCGCGCACCCCGTCCTGCGCGGCGCGGGCCAGGGTGCTGCGCAGCACGGTCACCCCGAGGCCGGCGTACCGGGAGGCCGCGTCGCGGAAGACCTCGGTGATCCACGGCCCGCCCATCGGCGCGCTGCCCGGGCGGTCGCTCACCAGGCAGGCGGCGATCGGCCGGGAGCCGTCCAGGACCGCGACGCTGCACGGCATGAGTCCGCCGATCAGCGTCCCGTCGAACAGGATCGCGAGCTGCTCGCGGGCGCTCTCGAAGGTCTCGCCGTGCCGGTTGTCCGGGTGGCCGACCGGATACGCGGACATCCACGCGGGCGTGAGGTGGGCCGCCTCGAGGTCGCCCGCCGGGACCATCACCATCGTGCGCGGCAGGGCCGGGAACTCCCAGCGCGGTTCCGGCGGGGCGGCCGCCAGGTCCCAGGTGTAGCAGTGCGAATGCCGGCGCAACTCGGCGCCGTGCGCCGCCAGTTGCACGCCGACCTCCTCGTCGACGGACACGTGCCAGTCCGGCAGGCCGGCGCGGATGGCGGCGACGAGGTCGGGTACCGGCGTACCGGGCGCGGCGCGCAGGTCGTCCGCCCACGGGCGGCCGCCGCGCATGCCGGCCAAGTAGTCGGCGACGATGCGCCCCCGGGCATCGCGGAGTGGCTCTCGTTCGGTCATCAGGTCATTGTCGCGGGAGCCCGGAAGCCAGGCGATGCGGAGGACCAATTGCGCGCAGTTCCGGCGAAGTTGCGGCGAACTGCCCTGCTGCGGACCGCGCCGCGGACCCGGTGGCGGGTGCGCACCGGCGCGCACATAGGGTGTCCGCATGGGACCTCTGACGCCTGACGTCGCCGACCTGATTGTCGCCATCCTCGCGTTCGCCTTTGTGTTCGCGATAGTCGGCGGCGTGCTGATACCCCGCATCACCAAGGTCCTCGCCGACCGCCACGACGCGCTCGAGGGCGGCTTCGACCGCGTCGGCCGCCTCGAGGAGGAGATCCGCGAGGCGAAGGCCGAGCTCGTCCGCGAGACCGCCGACGCGCGCCGCGAGGCGGCCCGGATCCGCCAGGACGCCGTCGACGAGGGCGCCGAGGCGGTCGCCGAGGCGCGCGGCGAGGCCGGCCGGGTGCGCGACGAGCTGGTCGCCGCGGGCCGCACCGCGATCGCTGCGGAGCGTGCCGCCGCCGAGGTCGTGCTGCACGCCGAGATCGGCATCATCGCGACCGAGCTGGCCGCCAAGATCATCGGCGAGCAGCTCGGCGAGTTCACCGCCTCGGGCGACACCGTGACCCGGTTCCTGGCCGAGGTCGAGGCCCGCGACGCCGCCAAGTCGGGCGCTGCGGAAGCTGCGGACGCCTGAGTCCGAATCTTCGGCCGAGGGGCCATCGGGGCGTTTCGCCCTGATGGCCCCTCGCTGTTTTCCGGGCCGCGCGGCGCCTATACTGGACAACAAAGTTGTCGATATGCGAGGGGTACGCCGATGGCTTCCGCGCCGCACGATGCGCCGGGCTTCGAGCTCCCGCTGCGCATGTTCATGGCCTTCCGCATGGCCCTCGACGAAGTGCACGCCGAACTCGCCGCCCAGGGCCACCCGGATGTGCGCCCCACGCACGGCTACGTCTTCCAGGCCATCGGCCCGCACGGCACCACCGCCGCCGACCTGGGCCGCGCGCTCGGCATCTCCAAGCAGGCCGCCGGCAAGTCCATCGCCACGTTGGAAGGCCTCGGCTACGTCACCCTTTCCCCCGACCCGCACGACGCGCGCCGCAAGCTCGTGCACCTGACCGCGCGCGGGGTGGACGTCCTGGTCCGCTCGGCCCGGGTCTTCGAGACCATCCGGGCCCGCTGGGCGGCCGAGCTGGGCCCCGAGCGGCTGCGCGAACTCGAGGCCGACATGCGCCGGATGACCCCGGACGACTTCTTCCGGCTGGACGTCCCCGGCTGGTTCGGCTCGGTCGGCTGACTCCCGGCGGCACCCCAGTCCGCACCCGGCGCCCGGCCGGGCCGCGCTAGCATCCCTCCGGGCTGCCGGGGGGCGAGCCAGGGACACGTCTACGGACAGGGGGACCGTGATGATGCGTAGCGGGGAGCGGACCGGAAGATCCGCGGCGGCGCGGCGCGCCGCCCGGCGGGCCGCGGTGGGCGCTCCGCTGATCGCGGCGGCATTCGCGGTCGCTGCGTGCTCGTCCGACATCATGGACGGCCCGATCCACGACACCACCCGCGACTACCTCAAGGCGGTCGCCGCAGGCGGCTCGGCCGAGGCGTTCCACGGCCAGTGCGGCGGGAAGCCCGGCGAGGACCCGTTGAAGGTCCTGGCCGGGGAAGGCACCGGGTTCACCGCCGAACTGACCGGCTCCGTGGAGAGCGGCGACACCGCGACGGTGAACGTGTCGATCACCGGCACGGACAAGACGCCGAGCCCCTACAACGTCGATCTGCGCCGCGAGGGCGGGACGTGGCGGGTGTGCGGGATCTCCACGGGCAGCGTCCACATCGACGTGGACTGACCGGCCGCCCGCCCGGCGCCGGGCCGGCCGTCGGCCGGCCGCGGCGCCCAGGCTGCGCTGGTCAGGCTGCGCTGGTCAGGCGGGCACCTCGACGCCGCGCGCCGTCACGACGCGCGTGCTGCCCTCGGCGAGCCGGTACGACATGCCCACGACGGCCGCGCGCCCGGCCTCGACCAGCTCGGCCAGCACCCGGGAGCGGTCCATGAGGACGTCGACGGTGTGCCGGACGTGCTCGTCGATGATGTCGTCGTCGGAGGTGAGTCCCGCGGCCCGGGCGGCGAGGACGCTGGGGGTCACGCGCTCGATGACGTCGCGCACGTAGCCGCTGGTCGGCAGCCCCTCCTCGACGGCCTGCCGGGCGGCCGCGACCGCACCGCACGAGTCGTGGCCGAGCACGACGACCAGGCGGCAGTCGAGCACTCCGGTCCCGTACTCGATGCTGCCCAGCACCTCGGCGCCGAGCACCTGGCCCGCGGTGCGCACCACGAACAGGTCGCCGAGCCCCTGGTCGAAGATGATCTCGGCGGCCAGGCGCGAGTCGGAGCAGCCCAGCAGCACCGCGAACGGCGTCTGCGCGGGCGCCTGGTCGGCGCGGCGCGTGGCGTCCTGGTTGGGGTGCTCGGGCACGCCCGAGACGAAGCGCTGGTTGCCCGCGAGCAGTCGGGCGAGAGTCTCGGCAGGCGAAGACGCGGCAGATCCCATATGGCTGAGCCTACGAGCGCCGTGATCATCCTGTGCGGCCACCCCCCTGCGCGTCCGCCCCGCGTCACCCATTCGCCTGCATGCGCCGGACGTTGGCCGCCCGGCTGAGGCATCCACGATGCGAGACACTGCGCATCGTGGACCTCGCCCGCCGGGGCGGCAGCGCGACGCGCGACGCCTGTTGCCGGACGCGACGGGCACCGCCGTACGGCCGGGGACGGCCCGAACTCCCCGCATTCCGCGCCGAGATGCCCCGGATCGCTCCGCAACGCGCCGTCCGCCGAAGCCGTTCGCGGATGGCGCTGACGCGGCGGCCGTCCTCGGGACACCAGTTCCGCAATCCGGTGCCGAGTTCCCGCGGCAACGCCCGGAGCGGCGCGGGCGGGGTTCAGGACCCGGCGAGCATGGACGCCACCAAGGCCAGCGGCGGCCAGTCGCGGCGCCCGTGCGGGGCGACCGCGTAGCAGCGCATCTCCACGTGCGGCGAGGCGAGCGGCAGGATGCGGACGCCCGGAACCACGGGGACGTCCATCGGGAGCAGGCCGACGCCCAGGTCCGCGGCGATCATCTCCTGGACCAGGTCGAGGCTGTCCGCGCGGTGCGTGATGCGCGGATGGAAGCCGGCCATCGAGCCCAGCGTGCCGATCACGACGTCGTCGGCGGTGTTCCGCGAGTTGACGATCCAGTCCCGGGTCCGGAAGCGGGCGAAGACGTCGACCGCGTCGGCGGGCGGCAGCGCGCCCTCGTCGGGTACGGCCAGTCCCCAGCGCGTGGTCCACAGCCGGGTCGTCCACACCGAAGGGTCGGGCGGCTCCGGGGCCATGTTGTAGTCGTACGTCAGGGCCAGGTCGACCTCGTCCGCGGCCAGCATCGCCAGCGCCTCGGCCGGCTCGTGCTCGCGGACCAGCACGTGCAGGCGCGGATGCGTCCCGGCGAGCTCGCGGACGACGGGCAGGAGCGAGCGGCGTACCGCGGTGGCGAATCCGGCGGCCCGCAGCGTGCCGTTCGGCTCGGCGTCCGAGCCCACGTCGAGGCGGGCCGCCTCGACCGCGGCGAGGATCGTCACGGCGTGCTCGGCGAGGCGGCGGCCCTGCGGGGTGAGGCGTACGCGCCGCCCGTCGGGCTCGATCAGGGTGGCCCGCATCTCGCGGGCGAGGACGCCGATCTGCTGGGAGACCGTCGAGGTGGTGGTGTCCATCGCCTCCGCGACCGCGCGCATCGAGCCGAGCCGGGCCAATTCCGCGAGCATCTCCAGGCGGCGTGTCTCCATGAGCCCATTGTCCGTCATCTTCGAACGGATCATCAACAATCAACACGTGGACACGAATGATCCATACGGCGTGTACTGGTCCCCATGAAGACCCACCACCTGGCTCCGCCTGCCCGCGGAGTCCAAGCCGGCGCGCTCATGGCGGTATCGGCCATGCTGTGCGTCCAGCTCGGGCTGGCCGCCTCGGTCCACATGTTCGACAGCCTCGGCCCGCTCGGCGCGGCCTGGGTCCGGCTCGCCTGGGCGGGCGTGATCCTCCTGGTCCTCATACGCCCGCGCCCCTCCGACTTCACCCGCAAAGACCTGATCGCGTGCGTGGTCCTCGGCGTCGCGACCGCCGCGATGATGCTGCTGTTCATGAGCGCGGCCGCCCGCATCCCCCTGGGCACCGCCAGCGCGCTGGAGTTCCTCGGCCCGCTGGGCGTGGCCATGTACACCGCCCGCGGCGGCCGGAAGATCTGGGCGCTGATCGCGGCGGCCGGCGTCCTGCTCCTCACCGAGCCGTGGCACGGCGGCGTCGACCTGCTCGGCGTCGGCTTCGCACTCGCGGCCGCGGTCGGCTGGGCCGCCTACATCCTGCTCACCCAGCACGTCGGCGACAACGTCACAGGCCTCAAGGGCCTCGCCGTATCGATGCCGGTCGCCGCCCTGGCCGCCACCTTCGTCGCCGCACCGACCGAGGCGGGCAACCTCACCTGGCAGCTGCTGCTCATCACCCTGGCGCTGGCCGTGCTGCACCCGGTCCTGCCGTTCACCCTCGAATTCCTGGCCCTGCGGAAGCTGAGCACCGCATCCTTCGGCGTCCTGATGAGCGTGGAACCGGCCATCGCCCTGCTGATCGGCCTGGTCTTCCTCGGCCAGATCCCGGGCCCGGCCTCGGTCCTCGGCGTCGTGTGCGTGGTCGCCGCGGGGATGGGCGCCACCCGGTCGGGTGCGCGTACCGAGTCGGCAGATTCCCCGGCCGAGGTTCCCGCTCCCCCTGCAGAGCCCGTCCCGGACGACACGCGCTCCGGCGCGCTCGTCTGAGCGCCGGCCGGCGTCCGCTCAGGTGGTCTCCGCCGCGCACCAGTCCACTGCGGAGAGGCCGAACTCCGCCATCAGGCGCCGCATTCCGGGGAGGGCGGCCGGGTGGGCCCCGGCGAAAGCCAGCACGGACACCAGCGGCCCGTCCTCCAGTCCGTAGACGGTGACGCCCTCGCCCGCGTCGAAGGCGTACGACCCGGCCACCCGGCCCGGCTGCCCGCCGAACCCGACGCCCCGGTGGACCTGGCCCTGTACCGGGATCAACTCCGTCAGCCGCTGCATCGGCAGGGCGACGCCGTCCAGAGGAACGGTCGGCGTCGCCCGCACGTGCAACTGGTCGAAGACGCGCAACTGCCGGCCTTCGTGCGTCACCTGCTGAGCATGGAACCGGTGGATCCGGCGGATCTCGGCCAGCTCCATCGCCACCTCCGCACCGACCAGGCCGGACACCAACTCGACCTGCCGCCAGTCGTCTTCGTGCAGCATGAAGAGCGGCTCGGGGCCGTCGTGCGGCTCCATCGCCGGGAGCGGGTCGCACAGTGTGGGCATCGAGTACTTCACGTCGCGCGGGGCCACCTGCTCGACGCGGGCCAGCGTCAGGACCAGGCGCCCCTGGGCCACGTACTCGGCGGCCGTGGGCGGATCGGCCCGGACCACCTCCCAGTCCACGCCGCCCATCGCCAACTGCGTCGCCGTCTCGAAGGATTCCGGCAGGTGACCCGCGGGCACCGGGCTGCGCGCGAACTCCGCGCCGGTCGCGGCGTCCACGAACAGGACTTGGATGACTGCTTCGTCGGCCATCCGCGTACGGTATCCGGCGTTCACGGGCCGCCGCAGGAGTCGCCCCCCTCGGCCGCCGCGGCCCCTCGGGGTCAGAAGGCTCCCCACGGAGTCGAAGGGCGGGTGTGGACGGCAGCCGGTGTGCGGGTCAGGGCGGCGGCCACCAGCGGGGCGACCTGGTCGAGTTCGATCAGGAAGCCGTCATGCCCGTAGGGCGAGTCGATCCAGGCCAGGTCGCGGGCGGTCGGGATGGCCTCGGCCAGGGCGCGCTGCTGGGCGGGCGGGTAGAGGCGGTCGGTGCCGACCGCGGCGACGGTGGTGGGGGCGGTGATCCGCGACAGCGCCGCGGCGATGCCGCCGCGGCCGCGGCCCACGTCGTGGCTGTTCATGGCCTCGGTGAGGACCACGTAGCTGCCCGCGTCGAAGCGGGCCACCAGCTTCGCGGAGTGGTGGTCCAGGTACGACTCGACCGCGTACCGCCCGTGCGGGCCCTCGCCCGGTTGGCGTTCCCGGCCGAAGCGGGCCTGGAGTTCGGCCTCGCTGCGGTAGGTGATGTGCGCGATGCGCCGGGCCACGCCGAGGCCGCGCCACGGGCCGGACTCCGGCGGCAGGTGGTGGTAGTCGCCGCCGTGCCAGCCCGGGTCGGCGCGGATGGCGTGGGTCTGGGCCGCGCACCAGGCGATCTGGTCCGCGGTGGCCGCGGCTCCGCAGGCGGCCAGGAAGAGCGCCCCCACGCGGTCAGGGTGGGTGACGGCCCATTCGAGGGCCCGCATGCCGCCCATCGAGCCGCCGACGACCGCCGCCCACCGGTCGATGCCGAGCGCGTCCGCGGCGGCGGCCTCGGCCGCCACCTGGTCGCGGATGGTGAGCCGCGGGAAGCGGCTGCCCCAGGCCCGCCCGTCGGGTGCGAGGGACGCCGGGCCGGTGGTGCCGCGGCAGCCCCCGAGCACGTTGGGGGCCATGACGAACCACCGGTCGGTGTCCAGCGCCCGCCCGGGCCCGACGAGTCCGTCCCACCAGCCGGGGCTGGGGAACCCCGGGCCGGCGGGTCCGGCGACGTGGCTGTCGCCGGTGAGCGCGTGCAGGACGAGCACGGCGTTCGACCGGTCCGGGGCGAGCGTCCCCCAGGTCTCGTAGCCGATCCGGACATCGGGCAGCACGCCGCCGGACTCGAGGTGCAGGGGACGGTCGAGGGCCAAGGTGCGCAGGCCGGACGGCATGCCGCTGCTCCGACCGGTCAGGCCGTCGGCACGGCGGCCGGCGGCGCGGGCGGGGCGGCGGCGTCCGCGCCGGGTTCCGCCGAGGCGCGGAATCCGGCCTCCAGGTCGGCGGTCAGGTCGGCGAGCCCTTCGATGCCGACCGCGAGCCGGACCAGTCCGGGCGTCACCCCGGTGGCGAGCCGCTCCTCCGGGGTGAGCTGGGCGTGCGTGGTGCTGGCCGGGTGGATCACCAGGCTGCGCACGTCGCCGATGTTGGCGAGGTGGCTGAAGAGCGTGAGCGCGTCCACGAAGCGCCGCCCGGCCGCGACTCCCCCGGCGAGTTCGAACGCCACGATGGCGCCGGCGCCGCGCGGCAGGTACCGCTGCCCTGCCTCGTACCAGCGGCTGTTCGGGAGTCCCGCGTAGTGCACGTGCTCGACCTCGGGGCGGCCGGACAGCCAGTCGGCGATCGCCGCGGCGTTGGCCACGTGCCGCTCCACGCGCAGCGAGAGCGTCTCCAGGCCCTGCAGGATGAGGAAGCTGGTGAGCGGCGCGATGGACGCCCCCACGTCGCGCAGCAGTTGCACGCGGAGCTTCGCGGCATAGGCGCCCGAGCCCAGGTCCGGCCAGTAGCGCAGCCCGTTGTAGCTCGCGTCCGGGGTGACGAAGCCGGGGAAGCGCTCGGCGTGCGCGCCGAAGTCGAACGTCCCGGCGTCGACCACGATGCCGCCGATGGCCGTGCCGTGGCCGCCGAGGTACTTGGTCGCGGAGTGCACGACGACGTCCGCGCCGTGCTCGATGGGGCGCAGCAGGTACGGCGTGGGCACGGTGTTGTCGACCACCAGCGGGACCCCGGCCGCATGCGCGACCCCGGCGACCGCCTCGATGTCCAGGACGTTCCCGCGCGGGTTGCCGAGGGTCTCCGCGAACAGCAGTTTCGTCTCGGGGCGGATCGCGGCCTGCCACGCGGCCGGGTCGTCGGGGTCCTCGACGAACGTCACGTCGATGCCGAGCTTGGGCAGCGTCCAGTGGAAGAGGTTGTACGTACCGCCGTACAGCGACGCGCTGGACACGATGTGGTCGCCCGCGCCCGCGAGGTTGAGCACCGCGAGCGTCGTGGCGGCCTGGCCGGATGCGGTGGCCACGGCCGCGACGCCGCCTTCGAGTGCCGCGACGCGCTGTTCGAGCGCGTCCGTGGTCGGGTTGTGGATGCGGGTGTAGATGTGGCCGGCCTGGGACAGGTCGAACAGCCCTGCGGCGTGGTCGGTGTCACGGAAGACGAACGAGGTCGTCTGGTAGATCGGGACGGCCCGTGCGCCGGTGGCCGGATCGGGTGCGGTGCCCGCGTGGATCTGGCGGGTCTCGAAGGACCACGTCGACGGATCGAGCGGCTCGGGCGCCGCCGCAAGGCCGTCGGCGGCATCGGCAGCCGTGTCGAGGGCAGTGCCGGGGGCGGCGTCGAGGGTGGTGTCGACAGTCATGCGCATCTCCTGCGGGGTCGCGGCGGCAGGCCGTGATGGTAGGCAGCAACTCACCAGGTCACCAAGGCTTTTGCGGCCTTCCGGGCGATCCGGCAACGACTCGTTCGCGCCGCGTTCACAAGTGGACGGACCGGCTGCGGGCGTGCTTTCATCGCCGCCATGGCCCCGCAGCAGATCATGTCCGCGCTCCTCGACCCGTTCTGGGCCGGGCGCCGCGCCGACCACTTCGACCAGATCTGTCGCTGACGCGCGCCCGGCGGCCCGGCACAGCCCGGAAGACCGCCGCTTCGCCCGCCCTCCGCTCCGCCGAGCCCCCCGACGCACCCCGTACGCCCCGTCCCGTCGCGCCCTTCGCCCGTGCGCCGTACGGCAGTTGCCGCACCGCGCCGCACGCGGCTGCCGAACCGCGCACCGATCGGCCGTACCGGGCATTTCCGAGGACCACGCATGTCAGCGACCACAGTGCCACCTGCCTCCGCCTCTCCCGACTCCGTCTCCCCCGCATCGACCGCCCCCGGCTCGGACCGGGCCTCCGGCTCCCCCGCGCTCCCGGTGATCGACATTTCCCGGTTCCGCGGCACCCCCGGCGAGCGCGCCGCGCTGCTGGCCGAACTCCGGCACGCGGCACGCGAGATCGGCTTCTTCTACGTCGTCGGCCACGGCGTCGACCCCGGACTACGGGCGCAGGCCCTCGCGGTCGCGCGACGCTTCTTCGCGCTGCCCGAGGAGCAGCGCCTGGAGATCGAGAACGTCCGGTCTCCGCAGTTCCGCGGCTACACTCGCACCGGCACCGAGTACACCGCCGGCGGCCCCGACTGGCGCGAGCAACTGGACATCGGCCCGGAGCGGCAGGCGCTGCGCATCGAGCCCGGCGACCCGGCGTACCTGCGCCTCGTCGGCCCGAACCAATGGCCCTCCGCACTACCGGAGTTGAAGGACGTCGTGCTGCGCTGGCAGGCCGAGGCGCTGCGGGTGAGCCGTGAGGTGCTCCGCGCGCTGGCCGCCGCCCTCGGCCAGGACTCCGGCTACTTCGACGAGTGGTTCGACGACGAGGCGGCGGTCCACGTCAAGGTCGTGCACTATCCGGGCCGTCCCGCCGCCGACGTCGAGCAGGGCGTGGGCGCGCACAAGGACTACGGGTATCTGGCGCTGCTCCAGCAGGACGAGGTCGGCGGGCTCCAGGTCCAGGCACGCGACGGTTCGTGGATCGACGCGGCACCGCTGCCCGACTCGTTCGTCTTCAACATCGGCGAGATGCTGGAGATCGCCACCGGCGGCTATCTGCGGGCCACGCAGCACCGGGTGGTGGCCCCGCCGCCGGGCGTGGACCGCTATTCCCTGCCGTTCTTCCTGGGCCCGCGGCTGGACGCGGTGGTCGAGCCGCTGACCCTGCCCGCGGAGCTGGCCGCGGTCGCGGACGGCGTCACCGAGGATCCCGGCAATCCGCTCGAACCCGCGTTCGGCGAGAACGCCCTGCTGGGCTGGCTGCGTTCGCACCCGCGCGTGGTCGACCGCTGGTGGCGCGACCTCGCGGAGGGCGGGGCAGTGCGCAGCGGCCCGGCGTTCGACACGCTGCAGGTCCACGCGGGCGCCCGTCCCGATCCGGTGACGGGTGCGCGGGCCGTGCCGGTGTACCTGACGACGAGCTACGTGTTCCGCGACACCGGGCACGCCGCCGACGCGTTCGCGCTCACCGACCTCGACACGCACGCGTACACCCGCCTGTCCAACCCGACGACCGCGGCGGCCGAGGAGCGGATCGCCGCGCTGGAAGGCGGCACCGCGGCGGTCGCGGTGGGCAGCGGCCAGGCGGCCACCACGCTTGCGCTGCTCAATCTGGTGCGGGCCGGCGGCCACATCGCCGCGGCGGCGTCGCTGTACGGCGGCACCCGCACGTTGCTCGAACACACCTTCGCCGACCTGGGCATCGACGTGACGTTCGTCGACGACCCCGACGACATCGGCGCGTGGCGGCGCGCGGTCCGCCCCGAGACGCGGGCGCTGTTCGCGGAGAGCATCGGCAACCCGCGCGGGAATGTGCTCGACATCGCTGCGGTCGCCGGCGTCGCGCATGCGGCCGGGGTGCCGCTGGTGGTCGACAACACGGTCCTCACGCCGTACCTCCTGCGCCCGCTGGAGCACGGTGCGGACATCGTGGTGCACTCGACCACGAAGTTCCTGGGCGGGCACGGCACGGCGATCGGGGGCGTGGTGGTCGACGGCGGCCGCTTCGACTTCGGGGCGCGCCCGGAGCGCTGGCCCGGGCTGGTGGCGCCGGATCCGACGTACCACGGGCTGTCGTTCTGGGACCGGTTCGGCGCCGACCGGGTGGCGTACGCGCTGCGCCTGCGCGTACGCCTGCTGCGCGACCTCGGCCCAGCCGTCTCGCCGCTCAACAGCTTCCTTCTCCTCCAGGGCCTGGAGACGCTGTCCCTGCGCGTCGCCCGGCACACCGCGAACGCCGAGCAGGTGGCGGCCTGGCTCGCCGGGCAGCCCGGCGTGCTGCGCGTCGACCATCCGAGCCTGCCGTCCAGCCCGTGGCACGAGGCCGCCCGGCGGTACCTGCCGCGCGGTGCGGGTGCGGTGCTCGCGGTCGACCTCGCGGGCGGGCTCGACGCGGGCCGCCGGTTCGTCGAAGGGCTGCGGCTGTTCAGCCACTTGGCGAACATCGGGGACGCGCGCAGCCTGGCGATCCATCCGGCGTCCACCACGCATGCGCAGCTCGACGCGGCGCAGCAGGCGGCCGCGGGCGTGTCGCCCGGTCTGGTCCGGCTGTCGGTGGGCCTGGAGGGCGTCGGCGACCTGATCGCGGACCTGCGGCGCGGCCTCGCCGCGACTCTCGACTCCGCACCCGTCGCGGGCGATGCTGATGCGGCTCTGGACCCGACCGCGGAGGCGCGCTCATGACGATCCATCACCTCACTGCCCGGGAGATCAAGCTGCGCGGCGCCCGCGGAGAGTTCCACCTGCGGGTCTGGCCGGCGGCCGCGGCCACCGGCGCCGCGGAGGCGGCGAGCGGCGCCGATGCGTCCGGCAGCCCGCAGACCGCACCTGCGGGGGTCGTGCTCTTCCTCCACGGACTGGGCGAACACGGGGGCCTGTACGGCCCGTTGGCCGAGCGGCTGGCCGCGGACGGGGTCGAGCTGTGGGCGCCCGACCACATCGGGCACGGTCTGAGCGACGGTACGCGCGTCCTGGTGGAGAGCCTGGACGCGCTGGCCGACGACGCCGAGCTGATCCTCGCCCGCATCGCGGAGGAGCGTCCCGGCGTGCCGCTGGTGCTCGCGGGCCATTCGCTCGGTGCCGCGATCAGCCTGCTGCTGGCCGGCGAACGCCCGTCCGCCGCACATGCGAAGGCCTTGGTGCTGGCCGGCGCGAGCATCGGGCTCTCCGCCGACGGAAACCCGGAGGCGGACCGGGCGGGCGGCCTGCGCAAGCTCCTCGAAGAGCTCGGGATCGACCCGTTGGACCTGCGCAAGGACCCGTCCGAGCTGTGCGGCAACTCCGCGTACGCGGACCAGGTCCGCAACGATCCCCTGGTCTGGGACGGCGGTCTGCGCCTGGAGACCCTGGACGCCCTGGAGGAGGGCGGCCGCCGCATCGCCGGGATCGTCGGCGCCGGGCGCCCGACCGTCCCGATCCTGTTCCTGCACGGCGGCGCCGACGACCTGGCGCCGGCCGCCGCGGTCGAGGCCACCGCCGCGCGCCTGCCGAACGCACGGGCCCGGGTCTTCCCCGAGGACCGGCACAACGTGCTCGCCGAGACCGACCAGGCGGACGTGTACGACGAGTTCGCCGCGTTCGTGCGGGCCGCCGTCACCGCGTAGCGGCCCCGCGGCCGCCGCCGCGAACCACCAGTCCGTCTTCCCCTTCCCTTCGTTCCCTTCGTTCCCTTCGTTCCCGGCGTTCCCGCCACGACTTCACCGGCCACGTGCCGCCCTGCAAGGAGATCACTTCACCATGCGCAGATCCCTTTTCCGCCTCGCGACCGCCCTCGTGCTGACCGGTGCCGCCGGCTTCGGCGCGGTCGCGTGCGGTACGGGCGAGTCGCCGTCGGGCAACGACGGGAACACCTCGACGGGCGCCGCCGGCCCGTCCGGAAGCCCGTCCACCGCACCGGACTCCGCACTCGACCCGAACGCCACGGTCAACGTGCGCCTGGTGCTCGAACCGACCAGCCTCAACCTGACCACCACCGCCGGCGCCGCGCTCGAGCAGCTGCTGCTCGACAACGTGTACCAAGGCCTGCTCACCGTGGACACCAACGCGGGCAACAAGATCGTCCCCGCGCTCGCCGCGTCCTACGAGGCGTCGCCGGACGGCCTGACGTACACCTTCAAGCTGGCCGCGGGCGCCGCCTTCCACGACGGCTCCCCGGTCACCGCGGACGACGTCGTCTGGTCCTTGCAGCAGGCCGTCGCACCGGGCAGCAAGCAGCCCAACGCCAAGGCGCTCGCCTCCATAGCGGGCGTCGCCGCACCGGACCCGGGCACCGTCGTCGTCACCTTGAAGCAGCGCGACAACGACCTGACCTGGGGGCTCACCGGCCGCGCCGGGGTCGTCTACAAGAAGGGCACGGACTTCGCGAAGCTGGACGCCACCGAGAACGGCACCGGGCCTTTCAAGCTGGGCGGCTGGCAGCGCGGCTCCTCGGTGACCCTGGTCCGCAACGACGCCTACCAGGGCCCCGGCCCCAAGGCGAAGGCCGCCAAGGTCGTGCTGCGGTACATCACGGACCGCAACGCCGCCAACAACGCGCAGGCCACCGGCCAGACCGACATCCAGACCAGCGCGGACGCGACCCTGCTCCAACCCTTCACCGGGAACGCCGGCTTCGCGGTCCTGCGCGGCACCACCACCGACAAGTACACGCTCGCGCTCAACAACGCGAAGCCCCCGCTGGACAACCCGGCGGTACGGCATGCGATCCGCCGCGCGATCGACAAGAACGCGCTGATCGAGGCGCTCGGCGGGGCCGGCGTGCGGGTCGGCGGCCCGGTGCCGACCGCGGACCCCTGGTACGAGGACCTGACCGGGATCGACGCGTACGACCCGGCCGCGGCCAAGAAGCTGCTCGCCGACGCGGGGTTCGGCGGCGGGCTGAAGCTCACCCTCAAGATCCCGAGCATCTATCCGGCGGCCATCGGCGACGTCCTGGTCTCGGACCTGAAGAAGGCGGGCATCGATCTGACGGTCAAGCAGCAGGAGTTCACCGCCTGGCTGACCGAGGTCTACACCGCCAAGGACTACGAGCTGAGCCTGGTCAACCACGCCGAGCCGCGCGACCTGGGCAACTACGCCAACCCGGCCTACTACTTCGGCTACGCCAACAAGCAGGTCCAGGACTGGTTCGCCCAGGCCGTGGCGGCTCCGGACGAGAAGACGCGCACCGCACTGCTCGCCAAGGCGGCCCGGCAGGCCTCCGAGGACGCCGCGGCGGACTGGCTGTTCCAGGCGCAGACGATCACCGTCGTCCGCAAGGGCGTGGCGGGTGCGCCGCAGCACTTCACGAGCAGCCGGCTGCCGCTGGCGGGCGTGGGGATCGTGAAGTGACCCGCCCCCGACCGGCCCGGCCCGCCGACGCACGCGTCCGGCCCGCTGCCGCACGCGTCCGGCCGCGCCGCCGTACCGCCGTCTCCGCGGCGGCCCGGCCGTGACCGTGTTCGTCGTACGGCGCCTCGTCCTGCTGGTGGTCTCGCTGTTCGCGGCGAGTGTGCTGACCTTCGCACTGCTGCGGCTCCTCCCCGGGGACGCCGCCGCCGCGATCGGCGGGATCACCGCGGACGAGGCCCAACTGCGCGCCGTCCGGCACGAACTGGGGCTGGACCGGCCGCTCGTGCAGCAGTACGCGACGTGGCTGGCGGACGTGCTGTCCGGCGATCTGGGGCGCTCGCAGCTCAACGGCACGTCGGTGACCGCGGAGTTGGGCGAGAAGGCCCGGGTCACCGGGCCGCTCGTCCTCGGCTCGCTGGCCCTCGCCCTGGCCGGCGCGGTGCCGCTGGGCGTGCTGGCCGCGCTCCGGCACCGCAGCCGGGTCGGTACCGGCATCAGCGCGGCGAGCCAGATCGGCATCGCGCTGCCGACGCTGTGGGTGGGCCTGCTCCTGGTGACCGTGTTCGCGGTGCAGAACCGCCGACTGCCGGCCCAGGGCTTCCCGGTCGAGGGCTGGGCCGAGCCGGGCCAGGCGCTGCGCAGCCTCGTGCTGCCCTGGATCACCCTCGCGCTGTCGGAGGGCGCGGTGCTGCTGCGTTTCGTCCGGTCGGCCACGTTGGACGTGCTGGGGCAGGACTTCCTGCGCACCGCGCGGGCGAACGGGCGTACCCGGGCGGGGGCGCTGTGGCGGCACGGGCTGCGCAACGCGTCCGGACCGGTGGTGTCGGTGCTGGGCATCCAGGTGGCGGCGCTGCTCGTCGGAGCGGTCGTGGTGGAGAAGCTGTTCGCGCTGCCGGGGGCGGGGTCGATGCTCGTCGCCGACGTCGGCAACCGCGATCTGGTCAAGGTGCAAGGCGAGGTGCTGGTGGTGGTCGCGATCGTCCTGGCGGTCGGTTTCGCGGTCGACGTGGGCCAGCGGCTGATCGATCCGCGGCTGCGGGAGACGGGCCGGTGAGCGGGATCCTGCGGGCGCTGCTGCGGCACCGCAGCGGACTGCTCGGCCTCGTCCTCGTGTCGGTCCTGGTCGCCGCCGCGGCGGTGTCGTGGGTCTGGACGCCGTACGACCCCACCACCACGGATCTGAAGGCCCGCTGGGTGCTGCCGTTCCGCGACGGCCACGTGCTGGGCACGGACATGCTGGGGCGGGACCAGTTGAGCCTGCTGCTGGTCGGGGCCCGGGAGACGCTGGCCGTCGCCCTGCTGGCCACCGCCATCGCGGCCGCGGTGGGTTTGCTGATGGCCGGCGCCGCGGCCTTGGCCCCGCGCTGGATCTCCGCGTCCGTCGTGCAACTGGTCGACGTGGTGATCGCGTTCCCGGCGCTGCTCACCGCGATGGTCCTGGCCGCGGTCTTCGGCGGATCGCTGTGGACCGCGGCGAGCGCGGTGGGGATCGCCTCGGGCGTGCATGTGGCCCGCGTGACACGCCTGGAGATCGAGCGCGTCCGCGGCACCGACTACGTGCTCGCGGCCACCGCGAGCGGGTCGGGCACGTGGCGCACGATGCGCCGCCACGTGCTGCCCAACATCGCCCCGACGCTGATCGTGCAGCTGTCCCTGGTGATGGCGGTGGCGACGCTGACCGAGGCGTCGTTGTCCTACCTGGGGTACGGCAGCCCGTCGCCCGCGGTGTCGTGGGGGCGCATGCTGCACGACCAGCAGCCGTACATCGAGGCGCGCCCGCTGCTGGTGGTCTGGCCGGGCATCGCGGTGGCGCTGACGGTGCTCGGCTTCAACCTGCTCGGGGACGCGCTGCGCGACGCGACCGATCCGCGACTGCGCGGCTCGGGCGTCGGCTCCGCGGCGCCCGGCGGCGTCCCGGAATCCGCTGCGGAGGGCCTCCCGAAGCACGGCTCGGCGGCCGCTGTCCCGGTGGCTGCCGTGGCGGCTCCCGCTTCCGCTCCCCTGCTGACCGTCACCGACCTGACCATCCGCGTCGGGGCGCGCATCCTGGTCGACGGGGTCTCCCTGTCCCTGGCTGCCGGTGAACGGCTCGGCCTCATCGGGGAGTCCGGCTCCGGCAAGTCGCTGACCTCGCTCGCGGTCCCGGGCCTGCTCCCCGAGGGCCTGACCGCGTCCGGGAGCATCCGGATCGACGGCGTCGAGCTCCTGGGCCGTCCGGAACGGCAGCTGGCCGGTATCCGCGGCGAGCGGGTGGCCATGGTGTTCCAGGAGCCGCTCACCGCGCTGGACCCGCTGTGGCGCATCGGCCGGCAGATCGCCGAACCGCTGCGCCTGCACCGGGGTCTGACGCGGCGCCAGGCGGACGAGGAGGCGCTGCGGCTGGCCCGCCGCGTCGGGCTGCCCGACCCCGAGCACATCGTCCGCGCCTGGCCGCACCAGCTGTCCGGTGGCCAGCGGCAGCGCGTCGGCATCGCCATCGCGTTGGCCTGCCGTCCGGCCCTGCTGATCGCGGACGAGCCGACCACCGCCCTCGACGCCACCGTGCAACGCGAAATCCTGGCCCTCCTGGACGAGTTGACGCGCGAACAGGGCACCGCGCTGATCTTCGTCACGCACGACCTGGCGGTGGTCGCGAGCGTCGCCGACCGGATCGCGGTCATGCGCCGCGGACGGATCGTCGAGCACGGCCCGCTCGGCGAGGTGCTGGCGTCCCCGCGGGAGGCGTACACCCGCTCCCTGCTCGCGGCAGCCCGCGCGACGTCCTTCACACCGTCCCCTGCGTCCCCTTCCGCGGTACCTCCCATTCCGCCTTCCGCTCCCTCCGCCGAGCCCTTCGAACCGTCCCTGGCCACGGAGGCGACCACATGAACGAGACCGCATCACTCCCGACGGCCGAAACGGCGACCGAAACAGCACCCGAACCACTGCTCAGCGCCCGCGGGTTGAGGCGCACGTACCGCCTGCCCCGACGCCGCCTTCTGCGCCCCGCACCCGTCCGCCAGGCCCTGCGCGGCGTCGACCTGGAGGTCCGGGAAGGCGGCAGCCTGGGGATCGTCGGCGAGTCGGGCGCGGGCAAGTCGACGCTGATCCGGCTCCTGCTCGGCCTCGACCGGGCCGACGCCGGGCAGGTGCTCTACCGGGGGCGCGAGGTGGCGGGCGGCGGGCGGCCCCGCGACCTGGCGTGGTTCCGGCGCGAAGTGCAGTTCGTGCCGCAGGATCCGCTCGGCTCGCTGGATCCGCGGATGCGCGTGCGCGACATCGTCGCCGAACCCCTGGAGTGCCTGGCCGACGCGAGTACGGCCGCGGACGGAAAGGCCGGCCGCGACCGCCGCATCGACGAAGTGCTGCACGCCGTGGGCCTGGACGCGGCAGACGTACGCCGCCGCTACCCGCACGAGTTCTCCGGCGGCCAGCGCCAGCGCATCGCCATCGCCCGCGCGCTGGCGCCGCGGCCGCGCCTGCTGATCGCCGACGAACCGGTCAGCGCGCTGGACGTGTCGGTGCGCGTCCAGGTGCTGGATCTGCTCCGCGACCTGACCGCCCGGCTCGGGTTGGCGCTGGTCCTGGTCTCGCACGATCTAGGCGTGGTGCAGCTCCTGTGCGAGGAGGTCCTGGTCCTCAAGGACGGCCGCGTCGAGGAGCAGGGCCCGGCGGAGGCCGTCCTCCGTGCTCCGCGGTCCGGCTACACCCGGGAACTTCTGGCCTCCGTCCCGTCTTTGGCCGCCGACCCGGTCAGCGCACCGCGGTACGGTCCCACGCGCTGAGCGCGTCGCGGATCATGTGGGCCGGCGCTTGCCATCTACTTGGGGACCGGGTCATTACCCCCTGCATGCCGCGGATTGCAGCGCCGCAGGCGACGCACCGTCAGGTACGTGCCTTTGACGGCCCCATGGCGCTCCAGTGCACCCACCGCGTACGTCGAACACGTCGGCGTGTAGCGGCAGCACGGCGGGTGCTTCGGGCTGATCTCACTCCGGTAGCGGTGCACGGCATGCAGCAGCCGCCCCCGCAGGCCGCTTCCGTGCGTGCCTGCGCGGCCCGTACGGAACAGGGCCGCGAGCATGATCCCGGCGATGCCCAGGAACTGGCCGGTGAGGACCGTCAGGCAGTCGCAGCTCGGCACGTCGCATCCGCAGCAGTCCCCACCGTCGGTCGCCGAGTCGGCCACGTCGATGGCGTTCTCGAGGACCCGGTCGGACGACTGCTCTTCCTCCCCCTCGCCGGCGCCCCCCGCACCCCCGGCGAACGGGTTCCCGCTCGGCATGGCGTTCATCATCCCCCCGAGTCCGCGGACCCTGCCCCGGCGGCGGAGCCTGCTGTCGCCGACTTACACGCCACACGGGCCCCATCCGGTTCGCCGAGCCGGGCAATCAGCCCCGCATCGCCGGGGATTTATGTTCTCAATCTAGCGACAGTCAAAAAAGCGCGCTAACGTTCGTGGCGTCGACGCTGCTGAATCCATTCATCCGAGTGTGGGACAGGCCTGCGACGTACCCGCGGTACGCGCCGAGCCCCCGCGCTGCGGCCTCCTTGCTGCTTCCCCGCAGCCCATCCGTCCCGATTCCTTTTTCTGCCTCCCCTGCTGCACACGCCCGAGGTGAGCATGGCCATCCTGCGCCTGGTGGTCCGGCGGCTCTTGTCGTCGCTACCCCTGCTGTTCATCGTCTCCGCGTTCACATTCGTGCTGGTCTCACTGGTGCCGGGCGACCCGGCCCGGACGATCGTGGGACAGCACGCGACCGAGGAGCAGTACGAAAACGTGCGGGCCCAACTGGGCCTCGACGAGTCATTGCCGGTCCAGTACTGGAACTGGTTGGAGGGCGTCGTCCGCGGCGACCTCGGCGCCTCGCTGTTCAGCGGCGAGCCGGTGACCGCGATGCTCAACAACCGGCTCCCGGTGTCCCTTTCGCTGATCATCGCGGCGACCGTCGTGTCCGGCATCGCAGGCGTGGCGCTCGGCGTGCTCAGTGCCCGGCGCGGCGGTGCGCTCGTGCGGACCGTCGACGTGCTCGCGCTGCTGGGGCTGGCGGTCCCGGCGTTCTGGCTCGCGCTGGTGCTGATCGCGTTCTTCGCGGTGCAGTTCCGCTGGCTGCCGGTGACCGGGTACGTCCCGCTCGGCGAGGACCCGGTCGAGTGGGCGCGTTCGCTGGTGCTCCCGGTGGTGTCGATGTCGCTGAGCGCGGTGGCGATCATCGCCAAGCAGACCCGCGATTCGGTGCTCGACACCATGACCAAGGACTTCATCCGCGTGATGGAGGCCAACGGCTTCCGGGACCGCTCGATCCTCTACCGGCACATCCTGCGGAACGCCGCGCTGCCGGTGGTGACCGTGCTCGGTGTCGTCATGGTCAGCCTGCTGGCCGGCACGGTCTTCGTGGAGACGGTGTTCGCGATGCCCGGCCTGGGCGGGGTGACGCAGCAGGCGACCGTGCAGCACGACATCCCGGTCATCCAGGGGGCGGTCCTCTACATCACGGTCGTGGTGGTCGTGGTGAATCTGCTCGTGGACCTGGCCTACGGCCGGCTCGACCCGAGGGTGCGTGCCTGATGGGGATGGACAACGCGAAGAAGACGAGGCAGGGTCTCGCCCGCCGGGTGCTGCGGCGCCCCGCGGCGGTCATTGCGGTGGCGTGGCTGGTGCTGCTGGTCGCGGCGACCACGGCCGCGCCGCTGTTCACCTCGTACGGCGCTCTCGAGCAGGATCTCGGGAACGTGCTCGAAGGGCCTTCCGCCGACCATCTGCTGGGCACCGACGTCCTGGGCCGCGACCTGCTGAGCCGGCTGCTGTTCGGCGGCCGGTCCACGCTGGTGGCGGTCGCCGAGGCGCTCGCGGTCTTCCTGGTCATCGGCGTGACGCTGGGCCTGCTGGCCGGCTACCGCGGCGGCTGGGTGGACTGGCTGGTGACGCGCGGCGCGGACCTGATGTTCGCGCTGCCCGGCATCGTCATCGTGCTGGTCGTGCTCTCCGTCTTCCCGGGGAACCTGCACGCCGCCATGATCACGTTCGGCATCCTCGGTGCGCCCGGTCTGATCCGCATCCTGCGCGCGCAGACGCTGACCATCCGCGAGGAATTGTTCGTGGCCGCGGCGAAGGTGGCCGGGCTGACGCACGGTCAGATCCTGCGCCGGCACGTGCTGCCGCGCATGGCGAGCATCATCATCGTGCAGGGCGCGCTGTTCGCCGCGATCGTGGTGACGATCCAGGCGGGCCTGGGCTTCCTGGGCCTGGGCGCGCAGCCGCCGGAGCCGTCCTGGGGCGGGCTGGTGGCGGACGCCTCGCAGTCCATCGACCGAGCGCCGTGGATGCTGGTGCCGGCCGGGGTGCCGATGGTCCTGACCGTGGTCGCGCTCGGCCTGCTCGGCGATGCGATCCGGGACGCCGCGATCGAGAACTGGGCGGTGTCGCGCAGCAGTTCGGCGCAACCTGGGGGCCGTCCTGCCGAGCGCATCCCCGCCCAGCGGGCCGCGGCGGACGACGCGGTCGCCGCCCCCGCACCCGACGCCCTGCTGTCGGTCCGCGACCTGACCATCGAGATCGGCGGCCTGCGCGTCGTGGACGGCGTCAGCCTGGACGTCGCCCCCGGCGAGACCGTCGGCCTGGTCGGCGAGTCGGGCTGCGGCAAGTCGGTGACCTCGCTGGGCATCCTGGGCCTGATCCCGGGCGGTGGGCGGATCACCGGCGGCCGGGTCGTCTTCGACGGCGTCGACGTCGCGGGCGCTCCCGAGGCGATGGCCCGCATCCGCGGCACCGGGATCGCGTACGTCTCGCAGGAACCCATGGTGGCGCTCGACCCGACGTACGCAGTCGGACGCCAACTCGCCGAGGCGGTACGCACGCACCGCCGCTGCGACCGCAAGGGGGCCCACGCCCGGGCGCTGGAACTCCTCGACCTGGTGCACATCCCGGACCCGGCCGCAGTCGCCCGGCGGTACCTGCACCAACTGTCCGGCGGCATGGCGCAGCGCGTCGCCATCGCACTCGCGCTTGCCGGCGAGCCGCGGCTGCTGATCGCCGACGAGCCGACCACAGCGCTGGACGTCACCGTGCAGGCCGAGATCCTGGGTCTGCTGCGCGAGATCCAGGAGCGCACCGGCATGGCGGTCCTCCTGGTCACGCACGACTGGGGCGTGGTGGCCGACCTGTGCCGCCGCGCGGTGGTGATGTACGCCGGGCAGGTCGTCGAACAGGCCGATGTGGACGGCATGTTCGCGCACCCGCTGCATCCGTACACCGGCGGTCTCATGGCCGCCAATCCGCATCACGCGGTGCACGGCGAGGCGCTCCCGACCATCCCGGGCACGGTCCCCGCGCCGTACGAGTGGCCGTCCGGCTGCCGGTTCGCGGCGCGCTGCGACCGGGCCACCGAGGAATGCGCGGCCGCGCCGGTCCCGCTCTCCCTGCCGGTACCCGGGCGCTCCACGCGGTGCATCCACGTCGGTTCCCTGCTCCAGGAAGGCGGCCTCCGGTGACCGCATCGAGCGCTTCCACGTCCGAGACCGGAACGGCCTCCGCTCCCCCGGCGGTCCTCGAAGTCCGGGACCTGTCGGTGCACTTCCGGCAGGGCCGCGGCCATCCTCCGCTGCGCGCGGTGGACGGCGTGAGCTTCGCGGTCCGCGCGGGCGAGACGGTCGGCCTGGTCGGCGAGTCGGGGTCCGGCAAGTCCACGATCGGCCGGGCCGTACTCGGCCTCAACCCGGTCACCGAGGGCCGGATCAGTTTCGCGGGCGACGACATAACCCGCGCCGCGCCGCGGGTACGCCGCCGGCTCAGCTCCCGGCTGCAGGTCGTCTTCCAGGACCCGTACTCGTCGCTGAACCCGGCCCGCACGATCGGGCAGACGCTCGCCGAGCCGCTGCTCGTCCACGAGAAGTCCGGCCGCGCCGAGACCGCCGAACGCGTCGCCGCCATGCTCCGGCGCGTCGGAATGCCCGCGGACGCAGCCGACCGCTACCCCGGGCAATTCTCCGGCGGCCAGCGGCAGCGCATCGCGATCGCCCGGGCGCTGATGCTGTCGCCGCAGCTGGTGATCTGCGACGAGCCGGTCAGCGCGCTGGACCTGTCGATCCAGGCCCAGGTGATGAACCTGCTCGCCGAGTTGCAGGACGAACTCGCGCTCAGCTACTTGTTCATCGCACACGATCTGCCGGTGGTCCGGCACCTGTCGCATCGCGTGCTGGTGCTGTACCGCGGCCAGGTCCTCGAATCGGGCGATGCGGGCGCGGTATACGACCGCCCGGCGCACCCGTACACGCAGGCCCTGCTGGCCGCGGCCCCGGAGCCGGACCCCGCCGCACAACGGGCACGCCGCGCCTCACGCGCTGCTGCCAAGGCGGAGCCGGGTCCGCCGTCCCCCACCGGCTGCGTCTTCGCCCACCGCTGCCCGCAGGTCGCCGACCGCTGCCGTACCGAGCGCCCGGAGCTGCGCGTCCTGGCCCCGGAGCCCGCACCCCGGGCCGTCGCCTGCCACTTGGTGGACGAACTCCCTTGATCCGGAGGGCGTGGCCCCTAGTGCTGTGGCCGGGAAGGTTTGCCGGTTCCCGGTGTTCGGTGCGGTGCATCGCAAGGCGCAGGGCCGAAGCTCGTACTCGGTCGTACTTGCGAGGCCCTGCAACGCCGCGAGGTGCCGTGCCGGGCGCCGGGAACCGGTGAACCTTTCCGGTCACAGCACTAGGCGCGTGCGCGTGCCCGCTGCCGCAATGCGCCGGGTGTGCGCCCGCTACAACGGGCTCCTTCTGGGCATATCAAATACAGCAGCCGATCGCGGCTGCCCCCGTTTGCACCAAGCTCGCGCATCGGCCGTGCGGGTGAACCGGGGGCGGCGCGACCGGCTGCCGTCGGCCTCAGGGGGCGGCTGTTTGTCCCGAGCGTGTAACCGATGGGCCATAAGGAGCATCGGGTGGTCTGACAACCCCCACCTGTTGGGCAAGACAGTGATGAGCCGAGCTTGCGAAGGAACTTCGGGAGCCCGGGGGCAAGGAGTCCACGACGCTTCAACCGGGCAGTGCCCGGCCAACCCTTCAGGAGGTGGCGGACATGCCGCAGGTCAGGATCGTCAAGCGCCCTACCCCCGCTCGTCCGCGGCCTCCGCTGGACCTGCGTACGCCGTCCGGCCGGCCGCTCCCGTACTGAGCCCGGTCCGTACCCTCCGGAACTCCGACTCTTCAGGCGGTCGGCCCACCCGCGGGCCGACCGCCTGAAGCCGTGATCCGTCCGACCGCCTGGAGCCGTCATCCGTCGGACCACCGGGAGCCGTTATCCGTCGGACCTACTGACGCCGTTGTCCGTCAGAGCGCCGACCGCAGGTGCGCGGTGACGCCCGCCAGATCGGCGGCGATCTGGTCGCGGTCGATGTCGTGCTGGCCGCCGATCCGCGCCACCACCTGGTTAGGGATGCCCGCCTGGGTGAGCAGCGCACCGAAGTCCTGCTGGCTGCGCAGCACCTTGGCCTCGCTCATCGTGCCCACGAAGGGGATCTCGCCCAGCGATGCGGTGCTGTCGCCGGCGCTCATGAAGATCCGCTTGCCGCGGTAGCGGTCCACGTTCTGGCACGGGTTGTCGGCGCTGACGCGCGCCTCCGCCCACGGGACGCCGTAGACCATGCCGCCGTTGAGGTCGACCATCGAGGACAGGTTGATCCAGTGGCCGAGGATCCCGCCCTGGCCGCGGATGTCGGCCGGGCCGGAGTACGAGCTGACCGCGGAGAAGTGGCCGTAGTACTTGGCCGTGTACTTCAGGGCGCCGAAGCCGCCCATGGAGAACCCGGCGACCGCGCGCCCGGCGAACTCGGCGTGCACGCGGAAGTTCGCCTCGACCCAGGGAAGCAGCTGGGTCATGTGGAAGTCCTCCCAGTTCCGCGCACCGGAAAAGGAGCTGACCGGGTTGCAGTACCAGCCGGCACGCCCGCCGTCGGGCATGACGACGACGAGGTCGAGGCCGGCGGTGAGCCGGCGTATCTCGCCGTAGCCCTCCCACCAGGTGTAGTCGCAGTTGCCGCCGTGGTGGAGGTAGAGCACCGGGTACGTCTTGCCGCTGGTCTCGTAGCCCTCGGGGAGGAGCACGTTGACGGCGGGTCCGGAGTTGAGCCAGCCGATCGCCGCCGTCTTGAACCGGTAGAACTTCAGCCGGGGGTCGCTCTCCCGGCTTTCGATGATCTGCAGTCCGAATCCGTTGCTCGCGGCATGCGCTTGGCTCGCGCCGGCGAGCAGTCCGGCGCCGCCCAAGGCGAGCGCGCCGCCGGCCTTGAGAACGGACCGGCGGGAGAGAGGAAGACTAGGCATGCCGAAAAGCTAGTCGAATTCACGTTTCAGAACAGCGGGATCGACGACAATGGCCGAAAAGAGGGCCGGGCCCGCCACCTCACTCGCCCGCCGGGACGTACCGCAGGACACCGCCGCGCGGCACCAAGTAACCGACTCCGACCTGCCGGGGGAACTCGCCGCGCAGAGTTGCCGGATCGGCCACGCAAGCAACCTCCCATCCGACGACGCCGAAGCGGAAGGGAGCGGTCTCGAAGGCTTTGCGGGCGATCCCGGCGAGCCAATCGTCCAGGGCCGCCGAGCGAATGGACAGCCGCTCGTCCGCGAAGGGCACGCCCGCGTGGCTCAGGGCACCGTACGGCACGCAGAAGGAGAGCCAGTCGCCGTCCTCGCCGCCGACGACCGCGTCCGGATCGCCGCGGACCACCAGGCACAGGCAGACCACGAGTTGCCCGGTCGGCAGGCGGACTTGGCCGCGGAGGGCGTACGCCTCAGCCAGGGCCGCGACCGTGCGCGGCACGCGATCCTGCTCGTGCGGTTCGCGGTCGCGCTGCGCGAAGCAGCCCCGCACGTCCGCGGCCGACCACACGGCGTCGAGGACGGCCTGCAACTGGGCGTCGTCGCCCGGCGCGAGCTCGATGGCGAGTTCGTAGTAGCCGCCGTGCCAGTTGTCCGCGACGCGGAACGCCGCCGGGTCGGGGCGGGACGTCTCGCCGAGGCCGTCCGGTGTGTCGGCTCCGGGCCCGGGCACAGGTCAGCCGGTCGCGAGGAGTTTGCCGAGCAGGGCTGCGAGTTGCGTTCGCTCCTTGGCAGTGAGCGGGGCCAGGGCCTCGGCGAGGTAGTCCGGGACGTCGCGTTCGAGGACGGCGAGCGCGGTGCGGCCGGCATCGGTGATGGTGACCGCGTACGCGCGCCGGTCTTCGGGGTTGCGTTCGCGGCGGACGTGGCCGTTGCGCTCCAGTTCCTCGCACAGGCCGACCATGACGCTGCGGTCGATACGGAGTTCCTCGGCGAGGACCTGCTGCGAACGGGGGCCCACGGCGTCCAGCATCTTCAGGACGAGGTGCTGGCCGACCAGGTAGCCGCGGCGTTCGGCGAACGCGTCGCCCGCGCGGGCGACCGCGGCCGCGGCCCGGCACAGGGCGATGTCCGGCCGCTCGGCGGCGAGTTGCGTGAAGTACGCACCGGGCACGTGGCCCTCGCGTCGGCTCGCCATGCGGTCTCCTCCGGCGGTGCTGGGTACGGGCGGGACGCTACCACAAATCGTCTGTGCGCCAATCGTTTGACGGAAGACGATTGGTGCTCGTAGCGTGCACAATCATCTGCGCCAAGACGATTTTCCCGCCGAGGAACTTCGGAGGACCTGCCATGCCGCTGGACCTGTCGCCGGACGAACTGCTGTCCACCACACGCGCCGTACGCAAGCGGCTCGACTTCTCGCGCCCGGTGCCGCGCGCGCTGATCGAGGAATGCGTCGACCTGGCCACCCAGGCGCCGACCGGCCGCAACCGGCAGCGCTGGCACTTCATCGTCGTCACCGAGGATCCGCAGCGCCGGGCCGTCGCCGCGCTCTTCCGGGAGGCCGCGGCACGCGGCGGCGGGCGGCCTGTCGGCGACCGCGACCTGGAGCGGATGCATGCCTTCCCCGGCTCGATGGAGCGGATAGCCGACGGCTTCCAGCACCTCTACGACAACATCCACCGCGTACCGGCGTTCGTCATCCCCGCGGTCGAGGGCCGCACCGACCGGGCCGGTGTGCAGGACCAGGCCATGACCTGGGGATCGATCCTGCCCGCCGCGTGGAGCTTCATGCTCGCCGCCCGGGCCCGCGGCCTCGGCACTGTCTGGACCACCGCGCAGGCGCCGGTCGAGCGCGAGTTGGCCGCGGTGCTGAAGGTGCCGTACGACGACGTCATGCTCGCCGCGTTCGTCCCGCTGGCGTTCACCCTCGGCACGGACTTCCGGCCGGCCCGCCGCATCCCCCGCGAGGAGGTGCTGCACTGGAACGGCTGGTGACCCTGCCGGAGACCGCACCCCGAGCGCGGGACTCGGACGGACACGTCGAAAGCTCAGGCAGTCGAAGCTCAGGCAGTCAAAGCTCAGGCTGTCGAAAGCTCGGGCAGTCGAAAGCTCAGGCTTCCGCGCAGCTCAGGCTTCCGAGCAGCTCAGACCGGTGACCTTTTCCACGTGCCGCAGGCCCGCGGCGGCCAGGCCCTCGTGGAGGTCCTGGAAGACCCGGCGGGCCTCGACGGCGTTCCAGTCGTCGGGCAGCAGTTCGGCGGGCAGGCCCGGGTCGAGGTACGGGAGCCGGCGCCACTCGGTGAGCATCGGGACGTAGCGGCGGAACGCGTGGTCCGGGTCGGTCTCCGGGTGGGCGGCGAGTTCCGCGGCGACGGGCCCGTAGCGGACGGTGAACTCGGCGTACTGCTCCTCTATCGCCTTGAAGTCCCACCACTCGGCGACCGCGGTGCGCGGGTCGGAGAAGGCCGCGTAGTCGCCCGCGAAGAGGTGGACGTAGTCGCTCAGCCCCACCCGGGTGAGGGTGGTGCGGGCGTCCTCCAGGAGGCGGCCGGGGGCGACCCATACGCCCGGGGAGGCCTTGCCGAACCCGAGCCAGGTGAGGCGGGCGCGGAGTTGGTGGCGGTGCGCGCGCTCGCTCTCCGGCACGGAGAAGACCGCGACGACCCAGCCGTCCTCCAGCCGGGCGGGCTCCAGGTTGCCGAAGATCCGCCGGTCGCCCTCGTCGAAGACGGGGCCCATCGCCGGGCTGAGCCGGTAGCCGATGCCGGACTGGCGCTCCTGCACGAGCGTGCCGCGCTTCTTGAGCCGGGAGATCGCCGAGCGCACCGCGGGCGCGTCCACGTCCAGTTCGCCCATCAGCGTGATCAGATGGGCGATCGAGATCCACCCGCCGCAACGCCGGACGAACGCACCGTAGATGGTGTTGATCAGAGAACTGGGTCGGTACGCGCTGTCGGCCATGATCGCCTTCCTGGGGTGTGCCGCGGCGATCCTATCCAGCAACCGTGCCGGGGCACGTACGGTGCCCGCGCGGCGCTGCCATGCGGCGCCGCGCGGGCGGTCCAGGGCACTGCCCGAGGGCCCGTGCGGGCGTCAGCCGGGCAGCGGGGCCTCGGCGTACGCGCCGGACAAGAGGTGTCCGGCGCCCGGTGCGTGGGCGGGCAGTCCGAGGGCGCGCAGCATCTGGTGCGCGGTGCAGATGGCCGCCGACACGACCGGTTTGCCGAGGCGCTGTTCGGCCTCCTCGACGGCGGCCAGCGACGGCATCTGGACGCACGCGGAGAGCACCACGGCGTCGGCGTCCGCGTGGTCGAGGGCGGCCGCGATGCCGGGCAGCCGCAGCGGGTCATGCGCCGCGACGTCCAGGTTGTCGGGGATCTCCAGGGCGGTGAAGTCGAGCACCTTGATGCCCTCGTGCCCGAGGTAGTCCACGACCGTCCGGGTCAGCGGCATCATGTACGGCGCGACGAGGGCCACCTTCGTGGCGCCGAGCGTCTTGAGGCCGTGGACCAGGGCCCCGGCGCTGGTGACGACCGGCGCCGGGCCGCCGTTCTCGACCGTGCGCCGGTGCAGGCGCTCCTCGGAGGTGCGGTGGTAGCCGAGGCCCATGCTCATGATGGCGACCAGGCAGGCGTACCCGAGGACGTCCATGCGCGCGTCGGAGAGTTCGACGGCGCAGCGGTCGGAGTCCGCGTCCATCGCCTTGAGCTGTTCGGGCGTCACGTGGGTCATGCGCATGCGGCTGGAGTGGAAGGTGAACCGCTCCGGGGCGACCTGCTCGCGGGCGCGCAGGATCGCGGGTATCTCGGTTTCCATCGTGACGTTGGAGCTCGGCACGATCTGGCCGATGCGGTAGCTGCGTGGGGACACCGGAAGTGCCTCTCTGTGGTGCGGGGCGGGCGGCGGGGCGACTCGGCGTCAGCGCGCGTCGACGACCGGGTTGGACAGGGTGCCGATGCCCGCGATGGTGGCCTCGACGATGTCGCCGGGCCGGAGGAACTCCGGGGGGTTCATGCCCGCGCCGACGCCGGACGGCGATCCGGTGGCGATCACGTCGCCGGGTTCGAGGGTGACGCCGGAGCTGATGTCGGCGATCAGCCGCGGGATCCGGAAGAGCATGTCCCGCGTGTTGCCCTTCTGCTTCGTCCGGCCGTTGACGGCCAGGTGCAGGTCGAGGTCGAGGGGATCCTCGATCTCGTCGGCGGTGACCACGGCCGGGCCGAACGGGCAGTAGGAGTCCTGCCCCTTGGAGAAGAACCACTGCCCCGAGCGGCGCTGGTCGCGGGCGCTGATGTCGTTGACGATGCTGTAGCCGAAGATGTGGTCCCAGGCGTCTTCCTCGCTCACCCGGAACGCGGTCTTGCCGATGACGACCGCGAGTTCGCACTCCCAGTCGAGCTGCGCGGTGAGGTTCCCGTTGTGCAGGATCGGGTGCCCGGGGCCGGTGACCGCGGTGGCCGGCTTGCTGAACAGGACCGGCCGGTCCGGGAGTTCCTTGGCGGTGTCGAGGCTGCGGCTGGACTCCTCGACGTGCTCGACGTAGTTCAGGCCGACGCCGATCACCTTGCCGGGCCGCAGCGGCGCCTGGAGGGTGACGTCGGCGAGCGCCCGGACCGCGCCGTCCGGCAGCTCGGCCGAGGACGCGGCCAACAGCTTGCGCGCCGCGGCGTGCGCGACCGGGCCGGCGGCGATCAGGGAGCGCAGGTCGCCCGGAAGTTCGGTGCCCCGGGCCGCAGCCAGCGCGCCCAGGTCGGCGACGCGGTCGCCGGCGAGCAGCGCACCGAGGCGGGGGTCGGCGGAGGTTGCGGTGGTGAAGGTGACAAGTCGCATCTGTGGTTCCTCGGTGAGTGCGGCAGGGCTGCGTCGTGTGCGGCAGGGGCTGCGTCCGGGCGGGCGGCCGGGAGGCGGAGAGGGGGTCAGCCGGTCGGCTGGTGTCCGTCGTTGTCCGGGTACGCCTCTTCGCGGTGGAATCCGAGCGAGCGCATGACCGGGAAGTCGTTGAAGGAGAACAGGCAGGCGTCGTCGGACGCGTCGAGGTTGGCGTGCTCGTGCCACGCCCAGGACGGCACGCAGAAGATGTCGCCCTTGGTCCACTCGAAGCGCTGCCCCGCGATGACCGAGGCGCCGCGGCCCTTGGCGACCGTGTAGACCACCGAACCGGTGTGCCGGTGGGCCTTGGTGGCCTGCCCGGGGAGCAGCAGCTGCATGTGCGCGCCCATGGTGGGCATCACGGAGCCGCCGGTGACCGGGTTGGTGTACTCCATGATGACGCCGTCGTACGGCGAGCCTTCGGTGGTCTTGGCGAGGTTGCGGAGCGCCTGGTACGTGGGCTCCCAGGGCCAGGCGAGCAGCGGCGAGTAGGGCCGCGTCCACTTGTCGGCGCCGTACGGCAGCAGGTTCGCCCCGTAGGCGAGCACCGACTCGTTCCGGATCGGCCGCGGCTGCTGGTAGAGGTCGGGGTGGACCTCGTAGAAGCCCGCGTCGAGGGCGTTGACGAGCGGGATGTCGAGGCCGTCCTGCCAGATGACGGGCTCGTCCTCGCCTTCGTTGCCGTGCTCGTGCCAGGTCCCGTTGGGGGTGATGGCGAAGTCGCCGGGGCCGACACTGAGTTTCTCGCCGTCCACGATGGTCCAGGCGCCCGTGCCTTCGTGCACGAAGCGCAGCGCCGCGGCCTGGTGCCGGTGGGCGGTCATCGACTCGCCGGGGCCCATGATCTGCAGTCCGGTGTAGAGCAGTCCGGCGGCCGCGCTGACGTCCCGGCGGCCGGGGTTGACCAGCATGACGACGCGGCGTCCGGCGTCGTCGGCCTTGACCAGGTCGAGGGCTTTGCGGACGAGCGGGCGTAGTTCGGCATACCGCCACAGCACGGGCACCGACAACGGCTGCGGGTACCACGGCTCGATCTTGTTGGCGACGGTCCACAGCGCGCCGGCTTCGAGATCGGCCAGTTCGCCGTAGTAGGCGGTGAGTTCGGGTGAGTCGGCGACCCGGGCCCGGCCGAGCATGCTGTCGTCCTGGTGCGCGGTCATCGTTCCTCCTCCTCCTTCTCCTTCTTCTCCGTGCCGAGGCCGGACGCCGGGTCGGACGCCGGAGCGGACGCGTACGCCGACGGGCCGGGCGGAGTGAAGGTGACGGGGCTGCGCGGCGTGGTGTCGACGCGCAGGTCGAAGATGTCGAAGCGGTTGTAGTGGCCGAGGATGTCGTGCATCTGCTTGGGCTGGATGCACCGGTTGAGGTCGATCTCGGCGTAGACGATGCCGTCGTCGTCGACCAGCGGGTCGGTGACCGGGCGGCCGTCCGGGCCGAAGATGCCGGACAGGGCGCTGCGCTTGCGGCGCAGTTGGGCGCGTACCTCGGCGTCGTCGCCCGCGATGGCGTCGACCATTGCATCGGAGATGGTCGAGCAGGAGACGACCGAGAACACCTTGCCCTCGAAGCAGTGCGCGGCCGTGCGGACCGCGATGGCCTCGGCCATGTCGTAGTCGGCCGGGGCCACGGGCAGGGCGATGTACGAGGCGGCGTGGACGAGTTCGCCCTGCGCGAGCAGGGTGAAGCGGGCGAGGGTGTTGGTGTTCTCGCCGCAGGCCAGGACGCCGAGCGGGCCGATCGGGGTCGGGTGCACCTTGAGGGAGCTGCCGTCGCCGCCGGTCCAGGTGAGCTTCTCGGCCCAGGTGGGCACGAGTTTGCGGTGCACACCGAGGAGTTCGCCGTCGGTGCCGATGGTGAGCATGGTGTTGTAAAGCTCGCCGAGGCTGTGCGCGCCGCGTTCGTTGACGCCGATGACCACGACGACGCCGTGGTCGCGGGCCGCGGTCCGCAGCCGGTCCACGTGCGGGCCGGGGATGTCGACGGACGCCCGGTAGAGCCGTTCGAACCACGGGGACCCCTGGACCGGGTTCATGGTCCAGTTCCAGTAGGGGTAGCCGGCCACGAAGACCTCGGGGAAGACGACGAGTCCGGCGCCGTTGGCGGCGGCTTCGCGGATGATCCCGACGGCCTTGTCGACGGTCGCGGCCGGGTCCAGGAAGACCGGCGCCGTCTGGACGGCTGCGGCGGTGAAGCGCGGCAGGTTGTCGCGCTGGTGGGCCAGCAGGCTCTGCATGGTTCTGCCTCCTCGGACCGCGGCCGGGACGGGGTGTCCGCCGGCCGCGGCCGTTCGCAGTGCTTCTCGGTGGTTCTGGTGGTTCCGGTGGTTCTCGGTATTTCTGGTGCTGCTCGCTGGTTCTGGTGCTGCTCGCTGGTTCTCGGTGGTTCGCGTGCTGCTCGGCCGATCGCAGCGGTCAGGCGCCGGTCGCGGCACTGAGGTAGGGGACGGGAGTCGCGGTCCCCCACCTCCGGTGGAGGGGTTCGGCCGGGGCGCGCAGCAGGTGGAGCCGGGGCGGGACGCGGTCGCTGCGGGCCCCCGGCGGGCGTCCGCTGCCTGCGCGCCACGGCTCGGGCCAGGCCGCCCCGGGCCCGGTGTAGTCCTGCGCGGCGGCGGCATGCAGCGTCCACCAGGGGTCGTGCAGGTGTCCGCGGCCCACCGCGCAGAGGTCGGCGCGGCCGGCCAGCAGGATGGAGTTGGCGTCGTCGTAGGTGGAGATGCCGCCGACCGCGATGACCGGGACGCCGGTGGCGTTGCGGATCAGGTCGGCGAACGGGGTCTGGTAGCTGCGCCCGTAGGCGGGGCGTTCGTGCGCGACGACCTCGCCGCTGGACACGTCGACCGCGTCCGCTCCCCCGGCGGCGAGCGCGCGGGCGATCGCGACGCTGTCGGCCGCCGTGGTGCCGCCGTCCGCCCAGTCGGACGCCGAGATGCGCACGACGAGCGGCTTCCCGGCCGGCCACGCGGCGCGGACCGCGGCCAGCACCTCCAGGGGGAAGCGCAGGCGTCCCGCGAGGTCGCCGCCGTACTCATCGGTGCGGTGGTTGGTGAGCGGCGACAGGAACGACGAGACCAAGTGGCCGTGCCCGTATTGGAGTTCGAGGACGTCGAACCCGGCCCGGTCGGCGCGGGCCGCGGCCTGCGCGAAGTCGGACGCTATGGCAGCCAGTTCGTCGACGGAAGCCTCGTGCGGGAGCGCGCTCGCGGAGTCCCAGGCGATGGGGGACGCGGAGACGAGCGGCCATGCGGCGTCCCCGTCCAGCGGGCGGGACCGCCCGTCGGGCCCGGGGTCGGTACGCGCGGCGCGCCGGCCCGCGTGGGTGAGCTGGATGCCGAGTGCGGCGTCGCTGTCGGCGCCCGCGGCCGCGACGATGGCCCGCCACGCGGCCTCTTGTTCGGCGTCGAAGAGGCCGGGACTGCCGGGCGAGGGCAGGCCTTGCGCGCTCACCGCGGTCATTCCGGCGAAGACGAGCGCGGCGCCGCCGAGGGCGAGAGTGGTGAGGTGGGCTTGGTCGAACCCGCCGGGGACGCCGCGGACAGCCGTGCTGGTGGCCATCGGCGGGGCGACGATGCGGTTGTGCAGGCCCAGCGGGCCGAGCTTGAACGGGCGGAACATGGGCGGAGTCGCGGCGGCGGTGTCCGACGCGGCGAATGCGGCGTCGACGGCGCCGACGAACTCCGGGTCGCGCGAGCGCAGGTTCTCGTAGGTGACGCGGCGGCTGCGGGTGAGCAGGTTGAACGCGAACTGCTCGGCAGGCTGCCCGGCGTACCGCCCGATGGTCTCGAACCATTCGAGGCTGGCCTGCGCGGCGCGCTGCGTGGACTCGACCACGGGGCGGCGTTCGGCCTCGTAGGCGGCGAGTGCGTCGTCGATGCCGGCGTTCTCGTGCAGGCAGGCGGCCAGCGCGAGGGCGTCCTCCATGGCGAGCTTGGTGCCCGAGCCGATGGAGAAGTGCGCGGTGTGCGCGGCATCGCCCAGCAGGACGACGTTGCGGTGCCGCCAAGAGGCGTTGCGGACGGTCGTGAAGCGGATCCAGCGGGAGTTGTTGGAGACGAGGCGGTGCCCGTCGAGGTGCTCGGCGAGCAGTTCCTCGCAGCGGGCCACGCTTGCGTCGTCGCTGGCACCGGGCGGCAGGTCGCGGGCCCGGTCCTGCGCCGCGAGGTCGGCGAACCCGGCCGCCTGCCAAGCCTCTTCGGCGAGTTCGACGATGACGGTACTGCGGGTTGCGTCGTACGGGTACGCGTGCACCTGGAGGGTGCCGAAGTCGTGCCGGTCGACGATGAAGGTGAAGGCTTCGAGGACCTTGTCGGTGGCCAGCCACATGTAGCGGCAGTGGCGTTCGTCGAGGTCGGGGCGGAAGGTCTCGGCGTACCGGTCGCGGACCACGGAGCGGACGCCGTCGCAGGCCACGACCAGGTCGTATTCGGCGGCCAGCAGGTCGACGTCGGGGGCCTCGGTGCGGTAGCGGACGTCGACGCCGAGCTCGGCGCACCGGGTCTGCAGGATCTGCAGGAGCCGCTTGCGGCCGAGCGCGGCGAATCCGTGCCCGCCGGAAGTGAGGGTGCGGCCCGCGTACCGGACGTCGATGTCGGTCCACCGGGCGAACTCGGCGGACATCGCGGCATGCACGACCGGGTCGGCCTGCGCGATGCCGTCGAGCGTCTCGTCGGAGAAGACGACGCCGAATCCGAAGGTGTCGTCGGGGGCGTTGCGCTCCCAGACCACGACCTCCCAGGACGGTGACAGCTGTTTGGCGAGGGCCGCGAAGTACAGCCCGCCCGGTCCTCCTCCGATTACCGCAACCCGCACGTCGTCCTCCTGGCCTTTCTGGCTCCGCCACCACTGTATGGCGTACATTTTGCGAGCGTCAATCATTCACAACATATGACGGGTGCGGTCAGCCGCCTCCCTGCGGGCCCGCGGTGCCGAAGAGCCGGGCCTGCTCGGGTGTCCAGGGCTCGGACGAGGTGGCCCGGGCGGCGGACCGGGCGATCGACATGCGGCCGGTCGCGGCCAGGCCGTCCCGGCCGTGCACCTCGAATCCGTAGTGCAGCGACGTCGTGCCGACCTTCTCGACGCGCAGCTCGATGCGGACGGTCTCGCCGAACCACAGCCGGCCGCGGTAGTCGGCCTCGTAGTGCACGCGCGGGATCGACCCGTAAAGCTCGTCGAGGCCGACCCGGCGCAGCAGCTCGGTCTCGGCGGCCTCCGCCCAGCGCAGTACGGCGGAGTGGTGGTGATGGCCTGCGGCGTCGGTGTCCGACCATTCGACGCGGCGCTCGACGACGACGCTCGCGGGGGACGTGCTCTCCATGTACGGGTCCTTGGCTTGTGCGGGAGATGGCTTGGGGCGCGGCGCGAACCGCTTCAGGGGGAGGGCGCGGACTCCGGGTCCGGAATGCCCTGCGCGGCCCATTCGCGCAGCGTGGAGCGCTGCAGCTTGCCGTTGCTGGTCCGCGGCAGTGCCGCCACGAATTCCACGGCGCGCGGGTACTTGTAGGGCGCGATGGTCGCCTTGACGAAGTCCTGGAGGGCCTTGACCGTCGACTCGTCCGCGGGGATGCCGTCGCGCAGCACCACATAGGCCTTGACGATCATGCCGCGGCGTTCGTCCGGCGCCCCGGCGACGCCGCATTCGACGACGTCCGGGTGCATGGCCAGGGCCTGTTCGACCTCGGGGCCGGCGATGTTGTAGCCGGACGAGATGATCATGTCGTCGCTGCGCGCCTGATACCAGAAGTACCCGTCCGCGTCGCGGATGTAGGTGTCGCCGGTGATGTTCCAGCCGCCGCGGACGTAGGTGAGCTGGCGCTCGTCGTCGAGGTAGCGGCAGCCGGTCGGGCCCTTGACGGCGAGGACGCCGGGCTGGCCGTCGGGGGCGCGCTCGCCGTCCGGGGTCAGCACGTCCGCGGTGTAGCCGGGCACGGCAAGTCCCGTGGCGCCGGGGCGGATCTCCTCGTCGGCCGCGGAGATGAAGACGTGCAGCATCTCGGTCGCGCCGATGCCGTCGATGATGCGCAGGCCGGTGGCCTCGTGGAAGCGGTGCCAGACGTCGGCAGGCAGGGCCTCCCCCGCCGACACGCAGCGGCGCAGCGTCGCCATGCGCTCGGCGAGCCCGGCGGCCAGGATCGCCCGGTAGGCGGTCGGTGCGGTGATCAGCACGGTGACGCCGAATTGCGCGACCAGTTCGGCCAGTTGCTGCGGATTGACCGGCTCGGTGAGCAGGGTCGCGGCACCGACACGGAGCGGGAAGACCACCAGGCCGCCGAGGCCGAAGGTGAATCCGAGCGGCGGCGTCCCGGCGAACAGATCTCCGGCTTCGGGCCTGATGACGTGCCGGGAGAACGTGTCGGCGTTGGCCAGCACATCGCGGTGGAAGTGCATCGTGGCCTTGGGCCGGCCGGTGGTGCCGGAGGTGAACGCGATGAGCGCGACGTCGTCCGCGGCCGTGTCGACGGCCTCGAACTCCCCCGCCTTCGCGGCGCTTCGGGCGATCAGGTCGTCGGCGCCGGAACCGCCGTACGCGACGACGGCCAGGCCCGGAACGTCGGCGGCCTCGAGCTCGCCGAGGTAGCGGTGCTCGCACAGCGCGAGGACCGGGGCGGAGATCTCGCACAGCGTGCCGAGTTCGTGGGCGCGCAGCAGCGGCATCGTGGTGACCACCACGCCGCCGGCCCGCAGGACCGCGAACCAACAGGCCACCAGCCAGGGGTCGTTCGGCCCGCGCAGCAGCACGCGGTTGCCGGGCACGAGGCCGAGGTCCTCGGTGAGCACCTGGGCGATCCGGCGCGAGCGGTGCAGCAGGTCGCCGTACGACCACTGCTCCGTCGGCGTGAGGATGCAGCGACGGTCGGGACCGTGCTCCGCGGCGACGTCGTCGAGCAGGGCGACGGCGCAGTTGAGGCGTTCGGGGTACTGCAGCTCCGGAAGATCGAAGCGGAGTTCGGGCCACTGCTCGAAGGGCGGCAGCCGGTCGCGGCAGAAAGAGTCCGCGTGGGCGGACGGAGACAGCTCCATGAGCGCCACCTCGTCTGGGGGTCGGCGGGAGTCGTGCCGCCAAATTATCCAGCGATCATGACGACAGTCAATAGTTCGCGATATCTGCCGTCCGATCGCCGCGCATCCATGGCCCGCACGACCCCAACTCCCATGCTCGCCGCGCCGATGGCACCGGACACCGCACCGCCGCCCGACGCGCAGGCCACTCACTCCGACGGCCCACCCCGTCCACGCATCGAGATTTTTGTGTTGTAAATCTGGCGACAGTCAAACGAACGCGCTAACGTTCGCGGCTGTCAGGGCTGAAACGTGTCAGCATCGGCAAGAGGAGCCGCACGTGCCACCAATTTCCGCACCCCGCCCCGGCCCCCGACCCAGACCCCGCGCCGCGTCGCTACCCCACGGCCCGCGTCCGGCCGCCCGCTTCGCCGCCCTCGCAGCCGCCGCTGCCCTGGCCCTCGCGGCCACCGGCTGCGGCGGCTCGTCCAGCGGCGGCTCCGGCGGCAAGGGCGAAACCCTCAACCTCATCGCCATGAGCCCGCCGGCCAGCCTGGATCCGGCCAAGGCCAACGTCGGCTCGGACAACTGGTTCGTGAACCTCGCGTACGACTCGCTGATCCACCGCGAGGCAAGCGGCAAGCTCGTCCCCGGGCTGGCCGTCATGTGGGGCTACGTCGGCAACGGCAACACCGACTTCGAGCTCACCCTCCGCGAGGGCGCGGTCTTCGCGGACGGCACCCCGGTGACCGCGCAGGCCGTCGCCGCATCGCTCGACTACACCCGCAAGAACGGCCTCAACGTGTCGTGGCTGTCCGCGATCGAATCGGTCACCGCGACCGGTCCGCTGACCATCCGCATCCACTGCGCGTCCGCCAACCCGATCCTTCCTGACCTGTTCACGCAGGTCACGATGGCCGGCTCGGTGGTCAGCCCGGCCGGCCTGGCCGACCCGGCGAAGATGGGCACCCAGTCGTACGGGTCCGGCCCGTACGTACTGGACGGCAAGGCCACGGTCACCGGCGACCACTACACCTACACGCCGAACCCGAAGTACTGGGACCCGTCGAAGATCAAGTGGAAGAAGGTCGTCGTCAAGGTCGTCCCCAACCCGCAATCGGCGCTGCAGGCGGTCAAGACCGGCCAGGCCGACGCGTTGGCCATCGGCCCGAACCAGGTCGACGCCGCCAAGTCCGGCGGTCTGGAGATCACCAAGACGCCGGCCGTCCTGATGGGCGTCAACCTCGCCGACCGGGCGGGCACGGTCGCCAAGCCGCTGAGCGACGTCCGGGTGCGCCAGGCGCTCAACCACGCCATCGACCGCGATGCGATCAACAAGGCGCTCTTCCAGGGCTACGCCCAGTCCACCACCCAGGTCTCGCTGCCCGGCCTGGACGGCTTCTCCGCCGAGACCGACAAGCGCTACCCGTACGACCCGGCCAAGGCCAAGAAGCTGCTGGCCGACGCCGGCTACCCGAACGGCTTCTCCTTCCCCATGGAGACGCAGAACCTGCTGGGCATCGACCTGGTCACGCAGGCGGTCGTCGAGCAGTGGAAGCAGATAGGCGTGCGCGCCGAGGTCACTACCGACACGACCGTCGGGCAGTGGCTCGGCAATGCGACATCGAAGAAGTTCCCGGTGCTGGGCTTCGGGTACGGCGGCATCCCGACGTACATGCTGTCGCTGGACTGGATGCTCCCGCACGCGACCGCGTTCAACCCGTACGCCTCCGAGGACCCCGAACTGACGCGGCGCCTCGCCGCAGCGGCCGCCGTCCCCGCGGAGCAGCAGCCCGCGCTCTACCAGGAGGCCATGCGGTACGCGGTCGACCAGGCGTGGTTCGTGGCCACCTCGCGCATCGACGGGATCTACGCCTTCAACCCGAAGAAGCTCAGCGGATTCACCACGGGGACCGGCTACCTGCCGGATGTGGCGTGGGACACCACACCCGCGTAAGACGCCTGTCGGCGGCCGGACGGCCGAGGCGGAGCGGGCAGGCATTCCCGCAGGTACGCCATGCTCGCACCGCCCGGCACTCGGCCATCCGGCCGCCACTTCACGGAGGGACCGCATGATCGTCCAGACCGCCGACGGGCCGGTCTCCGGCACCGCGACGGCAAACGGCGCCGCCTTCAAGGGAGTTCCGTACGCCGCTCCCCCGGTCGGCCCGGCGCGCTTCCGGCCGCCGCAGCCGACCGTGCCGTGGGAACTGCCGCGCGCGGCCGTCGCCTACGGCCCGGCCGCCGCGCAGCCGCCCGACCACCTGCTCACCGCGATGTTCGGCACCGAGCCGTTCCCGTCCGACGAGGACTGCCTGACGCTCAACATCTGGACGCCGGGCGTCTCGGCTTCCGGTGAGGGCGCGCGGCCGGTGATGGTGTGGCTGCACGGCGGCGGCTTCATATTCGGCTCGGGCCGCGACCCGTTCTTCGACGGCGAGCGGCTCGCATCGCGCGGCGATGTCGTGGTCGTGACCGTCAACTACCGGCTGGGGGCGTTCGGCTTCCTGCACCTGGGCGGCCTGCTCGGCGACGACTACGCAGGGTCGGGCAACCTCGGTCTGCTCGACCAGGTCGCCGCGCTGACGTGGGTGCGGGCCAACATCGCGGCTTTCGGCGGCGATCCCGGCAACGTGACGGTCTTCGGCCAGTCGGCGGGCGCGATGAGCGTCGCGGCGCTCATGGCGATGCCGGCCGCGGCCGGGCTGTTCCACAAGGCGGTGGTCCAGAGCGGCAGCGGCTCGTATGTACGGACCGCGGAGGACGCCGACGGGATCGCCCGGCGGATCGTCGCGGCGCTGGGCAGCGACGATCCGCGCGTCCTGCTCGAAGCGTCCACCGCCGAGCTGATCCGCGCCCAGGAAGCGGTCACCGCGCAGCTGTCCGCGGAAGACCCGGCGGCGCTGCTGCCGTTCGCGCCGGTGGTCGACGGCACGGTGCTCGGCGAGTCGCCGCTGGCGTCGTTCCGGGCCGGCAAGGCGGCGCGGATCCCGCTCATCGTGGGGGCGAACCGGGACGAGATGCGGATCGGCTCCCTGTTCGGTGCAGCTGCGGACGCGGAGCCTGCGGACGTCGAGGAGGCGGCCGAGACCGAGGCGACCTTGGATGCGGCCTTCGCTGCCGCGTACCAGGATCCCGGCAGTGCGCTCGGTGCCTTCCGTTCGGCCGAACCCGAGGCGACCGGAAAGGAGTTGCTCGCGACGCTGGTCGGCGAGTCGATGTTCCGGCGCCCGGCCTACGAGCTGGCGCAAGCGCACGCCGTGCACACGCCCGAGGTATGGCTGTACCTGTTCACGTGGCCCTCGACCGCGCACGGCGGCCGACTGGGCGCGTGCCACTCGCTCGACCTGCCGTTCGTCTTCGACAACCTGCAGTTGCCGGGGGCTGCCCGGTTCACCGGCCCCGAGCCGCCGCAGGCTTTGGCAGACGCCATGCGCGCGGCCTGGACGGGGTTCGCGCGCACCGGGAATCCCGGACTCGCCGGTTGGCCTGCCTTCTCCGCGGCCGAGCGGCAGACGATGATCTTCGCAGCGGAGTCGTACCCGGCCCCGCACCCGCTCACCGCCCTGCACGAACTGCCCTTGCCGTCGACCGACTGACGCGGCGCCCTGCGGCGCTCCGAGGCGCCCGCGGTGCCCCCACAGCCCCCGAAGCGCCCCCCAAGCGCCCCCCAGCGCCCCCACGGCGACCCGCGTCGCCAGGAAGGACGAAGCCATGACGACTTCCCCCGAACTCCCCGACCCGTCCAGCGCCCCCGACCTCTCCGGCGGCCCCGTCGTCGAGACGAGTCTCGGTCCGCTGCGCGGCGTGCGCGAGGACGGCCTGGCGGTCTTCCGCGGCGTCCCGTACGCGGCACCGCCGACCGGCGCGCTGCGCTGGCGGCCCGCGGCCCCGCACCCGGGCTGGACCGAGGTGCGGGACGCCTCCGCGTACGGGCCGAGCGCGCCGACGCTGTACTTCGAGGACCCGATCCTCGGCGGCCACAGCCTGCCGCCGTTCGACGAGGACTGCCTGACGCTGAACGTGTGGACGCCGGCCGCGGACGGGCGCAAGCGCCCGGTGCTGGTGTGGCTGCACGGCGGCGGCTTCGTGTCCGGGTCCGGGAACCTGCCGATCTACGCGGGCGACACCTTCGCGCGCGACGGTGACCTCGTGGTCGTGTCGGTCTCGTACCGCATCGGCGCGCTCGGGTACCTGTACCTGGGCGCCGAGGACGGCACGGACGCAGGGAACTTCTGGATCACCGACCAGATCGCGGCGCTGCGCTGGGTGCAGGCGAACATCGAGGCGTTCGGCGGGGACCCGGACAACGTGACGGTGGCCGGGCAGTCGGGCGGCGCGTTCTCCACCGCGGCGATCGCCGCACGTCCGGAGGGGGCGGGCCTCTTCCACCGCATGATCCTGCAGAGCCCGCCGCTCGGACTCACGCTCCCCACTCCGGACGAATCGCTGGCCACCACGAAGCTCTTCATGGACGTGGCGGGCGTCGACTCGGTCGCGGCGCTGCGCGAACTGCCGTGGGAGCGCCTGGTCGAGGCCACGATGGGCATGTTCATGGCGACGGGACGCCTGGGCCACTGGCGTGTTCCGTTCCTACCGGTCCTGGACGGCGTCACCCTCACCGAGCACCCGCTCGCCGCGCTCTCGGCTCCGACCGACGCGACCGCCTCCGTCGACATCCTGCTGGGCTGGACCCGCGACGAGGCCACGTTCGCCTTCGCCCTCGACCCCGGCACCGCCGCGGCCGACGCCGCCCAGGCGGACGCCCGCTTCGCCGAGTCCTTCGGCTCGCGGGGTGCCGAACTGCGCGCCCGCTATGCGCGGGAGCGTCCGGGTGCCACGCCGGGCCAGACCGTCGCCGACCTGACCACCGACGAGTTCTTCCGGGCCCCGGGCGTCGAACTCGCCGAGGCCCGCGGCGTCTCTCCACACCCTGCCTGGATCTACCAGTTCGACTACGGGACCCCGGCGTACGACGGGATCCTCGGCGCCGCGCACTGCCTGGAACTGCCGTTCACCTTCCGCAATCCGGACCGGTGGACGCACGCCCCGTTCGTGGCCGGTATCGACGCGGACACGTATGACACTCTGGGCACGGCCATGCACGACGCGTGGATCGCTTTCGTACGCAGTGGCGACCCCAACCACGCGGGGATCCCGACCTGGCAGCGCTACACCACCGAAATCCGCACGGCCATGCACTTCGGGGAGATCACCGAGCCGTCGGACGCCCCGATCGGCCCGCTCCCCGGCGAACTCGATTCCTGACGAACTCGCCACCTGACGACCTCGCCACCTGACGAACCCTCAAAAAGGTACGCCCCGACCGGGGATCACTCCCGGGCCGGGGCGTACTGCTGGTACTCCGCGTCCTTCGTCAGCCGCTTCCCAAAGCCTGAGCCAGCGACAACTTTCCCGTCGCAATGTGAATCCCCCGCGCCACGATCCGCGCGTTCGTAGTGTCGAGCGAGGGCAGTTGCGACCAGGGCGCAGCGCCGTCGTCGTGCAGCGCGCAGCACAGCAGCAGCATCGTCCGCAGACCGCCGTCGCTGAACGCGGAGTCCGGCGCCTCGACCAGCGCGCGGAGCGTCTCCCATTGCACGGTGGCGTACCGGCCGTCGTCCGACCAGTCCAGGCAGACCGCGTAGAGATCGGAACGGCGAAGGAACGTGCCTTCCTCGGTGAGGATGTAGGCGGTCGCCTCCGCTCCGGGACTGCCCTCGGCTCCCCGGTAGAGCGCGGCCTCGATCACCTCGGACGAAAGCGCCGGCACCGACGCGCCGGGCTGGCGGCTCATCGTCCCGCTCCAAGTTCCTCGGTACGACGGCCCGCTGCACCGGCCTTCCGCGCGGACAACCGCGCGACTCCCACCACCATCCGTATCGGCCCTTCCGTCCCCGTGTCGCACGCCAAGAGCAGTGCACCCCTCACCCAAGAAAGAGTAAGAGGAGGAGCGACATCCCGCGGACACAACACGCCATCCGCCCAAACATCCGCAACGATTCCGTCAGTTTGCCGTGCTCATCGCAGTCAGCCGCCAAGCTTGTCGGTCCCCTGCCCCATGATCGCCACACGAGCACGACCACAAAATGAGGGCACCATGCCGATCACGAACCAGCAGGCCGCCGAGCGCGCGTACCTGAAGCCGCTCTACGAGGACGACTACTACCCGGACCACGTCCTCGACAAGGGCAAGGCCATCCTGCTCCGCCTCTGCGAACGCATCGAGGCCGAGCAGCCGACCGACCTGCCGGCCCTGTACGTACTCACCCACGCCGCAACCGAGGAGTTCAACGACCTCGAGGTGGAGTTCGACAAGGCCGGCAGCGAGATCGAGACCGTCGCCCGTGAGGAAATCGCCGAAGACTTCTGGTTCATCGCCAATGCGTACGGCTTCACGGACGCCGACCACGAGGAACTGATCGCAACCCGCGATTGGTAGCGGACGCCCGGGGCCGGGAAGGCCGTCAATCCTTGAGGTCGCGGACCAACGCGTCCCAGGACCGAGCGGCAATCGTCAGATGGCCGCGCACGACGTCCTTACTGTCTCGGACTGCTACCGGGCAGGATCCCGCTCCGGCGACTTCCAAGCAATTGCCCCCCTGCGAGCCGGAGTAGGACGACTTGAACCAGGCGGGGGCGGGACGGTCTTCGTTCTTCACAGACTCTCCAGCTTCGAACGGATCAATGCCATGGACTCGGCAGGCGGCGACGCCTCGGCTCGCAACAGGTCGCAGCGACGTGTCACGTACGTGATCGTTGCCGGGTCGTAGGAGATCAGACCCTGTCCGATTGGTTCCACGTAGACAACGTCATCAGACCCGTGGTCGAACTTCAAGATTGTCGCCGGACCATCCAGCATGGCGTGGAATCCCCGGGCCAGCGGAAGGACCTGCAGCGTGACGTTCGGGAACTGAGCCACCTCCAGCAAGCGTTCAAGCTGCCCGGCCATCACTGTGCGATCGGCGGGCCTCCGGTCGAGTGTCGACTCATCGAGCACGAACCAGAACTCCGGCCCTTCCGGCGCCGTGAGCAGCGCCTGCCGCTCGATGCGAATGGCCAGGTCTTCCTCCACCGTGCGCGTCAACCGTCGGCGCGGGGCCGCTTCGAGAACGGCCCGCGCATAGCCTTCGGTCTGCAACAGCCCAGGGACGACCTGCACCTCGAACTGCCAGATGCCGGTTGCCTGGACCTCCAGTTCGCGCAGCTTCTGGAACCACTCCGGATGCGGGCTGCGGACCATCTCCTCGCGGATCGCAACCAACGCTCCGCGGGCGTCCAGGGTGTCGTCCATGACTTCCATGACGTCGCGCGACGGAATACGCGTGCCCAACTCCATTGCTGAGTAGTGCTTGAACGAGATGTGCAGCACCGAGGAGACGTCGACCTGCGTACGGCCGGCCATCTCCCGGTAGCGACGCATCTGGCGGGCCAGGAATCCGTGGATCCAGGACGGTGGTTGCGGCGCGGAGTCCCTACGCATGGCCATGGCGTTTCTCCCGCGAACGCTTGAAGAGTTTTCCCCCGCGAGCACGAGCGATGCTTCGCGCGTCGCGTGCGCGAGCTCCGCCTGGTTCCCAACCGTACTCCCGTACGTGTTCGCTCGATTGCACAACGTGAACACGTAGGGAAGGAATCCCGCCATGACGCCAATCCGCCGTATGGGGCTGACCGTTCGCGTCTACGTCGTGCACCCCGATGGGAGCACGACCGAGACGGTGGCCAAGAAGACGTTGGTGGCACCGCACACGATCACGCTCGTAGCCGACCCATGGCGAATCCTCGGACCGCAGCATGAAGCACGCGACGACACGGAAGCCTGACGGCCGGCGTCCGCGCGATCGGCCTCAAAAGAGCGTCGTTGTCGCCCGACCGCCGAGTACGCGAGCTCCGTGACCCTGGGCACTCACAGCGGCATCTTCCTCGCGTACGCCGCCGCGGTGGTCGCGTTGCCCGAGCGAGGCGTGGGGGAACCCGTCGGCGCGCCACATGCCTGCAGCAGCTCGCCCTGGCCCGGCTGCCTGCCATTGGGGAACAAGTCTTAACCCCGAACTGAAGTTCATCGATCGGATGGTCCAAAGGATCCGCATCCCCTGGTCCGTCGCCGTCCTCATGAGAAGGGACAGCCATCTGCCCATGCTGGATCTGATCGAGCAACTGGCAAGCGACTACGACGCCTTGGATGCCACGGACGCCCGCTCGGCGAGGCTGTGATACGCCCTTCGTGTCCTCGCCCAGCCTCCACAGTGCCGCCTACCGCCAGGGATGGCGACCACAGGCGCTCCTCGGTGAGGCCGTGCAATCCCCTACGCATGCAGGATCAGACCGGACGATTGGTCGTCATTTCTGCGCTCCTCGGGGCAGTCGGACGGGGCTGGGTCAGAAGCCAACAGCCAGCGAGGGAAAGGCCTTTGGCCGGTTCCGACCCCTGCGCAGGAGACCTCCCCGGCGTCATCCGGGTGAACCGGTCGACGTGCGCGACGGGGAAGGAGACCAACAGTGGCGGAGACGTCGGAGTCTGCAGGACGGCACAAGACTCCACAGGACCATTGCATAGCCGTGGACTGGCGCGGCGGCACCTTACTCGGCTGGGACCGGCACGGGGCGTACAGCCGTGCCGAGCACGTTCCGCCCGCACGACCGGGCCTGCCGCCGATCCCCCGCAACGCGCAAGGACGCGCACAGGTACGCGAACAACTCGGCGACACACCCGCAATGGTCGGAACCCTCGCTGAGGCACCGGGGATCAAGGTCATGGAACAAGCCTGCTTCATCGACCACCGGGGATTCATGGCCGCCTTCGACAACCCGCTGCCGACCGTCCAGCTCTACCTGCTGCGGTCCGGAGGGTTCCTGCGCCGCTCGCGCGGCCAGGAGGAGTTCATCGACCCGACCGTCGGCTTCGCGATGGGCCACGGCCAGGAGATGAGCATCGCCCACCCGGCCGGGACCTGCGACATCAGCACCTGCATCACCCTGGACCTCGACACTTACGCAGACTGGGTGGACCAGACCCAGGTCGACACCACCCCCGCATTCCCCGTGCCCGCCCGGCTCGACCTGGGCCACCGCGTACTCACCGCCGCCTGCCGCTCCGGTGCCGACCGGTTCGAGACAACCGAAGCCGTCCACGCCTTGCTCCGCCAGATCACCACGCACCGACCGCCCGACGGCCTGGACCGCCGGCCCGACACCGTACGGGCGCACCGCATGCTGGTCGCCGAGGTTCGCGCGGCGCTCCTCGACGACCCGTCCGCACCGACCCTCACGGACCTCGCCCGGCACGCCGGCTGCTCCCCGTTCCATCTGAGCCGGGTGTTCCGCCAGGTCACCGGCAACACCCTGGGCTGCTACCGCAACCAACTGCGTACCCGGTCGGTGCTGGAGCACCTCGCCGACGGCGCCGACAACCTCGCCGACCTGGCCGCCGCACACGGATTCTCCGACCACGCCCACCTCACCCGCACGCTGCGCCGCCATCTCGACACCACGCCGTCGGAACTCCGAGAACGACTGCGGCACACCCTTCCCGTGCCAGCGCCAGCCATCGCCCCGCCTTCCGGCACCTGACCTGATTTACCCCCAGCGCCGCACAAGGTGAGCAAGAACCTTCAAGCCCCGTCGGCTCCCTCGCCTGCACGATTCAACGGGCCGGTCGCCACCGCCCGGGGCACCGACCGTGCACGGACACAGCGGCGACCGCCCGCCGGCACCACAACGCCGGGTGGCCGGACGGCCTTCCGCCCCGTCCACCCGGCGTCCTGCACCACGCCGCCCCGACCTGCCCAGAGCAACCCCGGCGGCGCGTGATCGCGGCCGAACAACCCCACGCACGCCGTTCGTCCGTGCAGGGAACACCCACCGGTGCCGGCCCGTGCACACGTTCGTCGAGAAGGGAACCGCATGCGATTCATCCGCCTGGCCGCATCCGCGGCCGCGCTCGCCACCGCGTCCACGGCACTCGTGGTGCTCGGCGCCGGACCCGCAGTCGCGAAATGCGAGGAGCTGCCCACCTCGTACCTCGCCTACAGCAACCCCAAAGACACTCTGATTCCGTTCCAAGGTGCCGCAAACACCAACGACGACGGCTGGGTCACGGCCAAGCCCGGCGACACCGGGACCGCCACCGAGCTCGAGGGCGTGCAGGTGTCTGTCGGCGTCGCGGTCAGCGGAACCATCGGGGCCGACATCAGCGCCATCGTCGCAGGTGCCAACGCTTCCCTCGGCACCACCGTCAGCACAGGCTTCACCTGGCAGGCCGGCAAGCTGCTCGGCGGGACCTTTCCCGGTCCCGCGACGAAGCGGTCCTGGGCCTACTTCTCCGGCACAGAGTTCACCGTCACCAAGTACGTCCTGGCGGTCGGCACGTGCCAGTACAGCGTCCTGAACAGCGTCAAGGTTGTCGCCCCGGACGCGGAAGGGAAGGGCTACAGGACCGTCGCGCTCCAACCGCTCTCCGAGATCTTCCCGGACAAGTCCGCCGCGTCCCAGGAGTCCAGCGCAGCCGGCAGCACCCCCTTTGTCGCATACCGGCAGCTGCGTACCAACGAGTTCGGCGCCCGGTACGCGGACCCGCGCGACAGGGTCAGCGGCACCGCGGACCTGCCCACGCCGCCCGAGCCGGAGCATCCCGACGGCGTGGCATCCGTCTACGGGATCCTCGCCGACGGCCGCCTCACCTACACGAGCATCGACGTCGCCAACGGCAACCGGGCGCACCTGTCCATCTCGACCAGGCCCCTCGGCTTCACCCCCAAGGCCCTGGCCACCCTCAACTTCAACACCCTCCTGGTCACCTCCACCGCGGGACGCCTGTACCGCGTCGACGTCGACTCGGTCAGCACCGGCACCCTTACCTTCGCGGCGCCAGTTGACCTGGGCGGCGGCTGGACACACGACCTGCTCACCTACGACGGCAGCGGCAAACTCTTCGGCATCGCCGCCGGCACGCTGCGCCGCTACACCGTCCACACCGCCAAACCCACCGCATCGGGCATCACCGGCGACGGCATCGTCGGCACCGGATTCACCCTCAAGACCCTCACCTCCACCGCCCCCGACTGGATCCTCGGGACGACCGCCGACGGCCAACTCCTCACCTACAAGATCAACGGCGTGGGCGGGAACTGGACACGCCACCAACTGCGCTCCTCGACCTGGGAGAACATGACGCACCTGGCCTCGCCCGGCAGCGGCGTCCTCTACGGACGCCACAACTCCTCCGGCATGTACCACTACTGGGACATGGACCCGACCGACGGAAGCGGCACCGACCTGATCGGCTACGCCAACGACCCGGTGGACTCGGCAGGCTGGAGCCAGATCCTTCTCTCAGCGAACCCCAACGCCCTCTGAACCACCACCACCGCCGGCGCCGGATCGACACACCGATCCGGCGCCGACATCAGCCATTTCCCCGGCCCGGGCATCCGACGAATCGCACCCTGCAGTCCCACTCCCCGTCGCGCTCGCCGCCACCGGAAGCCCCTGACCGTCCAGGTCCTCCTGCCCCCGGGGCCCGAACCACTCGGGCAGATACGGCCACAGCACCCCCGGCCCGCAGCCATTCGACCTGCGTCAGATCACGATCCACGACCAGCGCAACGATCGACCGGGCCGACAGTCTCAAGATCCCCAAAACGCTGCTCAGGCGGCGAGGCAGGGTTCCCGTGAAGGGACAATTCGCGCGGGGAGTTGGTGATTGTCCGGGGTTCTGCCTAGAACTGGATCATGTGCACCGAGTGCGTGGGCGCAACCGACCCCGATCCCGAATTCGCCGCCGAGCTGCGGCGTTGGCGTGCCGTACGGCAGCTCAGCCAGCTGGAGTTGGCCACACGCGCCGGGACCACCCAGCGGCACATCAGCTTCCTGGAACGCGGGCGGTCCCGGCCGGGCCGTACCGTCGTCGTCCGGCTGGCAGAGTCGCTCGACCTGACAGCCACGGAGACGGACACCCTTCTGCACGCCGCCGGTTACGCTCCCACCGACGAGGCAAGGCGGCCGTCGAAGCACCCGGCAGGATGTCCGCTCTGCAGTCTGACCGGCGAGCTCTCCCTCGGGATGTTCTATCGCGCGCTCCTGCTGGGCCGGACCCGTCCGGAGTAGGACACGATGGCGCCCCGAGCGCAGGAGTTGATCGAGGCCGAGACCGCGGCGAGGATCGGCGCGGAGTGGAACGAGCACACCGAGGCCTGAACCAACTTCCGCAACGGCACCGGGAGCGTGGACGACCTGGTCAAAGCCCTGGGCGCGGACACCGGGATCTCCAAGAGCGAGGTCTCGCGGATCTGCGCTGGGTTGGACGAACCGCTGACCGCGTTCCGCACGAGGCCGCTGGACCGCACTCGCTTCCCCTGCGTCTACCTGGATGAGACCTACTGCAAGACCCGCGTGAACCACCAGACCGCGTTCCGCGCCGTGGTGATCGCCACCGGCGTCCCGAATGTGAGACAGAGCCGTTCGCTTTACAGTCCCGAACGGCATCGGAGTGCGCGACAGCAAGGGACTCGCTCGCGGTCAGCTCCGTGTGCAGACTGCCAGTTGGGGCCGACTGGGCCGACTGCTCTCGGATGTGAAGAACTCCCGCCAAGCAGTCCTCACAGCTCGGCCAGCGAACCCAGCAGCCAAGTCAGGCGTAGTTCGGTCGCCGTGGTGCGTGCCGCCTCGATCAGCGTCGCGCGTTCGGAGGCGTCCTCCGCCAATGCCTGGGCCAGGGTTGCCTGGGCGGCCGCCGTCTGGGGGCGGGCTCCGGCGGCGGCGCGGAGGTGGAGGGAGCGGCGGAGAAGCTGCTCGCCCTCTGCCTTCTCGCCTCGTTCGAAGAAGGCCAGACCGCCGAGGTGGCGGACCGCGTAGGACTCCAGCAGCAGGTCGCCCGTGTCGCGGCTCGCGGCCAGTGCCTTGCGGTAATGCGCCTCCGCGGCGTCCTTGTCCTCGGCGATGTGCTCCTGGAACGTCCCGCTGTGGAGCTCGCCCCAGCCGTGGAGTTCCTTGTCCTCCGCCGCCGCCCGGTAGCCGGCTTCGGTGGTGGCCCTGTCGTCCGGGTCCGCGTCCTCGGCGAAGAGCAGGCGGCTGTACGCGAGCTTCCCGCCCAGGTACCGCGCCTGAACCGATGCCGGATCCAGTGCCGCGACCGCCTCGGCGGCGGCCTCGCCGCCGGTCCGCTGCCAGAAGTTCCGATCGACCAGGAGCTCGGCCCGAAGCGTGGCGCCCTCGTCGCCGTCGCCCGACAACGCCAGTGCGGCATCCCATTCGCCGGCCAGGTGGAGCCGCCGGATGACAGTCGGCATCAGGCAGTAGGTGTCGTTTGCTATCATGGTACCTACATTAGAAATGGCGAATGTAGGTGGTCAAGTGCAATTCGGCGACTACATGGGAAACGTGATCCGGCTGGCCGTCGAACTGGCCAACGCCGACGGGCTCAGTGAACCCAGTGACCTGGCCCGCCAGATGTTCGACGAGCACGAGGTCGACGCGCCAGGCGACGGGGAACTCGGTGCACTGCCCCGGCTCGTCGGCGACGCGCTCGGCCAACTCGTCGACCGCGAACCCCCGACCGCGGTGCACCGCATGCTCGACACCTACCCCCCGGAAATGCACCTCGCCGACCACGACGGCACCCTGCACCTGCACTTCGCCCGCAACGGGGCCCCGGCTGAACAGTGGCTCGGCCGACTCATCGCCGCCAAGCTCGCCTTGGTCGCGGCCGGGGACCCGTCCGTCACCCTCGGGCGGTGCGCCGCCGAAGGCTGCCCGAACTACTTCGTCGACCAGTCCCGCAATCGCACGCGGCGCTTCTGCGGCAATACGTGCGCCAGCCGTACGACGGTCGCCGCGTACCGGGAGCGCGCCGCACGAGGCTGACACACCACGCCGGCCGCAACCCAGGCCTTCGCGCGCGGCGGATCTTCGTCGACTACGGTGCGGCCATAGCGAATTCCGTACTTCTCCCCGGTACGTAGCTCGGCGCGGAGGCGTGGGACGCGGTCGTCCCCGGACTGCGCGAGGCCGGGCACGCGGCGTACCCGCTCACCCTGTCCGGCGTCGCCGAAAAGGCCGGCGTCGACGCCGATCTGGAGACCCATGTCCAGGACATCGTCGACGGGCCGCGCCAAGCTCTACTCCAACGCCCTGGACGCCGCCTGGAAGCGCGCCGTTCCGCAAGTCGAGTATCGCGTCCATCGACACTGCTTGACTTGAAGCGCGGTTCAAGTACGAGGGTAGGTCAATGACCTCCTCGAAGATCTTCAGTCCCGCCGAGACCGCCTATCTGCTCAGCCAGCGGCTGGGGCGGCTGGCGACCGTGGCCGCGGACGGCACCCTGCAGAACAACCCGGTGGCCTTCAAGGTCAACGACATCCTCGGGACCATCGACATCCGCGGCTACCACCTCGGCGCGACCCGTAAGTTCCGCAACGTCGAGGTCAACCCCGAAGTGGCCTTCGTGGTCGACGACATCGCCTTGTACGACCCGTGGACGGTCCGCGGAATCGAGATCCGCGGCACCGCGGAAGCGTTGCGCGGGGTGGACTCGACCGACAAGTGGACCAGCCCCGAAGTCCTGCGCATTCACCCCCGACGCATCATCGTGTGGGGCCTCGATCCCGACACCCCGGGCATGCACAGTCGCAATGCCCCTGCTTCGGCCTGAGTGGGCGTCGAATTCGCAGGCCCATGATTCAGGCTCGCCGGATCGTGGGACCGCTTGCCGTTCGAGCGGTCTGGCGGTCGTGTCCCTGCCGGGATGCGGGCGTGGCGAGAGCGCAGTATCCGAGCGACTTGCCGGACGATCGGCCGCACTGTCCGGCGTCCGCTGTGCGTCCGTCAACTCCCCTGCGGTTGCTCAAGTTTGCCCAAAGTGTCGGTTGAGGGACCGGCGCTGGCCCTATCGTCGGGACAACGCGGGCCGACCGTGGCCCGCTCGGCCATTGGGGGGCCTTGTGCTGACGATCAGAGGCAACGCGTCGCAGAGGTTGCGGCAGCTCGCCGACCAGTTCATCCGGAACGTGGTCGCGGTCCACAACGCCACCATCCAGACCGTCGTGGCCGACCCGCATATCCGGCTCATGGTGCTGGTCGACGTCGTCGAGAGCGATTCCTCGGACTCCGAAGGCACGGACCGGCTGCAGAACACCCGCATCGGCTGGGTGGCGCCGGACAGCGAGATCACGATCACCATGGAGATCGCCCCCGACGGCAACGGCCTGTACGACGGCCTCCTGCACGAGCTCATCCTGCACGTGGCGCCCGCGGCGCTGAAGCACGCGACTGCGATCGCCCGGCATGCCGCGCCCGTATACCCGGTCTCCGACGCAGCCATCCAGGCCGAGGAAGCACAGGAGCACGCGGCCCAGGCGGCGTGGCAGACGATGGCCGACATCAGCGTGGCCTCGGGCATCGGCGGGCTGCTGGACGCGGTGATCATGGACACGTGTGCGCACAGCAAGGCCATCGCGAGGGCCGTGGTCAACACGCTGCGGCAGAATCACCGCATCAGCGACGTGACAGCGGGCGAACTGCTACAAGAAATCAACTCGTAAGCGACTGCTGGTCTTCTCGCCGCCACAACGTCCCGTCCTGCTTCGCAGGGCGGGGCGTTCCGCCGATGAGGAATGCCGCCGGGCCGCAGCCCGCGAGCCTGCCAGGATCTCCAGTCGCCGACCGAGCCACCCGCTTGCCGACGGAAGACGTCCCCGAGACGAATTGGTGGTGCGCTTGCCGGGGTGCACGGTGGAAGTGGTACGGAGGGCTTGTGACATCCCTGATGGCCTGGTCGCCGGAACAGCCTGACTACCTGGCGCTTCTCGACGGCTGCCGTACCTCGGCAGTGCACATGGAGCTGCGCGACGCCTATGCGGTCTCACACGAGGACGACGACTGGGCGGCGGGCTGGCCGGCGACCGCGACCCGGCGCGCAACGAAGACCGATGGTCGCCGTTCTGCGAGACCATGCTGCAGGCAACGACACGTGGCGTAGCAGTACGAAGGTTGCGCGTGGTCTCCACACCGGTCACGGAGTACGCGAAGTTCGAGTACGCCGGGACGCCGGCCAACGTGCGCTCCGGAGAGTCGGTCCGCTGGCTGCCACGCGCACACGCTCGCGAACTGCTTTTGCCCGCAATCGACTTCTGGGTGCTGGACGGCCAGCGCCTCCTCCTCCATTACTTCGACGGGGACGGAGGCTGGCTGGGGCACGAATTCAGCGAGGCGCCCGACCTGGTCAAGGTGTACGTGGACGCCTTCGAGAGTCTCTGGGAACGCGGAATCCCCCATGAGGACTTCACGGTCTGACGCTCTGCTCCGCCGATGACCAAATCGCCGTCGTCAGCTGTCCGGATCGCCCGTGCGGCGCCGGCAGTCCGACTGAAGGAAGTCATGGTGCGCGGCGGCCTCGGCGACCGGCGTCGATGGCGGTCAGGCGGGAGCGCTCCGGACCGTGGCCGTTGCGCGTGAATAGGCAGCGTGATCGACGCTTCGGGCAGCGAGTCGCTCTTCCGCGCTGGAAGGATCGCCGTTCGACGACGGAGACCGTGGGTCGTGCGGCCAATTGTGCGGAGGACAGGTGCAGTTCTTGTTGATCGCCTTCGACGGAGTCGATGAGGGCGCGGCGGGACGGCGTCTCGCGGCTCGGGAGGCGCATATCGAGCTCGGCGATGAGATGGTCGCCGCCGGGCGCATGCTGTTCGGCACGGCGATCCTCGACGACGAGGGCCGGATGATCGGGTCCATGCTGGTTCTGGACTTCCCGAGCCGTGCGGAGCTGGACGCCTGGTTCGCCGTCGAGCCCTACGTGACCGGCAAAGTCTGGGAACGTGTCGATATCCGACCGTGTGCGGTTGGCCCGTCGTTTCGTGGCATGACCGTCGCCGGGAGAGACTGAGATGTCATCCACGAACAGCGGACGAGGGGACGCGGCGGAGCCGGAACCCGGTCTCGACCCATTGGCCAGGACGGCGTTGTGGACCGCTGCGATGCGCGCCCGCGAGCACGCACGCCCCGACCGGCTGTTCTCGGAACCGCTGGCGCACGCGCTGGCCGGCGACGAGGGACCGCGGATCATGCACCTGTTCGAACGCGACGTCCAACGCGGTGTCGAGGACCCGGCGCTCGCGGTGCGGACGCGTTTCCTCGACGAGGAGCTCCTGCGGCACGCCGACCGCGGGATCAGGCAGTTCGTGTTCGTGGCCGCAGGTATGGACACCCGTGCCTACCGGCTGACGTGGCCCGCCGGGACAGCGGTCTACGAGCTGGACCGCCCCTCCCTGCTCGCCGTCAAGGGGTCGGTGATCGAAGCATCCGGCGCCGACCCCGGGTGCGCTCGCGTGGACGTGGGCGTCGACTTGCTTGCCGACTGGCAGACACCGCTGCGCGCTGCGGGCTTCGATCCGGGCGTACCGACCGCGTGGCTTGTCGAAGGCCTGCTGTACTTCCTCACCGGGACCGAGCGTGACACCTTGCTGCGGCAACTCGCCGACATGTCACGGCCCGGGAGCCGTCTGCTGGCCGACTACGTGGGGCAGAGCGTTCTGGACGGACCCGGCATGCGCGCCTGGCGCGAACGCATGGCCGAGCAGGGGCATCCATGGAAATCGGGATGCGACACACCCGAGGACCTCTTGGCGGACCTGGGGTGGTCCGCCAAGGTCACCGCCTACGGAGACCCCGAGGCCGACTTCGGACGCTGGGACCACGCCACGATCGAGCCCGGAACTCCTGGCACCCGCGGGCGCTACCTCATCTCCGCCACGATCGACGCGTAACACGTATCGCGTGACGCGACGCGTCTCCGAGGATGTCCAGCACGAGTGCCGTGCCCGGGCTGGTTCGACGGCAGGGGCGCGCTCAGGCGGGTGGGCAATCAGGTTGCTCGGGGGACCGGCTGTCGGCGTGCTGCCGGGACAGCTTTGCGCCGAACAAAGCGGCGTGGCATCAGGGTCATCACAGCCCAGGACAACCGCGGCTCGGCGCGTTCCTCCACACCTACAACCACCACCGCTGCCACACCGCACTCGACGGCCACCCACCCATCAGCCGCGTCAACAACCCTGCGAGTCAAGGCTTTCCCCTGCGCTACGTCGGCGGTCTTAGGCCGCCTTAGTCCGACTCAGGCGGTCTTCGCCGGTCTCAGGTCCGCACGCGGCGGCGTTCCCGTCTGCTTAGGTAGCGGTCCTCGCGCCTAAGGCGGCAGCCGGCCCGCAAGATCGGGCATTCGCCCGATGCCCGGGCCCCTGCTGGAACGAGAACCTTGAGCCACACCGGAAAGCGGAAGAGCCGCCGACCGGAACCCCTCAAGGAGACCGACACCATGCTGCAGTACGAACTCTTCCAGTCCCGCCAGCAGGAGCTGCATCGCGAGGCCGAGCACGAGCGCCTCGTACTCCGCGCCCTGCGCAGCCGCCGCGAGGCCCGCCGCATGGCGAAGGCCGCGGCCGCGGCGGCCGCCGCCGAGCCGACCAACACCGGCTGGAAAGCCGGCGACTTCCGCCCCGCGGCATGAGCTGCACGGCGGCCGGCCTCCCGCGACAGCGGAGGTCACGCCGCACCACCACCGCCGGAGGCCCAGGCGCTGTACCCAGCGCCCGGGCCTCCGCCTTTTCCGCTTCAGACGCGGCCACGGTTCGGCGGGCGCCGAAGCGTCCGGAGGTTACGTTGCCCAAGCCGCGACAACGCAGCCGCCCCGCACGCCGCGATGGCCGCCGCGGCCGCGGCACCTGTGTCGACCTCGAGGAAGGGCCATCATGCAAGACCTCCAGCACCGCATCGCCGCGCGGTTCCGGGACATCAACGGCAACCACCCGATGACCCCCGACGACGACGCCTACGTCACACGCCAATTCGTCCCCCTCGAGATCCTCTGCGCCCGCACCGGCCACGCCCCCGACGAGGTCCGGCAGCTGATGCTCGACGGCTCCCTCCCGCTCCCTGGCTACCTGCGCTCGGACGGCGCGGAGATGGTGCCGACCGACCTTTTCGCGCTCGCGGACCGCGCGGGCGGCGTGGCGCGCCTCCGCGCGTGGTTCGTCGCCCAGTGGCCCGGCAACGCGGCCACCGGCACGGAGGAATGGGACGCGTACACCAGCGGCCAGTACGTCTGCCTGCACGCGGTCTCCCCCGAGACCATCCGGCGCAAGGCGCAGCTGACCACCGCGATCTCCGCGTCCCTCGCCGCGCCGCTCCCCCGTGACGCCGCGTGGCTGACCGCTCTCCATCGCATGGTCGACGAACTCGACGCCCTCGAAACTGATTTCACCGCATACGACCGGCTCCGCTTCGGAGCCCCGACGTCCCGCGACACCTGCATCGACGCGGTACGCGCCCAGCACCCCCGCGCCTGAGGGGCCGGCGCGAACTGACGGACCTGCCGCGCCCCGACCGCTTCGCAGCCGCCGCCGGCCGCGGGTCCCGCTCGATCCGGTACCCCGCGCCCGTCACCGTCGTGATCAGCGGCGGGTCGTCCAGCTTGCGGCGCAGCGTGCCGACGGTGATCCGGATCGCGTTGGTGAACGGGTCCGCATGCTCGTCCCACACCTTGTCGAGCAGCGTCTCGGCACTGACCACATCGCCGTCGGCGGCCAGCAGTTGCTCCAGGACGCCGAACTCCTTGGGCGTCAGGTGCAGCAGCCTCCCGTCACGCTCCGCCGTGCGGCGCGCCGGGTCCAAGGCGACGCCGGACGCGCGCAGCACCGGCGGCCTCGCCGGCGTACTCCGTCGCGCCAAAGCGTGCACGCGCGCGACCAGTTCGGAGAACGCGAACGGCTTGCCGAGGTAATCGTCCGCCCCCATCGCCAGCCCGCCGACCCGGTCCTCGACGGCGTCGGCGGCGGTCAGCATCAGCACACGGGAAACGCCGCGCCCGGCGAGCTGCTGGCACACCGCGTCGCCGTGCACGACAGGCAAGTCGCGGTCCAGGACGACCACGTCGTACGGCGTGGCGTCGCACTTGTCGAGCGCCTCCTGGCCGTCGAGGGCGACGTCCACCGCGAAGCCGTGCTTGCGCAGCCCGGTGCCGATGTACCCGGCGAGGGGCTGTTCGTCTTCGACGAGGAGTACGCGCATGCGCGCAGTGTCGCAACGCCGACCTATGGAACGCGTATGGGCCGCCGATCGATCACCGATCGGCCCCGCCGGATAGACCTTGGCCGCAACGAACTCCACGTACGGAAGGGTGTGTTCGTATGACGACGACGCGTCGCGCGGCACTGCGCATGCTGGGCGTCTCCTCGGTCGCCGCGGCCGCGGCCGGGGCAGCGGCGGCCGGTGGCACTGCCTGGGCGGATGCCGCGCCGGGTGCCGAACCCGAGGCCGCCGCAGGTTCCGCGTCCGCCCGCGTCCCCAAGGACCTGCGGCCCGGCGGCGAGCTGGACCGGGTCATCACGGAGCAGGAAGCCCTCGACAACTTCTCGGGCTCACTCCTGATCACCCATCACGGGCGGACCGTGCTGGCCCGGTCGTGCGGTTGGGCGAACAAGGCCCGCGGGATCCGGAACAGCCCGGACACGCTCTTCGGCCTGGCCTCGGTCGCCAAGGTCTTCACCGGGGTGGCCATCAGTCAGCTCGCCCAAGCAGGCAAGCTCCGCTACAGCGACACCGTAGGCACGCACCTGAGCGGCTTCTCGGCCGAGGTCGCCAACCAGGTGACGATCCATCACCTGCTCACCCACTCCTCGGGGTTGGGCGACTATATGGGGCTACCGGAGTATCACGAGGCGTCGCGTACGTGGGACCGCATGCAGCAAGTCTGGGACGGCATAGGCGCGTTCGTGCGCACCGAGAAGCTCGCGTTCCCCCCCGGGGTCGGCAATACCTACAGCAACTCGGCCTACCACGTGCTGAACGAGATCATCGCGAAGGTGTCCGGGCGGCCCCTTGAGACCTACTTCCGCGAGAACGTGTACGGCCCGGCCGGGATGAGCCGGACCGGCGCCTACACCCGCCCGCAGCTCCTGACGGACCGCGGGATCGCCCACCCGTATGCACGTGTGCCGGGGTCCGCGGAACGCGTCGACCGGCTCGACAACGAGGGTTTCGCACCGGGGGCGTACTCGACGTGCGCCGAGATGGCGCGGTTCGCCCGCATGCTGTGGCAGGCGAAGCTGATGAACCGCGCGTACACGGATCTGACGCTGAGCGGGAAGATCCCGGGGACCGGGTTCCGCCCCGGCCCGGGGGCGCCGCCCGGACCCCCGCCGATCCTGTTCCAGTCGTACGGCCTGCTGGCGACCCTCCTCGGCGCGGACTGGACGTACGGCCACAACGGCGGCTCCAGCAACGGTGCCGCGACCGAGTTGAGCTTCTTCCCACGCACGGGATACGCCCTGGTGATCCTGTCCAACTACGAGACCGAGTCCACTCGTCCGGTCGGCAGTCTGGCCCGCCGGCTCATCGCGGCAGCCTGACGGCAGGGCCGCCGTCCGCGCCGGTATCCGGAGCCGCCTGCCCGTCAGGCTGCCCGGGTACCGGCGCGACCCGCCGAGCCCGCTCCCCGCCCCCGCCCCCGCTCGCGCCTGTCCCCGCTCGCGCCCGTCCCTGTCCGCCCGTCACCACACCATCGCGACTTCCTCCGCCCACCCCAGCAGCCCGTCCACCTGGACGACCTGGCCGTCGTCGGTGCGGATGCGACCGCTGTAGTGGCCGAAGCTCTGGTCCGTGCGGTTCGCGATCACGCGGGCGTCGGTCTCGGCGTGGCGGTTGTGGAACGGGGTGAACGTGACGTCCACCTGATCACTGTCCGGGGTCCGGATCGTCCACGGCCTGCGCAGGTCGGCGAGGTCGTAGTCCCACACCAGTTCGCTGCCGATCTTGCTCAACCGGCCGTCGACACAAAGGGCGTTCTCCGTCGCCCCGGTCCCTTCGGTCCACTTACCGCCGAACTGCAGGCCGACGACGTGGTCGCCGCAGACGCCCGACGCCGCGCCCCAGTTCCAGGTGATGCGGCGCGGCCACCGCCCGCGGCCGTGGTCGAGCACCGCCCAACTGTCGGCACCGAACGCGTACGTCTCGTCCCCCACCCGGACCGTGCCGGACGCGGGCAGCGCCGTCTGCTTCGAGGTGAACTGGAAGCGCCGGTCGTCCCACGGCACCACCACGTTCATCGTCTCGTGCCCGGCCGGCGCCGCCACCACGAGATCCACTTCGAGCGGACGCCGGTCCGGGGTCATGCAGCGCGCCCTCAGCCGCGTAGTCCCGCCCGCCTCGGCGTGGATCCCAATGCGGACCTGGTTCCGTACGGGGCGTTCCGGACCGACCACCACGCTGGGGCCGGGGCCTCCGGTCGGCGTCGGCATCCCGGCAATGTGTTGCGGCAGCCGCGCCCGCCGCGGCGCGAGAATCGCGGTGCGTTCCATCTCGTACGGCGCGTCGGCGCCGAAGTCGAGGAAGTAGACGGCATCGAGCGAGAACAGGTCGAGGTCGCTGACGGTAAGCGCGATCAGGTGCGTCGGCGTCGTCACGCACCAGTACTCCCAGCGCTTGGTACGCCCCCACCCCCGCAGGTTCGCCCGCAGCCATGGCTGCCGCGACCAACCGACGGCGCCCGGATCGAGCCGCCCATCCGGCAGACACAGGTCGACCGGCCCGGTGATCTCACGCTCCGCTGTCGTCATCCGCCCAGGTTAGGCGCGGTGTCAGCGCCATGCCCTGCCGGGGATGTAATCGAGGAGCCCGCTCAGGTGGGAGACGACTTCATAGGCGCGCTCGTCGCCGACCTGGGCCTTGGTGCCGTCCTCGGGGCGGAGCACGGCGAGCAGGTAGCCGCCTTGTACTTCCCACTCGGTGAGGCCGACGCGCTTGGCGTGGCGGACGACTCCGTCGGTGAGCAGGCTGCGGGCTGCGGCCGGGGCGTCGGTGTCGATGAGGATGCGCTCGTCCTGCAACGGGGCCTTGGGGGTGATGGTGTAGCGCGCCGGCGGCACCTCGGTGGGCATCTGCACGGCGCATACGGTGCCGATGCGTTGCGACCAGACCTTGAACGGTGTGTGCGGGACCGGTTCGAAGAAGTCGCAGACGACGAAGTTGCGGCCTTCATGAGTGCCGCGGACGACTGCGAAGGGCCGGCACCGCGGCGCCTTGGGGGTCACGTCGATGAACCCGTGCGGCGGTTTGGGCCGCTTGGCGAACGGCTCGAACGTCCACCGGCGCTTCAGCTGCGGGTCGCGGGCGGCGTACGTCCAGCCGTGTTCGGCGGCCCAGGCGGCACGGCGGGAGTTGATGGCGGTACGCGGCCTCCAGCGGAACAGCAGCCGCGGGAGCATCTGGTACGCGAGGATCACCGCCGCGAATTCCACGGCCACGACCGTGCCGGGCACCCAAACCGAGGAGCATCCCACCAGGACGACCACGACGACGACGAAGTAGTCGAAGGTGACGCGCTGGAACCCGGTCTCCCCATACTGCTCTTCGTCGGCCCAGACCTTCCCGTGTGCGGTGTCGCGGGTGTTCAAGGACCAGGCCGCAACCAGGTTCGCCACACCGCACAGCGCCAGGATGCCCGCCCCCACGAAGGGCGCCACCGGGAACCCGAACGGCGCCGCAGCCGCCACACTGATCACGATCGCTGCGACGAACAGGAACCTTGTCAACCACGCCCCCGTAGTCAGTGGTCGATGAACTTCATTGAAATGCTATGTAGTTCGCGCTTCCGGCGCACGAGGGCTTGTGTGATCGATCATGGGACTACCGCACAGTCGTCGTCGTTGATGTGGCATGGGGTGGGGCAATCCGACGAATGCCACACGGGAACGGCTGCCGTCGGTTCTGCCGGTCGGCAACACACATCGCGCCAGGCGGCGGGCACCGGCAGTCCGGCCGATCGCGCGAGCAGCGCGACTACATCATGTCCGGCAGATCAGTGGGGCGTACTTCCGCGCGTGCTGCTTCCAGAAAGCGGTGCCAGACGTCTCCGAGGTGCTCGAAAGGCCTCTTTCCGCCTGTTGTGCCGTGCCAATACGTGCTGCCGAGAGCGTTGGCGAGGTCGGCCAGGGCAAGGTTGAGGTCCTCCGAGGCGACGAGCATCAACTTGTTCCGCAGCGACCACATGCGATGTATCAACTCGGTCGGTCGATCTTCACCATCGCTGATGACCCGCTCGATCGCCTGGTAGACCTCGATGAACTCCCCGATCGCGGCTCTTCGTTCGCTTCTGATCTGGTCGACACGGGCTTGCCGGGCGTTTCGTTCGGCGACGCGATTGGTCACATATTGAGCTGCTATCGTGCCCGCCGAGCCGATTACCGCGCCAAGCAGAGCACCCGCGACAGGTAGCCATTCCATTCCGGCAGAGTCCCATCCACGGCAGGGAGACAGCGGTCGCATTGACCGGATCGATGCCTGCTTCGGCAGCGGCTGCCGGGCTGACCACCGCCACTCCGTAGCAATTGGGCACTGGCTTGCGCGGACAGGTGCTAGTGCCGCGCGACCGGGGTGCGTTGCTCGCCAGTGGCGCAGGGGCAGGATCCGGTCGGGTGGCCTTGGGCCACGTGAAGGGTTCACCCCTCGTCGCTCCGGGACGCCGGCGCGGACCGGCGGTCGAATGCCGATGGGGTGGGCCGGGGGCGGGCGTACGGCACTACGCTGCCCGCGTGATCCCGCATGCGAACGTGCATCTCGCCGACCTTCTCGACCGCCGTGCGAACGGGCACGAGCCCGCGTCGGAGGCGGTGCTGGCCGCGCTGTTCGAGGGTGGGGTGTTCGTTCCCGTCACGGACGCCGGATCGGTGATATTCCTCCCCGACGAAGAGCAGCCGCCCACACTGCTCGGGTTCACCGACGCGGCGCTCGGCGCGCAACTGCTGCCGGAGGCGGCCGGGATGGTGCATTGCGACGTGGCGCAGCTCAGGGACATCCTGGAGAAGACGGGCGTTGCCGTACTCGCGGTCCGCTCGGGGAACGGGCAGGCGATCTTTCCCGAGCAGGTGCTCCGCGACTGGTCGACCTACGGGCCCGGAGCGGAGATGAAGCTCGACTGGTCCACCGACCCGTTGGCGGTCGCTCTGCGCGACGCACTGGTTCGGCGGGTCCGTGAGTTCCCCGCCGTCCGCTCGGTGTGGGTGGCGCAGGTCCGGTGGCGGGCCAACGACGAGGAACACCTGATGCTGCACGTTGCCGTGGACGAGGATCTGCCCTCGGCCTCGGCCGACCGCCTGATGGAGGTCCTGCTCGGCGAGGTGAAGCTCGGCCGGGGGCACACGAAGGTCGGGATGCTCGCTCTGAACACCACCACCCACGCCGACGCGATCGCCCAACTGGACCGCCACGGTCTGGACACCGTGCGCCACGACGCCGGGTCGGGCCAGGTCCAAGTGATCTCCCGCGAGTACGACGACCCGTCAGCGGCGTCGGCAGATGGCGCCGCGCCCCAACCCCCGGCCAAGCGCCGCTGGTTCGGTCGCTCCTGAGGGACATTGCCCAGGCGCTCCCATTCGGACCTTGCCGAACGTCCGACACCGCGCGCAGCCCCCTCCGCATCTCCACCAATTGACACTTGTACAAGCGAGTGTTTGTATTTAAAGGTGAGCTTCGCCGAACCGACACCGGATCTCGATGCCGCGCTGCGGGCGCTCGCCGACGGCAACCGCCGCACGATCCTGCATGTCGTCCGGGACGGGCCGTGTGCCGTGGGCGAGATCGCCGAGCGTGCGGGCCTGTCGCAGCAGACTGCGTCGCACCATCTGAAGGTGCTGCGCAGTGCCGGGTTGGTGAGCGAACAGCGGGACGGCACAAGGCGGTTGTACGCCGTCCGCACCGACGGTCTGGCTGCGGTACGCAGCTACCTCGATGGCTTCTGGCCGGCGAAGCTGGACGCCTTGAAGCGCGCCGCCGAGGCCGCCGCAAGAGCGGCGCCGGGAGGCGGCGATGGCTGACTACGCGACGTCCGTGGACATCGACGCCCCGCCCGAGGTGGTCTTCGCGCATCTGGTGACCGCCGAGGGGCTCGTCGCGTGGATGGGCGAGCACGCCGTGGTCGAGGGCCGCCCCGGTGGCGAGTTCACCGTGGACATCGCCGGTTCACCGGTCCGCGGCCGCTACCTCGAGGTCGACGCGCCGCACCGGGTGGTGGTGTCGTGGGGCATCGCCGGAAGCCCCGAACTCCCGCCCGGGACCTCGCGCGTGGAGTTCCTGCTGACCGCGAAGCCCGGCGGCGGTACGCGCCTGGACCTGCGGCAGACCGGGCTACCGGAGGTCCAGGAGCCCGCGTACGCCCGCGGCTGGACGCATTACCTCCGCGTGCTGGCCGGCGTCGCGGCGCAGCAGCAGGCGATTGATTGACAGGCCGACGGGACGAGTCGACGGGATGACGCCATGACCGGACAACAACCCGCCTCCGCTGCCGAGCGTGCGCAGGCGCTGTTCGCCGACCTGGCCGCCGAGGTGCTCGGCAAGCCGGGCGTCGACACCGGCACGATGCTCCGCAGCGAGGGCCTCAAGGTGGACGGCCGCTTCTTCGCCTTCGTCTCGCGGGACGCCGACTTGGTCGTCAAGATCCCCGCGGAGCAGGCGGCTTCGCTGACCGCGACCGGCACCGCGCTGCCGTTCCGGTCAGGCGGGCGGACGCTGCGCGAGTGGGTCAGCGTCCCCCTGCCCGACACCGACGTCGACGCCGATGTCGCCGCCGAAGAAGGAGACGGGCAAGGGCGCGGAGGCGGGGACGGCGAGCAGCTCTGGCGCGGCCTGGTCGCCGATGCCTACGCCTTCGTCGCCGCGCTCCCCGCGAAGCCGAAACCGAAGCGGACGGGCTGAGCAGACCCGACGCATGCCGAGGGCGAACGGCCCGATCGCGCGTTCGGTGCGGACCTGGCGCCGGAACGGCACTGTGCGTTCGGCCACCCGCGCCACGCCGACAAAGCGGCTCACCGGCCGGTCCGCGCCGCGGCGGTGCTGCGGCCGCGGTCGGTGAGGACGAAGCGGACGTCGGCCGCAAGATTCTCCAGTGCCTGCGCCGGGGTGAGCGCGGCCGGGCCGCCGGCGAGCGCGCGGCTGCCGTACGACGTCGGGAAGCTCGCGCCGACGCCGAGCGTGGTGCTGCCCGCGGCCTGCAGGCCGAGCACAGTACGCAGGTCCTGAGGCAGCGCGTCCCAGCCCGGGTAGTCGCGCAGCGGCGCCTTCACCGGGTCGTGGAACTCGGGGACGGCCAGCCGCAGCCCGGCGGCACCCGCGGTGTCGCGTACCTGGTACGCGAACTCCTCACAGGTCGGCGCGGCGGGCCCGGCGCAGGCCCAGTAGAGCGCGGGCAGCCGGGCCGGATCGCGGACCGCGACCGCGGCAAGCGCGGCGACGGCCTGGCCGAGGGTGTCGCGCGGGATCATGTCGAGGCGCTGGTGCGGCCCGACTGCGGAGGTGTGGACGCCGGCCAGGAGCATCCGGATGTGCCCGTGCACGCACTGCTGTTCGGGCGTCCACCCGGTGCCGGTGTCGCCCATGACCACGGATGGCCGCACCACACATGCCAGCGCGTCGGATGCACTCACCGCGCGCTCCGCGGCGATCTTCGACTCCAGATACGCGACCGGCCGGGCCGCACATTCGTCCGGAAGCAGCGCGCCGGCAACCCGCGCCTCGTCCATGTGTTCGACGAACGCGGACGAGATGTGGATCAGCGGTACGCCCGCATCGTGCGCCAGTTCGGCCATGCGCCGGGTGCCGGAGACGTTCACGCACTGGAAGCTGTCGGAGCTGCCGTCGAAGCACGCGCGTCCCCCGGCATGCACGACGACGTCCGCTCGGGCCGCGAGGTCGGCCCACACGCGCGAGTCAAGGCCGAGGCGCGGCGCCGCGAGATCGGCGCGTACCTCGTCGTGCGCATGCACCGACGGCCGGCGGCCGCGCAGCGAGACGACGTGGAAGGCCGGGCGCAGCGCGCGGGCGATGGCCTCGCCGACGACGCCGCTGGCACCGGTCAGGAGCACGACGGGCGCTTCCTCCGACATGCGGCCGGACATCTCGGGGTCCTCCGTCGGCTCGGGCTGCGCGTCGTGGTCCGGCGCGGGACTCGGCGACGGCAGGGCCGCAGAGGCCGGCACCGGGACCGCCGGCACGGTGACCGGCATACGAACCGGGCAGAGGGGTTCGGACAGGCGCGACACGACGTCCACCTCGTTTCACGGGGGCGCCCGCAGGGGGCGAGTGCATCCTTCGGCAACGTAGGCGAGACCCGGACACTCCTGCCACTCGAACGATTACTCGCTGCGATAACCCCAGGTGGAGTAATCGCCGGGGGGACTCCGGGAACTCGAAAATCCGTGCGAATCGCAGGGCTGGACACTCCCGTGCGCGGCATGCCGGCCGACAATCCCGCGCAAGGCTGTACGCGGACACCGTGAGGCTGACGACCGCGACAAAAGCGGGGTCGGCCGTCGGCAGCCATGTGCCAGGCTCGCCCTTATGGGGGAAGGCACGGAGGATCAGACGCCGGTACCGGAGCCGAAGGCGCCGACCTGGACACGCCGCTGGCTGCTCTCGGTCGCCGTGATCGCAGCACTCGGCGCCGCACTGCCACGACTCATCGGCGACGGCGAAGAATCACGGCCACCGCTGTCCGTCGGCGACTCCGCGACACAGGCGCAGTGGACGCCGAACACGCCTGCACCTATGCCCACGCTTCCCCCGGTCCCCCACGCACCACGGAACGTCCAGGGGTGCCCGGAATGGATCGACACCTGGGACATCGGCCCGGAACTGACGCCCGCCCAGGCCGCGCCACCGGCCGTCGTGGCAGGACGACCGGACTCCGCAGTGGTCTGCCGGTACCTCGTGCCGCCGTTCACCGTATCGAGGCAGGCCCACCTCACCGGCGCCCGTGCGCTGCCGGACACTGCCGCGTACGTGTCCGCACTCGCGCACGGCGACCCGGTCCCCACCGGCCTGATGGCCTGCGTGACAGAAAGCCCGTACTACGAGTACCTCATCGTGTTCACCGGCAGCGAGCCCCGCCGGCAAGTCGTCCACCTGTCCGGCGCATGCCACACCGCCCGCAACAAGGACCTCACCGTCAAGATCGATGTGCGCCACATCGCCGCTCTGGCCACGCTCTACGCCACCCCATGAGCACCCGTAGGCAGGTGGGCGCGGCGTTCCCGCCGTACCAAGCCCGGACCGGCGCCGTGACCGTCCGCCGGAGCCAGGTGGGGACGCTGGGAGCCGGGCCCAAGGCAGGCAGCGGCGGCTTGGGGGTGTGGCGCGGGCGGTGTGGCATGACGAAGGTGCGGCCCCGGCCCGAGTACCCGGATAACGGGGGCTGCTTCTTTGCGCAGGGGTCCAGCCGGGTAGCGGGCGGGGCCGGGGGCGGGCCGACGAGGGGCCGCGTGATGGCGGGCCCGCGGGCTGGCTAGGGGCCACGGGCCTGCGAGGGGCTGCCGCGGCGGGCCCTGCGAAGGCTGTGCCGACAGGGGCGGCGGGGTTCGCCGAGACGTCGCATCGGGGCCGCGGCGGGGCGGGACCGGGGCCCGTCGGAGCCTGTCTCGGACGTCGGAGCCTGCCTAGGACGTCGGGGCCTGCCTCGGACGTCGCGCCCTTGGCTGCGCGGGTCAGGCTCCGGGAGTCAGGGGTTGTTCGGCCCAGATGGTTTTGCCTTCCGGGGTGTAGCGGGTGCCCCAGCGTTGGGTGAACTGGGCTACCAGGAAGAGGCCTCGGCCGCCTTCGTCGAGGGTGCGGGCGTGGCGGAGGCGGGGGGAGGTGGGGGTGGCGTCGGAGACTTCGCAGATGAGGGTGTCGTCGCGGATGAGGCGGAGGCGGATGGGGCCGGCGGCGTAGCGGATGGCGTTGGTGACGAGTTCGCTGACCACGAGTTCGGTGGTGAAGGCGGCGTCGTCGAGGCCCCAGGCGGCGAGTTGGTCGGTGGTTCGGGTGCGGGCCTCGGCGACGACGGCGGGGTCGGCGGGGAGTTCCCAGGAGACGACGTGCGAGGCGTCGAGGGTGCGGGTGCGGGCGACGAGCAACGCGACGTCGTCCTCCGGCGGTTGGTGAACGAGGGCGTCCAGGATGCCCTCGCAGATGGCGTCGAGGGGGCGGTCGGGGGCGGAGAGTGCGCCGGCGAGGAGTTCGAGGCCGCGGTCGATGTCGCGGGCGCGGGATTCGACGAGGCCGTCGGTGAACATCACGAGCAGGCTGTCGGCGGGGAGTTCGAGTTCGACGGACTCGAAGGGCAGGCCGCCCAGGCCGAGCGGGGGTCCGGCGGGCAGGTCGAGGAATTCCGGGGCGCTGTTCGGGCGGACGAGAGCGGGCGGCGGGTGCCCGGCGCGGGCGAGGGTGCACATCCGGCTGACGGGGTCGTACACGGCGTACAGGCAGCTGGCGCCGAGGGCGGTGGTGTCGACTCCGGCCTCGCCCGCGCCCTCCTCGTCGACGATGCGCATCACCAGGTCGTCGAGGTGGGCGAGGAGTTCGTCGGGCGGCATGTCGAGGTCGGCGAGCGTGTGCACGGACGCGCGCAGGCGGCCCATGGTCGCGGCGGCGTGGGTGCCGTGGCCGACGACGTCGCCGACCGACAGCGCGACGCGTGCGCCGGACAGGGGGATGACGTCGAACCAGTCGCCGCCGACCCCGGCGCGTTCGTCGGCGGGCAGGTAGCGCGTGGTGACCTCGACGGCGGTCTGCCGGGGCAGGCCGTGCGGCAGGAGGCTGCGCTGGAGGGCGAGGGTCGCGGCGTGTTCGCGGGTGAACCGGCGGGCGTTGTCGATGCACACGGCGGCCCGGGACACGAACTCCTCGGCCAGGATCAGGTCGTCGCCCTCGAACGGGTCGGGCGTACCGCGCCGGAAGAAGTGCGCGACGCCGAGCACGATGCCGCGGGCCCGGATGGGGACCACCATCAGGGAGTGCAGATTGAGGAGCCGGGCGCGCCGGGCGGCATCGGTGTCGCGGGCCAGCCAGGGGATGTTGTCGGGGTCGAGGACCGGCACCAGCACCGCGCGGCCGTCGACGAGGCAGCGTTCGGCGGGCGAGCCGGGGCGTACCGGGGCCGGTGAGCCGACGCTCGCCTGGGATTCACGGTCGTCGCCTTGCGCCGAGCGCTGTCCGACGCGGCGCAGCGAGATATCGCCGGCCACCGGGCCGGGCGCGGGTTCGACGCCGCGCAGCACGGGTTCGCGGAGGTCGACGGCAGCGAAGTCGGCGAGCCCGGGCACGGCGACGTCGGCGAGTTCCTGCGCGGTGCGTTGGACGTCGAGGGTGGTGCCGATGCGGATGCCGGCCTCGCTGAGCAGGGACATGCGCTGCCGGGCGCGCCAGCGGTCCGAGACGTCCGTGACGACGTAGCACACGCCGAGCGGCTGCCCGTCGGCCTTGTCGACGCGGAAGAACGAGGTGGCGTAGACGTGTTCGTGCTCCGGGTCGGCTGCGGTGCGCCCGCGGTACTCGTGGTCGATGAGCGGCTTTCCGGTGTCCAGGACCATGCGCATTTGCTCCTCGATTCTCCGGACCGGGAGACCGGGGAGCACGTCGCTGAGGCGTCGGCCGATGCGTTCCTCGCGGGGGATGCCGCCGGCGCGTTCCAGTGCGTCGTTGAGCCACAGGCAACGGAGTTCGGTGTCGACGAGGGCCATGCCGAGCGGGGCCTGGCCCAGAAGGTGGTCGAGCATGGACCAGTCGGGGAGACCGTCCGGGCGGTAGGGGTGGCCCCGGTCGGGGAGGCCGTCCGGGCCGCAGGGGTCGCCCCGGTCGGGGAGGCCGCCCGAGCCGGAGCGGTCGCCCCGGTCGGAAAAGCCGTCCGGACCGGAGGGGCCGCCCGGCGGTTCGGCGTCAGGCCTGGTTCCCGGCGCGCCCATCGCGGCTTCCCCCCTCTCCCCGAGTCGGGGCGTCCCCGGTCTCCCCCGCTTCGCCGCTCTCCCCCGCTTCCCCGGTGCCGCCGAAGTCGCGCGAGTCGCCGGAGTCGCCGGAGTCGCCGGAGTCGCCGGAGTCGCCGGAGTCGCCGGTCCAGCGCGCCAGCAACACCGCCACGTCGTCCGCACGTTCGCTGATCCGCCCGGCGTCGCGCACGATGCGGTCGGCGAGGTCGGAGACGGACTCGTGCGGCGCGCTCGAGAGCGAGCGGCGGAGCCGGGCGATGCCGTCTTCGATGTCCGTTCCGGGGTTCTCCACTAGGCCGTCGGTGTACAGCGCGACGACGGCCCCGGGGGCCAACGGCACTTCCGTGACCGGGTACTCGCAGTCCCGGTCGACGCCGAGGATCGTGCCGCCGGGAATGTCGAGCGGCCGTACCGTGCCGTCCGGTTCGCGCAGGACCGGGGGTACGTGGCCGGCCCGCACCGCGCGTACCACCCCCGCGTGCGGGTCGAGTTCGAGGTAGCAGCAGCTCGCGAACAGCCCGGGATCGAGGTCGGCGAGCTGCTGGTTGGTGCTCCGCACGACTTGGTCGGGCGAGGTGCCTGCGGCGGCGAATGCCCTTACGGCGCTGCGGAGTTGCCCCATCGTGGCGGCCGCCGCGACGTTGTGGCCCTCGACGTCGCCGATGACCAGGGACACCGTCTCGCCGTTGTCGATGACGTCGTACCAGTCGCCGCCGATCTCCATGCCCTGGGTGCCGGGCAGGTACCGCGCGGCGACCTCCAGGTAGGACAGCCGGGGCAGCCGGTGCGGCAGCAGCGCGTGCTGCAGGCCGCGGGCGAGCGCGAACTCCGCGTCGTAGAGCCGCGCGCGCTCCAGCGCCTGGGCGATCAGCCCGCTGAGCGCGGTGAGCACCGAGCGTTCCTCGGAGGTGAACACGTGGCGCCGGTCGAACCCGACGATGCAGCTCCCCACCGGCCGGTCCGACGCGATCAGCGGGAGGAACGCCCACGAGCACATGTCGTCGACGGGAATGTCCGGGTACGCGGACAGCAGGTCCGCCACCGACTCGAAGAAGATCGGCGCCCCGTGCGTCAGCGCCTCGACGCCCGGCAGATTCTCCTCGTTCGACACGCCCTCGAAGCGGTCCAGGAAACCTTCCCGGTAGCCGGTCTGCCGGGCCAGGAAGAACTTGCCGTCGCGGACGACGTACACCGCCAGCTCCTGGCCGCCGAAGGCGGACAGCAGCTGCTCGGCGACGACCTGGCACACCTCGTCCACGGTGACGGCCTCGGTGAGCGCGCCGGCCATCTGGAGGATGTGGTAGATCGCGCCGGGCCGGGCGGGCGCGGCATACACGGGCTCAGGCTCGGGCTCATGTTTGGGCTCGGGTGCGGACTCGGTTTCGCGGTCGGCGGGGCCCGGGCCGACGCGCACACCCCCCGGCGCCGGGGGCTCGCGGCCGGCCGGGCGGTCCTGCGCGCCGGGCGGCGGGCCGACGGGGACGACCTTGCCGGTCAGGCCGTACGGGTCCGGATACAGCGAGAACGCCAGCCACCGGTCGTGCGGTGTGCGGGCCAGGAACGCGCCGGGCTGCTGGGACAGCATCGCCGCCCGGTAGTGGTCCTCGTACGCCGGATCGGCCAACCACGGCAGTGCCTCCCACGGCGTGCGGCCGACGACGTCCTCCAAGCGGGCGTCGACCATGCCCTGGAGGTTGCGGTTGGCGTACATGATGCGTCCCTCGGGATCGAGGGAGAACACGCCGTCGTGCAGGCGTTCGACCGCCTCGGCCGCGGCGGCGCCGAAGCCGAGGTCGAGCACCACGCCGACCAGGTGCGTCGGCGGCCCGTGGGCGGGCACCCGTCCCCACACCTCCAGGAGGCGGGTCACACCGCCGGGGGTCTCGATGTGCAGGCGCCAGGCCAGCACGCGTCCGGTCTCCACGGCCCGGCGCGCGGCCTCGCGGAATTCGCGGCCGCCGCCCGTGACGACGCGTGCGGCGAGGGTGGCCGCGCGGCCGTCGAAGGCCTCGGGCTCGATGCCGAACAGCCGACACATTTCGGGGTCGGCCTGGAAGGCGCCGGTGTCGATGTCCCAGTCGAACAAGCCGACCCGGATCGGGGACAGCACCGGCGCCCAGAGCGGGGCGGCGGTGGGTGTGCCGTCGTACTCGACGGGGACGCCGTGGGCGGCGAGGTCGGCGAGGGCTATACCGAGGCGCACGCAGGCGGCGCGGAGCCGCCTCCGACGCGCGCCGGACAGCTCGCCGCCGGGTGCGGCGGGCCAGAGCAGCGCGATCGCGCCGTAGCTCTCGCCCCGGCCGCGCAGGGCGGCGGTGGCGGAGGAGAAGGCGTACGGCATGCCCAGGGCCAGTTGCGGATACCGCCGCATCGTTTCGTCCGCGTCGGCGAGGAAGACGATCCGCCCGGTGCGGTAGGCCTCGGCGGCGGGGAGCGCGCCGCCGACGGGGAGCCGGCCGAAGGGGTCGACGAGGGACACGGACAGCCCGGCGACCTTGGTCAGGACCAGGGTGCGCCGGTCCGGGGAGCGCAGATAGATGACGCCGCCGTAGGCGCCGGTGGCCTCCACGGCCTGGGCGAGGGCGGTGGACAAGGCGGCGTCGACGGATTCGGGCAGGACTTCGGCGGAGCCGACGGCGGCCTTGTCCGCGGGGTCACCCGTGGTGTGGTCACCGACGGCGGCCTGCTCCACAGGGTCAACCGCGACGCGGTCCTCGACGGCGGCCTGGTCCGCGGGGTCACCCGCGGCGTGGTCCGCTCGGTTTCGGACACGGCCCGGCACGACCCCCGGCTCGGGTGCGACACCGGTCATCCGGAACCTCCTGAGCACCGGAACGCGCGGCGCGAAGACATGTCCCCGCGTACGCACACATAGTTTCGGGGTACTCCGTGCGTGGGCCGGTGTCAAGCAGGGGTGGTCGCGACCTGCGGGTTTTGCGGCGGAGGGGTACGCGTCGAACGCACGGGGACCTGCCCTCGCGGAAGCCGGACCGCCGCGCTGCGGGCGCCTCGGCCGAACGGGTGAATGCGGCGGCGTAGGGGCGGACCCGTCAGACGATCATGGCTTGTATCCGACGCCCGCGTGGATCCGCGTCCGGTCGGCACTCCCCCGCAGCGCGCGTTCGGGCCGCCAGGAGGGCCCCGCACCACGCCCGGTTCCACCGGCCGCAGCCCGTCGGACATCGCCGACACCTCGGCGTTCGGGCTCGGGGTCAGGCGGGTCGCCGGAGGCGCTCGGCGGACGCGAAAATCCGTGTGAATCCGGGCGGTGGTCCGCCACCATGGCGGCATGTATCGGCACCTGCCTCACGCGTGCGTCCCTGTCATCGCCTTCAACACCGACGGCGGCCCGCATCCGTACGCCGTTCTGGCCGGATGACTGCGGGAGCGGGGGGATCGATTGGTGGCCGTTCGCGGACGATGACATCGCGGTGGACCGCTTCTGCTGCCGTTCTCCGGACGGGGTGGCCTACGCGCACGTCGTGGTCCGGTTGCGCCCAGAAGCCCTGATCCCCCTGGGCCTGCACCCCGACCAGCCGACCTCGCGCCCCGCCCAACCGTCGCCGCCGACCTGGTGGCATGCCGATGCAGCCCGGCTGCTCGGCTTCCGTTATCAGCCGCAGCCGCCCGGCTCGGACTTGGTGACCGGCCCCTACGTACCGCCGCCGCGGCGCCTTGCGGTGCCGATCGGCTTCGCCTCGGCGTCAGCGCCAGGCGTGGGCGTACCAGACGTCGCGGTGGTCGGCGGCGAGCCGCTCGGGCATGGGCGGGACCCAGGGGCAGCGGCCGGCGACGAGGTCGGGTGACCGGTACGCCTCCGACTTCCACGCCCCGACCGGCAGCAGCTCGTCAGGATGCTCGGCGGCGCCGACGAACGGCGAACCGTATTCGACGAGGTAGGTCATCAGGGCGGCCTTGTCCGGGTCGCGGGCGAAGTCGGTGTGCGGGACGTCGAAGACCAGGTGGCTGCCCGCCGCGCTGAGGCCGGTGACGGTCCGGAGGATCGCGAGCGCGTCGTCGCGGAACAGGTAGTAGAAGAGCCCTTCGGCGATCCAGACCGTGGGCTGCGCGGCGTCGTGCCCGGCGTTCGCGAGGGCCGCGGCCCAGTCGGTGCGCAGGTCGGCGTCGACGGACCGGCGGCGGCACCGCGCGGTGACGGACGCGTTCTCCAACGCCGCTTCCTTCGCCGCGAGTTGGCCGGTGAGGTCGACCTCGTACCAGCTCACGTCGCCGGGCAGGCCGAGGCGCCAGGCGCGCGTCCCGCTGCCCGCGGCGAGTTCGACGATCTGCCGTACGCCGTCGCCGAGCGCCCGCCCGATCACCGCGTCGCCGAACCGTCCGCGGCCGATGACGACACCGAAGGGGGCGCCGATCTCGCGCAGGTACGCGACCTCCGCGACGGCCCGGCCGCCGGCCAGCAGATGAGCGTGTGGGTCGTGCAAGTAGGCGTCGGGGCGCCGCGATTCATCGTCGCGGACCACGGACATCCAGTCGCTGGTGGCTTGTACGGCGCGGTGCTCGTCCATGGTGCCTCGGTTCGGGTGCGCGGCCGGTGCGGCGGCTTCGGTGGAGTGGGCGGGCCCGCGCTGCGGAATGGCCGCACCGGCCCACCTCTACCCTCGCCCCCGCGCTGGGCCCGACCGCCCTGAAGACCGCCCGCGCCGCGCAGATTCACCGGAATGCGTCACGGCGCCCGAGGCGCGACGAGGGCGCGGAAGCCGCGGCAGCGCAGGTCGGCTCCCGATTACGCGCCCTGCGCCGTCCAGATGGCCACGTCCGAGCTCGTGGCCACCACCAGCGTCCGACCCGAAGGGGAGAAGCCCGCTGCGCGCAACTCCCCTCCCCCTCGGGTGTCGTACACCGCCCACCAGTCCTCGCCGAGAGTGCCGCCGTACGGACCCAGCCGCCCGTGCCACAGCAGCACTCGGTCGTCGGGCCAGCCCGGCGCCACCACGTCGATGGTCCAGCCCAGGACACCCGTGGTCCGCAGGCCTCCGCCCTGGAGGCCGGCCACCGCGATCCGGGTGCCTTCGAGTACGCCCAGACCGGGGCAGGTCAGGTCGGCGTCGTCGGGGTAGACGAGTTCGGCGTCCGCGTCGCGGTCGCGGGCGATGCGGTCCCCGACCAGCGGGTCGAACAGGCCGCGGCCCTGGTGCGAGGTGACGAAAACGAGGTCGCGGCCGTCCTTCGGGTGCGGGGCGATGCCGACGCCGACGAGGCCGCCGATCGGCGCGGTGGCGATGCGGCCGAAGGCGGGCCGCCACGGCGCGGGCGGAGGCGTCACCGCCGCGCCCAGGAACCGTTCGCGCAACTCGGCCTGGTAGTCGCTGACCACTGCTTTCCCCGTTCTTCCCACACCTGTCCAACCCCTGTGCGCCGCCCCGCGGTCAGGGCGCGCGGGCAAGCACATCACACCGCGTGCGCGCACCGGCGTTCGCCTGGTCTTCGCTTCGCGCTCACCGGCTTCTCGCGCGCCCGTCGCACCGCGCTGAGTCGGCGACCGGCAGCGCTGGGACCGCCGGGCTGCCCTCGGAGAGCGGACTCGACGACTACCCCACGTTCCACAGCCCGCAACCGGTCAAGGAGACCAGGCACTGCTTCTCGAGCATCCGCGCCGCGGCGTCGTCGGTGGCCGTAGCCCAGCAAAGCTCCAGGCCCGCGCGGTCGATCGCTGCACGTGCCCACTGCTGCGCGCCCGATGGGCCGGCCGCTTCGAGGGCGGCCAAGCGGCCGCGCACCCAATCCGCGTCTGCCAGTGCGCGGTTGAATGCGGCCTCACCTAGACCGCTCACAGCACCCTTGCCTGTCGCGTAGACGGACAAGCGGCCTCGAATCCCCTTGCCCTGCCTGGGTCCCGCCTTACCGATGTAGACGAGGCATGAGTCCTCCGCGGTGCGCACGACGTACACGCCCGGCTCTTGCGGAGCAGTGCGGGCGGCCTCGTCGAAGGGGACCCACGCGGACCACGCTGCGAGGTGCTGTATTCGCTCGGCGCTCATGACTCGGTGTCGGGTACCGGCCTGCTGGCGCGTTTGTGGGCTGCTTTGATGCCGTTTTCGCGTGCCAGGCGGCGTACGAACGACGCGGTGAAGGGCGAGTGCGCCACGACATCGGACTGGCGGATCCCGGCCCGGAGCGCGTCGGTCACCGCCGCGATGGCGTCCTGACGCGCTGCTTCGTGGGCCTGTTCGGTCTCGCGGTAGCGGGCGGTGGCAAGGTCGATCGCTGCAGTCTCATCCACGCGGACAAGCTACCCGGGACATCACTTTCGCAATGCAACGGCGTTCGCCTGGTCTTCGCCTCGCGCTCACCGGCTCCTCGCGCGCCCGTCGCACCGCGCTGCGACGGTGAGCCGCGGCGCGGGGACCGCCGCGCACCGCCCGGAGAACGGACCTGACATGCCGCGTTCGCCCCGCACGGCGACGGCCGCGCTGCTCGCCGCCACCGCCCTCGCCTTCACCGCCGCCGGCCCGGCCGCTGCTACCTCCGACCGGGGGAACGGGCACGGAAACGGCCACGGGAACGGGCCACACCACGCGTTCGACCTCCAGGCGCATCGCGGCGGGCTGGGACTGACCGTGGAGAGCACCCTGGCCGCGTTCGGCACGGCGCTGGATCTGGGGGTGAGCACGCTCGAACTCGACGTGCAGATCACCGAGGACCGGCAGGCCGTCGTCACGCACGACCGCAAAGTGGACGGACGCAAGTGCGCCGACACCGCCCCGGCCACGCCCGGCGACCCGGAGTTCCCGTACGTCGGGAAGTACGTCAACACCCTCACGCTCGCGCAGGTCCGCACCCTGGACTGCGGCTCGCGGCCGCTCCCCAACTTCCCCGGGCAGACCACCTCCCCCGGTGCCCGCATGCCTCTGCTGCGCGAGGTCTTCGCGCTGGTGGACGAGCGCCGCGCACACAAAGTCAAGCTGAACGTGGAGACCAAGGTCGAAGCGGGCGCCCCCGAACAGACCGCGCCGCGCGAGCAGTTCGTGCAGGTCGTGGCGGCCGAGGTGCGGCGGGCCCGGATCCTCGACCAGGTCACTATCCAGAGCTTCGACTGGGGTGCGCTCATGCGCATGCGTCAGGTCGAGCCGCGGCTGCCGCTGGTCGCGCTGACCAACTACGACTTCCTGCAGACCGGGCAGCCCGGCAAGTCGCCCTGGCTGGGCGGCTTGGACATCGACGACTTCGGCGGCGACCCGCTCCTCGCGGTCCGGTCGTTCGGCGCGTCGGCCTTCTCGCCGGTGCACGGATTCCCGCAGAACGGCCAGGTCGGCGACCCCGCGTACCGGCCGTACGTCACCGCCGAGATGGTGGCCCGGGCGCACCGGCTCGGGCTGAAGGTCGTGCCGTGGACCGTGGATGACACGGCCACCATGCGCAAGCTGATCGAGGACGGGGTGGACGGCATCATCACCGACTACCCGGACCGGCTCCGCACGCTGATGGCCGAGAAGGGCTTCAAGCTCCCGAAGGCGTACCCGGCACGTTGACAAGCTGGCCGACCGACCGACCCGAACGGCCGGCGGCTGACGGGCTGCGCGGCCGAGCGTCCGACGGTGCGTCGGTCACCCGTTCGGGTCGGTCCGGTGGCGGCTCGTGCTGCCGGGCCGTCCACTGGCGTACATGACGGACGGCGGGTGGAGCGGGAACTACGGCGAGTACGGCGCCCAGGGCGGCGGCCACGCGGGCTACGGGGGCACGCGCGGCAGCGTGTGGATCGCCGGGACGTCGCTGTCCGGGCCGTTCCGGCGCCTGTTCGCGCGCATCTGCGACTGGCTGATCGTGGGCGTGCCGCTGTTCCTCATCGTCGCGCTGGCGACCGGCTGGGACACGCGCGACGACGTCGCCGACGAGATCCGGGAACGGCAGTGGTACGGGCTGCTGGTGCTGGCGGTGTTCATCGCGTACGAGACGTTCATGCTCGCGAAGCGCGGCCGCACGCTCGGCAAGCAGCTGCTCGGTATCGGGGTGCTGGCGCTGGACGACGGGCGCTTCCCGAGCACGTCGCGGTCCTTTGTGCGCGCGGTGGTGTACCACGTGGGCGGGACGGCCTGCTGCCTCTTCTGGTTCGTGGACGTGATGTGGCAGTTCTGGGACCGCCCGTACCGGCAGTGCGTGCACGACAAGGCGGCCGGCACGGTCGTCGTGCTCACCTGAACCGGCGTCAGAGACTCGCGTGCAGCAGCGCCGGGTCCACGAACGGCCGCTCCCGGGTCGGCGGGCAGCGCCACGACAGCGGCCACGTCTCGCCGTCCACGGCCGGGACCCCGACGTACGCCTCGCCGCTGCGCCGCCCGAGGTACGTCGTGCCGGGCGGCCACCGGTACGGGAGCCCCGCGCCTGGCGCGAGGAAGAAGTAGACCGCGTGCCGCCGACTGCGGTCCTCGACGACCGGCCCGGGGCCGCCGTCGCCGTCCAGGTGCGCCCCGGGCCCGCGGCCGGGCACGGCCGCGGACCAGGCCGCCGACCAGGCCGCGAACAGCCGCCCGGCGACCGCGTCGCCGTACTCGCCGTCGATGCGCACGACTTCGAACGCCGTGCCGACCCGGCGCAGCGCGATCCCGTACGTCGGCACCCAGTCCAGGACGCCGGCGAACTGCTCGGGGACCGGCGGAATATTCGCACCCATGTGTCCACGGTCCCGCAGCACGCCATCTGTTACCAGTGGTCACAGAAGCACGGAAGGACCGTGCCGCGTGCTCTGGCACGCCGCAATGCGCCCCGAGTACGCTCCCTTTGAGGCTACCCGCGAGTAGCCATCCCCTGGGCAAGGAGGCGCGGCGGTGGAGTACGACGAGTACCGCAAGCATGACGCAGTGGGTCTGGCCGCTCTGGTGGCGAGCGGCGAAGTGAAGGCGGCCGAGCTGCTCGAGGTCGCGATCGCCCGCGCCGAGCAGGTGAATCCGCGGCTCAACGCGCTGGTCCGCCCGATGTACGACATCGCGCGCGAACGCGCCAAGACCTCGCTGGCCGGGCCGTTCGCCGGGGTGCCGTTCCTGCTCAAGGACCTCGCGCAGGACTACGCGGGCCTGCCCACCGGCTCCGGCTCGCGCGCCCTCGCGGACACGCCGATGCCCGCGCACGCCGAAGTGGTGCGCCGCTGGCTGGACGCCGGGCTCGTCGTCTTCGGCAAGACCAACACCCCCGAGTTCGGCGCCAAGGGCATCACCGAGCCGGACGCCAACGGCCCGACGCGGAATCCGTGGAACACCGCGCACACGCCGGGCGGTTCCAGCGGAGGTTCGGCGGCTGCGGTGGCGGCCGGGATCGTGCCGGCCGCGGGCGGCAACGACGGCGGCGGCTCGATCCGCATCCCGGCCGCGTGCTGCGGCCTGTTCGGCCTGAAGCCGGGCCGCGGCCTGGTGCCCAGCGGCCCGTCGTACGCGGAGATGCTGCACGGCGCGGCGGTCAACGGCGTGCTGACCCGCAGCGTCCGGGACAGCGCGGCGATGCTGGACGTGATCGCCGGCCACGACCCCGCGGGGCCGTACGTGCCCGGCCTGCCGGAGCTGCCCTACCTGGAGCTGGCCAGGCGCGAGCCGGGCCGGCTGCGCATCAGCTACGCCACGGCCTCGCCGATCGGCACCGACGTCTCGCCCGAGGCGGTCGCCGCGGTCGAGGACGCCGTCGAACTGCTGCGCGGCCTCGGCCACGAGGTCGAGGAGGCGAAAACCGGCGTCGACGAGCGCCAGTTGGCCCGGGACTTCTTGACCATGTGGTTCGCCTCGATGGCCGCCGAGGTGGACCACGTGCGGCGGGCCACCGGCTGCGGCGAGGACAAGTTCGAGCTGGACACCCGCGTCATGGCCGCGGTCGGCCGGGCCACCAGCGCGACGACGTACGTGGCGTCGCACAACCGCTGGAACGAGCACAGCCACCGCCTCGCGCTCTTCCACGAGACGTACGACCTGCTGCTCACCCCGACGCTCGCGCACCCGCCCGCGCGGGTGGGCCAGCTGGCCACCCCGGCGTGGATGGAGACGGCCAGCCGGGTGCTGCTCGCGGTGCGCGGCGCGGGGCTGCTGGCCAAGACCGACCTGGTGGACCGGATCGCGGACGACAACCTGCGCTGGACGCCGTACACGCAGCTCGCCAACATCACCGGGCGCCCGGCGATGTCGGTGCCGACGTACTGGACCGAGGGCGGGCTGCCGCTCGGCGTGCAGTTCGTGGCGGGGCTGGGCGGCGAGGGGCTGCTGCTGTCGCTGGCTGCGCAGATCGAGGCGGCCCGGCCCTGGGCGGACCGTACGCCCGACATCTGAGCTGCGCTGTCTTCATGCCTGCTTCATGCCTGGAGCCCGGTCCGCCGTCGCGGACCGGGCTCCAGGGGTTTGGGGTCCGGCGCCTTCGCCTCATGCCTGGCCTGGACCGGCCTGGCCTGGCCTGGACTGGAAGGAAGGAAGGGGCCGGGACGGGACGGGCTGTCAGGCCACCGCGGCCATGTCCTCGGGGGTGTGCGTGCGGACGGCGATGCGCACCGGCCGGACTGCCTTGGCCGGCCGTGCCGTACGCGCGAACACCACGAGCTTGAGAACCGCGAACCGGGCGATTCCGGCCAGCGCCGACGCCGACAGGTAGACCGCCTGCCGGGTGAGCTCTCCCGCATCGCCGGCGAACGCCTCCAGGCCCAGGAGCGCGGCGGTCGTGACCAGGTACGCGGCGACCGCGGTGCCGGTCGATTCCAGGTGCACGCGCAGGCTCGCCCGCCCCCGCCGGAAGGTGATGCGGCTGTGCAGTTCGTTCGCGAGCAAGGTGGACACCGCCGAGACCGCGGCATTCGCGACGGCCAGCGGCATCGCTCCGGCCAGCACGATCAGCGCGCCGCTCGACGCGAGCCCGACGCCTCCGCCGCAGGCGACGAAACGGGCGAAGGAGGCCACTCCCTGACGGTCCATCGGATCCCCCTGCCGCGACGACTCCCGATCAAGTGGAGATTTTTTCTCCACTTGAGCGACCATAGCAGAAGTGGAGAGATTTCCTCCATTACTTTTGCGCGGGATGGATAGGGGTGGCTCGACGAGCGGCCAGGGCCGCGCTTCGCGGCCGTTGATGAATGTTCGTCACATTTGGCCGACTATCGGGCTGTCCAAGCGGGTTCGGCGCGAGTTGACTCGGGTCATGGCAACCGAATCGTCGTCCGACCGCCCCTCGGTCGCCGCGCTCGGCGCCGAGGGGCCGTACCGGGTCGGCGAGCTGGAGCTCCCGTTCCGGACCGGCGGTACGGGGTTCACGCTCGCGAAGATCGGCTATCCGGCGCTGGAGGGCGGGCCGCTCGCGCATGCCGACAAGTCGGGAGCGCCGTACCCCGCCGTCGTCCTGGCGCCCGCGACGTGGAGCGAGACCGGGACGAAGACCGGGACGAAGACCGCGGCCAGCCGTCTCGACTGGCTGAGCCGCCACCTGGTGCAGCACGGCTACGTGGTCTTCCGGTACGCCCCGGAGGGCGCCCTCGGGACCGACCCGGACCTGCACGCCGACACGATCACCGATGCGTTCGACCGGCTCGTCGACGCCGACCAGGAACGCTTCACCCCACTCCGCGGTCTTGTCGACACGTCCGCGTTCGCCGCGGTCGGGGTGTCGGCGGGCGCCGCGGGTGCGCTGGCCGCCGCCGCGCGCGACAAGCGCATCCGGGCCGTCGTCGGCATCGCGCCCGGCCGGAATCCGAAGGAGGCCGACACCTACGCCCTGGTCGACTCGGCCGTGGCCGCGGTCCGGGTGCCTGCGCTGATCCTGGCCGGGCAGCACGACAAGGTCTCGTCGGGGGCGGCCCTGCACTACTGGGACCTGATCCCGCAGGGGTACAAGGTGTACCTGGAGATCAGCGGCGGCAACCACGCGCAGTTCCTGGGCCCAGGCGATGCGGACGTACGACGTCCGGGGCAGCCGCGCGACGGCAAGCCGGGCATCCCGGCCGCCCGGCAGCACGCCCTCGCGAACCTCTACGCGACGGCGTTCCTGAACGCCGCGCTCAAGGGGCACGCCGACTACGAGGCGTACCTGCACGGCGAGTCCGGCCGGGCGGCACTGGACGAGGGGGTGTTGTCGGACATGCGGCACGTGCCCGGCCCGCTGCCGATGCCGCCCCCTGCGAGCGGCGGCGTGTTCGCCGCGGCCGCAGCGGCACCGGTGGGGGCAGCCCTCGGCAATGCCGTCCAGGCCGGGGCCTCCCTGTTGGCCACGCTCGACCACCGGGTGAGCGTGCTGGTCCGCGCCGCGGGCGCGGGGCTGGACCGCCGGCTGGCAGCACTCCGCGGCCCCCGGCCCGGACCGAACACGCTCACGGACCCGCCGAAACCGGCCGGACCGCCCCCACTCCCCTAACCGGCAGCACCGGCCTCCGTGTCCGTGCCCGTGTCCACGTCGGCAGCCGCAGCGTGCGGTTCGCGGAGGAACGCACCGAGCGCCAGCGCGAGAAGCGGCACGAAGCACAAGATGGAGAAGACACTCTGCGGACCGCGGGCGTCCGCGGCGAATCCGAAGACGGGACCGATCAGGCCGCCGATGCTGACTGCAAGGCCGAGCGTGACTCCCGCGGCGGTGCCGGGCCGGGTCGGCAGATAGTCCTGCCCGAGCTTGACCAGCACCGCGAAGGGGATGTTGAGCGCGACGCCGGTCAGCACCGCGAACACCAGGGGCACGTACGGGCCTGGCACCGCCCGCAGGCCGACGAGCATCGGGATCACCAGCGCGCCGCCGAGTTGCACAGTGCGCACCAGGCCGATGCGGTCCGCGATCCGGCCGCCGACGAGCGTTCCGGCGACGCCGCCGGCCAGGAAGCACGCGAGCGCGGCACCCCCGAGGACGTGCGAGGCACCCAAGTGCCGGATCCAGTACAGCTCGATGAAGGTGGCGACCCCGAAGAAGACGACCGAGCGGACCACCGAGACCCCGGTGAGCACGAGGAACGGCGTCCACTGGTCGGTCCCGGTACGCGCGCCGGCCGCTGCGGCGGCCAGGACGCGCTGCCGGTGCCGGTTGCGGTGCAGCACGTATGCGGCGAGCAGCGCGGGCGGGATGAACAGCGCGGTCGACCCGACGCCCCACGCCACCAAGGCCGGTGTGGCCAGGACCGGCGCCAGGAAGAACCCGACGCTGCCGCCCGCCGCGAAGATGCTCATGGCCGCGGTGCTTTCGCCTGCCTCCTCGCGCGCCGCCTTGCCCGCGGCCGGGTGGAACATCGCGACACCGAGCCCGGAGAGCAGGAGCAGCAGCCACACCGCGGCGTACGAATCCACCAATCCGGACAGGCCGAGCCCGAGACCTGCCGCGGCCACCCCGGCGGCCGCCATCCAGCCGGCCCGGTACCGGTCCACCAGCACGCCGAGGAACGGCTGGGGCAGCGAACTGCCCAATGTGGCCGCCAGGGTGAGGCCGGTGGCGGCCACATAGCTGTAGCCGCGGTCGAGCACGAAGTAGGGCACGGTGGCGGGCACGAGCCCCTGGTAGAGATCGTCGACCGCATGCACCACGCCCCACATGCGCATGCGCCGCCAGGCCGAGGGCACGGGGGAATTGATTTCTCTTGTCCCGGTGACACGTGCCGAATCGCTCTTGGTGACACGTGCCGATTCCGAGACACCGGCACCGGAAGTGTCTCGCGGCGATCCTTGGGATTTCTCCGAAGCGGTCGAATCGGTGGGGTTCATCGTGCAGTTCGTTCCTCGGCAAAGTCGGTGCCGGGCCCCGGGCGGGACCCGGCGCATGTGGCCTACACGCTTCTGACCAGCATCTCGACCGGACACCAGGTCCGCTGTCGACAGTCCGACCAGTGCTGTCGGCAACCCGCCAACACGTCCGCCGGCACTTTTGGTAATTGCTTCAGTCAAGCTCTATGAACGCTTCATTCCACTTGCTAATCTCCGCCGCATGATTCCCACGGTGGTCTGGGGCACGGGCAATGTCGGTCGCGCGGCGATTCGTGCGGTCGATGCGCATCCGGCTTTGGAGCTTGCGGCGGTGGTCGTGCACTCGGCGGCGAAGGTCGGCCGGGATGCGGGCGAGCTGGCCGGTATGGACGCGGTGCTGGGTGTGGCGGCCACGGACGATGTGACCGCGGTGCTGGCGTCGGGTCCGCGGGCGGTGGTGTATGCGGCGTCGGGCGACATCCGCCCGGACGAGGCGCTGGAGGACATCTGCGCGGCCATCCGCGCGGGCGCGGTGGTGGTCTCGCCGGCGTTGTATCCGCTGTACGACCCGGTCAACGCCGCGCCGGAGTTCCGCGACCCGGTGGTGGCGGCGGTCGCGGAGGGCGGCGGTTCGCTGTTCGTCTCGGGTGTGGACCCGGGCTGGGGCAACGACGTCCTGCCGCTGCTCATTTCGGGTCTGGGCACGCGGGTGGAGGTGATCCGCTGCCAGGAGATCTTCGACTACACCACCTACGACCAGGAGGACTCGGTCCGGAACCTGATCGGCATGGGGCACCCGCTGGAGTACGGGCCGCCGATGCTGTGGCCGGAGATGCCGACGATGGTGTGGGGCGGGCAGATCCGCATGATGGCCCGCGCCCTCGGTGTCGAACTGGACGAGATCCGCGAGACCGTGGACCGCCGCGCGCTGGACGCGACCGTGGAGACGCGGTTGATGGGGACCTTCGAGGCGGGTACGCAGGGCGCGGTGCGGTTCGAGGTGATCGGGGTCGTGGACGGGGAGCCGCGGATCGTGATCGAGCACGTCACCCGGATCCATCCCTCCTGCGCGCCGGACTGGCCCACGCCGCCGGACGGCGGGGACGGGGCGCACCGGGTGGTGATCGAGGGGACTCCGCGGATCGAGGTGACGGTGGAGGCGACCGACGAGGGCGAGAACCGGTCCGCGGGCGGCAACGCGACCGCGGTCGGGCGCCTGGTCAACGCGATCGACTGGCTCACCGAGAACCCGCCCGGACTGTACGACGCCCTCGACGTCCCGCTCCGCGCCGCGGTCGGGAAGTTGGGCAAGGGCAGGAACGGCTGATCCCCAGCCGAGCAAGTACGGCCGGCACCGGCCGAGTTCGAAGGCGGCCGAGGCCGCCGGACCCCTGAAGCGTCCCGGGGGCGCCTGATCACTCTCAGGCGCCTCCGGTGGACACGCACGCCCGGTCCCCGGCCGGGTGTGCACCCCGGCACCACTCCGGGCTCCCCCGCGAGCCCGCCCCGAGCCCCCCGGCCCGGATGGAACGACCCGCTCCACCCGCAGGCTCACGTCCAGGAGGGTTCTCCGGGCGAATGATCCGGAACTTTACGTTCCGGTACGCCCTGCGGTCGCGCACGCGCAAGAGCTGAACCGGTTCCCCTTCCGTCCAGTTAGGAACGCAAAATGAGTGGAACTCCCGTGCGTAAGACCCGTTCCGGCGACGGCCTTTCGCGCCGCCGCTTCGTGGCCGGCGCCGGCGCCGCGGTAGGTGCCGCAGCCATCGCCGGGCACACCGCCACGCAGGCCCAGGCCGCGACCGCCGGCGCCACGGCCGCCGCGATCGAGAACGGCGTGCGCGTCCCCGCGCTGATCATCGGCACCGGTTACGGCGGCTCGGTGACCGCGCTGCGCCTCGCGCAGGCCGGCGTCGACGTCCACATGGTCGAGATGGGCATGGCCTGGGACACCCCCGGCTCGGACGGCAAGATCTTCGCCAACACCACGACGCCCGACCAGCGTTCGTTCTGGCTGCGGACCCGCACCAAGCAGCCGCTGAGCCAGTTCCTGGGCTTCCCGCTGGACAAGGACGTCCCGAAGTACACCGGCATCCTGGACGCCGAGGAGTTCGCCGGGATCACCGTGTACCAGGGCCGCGGCGTCGGCGGCGGCTCGCTGGTCAACGGCGGCATGGCCGTCACCCCGCGGCGCGAGAACTTCGCGGGCGTGCTCCCGTCGGTGGACGCCGACGAGATGTACAACACCTACTACCCGCGTGCGAACGCCGGCCTGGGCGTCACCAACGTCGACCAGCGCTGGTGGGAGAGCGCGCCGTGCTACCAGTACGCGCGCGTCGGCCGCAAGCACGCGCAGCGCTCCGGCTTCCCGTTCGTCTTCGTGCCCAACGTGTACGACTGGGAGTACATGAAGGCGGAAGAGGCGGGCACGGTCCCGAAGTCAGCGCTGGCCGGCGAGGTCATCTACGGCAACAACGCGGGCAAGAAGTCGCTGCAGAAGACCTACATCGCCCAGGCGAAGGCGACCGGCAAGGTCACCATCTCCCCGCTGCACAAGGTGACTTCGGTGACGCCCGCGTCCGGCGGCGGCTACACCGTGGCGATCGACCAGATCAACACCAGCGGCGACACCGTGGCGACCAAGACCGTCACCGCGGACCGCGTCTTCTTCGCCGCGGGCAGCGTCGGCACCACCAAGCTCCTGGTCCGCCTCAAGGCGACCGGCGCGCTGCCGAACCTCAACGGCGAGGTCGGCAAGGGCTGGGGCGACAACGGCAACGTCATGTGCGGCCGTGCCAACCACATGTGGGACGCGACCGGCAAGCTCCAGTCGTCGATGCCGACCGCCGGTATCGACAACTGGGCCGCGGGCGGCGCGTTCGCCGAGGTCGCCCCGCTGCCCACCGGCATCGAGACCTACGCGTCGTTCTACCTCACGATCACCAACACGCCGCACCGCGCGGAGTTCAGCTGGAACGCCTCCACCGGCAAGGTCGACCTGAACTGGCAGACCGCCTGGAAGCAGACCTCGATCGACATGGCGAAGACCATCTTCGACAAGATCAACAGCAAGGAGGGGACGGTCTACCGGTCCGACCTCTTCGGCGCGTACAAGATCTGGGGCGACCACCTCACGTACCACCCGCTGGGCGGCGCGGTGCTGAACAAGGCCACCGACAACTACGGGCGCCTGCACGGCTACCAGGGCCTGTACGTCATGGACGGCTCGCTCATCCCCGGCAACACGAGCGTCAACCCGTTCGTCACCATCACCGCGCTGGCCGAGCGCAACATCGAGAAGATCATCGCCACCGACCTGTAACGGCCGGGTACGCGGCGGGCTTCGGCGCAGGCCCCTGAAGCGCCGAGCCTGCCGCGGGCGGGGACCCGGGCCGCAACCCGGGCGGCCGTCGCTGGGCGGAACCC
>NZ_JAKFHA010000030.1:0-73318 GCF_021502675.1 Yinghuangia soli
CCCGAGGCCCCGAACCCTGAACCCCCGAAAACAACGGTTCCCCGCCCCACCGCACCCACGTGAACCCCGCCCGCACCACCGCAAGTTCATCCGTCGCGTGCTGAGACATTTGTAATCCACGCGGCCGGGTTCGCAACCCGGGCGGACCGGACGGGCGAACCGCCTGCGGAGAACGAGCGAACATCTCGACACGCCGGTCATATTTTCTGACAAAAGGGAATCCGTCCTGAGCCATGCGGTTCGCCGCTTGTCACTCATGATCGGAAGTCGTACGTGAACGGGTTCGCCAAGAAACTCCTGGTCGTAGCCGCGCTGACCGGCGGTGCACTGACGGTGGGAGGCCAGGCCTTCGCTGCGCCGGCCGCCGCCCCCAGCACGGTCGGCACCTCGGTGTGCTGCCCCTCCCCCACGCCGCCGCAGCACCCCTGCCCGCCGCCGCCGTGCCCGCCGAAGCCCTGCCCGCCGGTGGTCCACATCCCGCCGCCGTGCCCGCCGGTGATCGTGCTGCCGCCCATCCCGTGCCCCCCGGTAGTGGAGCACCCGTGCCCCCCGCCGCCGTGCCCCCCGCCGTGCCCGCCCAAGCCGTGCCCGCCGCACCACGGCCACTGAACCTGACCAGCCGCCCCTGACGGCCCAGGTCCAAAGAAGGTGCCGGACCACCAGGTCCGGCACCTTCGGCATGCCCGCCGCAACTCGGAGATCCGGCATTCCCACGGCAACTCGTTCACCCGCACCCGCCCCGCAGCGCCGTTCAACTCCCCGCTGCCACAGAGCCCTTCCCCCGACCCACGCCCCCCGAAGACCCAACCACCCCCCACCGCTGCGTCGTTCAGTCCTCGAAGACGTCTTCACGGTGAGGCCACGCAGCCGTGTCAATGAGCGCCTCGGTGAACGCGGGATCGACATCGGGCAAAGCTCGGAGAAGACGTGCGAACTCGGCACTCTGAGCAGCAGTCATGCCGCCAAGATCCTCCGCCAGCGATTCCAGCCAGATGACGGCGAATCGAGGTTCAAGGACCTCATCCGGTACGTCCTCGATGGTCCAGGCGAGGTTGACCAAGGCCGTGGCCAACACCTCTGCCAGTGAACGCTTGTCGCTCATGCAGCCCCCTGGTCAGTCGATGGCATCATCCACGGTTTCGTGGCTGCACACCTGCCGTGCTCACGCCCAACTGCCCTACAGGTCGTCGCCGGGACAGTCGATGCGCGCAAGGACACCGGACTCTGCGTCCCTCGTCGTCCGAGGGAGGGCGACCTCGCGAAGCTTCCCGTCGATCATCATCCACAGGCCGAAGCAGTCGTCGTCCTCCACCCGGATCAACACCTGGACGGTGTGCGGGCACGTCCATGGGAGGGCCTCCAGGTCGGCCAGCAGCGCCGGCCGGTCAAGGTGGTCGAACGTCCCGACCCAGACGGCCGCCGCCGGGTTCTTCCCGTCCCGGTTCCAATAGGCGCGGGCAGCCCCGTCGGTGACGAGAGTGAACGCCCCGGACCAGCCGCGAGCGTCGTCGCGATGCGTCAGGGGAGCCATGGCTTCGGCCTGCATGTCGGCACTGACGATGACGTCGGTTATCCGGCTCATCGCGCCATTGTCCCCACGGGAACCGGCCGCCATGGGGAAACGACGAGGAGGCTGTCCGTTGGGTTTGGTGGCCCAACTCCCGCGCTTGTCCTTCGGGTTGGTTCCTCAGAGCAAAGCAAGAGGCCCCTTCGGCGTTCGAGTGGGCCTCTTGGCTGGTGCGCTCGACAGGATTCGAACCTGCAACCATGCGGCGCTTCCGGCCGGAGTGAACGAGTCTCCCGTCACCAACGTGACGGTGACACCGCTCCGAGCGAACGTCATTCGATCCTCGGTACGTGGGAAACGACCCGCCGTCAGGAGCAGTCGAACACCGTTTCGTACGGCCTACCAGGGCAGGTGGAACACACGAATACGTAAACTCCCCCGGCATCGCCGAGCACCAAGTCGGTAGGGTTCTTCACTGTGTTCCAGACATCGCCCCCCGCCTGGTCTTCGACGGGGATCCAGCGAGGGCTGTCTTCACCATCGAACTCGTTGCTCTCGACAGTGATCAGGTGGTCCATCACTCGGCCGCAGGCACACCGGGGCCATTGCGGATCCTGGGTCCAGCCCGGGTAACCGCCGAGTTTGACCCCGGGCGCCACTGACAGGTCGTACCAGTACGACCACCCGGTCTCCTTCTCCAACTCCTCGGCGATCGCCTGCACCTCGTCGGCCTGACTTTGTGTCATGTCGTACGACGGGTACTCCATGACGCGTTCCGGGTGTAGAACACATGGAACAGGCAGCGCACCGCCATCGGCTCCCTCGGGCGGTTCCGGGAACTCCGTCATGGGGGCGGAGACATCCGCTGAATCCCGCCAAAAGACTTGAGCCATCGGGCCGTAGTACGGCGCGTGGTGGAACGGGCACCACAGAACCTGAAGCAGATCCGTACCCGGCGGAAACGGAACATCCGACGAAGCCGGCAAGTCCCGGGCGTAGACCTGGACGACGGGCACCAACGGCACTGGGCCATCATCGAGCGGCAAAACCCCAAAGTCTTCGTGGTCGTGGGCGCATGTTGGCCACAGCTCGGTGCTCGGCCACAACAACGGTCCACCCACGGAACTGTCGCAGACCTCTGGGGTACCAACACGGGGGTGCAGCCGCGTTGTCCAGCGCGCCGACGGAAGAAGCGACGGTATCCAGTTCGCCAGATCGACAGGAATGGACGGCGTAGTCCGAGACATCAGTGATGCTCCGTGCTCGTCGGGACAGGCGGAGCGAGCGTACGACGAGCCCCCGACAACACACAGGACACGGCTCCCAACTGAAGCGGCTCCGGAGTGCGGTCCTCTCCCGCGAGTTCCCGCAACTCAAAGGCATGATCGGCGTGAGCACTCCTCGCTCATACCGTGCCCATACCGAGCGGGGGTTCCACCGTCCGGCCGTCCAGGACCTCGATCGCCAGTACCGCGGCGCCGGCGCTGTCCACGTCGAGCCAGAAGACTGGCTCCTCCGTGGGGAGCATGACCATGAGGCCGCTGACGCGTCTTCTGCTGTCCGTGCTCAGGGCTCTGCACGTTGGGGTGCACAGGCAGCGTCCGTAATAGCGAAGTCCCGCGAACTGCTCGGCGAACGCCTCGTCGCTTTCAGCGTGCAGCATCTTGACGATCTCATCGGTCATCTCCGGGAACGCCTCGCGAAACAAGGCCACTTCGCCAATGCTGCGCTCTGCCATAGGCAAACGGTAGGTCCGCGCCGGTTTCGCGATCACGGGTTCCGAAGCCCGGTGTCGCTTCAAATGTCGACCTCGTTGCCGTGCTTATCCCAGACTCGGGGGAGAACCAGCGCGAAGAACTGGATGGACTCAGGATGGTGCACAACTTCGACCTGTGGGTCTTGGTCGTTGTTGTCCCATTCCATGGTGACGGTCATGTGTGGCTCCAAGTCCACCTCGGTCGCCCACGGTTCAAAGATCAGCTTCACCGGAGTATCCCAGGTGCCAACCGTCATCCGTAAGGGCGTCCGAGTCTTCTGGCCCGTCTCGTCATCCATGAGCATCCTCACCCAATAATGATCGTTGCGCAGCAGCATCTCAGCTGCGTTCCCAGATCGTGAGGCGCATGCGCGCATGGCGCTCGATGCTGGAGATCGCAGTCACGGTGCCTCCCACCACGCGCCCGCCCTCGGTGGACAGGCAGGCTTGCGTCCCGGATTCGACGGCGATGGAATCGCCAGTCTTGCCGTGAGTACTGAGTCGTGCGGAGCAGGCCTCGTAACTCAGCGGGATCTCCTTCGGCAGCGTGACTATGCGCGCGCCGCCGAGCGGCTTCAGGCGGACCGAATCATCGCGCCAGACGCCGGCACCGGCAGACCACGTGCGACCTGGTGGAGCCTGATCCAGGTCGGTGAACTCGTACATCGCCAGGAGTTCACCCTCCCAACGCACGATGGGCGGTCCGTCGGCACTGGGTGTGTCCCACCTGTGGCGGGCGCAGCACCTGCGGGTCCTGCCTGCTCGTCGTAGCGGTTGTCTGCAACGTACACCAGAACCGCGATCGTGCCTGGCGATTCCCTCGTCATTCGATCCCCCGTGTGCCGCGCGACTCTGCGTCGATCCAACCAGAAGGCTTCTTCGCTGTGTCTGGAGCGATGCACACCCTCGCTGCCCGGCGGGTGGGGCCACGCCGTGACCGGCGGCCACGCCGCACGCGCGGCGGGGCCCGGCCGAGTCGGGCGACCGGCGCGCCGCTTGCGGCGCGCGGCGCCGTACGCGTGCGCGGATTGACCGCGGCTCGGAGCGCACCACGCAGCATCAGTCGTCGTACGCCTGTTGGTGCAACCGGCTGCTCAGCGCAGGTACAGGGCTGCCCCGGGGATGGTGTCGAACATGGTGTTGGCCCAGTAGTGCGTTCTGCTGAAGATCGCACGGGACAGGTCCAGTTCACCGACCTGTTGAGGGAGCGTCAGGATTCCCAGGTCGTCGGCACTGATGACCCCGTCCGGGCTCAACCGGATCTCTCTGTCGGTGCGTTCCAGATAGCCGATGAGCTCGCGTTGGAGATCCATGGCGGGCCGGCCTATGAGCTCCATCCCGTCGAAGGTGACCCGCGGACCGGTTCCTGCGTCGACCGCGACACACGTCAGGGCCGCATCGATGTAGAAGGCGTCGACGTCAGTTTGGTGCATGGGCCTACCCGCTCTGCGGAACCTCGTGCGGGTCTGAGGGAGCAAGCCGAAGTCGCCAAGGCGCTCGAAAGAACCGCAGACGAACCCTGCTTCGTACATGGCGGCGACAGCTGTTTCAGGGAGCATCCCGAAGTGCAGCGGGCCGACACGTTCAAGCGCCTTGTACTCCCAGTACGTCTGGTCGGCCTCGGGCGAGCCCGGATCTCGATCCAGCCGCATGCGTGTACCTCCTGGCTGGCCCGACAGTTGCCTCGGCAGCTGCTGCGGGGTTGGTTACCGGAGTTGGCGGCCCTGCTCGTGCGGCACCGCGCCGAGCAGAAGAAGGTGAGTGAGCGCCTCGGCGAGGCCTGGCACGAGCACGGGCTGATCTTTCCGAGCAAGGTCGGGACGCCGCTCGCCCCGGACAACTTCTCGCACGAAGGCCGGCCGCGGGCACTGGCACCCGCACGAGCTTCAACACTCGGGCGCGTCGCCCCCCGGGAACCCAACTCCTGAGCCTGGCTCCCAAATTGGCTCCCACCGCAAAGCAAGAGGCCCTCTCGGTCATCCGAGAGGGCCTCTGAGCTGGTGCGCTCGGCAGGATTCGAACCTGCAACCTTTTGATCCGTAGTCAAATGCTCTATCCGTTGAGCTACGAGCGCTTGTCGTTGCGACGAGAAGAACAATACAGGATCCGTGGCCGGGGCTGAAATCGATTGTCTGACTAGGTGGGGATACGGGGTCTGACCTGCGGTTTTTGGTGTGGACGGCGGGGTGGGGAGGGGTTGGCGGGCGTTGGCGGGAAGGTGTCTGCGCGGGGGTCCGAAGGAAGTTGGAGGGGCGGCAGGTGGTGGGGGTGTACGGCCGCCTAGGGGTGGGCGGGTGCGGAAGGTCGACGGCCGGCGGTGGGGGTGGGTGCGGAAGGTCGGCGGCCGGCAGTGGGTGGGGTGGGTCGGCGGTGGGCGGCGGGTGGGCGGCCGGCGGTGGGTGGTCGGCGGTCGGTGGGTGGGGCGGGCGTGGGGGTGGGGAGGGGCTGGGGTGTTCGCTTAGAGCGGAAAGTCGGGTTGGGGTGGGGGTGGGGAGACGTGGGGTTTGTGCGGCATAGATCACATCGGGGGGCGAGGGGCGATGTGGGGTGGGAGGAAAGGGAGTTGACGGACAATTAGGGCGTGGTGGTACTGAGGGTGGCGGTTTGGGTGCGGAGCGTGGTGGGTGGGGATGCAAAACGGCCCGTCCGGTTGGACCGGACGGGCCGTGAAGTGCGGAGGCTCCGGGATTTGAACCCGGGATGGGGTTGGTTACCCAAACCGCATTAGCAGTGCGGCGCCATAGACCAGACTAGGCGAAGCCTCCATCGGTGTATCCCGACGGCGGACAGATTACCTGGCCGGTCAACGAGACCGCAAAAAGAATGGGATAGTCGGTCGTGACATGCCTCGGGGGGACGGGCAGGATGGGCCGTCGGCGGAGTCCAGGGGACGTTGAGGAGGTACGCGCTTCGTGAGCAGCAGGCCATCTCGAGGCGCTGCTCGCCTCGCCGCCATACTCGACGCCCTGCCCGATGCGTTGCTGCTCGTGAACCGGAACGGCACGGTCGTCAACGCGAACGCGATGGCGTTGGAGGCGCTCGAGGCGCCGGGCACGCCGATCGTCGGGCGCGGGTTGCTGGATCTGCTGCCGACCTTCGACCGCAGCCGCATCCCCGGGTCCGTGCGGATCATGGACAGCGGCGAGACGCGGACCAAGCCCACCCGGATGACCGCGCGCCGCACCGACGGCTCGCTCATGCCGGTCGAGGTGACGAGCGCGAACCTGCCGGGGGCGTACGACGACGAGCTCCTGATGATCGTGGTGCGCGATCTGACCGGGTCCGTCGATGTGGAGTCCGAGCTGCAGCGGCAGCAGCGGCAGACCGAGATGATCCTGCGGGCGGCCAGCGAGGGCATCGTCGGCATCGATGCCGACGGGTCGATCGTGCTGGTGAACCCGGCGGCGGCGCGCATACTGCGGCGCCGGGCCGGCGATCTGGGCGGCAAGTCGCTGCACGAACTGCTGCAGCCGAAGAAGGCCGACGGGTCGCCGCTGCCGGAGGACGAGTGCCCGGCCCTGGTGACTCTCAAGACCGGACGCAAGCAGCGGCTGCGCGACCAGGTGCTGTGGCGCGGGGACGGTGAGCCGCTGCCGGTCGAGATGACGACGGCGCCGATCCTGCTCGGCGAGGCCGTCGTCGGTGCGGTCATGACGTTCACGGACCTGACGCGCGAGCGCGCGCTGGCCGAGCACCGCGAGCAGTTGGCGGAGCTGCTGGACGGCGAGCTGCTGGCGCGTATCGAGGCGTCCCGGGCGCGGCTGAAGACGTTGGCCGACGGAAGCATCGGCGAGCTCGGCCCCAGTGCGCGCCGCGTGGTGCGCCAGGTGGCGGGCGAGCTGGAGGAGATGGTCGGCCTCACCGGCGAGGTGCTGGAGCACCAGCGGGGCGAGGCGAAGGACGACGCCGAGCGGACCGCGGCGACCGTCGACGATCTGCTCGACCGGGCGCTGGAGACGGTGACGTACCCGGCCCGGGCGGCCGGTGTGGAGTTCACCGTGACCGCGGCGCCGGTGGGTGTGCAGGTCGACGTGGACGCGATGACACGCGCGCTCGGCCACCTGATCGCGGACACCGTGGGTGCGGGCCCGAAGGGTTCGACCGTGGTCGTCGCGGCCGCGCAGCGCGGTGCGGTGGCCCGCATCGAGGTACGCGGGCCGGCCAGCCGCGGCAGTTCGGTGCACGTGCCGCTGGCGCGCGCGGTGATCGAGGCGCACGGCGGCACCGTCGAGTCGCACACCGTCGAGGGACGCGGCAGCACCTACGTGGTCGAGCTGCCCGCCGACGAGGAGGCCGCCGCCAAGGCGCGCCCCCAGGAGTCCGCGGAGGCGGGCCAGGACGTACGGGCGCGGGCGCGCAAGCGGGCGCGCACGTCGCCGGCCGTGCGCCCGGGCACCGCGAAGCCGGAGGGCGAGAAGGACGCGGCGAAGGAACCGGAGAAGGAACCGGCTCCGGACGCTGCGGAGAAGGACGAGGACAAGAGCCAGGACGAGTCGGCGCCGCAGTTGCCCGCGGTGCGTGACAAGGGCGAACTGGAGCCCCGCGCGCGCCTGGCGCCCGCCGCGGCACCCGTCGTGCCGCCCGCGCCCGGCGTACCGCCGCTGCCCGCCCCCGCCAAGCCGATCGCGCTGCCGGCCGGCGATTCGGCCGCGCCCGGAAGTGCGCCCAGCGTGCCGCTGGTGCCCGCGTCGGGGCGCCGCGCCGCGCATCGTGCGCTGCCCGCTGCCGCCCCCGAGGGCGAGGCGGGAAGCACGGGCAACGGGAGCAAGCCGGGCGGCACTTCGGCCCCGGCCGCCGACGCCGCCGGCACGCCTGCCGAGGGCGGCGGGCAGCCCGAGGACGCCGCGGGCAAGCCGCCGACCGTGCCCGCGAAGGTCAACGGGCACCACACCCGGCACATGGCCCGGGCCCGCCACCACCTGTCGACGCCGCCCGCGTCCATACCGTCGCAGTCGCGGCCCGGCCTGCCCGGGATGGGCAGCAGGTCGACGAGCGTGCAGGACCGCACCGAGTCCGCGCCGTCCGACATAGCCGACTTGGCGCCGACCGAGTTGCTCGAACTCCCGGCCGCGGCCCAGCCGCCGGTCGACGCCAATCCTGATGCGCCCACCGCGCTGATGCCGCAGATCCCGCTGCCCGCCGAGCAGCCGGCGATACCGCCGATGCCGACGACGCCTCCGCCCGTCCCGGGCCAGGAGGCGGGTACGGCTGCGGGCACCGCAGAGGACGCCGCGGCGCGCCCGCAGATCCCGGGCCGCCGGCGCCGCGCCCTCACGCCGCCGCAGATCCAGCAGCCGCAGATCCAGCAGCCTCAGACCCAGCAGCCGCCGGCCCAGCCGCAGCACGAGCAGCCGCAGCAGCACGGCCCGCAGGGCTACGCAGCACCGTCCGCGTACCAGGACTTCGGTACGCCGGGCAGCACCGACGAGCCCGCGCAGCACGCCGGTCCCCCACTGCCGTCCGGTTACCCGGAGCAGCCCGGACAGCCCGGCCAGCCCGGGCAGCCGCCGATGCACCCCGGCACCCACCTGTCGCCGCAGCCCGCATCGCATCCGACCGCGCCGCCGCCGCTGCCCTCCGGCTACCAGGACCTGGTCGCGCCGAACGGCAGCGCCGCCCCCGAAGCCGCCGCCCACGCGCAAGAGCAGGCGCAAGCACAGGCCCAAGCGCAGGCACAAGCTCACCAGGAGCAGGCCAGGTCCGCCGATGCGATCGCCCGCGCCGCAGGCCGGCTCGGCCGGGCCGACCGGCGCGGCCAAGCAGCCCTTGAGGCCGAGGCGGCCCAGGCGGCAGAGGCAGCCGCCGCGCACCAGACCCCCGCGGCCGAGGAAGCAGCACTCGAATACCGCCCGGTGTCCGACCCGCTGCCGCACCGCGTGCCCGGCATCGCGCCGCATCCCGGCACCGTCAACGACCCGGTCACCGGCGCGCCGATCGCCCTCACCGCCGAGGCCGGCGGCAACGCCGACCTCGCCGCGCTGGAGGCCGACACCCCGCCGCCCGGCGAACTGGCCGCGGTGGACCCGGACTACCCGCCGATGGTCGCGCCCGCGCCGGACGGCCGGCCGCGCCGCCTGCTGGTCTGGCCGGCCCCGGACGGCCCCACGTCGGGAGCGCTGACCGCACGCGGCTGGGACCCGGTGCTGGTGCGTTCCCGCGAAGAGGTCGACGCAGCGGCGCCCGCGCAGCCCGCCGCGCTGTTCGTGGACCCGCTGACCGGTCCGATCACCCGGACCGCGCTGCAGTCGCTGCGCACCGCGGCGACCGCCGCCGAGATCCCGGTGCTGGTCACCGCGGGCATCATGCAGGCCACCCGGGACGCGGCGTTCGGCGCCGACCCGGCGGTCCTGCTGCGCTCCCTCGCGCCCGCGGACAGCGCCGCGCACGCCTCGCGCGTGCTGCTGGTCGAGGCGAACCCCGACATAGCCGCCGCGTTCACCGGTTCGCTGATGCGCCGCGGCATGGACGTCGTCCACGTCACCTCGGAGAGCGAGGCGGTGTCGAAGGCGTCCAGCGTCGAGCCGAACCTCGTGGTGCTCGACCTGATGCTGGTACGCCGCCGCCGGCTCGGCATCGTGGACTGGCTGCGCAACAACCAGCGCCTGCACTCGACGCCGATCGTCGTCTACACGACGGTCGACATCGCCGAAGAGGACCTGCCGCGCCTGCAGACCGGCGAGACGGTGCTGTTCCTGGCCGAGCGCTCGACGCGCGAGGACGTGCAGCAGCGGGTGGTCGACCTGCTCGGGAAGATCGCCTCGCTCGTCTGAGCCGGCACGCGGCAAGAACACCGGAACACACTGCGGGGCCCGGCCGACCGGCCAGGCCCCGCAACGTACTTCCCGCCTGCCGCCGGCTCTAGCCCAGCGTCACCACGTCCAGCGCGTCGTCGCCGTACTGCTTGCGGATGAGCTTCTTGTCGAACTTGCCGACGCTCGTCTTCGGCACCGCCTCGACGAGGCTCCAGCGCTCCGGCACCATCCAGCGCGCCACGCGCTCCGCCATGAACGCCTTGAGCTGCTCCAGCCCGGTGTCCGCACCGGCCCGCAGCACCACCATGGCGAGCGGGCGTTCGCCCCAGCGCTCGTCGGGCACGCCGACCACGGTCGCCTCGGCCACGTCGGGGTGCGCCATGAGCTGGTTCTCCAGGTCGACCGACGAGATCCACTCGCCGCCCGACTTGATGACGTCCTTGGCGCGGTCGGTCAGGGTCAGGAAGCCGTCCGGGGTGAGCGTGCCCACGTCGCCGGTGCGCAGCCAGCCGTCGTGGAACCGGTCGCCTTCCACCGAGTCCGAGCCGGTCTCGCCGCCGATGTAGCCGCCCGCGATCCACGGTCCGCGGACCTCGAGTTCGCCGACCGAGGTGCCGTCGTGCGGCATGACCGACCCGTCCGGGCCGACCAGCCGGGCCTGCACCGAGGCGGGCAGGCGGCCCTGGGTCACCCGGTACGCCATCTCGTCCGGCCCGGTGACCCCGGCCGGCGGGCGCGCGACGGTGCCCAGCGGCGACGTCTCGGTCATGCCCCAGGCGTGGATGATGCGGACGCCGTGCCGCGCCTCGAAGGCCTCCATCAGCGCCGGCGGGCAGGCCGAGCCGCCCACGATGACCTCGCGCAGCGACGAGACGTCGGTCTTGGTGGCGTCGAGGTGGTCGAGCAGGCCGGTCCAGATGGTCGGCACTGCGGCGGCCATGGTCGGCTTCTCCGCGGCGATCATGGCGGCCAGCGGCTCGGGCTGCAGGAAGCGGTCCGGCATGAGGATCGAGGCGCCGGACAGCATCGCGGCGTACGGCAGGCCCCACGCGTTGACGTGGAACATCGGCACCACGGGCAGCACGATGTCCGCGGTGCCCAGGCCGAAGCCCTCGACCATGCACACCTGCATGCTGTGCAGGTACGTCGAACGGTGGCTGTAGACCACGCCCTTGGGGTTGCCGGTGGTGCCGCTGGTGTAGCACATCGCGGACGCGGAGCGTTCGTCGATGTCCTCGGCCCACGGGAACTCGGTGGGCCGGCCCGCGATCAGCTCGTCGTACCGGTGGACCTGCTTGCCCTTGCCCTCCAGCGGCGCGAGGTCGGCGTCGCCGGTCACGATGACGTGCTCGATGGTCTTGAGCGCGGGCAGCGCGGGGGCGAACAGCGGGACGAGGCTGCCGTCCACGATGAGGATCTTGTCCTCGGCGTGGTTGGCGATGTAGATCAGCTGGTCGCCGGGGAGCCGCAGGTTCAGGGTGTGGAGGACCGCGCCCATCGACGGGACGGCGAGGTAGCACTCCAGGTGCTCCTGGTTGTTCCACAGGAACGTCGCCACCCGCTGGTCGCCGTCCACGCCGAGCTCGCGCAGCGCGTGCGCGAGCTGCGCGGTGCGGCGGCCGACTTCCGCGTACGTGGTCCGGCGCGGCTCGGCGCCGGTCCACGTCACCACCTCGGAGGCGCCGTGCACTGTCGTGCCGTGCTGCATGATCCTGGTGATCGTCAGCGGCACGTCCTGCATCGTGCTCAGCATTACGGGACCTCCTGGGGTCGGCGGCCCGCCGGCAGTGGCTACCGGCGAGTACGGCGGTACCCAGGATTGTGGTGCCCCGGCGGTGGCTTGTCAGCCCCGACTGCCGATCTTTTCCCGGGCAGAACCGGACAGATCGACCTCGACAGAATCTGACGCTCCGTCAGGCTCACTTTCCCCCGCGCTACCGGCCTCGTCGCGCGGCCCGGACCCGCCGCCCTGGCCCGCCCCGGACTTCGCGGTCCGCCCGCCGCGCAGCGCGACCTCGCGGATCGCCAGCACCGCCAGCAGGCCGGCCAGCGTGACCGGCGCGGCCACCAGGAAGACCGTGTGCAGGCCCTGCGTGAAGCCGTCCACCACGGCGCTCTGCAGCGGCGCGTCCAGTGCGTGGATCGCGGACGGGCTGCCCAGCAGGCCGTCCATGCCGCCGGCCGGCGGCGCGACGTGCCGCTCGACCATCAGCTCGGGGATGCCGGACGACAGCTTCGAGCTGAGGATCGCGCCGAGCACGCCGACGCCGACCGCGCCGCCCATCGAGCGGAAGAACGACGCCGCCGAGGTGGCGATGCCGATGTGCGCGGGGTCCACGTCGTTCTGGATGGCCAGCACCAGGACCTGCGAGGAGAGCCCGAGGCCCATGCCCAGCACCAGCATGTAGAGCCCGGCGACCGCGAGCGGCGTGCCCAGGGTCAGGGTGGAGAGCAGGAACAGCCCGAGCGCGATCATCGGCAGGCCGACGAGCGGGAACGCCTTCCAGCGGCCGTACCGGGTGATGAGCCGCCCGGAGACGATCGAGGCGCCCAGCATGCCGAGCACCATCGGCAGCGTCATCAGGCCCGAGCGGGTCGGGCTCATGCCGCGCACGACCTGCAGGTACTGCGGCAGGTAGATCATCGCGCCGAACATCGCGAAGCCGACCGTGAAGGAGCCCAGTCCGGCCAGGTTGAACGTCCGGCTGCGGAACAGGTGCGGCGGCAGGATCGGCTCCTCCGCGCGGCGCTCCTGCCAAGCGGCGGCGAGAGCCAGCACCAGGGCGAGGGCCGCCAGGGTGTACGTCGTACCGGAGTTCCAGGCCCACTTCTGGCCGCCCAGCGACAGCGCCAGCAGGACGGAGGTGACCGCACCGGTGATGAGCGCGGCGCCCAGGTAGTCGACGTGCACCTCGCGCCGCACGTGCGGGAGCTTGAGGACGCGCTCGACCATGACGAGGGCGGCGACCGCGAACGGGATGCCGACGTAGAACGTCCAGCGCCAGCCGAGCGCTTCGGAGCCGACCAGGAAGCCGCCGATCAGCGGGCCGGCCACGGTCGCCACGCCGAACGCGGAGCCGATCCAGCCGGAGTAGCGGCCGCGGTTCCGCGGGGTGGTGACGTCGGCCATGATCGCCTGGGTCAGCGCGGTGATGCCGCCGACGCCGATGCCCTGGACCGCGCGGGCGGTGATCAGCTGGCCCATGGTCTGGGAGAGTCCGGCGAGTGCCGAGGACGCCGCGAAGAGGATGAGCGCGAAGCGGAACAGGCGCTTGCGGCCGTACAGGTCGGAGAGCTTGCCCCACAGCGGGGTCGACGCGGTGGTGGTCAGGAGGCCCGCGCTGGCCACCCAGGCGAGCTGGTCCTGGCCGCCGAGGTCGCCGACGATCGTGGGGAGCGCGGTGCTGATGACCGTGCCGGATATGCAGGCCACGAAGAGCGAGACGAGCAGGACGCTCATCACCTTCATGATCTGACGGTGCGTGAACTCGCCGTCCGGCTCCGCTTCCGGTCTGCCTGACGTGGTGTCACTCGTAGTCGCCGACATGGTCCCACCCCGCATCGTGTGCAAGTCCGCCGATGGGCGCCACAAGGGGTCGCCTCCGGCACTCACCATTGTTTCGTGCAACTAAAGATAGCGGCGTTAGTTGCGGCAAGCAACAGATTTACGAGGTGCGGGGGCAGGTGTGACGCGAGTCGCGCGATGCAAGTCCCCGAAACAGCTACGTACGGGTGAAATACCTGGCCAATTCCACCATTTGGCCTAATCGCCGCACACAATACGAGCCATGTACACGCCCTTCATCCCCCGCCCGCCCGAAGGACCGCTGCGCAGCTTCGACGTCGTGCTGCCGGACGCCCTCGGGCATCCCGCGCTCGGCTTCCGGGACGGCACCTGGTTCCGCATCGGGCCCGGCCATCCCCCGCTGCCGGTCGGCGCGCGTACCGCGATCCTCGGCCACCCGGACGCCGCCGGGCCCATCGTGCAGATCATGTGCTGGTGGATGCGGCAGCACCCAGGCCACGGGCATGCCGTCGACCTGGCCACCGAACTGGCCTTGCTGGTCGGCGAGATGACCCGGGACCTGGGTGCGCGGCGGCTCGCCCTGCAGGCGCACTAGGCGTTGCGCCGTGTCCTCGGGACAGGTTCAGAGCACCCCGACCGGGCCGGCCAGCGCATTGCGGTCGATGTTCACGGTCACCCCGCCGTACGTCTCCTTGACGTTCCCGGCGTGCTGCTTCACCCGGCGCCCCGGCCACAGGCCGTCGGGGAGCGCCCCGTCGCCGCTGGTCACCGCCTTGTCGTCCCAGCGCGCGTACCAGACCGCGTCGGGCATGGCGCGCGTGCCGGCGAACTTCACCAGGTCCGCGATACCCGAGCTCAGGCTGCTGTAGTACCCGGCGACGTAGCCGCGGGCGCGCACCCGGTCGCTCCACGCCGACACGAAGTTGAGCACGTCGCGCCGGCAGTCCGCGTTGCGGTTGTCGTAGTGCTCCATGTCGAAGTAGACGGCGCTGCCCTTCTTGAAGCCCAGCGCCGCGGCCCGGTCCACCGCGTCGTCCGCCTCCGCCTTGCCCATGTCCCAGCTGCGCGCCGGGTCGATGCGCGTGGACTTCTTCGTCGTGGTGCAGGACGCCTGGGCGCCGACGTAGAGCGGCAGGAACTCCCAGCCCTGCGCGCGTACCTGCTTCACCCACTCGCGGGTCAGGCCCTTGTTGGCGCAGCCGCGGTTGCTGCCGCCGACGTAGATGCCGACCGCCTTGTACGGGGACGCGCGCCACGCCTTCATGGTCGCCGGGGACGGCGCCTCGCAGGTGTCGAAGGCCGCGCCGGACACCGTCCGCATGCCCTGGGGGCCCTTCGGGGACCGGGCCGCATCACCGCGCGCCTCGGCGCTGGGCACGGCGAACGCGGTCAGCGCCGCGGCCAAAAGGGCGGCCACGACGGCCCGGTGGGTACGGCGCACGGCCGTCTCCCTTCTCGTACACACGCTTGCTGGTGCATCCACCGTGTGTACGAGAAGGGGGAAAGTCGGACAATCGGCCCGCGACGCGCGAGCCGATCACCCGTTCGGCACTGCCCGGAGTCAGGACCGGCCCAAGGTCAGGACCGGTCGAGGATCAGGGGCCGAGAATCAGGACTGGCCGAGGATCAGACCCGAGGTCGGCACGCCGGTGCCGGCCGTGACGAGCACGTTGTGCACGTCCTCGACCTGGTTCACCGAGGTGCCGCGGATCTGCCGGACCGCCTCGGCGATGCCGTTCATGCCGTGCAGGTACGCCTCGCCCAGCTGGCCGCCGTGCGTGTTGGTCGGCAGCTTGCCGCCGTTGCGCAGCAGGTTGCCGTCGGCCACGAAACCGGGCGCCTCGCCGCGCCCGCAGAAGCCGAACTCCTCCAGCTGCATCAGCACGAACGGCGTGAAGTGGTCGTACAGGACCGCCGTCTGGATGTCGTCCGGGGTCAGGCCCGAGGTCTGCCACAGCTGCTTGGCGACGACCTGCATCTCCGGCAGGCCGGTCATGTCGTCGCGGTAGAAGCTGGACATCTGCTCCTGGTTGCGCCCGGCACCCTGCGCCGCCGCGTTGATGATCGCGGGCTTCTGCTTGAGGTCCTTGGCGCGCTCGGCGCTGACGATCACCAGGGCCTGGCCGCCGTCGGTCTCCTGGCAGCAGTCGAGCAGGCGCATCGGCTCGACGATCGGCCGGGAGTTCTGGTGGTCCTCCATGGTGATCGGCTTGCCGTAGAACCATGCCTTGGGGTTGGTCGCGGCGTGCGCGCGGTCCGCGATCGCGACGTGCCCGAACGCCTCGGTGGTCGCCCCGTAGGTGTGCAGGTAGCGCTGCGCGAACATGGCCACCCAGGACGCCGGGGTGAGCAGGCCGTACGGCATGTTCCAGCCCAGCTCGACGCCCTCGGCGGTCGGCGTGCGCTCCAGGACACCCGAGCCGAAGCGGCGGCCCGAGCGCTCGTTGAACGCGCGGTAGCAGACCACGACGTCGGCGATGCCGGTCGCCACGGCCATCGCCGCGTGCGTGACGGTGCCGCAGGCCGCGCCGCCGCCGTAGTGCACCCGGCTGAAGAAGGTCAGGTCCCCGATGCCGGCCGCGCGCGCGACGCTGATCTCGGGGTTGTTGTCCATGGTGAAGGTCACCATGCCGTCGACCTCGGACGGCGCGATGCCCGCGTCGTCCAGCGCGGCCCCGACCGCCTCGGCGGCCAGGCGCAGTTCGGAGCGGCCGGAGTCCTTGGAGAACTCGGTCGCGCCGATGCCCGCGATCGCGGTCCGGCCCTTCAACTTGTCAGCACGGCGCAGGCTCATGCCGCCCCTCCCGGAAGCGCGACGGTGACGGTGCCCGTCACGTGGTTGCCCAGCTTGTTGGCGCCGACCACGGACACCTCGACCAGGCCGTCCGCCTTGGCGGTGACCTTGCCGGTCAGCGTCATCGTGTCGCCCGGGTAGTTCGGCGCGCCGAGCCGGATCGCGACCTTGCGCAGCTCGGTCTCCGGGCCCGCCCAGTCGGTCACCAGCCGGCCGACCAGGCCGTTGCTGGTCAGGATGTTCATGAAGATGTCCGGCGAGCCCTTGGCCTGGGCCAGCTCGCGGTCGTGGTGCACGTCCTGGTAGTCGCGCGTGGCGATCGCGGTGGCCGTGATGAGCGTGGCGGTCAGCGGGACCACCAGCTCGGGGAGCTCGTCGCCGACGTTGACGTCGTCGTACCCGAGGCTGGTCAGGTTGCTCATGCCCCTACTCCCTTGGCCTTGCCCTGCGCGAACAGCGCGCCGAGCGCCGCGAGCTGCTGGATGCCGCTGCCCAGGGTCACGTCGATCTGACGGCCCCACAGGAAGTGGCGGTGGATCGGGTGGTCGATGTCGGAGCCCATGCCGCCGTGCAGGTGCTGGCACGCGTGCACGGCGCGCTTGCCGCCCTCCGACGCCCACCAGCGCGCGGCCAGCGCCTGCGCGGTGGCCTCCTGGCCCTGGTCCATGCGCCACGCGGCTTCCAGGGTGGTGACCCGGATCGCCTCGGTGTCCATGTACGCGTCCGCAGCGCGCAGCATGACGCCCTGCTTGGTGGACAGCGGCTTCCCGAACTGCTCGCGGGTGGTGACGTATTCGACGGTCCGGGTGAGCGCCTGCGCGCACACGCCGACCTGGAGGCCGGCCAGCGCGACGCGCGCCCGGTCCACGATCCACGCGGCGGTCGCCTCGCCGTCCGCGACGGCACCGACCGGCCGGGCCGGAGCGCCGGCCAGCACGACGTTGCCGGACGCCCACGGTGCGGTGGTCGGGGCGGCCTCGACGGTGACGCCGTCCGCCGCCGCGTCCACCACGAAGACCGCGGTGTGCCCGTCGAGCGACGCGGTCACGAGGATGCGGTGCGCGACCTGCGCCCACGGCACCGCGCGCTTGACGCCGTCCAGGACGTAGCCGTCGCCCTCCTGACGAGCCGTCACCTTGGGCTTGCCGGGCAGGCCGGCGCCGGTCTCGGCGAGCGCGCCCGCGACGATGCGCGAGCCGTCCAGCAGGGCCGGCAGCTCCGCCTCGATGTCGCCCTCGGCGGCGAACTCCAGGAGCGGCAGCACGCCGTAGACGAGCGTGTCGAGCAGCGGCACCTGCGCGGTGAAGCGGCCCTGCTGCTCCAGGAGCAGGGCGAGGCCGACCATGCCCAGGCCGCCGCCGTCGTGCTTCTCGTCGATGACCGCGCCCATGAGGCCGGCCTCGGAGACGTCGCGCCACAGGTCCGCGTCGAACTCCAGGCCCGCGGCCTTGAGCTGCTTCATGCGGTCGTGCGTGGCACGCGCCTCGAAAATGTCCCCGGCCAGGCCGGCCAGCGCCTGCTGGTCCTCGGTCAGGTTGAAGTCCATGCTCAGGCCTCCTGCTCGACCGGGCGGAAGACCGGGAGCTTCAGATCGGCGTCGTGCTGGACGAATTCCATCGCCACGCGCATGCCGATGCGTACCTCGTCGTGCGGGATGCCGACGATGTTGGACAACGTGCGGACGCCCTCGTCCAGTTCGATCAGCGCGACGGCGTACGGCATGTCGAAGGCCGGGAACTTCGGGTAGTGCATCGTCACGTGCGAGTAGATCGTGCCGCCGCCGGCCGCCTCGATCGTGTCCCACTCCAGCGATGCGCAGTTGTTGCAGCCCGGGCCGAACGGCAGGCGCAGCGTCTGGCACTCGGTGCAGCGCTGGATGAGGAGCTTCTCCTCGTCGATGCCGTCCCAGAACGGCGCGCTGTCGCGGTTGACCACGCGGCGCGGACGCGGCGGACGCGCCGGCTCCTTCGGCTTCCGCTTGTGCGGCGTGTAGCGCAGGATGCGGAAGCGGTGCGTGCCGACCAGTGCGCGCTCGCCGTCCTCGGCGGGCACGTAGATGTTGGTGAGCGTGGTGATGAAGTGGCCGGTGCCGAGACCGGTGGTCTTCTCCTCGGACACCGTCTCGATCATCTGGTCGTACTCGACGACCTCGTCGAGCCGCAGCGGGCGCACGTACTCCTGCTCGCAGTTGGTGGCCACGACCGAGCCGAAGCCGGCCTCCACGATCAGGTCGTACAGCTTCTGCACCGGGCTGTCCGCGGTGGCCACGCCGGTCTGCAGACCGCGCATGATCCACACCTGGAGCATGGTGGCCGGCGCGACGATGCCGCCGAAGTGGGTGCTCTTGGCGAACTCCGGGTCGGTGTAGACCGGGTTCTTGTCGCCCATGGTCTCGGCCCAGTGCCGGATCATCGGGCCGTTGACGGGGTCGAGCGCGACGACGCCGGACTCGGCGTGCACACCCTCGAACTCCTTCAGCTGCGCGAGGAAGGCGGCCTTCGCGTCCGTCTCTTCTACGTTGGTCACCGCTTCACCTTCGTCATCCCGAGCCGCACCATGGCGACGATCTCGCGCTGGACCTCACTGACGCCGCCGCCGAACGTGTTGATCTGCGCCCGGCGGTTCATCGCCTCCAGGTAGCCGTCGCTGAACGCACCCGGCGACTTGGGCCGCAGCAGGGCGTCCGGACCGACGATCTCCATGAGGTTCCGGTAGACCTCGATGGCGCCCTCGGTGCCGAAGAACTTCACCCCGGACGCGTCGCCCGCGTTGAGCGTGTTGTTGCCGACGTCGTGCACGAGCCGCCAGCTGAACATGCGCACCGCGGTCAGCCGGGCGTAGGTCTCGGCGAACTTGAGCTGGACCCACGGCTGGTCGATGACCCGGACGCCGTCCTCGATCTCGGTGCTCTGCGCCCACTCCAGGACCTCGTTGAAGAAGTCCTCGGCCTGCATGCCGAGCGCGGCGAGCGCGACCCGCTCGTGGTTGAGCTGGTTGGTGATGAGGTTCCAGCCGCGGTTCTCCTCGTACACCAGGTTGGAGTACGGGACGCGGATGTTGTCGTAGTACGTCGCGGTGGTGGTCATGCCGCCGACCGTGACGATCGGGGTCCACGCGAAGCCGGGGTCGTTGGTCGGCACCAGGATCATCGTGATGCCCTTGTGCTTGGGCGCCTCGGTGTCGGTGCGGCAGGCCAGCCAGATCCAGTCCGCGCCCTGCGCGGTGCTGGTGAAGATCTTCTGGCCGTTGATGACCCACTCGTCGCCCTCGCGGACCGCCTTGGTCTGCAGCGACGCGAGGTCGGTGCCGGCCGACGGCTCGCTGTAGCCGATCGCGAAGATGATCTCACCGGACACGATCTTGGGCAGGAAGTACTTCTTCTGCTCTTCGCTGCCGTACTTGATCAGCGTCGGGCCGACGGTGTTGAGCGTGACCATCGACACGGGCGCGCCCGCGCGGTACGCCTCGTCGAAGAAGATGAACTGCATCTCCGGGCCCTTGCCCTGGCCGCCGTACTCGACCGGCCAGCCGATGCCGAGCCAGCCGTCCGCGCCCAGCTGCCGGCGGATGCGGCGGGTGGTCTCGCCACCGGACTCGCCCTCCGCTTCGAGGGCCGCGCGGACCTCCGGGGTGATCACACGGGCGAAATACTCCCGCAGCTCGGCGCGCAGGGCGTCCTGCGCAGGTGTTGGGGCGAGATGCACGTCATCGGCTCCTTACAACGGGCCCGGCCCGCCTGGCCCGCCGGCCCTGCAGCCCGCGCACCACGCAGGTACTTGGCAGAGTCGAATTTCTCCCACCATGCAAGAGCTTGTCAATATCAAGCATCTCGTTCGGGTGCAGCGGCCCGCCGCGGTCTCGAACTGCGGGTGAGCAGGTCGCGGCTTAGCGTGGTGGGTATGGATACCGATCGGCCCGACGAGCCGGCGGACCTCGGGAAGTCCGCTCCTCCTCCGGAGCCCCCTCAGCCCCCGCCCCCTCCGCATGAGCCGCCGCCCCTGCCGCACGATGCGCCGCCGGTGCCGCCGCATGAGCCGCCTCCGCCGCCGCCCGAGGCGTTCCGGAAGTCGGAGCCGCCGTTCGATCTGGCGTCCGACTGGCCGGCCATGGCCGCCATCGTGTGCGGTGCGGTCGCGATCGGGATGATGTTCCTGGACTGGCCCACGGCCAAGGTGCTGCGCCGGGAGAGCGGCGACAGCGGGTTCGACCGCAGCCTGATGCCGGCCGCGCCGATCATCCTGGTGATCCTGCTGGTCGCGGTGGTGGCGGTGGCCGGGTACTCGATGCTGGCCAAGAAGCACTGGCTGCTCTTGCTCGCCGCAGTGCCCGCGTTCGCCGCGCTCATGGTGGTCATCGTGATGATGACCACGCTCAGCAAGATCGGGGACGACATCCTCGAATCGATCCCGGGCGGGTCGTTCTCGCTCGGTGCGGGCGCGTGGCTGTGCCTGGTCTTCACGATCCTGGCGCTGGCCGCGAGCCTGGTGCCGGGGCTGGACCTGCTCAAGCGGCCGGCTCCGGCCGCGCCGCCCGCGGAGTTCCCGCACGCCGACGGCGACTGACCGGGAATCCCCCAGAACATGCCAGGTGCCCGGCCTTCGTGCGGCCGCCGGGCACCTGGCATGCCGTCAGTCCCGGGTCGCCCCGATGACCGCGGCGAGGTCGTCGGCCACCGGGTAGGGACGCTCGGCGGGCAGCAGTGCGGCGGCCGCGGCGCGGTCGCCGGAGCGGACCAGGCCGTGGATCTCGTGGGCCTCCGCACTGACGTCGCGGACGCTCACCAGCCACTCGTCGGCGTACGCCCGGGTCGCCCAGCCGGCCAGGCCGAGCTGCAGGGACCGGTGCGCGAGGGGACGCAGGTCGAGGTCCCGCTCGGGGTCCCACTGGATGCGTACGGTCGTGGCGTGCAGCCGCCGGCCCCATGTGTCGCGGTCCGGGTAGACCTTGCTGTCGAAGTGGCTCAGGCACGCGCCGGCCAGCGCCGCCTCGAAGCCGGCGCGGGTGATCTCCAGGGCCAGGACGTGCTCCTGGAGCTTCTTCGTGGCCCAGCCGCAGCGGTACATCATCCACAGAAAGCTGGGCTTCACCCAGGTCATGCGCTCGCGGCTCCAGGTGTCCGGAAAGCGCCCGCGGGCTGCGGCGTAGCGGGCGATCTGCGGCTTGTAGGCCTGGTAGACGGTGATCGTCTCGGCGGTGTACGCCGCCCGGATCTGCCGGTTCGGGATGTCCGCGGCCTCGTGCGCGGCGTCCTGGGTCGGATCTTGGTCAGTGTTCATCTCACGGCCAGTGTGCCGAGCCGGGCGCTCCGCGTTCCACGGAATTAACGCCTGATCAGGAGACTTGCCACCACGCGCCCTTGTTTCGCGCCCCGCGCGCGGGCCATGCTCGGATGGCCGGTTTTCGGCCGGAGCCGACACGTCGAATCGAGGGGGTGTGCACCGTGTCCGATCCCTGCCCGCCGCACGACTGGGTGGACTGGAGCGGCAAGAAGCGGTGCCGCCGCTGCGGGGCCACCATGGCGCCGCTCCGCCCGGCACCCCCGCCGCCCGACGAGGGCGGCGACGAGCCATGACGTTCCAGGTTCCGCCGCCGCCACCGCCGGGATTCCACACCGCGCCCCGCGTCCCGTGGGCCGAGCTGGATCCGGCGGTGCGTTCGAGCGTCCAGGAAGCCGTCGGCGAGGTCGGCGACACCGCGACGGTGTGGGCCGGCTTCAGCTGCGACTTCGCGGCCGCCCTCGACACCGCGGCGGGGAGCTTCTTCGTGAAGGGCGTGCGCTGTGAGAACCCATCGGTGGCACAGCAGCTCGTCGAGGCGGCGGTCGCGCCGTACGTCACCGCGCTCTCCCCGCGCCTGGTCCGGCACATCCGCGAATCCCGCTGGGACGTCCTGGTCTTCGAGTGGGTGGACGCCGTGCACGCGGACCTCTCCCCCGGCTCCCGCGACCTGCCGTGCGTCGCGGACGCCCTGCGCCTGCTCGGCGCGCTGGCCCCGCCCGGCGACGACGTGCCGCTCGCCCCGGTCGCGGACCGCTGGTCCGAGTACCTGGACGCCGCCGCGCTGGCCATGCTGGACGGCCGCAGCCTTCTGCACACCGACCTCAATCCGCACAACCTGCTGTCCGGCGGCGGCCGGGCCTACGTCGTCGACTGGGCCACCGCGGCCCGCGGACCGGCCTGGGTGGACGTCGCGCACGCCGCGCTGCGGCTGATGGAGCAGGGCCACACCGCCGCGGACGCGGACGCCTGGGCCCGGCAGGTGCCCTGCTGGCGCGAGGTGCGGACCGCCGAGCTGGATGCGCTGGTCACCGCGCAGGTGCGGGCCTGGAGCGCGCTGGCCGCGCCGGACGACGCACGCCGCTGCTCGGCCCCGCTGGTCGCGCTCGGCAGCGCCACCCGGGACCGCTGAAGCCGAGGGCGCCCGGAGCTCAGCGCACGCGTTCGAGGATCACGAACCGGTGCGCGAAGACCACTTCGTAGCGCGTGCCGTTGTGCCGGTCCGCGGCCGCCTGCACCAGCGCCTCGCGTTCCTTGTCGTCCCAGCGCGCGGGCTGGTCGAGCGCGATGTAGTCGGGCACCACGCCGCCGGTCGCGCCGATCCAGTAGACCTTGGCGCGGGACGGCAGCTGCGAGATGAGGCCGAGGTCGGTCTCCACGGTCGAGCCCTCGGCGATGTAGGTGAGCGCCGCGTTGGCCGCGGGCAGCCGCGGCGGGGTCTTGTACTCGTCCGGCTCGATGAGCCGCGACGCGGGCAGGAACGCGCACAGCGCGAGCGAGGCGGCGGCCACCCCGGGGACGACGTCGCGGGCGTACAAGCGCAGCCACGGCCGCGGCGAGCCCTCGGCCAGCCGGATGCCGTCCAGCATCGCCATGAAGACCATCGGCATGAGCACCGCGCTGTAATGCCAGTCCTGCCCCCAGTGGTTGGGGGTGTCGGACAGCAGCCGCCACACCAGCGTCGGTGCGGCGACGACCGCGAGCGGCGAGCGCAAGGCCAGGAATCCGACCGCGCCGAACACCCACAGCAGCGTCTTGACCTTGACGAACGGCCAGACCAAGTCCTTGGGGAAGCCCTCGAAGATGCCGAACAGCGAGCCGCCGCCCGCGGCTTGGCCCTGCTCGTACACGCCGTGGGGATTGAACCCAGGTATCAGCACGTAGACCATCAGCGCCATTGCGACCGCGCTGCCCGCCATGACCGCCGCGCCGAGCTTCCACTGCCGCTGCAGCATCAGGTAGATGCCGACCGCGCCCACGGTCAGCGCCAGGTCCTCCTTGACCAGCAGCAGCGGCAGGCACCACAGGGCCGCGGCCAGCCAGCGCCGCAGCAGCAGCTTCTCCAGCAGGAAGGCCAGGATCGGCACCGCGAACGCGATCTCGTGGAAGTCGAAGTCCACGGCCCGCTGCACGCCCCACGACAGGCCGTACGCGATGCCGACCAGCACGCCGCGCCGCGGTCCGAGGATCCGGCCGGCCATGCGCGTCACCGGGATGACCGCGAGCGCGAACAGCACGGCCTGCGCGAGCAGCAGCGTGACCGGCGACGGGAAGACCCGGTAGAAGGGCGCGAGGGTGGCCAGGATCGGCGAGAAGTGGTCGCCGAGCTGGTTCATGCCCGGCGCCCGCACGTCCACGATCGGGGCCTGGAAGTGCGCGTAGCCCTTGACCGCCTGCTCGAAGATCGCCAGGTCCCACGACGGGTTCTCGACCCGGCGGAAGCGCAGCACGGATATCAGCGTGTAGATGCCGAAGAAGGCGATCGCGAGAAGGTACGGAGCAGGCTGCGCGACGATGTCCCGGGGCGGCCGGGGCTTGCTCCCCCCGCGCTGCCCGGGAACGGTTATCGGGCCGATCCGCAACTGCTGCACACACGTTTCTCTCTCACACAGGCGGTTCTTGTCCAATCCCTCCGGGATACCGCTTGCGGAAGTATGTCCAACTTGTCTCGTTCGGCGCCGACCATTCCTCGGGCGCGTGCGCATAGGACGGGTTGTGCTCGGCGACGTACTTGCGCAGGTGCTCGGGCAGCTCGTCGTACCCGCCGAGCTTGGTGCCGTGGCAGTGGAAGACCAGCCCGCCAGGCCGGCCGCCCATGCGCATCCACGGCAGCCACGGCGACAGCCGGGCCCACGAGAAGCGGCACGGCACCGAGGCGAGGTCGGCGCGGTCCAGGTCGGAGCGCCGGCAGAAGAACTGGAACAGCTCGGCGGCCCGGTACATGTCGTCCGCGGAGTTGTCCGGGAAGTCCGCGACCGGCAGCGGCGACGGGTACGCCAGCAGGATGTCCTGCGCCCACATCACCTCGTCGCCGACCTCGGTGACCGGCGCCCGCCACGGCCCGCGCGGGCCGTCGAGCAGCAGCTCCATGTTCACCGGGTCGTTCCAGATGTGCAGCACCTCGTCCTCGGCGCCGGTGACCGGGTTGGCCCAGGTCGACAGGATCTCCCCGGTGCGCGGGTCCTGGTAGAAGGCCGCCTCGCGGGCCAGGAACCGGTAGCCGCCGTCGACCTCCTCGATCCGGCCGATGCTGAAGCCCTCGAAGCGGAACAGCTGCCGGAAGTTCTCGCCGGGCACCTGGGCGTGCACGTTGCCGGTCCACCACACCACGGTGTCCTCGGGCCCGAGGCTCGCGCGGGTGCGGACGAACGCCTTCAGGTTGCCGGCCGGATCGGCCAGGTCGGCTGCTTCGGTCACTTCAGGGACCTCGGGCGCTTCGGGCACGGAAGACCTCCGGAATTCGACGTCGGTCAAGACTACTCACGCCGGTTGGCCGTTGCGCCACGTTGCGGAACGGTGTTTCCATTCTGGGATGACGCTGTATGGCGGCGGTGCCGCGCTCAATATGGCGAACGGTGTACGGGAGTTCGCGCAGTCCTGCCCGGACCGCGCCGCAGTGGTCGACGGCTCCCGCACACTCACCTACCGGGCCCTCGACGACCGCGCGAACCGCCTGGCCTGCGCACTCCTCGACTGCGGCCTCTCCCCCGGCGACCCGGTGGCCGTCCTGCTGCCCAACTGCCTGGAGTTCCCCGAGATAGCCACCGGCCTGGCCCGCGCGGGACTGCCGATGGTGCCGCTCGACCCGCGGCAGACCGCCGCGGAGACCGAGTGGATCGTGCGGCACTCGGGAGCGCGGGCCCTCGTGCTGGACGACGCCCTTGCCGGACTCGCCGCGGGCGTGGCCGACGTCGCGGCCCCGGGCGGCGGCAGCGCAGGCGTCGACGTCGTGCTGTCGCTGCGCGGCACGACCGCCGGACCGGCGTACGAAGGCGTACTGGCCGGTGCCCGCGCGGTCGACCCGCACGTGCCGGTCGGCGACCTGGACATCTTCGGGATCCAGTACACCTCCGGAACGACCGGAAATCCCAAGGGAGTCCTGGTCACCCATCGCAGCCGCGTGCTGCAGGCGTACCTCGCCGCGCTGGAGTGGGGACTCGGCGCGGGACGCGCCAGCATCGCGGTGGCGCCGATGTACCACGGCGCCGGCTTCCTCTTCGGCTTCGCTCCGGTGCTCACCGGCGGCACGGTGTCGATGCTGCCGCGCTGGGATCCCGAGGAGATGCTCGCGATGACCGAACGGGTCGGCGCGCAATCGGTGTTCCTCGTCCCGACCCACGCGCAGACGATCCGCGCGCTGGGCGAGGACGTGCTCGGACGCCATGACCTGTCCACCCTCGACACGCTCTACTTCAACGTCGCCGCGCTGCCCGTCGCGCTCAAGCAGTGGGTGATGGACGCGTTCCCGAAGTGCGGCGTGCACGAGTTGTACGGGTCCACCGAGGCCGGCGTGGTCACCAACCTGCGCCCCGAGCACGCGGCCGGAAAGTGGGGCTCGGTCGGCCACGCCTGGTACATGACCGAGGTGCGGCTGGTCGGCGACGACGGCCTGCCGGTCGGCCCCGGCGAACCCGGAGAACTGTTCAGCAGATCGCCGTTCCTCATGCAGGGCTACCTCGGCGACCCGGCTGCCACCACCGCCTGCACGACCGACGACGGGTTCCTGACCTGCGGCGACATCGCGGTGGCCGACGACGAGGGCTTCCTGTCGATCGTGGACCGCAAGAAGGACATGATCATCTCGGGCGGGGTCGACATCTACCCGCGCGAGATCGAGGAGGCCGTCGCCACCCACCCGGCCGTCGCGGAGGCCGCCGTCGTCGGGGCGCCCGACGAGACGTGGGGCGAACGCATTGTGGCCTACGTCGTGCTGCGGCCTGGGGGTGTCCTGGACGCAACGGCGCTGGACGAGTACTTGCGCCCCCGCGTCGCGTCGTACAAGCTGCCCCGCGAGCTCCACCTCATCGATGCCTTGCCGCGCAACGCGGCCGGGAAGGTCCTCAAGCGCGCACTGCAGAACTCCGGGCAGAAGGCCTGACCGCGGCGCCGGCTGCGGCCGCGTGCCGCAGCCCGGTCCGGCACCGCCGGCACCGCCGGCACCGACGGCGCAGCCGGCAACGTACGGCACGGTCATCGGTCTTCACGCCCTGGGGGAGCACATGGCGTACATCGACGGATACCGGCTGGCGGGGTCGCGGATCATCGACCTGGCCCAGCCCATGCGCACCGGCATGCCGCAGTCCGCGAACCATCCGCCGTTCCGGATGGCCCTCGAGCGGCGGCACGGCGACTATGTGCGCACCGACGGCGGTTCGGCGGCGAACGAGGTGATCGTGACCGGCGGGCACGTCGGCACGCACGTCGACGCGCTCGGGCACGTCTCGCAGGACGGCCTGGTGTACGGCGGGCTCGCGGCCGCCGACATCCAGAGCCATCAGGGCCTTTCGCAGCTCGGCATCGAGACGTTCGCACCGTACGTCGGGCGCGCGGTGATCCTGGACGTGCCGCGCCTGTACGGGGTGGGCATGCTGCCGCCCGGCTACGAGATCACCGCCGACGACCTGTCGCGCGCCGAGGCCCTGGCCGGCTCCGACGTGCGGCCCGGTCAGGCGGTGCTGATCGCCACCGGGTGGTCGCGGCTGTGGGACCAGTACGACGTGTTCACCGGCCTCCGCGACGGGGTCCCGGGGCCGGGGGCGGACGCCGCACGCTGGCTCGCCTCGCGGCGGGTGCGCGTGGTGGGCGGCGAGACCATCGCCTTCGAGCGCATCGCGCCCGGCATGGGGCACGCCACCTTGCCGGTGCACCGGATCCTGCTGGTCGAGTCCGGGGTGAACATCGTGGAGACGATGCGGCTGCACGAACTCCTGGACTGCGGGGTGGGCGAATGCCTGCTGATCCTGGCGCCGTTGCCGGTGGTCGGCGCGACGGGGGCGCCGGTGCGGCCGCTCGCGATCGTGCCGGCCTGAGCGCGACCAAATCGCGGTCTGCACGCGGCCTGACCACGGGCCTCGCGCTGCGACCGGCGTCCCGACGTCCCGGCGTCCGGGTGTCCGGGCGGTCAGCCCGTCTTGACCGCCACGATCCCGGTGCCGGGCGCGAAGGCGCCCTGCCCGGCGAGTTCGGTGAGCCCGTAGAGCATCTTGCCGACGTAGACCTCATCGACCGCGATGCCGTGCCGGGCCTCGAAGTCGGCCGTGAACTCGTGCAGTTCCGGGGTGCTGCGGGCGTATCCGCCGCAGTGGAAGCCGGTCTCCACACGCCAGTTGCCGGTCGCGGCGCCGTAGGTGCGGCGCTGCAGCTCGGCCACGTCCGCGGTCAGGAAGTCGCCTTTCAGTACCGCGAATCCGAGTGCCTCCCGGCCCTCCGGCAGGCCGGCGGCCAAGCCCGCGAGCGTGCCGCCGGTGCCGCAGGCGACCGCGATCGCCGCGTACGGCACGTCGATCTCGGCGGGCAGTTCGGCGCAGCCCCGGACCGCGGCCGGGTTGCTGCCGCCTTCCGGGATCGCGAAGAACTCGCCCAGCTCCTCGGCCAGTCCGGCCAGGTACTCCGGTTCGGCGCGGCGCCGGTAGGCGGTGCGGTCCACGAAGACCAGGCGCATGCCGCGGTCCGCCGCGAACCGCAACGAGTCGTTCAGCGGCCGGTCCGCGAGCTCGTCGCCGCGGATGACGCCGATCGTCGCGAACCCGTACCGCGCGCCGGCCGCCGCGGTCGCGCGGATGTGGTTCGAGTACGCCCCGCCGAAGGTGAGCAGTGTGCGGTGGCCGGCGGCGCGGGCGTCCGCGAGGTTGTACTTGAGCTTGCGCCACTTGTTGCCGGGCAGCTCGGGGTCGATCAGGTCGTCCCGCTTGAGCCAGAGCCGCAGGCCGCGCGCGGTGAAGCGGTCGTCCTGCAGCTCCTGCAACGGCGAAGGCAGCAGGCCGCGGGGTGCCGGGGCTGCGACGGGATGGTCCACGTCCCTATTGTCCCGGTCACTCCCCCGCGGACGGCGGTTCGACGGGCAGGGTGAGCCGGGCCGGCTGGATGCCGCTCAGCTTGTTCGGGTTGATGGCGACGCGGATCGCGGTGATCTGCCCGTCCACCGACTCGAAGCTGATCGAGCCGATGTTCGCCTCGCCCATCGTGAGCAGCAGGCCGGGCTCGCCGTTGATCTCGGCGGGCAGCATCTGCACGCCCTGCACCTCGGGCTTGGCGAGCACGCCGAGGAACCAGCGGGCCACGCTCTCCGGGCCGTGCAGCGGGCGGCGGGCCGCGGTGACCACACCGCCGCCGTCCGACCAGGACGTGACGTCGGGGGCGAGCAGGGCGAGGACCTGGTTCAGGTCGCCGCCCGCGCAGGCCTCGCGGAACTTGTCGGCGATCTCGCGCTGCTCGGCGGCCTCGGCGGCGAAGCGCGGGCGGCGGGCCTGGACGTGTTCGCGGGCGCGATGTGCGAGCTGACGGACCGTCGCCTCGGATTTGCCGATCGCCTCGGCGATCTCGGCGTGCGAGTACCCGAACACCTCGCGCAGCATGAACACCGCGCGCTCGGTCGGGGTCAGGGTCTCCAGCACGACCAGCACCGCCATCGAGACGGTGTCGGCCAACTCGGCCTCCTCGGCGATATCGGGCGAGGTCAGGATGGGTTCCGGCAGCCAGGGCCCGACGTACGCCTCGCGGACGACCTGGGCCGACTTCAGCCGGTTCAGACTGAGGTTCGTGACGGTGCGGACCAGGTAGGCCTTCGGGTGCTCGATGGCCGTCCGGTCCGTCTGGTGCCACTTCAGCCAGGCGTCCTGCACGATGTCCTCGGCATCGGCGACGCTGCCCAGCATCCGGTAGGCGGTCCCGAACAGCAGACGCCGGTGCTCCTCGAAAACATCGTTCATGATCGCAACCGTGGCATTACCGGTCAGTTTCCGGCAAGAGCGGAAAGGCCGGACACGGGATCGGGATAGGTCGGCGCCCAGCCCAGCTCGGTCTTCGCCTTGGCGTTGGAGACGCGCATGTTGACCCGGGTCATGCGGTATGCGTAGGTCATCGGGCGCATCAGCACCGTCGGGAGCGTCATCGGCCGCGGGGTGCCGAACGCCTCGGCCACCGCCCGCACATGCGCCCCGAAGCCCATCGGGGTGTCGTCCGCGATGTTGTACGCCTGCCCCGGCTCGCCGCCCTCGACCGCGAGCGCCACGGCCTCCCCCGCATCGGCCAGATCCACCCACGGCAGCACGCGCCCATGGTCGTTGACCGCGGGGAGCTTGCGCTTCTTGAGCAGCTCGACCAGCGCATCGGTGCCGCCGGCCCCGTAGAAGAGCCCGAAGCGCAGCGCGATGCCCTCGATGCCCGGGGTGTTCAGCATGAGGTCTTCCTTGACCCGCATGCCCTCGACGTGGCGCTCGACGGCCGGGTCGCCGGTCGGGCCGAAGAAGTCGTCCTCGGTGATCACCTGGTCGTGGAAGTCGAGGTAGCCGTAGCCGAAGACCATCGACTCGGCGACCACCCGCCGCGCGCCGACCGCTTCGGCGGCCGCCATGAGGTTCTTGGTGCCCTCGACTCTCAGATCGTCGGTGGCGTACATGTCCTTGTGCTTCATGGGCGCCTCGCGCAGCGCGGTCGCCGCGTGCACGACGGTGTCGACCTCGAGCCCGTCGACCGCGCGCAGCAGCGCGTCGCGGTCCATCAGGTCGGCGGTCACGTCGGCAGAGGCACCGCGGCCCAGCCCGATGACGGTGTAACCGCGGCGGGTCAGCGCCTCCGCGGCGTGGCGCCCCAGGACGCCGCTCGCTCCGGCCAGCAGCACGTTCTTGGTGTCGGTCATGGCCATGGGACAAGTAGCTACCGGCATTCGTGACAGGGTGGAATGTGAACCAGGTCACACGCCCGAAAAAGGCCTGGGCAGAGGGAGATCCATCGATCTTGGCGTGCCGGGGCAGAGGTACGGATTTCCCCCTTGGAGCCGGGCCCGCGGCGGGCGCACACTCCGAAGCGACGCGCCGCCTGGCCAGCGTGCATCCCGCCGCACAACGGCGCGCGAAGGGGGAACTTCCCATGACCATCGGCCTGATCGTGGCGGCAGCCCTGCTGCTGCTGGTGATCATCGTCGTGTTCAAACTGATGTGGCGGGTCGCGGAACCCAACGAGGCATTGCTCATCTCGGGGTCCCGGCACCGCACCGAAGGACTCGCCGAAGGACTCGGATTCCGTATCGTCACCGGCCGGGGCACGCTCGTCGTCCCGGGCGTGCAGGCGGTCCGCAAACTGTCGCTGGACCTGAGGGCCGCGGACCTCGCGGTGGACTGCGTGACCAAGCAGGGCATCCCGGTGCACCTGCGCGGCGTGGTCATCTTCAAGGTGGGCGACGACTACATCTCCATCGCCAACGCCGCCCGGCGCTTCCTGGACCAGCAGGGCCAGATGGTGGACCGCGTCCACATCGTGTTCGCCGGTCACCTGCGCTCCATCGTGGGCGGCCTGACCGTCGAGGAACTCATCCGCGAGCGCGAGAAGTTGACCGAGCAGACCCGGGCCTCCTCGGGTGCCGAGATGGAGAAGCTCGGGCTCATCATCGACTCGCTGCAGATCCAGGAGATCCTGGACCCGACCGGCTACATCGAGAACCTGGCCCGGCCGCACGCCGCGGCCGTGCAGCGTGACGCCCGCATCGCGCAGGCGCTCGCCGACCGGGAGGCCACCGAGGCCGAGCAGGAAGCCGAGGCACGCAAGGCCGAGGCGACCCGCAACAGCTGGGTGCAGCGCACCGGCTACCAGGCCGAGATGGACAAGGCCGCGGCCGAGGCCAAGCAGGCCGGCCCGCTCGCCGACGCGGCGGCCCGCCAGGAGGTCATCGTCCAGGAGACGCGGGCCGCCGAACTGGAGGCGCAGAAGACCGAGCAGCAGCTGCAGGTCGACGTGCGGAAGCCTGCGGACGCCCAGGCGTACCAGACCCGTACGGTCGCCGAGGCGGACCGCGACGCGCGCATCTTCAAGGCGCAGGCCCAGGCCCGGGAGACCGAGCTCAAGGCCGCCGCCGAGGCGCAGCAGGTGAAGATCGCCGCGGACGCCGCCGCCGAGGCGGCCCGGCTGCGCGGTCTCGCGCAGGCCGACGCCACCCGGGCGGTCGGTTCGGCGGAGGCGGACGCGTCCAAGGCGCGCGGTCTCGCGCAGGCGGACGCCACCAGGGCGCAGGGCCTCGCGCAGGCCGAGGCGTCCAAGGCCCAGGGCCTTGCCGAGGCGGAGGCCATCCGGGCCCGCGCCGAGGCGCTGCGGGAGAACCAGGACGCCGTCATCGCGCAGCAACTGGCCGAGAAATGGCCGGAGATCGTGCGGGCTGGTGCGGAAGCCTTCGGCAACGTGGACCACATGGTCCTGCTCAACGGCGCCGACGGCATGTCCGACATGTTCGCCAAGGCGCTCACCATGGGCGGCACGGGCCTCGGCCTCGCCCGGCAGCTGATGAGCGCGATGAGCACGGCAGAAGCGAACGGCACGGCCCCGAAGAACGGCACCCCGGTGGTGCCGGTGCAGATGGACGGCGACAAGTCCTGACGCGGAAGACAGGTGCGGCTGCGGGTTTTCCACCCCGCGGCCGCACTTTGCGTTTCCGGTCGCTCTGCCGGGTCAGTCCTGGCGGTGGTGGGCGAGGAGGCGGGCGAGCATGCCGGTCAGGGCGTCCCGTTCCGCGGCCGAGAGCGGCGCGAGCAGGTCGTCCTGGACCTGGTCGAGCGCCTGGTCCGCGCGCTTCAGCTGCCGGGCACCCTCTTTGGTGAGCGTCACGATGTTGCGGCGGCGGTCGTCCGGATCGGGGGTGCGCTCGACGAGGGCCTGGCCGGCGAGTTCGTTGAGGGTGGCCACCACGTCGCTGCGGTCCATGGCGACGCGGCGGCCGAGGTCGGCCTGGCTGGCCGCCCCGAACTCGTCCAGCGCGGACAGGATCCGGTAGTGGTACCCGCGGGTGCCGACCGCAGCGAAGCCGTCGGCCGCCAGCCGGTGCGCGTGCACGGCGACCTGGCCGAGCAGCCAGCTGGGCTTCGCGGTCAGGCGTGCGGGTGTCTTCTCCACGGTCCCCACATTACATCGTTGGTACTGCCAACGAATCTATGTATTGTTGGTGACGCCAACATTGGAACGGCCAACGAAATGAGGCGTCATGTCCGCACAGGCTCTGACCACCGACCGCATCGACCTCGCCGACCTGTTCACCCGGCTCGCCGTCCTGCTGGACGAGAAGCGCTGGGACGACGCGGGCACCGCCTTCACCGGCGACGTGGTGGCGCGGTCGCCCTTGGGGCACGAACTGCACGGCCTCGACCAGGTCATCGCGCACATGCGGAAGGGCGAGGCCGTTGGGGAGCACACCCAGCATGTGACGACCGACCTGCTGGTGGACGTCGACGCCGACGGCGACCGCGCGGCGGTCTCGGCGAACTCGCTCGTGTTCTTCTACCGCGACGGCGAACCTCCGTTCCGGACCAGTGGCCTGCGGCTGGTCACCGCCGCGGTGCGGACGGCCGACGGCTGGCGGATCCGCGAGTGGGAGACGAAGCTCCTGTGGATGCGAGAGGCCTGAGCCGGTCAGTCGGGCTGGAAGAACGCCAGCATCGTGCGGGCCGCGTCCGGGGCTGACAGCAGTTCTTGGACGAAGGCGGACTGGCGGGCCGCAGCGCTGGTGCGGGCGAACATCTCGCCCTCGTACGCCTTGACCGCGGCGGCCTGGTCGTCCGGGTGCGCGGCGAGTGCCAGTCCGAGCAACGCTCCGTCCAGCAAGGCCTGGTTGGCGCCTTCGCCTACCGGGGGCATCAGGTGCGCGGCGTCGCCCAGCAGCGTGATGTCCGGTCGCGAGGGCCAGGTCAGGCCGACCGGGAGTGTGGTGATCGACCAGGTCTGGAGCGCGTCGCCGCAGGCCTCGATCAGCGCAGTGCAGCGCGGATGCCAGTCGGCGAACAGCGCCGTCAACTGTGCTCGGGCGGTCGCCGGTTCGTCGAGGGCGATGCCCTGTTCGGCAAACCAGTCTTCGCCGGTGTCGTAGAAGCTGAGGTAGACGCGTATGCGGCCGTTGCCGTTGCGCTGCGCGGCCAGGGACTGCCGGTCGCCGAGCACCCAGTAGTTGCCGCGTCCGACCATGGCCGCGAGGTCGGGATGGGTGTTGTCGGCGTCGGATATGCCGAGTTCCACGATGTGTTGGCCGACGTGGGCCGGCTGCGCATCCGTCAGCAACGGGCGCACTCGGGAACGGGCACCGTCGGCGCCGACCAGCAGGTCGTACGCGGCGGTGCTGCCGTCGGCGAAGCGCAGGACGCCGTCGGCGGCGGACTCGAAGGTGCTTCCCCAGCGCACGGTTCCCTCGGGGAGGGAGTCCAGGAGCAGGGCGCGCAGTTCGGTGCGTTCGACCTCCGGACGCGCGAGCGGCGCGTCGTCGGGGGTGTCCTCTTGGAGCAGCAGCGTGCCGTCCGGCTCCAGAAGGCGCAGGTCCTGGCCCTCGCCGCGGGCGATCGCACGGAAGCCGTCGATGAGGCCCGCCTCGCGCAGCGCGCGCTGGCCGGTCCCTTCGTGGATGTCGAGCATGCCGCCCTGGGTGCGCCAGGCGCGCGAGGGTTCGCGCTCGTACACGGCGGATTCGATGCCGTGCACGTGCAGAACCCGGGCGAGAGCCAGGCCGCCCAGCCCGGCTCCGACGATTGCGATGGCCATGCCCGCCTCCTCGATACACTGTATTCTCACGATACAGCGTATCGGCCAGACCGCTGTATCGTCTGCCGCATGTTGGTGTGGGAGCGGCCGGAGCCGCCGAATCGACCGGTACCGGGTCCGCTGAGCCGGGAGCGGATCGTCAGCGCGGCGCTGGAGCTGGCCGATGCGGACGGCCTGGAGGCGGTCTCCCTGCGCAAGGTCGCCGCCGCGCTGGAGGTCGGACCGATGCGGCTGTACGGCTACATCGCCACCAAGGACGAGCTGCTCGACCTGATGACCGATGCCGTGTACGCGGAGATCCGGCCGGCCGGCGACGACTGGCGCGAGGTGCTGCGCTCGCTCGCCGAGTCCACTCGGCAGGCGGTCCACCGGCACGAGTGGCTGGCCGACCTGATCGGCGGCCGTCCGCAGCTGGGGCCGAACGCGATGGCCCGCGGCGAGGCGGTGACCGCAGCGCTGGGGAATGTCGGCGTGGACATGGTCATGCCGGTCGTCTCCGCGGTCGACGCGTACGTGATCGGAGCCGTACGCCGCGAGATCGCCGAACTCCGCGCCGAGCGGGCCACCGGGTTGGACAAGGAGCAGTGGCAGGCCGCGTACGGGCCGTACCTGGAAAGGTCCTTCGCCACGGGCAGGTTCCCGGCACTGGAACACGTCGTGCGCGAGGGCGCGCACCTGGATGCGGACGAGACCTTCCGGATCGGCCTCGACTTCGTCCTGGACGGCATCGGGGCCCGCCTCCAGGCTTAGACGGCCTCCCAGTTACGCAGGTCGACGACGAGTTGCACGACAAGGGCGACCCACAATCCGATCGCTGACCACATCGCCCCTCGGGCTGCCCCGAGGGCGCTATTGCGCTGCATCCAAGCGGCGACCACCGTGCCCGACACCGTCCCTGCTGTCGGCGCCCCGAAGAGCACCAAGGCAATGGTCGACAGTTCCTGCTTGGTCCGGTGGTTGGCTTCCCAGTCGTAGTTGCTCTTGTGCTCCACCGCGTTATTGGCGGCCAAGAGGAAGAAGACGACCAGCGGGACCAGCAGTGCGACGGAGACCGCCCAGGCCCTGACCACCTGCCGATGCTTCCGCGCGTCCTCGTCCAAGGCCGCACCGATACCGATTCCCCCATCGATCATGCGCCCAGTCTTCCCGGACCACCCCGCTCGGAGGCGTCCCCGCGCATTCCGGATGATCAAGAAAGCACGCCGCCCACCAGACCTTCCGTGTCGGACCCGGTGACTCGACGTTCGCCGTGGCCATCCTCATCGCGATGATCACGGACGCAGCCGAGGACGACGGCTCGAGCGCGCAATCCCCTGCCGGTCGCGGCGAACGCCGCCGCCCGGCGCGTCGCGGACACGACCTTGTAGCGTCCTGGCGTGGAGTTGCGTCAATTGCGGTACTTCCTGGCCGTCGTGGAGGAATGCCATCTGACCCGGGCCGCTGAGGGACTGGGCATCCGGCCGACGTCTCTCAGCCAGCAGATCATCGCGCTCGAACGCGAGCTGGGCGCCGCACTGTTCGTACGCACTCCCGCAGGCATGTCGCCCACCGACGCGGCGCGGCGGCTCGTACCCGACGCCCGCGCGGCGGTCGAGGCTGCGGCGCGGGCAGCGAAAGCGGTACGCGGCCGTCCCTCCCCCGTCCGAGCCGCCGTCACGCCGGGTACGCCGCCTTGGGTCGCCGACGCGCTGTGGCGCGCTGCCGGTGCTGCCGCGCCCGAGGTTGCCGACCTGCAGACCGCAGACCAATTGGCGGCCCTGCAGGACGGGCGACTGGATGTCGGCGTCGTACTGCTCCCCGAGGACGTCGGCGGCCTCGCGTGCGTCACCGTCGCGGACGCCGAGCTGGGGGTCGTCGTCGCCGATGCCCACCCGCTCGCCGATTGGGGCGAGGTGTCGTGGTCGGACCTCACCGGAAACGCGCTGCTGTGGTTTCCGAGGACCGCGGCACCGGGGTATCACGACGCGACGCGCGAGGCGTGGGTGCAGGGCGGCTGGACTCCTCGCGAGATCCGGTGCGGATCACCCCGGCGATCGCTGTTCCGTGCGGAACTGGCCGCCGGTGCCCGGGACGCCGACGCGGTCGTGGCGCTGCGCCCGGCCTGGGACGTCCGCGCGGGCGACGGGCTGGTGTGGCTACGGCTGCGGAGCCCGGTGGTCCCGCGCATCCGCCACGGCCTCGTCTGGGATCCGCGCGATCTGTCGGTGGCGCAGTACGCGGGCAGGGCCACCGAACTGCTGTCTGAGGCAACGCCGCACGAGTATGCGGCGATGCCTCGTGGACACGCCTCGGCAGAGGCGGCTGTAGTGGCGCGCGAAGGGGCTGCACCGCGCGAGGCCGCGGGCGGCCGCAGCGAGCCCTGCGCCTGAGCCGCGCCGGGGCGAGTCCGGGAGGCGTACGCCATGGCACTGACCGCGTGGGGCTTCATCTACACCGCATCCGGTTCCGACCCGGCCGCGGAGACCGTGGTCGAGACGCCGTCCTGCCGCTCCGTGTTCGTGGGCGTGGACCGCCCCGACCAGGCGCCGGACGTCGCTCGCCGCCTGGTCGCGGAAGGCGCGCAACTGATCGAACTGTGCGGCGGGTTCGGACCGGTGTGGACCGCCCGCGTGATCGAGGCCGTCGAGGGGGCCGTACCGGTGGGTGCGGTCGGCTACGGCCCGGAGGCGGTGGACCAGGTGCACGCGATATTCGCCTGACGAGCTTGCTGCGGGCTCAGCGGCGCGGAGCCCGTCGGTCGTCCGTGATAGTCACATGGCCCGACCATCGCCGACACCGGAGGAGTTCGTGATGTCGTCGCTCTACGACCTCGCGGCATGGGAACCCGTGTTGCGGATCATCCGGGCCAACAACCCGAACAGACTGACCGGGCCGCGCGGTTACGTATCCGGAAGGATCAGCCCGGAGTCGACGAGCCTGCCGGCGGAGGAGGAGTTCCGGCCACCGGCGTCAGAGCAGGCCATCGAGGCGGATGCCGTCGGGCGCATACTCGGCCTGCTCGGCGAGGTCGGCGCCGACGGCATCTCCTACCGGGTGACGATCGCCGCCGACGGGCGGACCGTGATGCGCCTGAGCAATCCGAGCCCTGCGGTGGAGCATGGCCTAGGGCCGTATCCGGGAGCACTGGTCCTGGTCGAGGGTGCCGTCCCGGAGCCGTGGCGGCGCTTGCCGGAACCGAGGCCCGACGCCGGACCTTCGTCCTCGGTGGACCTCGAGCTCCTGGAACGGACCCTCCGCGAGAGAGTCCCGGACGCAATCGGTGCCACCGACGCCGAGGTCGCCGCTGCGGAGGCCCGTCTGGGTGTTCCTCTGCCCGACGAACTCAAGGTGCTGTACCAGGTGACACGCGCGCGTTGGCAGGATCTGGCGCACGACGACGACGCGGATGAGCGCATGTCGCAAGCGGTCTGCTGCGAGCTCTTCCCGCTGGATGAGCTGTACATAGCCGACCCATCGTCCCGTCCGGACCACTGGCAGTTCGGAGCCAAAGACGCGGTGGTCACACCCCCGGATGCCGCCGTGCAGGGGCTGGTCGGTTCGCCCGGCTGGATCGCCTTTGCCGACAATGGCGGGGGCGACCGGTTCGCCGTCGACCTCACTCCTGGACCACGCGGGCACGTCGGCCAGATCATCCTCATCGATCACGAACTCAGCGTCGGCGCCGACCTGGTCGCCGCTTCCCTCACCGACATGATCGTCCACCGCCGCAACCGCGCCGACCGCAGACCGGAAGCGGACTCGGACGCAATGCCCGTCGTGGCCCACGTCAACTCCGGGAACATCAGGAGCATCGAGGCCGCAGTGCACGACGGGCTCGAGGTATTGAGCATCGGCCACTGGGACGGCGCCCCGTTCCACCTCATCGCCGCGCATGGCCTGCCGCGATTGCGAACCCTGTACGCGACCCCCGGAACGCTCGCCGATCCGTTGGAGGTCGCCGAGCTTACGGGCTTGGAGTTCCTGGCGCTCGGACCGGACGACTGGCGGCTGCTCCTCGACGCCTCGGCCGTCCCGAAAGGGCTGTCCGCTGCTGAAGTCATCGTCTTCGGCCAACCGGACCCCGGCCCCATCACTGCGCTCGCGAACGAGATCCTCGGCCTGTGGGGCCGGCCCGCGATCATCGACGCCGTCCTCGAAGGACGGATCTCCGCCGCGGAATGAGACCGCGAACGATGCACTGGCGTCCCGTTGCGGTGCGGGCTGTTCCTGGGGGACTGCGGCGGTTGGGCGTCGGGGGCCCAGGGTCGGCAGGGAGGGCGATCACGGCGAGGGGGATCATGGTCGGTCAGTGACCGACGAGGGGAGGCCACGTGGCCGACGGCGTCCAGGACGTGCTGTGGCTCGCGGGTCGCGAACTCGGCGCGAGCGTGCTCGGCCGCGAGCATTTGCGGCGCGACCCGCAGCCGTCCGGCACCCCGCCCGTCCGGACCGAGTCGGCGCCTTCCCCGGCATCGGTCGAACACGCGGTACGCGACGGCCGCTTTGCGTTCCCCGGCCGGCACCGGAAAGGCGACTGGCGAGCGGTCCGCCCCGGGGACCGTGACCTGCTGCTTCGGCTCTTGGAACGCGACGACCCGGAGCTGAACGCCTCTCTGTTCCGCTCCTCGGACTGGCCCGCGCTGCGCATGGCGGTCCTCGCGCAGCGCCGCTTCACGCCGCACCGCGGCGAACCGCGGCCGACCACCGCGCCGTGGCCGTTCCCCGACCCGTGGGGACCCGCCGATCCCCTGCCGCCTGCGGCGGCGGGCGGCGTCGGTGTCCCCGCCCGCGAGACGCTCCCGCTCCCGCTCGCCTCGTCGCTGCGGTCGTACGTCCTCAACAGCAACCGGCGCTCCGACGCCCAGGCCGCGCTCGCCGCAGCCGACCCGGACCTCGCCATCCGCGCGCTGATGCGCGGCGTGCCCGGCGGCATGCACGGCGGCCGCTTGGCCCGGCTCCGGGCGGCGGTCACGCTGTGCGCGGCCGGCCGGGTGGGCGAACTGCGCCTGGTCCTCGACACCGCCCCGCTCGATCTGCCGGGCATCCCGCCCGAGGTCGTACGCGACGAACTCCTGGGCATCCGGCCGCCGGACCGGCTGCGCAGGCTTCTCGCGGCCGAGCACGGTCCGGACGCGTTCATCGCCCGGCTGCGTGCCGCCCTGCGGATCCCGTACGCCCGGTCGGTGGTCAAGGCCGTCCTGGAACCGCCGTGGGAGGACGTCGCCGCCGCGCACGACCGGGAGCCGCTGCCGTGGCCGGCGGCCGTGGCGCTCGTCGAACATCCGCGCTGCCCGGCGCCGTTGCTGGGCAGGTTGGTCGCGATCCATCCGCGCGCCACGATGCGGGTGGCCCGCCCCGGGCCCGAGACCTCGGCGCGGTGCGCCGCGTTGGGCGAAGACCAACTCACCAAGCAGGTCGTGTTGCGCGGTGTCGCGACGGGTGCGCTGACCGCGGACGACCTGACCGCCCGCATAGGGCCGGCCCGGATCGCGCTCACCGCGCTCGTCGACGGCGAAATAGGCAGCGTCGCCACGTGCACGGTGGCCGCCGGCACCATCCGATCGATGCTCGCGCAGGCGGGCGACAAGGACTCGGGCGTATGGCGCACGGTGTTCACGATGCTGCCGCACTACGACGGCACTGTCGCCGAACTGCTGGACGAGGCGGCAAAGCATCCGCGCCGCGACATCCCCGCGGGTCCGGACCGCGGACCGGACGCGCCACCGTCCTTGGGACGGCAGGCCGCATGGGCGTACGCGACCCTCATCGGACTCCTCGGTCCGGAACACGTCGGCAGCGCCCTCGACTTCCTCGACGACCGCGGGCTCGCATCGCTGGCCCGAACCCCGGGCGTCCCGCGGCAGATCGCCGACCATGTGCTCGCCCACGGCGGTCCCGCCGCACGCCTCTCGCTCGCCGCCAACCCGGCGATCCATGTCGACGCCCTCGAAGCGCTCGTCCTCGGCAGCGGCGACCCTGCGGTCGCGTCGGCGGCGTACCGGAACCCGCGCTGTCCGCACACCTTGCGTCGGCACATCATCTCGGCGGACGTGTTCGACGACGCGCTGCGCGCCGAACTGCCCGATGATGCGCACGCGTTCTGGCACCGGCTGGCGTCCCCCGACCTTGCCCAGCTGCTCCGGGTCGCCGACGCGTACGGCGACGGCAGGCATCCCGTGCGCCTGCGCGCCGCGTACCGGATCGCCGACCTGCACGGAACGGACGCGCTCCCGGGTTCGTGGGACAACCCCGAGATCGTCCAGGCCCGCGACAGCGGCGACATCAAGCCCTTGCGAGAGGCGGTGCGCGACCTGGACGCGCGGCAGCTTGCGGCGGTGCGCGGTGGCGGCACACTCCGGCTGTTCCGGACCCCGGACGAGATGGAGGCGGTCACCGACCCCGGCCTCGACTGGGGGTCGGTGACCGCCGTCGACCGGGCCGGGGAACTCCGCGACTACCTCCTCAAATACCTGCTGGCGCGCCACGACTGCCCGGTGGAGTGGGCCCGCGACGTCCTCGTCGACCCGCCGCGGCCGCGAACGAGCCCGGCCATGCGGGGCCCCGTCATGGCCCGGTATCGCGCTTTGGCGGTCGAGGAGATGCGGGCCGGCCCGGTCTCTTGGGACGACCCCGCCGCCGTGCTGGCCAGTGGAGCGGCCGACCCCGCGGAGTTCCTCGCCGCCACGCGCGCCGCGCAGACCGTCACCGCCGCAGTCGGCCACCTCCCGCTCGCCCGCGCCGCGGCCCGGCTGCTCCACGACGAACTCGGGGACCGCGTGGACTCCTGGGTGGTACTCGTCCGGCTGCTGCAAAACGATCCGCAGGCCACCCTGCCGGAACTGGCGGCCGCGGCAAGGGCGGCCACCTAGGTATGGCTACGGCCGGTTGCCTTCGAGTCATCACTCGGCCCGGACGTGGACGGTGGCGGACCCGGTCGGGAGCGGCGGTGCGTCGCCGCGTTGTACGGCGGTAGCCGCCGCCGACCACCCCGCCGCGGCGACCGATCCGGCAACAGGGCACGATCCGTGCCCGCGGCACGCCACTCAACCCCACACACCATCCACCGATCAGATGATCCGAGGAACCGGCCTAGGCCGGCTCTACCCCTGCCGGGGCGGGTTCGGCGTTCACTTTCCTGCGGTCGAGGAAGGTGACGGTCAGCAGGGCGGTGACGGACGCGATGATCAGGATGGGCATCAGATCGGTTGCGTCGTCGCCGAGGAGGGCGGCGGCCAGGACGGTGGCGGTGATCGGGAGGCGCGTCGCAGCCACGCCTGACGCGCAGATACCTGCGGCCAGGGCCGGGGCCATGCCGAAGCCTGGCAGCGCGCCGCACGCGATGCCGACCGCGGAGCCGATCATCAGCGCCGGGAAGATCGGGCCGCCGCGCAGGCTGCCGAGTGCGATGCCCCAGCCGATCATCTTGGCCAGGATGAGCGCGACGAGCGCGAGGATGCTCCACGCTTCGGGCTCAGCGGCGAGGAGTCCGACGGTCGTCTGGCCGGAGAGGGCGACCTCCTCCGGGGACCGGTCGGCGATCAGCGCGTACGCGGTGATGCAGACGCCGATGGCGACCGCGCACCCGAAGATGCGCGGGCCGGACAGCTTCGTCCACGCCTCGGTACGTCGGCCGACCGCGAACCCGGTGGCGATCAGGACCGCGACCAGGACGGCCATCGGGATGCCCCACAGGAAGTCCCCGGCGTCGGGCAGCCCGGCCGGGGGCTTCTCGGGGAGCGACAGCGCACCGATCTTGAGCCCGGTCCAGTGGCCGAAGCCGGTGAAGACCAGGGCGCCGATGCCGCAGGCGAGAAGGCAGGGGACGATCACGAGCATGCGGGCGGGGCCGGCGAGGGCGACGCCTTCCAGGACCATGACGGCCGGGATCAGCGGGCTCCCGAAGATCGTGGCGATACCGGCGGTCGAGCCCGCGTTGCCCAGGACCGTGGCGGCCTTGGGGTTCGCGGCCCGCTTCGCGGCGGGCAGGGCCAGGAGGGCGACGGCACTGCCCAACGCCATGAGCGGTGCCTCGGGGCCGAGCATCACGCCCAGTGGCAGACAGGCGATGGCCGCGAGCGCGACGCCCGGGGCCTCTTTGGGGACGATCGGCGGTCCGCCGAGGCCGTGGACCGGGACGTGTCCACCGTGCCCCGGCATGCGGGTGATGATCGGTACGGCCAGCAGTCCGGCGAGAGTCAGGGTCGGGAGTCCCCACCACCAGGGCGCCCGGTCGTAGCCGAGGGCGTCCGGCGCCGACTCCCAGATCCAGTGCTGCAGTTCGTGCACGAACCCGACGAACCAGAACGCGACGAGCGAGACGGGAATGCCGACGAGCGCGGAGAGCAGCAGGAGCTTCAGTGCCCGCCGGTCGGTCAGGAGACTCTGAAGCGTCGGCGCCTGCGGCTCGCTCATGTGTGCGTCCCCGTCTGTCCGGTTCACTGCCATATCCGAGGCAGTAAATCAGACATTCAAGGCAAATCATCCGATCGGCACTCCGGCAGCGCGAGAGCGAAACGGACGGCTTTTCCGTAGCGCGAGGGCTCGATCCAGCAATGCGAGGTGAGCGCGGCGACGACCAGGAGCCCGCGCCCGTTCTCGGCGCCGGCCGGGACGTCCGAACCAGGCAGCTCGAAGGCCACCGCCCCGCAGTCGTGCACGGAGCCGGACAGGATGCGGAGGTCTTCCAGGAGCGTCAACGTCAGCCGGATCGGCGACCCGGTCGCGTGAAGGAGGGAGTTGGTGACGAGTTCGCTGACGACCACCAGCACGTCGTCCGCGCTTTCGTCGGGGACGGACACCTCGCGGCCGAGGCACCCCCGTACGGATTTGCGGATTTCGCGGACAAGTTGCGGGCCGGCGGGCCGGAACTCCTGGTCGAGAAGGGTGCGGCCGCCGGACGGACAAGCGGCAAGGGCTGTGGACATGCGGCCTCCCGGGCCGGTCAACACACGCTGAGTGACTGGCTGTTCACCAGGACGATACATTGCGCGTAACGTTACGCGTCACCAAACGCGATATCTCACCCGGAAGGGAACGCTGTGGACGCGCGGGCACCGACTGCCGCGCGGGTGGGGCAAGATGCACGGGCAGGCTTCGATCAGAGGGAGTGTGCGGTGGCCCTGGCACCGACCTATGCGCGGCGCGAACTCGGCGCCGAGCTCAAACGGTTGCGCGAGGCCGCGCGGCTGACACAGGCGGTCGTGGCCAAGGCGCACAAGTGGAGCACGGCCAAGATGATCCGCCTCGAAGGCGGCTTGGTGACGCTGACGCTCCACGACCTGCATCTGCTCGCCGACTTCTACGGAGCCGACGAGGACGAACGACTCACTCTGATCGAGCTGATGGAGCGCGCCGAGGAGGGTCAGTGGTGGCACGCATACGGCCGGATCGTGCCCCTGGTCCTCGACGAATTCCTGGCTCTTGAGGCGCAAGCGGCGAGCATCAGCAATATGCAGATGACGACAGTCCCCGGACTGCTGCAGTGCCGCAGCTACGCCGAGGCCATGTTCAGGAACGCGGCCAAGGTCCCAGACCCGGATGATGCCGCAGCGCTCGTGGATCTGCGCATGAAGCGCCAACGAGTGCTCAGCGAAGGCACGGCCTTCGACGCAACCATCAGTGAAGTCCTTCTGCTGCAGCCCATGGGCGGACGCGAGGTCCTCAAAGACCAACTCGCCCACCTGGCAAGGATGGCGGAGCTCCCCAATGTCACCATTCGCGTCGTTCCGCTGAGCACAGAGCAACCGCTGACCATCGGCGGTCTCATCCTCTTCGACTTCGCTGACCAGGCGACGCCCGTTTCGTACACCGAGGATTTCGGCGGCATCACACCGCATCACAACCAGATCGATGTGCGGCGCCATCGTCGAGAGGCCGACCGTGTCAGGAGCATGGCGTGGTCACCGGAAGAGTCCCTGACCAACATCCAAGCGAGGCTGCGAGAACTATGACCGAGACCTACTGGCGGAAGTCGTCCTACTCCGGTGCACAGGCGTCGGACTGTGTTGAGGTCGCACCGCTAAGCCAGGCAACTGGTGTACGTGACAGCAAGTCCCCCACCCTCGGCCACCTCGAACTCACGCCGGCCACCTGGGACGCATTGCTCGACGAACTCAAGGGCACCTCTGTACCGTGATAGTGCGTCACGCAACGACTCCGTGGCGTGACTTACCGGTGCCGCCGAGCCGGGACGTCGGAGTCAGCGGCACCAAGGCAAAGGGATGAGTGACCCATGACATCAGCTCAGGTCCCTTGGGCACTCCGACTGGTCACGGACCGACTGCCGGTCGGACCCCCGGAGTACGCCTCCGTAGTCCTCGACCCGACTACGCAAATGGCCCGCTACACCGATGCCGACGGCGTCGTCGTAGAGATGGGCGAGCGTGGCACCTCACGTACCCGCGGCACTGCCTCGATGTCCGGTGGCGGCGATGGGAATAGCCCTCAAACCCAGTCGCAGGACGACAATACGACCGACTACTAGTCGGACTGATCACTTGGCATCGACCGTCCTCGTACTCACTGCCCTCGAGGACATCACCGCTGATCTCGTTGTCGGCGCCCTCAACGATCGCGAAGTCGCAGTGATGCGATGCGATCCGGCGGATATCGGGCGGGGGCTGTCCTTCGCCGGTTCGATCGGCGCAGGCACGGCTGCATGGAGCGGGCGGCTGCGCACAGCAAGTCGCAGCGTGGAACTTGAGGATGTGGCGTCCGTCTACTACCGGCGGCCCACTTCGTACTCCGACCGATATGCCGACCTCCCCGCACAGGCCCGTGACTTTGCCACGGCAGAGGCACGTCACGGGCTCGGCGGCCTTCTGCACAGCATCCCTGGAGCTCGATACGTCAACCATCCGGCTGCGGTCGCCCGTGCCGACTTCAAGCCGGCGCAGTTGCAACTCGCTGCCCGTATCGGATTGCAGGTTCCGCCGACGTTGGTGACCAACGACGTCGATGCCGCCCGCTCATTTGCGGACGAACATGGGCCAGTGGTCTACAAGACGTTCCGTGGTCTTCCTCCGGGAACCGATGGCGGGGCCGGGGCCATCTGGACTCAGCGCGTAGCCAGCGAAACCTTTGACGAGGCCATCTCGGTCACGGCGCACATGTTCCAGGCCGAGATCCCGAAGGCATGCGACGTACGCATGACGGTCGTCGGCCGACAAGTCTTCGCCCAGCGCATCATCGAACCAAACGGCGAGCTCGATTGGCGACGCGGCCGATGGGACGACCTGCGCTATGAGCCGGTTGTGGTGCCCCAGGTCATCAAGGCTGCTGCCCTCGACTTCCTCGGATCGATGCATCTCGCCTTTGGATGCTTTGACTGCGCACTCTGTGGATCGGCAGTCAGCCCGGAGTCGTGGTGGTTCATCGAGTGCAACAGCAATGGCCAGTGGGGCTGGCTTCCGGACTTCAAGGACATCGCTGAAGCCTTCGCCGACCTCCTCGCACCTTCTCTTCCATGGCAACACCCGAACGGAGACCGCGGCCGATGAACTCATCTCCGGGCCGACTCGACGACCTCGACGCCGATGCCGCAGAGCTGCGTGAGCAGCTCGGCGCGTCGCTCCTCGCCGATGGCGTGCTCGGCGACCCGGCCTGGCGCAAGGCCGTCGAACGGGTCCCTCGGCACCTGTTCACACCCGGCTTCTACCTGCCCGGGGGCGAGCGCGACGCGTACGGACTACCCCTCTGGGAACCCGTCACAGCCGTACGCGACTACCAGCGTTGGCTTTCCGCTGCGTACTCCGACGCCACGCTGATCACGCAGTTCGACGGGACGGAACCGGATTGGGCAAGCGCCGCCGTACGTCATGGCGGCGTCCCCACCTCCTCGTCGACGTTGCCATCGCTGGTGGTCCGCATGTGGGACGACGCCGAAATCGACGACGGACACCACGTGCTGGAGATCGGCACCGGCGCCGGCTACTCGACCGCGCTTGCCTGTGACCGCCTCGGCTCCGGACTAGTCACTTCTGTCGAGGTGGACGCCCGTCGCCTCGACCAAGCGGCAGACTCCTTGTACAGCTGTGGCTATGTCCCCAGCTTGGCTGTCGCCGACGGAGCGTACGGCTATTGGCCGGAAGCACCGTACGACCGGATCGTCGCGGCGTGCTCATTCCGCCACATCCCCCCGGCCCTCATCGCGCAGACCCGCCCCGGCGGGAAGATCCTCGTCACTTTGGGAGGGTGGCTGCATGGGTACGCCCGTGTGCTGCTGACCGTGAGCGAGGACGGCACCGCGGACGGGCCTCTCCTCGACGGAACCGTTTCCTTCATGCCCGCCCGCACGCACGCGGCACCCGCCTTTGGTGATCCGGCCCGTTGGGCCGCCCGCATCACCGGCGCCGCACGGACGCCCCGGCACACCCCGGAACGTTTCAGCGCTCCTACCGACCAAGCGTTCCAGTTGCGGTATCTCGTCCAAACAGCGGTGCCGAACGCACAGACCATTGCCCTGGGAGACACCACGTACCTCGTCGATGTCGTGAGCGGCTCCGCGGCGACTCTCACACGGGACGGCGATCGCTGGCAGGTACGGGAGTCCGGGGCCTTGAAGCTCTGGGACCGCGTCGAGGACGTGCTGGACGCCTACGACGCTGCCGGCAGACCCCGCCTGGACGCCTTTCGACTGCACGTCGGACCTGACGGGCAGACCCTGCGGCATCCTCAGATGCCGCCGCTGACCTTGCCATTCGACTGACCTCGGCGACCTTGAGGTCAATCGCTGACGGCTTCGGCCGCGGCTTCGGCGGCTGTCTCTACTTCGGCGACGCCTGCGTCCATGGTGCTGTGGCTGTCGGACAGCACTGCCACGAGGAGTTCGTGGCCTTCGTGGGTGATCCGGCCGATGCTGTTGATGACCCATAGGCCGGTGGTGCTGCGCGGTAGCCAGCCGTTCTTCAGGGCCGTGGTGCCTTGGTCCGCGGCGGCGGAGACTCCCCAGGCCTGGTCGGTGGCCACCGACTCCATCAGGCCCACCGCGTACTCCCGCGAGTCCGCGTCCAGTGCGGATGACTCCGCGGTCAGGGCGACCAGGAGGTCTATCTGGTCGCCGACTGTGGTCGTGGTGAGGCCCCAGGACTCGGCGGATGGGGTCGTCTCGGTCAAGCCCAGACGGGTGTTGGCGGCTTCGAGACCGTCTGCGCCGCCGACTTCCTTCCACAGCGTGGTGGCTGCGTCGTTGTCGCTTTGGCGGATCATTGCGGACGCTGACGTCCGTTCCGCGGTGGTGAGGTCGCGGGACTCGTCCTGGGCCTGCAGCAGCAGCGCGGCCAGGATGTCGACCTTGGCGATGCTGGCCGAGACGTACTCACTGTCGCCGTTGGCCTCGGCTGTACGACCGGTCTCGGGGTCGAGTACGGCCACTGAGAGGTTGTCGTTGGCGACCGCAATCTTCGGCGCGCCGCGTACGGCGGTCGACGGCTCGGCCGTGGCCGACGGTTCGGCGGTGGCGGCAGCGGCGGTCGGCGACGACTCCGTTGCGGCGGTCGGGGAGGAGACCGTGGCGCTGACCACCGCGTCCCCCGCGTCCACCCGCCCGGCCGGCGTCACGAACAGCACGGCCAAAGCGGCCACAAGGCTCAGCACCCCGACCAGCAGCATCGTCGACGCCTGCGTCCAAGGCCTGCGTATCCGGCTCATGATCCGACACTCGCGACGCTCCCTGGGCGCGCGGTGAGTGCCGTCTTAACGGCGGATGAGAAAGACTGCCCGGGGCAGGTCAAGGCGATCTTGGAGGTTCTGTGGCGCGGCAGTCGGTGGCGGTGTTCGATCTGGACGGCACGTTGGCGGACACCCGGCATCGCCTGCGGTACCTCGACACCCGGCCCAAGAACTGGGACGCCTTCTTCGACGCGGCCAAGCTCGACGCCCCGCTGCCCAAGGGCGTCGCCCTCGCGCTGGCCAGTGCCGAGGAGCACGAGATCGCCTACGTGACGGGCCGCCCCGAGCGCTGCCGCCGCGACACCGAGGCCTGGATCGCCGAACACGGCCTTCCGACCGGCCGGGTCTGGATGCGCGGCAGTCAGGACCGGCGCCCGGCAAAGACCGCCAAGCTCGAACTGCTGCGGCGGCTCGCCAAGAAGCAGGACGTCGCCCTGGTCGTGGACGACGACGCGCTGGTGTGCGACGCGTACCGCAAGGCCGGCTTCACCGTCGTGCAGGCCGACTGGATGCCCGCCTCGCCGGTCCTGTCCGAGGCGCAGGACGCCGAAGGCCGTACCTGACCCGTCAGGGTCTGAAGCGCCCTGCGCCGGCCACCGTCTGCATGGCGAGGACCCGGTCGATCAGGCACACGAGAGCGTTCTTGACGGAGTCCCGGCGGCGGGCGTCCAATTCGACGATGGGGACGGCCGGGTCGATGCCGAGTGCCTCGGCCACTTCGTCCAGGTCGAAGCGGCCGCCGGTGTCGAAGACGTTGACCGCCAGCAGGAACGGGATGCCGCGTTCCTCGAAGTAGTCGACCGCCGGGAAGCAGTCCTCGATGCGGCGGGTGTCGACCAGGACCACCGCACCGAGCGCGCCCTCGACCAGGTCGTCCCAGAGGAACGCGAAGCGGTCCTGCCCGGGCGTCCCGAACAGGTAGAGGATCAGGCTCCGGTCCAAAGTGATGCGGCCGAAGTCGAGGGCCACGGTCGTGGTGGTCTTCGCGTCGACGCCGGTGACGTCGTCCACGCCGATCGAGACCTCGGTCATCGCGGCCTCGGTGGCCAGCGGGTCGATCTCGGAGATCGCGCCGACGAACGTGGTCTTCCCGACGCCGAACCCGCCGCTCACCACGATCTTCACCGACATCGGCGCTTCGTCATAGTGCCCGTACAAGGTCCCTGATCCTCTCGATGGTGTGGACCGGCATGCTCTCCGCCCGGGGTGTCTCGTGGCAGAACACGAGGTTTCCGGCGAGCAGGTCGCCGATGACGACCCGGGCAACACCCACGGGGACCCGCATCGCCGCCGCGATCTCCGCGACCGAGCACGGCTGTTGGCACAGCTCCACGACGCGCCGGGCCTCGAAGGCGAGCGGGGCGGAGAGCGCCGCGGGCAGGGCCCGGATCAGGGTCTCCAGGCGAAGGCCGTCGGCAAGCGGCGACGTGCGGCCGCCGGTGATGATGAACGGCCTTATGTACGCGTCGGCGTCGGCCAGTTCGGAGTCTGCCCCCGGTGCGTCGTACGGGCCCTGGCCGTACACCTCGGGATCGGGCGACGGCTCCGGATAGCTCTCGGTGTACCCGTACGTGTATCCCCCGGTGTCCGCCTCGAACGGCCGCCGGGGTACGAACCAGCCTGCGTCGCTGTTGCTCACGGCAGCCTCATCGCGGCAGCACCCGCCTCAACTCGGAGATCAGCGCAGGTGTCAGCAGCGTCCCCGCGCGGTCCGCGAGCACGGCGATCTCGTAGCCGATCAGGCCGATGTCGGCGCCGCGGTGCGCCAGCACGCCGATGCAGCTGCCGTCCGCGATGGTCGAGACGAGCAGGAACCCGCGGCGCATCTCGATCATGATCAGCTTGAGGCCGTCGAACTCGTAGCGGCGGGAGGCGCTTCGGGCCAGCCCGGTGAGTCCGGAGACGACCGCGGACAGATGGTCGGCCTCGGCCCGGTCGAGGCCCGCGGACATCGCGATGAGGAGGCCGTCCGACGACACCGCGACCGCGTCGCGTACGCCGTCGGTATCCCGGACGAAGTTGGCCAGCAGCCAGTTGAAGGCCTGGGGATGGCCGGTCTGCAGTTCGGCGGTCACGGACCCTCCTGTTGTGGTGTCGGGTACGGGAAGTCGGGGGTACTCGGCGGATCAAGGCGGTAAGGGGCCTGGGTGACGGTGCCGAACTCGGCGACCTCGCCCCGCAGATGGCCGCCCCGGAAGGCCGACAGCATGCTGCGGACGTCCTCCGGGGACCGCTCCTCGACCGGCTCCTGGGGAACGGGAGCCTGGGCCGCGGGCGGCGGTGCGACTCGGCCGCGCGGGACGCGCTTCGTCAGCCCGTTGCGGGTGCGTTGGACGGGAGCGGGTGCCGCCGGGGGCGCCGCGTACGGCTCGGCGGGTGCGAAGTCAGCGGACTGATAGGACTGTTCGTCGGGCTGGACGTCACCAGGAGGCGGCAGCAGTGCGGTGGTGCCGGCGTACGGTCCTTGGACAGGCCCGGACGTCGCCCCGAGCGCGGCGGCCGGGGAAGGTCCCAGCGGCCGGGGCCCGACCGGTGCGAGCTGCGGTGCCGCCTCCCGCGTCGGATCCGCCAGCACCGCCGGAGGCAACTGCACCCGGGCGGTGATGCCGGCCACCGGGGACTCCCCGATGTGGACCTCCGCGCCGAGGCGCTGCGCGAGGCGGCCGACCACGTAGTGGCCGAGGTTGCGCGTGGGGGCGTCGAGGAAGTCGACCCGCCCCGAAAGGCGGGCGTTCGCGGTCTCCACGGCGTCGGCGCTCATGCCGACGCCGTGGTCGATGACCGCCACCAGGTAGCCGTTCCCGACCCGTCGGCCGTAGATCTCGACCTCGACGTCGGGCGGCGAGAACGCCAGCGCGTTCTCGACCAGTTCGGCGAGGAGATGGGCCAGTTCGGCCACCACGGTGCCGGCCACGGAGATCTCGTCCATCCGCCGCAGCACCACCCGGCGGTAGTCCTCGACCTCGGACAAGGCGGCCCGCACCACGTCGGTGATGTGCAGCGGCGCCGCGCTGGGCCGCTGCCCGGCCTCGCCGACCAGGATCAGCAGGCTTTCCGCGTTGCGGCGCATGCGGGTGGCCAGGTGGTCGAGTTCGAAGAGGTTGCCGAGTGCGGTCGGATCGGCTTCCTCGTGTTCGAGGCGGCTGATGAAGCCGAGCTGGCGCCGGACCAGGTTCTGGTTGCGGCGGGCCAGGTTGACCAGCGAGTCGGTGGTGTTGCGGCGCAGGACGGCCTGTTCGGCGGCGAGTTCCACCGCGGTGTCCTGCACACGGCCGAACGCCTCGGCGACCGCCCGGATCTCGCGTCCCGAACGCGGCGGCACGGCGACCGGCCGGGGCTTGTCGATACCGTGCGCGCCGGTCCGCAGCCGGGCGACGACCTCCGGAAGCCGCTGCGAGGCCAGCGCTTCGGCCTCGGCGGCCAGCAGCGTGAGCGGGCGCGTGATGGACCGCACCGCGATCAGGGTCAGCGCCACTTCGCCGACCACCAGCAAGGCGGCGAAGACGAGGTACGCCACCAGGTCCGACGACGCCTCGTCGCGCAGGTCCGCGGACCGCTGCCGGATCTCCTCGCCGGTCGACTGCTGCACGGTCCACATGCCGTCGATCACCGTGGTCATCGACGCCCACCACGCCGCCGGATCGGTCCCGGCGAGAGTCCGGCCGTCGGGTGCGGCCAGGGCGATCTGCTCGGTCTGCAGGGCCTGCTGGGCGGCCGGCGAACGCAGCACCGCATCGGCGCTTTCCCGCTGCGCGGCGGTGGCGCTGCGCCGGAACCGGGCCAATGCCGCCTGGTGGGTGGCCTTGATCTCGGCGAATGCCTGGTACTCGGCGCCCTTGAACTTCCCCGCGCTCAAAACGCCGTTGAGGAATCCGCGGCCCCGCGCGGCGGCCTCCTTGGCATCGCCGAGCGCGGTCAGCGCGTCGAGGCCGCGGAGCAGTTGCGTATCGCGCGTGCGGCTCGGGGCGGCGCCGGCCTCGACCAACTCGGCGATGCCGTCCGTGAAGTACGCGAACGTCGGGTCGCGCTGCGCCTCGCCGGTGTCCGCCTTCGCACGGATCTCGGGCAGCCGGGCCCAGCGGTCGCGGGCCGCGTCGAGACCCGCGCGGTCCAGGCCCGCGGTCTCCGCGGAGAACCCGGAGAGGGCCCGGTCGGTGCGGGCGCGCTGCTCGTCCAGCGGCTTCCGGTAGTCCGCGCGGCCGGCCAGCAGGCCGTTGGTCAGGCCGCGTTCGCGCTGGAGTTCGTGGACGACGGCCTGGGCCCCGATCACCAGGTCCACGTCGTCCGCGGTGCGCTCCGCCTGCCGGTACGCGTCCAGCTCGGCGGCCGCCAGGACGCCGAGCAGGACGAGCACCGCGGCAAGCGCCAGGGCCAGCACGGTGACCAGGCGTCCGCGGATCGTCGCGGGGCGGAATTTCCTCACGGCACCGCATACAAGCAGTCCGGATATTCCGCTGACAATGCCGGGCGCGACGATATCGGGGCGGATCGCCCATTAATTATTCTCGACGTTTCCCGGGGCCCGGTCGCGAGATTTCGATTACGCCGCGGAAATCAGCGGGAAACCTGCTGGTCATGAGAAATTCCGGAGCGGATCAAGGCGACGAAACCGATAACCACGATGGTTCCGATCAGCAGCTTGACGATGAAGCCCAGGAAGGTCCCGATCACCCAGACGAGAAGAGCACCGACCAGCAGCAGGACGAGAGCCGGTACGCCGATGCGCAGCCACGCAGGTACTTCACCCATGGCATCTCCCACACGAAGTCGCGGACGGTTGGACTCGAACGGTTGGACTCGGACGGTCGGACTCGGACGGTTGGTCCGGCGGTTGACTCGAACAGGTCATCCGTTATCTGCCCGTTACCGTGGACGCCATGCCTCCCGATCCGGTTCCCGCCCCGCGGTGACGGGTCCGGGCAGGTCAGACCGGCCAGGCCTCGCGGCGCCAGGCCGCGTCCCAGAACATCCACTCGTAGCGCGACGTGGTGACGAAGTGCTCGATCACCTTCGCCCGCTCCACCGCGGACAGCTCCGCACCGATGCGGTCGGTCAGCTCCAGCACGGCCCGGACCGTGGACTGGAACTCCTCGTCCGCGTAGGTCGAGATCCAGCGCGCGTACAGCGGGTCCGGCGAGGACTTCTCCAGCAGCGCCTCGCCGACCCGGGCGTAGATCCAGTAGCAGGGCAGCACCGCGCCCAGGCCCTCGGCGAAGGAACCGCCGTAGACGGTCGCCAGCAGGTAGCTGGTGTACGCCCGGGTCGAGGGCAGCACCGGCTCGCCGGCCGCCTCGTCCGCCGAGCTGCCGTACGCCGCCATGAACTCGGCGTGCATGGCCTGCTCCGCGGCGATCGCCCCGGCCGCGTCGGAGGCGAACTGCCGCACGGTGTCGTCGTCCGGTGCCTTGGCCGCGCACACCGCGAGCGCGCGGGCGTAGTCGCGCAGGTAGTGCGAGTCCTGGACCACGTAGTGCCGGAAGGCCTCGGCCGGGAGCGAGCCGTCGGTGAGGCCCTGCAGGAACGGGTGGGCCAGGATCTCCGCGTAGATCTCGTCTATCGCGGACCACAGCTCGTCACGGAACACGCGGGCGGCACCTTTCTCTCGCTTCGGTCGCGTCGGTCGCTTGGGTACGGCATCACCCTAACCGGGCAGGTCCGCGGCCCCGGGTGTGCAGTCGGCGGCCCCGGGTGCGCAGTCGGGGGCGCGGTCGGTGCGGTCCGGGATGCACTCAGCCTTCCGGCGGCGAGAAGAACACCAGCACGCGCAGCGGCTCGGTGACGCGGTGGAAGCGGTGCTCGACGTGCGCCGGCACGAAGACGACGCTGCCGCGGGCGACGTCGGTGGCCTCGTCCCCGACGGTCAGCGCGGCGCGGCCGCTGATCACCACGTACACCTCGTCCTGCGCATGCGGCTTCTGGGTGTCGAGCTCGCCGGGTTCGAGGGCGTAGAGGCCCATCGAGAAGTGCCGTTCGTTGAGGAAGCGCAGATACGCCCCCCGCTCGCGGGCGCGCTCCAGGTCCAGATCGTCGAGTCGGAACGCCTTCACGCGGCGCCACCCCTTCGGCTCGGCCGGCCCCCTCGCGGGCCGGTGCGCCCCGAAGATACGACACACGCGCAGGCCACGCCGGGCTGCGCCTCCCTTAGCCGGTCCGTACCTGACACGATGCGGTCATGAAGAGCCTCCTCATCAAACTGATCGTGAACGCAGCGGCGATCTGGATCACCGCCGTCGTGGTCGACGGGGTGAACATCACCGGTGACTCGTGGGGCAACAAGGCCCTCACGGTGCTGTTCGTCGCGCTGATCTTCGGCGTGGTCAACGTGATCATCAAGCCGATCGTCAAGCTGTTCTCGCTGCCGCTGTTCATCCTGACGCTGGGTCTGATCACCTTTGTGATCAATGCGCTGATGCTCTGGCTGACGTCGTGGATCTCCGACCAGCTCGACCTGAGCTTCCACGTCACCGGCTTCTGGCCGGCGCTCCTCGGCGCCCTGGTCATCTCGATCGTGAGCTGGTTCCTCAACCTGGTCCTGGACCGCGACTGACCCGGCCCGGCCGGACCCCGCGGCCCGGCCGGCCGTGGAACCCAACTCGTCGGTAGCGGTGTTTCACGTGAAACATCGTCCGCACGGGTGATCATCGGATGATCCGATCCCGAGGGAGCGACGCCATGCCGTCCGAAGGAACTCGCGCTGTACACGCGGGACTTCCGCCGGCCCACCCGGACCGGCCGTTCCTCGACGGCCCCGTGTTCGCGGGCACCTACCACCAGATCGGCGACCCGACCGGCCCGTACGCCTACGGCCGGTACGCGAACCCGACCTGGGCGGCCCTCGAATCCGCCGTCGCCGAACTCGAAGGCGCCGCCGACGCGGTGGTCTTCGCATCCGGCATGGCGGCGGTCTCCGGCACGCTGCTCGCCCTCGCCGAACCCGGGCACATCGTGGTGCTGCCCTCGGACGGCTACCCGGCCACCCGCACGGTCGGCGCCCACCTGGCCGCCCGCGGCGTGACCGTGCGCAGCGCCCCGACCGCCGGCGACGCCCAGGCCGCCGAGCTGGCCGGGGCCGACCTGCTCTGGCTGGAGACGCCGTCCAACCCGGGCCTGGACGTGTGCGACATCGCCCGGCTGGCCGGACTCGCGCGCGCCGAAGGCGCCCTGGTCGCGGTCGACAACTCGCTGGCCACGCCGCTCGGCCAGCAGCCGCTGGCCCTCGGCGCCGACATCTCGGTGGCCAGCGGCACCAAGGCCCTCACCGGGCACAGCGACATCCTGCTCGGCTACGTGGCCTGCGCGGACCAGGCGGTGGCCGACCGGATCCGCGGCTGGCGCACGCTGACCGGCGGCATCCCGGGGCCCATGGAGGCCTGGCTCGCGCACCGCTCGCTCGCCACCTTGCACCTGCGCCTCGACCGGCAGGCGGCCAACGCCCTCGCACTGGCCGAACTCCTCACCGCCCGGCCCGAGGCCGCGGACGTCCGGCACCCCGGGCGGCCCGGCGACGCGGCCCACGAGCTCGCGTCCCGGCAGATGCGGCGCTTCGGCTGCATCGTGTCCTTCACCCTCGCCGACACGGCGACCGCGGAGCGCTTCCTGGACGCCCTCGAACTGGTCGCGGAGGCCACCAGTTTCGGCGGCGTGCACAGCATCGCGGAACGCCGCGGCCGGTGGCCCGGCGACGACGTCCCGCCCGGTTTCGTGCGCTTCTCGGTGGGCTGCGAGGACACCGAGGACCTGCTCGCCGACGTGGTGGATGCGCTGGGCAAAGCCTGCGGCTGACCAAGATCACGTCAACCCTCGACGGTTTCCGGTCAATACCCCAGGATCCGGTGCACAACGACTTGTTCGCGATCCTGGGCGCGTCAAGGATGACACTGGCCCCTCCGGGGTCGAAACTTCTCTCGACGCACCGCAGGACGCGCCCCAGGGGCGGGCGGCCCTGCGCGGCGCCGGCGGGACGGGGGCGATCGGCCGACGCGGTCGGACGTGTCGGGCAGGTCGGGCAGGTCGGGCAGCACAGGCGGAACCAGCAAGTCGAGCGGGTCGGGCGGGTCCGGCGGGTCGAACAGGTCGAACGGCAAGGGGGGTCAGTGGATCTGACGTTGCTGCGCACCTTCCTCGCCGTCCACCGGGCCGGATCCTTCACCCGAGCCGCGCACTTGCTCGACCTGTCGCAGCCGGCCATCACCGCGCAGATCCGCAGCCTCGAGAAGCAGGTCGGCCGCCAGCTGTTCCAGCGGCTGCCGCGCGGCGTCACGCCGACCACGGTCGCCGACGAACTGGCCGCCAAGCTCGCCCCGCACCTGGACGCGCTGGAGGAGATCACCGCCCGCGACGTGCTGGGCACCGATCCGCTGCAGCACACCGTGCACCTCGCCGGACCGCCCGAGATCACCAGCCGCCGCGTGCTGCCCGCACTCGCCGACCTGGTCCGCCGCGGCCTGCGGCTGCGCGTCACGCTGGGCGCCGGCGAAGACCTGCTGGCCGGACTGGCCGCGGCCCGGCACGACATCGTGGTCTCCGACCTGCGCCCGCGCGGCCGCGGCATCTCGTCGACGCCGCTGGCCGACGAGGAGTACGTGCTGGTCGGCGCCCCGCGCTGGGCCGAACTCCTGCCCCGGCGCCGGATAGAGGCCGGCGGTCCGACCGCACTGGACGGCGCGCCGCTCATCTCGGACAGCGAGGACCAGCCGCTCGTGGAGCGGTACTGGGCCAGCGTGTTCGACACCAAGCCCACCTCGCCCGCCGGGCTGGTGGTGCCGGACCTGCGGGCGGTGCTGGACAGCGTCCGGGCCGGGGCCGGCATCGCGGTGCTGCCGCGCTACCTGTGCGCCGAGTCGCTCGCGGACGCCTCGCTGGTGCCGCTGCTCGAACCCGAGATCCCGCCGCTGAACACGCTGTTCCTCGCGGTGCGCACCGGCGAGCTGAGCCGCCCGCACCTCGCCCAACTGCACTCCCGGCTGGTCGCCCGCGCCGCGGACTGGTGAACGGCCGCCCCCGTACGGCCTCGCCCACCCGCCTGCCTTACTGCAGGTCGCGGGCCAGCAGCGTGAGGATGCCCTCGACGTTCGCGGTCAGATAGGCGGCCAGGGTCGCCGGGACGACGTCGACGGTGGCCAGGCCCTCCGGCGTGAAGGGCACCCGGACCACCTCGTACATGCCGTTCGGCTCCTCGACCTCGGGCCCGTGCCGCAGCGCCGGGTCGATCGACTCCAGCCGACAGGCGAAGAAGTGCTGCACCTTCACGCCGCCGCCCGGCTCGGGGACGGTGTCCACGAACGCCGGGACGCTCTGCGCGAGTTTGGCGCCGAGCTCTTCGAGCACCTCGCGGCGCAGGCCCTCGGTCACCGTGGTGTCGCCCGGCTCCACGCCGCCGCCCGGGGTGATCCAGTACGGCGTCGCGCCCGGCTTGGTGCGCTTGATGAGCACCAGGCGGTCCTCGTCGTCGAGCAGGATCGCGCGAGCCGTCCGTTTGACCACTTCCCGCATGTGCGCTCCCAGGCTGTCCGGAATCCTCGAGACCCTGAACAGATCATTCCGATCCGGCAGCCGGTTCATGCGCCCGATCTTCGGCCGGAGGCCGCGGACCGTCCCGGTCAGCCGGCCTGCGGTCCCGGCCGCACCACGCCGGACTCGTAGGCGATCACCACGAGCTGCGCGCGGTCGCGCGCCCCGAGCTTCACCATCGCGCGGCTGACGTGCGTCTTCGCGGTCAGCGGCGAGACGAACAAGTGCTCGGCGATCTCGTCGTTGCTCATCCCGGACGCGACCAGCGCCAGCACCTCGCGCTCCCGGTCGGTCAGCGCGGTCAGCCGGTCCGGGGTGGCCACCTTCGGCTCCGGCTGGGCCAGGAACCGGCCGACCAGCGCCCGGGTGGCGCCGGGCGAGAGCAGCGACTCCCCCGCGGCGACCGTCTTGATGGCGCGCAGCAGGTCGGCCGGCTCGGTGTCCTTGACCAGGAAGCCGCTGGCCCCGGCGCGCAGTGCCTCGAAGACGTAGTCGTCCACCTCGAAGGTGGTCAGCACCAGCACCTTCACGCCCGCGAGGTCCTCGTCGCCGACGATGCGCCGGGTGGCCTCCAGTCCGTCCATCTCGGGCATCCGGATGTCCATGAGGACGACGTCCGCCCGGGTCTCGCGGGCCATCTTCACCGCTTCGGCGCCGTTCGCCGCCTCGCCGACGACCTCCAGCTCCGGATCGGAGCCGATGAGCACCGTGAACCCCGCACGGACCAGCGACTGGTCGTCCGCGATCAGCACCCGAACCATTTGTCTCCCTCGGTCTCGGCTTTTTCGGCCGTCTCGGTCTTGAGCGGCGTGCCGTCGGTGGGCAGCAGGGCGGTGACCGCGTAGCCGCGCGCGGCGGCCCGCGGCCCCAAATGCAGGGTGCCGCCGACCGCGGCGGCCCGTTCGCGCATGCCCAGCACGCCGTGCCCGGTGCCCGAACCGGGCGCCTCGGCGGCGCCGCGCCCGTCGTCCACGATCTCGGCCTCGACGGTATGCGCGCAGTACAGGATCCGGACCTCGGCGCGCGCCCCCGGACCGGCGTGCTTGACCGCGTTGGTCAGCGACTCCTGCACGATCCGGTACAGCGCCAGGCCGACGGGTGCGGGCAATTGCCGCGGCGTCCCGGACACTTCGAGCAGCACCGGAAGACCGGCGTTGCGGTACGAAGCGACCAGCCCCTCGATGCCGTCCGCGCCCGGGGTCGGCTCGGTGGGGTTGTCGGTGTCGCCGTCCTGGCGCAGCACGCCCAAGGTGGTGCGCAGCTCGGCGAGGGCGTCGCGGCTGGCCTCCTTGATGTGCACGAGCGCCTGCTTGGCCTGGCCGGAATCCTGGTCGATGACGTGCGCGGCGACCCCGGCCTGGATGTTGATCATCGCGATGCTGTGCGCGACGACGTCGTGGAGCTCGCGGGCGATGCGCATGCGCTCGGCGGTGACCCGGCGCCGGGCCTCCTCCTCGCGCTCCCGGTCGGCGCGGGCGAGCCGGGCCTGGACCTCGGCCCAGTACGCGCGCTTGGCACGGACCGCCTCGCCGACCGCGACCGGCAGGTAGAGCCACACCACCGACAGGTAGTTCTCCGGCCGCAGGAACGAACTGCCCAGGACCGCCAGCCGGATCACGGTGTGCGCGACCGCCACCGCCGAGGCGATCCACAGCGAGCGGCGCAGCCCCTCGCGGGACGCGACGGTGTAGAGCGCGATGAGGGTCGGCAGCAGGATCGAGCCGTCCCGGCCGTTGGCGGCCAGGTAGACCAGCTGGCCGATCTCGGTCAGCGCCAGCACCCACAGCGGATGCCGCCGCCGGAACAGCAGGACCAGGCAGGTCAGCACCGCGATGGCCAGGTTCAGCGCGTCCGGGTGCCCGGTCACGTTGGCGTGCTTGCTCGGCTGGGCGAGCGCCCCGCCGATGACCGCGGCGATGGTGAACCCGGTCAGCAGCACGTCCGAGACCCACGGGTGGCCGCGCAGCGCCTGCAGCTTCCCGGCCCACGGCGAACCGCTCCAGAACGGCCCCGCGGCGGAGCCGTCCGCGGACGCAGGAAGGCCCCGCGCGTCGTCGCGCACGGGGCCTTCCTGCACCTTCATGTCTTCTCCCACTGCTCTGTCATACAGCGCCGGAGGCGCCCGGGGTCACCTGCCCCCGCCGACGAGCACCGACTCGCGGTCCTCGCCGTGGCCGCCCTGGCCGCCGCTGCCGTGGCCCGCCTTGGGCCGGTCCGCGTGCCCCGGCCACCAGGCGGCGTGGCCGATCAGCGCGGTCACCGCCGGGACCAGGAACATGGACATCACGAACGCGGAGATGCAGATGCCCACGGAGACCGCGAAACCCATCTCCGTCATCATGCTGATTCCCGCGAACATGAGCGAAGCGAACGTCCCTGCAAGGATGACACCCGCGGCGGCGATCGACGGCCCGGCGTGCTCGACCGCGAGAGCCGCGGCCTGGCGCGGTTCGTGGCCCTCCTGGGCCTCCTCGCGCAATCGGGCGACCATGAGGATGTTGTAGTCCGTGCCGATGGCGACCACGAACATGTAGATCATGATCGGCAGCATGAACATCACGCCCGCGTGGTCCAGCATCATCTGGAACACCAGCACCGTCGCGCCCAGGGTCGCCGCGTAGCCGAGCACCACCGCGAGCATCAGGTACCACGGGGCCACGAAGCTGCGCAGCAGCGCCGCGAGGATCAGCGCGATCAGCAGGCCGGCCACCGGGAAGATGACCTTCATGTCGCGGTTGGTGGCCGCGCGCACGTCGGTGAACGACGCGGTGGCGCCGCCGACCATGACATCCGTGCCGGCCGGAGCCTGGGCATCGGCGGCCGCGCGCAGCGGGCCGATCGTGTCGAGGGCCTCGTTGGTGTACGGGCTCTCCTTCAGGACCAGCTTGATCTCCGCGGCGGTGCCGTCGGCACTGAACTTGGCGTACGTCCGCTGCCCCTCCGGGACCTCGGGGTTCACCGCGCTCAGCGCGCCGACGCCCTCGGCGTCCTTGAGCTTCTTGGCGAAGTCCTCGACCGCGCCCTTGTCGAGCGGCGCGCCGTTCTCGGACTTCACGTAGACCTGGGTCGGGTTGAGCATGCCGGCCGGGAACCCGGTCTGCATGTCCTTCATCGCCTTGGCCGACTCGGTGCTGCCGGGCAGCGCGCTGATCTGGTCGTAGTCGGCCTTGAAGCCGAGCACGCCGGACGCGAGCGCGACCATCACGGCACCGGAGACGACCGCGACGGCGACCGGGCGGCGGCCGACCACGCGGCCCATCCGCTGGAACGAGGTGCCCTCGGGCTGCTTCTGCCAGTTCTTGGACGGCCAGAACACCTTCGGGCCGAGCAGCGAGACGACCGCGGGCACCAGCGTGAGACCGGCGACCGCCATGACGATGACCGCGATGGCCAGGCCCGGGCCCATCGACCGGAAGTTGCCGAGGGTGGCCAGCAGCATCGCGCCGAACGCGATGACGACCGCGCCGGCCGCCGAGGCGATGGCCTCGCCGACCCGCTCGACGGCCACGATCATGGCCTGCTTCTTGTCGTCGCCGGCCCGCAGGCGTTCGCGGTAGCGGAACAGCAGGAACAGGATGTAGTCGGTGCCGATGCCGAACAGCACCACGATCAGCATGGTCTGCAGCGACTGCTCGACCTCGAAGCCGAAGATCTTGCCGGCGATCGCGATCACCGCCGGGGCCACCGCGGCGACCAGGCCGACCACCACGATCGGCATGAACGCGGCCACCGGGCTGCGGTAGATGAGCAGCAGCAGGACGATGATCAGCACGATCGTCACGATGCCGACGATCGCCTCGGCCTTCTTGAAGGCGTCCTCGTTGTCCAGCATCATCGCCGGGCCGCCGGTGTAGCCCACCTTGAGGGCGGTGCCCTTCATCAAGGGCTCGGTGGCCTCGCGCAGTTCCTTGACGGCCTCGTTGACCTGCTTGTCCTCGGCGTTGCCCTTGATGGTGACGTTGCCGAGCTGGATCAGCCGGTTCCCCGACACCTCGCCCGCCGCCATCGACGTGACCGTGCCGGGCTCGGCCTCGGTACCGGGCGCCGGGGTCTTGGCGTGCCCGGCGGCCAGTTCGCCGACGATCCGCTTGACGTCCGCGGAGTCCGCATCGGTCAGCGCGGCGCCGTCGGCGCGCTTGAAGACCATCAGCGCGCTCTGGTCCTGGGACTGCGGGAACTGCTTCTCGGCGAGGTCGGCGGCCTGGACGGACTCGTACTTCGAGGGCAGGAAGCTCGCCGTGTCCTGGTTGGTGATATCCGACAGCTTTGGCGCGAAAGCCACCAGGGCGACCGCGGCCACGAGCCACGCGGCGATGACCTTCCAGGGATGGTGGACGACGAGCCTTCCGAGTCGTCCGAACATGCTGTCTCCTTCGTGCTGCAGTTCCGCGCGCGCGGGTGGGCAGCCTAGAAGCTAGACAGCGATGTGGGCTCTACACAACGCGAAAAGGCGCAGGTCAGAGAACTTCCGCCCGGTGTATGAGAGGGCCGCACGCCGTGTGCAGAAGCGCGCGTGCGGGGCTACTCCCGCGGGAGTAGCCCGAGGTCGTCCCGGAGAACGAAAGTCCGTTTTGCCACCGTGTGGTGCGTCACGCACTCAAATACGCCAGTACGGCCAGCACCCGGCGGTTGTCGTCGTCCGAGGCCATGATGCCCAGCTTCCCGAAGATGCTCGTGGTGTGCTTGCTCACCGCACCCTCGGACACGAACAGCTGCTTGGCGATCGCGGCGTTGGAGCGGCCCTCGGCCATCAGCTCCAGGACCTCGCGCTCGCGCGGGGTCAGCTGCCCCAAGGGCACCGCCTCGGTGTTGCGGCTGAGCAGCTTCGCGATCACCTCGGGGTCCATCGCGGTGCCGCCGCCGGCCACCCGGCGCACCGCCTCGACGAACTGCCCGGTGTCGAACACCCGGTCCTTCAGCAGGTAGCCCACCCCGCCCGAGCCGTCGGCCAGCAACTCCCGGGCGTACAGCTGCTCGACGTACTGCGAGAGCACCAGCACCGGAAGGCCCGGGACACGCCGGCGGGCCTCCAGGGCGGCCTGGAGGCCCTCGTCGGTGAACGTGGGCGGCAGCCGTACGTCCACCACCGCCACGTCGGGTGCCAGTTCGGTCAGGGCCTTGAGCAACTCCGGCCCGTTGTCCACCGCCGCGACGATCTCGAAGCCGTGCGCCTCGAGCAGCCGCACCAATCCGTCCCTCAGGAGGGCGAGGTCTTCGGCGAGGACAACACGCACGGCAGCTCCATGGTGACCGTCGTCGGGCCGCCCCGGGGGCTGTCCAGGGCGAGGGTCCCGTCGAATGTACCGAGCCGGCGTTCGATCCCGCGAAGTCCGGTGCCCTTGTCCAGCGCCGCGCCGCCCCGGCCGTCGTCGGTCACCTCGATGCGCAGCCGGCCCGCGCGGTAGCGCACGTCGACCCACACGTTGCGGGCCTGCGCGTGCTTGGCGGCATTGGTCAGCACCTCGTTGACCGCGAAGTACCCGGCCGACTCGACCGGCGCCTCCAGGCGGCCCGGCAGATCCACCGACACCTCGACGTGCAGCGGGCTCTCCAGGCCGAGCGCGCGCACCGCATCGCCCAGCCCGCGGTCGGCGAGCACCGGCGGGTGGATCCCGCGGACCAGGTCCCGGAGTTCGTTCAGCGCCTTCGCGGACGCCTCCCGCGTCTCGGTGAGCAGCGCGCGGGCCGCCTCCGGGTTCGTCTCCAGCAGCGCCTCCGCGGCCCCGAGGTTCATGCCCATCGCGACCAGCCGGGCCTGCGCACCGTCGTGCAGATCCCGCTCGATGCGCCGCAGTTCGGCCGCCGAAGCGTCCACGGCCTCGCTGCGGGTGTCGGTCAAGTGCCGCACCCGCAGCTCCATTTCGGCCTTCCGGGTGGGGGCCAGCAGGGAGCGGGTGAACAGCGCGTGGGCGCGCAGCATGTACGGGGCGATGAAGAAGCCGAACACGATGTACGCGAGGCCGAGCGGCACCGCGAGCACGGCCATTCCGGCGCTGTCCACCTTGAGGAACGTGTACCAGCCGGAGTCGCCCGCATCGATCAGCGTCTCCCACAGGAACGGCTGCAGCAGGCCGAAGACGCCCTGCGCGATGAAGCCGAGCGGCAGGATCGCCAGTGCCAGGCCCACCGCCAAGTCGGCGAGGCTCCACAGCAGATCGCGCCACGTGGCCGGGTCGCCCAGCATCCAGCGGGTCCGCTGCACGACGCCGGGGATGCCCCGGTCGAACTTCGGCGCGGGGCGGTACGGCCGGGCGATGTGCACGCCCGTCCACGCCTCGGCGCGGCGCCGGGAGAAGTCCGCCAGCCCCCGCGTCGCGGTGATCAGCACCGGCAGCACCAGGACGCCGATGCCGATGACCATCAGCGGCAGGAACGTGACGGTCAAGCAGAACAACGCAAGCGCAGGCACCATCGTCGGCACCAGGGCCAGACCGCGCAGCGCGGCGATCCCCCGGTCCCGGATGCCGACCCCGGCTCCTGCACTCATGATCGTTCCTCCTCGGGTCCGCCCGGCTGCACGTGGGCTCCGCCGGCTCGTCCGGCGGGGCCCTGACCTCGGGCTTTCTTCCTACACCACGAAGTCTGCCGCCCCGGGACAGCGCGGGCACTGGTCCCCGCCCCCGAACCGGGGTGGGCCTGGACCCACCCCGCACCGGGGGCACCGCGGCAACGACGACAGGTCCGATTTCCGCTGGTCACGCCCCGTCCGATTCCCGCCAGCGGCCCTTCCGGAGATCGAGCAATCTGATGGCGGCGGGTCGCCCCGCCGGGCCCGGCCGGCCACCGCGGCATCCCTGCCGCGCACGCGCGCCTTCCTCGTATCTCTCCGCATTCTTCGAAAGGCACAGCCATGTCTGCACGCTTCGACGCCAAGGTCTTCATCGTCACCGGCGGCACCTCCGGCATCGGCTTCGCGGTCGCCGAACGCCTCGCCGCGGAAGGCGCCGCCGTGGTCCTCGGCGCCCGCCGCAAGGACGTCGGCGACGAGGCCGCCGCGGCCCTGCGCGCCGCCGGCGGCCGGGCGCTGTTCGTCCCGGCCGACGTCACGACCGAGGCCGACAACGCTGCCCTGGTCGCCGCCGCTCTCGCCGAATTCGGCAGCCTGGACGGTGCGTTCAACAACGCGGGCGGCGTCAACGCGTACGGCCCTGTGCCGACCCTGGACGCCGCCGCCTGGCACGCCGAGCTGGCGCACAACCTGACCAGCGTCTTCTACGGCCTCAAGCACCAGATCCCGGCGATCGCCGCATCCGGCGGCGGCTCGGTGGTCAACAACGCCTCCAACCTCGGCGTGGTCGGCATGCCGGACGTCGCTCCGTACGTGGCCGCCAAGCACGCCGTCGTCGGCCTCACCCGGGCCACCGCCCTGGAGGTCGCCGAGCAGGGCGTGCGGGTCAACGCCATCGCGAGCGGCGGCGTCGACACCCCGCTGTTCCGCGCCACCATGGGCACCACCGACGAGGCGACCGCGCAGATCGCCGCGCTGCACCCGGTCAACCGCATCGCGCAGCCCGGCGAGATCGCGTCCTTCGTCGCGTACCTGCTCAGCGACGAGGCCACCTTCGTCACCGGTGCGGCACTCGCCGTGGACGGCGGGTTCACCGCGCGCTGACCGCGGCTCCGGTGCGGCCGGGCCTCCCCCGGCCGCACCGCCGCGGCACCCCGCGCACGAGCAACCGGAACCGCCCCGGCAAACTGCTGGCCTTGACGCCGACGTCAAGGCCTACCGTCGTGGCCACGGACCACGGACGGGCCATGTGCCAGGCGGGAGGAACGGCATGCGCATCGGCGAACTGGCCGAACAGGCGGGCACCACCACCCGCACGCTCCGCTACTACGAGTCGCGCGGCCTGCTGCCCGCCCGCCGGGACGGCAACGGCCACCGCGAGTACGACGAGACCGACCTGCGCCTGCTGCGCCAGATCCGCATGCTGCAGGACTTCGGTTTCGGCCTGGAGGACACCCGGCCGTTCGTCGAATGCCTCCAGGCCGGCCACCCGGCCGGCGACTCGTGCCCCACCTCGCTCGCCGTCTACCGCGCCAAACTGGCCGAACTCGACGCGTGCATCGGCCGCATGCAGGAGATCCGCACCGAGGTCGCCGCGCAACTCGCGCGCGCCGAGGTCGAACTCAGCGCCGGCCTGCCCGGTGGTCCGGACCCGCAGTGCGCACTCGCGCACGGCTCCGCCCCTCCCCTCCGGGAAGCCCAGGAAGAGGCCACGACATGAGCGCTGCCGTACCCGATGTCACCGATGCCACGTTCGGCGCCGAGGTGCTCTCCTCGGACCTGCCCGTCCTCGTCGACTTCACGGCCGCATGGTGCGGACCGTGCCGCATGATCTCGCCGGTGCTCGACGAGATCGCCGCCGAGGAGACGCGCTTCCGGATCGTCAAGGTCGACGTGGACGCCAACCCCGAGACGCAGGCCGCCTACGGCGTGCTGTCGATGCCCACGCTCATGCTCTTCAAGGCCGGCGAACCGGTGAAGTCCATCGTCGGAGCCCGCCCCAAGCAGCGGCTGCTGCGCGAACTCGCCGACGCGCTCTGACGTTCCGGGCCGTTGCGGGCCGGCCCGGGCCGCGGCTCACAGGTGGTGCAGCCGCCCCGGCTCCGGCCGGAACGTCCAGTGCCACTCCTGCGGCGTCCACCGCTTCTTCAGCGCGGTGCGCTGCTTGCCGAACGCCGCGAGTCCGTCCGCGACGGCCCGGGCGAGGCCCTCGGCCAGGCCGTCCGCGGGGACCGGCAGCCGGACCAGCAGGTTCTGCTTGTCCTGCGCCAGCACCAGGCTGCCGTCCGGGTCGCAGCCCAGCAGCGTGAAGTTCTTGAGCAGCGTGAACGGCTTCGTGTCGGTGGCCACCTTGGCCAGCAGCGTGCCGTCCGCCGACCAGGCGTACAGGCCATAGCGGTTCAAGTGGAATACCCGGCCGCTCCGCGGGTCTGCCGACACCCGGTAGCACTCCCCCGTGAACGGGCTGTCCCGGTACAGGTCCAGGCCTTCCAGGCGGCCGAGCACCTCGCCCGCGTCGTCCATCAGCACGAAGGCGAACTGCTTGCCGCGGTTGCCGCCGCGGAACAGACGCCCGAACACCGGGACCACGAAACGGTCGTCGGCCAGTGCGACCGGATGGCCCAGCCAGTGGTTGCCGTGCGAGTACCTCGGCGGCCACAGCCTGTCGACCTGGTCGCCCAGCCCCGGGCCGGGCCGGTGGTCCAACCCCACCGGACGGCCCTCGAAGTGCACGTACGGCCGCACGTCCAGCTCCGCGTCCTGCTTGACCGGCGCCGCGTCCATCGCGGCGATCGCCCGGAGCACCGGCCGGTGCTCCGCGGTCAGCGCCGCATCGGCGACCGCCACCAGGTTCGGCGCGATCCGCGACGTCCCGCGCACCCCGAACTCCGCGACCGTGCACAGCAGGCGGCCGCCCGGGGTCACCTGCACATGCGTCGCGAACGGGTTGCCGACCGTGTAGGGCTGGAAGGGCATCCGGTACGGGTCCGTCGTGTACGACCCGACCACCCGGCTCAGGTCCCCGGCCACCAGGTAGGTGATGTCGGGGCGGCCGGCCAGCACGAGATTGCCGTCCGGCAGCACCGCCATGCGCAGGTCCGAGACGTCGCCGAACTTCGAGAAGACCGCCGGTGTCAGGAAGACCGCGAAGGCCGCGGGGACATCACCCCCGCCCGCTGCGTACCGGGCGATCAGCCACGCCGAGACGGACTGCTTCACCGGATCCTCGGCCACCTCGCCGTCCGGCATGTAGCGCCACACCTTGGACATCACGTACATGTCCCCGGTCGCGCCGAAGGCCGCGCTCACGTGCTCGTGCACCCACCGCGACGACACACCCAGGTCCAGCGCGTACTTCGCCACGAACTCGTCCGGCAGGGCAAGGGGAACCGTGAGCACCATCCGCACATCCTGCCGGGCCGCGCCGACACCGGGCCTGCGCCGACGTACGTGCGGAAGCCGGAATACTGGGCGTTTCGTCGGCAATCCGGAAGGTGGCACGTGAGCGCGCGGTTCGAGGAGATCGACTGGCAGGAGACGCCCATGGGCGAGATCAGCCTGCGGCGGCGGCGCGACCCGTCCACCGGCGAGGACGTCTACGAGGTGAAGCTCGGCGACGAGTTCCTCATGTCCTCGCTCTTCACGGCCGGCGAGATCGCGCTCACCGAACTCGGCCTCGGCAAGACCTCCGGTGACGAACTGGACGTCGCCGTGGGCGGCCTCGGCCTGGGATACACCGCCCAGGCCGCGCTCGACGACCCGCGCGTCCGCTCCCTCGTCGTGGTCGACGCCCTCGGCGAGGTGATCGACTGGCACCGCCGCGGCCTCGTCCCGCTCGGCGCGGGCCTGGCCGGCAGCCCCCGCTGCCGGCTCGTGCAGGGCGACTTCTTCGCCATGGTGACCGGCCCGGACGCCACCGGCCTCGACCCCGAGGAACCGGGGCGCCGCTTCCACGCCATCCTCCTCGACGTGGACCACTCGCCCCGGCACGTGCTGCATCCCAGCCACGCCGCGCTCTACCGTCCCGAAGGCCTGCGCGCGCTCGCGGAACTCCTGCACCCGGACGGCATCTTCGCCCTGTGGTCCAACGACCCGCCGGACGACGACTTCGACGCCGTCCTCGCGGGCGTCTTCACCGGGACCGAGGCGCACGTCGTGCACTTCGACAACCCGCTGCAGGGCGGCACCTCGACGAACACCGTCTACCTGGCCCGCAAAGCCTGACCGCACCCGGCGGGTTCACCCCCGCAGCGTCTCGATCGCCTTCTCGATGCGCCGCTGCCGCGTCTCGGGCTTCTTCGCGCTCTCGATGGCCTTCACCTGCGCCCGCTTGAGGCCGAACGCGAGCTTGTCGAAAGCGGACCGGGCGGCCGGGTCGGCGTCCAGGGCCTTCTTGAAGTCCTCGGGCTCGGCGACCACGCGAGGCTCATCGTCGAGCTCCAACTCGACCTCGATCTCCTCGCCGATCTCGACGCCCGCCGCCTGCCGGTTCGCATTGCTGAGGCCGAGCAGGTGGCGGCCGCGCATGATGGCGACGCGGCTCTGCCACGAGTGGCCGTTGATCGTGATCTTCACCGGCGGCCGGGCACCCCCGCCCAGCTCGGCCACGACCTCGGGCGGGACTTCCAGGCCGCGCATGGGCTCCGGAGGCTCGACATGGGTCAGGAACTTCATGGTCTCCACTCCAGATACTCGGCCGGTTCCGCCTGCTGCTCAACAATCGCCCGCGTCCGGGACGGCACGGCACACGCCGCGCCGTCCCGGACGGCTCTCCTGCAAAAGGCTCCGCGCCTACTCGGCGTAGTGCTGGTCGCTGCCCTGGGCGCTGTAGCCGAGGCTCCAGACGTAGCCCTCCGGGTCGGCGAAGGTGCCGCCGTACCCGCCCCACTGCAGGGCGCCGGCCGGCTTGAGGATCGTGGCACCGGCCTTCTCGGCCTCGGCCATGATCTCGTCGACCCGGGCCTCGGTGCGGACGACATAGGTCAGCACCAGCCCGCTGAAGCCGCTGCCTTCCGGGTCCACGCCGTTCTGCGCGGCCAGGCCCTCACGGCCGTAGAAGCCGACCGGCGAGGCGCCGTCCGATGCGAAGAACACCGAGACGCCGTAGTCGTTCTCGATCGTCCAGCCGAGGCCCTCGGTGTAGAACTTCTTGGCCCGGTCCATGTCGCGGACGCCGAGGAGGATAGAGCTGACGTGTGCCTTCATGGGGTGCTCCTTGAGCGGTAGTTGGTGTGCGGCTGGGCCGTCGTGCCGGCGGATGCCCGCCGATCGACCGCTACGACAACCGGGATACGAAACGGATTCCGTCGGGAACGCGTGAATTTTCAGGAGTACGCGGGGGCGGCGGGCTCCCAGGCGAAGCCGTCCAAATCCGTGAAGGCGTCGCCGGTGCTGCCCAGCACCACGCGGTGCGAGCCGGAGCCGTCATTCGGGACACCCAGGTCCTTGGCCAGGCCGCGGCGCTTGTACAGCGCGAACTTGACCACGCTGGACGGGTCCGCGGTGAACTCCGCGTACTTCCCGCCGAAGCTCTTGTGCACCGACAGGCCGCGCTCCACGTAGAACGCCCGCGTGGCTTTCACGTCCTCGACGCCGATCAGCAGCACGAGCTCGTCGACCACACCCGTCGCCGGACCGGAGTCCTTCTTCTGCGACGTCGCGATCTTCCAGATGGCCCCGTCGGGGGCCTGCACCACACCGCCGTACCCCCACAGCGACTTCGCCGCCGGCTTGATCACTGATGCACCGGCGCCCACAGCCGCCGCGATGAACGCATCCACGTTCGCCGGCCCGGTCACCGTCAGGCCCAGCGTGAACCCGCGGAACCCCTCCGACACGGCCTGCGACTCCCGCAGACGCACATGCGCGTCCACACCGAACGCGGCATAGAAACGGCGAGCGGCCTCGAGATCGGCCACCTCGAGAGTGACGGAAGCAAGGGCGGTGGTGGCTGCGGTGAGCGTCGTGGTCTCCATGTGGACAACGCTAAAAGCAGCCCCGCATCCCGGGCTTCTTGATTCCTGACCAGTCCCGCACCCGCCTCCGCCGAGGCTGCGCAAAGGGCCTCTGATCAGCCCTGTTGCATGTCCACGAAGCGCGAGTAGTGGCCCTGGAAGGCCACCGTGATGGTCGCGGTCGGACCGTTACGGTGCTTCGCCACGATCAGGTCCGCCTCGCCCGCACGAGGCGACTCCTTCTCGTACGCATCCTCGCGATGCAACAGGATGACCATGTCAGCATCCTGTTCGATCGATCCACTTTCGCGAAGGTCCGAGACCATTGGCTTCTTGTCCGTGCGCTGTTCCGGGCCGCGGTTCAGTTGGGACAGGGCGATGACGGGGACTTCGAGTTCCTTGGCGAGGAGCTTGAGGTTTCGGGACATCTCCGAGACCTCTTGCTGGCGGCTCTCCGCGCGGCGGCTGCCGCCGCCGGTCATGAGCTGGAGGTAGTCGATGACCACGAGGCGAAGGTCGTTGCGCTGCTTGAGCCTTCGGCACTTGGCGCGGATCTCCATCATCGACAGGTTGGGCGAGTCGTCGATGTAGAGCGGGGCGGCGCTGACGTCGGGCATGCGGCGGGCGAGGCGTGTCCAGTCCTCGTCGGTCATGTTGCCGGAGCGCATGTGGTGCAGGGCGACGCGGGCCTCGGCGGAGAGGAGGCGCATCGCGATTTCGTTGCGGCCCATTTCGAGCGAGAAGATGACGCTCGGGAGATTGTGTTTGATCGAACAGGCGCGAGAAAAGTCCAGCGCGAGGGTCGACTTGCCCATCGCGGGGCGGGCGGCGATGACGATCATCTGGCCGGGGTGCAGGCCGTTGGTGAGGGCGTCGAGGTCGGTGAAGCCGGTGGGGACGCCGGACATCTGGCCGTTGCGGGAGCCGATGGCCTCGATCTCGTCGAGGGCGCCTTCCATGATGTCGGCGAGCGGGGCGTAGTCCTCGCTGGTGCGCTGCTCGGTGACGGCGTAGACCTCGGCCTGGGCGCCGTTGACGATCTCGTCGACGTCTCCGTCGGCCGCGTAGCCCATCTGGACGATGCGGGTGCCGGCCTCGACGAGGCGGCGCAGGACGGCTTGTTCGCGGACGATGCGGGCGTAGTACTCCGCGTTGGCCGCGGTGGGCACCGAGGAGATCAGGGTGTGGAGGTACGGGGCGCCGCCGATGCGGCCGATCTCGCCGCGCTTGGTGAGCTCGGCGGCGACGGTGACGGCGTCGGCCGGCTCGCCGCGGGCGTAGAGGTCGAGGATGGCGTTGTAGACCATCTCGTGGGCGGGCCGGTAGAAGTCGATCGGCTTGAGGTTCTCGACGACGTCGGCGATGGCGTCCTTGGAGAGCATCATGCCGCCGAGGACCGACTGCTCGGCCGCGATGTCCTGCGGCGGGGTCCGCTCGAAGCCCTCGCGCGCGGGGGGAGCGTCCTCGTACTCCGAGACACTCATGCCGTGCTTCCTTCCTCGACGTCGGGACACGGCGAGCGCCCGGTCGTCCGGGGCGCCTGGTCCTGCTCCTTCATACGGCAACCGGCCGACAAAACGGCCGCACCACGCGTTGTGCAGTCCCTCACCGTACGGGTGGACCGGGCCGCGACCAACGTCGTCATCCACAAGGGTTGTGGATAACTGTGGACAACCTGTGGACCGGCACCGCCTCGGCTGTGCACAACCTGTGTGCGAGGCTGCGGCGAGGGTTTGTCCACAGCTGTGGAAAGTGGCTCTGACCTGCGGCTTCTCTATCCACCGGCTGTGCATGTGAAAAACTTCCGGTCGGATCGACCGGCAATCGCCCCGCGTATGTGGACAACCACCGCCCGCAGCCATGAGTAAGGGCCAGAAGTCTCTTGTGATCATTACCTGTGGATGACTACCGTGGACGGGTGACCGGTGACGTGAAGAGGGACGCGAGACGGGGGCACCCAGGGGAGGCCGCGACCGGGCCGGCCGCCGCGCCGAGAAGCGGGCGGGCCCAGGACCGGGAGATCCTCCGGCTGGCCGTGCCGGCGTTCTTCGCGCTGGTCGCGGAGCCGCTGTTCATCCTCGCGGACGCCGCGATCGTGGGTCATCTCGGCACCCCCCAGCTGGCCGGCCTCGGCATCGCGGGCACGGTGCTGAGCACGCTGGTCAACCTGTGCGTGTTCCTCGCCTACGCCACCACCGCGAGCGTCGCGCGCCTCGTAGGCGCGGGAGACCGCCGCGGCGCGATCCGGCAGGGTGTGGACGGGCTGTGGCTCGGCACCCTGATCGGCGCCGCGCTGCTGGTGGTCGGGGTGATCGCGGCGCCGTGGATCGTGGACGCCTTCGGCGCGTCGGCCACCGCGGCCCCGCACGCCACCACGTACCTGCGGATCAGCAGCCTCGGCATCCCGGCGATGCTGATCGTGCTGGCCGCGACCGGTGTCCTGCGCGGACTCCAGGACACCCGGACGCCGCTGGTGGTCGCGGTCGCGGGCTTCGCCGCGAACCTGGTCCTCAACCTCGTGCTGGTCTACGGGTTCGACTTCGGCATCGCGGGCTCGGCATGGGGCACGGTGATCGCGCAGTGGGCGATGGCCGCGGCGTACCTCGCGGTCGTGGTGCGCGGGGCGCGGGCCCACGAGGCACGCCTGGTCCCGGACTTCAGCGGGATACGCGCCTCCGCGGCGGCCGGTGCGCCGCTGTTCGTGCGGACCGTGAGCCTGCGCGCGATCCTCATCATCGGCGCGGTGGCGGCCACCCGGATGGGCGACACCGAGATCGCCACGCACCAGGTGGCCTGGCAGATCTGGACGTTCCTGGCCTTCGCGCTGGACGCGCTGGCGATCGCCGCGCAGGCGATCGTGGGCCGGGCGCTCGGTGCGGGGGACGCGGCCGGGGCGCGCTCGGCGACGCGGCGCATGCTGGCCTGGAGCGTGTGGACCGGGGTGGTGTTCGGCCTCGTGATCGTGGCCGCCCGGCCGCTGTACGTGCCGTGGTTCACCGGTGATCCGGACGTCCGGCACCTGCTGGGTGCGGTGCTGCTCGCGGCGGCCGCGCTGCAGCCGCTGGCCGGGCCGGTGTTCGTGCTGGACGGCGTGCTGATCGGAGCGGGCGACGGGCGGTTCCTGGCCCTGATGATGCCCGCGGTCCTGCTCGTCTTCGCGGGTGCGGTGGCCGCGGTGACCGCCCTCGGCGGCGGCCTGGTGGCGCTGTGGTGGTGCGGCGTCGGCTCGTTCATGGCGGCCCGGCTGCTGCTGCTCGGCTGGCGCGCGAAGGGCGATGCGTGGCTGGTCACCGGGGCGCGGGTGAAGTAGCGGAACGGGCCGGGGGCCCCGGGCGGGGCCGGGCGCTGGGGGGGGGCGCACC
>NZ_JAKFHA010000030.1:73328-92831 GCF_021502675.1 Yinghuangia soli
GTCGGCCCCGGCGGGGGCCGCGCGGCGGCGCGGTGTGCCGGGGGGATCCGGACCGGCCGCGGCCACCGGCCGTGCGTGCTGCTCGTTCCTGCTGCTCGTTCGGTCGAACGTCTGTGCACAGGGTGTGGACGGACTCACCGCCCGGCGGTGGCGAGCTCCTTCGGTGCCGCGCTGCCGACCGCGGCGACGCCCGCTTCCGGGGCCGTCGAGGCGAAGCGCCGCAGCCGCAGCGAGTTGCCGACCACGAAGACCGACGAGAAGGCCATCGCGGCCCCCGCGATCATCGGGTTGAGCAGCCCCGCCACCGCGAGCGGGATGGCCGCCACGTTGTAGGCGAAGGCCCAGAACAGGTTGACCTTGATGGTCCGCAGCGTGGCCCGGGACAGCCGGATCGCGTCCACCGCCGCCCCCAGGTCCCCGCGGACCAGGGTCAGGTCGGCGGCCTCGATGGCCGCGTCCGTGCCGGTGCCCATCGCCAGGCCGAGGTCGGCGGTGGCCAGTGCGGCGGCGTCGTTGACGCCGTCGCCGACCATCGCGACGACCTTGCCCTGCTCCTGCAGCGCCCGGACCGCGTCGACCTTGCCGGCCGGCAGCACGCCCGCGATGACCTCGTCGATGCCGACCTGGGCCGCGACCGAGCGGGCGGCCCGCTCGTTGTCGCCGGTCAGCAGCACCGGGGTCAGGCCGAGCTTGCGCAGTCCGGCGATGGCCGCCGCCGAGGTGGGCTTGACGGTGTCGGACGTGACCAGCACGCCGCGCACCTCGCCGTCCCAGGCGACCGCGACCGCGGTGCGCCCGGCGGTCTCCGCCTCGTCCAGCGCGGCGACCAGCTCTGCGGGCAGTGTCAGCCCCCAGTCGGCCAGCAGTGCGGGCCGGCCGGCGACGACCGCGTGCCCTTCCACGATGCCCTCGACGCCGAGGCCCTCGCGGTTGGTGAAGCCCTCCACGGCCGGCAGCGTGCCGTGCTTGTCGGCCGCCGCGGCGGCGATGGCCTTGGCGATCGGGTGCTCGCTGGCGTGCTCCACCGCACCGGCGATGCGAAGGAGTTCGGCTTCGTCGCCGCCGGCCACCGGGACGGCCGCGACCAGGGACATCCGGCCGGTGGTGACGGTGCCGGTCTTGTCCAGCAGGACGGTGTCGACGCGGCGGGTGTTCTCCAGGACCTCGGGTCCCTTGATGAGGACGCCGAGCTGCGCGCCGCGGCCGGTGCCGACGAGCAGGGCCACCGGGGTGGCCAGGCCGAGGGCGCACGGGCAGGCGATGACCAGGACCGCGACCGCCGCGGTGAACGCCGCGGTGGCGCCTTCCCCGCTGCCCAGCCAGAAGCCGAGGGTGGCCACGGCCAGGGCGATGACGATCGGCACGAAGACCCCGGAGACCCGGTCGGCGAGCCGCTGCACGGCCGCCTTGCCGGTCTGCGCGTCGGTGATCAGCCGGGCCATCTGGGCGAGCTGGGTGTCCGCGCCGACCTTGGCGGCGCGCACGACCAGTCGGCCGCCCGCGTTGATGGTGGCACCGGTGACGGTGTCGCCGGGGCGCACCTCGACCGGCACCGACTCGCCGGTGAGCATGGACGCGTCGACCGCGGAGGAGCCTTCGACGACCACGCCGTCGGTGGCGATCTTCTCGCCCGGGCGCACCACGAAGCGGTCCCCGACCACGAGCTTGTCGACCGGGATGGTCTCCTCGCGCCCGTCCGCCCGCAGCACCGAGACTTCCCGCGCGCCCAGTTCGAGCAGGGCCCGCAGGGCGGCACCGGCCTTCCTCTTGGACCGGGCCTCGAAGTAGCGGCCGGCCAGGATGAACGCGATGACCGCGGAGGCGGCCTCGAGGTAGATCTCGGCGTGCCCGCCGGATGCCGTGAAGTCGAACTTCATGGTCATGCCGGGCTCGCCCATGCCGCCCCAGAAGAGCGCGTACAGCGACCAGAAGAAGGCGGCCAGTGTGCCGAGCGAGACCAGGGTGTCCATCGTCGCGGTGCCGTGCCGCAGGTTCTTGGCGGCGGCCTTGTGGAACGGGAAGCCGCCCCACACCACCACGGGTGCGGCCAGCGCCAGCACGAGCCACTGCCAGAACCGGAACTGCAGGGCCGGGACCATCGACAGGGCGATGACCGGGACGGTGAGGACGGAGCTGTAGATCAGCCGCTCGCGCAGCGTGCGCAGCTCGGGGTCCTCCCCCGCGTCCTCGCCGTCCGCGCCGCGCTCGGCGTCCGGCTCGTCGGCCACCGGCTTGGCGGTGTAGCCCGCGGCCTCCACGGCCGCGACCAGGTCGTCGGGGCTGACGCCGGCCGGGTAGCTGACCGTCGCGGTCTCCAGGGCGAAGTTCACGGTGGCCTGGACACCGTCCATCTTGTTGAGCTTGCGCTCGATCCGGTTGGCGCACGAGGAGCAGGTCATGCCGCCCAAGGCGAGGTCGATACGCGCGGGCTGCGCGGGTGCTGCCTGCTGCGGGGTACTCACTGATCCTCCTCGTTGCTGCTCAAACCGATGATATGTCCGGCTTCTATATCCCTACGGGGTAGGGGTACCCGGGAGGCAGATTCCCGGGCACCCCATGGGGGTCGTACGACCCCGCCGGTCACGCGCTCACGCGGTGACCCGGTACCCCGCCTCGGCGACCGCGGCCTTGACCGCGGCGGCGTCCACGTCGCCCTCGGCCGACACGGTCAGCAGTCCGGAGGCCAGTTCGACCTGCACGTCCTGCACACCGGGGACCTCGGAGACCTCTTCCTTGACGGACGAGACGCAGTGTCCGCAGGTCATGCCGGTGACGGTGAAGGTCGCGGTGCTCATGGCGGTGTCCTCTCGTGCGGTGTTCGCTCTCGGTATCCCGAGGCATTCGGCTTCCGTGGCCCGGGCGCCGACTGCTGCCGTCGCCCTGACACTGCCGAAGGTATACCCCCTGGGGGTATCAATGCAAGCCTCGAGCGCACCCGGATCAACCGCGTGGAGCGCCCGCGGTCACGGCCCTGGGGAACACCCCCGGAAACAGCCCCGGAAAAGGCCGAAGCCCCGAAGCTCCTGTAGGAGCTCCGGGGCTTCAGGGGTTGCGGTCAGGTCAGGCCGAAACGACGTCGAGGTCGAGAGCGGCGGAGACCTCCGGGTGGAGGCGGACCGTGACCCGGTGCGTGCCGAGGGTCTTGATCGGCGCACCGAGCTCGACACGGCGCTTGTCCAGGTCCGGACCACCGGCGGCCTTGATCGCCGAAGCGACGTCGGCGACGGTGACGGAACCGAACAGGCGCCCGCTTTCGCCGGCACGGGTCGCGAGCTTCACCTTGAGACCGGTGAGCTGCGCCTTGACCTCGTTCGCCTGGTCCAGGTTCTTGATCTCGCGGACCTTGCGGGCACGGCGGATGGAGGCGACCTCCTTCTCGCCCCCCTTGGTCCAGCGGATCGCGAACCCGCGCGGGATGAGGTAGTTGCGGCCGTAGCCGTCCTTGACCTCGATGATGTCGCCGGGCTCGCCGAGGCCGGTGACCTCGTGCGTGAGGATGAGCTTCATATCAAGTCCACCCTCTCTCAGCGCGCAGTGCTGGTGTACGGCAGCAGCGCCATCTCACGGCTGTTCTTGACAGCCGTGGCGACGTCACGCTGGTGCTGCGTGCAGTTGCCGGTCACGCGACGGGCACGGATCTTGCCGCGGTCGGAAATGAACTTCCGCAGCAGGTTCGTGTCCTTGTAGTCGACGTAGGAGATCTTCTCCTTGCAGAACACGCAAACCTTCTTCTTAGGCTTGCGCGCAGGCGGCTTCGCCATTGCTCTTTCTCCAGATCAAGAAGTCTTCGTAGAACGCCCGGGGCCGTACGGCCCACGAGGGAGTCCTAGAACGGGGGTTCGTCCGTGTAACCGCCGGGAGGCGCTCCCCAGCCGCCACCGCCGCCGCCGGTGTTGCCACCGCCGCCGCCGGACGACCAGGGGTCGTCGGCCGGACCGGAGTTGCCCGACGGAGGACCGCCGTAGCCACCCTGGCCGCCCTGGCCGCCGCCCTGCGGACCGCCGTAACCGCCGCCCCGGTTGTACTGACCACCACCGCCGCCGCCACCCCGGCCGGCCTTCGTCACCTTGGCGGTCGCGAACTTGAGCGAGGGGCCGATCTCGTCGACCTCGAGCTCGTACGTCGTCCGCTTCTCGCCTTCCTTGGTCTCGTACGACCGCTGCTTGAGCCGGCCCTGCACGATGACCTGCATCCCCTTGACCAGGGACTCGGCGACGTTCTCCGCAGCCTGGCGCCAGACCGAGCAGCGGAGGAACAGCGCTTCGCCGTCCTTCCACTCGTTGGTCTGCCGGTCGAACGTCCGCGGCGTGGAGGCCACGGTGAAGTTCGCGACGGCCGCGCCGCTGGGGGTGAAACGCAGCTCAGGGTCGGCGGTCAGATTCCCGACCACGGTGATGACGGTGTCGCCTGCCATGCCTTGCCTTCCCCTTGCGCCTTGTGACGGTGTGTCGGTATCCGTTGCGAGTGGTTACCGCTGGTCGGGACGCAGCACCTTGGTGCGCATGACCGACTCGTTGAGGTTCATCTGGCGGTCGAGTTCCTTGATGACCGCGGGCTCCGCAGCCAGGTCCACGACGGCGTAGATGCCCTCGGACTTCTTCTTGATCTCGTACGAGAGCCGGCGACGGCCCCACGTGTCGACCTTCTCGACCTTGCCGCCGCCGTTGCGGACGACGTTCAGGAACTGCTCGAGCAGCGGGGAGACCGCGCGCTCTTCGAGGTCCGGGTCGAGGATGACCATGAGCTCGTAGTTACGCATGAAAACACCCACCTCCTATGGACTGATACGGCCACGGAACTTCCGTGACAGGAGGGCTTTGCGTAAACCGCCGCAACCGGCCGGGCCCCGAGGAGCGGGACCATGACCATGGCGCAGCGGACGGTACAGCGTACCCGGCCTCGCGCTATCTGTTGAAATCCGCCACGCAGCGTGTGCACCCTGTGGTAGGGAAATGACGGACAAATCGTCCGTACCCCTGGCCACCCACCGGAGGTGCGTGATGGCTCAAGTGATGCGCCGCGGCCCCATGGCCGCCCTTGCCTCGATCAACCGGGTGCACGACGACAAGCCGCACACCAAGGAGAACGCCCTGGCGGCGGCCACCGCGGTGTTCGCGGTCGTGGCGATCGTGTGCGCGTTCTTCCCGTCCATGCACATCCTGGGCGCGTGGAGCGGCCTGGCCGGTGTGTTCGTCGGCCTCGGCGGCCAGATGATCTCGGCGACCACCTTGGAGCGGTTCGTGCTGATCATCTCGCTGGGCGCCTCGGCGGTCGGCCTCTTCATCAACATGGCCAACGGCGGCCTCTACTGACACCGCCGCCACGGCCGGCACGACCGCCGCACAAGCACCGGATGTGACGAGGGGCGTACGGACCACTACGGTCCGTACGCCCCTCGTCGCATCCGCCCCGGCCGCTAGACCGCGAGCAGCCGCTGGACGCCTTCGTCGGCGAGTTCGGCGCCCGCGCCCTCGTGCACGACGACGCCCGCGTCCAGCACCGTGAAGCGGTCCGCGAGGCGCATCGCGAAGTCGAGGTACTGCTCGACCAGGAGCACCGCGAGGCCGCGCTCCTTGTGCAGGTGCTCGATCACGTCCTCGATCTCGGTGACGATCGACGGCTGGATGCCCTCGGTCGGCTCGTCCAGGATCAGCATCCGGGGCCGGGTCACCAGCGCCCGGGCGATGGCGAGTTGCTGCTGCTGGCCGCCGGACAGGAATCCGGCGCGGCGCTTGAGCAGCGGCCGCAGCCGCGGGAAGACGTCGAGCGCCTCGTCGATGACGGAGCGGTCCTTCGACCCGCTCGCCTCCCAGGTGACCCGCAGGTTCTCCGCCACGGTCAGCTGGCCGAACGTCTCGTGGCCCTGCGGTACGTAGCCCATGCCGAGCCGGACGCGTTCGTGGGTGGGCATCTTGGTGATGTCGCGGCCCTCGAAGCGGACCGTGCCGGCGCGCGTCGGCAGAACCCCCATCACGGCGTTGAGCAGGGTGGTCTTGCCGACGCCGTTGCGGCCCATGACGCAGGCCAGCGCGCCGGCCGGGACGGCCAGGTCGACGCCGAAGAGCACCTGGGCGCGGCCGTACGCGACTTCGAGTCCGGTCACTTCGAGCATCACGCCACCCCTTCCTTCTCCTTCTCCTCGGCCGGTGCGGCCGGCTCCGCGGCGCGGGTGTCGCGCGAGCGGCCCAGGTAGACCTCCTGGACCTGGGGGTCGGCCTGGACGGATGCCATGTCGCCCTCGGTCAGCACGCGGCCTTCGTGCAGCACGGTCACCGCGGAGGCGTAGGTGCGGACGAACTCCATGTCGTGCTCGACGACCACCACGGTCCGGTCCCGGGCGATCTCGACCAGGAGTTCTCCGGTGCGCTCGCGCTCCTCGCGGGACATGCCGGCCACCGGTTCGTCGAGCAGCAGCAGCCGCGGCTCCTGGGCCAGCAGCATCGCGATCTCCAGCCACTGGCGCTGGCCGTGCGACAGGATGCCGGCCGGCTGCTCGGCCAGGGCCATGAGGCCGGCCCGTTCGAGCACCGCGGCCACCGCATCGGAGCGGCCCTGCCGGCGCCGGAACAGCGCGGGCAGGCTCATCCGGAAACTGGCGGCAAGGTCGACGTTCTCCTCGACGGTGAGCTCCTCGAAGACCACCGCGGTCTGGAAGGTGCGGCCGACGCCGAGCCGGACCACCTGGTGCTCGCGCTTGCCGACCAGTTCGCGGCCCGCGAAGGAGACGCTGCCCGAGGCGGGCTTGGTCAGGCCGGTGACGACGTCGATCAGCGTGGTCTTGCCGGCCCCGTTCGGGCCGATCAGGAAGCGCAGTTCGCCTTCCGCGACGCTGAGGTCGATGCCGTCGATGGCCCGGAAGCCGTCGAAGACGACGGACAGCCCGCTGATCTTCAGCAGCGGTTCGGCCGCGGTCATGCCACCGCCTCCTTCTCCACGGGTCCCACGGGCTCCACCGGCTCCGCGGGCGCATCGGCGGACGGCCCCGGGGGCACCGGCGGCGGTTGCTGTGCGGGGATCCGGCGGGCCGGGCCGCGGGTCCGCAGGGCCACGAAGTCGCGGATCTGCCCGGCGAGTCCGATGACGCCCTTGGGGGCGTACGCCATCACGCCGATGAACAGGGCGCCCTGCAGGTACAGCCAGCCGTCCGCGTAGTTCTCCGAGAACGTGGTCTTGGCGTAGTTGAGCAGCACCGCGCCGAGCACCGCGCCGGCCAGGGCGTAGCGGCCGCCGACCGCGACCGCGAAGACCAGTTCGAGGGACGGCACGACGCCCAGCAGCGCGGGCGAGATGATGCCGACGACCGGGACGAACAGCGCTCCTGCCAGGCCTGCCGAGACCGCCGACATGGTGAACGCGACGGTCTTGACCACGGCCGGGTCGTAGCCGAGGAACCGCACCCGGTCCTCGCCGTCCCGCACCGCGATGAGCAGGCGCCCGTAGCGGCTGGCCACCAGCTGCCGGAAGCCCAGGTAGAGCAGCCCGAGCACGATCGCCACGATGAAGTAGAGGATGCGCTGGTCCTGGGCGCTCGCCAGGTCCAGGCCGAAGAACGAGCTGAAGTTGGTGAGCCCGTTCGTACCGCCGGTCAGGCCCTGCTGGCCGACCAGCCAGATGACGAACGCGGCGGCGAGCGCCTGGGTGAGGATGGCGAAGTACGCGCCGCGCACCCGGCGGCCGAACACCAGCAGGCCGAGCAGGGCCGCGATGGTGCCGGGCAGCAGCACGACCATGAGGAGCGCGAACCAGGGCTGCCGGAAGGGCTCCCACAGCAGCGGGAGTTCCTCGACGCCGCTCCACACCATGAAGTCGGGCAGTTCGCCGGGGCCGGCCTCGGCGAGCTTGAGGTGCATCGCCATGGCGTAGCCGCCCAGGCCGAAGAACACGCCCTGGCCGAGTGTGAGCATGCCGCCCTTGCCCCAGGCCAGGCCGATGCCGAGCGCCGCGATGGCGAAGCAGAGGTACTTGGCGAGGAGTTCGAGCCGGAACGGGGACAGGGTCACCGGGGCGACGGCGAGGACCAGCAGGGCGACGGCGGCGAACGCCACCACGCCGCGCCACTTGCCGCCCTTGGTGCGCTGCGCGAGCAGCCCGGGCGTCTTCATGTCAGCTTCCGGGACCGGAGCACGAACAAGCCCTGCGGCCGCAGCTGGAGGAATCCGATGATCACGGCGAACACCACCACCTTGGCGAGAGAAGCGTCGGACCAGAACTCGACGTAGCTGTTGAGGAGTCCGAGGACGAAGGCCGCGATGACCGCGCCCTGCAGGCGGCCGAGGCCGCCGGCGACGACCACGAGGAAGGCGTCGACGATGTAGTAGGTGCCCAGCGCCGGGCCGACCGGGCCGATCAGGGTGAGCGCGACGCCCGCGACCCCGGCCAGGCCGGAGCCGATGAAGAAGGTGCGCTGGTCGACCCGCGAGGTCGCGATGCCGCTGCACGAGGCCAGTTCGCGGTTCTGCATGACCGCCTGCATGCGGCGGCCCTGCTTGGTGCGGCTCAGGTAGAACCAGATCGCGGCCACCGAGAGCATGGCCAGCACGAAGATGAACATGCGGGCGTACGGCATCCGGATGCCCAGCCATTCGCCGCCGCCCACCAGCCAGGTCGGCGCCTTGACCTGCACGTTCGGAGCGCCGAACAGGTCGCGGGCGACCTGCTGGAGGACCAGGCTCACGCCCCAGGTCAGCAGCAGGGTGTCCAGCGGCCGGCCGTAGAAGCGGCGGATCAGCGTGCGTTCGAGGAGGAGCCCCATGAGGCCCGCCACCGCGAAGGCGACCGGGAGCGCGACGAGGACCGCCTGCCGTCCGGCCCAGTCCTGCAGCATGTAGGCGGTGTACGCGCCCGCCATGATGAATTCGCCGTGCGCCATGTTGATGACGCCCATCTGACCGAACGTGAAAGTCAGTCCGAGGGCGATCAGGAGCAGCACGGCACCGATGGAAAGACCGATCGGCAATTGGTTCATGAAGGCATTCATCGGGAGTCCCTCCTTTCGGACTCGGCCGCGGACTCCGCGCCCCGGCAAGCGGGGCGCGGAGTCCGTGGAGCGGTAATTCCGGCAGCCGGCCGGCGAGGAACCGGCGGTAATTTCAGGAGGGCCGGATCACAGGTCCTTCGCCCACGGGTAATCCTTGAGGTACGGGTCCGGCTTGATCGGCGCCCCGGAGTTCCAGACCTCCTTGATGAGGCCGTCCGGCTGGACCACGCCGATACGCGCGGTCTTGTAGACGTGCTGGGTGGCGCCGTCAATGGTGACCTTGCCTTCGGGCGCGTCGATGGAGACGCCGTCGCAGGCCTTCTTGACCGCCTCGGGGTCGAAGCTCTGCGCCTTCTCGACCGCGGCCTTCCACAGGTAGACCGAGTTGTAGCCGGCCTCCATCGGGTCCGAGGTGACCTTGTCGGCGCCGTACTTGGCCTTGTACGCGGCGACGAACTCGGTGTTCCGGGCGCCCTCGGTGGTCTGGTAGTAGTTCCACGCCACCGGCTGGCCGGCCAGGTAGTCCGGACCGATGCCGCGGACTTCCTCCTCGGCCACGCTGACCGAGAGGACCGGCATGTCGGCGGCGCTGATGCCGGTGCTGCGCAGCTGCTTGAAGAAGGCCACGTTGCTGTCGCCGTTGAGGGTGTTGAACACCGCGTCGGGCTTGGCCTGGGTGACCTTGTTGATGAGCGTGCTGTACTCGGTGTGGCCGAGCGGGGTGTACTCCTCGCCGACCACCTCCATGCCGTTGGCGGCCGCGTACTTCTTGATGATCTTGTTGGCGGTGCGCGGGAAGACGTAGTCGCTGCCCACCAGGAAGATCTTCTTCTTGCCCTGCGCCTTGAGGTAGTCGAGGCCGGGCACGATCTGCTGGTTGGTGGTGGCGCCGGTGTAGAAGATGTACGGCGAGGTCTCCAGGCCCTCGTACTGCACCGGGTAGAACAGCAGCTGCTTGTTCTTCTCGAAGACCGGCAGCATCGCCTTGCGGCTCGCCGAGGTCCATCCGCCGAAGGTCACCGCGACCTTGTCACCGGAGATCAGCTTCTGCGCCTTCTCGGCGAAGGTGGGCCAGTCGGAGGCCCCGTCCTCGACGACCGGCTGCACCTTCTTCCCCATGACGCCGCCCTTGGCGTTGATCTCGTCGATCGCCATGAGCACCGAGTTCTTGACGGTGACCTCGGAAATCGACATCGTGCCGCTGAGCGAATGCAGGACGCCCACCTTCACGGTGTCGCCACTGGTATCGGCGCCCGCCGATCCCTTGGAAGTGCTCTCGTCTGATGCGCACGCCGTAGTGGCCAGGGCGACTGCCAAGGAAACCGCGGCAAGTCTGGCCGCGCGTCTGCCAAAAGATATGATTCGCACGCGTCGGGGCTCCTTTTTCCAACGGATGACGCCCACGAGTGTCGCGACGCGCGGTTTCCCGGCTGGGTCGCGATTGTTAACCGCTCATTGCCAACCGCGCACGGCCGATTACCGACTGTTTGTCCGGAAGGAGCGGACTGCGCGCCCGGCCGGCGCACCCCGGGCAAGTCGGCGGCCGGTCGACGGCCGTCGGGCCGTACGCCGCGGGGCCGGACAAAGTAACCTCTGACTCGGCCGAAACGATCCGAGGAGCCTGTCGATGACCCTGCGCCTGAGGTCGCTCACCCGGGATGAACACCTCGCCTTCATCAAGGGCAAGCCCTCCGTGAGCTTCCTGCAATGCCCTTCGTGGGGCGATGTGAAGAGCGAATGGCGGAGCGAGTCCATCGGCTGGATCGACGAGACCGGTTCGGTCGTCGGTGCCGCCGAGGTGCTCTACCGGCAGCTGCCCAAGATCAAGCGGTACCTCGCGTACATGCCCGAGGGCCCCGTGATCGACTGGCACGACGAGGACTTGGGCCGCTGGCTCGACCCGATGCTGGCGCACCTGAAGAGCCAGGGCGCGTTCTCCGTGAAGATGGGCCCGCCGGTGGTGGTCAACCGCTGGGAGTCGGAGACCATCAAGAAGGCCATCGCGGCGAAGTCCGCCAAGCGCCTGCGCGATCTGCCGCCGGACGCCACCGACGACCGCGCCGCGAACGTCGGCAGCCGGCTGCGCCGCCTGGGCTGGCTGCAGGACCAGACCGCGGGGGCCGGCTTCGGCGACGTGCAGCCGCGCTACGTCTTCCAGGTGCCGCTGATGCGGCGCTCCCTCGACGACGTGCACTCCGGCTTCAACCAGCTGTGGCGCCGCAACATCAAGAAGGCCGCGAAGGCCAGCGTCGAGGTGGTCCAGGGCAGCCGCGAGGACCTCAAGGTCTTCCACGACGTCTACAAAGTCACCGCGGTGCGCGACCACTTCACGCCGCGCCCGCTGCCGTACTTCGAGCGCATGTGGGACGTCCTCAACGCCGAGGACCCCGAGCGCATGCGGCTGTACCTGGCCAAGCACGAGGGCGAAGTGCTGGCCGCCACCACGATGGTGACGGTCGGGGACCACGTCTGGTACTCCTACGGGGCGTCCGCGAACCACAAGCGCGAGGTGCGCCCGTCGAACGCCATCCAGTGGCGCATGCTGCGGGATGCCTACGCGCTCGGCGCGTCCGTGTACGACCTGCGCGGCATCAGCGACACGCTCGACGAGAACGACCACCTGTTCGGCCTGATCCAGTTCAAGCTGGGCACCGGCGGCCAGGCGGTCGAGTATCTCGGCGAGTGGGACTTCCCGCTGAACAAGGTGCTGCACAAGGCGCTCGACATGTACATGTCGCGCCGCTGACCCGCGCCGCCGAACCGCCCCGCACCCCGCACCTCGAACCGCCGGCAGCGCAGCAGCGCCACACGCAAGGGAAGGTCCTCCACCGATGTCGCTTTCGCTGTACGTCGATTCCGCACGCTGGCGCAAGCACATCGACCAGGTGCGGGACACGCACCCGGGCATCGTGCCGGTCATGAAGGGCAACGGGTACGGGTTCGCCAACATGCGCCTCGCCGAGGAGGCGTCGCGCATGGGCGTGGACACCGTCGCGGTCGGCACCACGTACGAAGCCGCGGACCTGAAGGACCACTTCGACGGCCGGCTGCTGGTGCTCACGCCGTACCTGCGGGGCGAGGAGGCGGTGCCGCTGCCGGACCGCGTCATCCGCACCGTCGGCTCGGTGCAGGCGGTCCGCGACCTGGTCGGCAGCCGGGTGGTCATCAGCTGCATGACCAGCATGAAGCGCGACGGCGTCACCGAGGAGGACCTGGTGGCGCTGCGCGGCTCCCTCGAAGGCGTGCGCCTGGAGGGCTTCTCGCTGCACCTGCCGCTCGACCACCCGGACGGCGCCGACCCGGTGGCCGAGGTGGCCGCCTGGGTGGACCGGCTGCGCGCGGCCCGGCTGCCGGTGCACACGATGTTCATCAGCCACGTCCCGGCGGCGGGCGTGGCCCGGCTGCGCGAGCAGTACCCGGACACGGTCTTCCGGCCGCGCATCGGCACCGACCTGTGGCTCGGCGACCACGACGCGCTGGTCGCGCGCGGCACGGTGCTGGACGTGGTGCCGATCGCGCGCGGCGAGCGGTACGGCTACCGGCAGCGCAAGGCGCCGGCCGACGGCCACCTGCTGGTGGTCAGCGGCGGCACCGCGCACGGGGTCGGCCTGGAGGCGCCCAAGACGGTGCGCGGCGTGATGCCGCGCGCCAAGGGCGTCGCGCGGGCCGGGCTGGCGACCGTGAACCGCACGCTCTCGCCGTTCACCTGGGCGGGCAAGCAGCGCTGGTTCGCCGAGCCGCCGCACATGCAGGTGAGCCTGCTGTTCCTGGCGAACGACGTCGTCCCGCCGCGGCCCGGCGAGGAATTGGATGCCGAACTCCGCCACACCACCACGCATTTCGACCGCGTCGTCCTACGCTGAGTCCGATGCCGGGCAGTCCTGCGGTGTGACGGGGCCTACGGGGAGGCGGACGTGATGGGCTGGTACGTACGCACGTTCAAGCGGCTGGGCCGGCTCCGCTGGGTCGCGGCGCTCGGCCCGCGCATCGTGGCCGCCGACCGCAAGCTCCAGGTCCGCACCCGCGGCCGCCGCTCGCTCATGGGCCGCAGCTTCAACCCGATGCTGCTCACCACGACCGGCCGGCGCAGCGGCGAGCCGCGCGTGTCGCCGCTCATCTACGCGGCGGTGGACGGCGGCTATGTGGTGGCCGGCACGAACTTCGGGCAGCGCCACCACCCTGCGTGGAGCGGCAACCTGCTGGCCGAACCGGCCGCGACGATCTCGATCGACGGCCGGGAGACGGCGGTCCGGGCCCGGCTGGTCGAGGACCAGGGACCGGAGCGCGACCGGCTGTGGGCGGCCATGACAGCACTGTGGCCCGCGTACGACGAGTACGCGGGCCGTGCCGGCCGGCCGATCCGGTTGTTCCTGCTCGCTCCGGTGGCCGACGAAGCGAACGGTGCTGCGAACGGCGGGGGGCCGAAGCCTACTTGACGCCTTGAACGCCCATGTCGGCGAGCGTGTCGCGGGCTTCGTCAAGTACCTGCTGCGACGTGATACCGATGGGCTTGACGTCCTCAAGCGTGGTGTTCTTGGTGATCGTCAGGCACAGCACGCCCTCGTTGGCACCGGACCACTGGAAGTCCGTCACGAAGCCCTTCGCCTTGATCTCGTCGGTCAGGCACTTCTTGCCGTCGGTGGTGTCCTCGAACTTCTCGATGACCCGCCACTTGGCAGATTCCGAATCGCAGCCGATCTTCTTCATGTCGTCGGCGTCCTTGGCCGCGGTCAGGCAGTCGCCGACGCCGGCGTTCGTAGCGTCGTCCTTGCCCAGGAAGTAGCCGACGACACCCAGCACCACGATCGCGGCGATGATGCCGCCCACGATGAACGGCCACTTCTTGCGGCGGCGCGGCGGCTGGCCGTACGCACCCGGCATCGGACCACCCGGCATCGGGCCGCCGGGGTACGGCTGCTGGCCGTACGGCTGCTGCGGCTGGCCCGGGTACGGCTGCTGCTGCGGCTGGCCGTAAGGCTGCTGCGGCTGGCCGCCGTAGGGCTGCTGCTGCCCGTACGGGTTCTGGTCGCCGGGGCCGGAAGGGCCGGGGCCGAAGGGGTTCGACATGGAGTGGTCTCCGTTGGATGCAAGAAGGGGCGTCGCAGAGACCAGTCAGACTAAGGCGAACGGGTGACGGCCGCTGCGTCACCCCGCCCATCTGCCGGCCCCGAAGAGCAGCGCGAACACCACCGAGAATGGGGCAATAAGCCCCAAATACCCGGCAAAAACAGCCTTGTTCCGCAGGGTCGCCTGGGCCAGGACGATCCACAGCGGCCACCACAGCAGTGTGGCGCGCGGCACAGAAAAGTACGTGGTGGAGATCCCCAGCGAGACCACCGTGAGTCCCACGTAGGTCGCCTCCGCCCAGCGCCGCCGGCGCAGCAGCCACCCGGTCAGCACCACTCCGACCGCGACCGCGACCATCTCCCAGCGGTACATCCAAGTGAAGTTGAGCAATGTCCCCGGCCCGGTCTCGAAGGCCCGGTGCCAAGTGTTCGTGAACGCCTTGACGGGACCCACCAAGTGCCGGTCCCAGCCGGTGGCCTGCGCGCTGTTCCAGGCACTCCAGTCGCCGGTACGCCGGTACAGGAAGTTCATGTAGACCAGCCCGGGCACCGCGCCGAGCAGCAGCCAGGGCGCATCGCGCCACCGCCGCCGGCCGTCCTTGGCGGTCAGGAACTCGACCGCCAGCGCGCAGAGCAGGAACACGCCGTTGACCCGCACCGCGCACGCCGCCGCGCACAGCAGCCCGGCCCAGTGCCACACCCCGCGCCGGGCGCACAGCCACGCGCCGAGCGCGAGCATCAGGAACAGCGCCTCGGTGTAGCCCGCGGCGAGGAAGACCGCAGGCGGCGACAAGAGCAGAAGCAGGACCGCGCGCTCGCCGACCCCGGACTGGTTGTCCAGCCCGGCGATCCGGGAGAGCAGCACCACGGCCACGGCACTGCACACGAGCGAGATGAGCAGGCCCGCGACCACCCAGTTCGGCACCACAAGGTGCACGGCCTTGAGCAGGTACGGGAATCCCGGGAAGAACGCCTCCAGCGGGACCGGCGGGCCGGTCTTCGGGTTCCCGTCGTACCCGTACTCGGCGATGGTGCGGAAATGCCGGAAGTCCCAGCGGTCCCAGGTGTCCAGGAAGCCGGTCGGCTGCGCCGCGCGCTCCGCGGCGAAGATCCAGCCGGCCGAGCCGACCAGGAGGTACATCGCCGGGCGGGTGGCCAGCCAGACCAGCAGCGCGGCCCGGTCGTCCGCATCCGGCCGCCACCGGAGCCGCCCGGACAGTTTTCGGAGACGGGCCCGCCATGCGGACTCGGGCCCGGTCTCCGGGGCGGGTAAGCGGCTCGGGGATGCGGTGGTCTGCTCGGCGTCCGTGCTGGTCACGCGGCCCGCTCTCGTGTCCGTGCGGGCGCGGTGGTGCGTGGTGACCGGTGGTGCCCGCTACTTGTGGATCGTCCCTGCGGCGCTTGCGGCGCTCTCCCCGTCCGCGTCCGAAACGTACGGGTTGTCGGGATAGTAGTCGCGCTCGTAGCGAAGTTCCGCACGCTGACCGGGGATCAGGGTGAACACGTCGGGCGCGTTGTCGAACACACCGCCGGACGGGTCGTCGCTGCCGTCCCGGCGGACCGGGTCGTGCTCGGGCATCAGGATGTCGCGGACCACGAGCGCCGTGATGTACAGGATGCCGAGCAGGTGGATGAGGATCACCACGTGGTAGGCGTTCTGCGACAGGCCCTTGGAGCCTTCCGTCGCGTACGACTCGATGTACATCCACACACCGAAGAAGTAGACGACCTCGCAGGCCTGCCAGATCAGCACGTCGCGCCAGCGCGGCCGGGCCAGCACCACCAGCGGCAGAAGCCAGAGCACGTACTGCGGCGAGTAGACCTTGTTGGTGAACAGGAACGCCGCCACGATCAGGAAGGCCAGCTGCGCGAACCGCGGCCTGCGCCGCGCGCACAGGGCCAGCGCCGCGATGCCCGCGGCCATCACCAGCAGGAGCCCGGACACCCACGAGTTGAGCGTCTCGATGTCCATCGCCCCGGAACGCTGCTGGAAGATCAGCCACATCGAGCCGAAGTCCGCGCCGCGGTCCTGGCTGAACGTGTAGAAGAGCTTCCAGCCGGTCCACGCGCCGATCATCACCGGCAGGTTCACCGCGAACCATGCCGCGGCCGCGGCGCCGGCCGCCTTCGCGAAGTCGGCCAACCTTCCGGAACGCAGGCACAGCAGGAACAACGGGCCGAGCAAGAGGACCGGATAGAGCTTGGCCGCGGTGGCCAATCCGATCAGCACACCGGCGAGCACGACGTTGCGCCTGGCCCAGGCCATCATCGCCACCGCGGTGATGGCGACCGCGACCAGGTCCCAGTTGATGATGCCGTTGAGGGCCAGCACCGGGGCGGCCGCGACCATCGCGGCGTCCCAGGGCCTTCGCCCTGAAGTCCGGGCCACCGCGACCACCACGACCACCGCGCAGGCCATCATGATCAACGCGTTGATCATGACGAACCACAGCTTCTCGTCGTTCAGGTCGGTGCCGAACTCGCGGGCCAGCACGCCGGCGAAGTACATGACCCCGCCGGTGATGACCGGGTACTCCAGGTACGGCATGCCGGGGTCGCCGGTGCCGTCGAAGTACGGAACCGCACCGTCCGCGAATCCGCGGCCCTGGTACAGGTGCGGCATGTCGCTGTAGCAGCCCCGCGTGTACTGCGAGCTCTCGCCGAACCAGGCGCCGTCGTAGCACGGCTTCTTCTGCACCAGGCCGAGCGCGAAGGTCAGGCAGGCCAGCAGGATCAGCACCCGCGTGGCGTTCCACCAACTGCTGTTCGGCGCGAACCTGATGCGCTTTCCGGCCGGCCCGCCGGCCACCTCGCTGCCGGTGCGGACGACCGGGTCGTCGAGCGACGGCAGGACGGGCTCGGACGACGGGTTCGGCATCATGCCGCCAATCCTCTCGCAGGGGCGCGGGTGCTTGCGGGCAACGGCTCGCGGACTGCACGCGGACAGGACCGGTGCGTCCGGGTCGCCGCGGGAAACGGCTGTGCCCCACCGCGAGCGGCGGGGCACAGCGATCGTACGGGTCCGGGGCGCTCCCCGGCCCGGCTCAGGGTTCCAGGAGACCCTGCTGGGCCTGGCCCCCGGTGGTGCCTCCGCCGGGTCTGCCGCCGCCGCTGCTCCCTCCGGGTGGCGTGCTGGTCCCCGGTGATGCGGAGCCGGACGGGTTGCCGGTCGGCGACGTCGTGCCGCCACCGCCGCTACCGCCGCCGTTGCCGCCCGAGCCGCCGCCGTTGCCGCCGGTGGGCCGGCCGGTGGGCAGCAGCGTCGGCAGGTCGATGGTCGGCGGGGTCAGCGTCGGCGTGTCGGTCGGCGGTGCCGTGGTGGGCGGTGCCGTCGTGGCCGGCGCGGTCGGCGTCGGGGTCTGCTTGGGCGCGGGGTTCTCCGGCTTGGTGAACTCCTCGGCCGGCATCTTGGCGGTGGCCGCCTTCATGTACGCGGTCCAGATCTTGGTGGGCGGACCGCCACCGTGGACCGCGTCGAAGCCGAGCAGGCCTTCGAGCGAGTAGCGGGCCTGCTTGTCGTCCTGGCCGAACAGCGCGACCGAGGTGGCCAGGGTCGGCGTGTAGCCGACGAACCACGCCGACTTGTTGCCGTCCGTCGTGCCGGTCTTGCCCGCGGCCGGGCGGCCGAGTTGCTTGGCCTCCTTGTAGGCCGTGCCGCTGGGGTTCTCGATGACGCCCCTCAGAACATCGTTGATGGTGTCCGCGACCTCCGGGTCGAAGGCCTGCTTGGCCTCCGGCTTGGGGAAGTCCACCTTCTTGTCGTTCTTGCGGATCTCCTTGATCACGTACGGGTCGACGTGCTTGCCGCGCGCCGCGAACGTCGCGTATGCCGAGGCCATGTCGAGCGCGGTGGGCTGGCTCACGCCGAGCGCCATCGAGGGGCCCGGGGCCAGTTCGCGCGTCTTGTCCGGCAGTCCGGCGTCGACCGCGGCCTGCCGCACCTTCTCGAAGCCGACGTCCGCGGCGAGCTGCGTGAAGACCGTGTTCGCGGACTTCTCCATGGCGTACCGGACGCTGATCTGGCCGTAGTCCGTCTTGCCCTCGTTGGGCACGATGTACGTCTTCTTGGTCTGCTCGTCGATGGCCTTCTTGCCGTTCGACAGCATGACCGGCAGGCCCGAGTTGCCGTTGTAGATGTCCTCGACGGTGAACGGCTTCCCGTCCGACCGCCCCTCGCGCAGCGCGGCGGCCACCACGAACGGCTTGAAGGTCGAGCCGACCTGGATGTCGCCGCGGGTCGCGTCGTTGTACTCCTGCTTGAGGAAGTCCGGTCCGCCGTACAGCGCGACCACCGCCCCGTCGCCGGGGACCACCGACGCGACGCCGACCCGGACGTTGCGGTCCGCCTCGCGCTTGTCCGGCTTGAGCTGGTCGTACAGCTGCTCCTTGACCGCCTGGACGGCCATGGCCTGCTGGTCCTTGTCGAAGGTCGTGATGATCTTGTAGCCGCCGAGGGCCAGCTCCTCCTCGCTGATGATCTTGTGCTTCGCGAGGTAGTTGTTGGCGACCTGCATCAGGTAGCCGGCCTGGCCCGCCTTGCCCGCCGCCGGCTGCGGCTTGATCGGCATCGGGAACTGCTGGGCGTCGGCCTCCTGCTGGGTGATCCACTTCATCTCGACCATGCCGTTGAGGATCCACTTCCAGCGGCCCTGCACCCGGGCCAGCCGGGTCTCGCTCACCTCGCCGTTGACCCACACGTCGTTGATGCTCGGCGCGTTGAGCAGCGTGGCGATGTAGGCGCCCTCGCCGACCGACAGGTCGTTGACGTTCTTGTTGTAGTACGCCTGCGCGGCGGCCTGGATGCCGTACGAGTTGCGGCCGTAGAAGGACGTGTTGAGGTAGCCGGCCAGGATCTCGTCCTTGCTCATCTGCCGGTCGACCTTTATGGCGATGAACATTTCCTTGAACTTGCGTTCGAAGGACTGCTCCTGGGTCAGGAACGCGTTCTTCACGTACTGCTGCGTGATGGTGGAGCCGCCCTGCGTGGGACCGCCCTTGGCCATCGCGACCGCGGCGCGCGTCAGACCCTTCGGGGAGACGCCGGAGTCGGTGTAGAAGGTGCGGTTCTCGGCCGCGAGCACGGCGCGCTGCACCGGCTTGGGCACCTGGTCGAGCGTCACGTTCTGCCGGTTGTACTTGCCGGACTGCCCGATCTCGGTGACGCCGTCCGAGTAGTAGTAGATGTTCGACTGGATCTGCGTCGCGGCGTTCACGTCCGGCACCTCGACCAGCGAATACGCCAGGCCGGCCAGGCCGATCAGCGAGCCCACGAAGAAGAGGAACATCGCGAGGATCTGCTTGATGGACGGCAGCCAGCGCCGCACGCCCTTCTTGCCCTGGCGCGGGTAGTCGATGAACCGGCGCTTCTTCTTGCCGTTCGCGCCCGCCCGGCCCGCGCCCCGGCCGCCGCGGCCCTCGGGCCCGGTGCCGGCGCCCTCGTCGCCGCGGCCCGGCCCGTTC
>NZ_JAKFHA010000031.1:0-5418 GCF_021502675.1 Yinghuangia soli
GGATGCGCTCCGTGCGGGCCGCGACATACCCCATCGCGACCTCGGGCGCGGACAGGTGGCTGTACTCGGTCAGCGCGTGGTGCTCACCGAACCACACGTACTTCCAGTTGTGCTTGTCCGCCTTGATGGCAAGCTCCAGCTCGCGCATCAGGGACAGGTGCGCGGCGTCGCGGTCGTGCGCCGCCGGCCCCGGGGTGAACCCGTTCAGGAAGATGCCGAACTCCACCGGGAGCCCTCCTTGTTCTCGTGCATTCGCGTTCGTGCTGGTCGTCCAGGCCGGACGAATCCCTGTCGGGACGCGGCGGCGGGGACGGCGCAGGAGCGTCACGAAGTGGAACGGCGAAACGCTCACACGAAACGCAGGGGGGTACAAGGCTTCCCCCGGGTTCCTGAAGGTGTCGACCGCCACATTGCGCGATGGAAAGCCGCACCGGCACAGCAACCGCACCTCGACCGGTGCCTCGACCGGTGCCTCGGGCGGCACCTCGACCGGCACCTCAGGCGGTCAGTACCCCAGGAGCAGCGTCCAGTGCGGGGTGCCGGTCGCATCGATGTAGACCCCGACACCCAGGCAAGTCCAGCGCGGGTCGAGGATGTTGGCCCGGTATCCGGGACTGCGCATCCACTGGTGCAGCACGGCTTCGGGTGAATCCTGCCCCACCGCGATGTTCGCACCGCCGATCCGCACGGCACCCCGCGGCGCGCGCCGGTCGTCCGCGTCGCGGTCCACCCAGGAGACGGACGCGACGGAACTGCGGCTGGACCGCACCGCGACGTTCCCGAGCCCGGCATCCGCGGCGAGCGGCGCCAGACCGCGATCCGCACGCTGGTCGTTGACCAGGCGCATCACGCTTTCGGCGAACTCCGTCTCGACCGGCAACGGCCTCGGGAACCCCGGAGGCGACGGCTGCTCCGGCGGGCCGGTCTCGGGCCGCCGCGTACCGCCCGAGGCGGGATTCGCGGGACGCCGGGGCACAGCGGCGACCGGGTCCACCGGCACGGCTTGCCCGCCTCTTTCGACGGGGTTCGCGCCCGGGCCGCCGGTGGGTTTCGTGCCACGCGGCGGCGTGGTCGGCGCGGCGGGCGGGCGGAGACCGTCCGGGACGGACCGGCCCACCCGGGCCGGCGCCGCGGCCTCCGCGCTGCCGGGGCCGCCCGCGGGGGACGAGACGGGCGGGACCAGGTCCGGATCGGGTCTCCGGGGCGGCCCCGGCTCGGCGGGCAGCGGCAGCACGGCACCGGCTTCCGCCGCGGTGGTCCGCGGCGCGGTCGCCCGGTCGACGGCCGAGATGCTGACGCCCATGGCGAGCACGCTCGCACCAAGAGCGCACGCGAAGCCCCGGTGCGCGGCGAAGGGGAGAGGACCCGGCTGGGGAACCGGGAGGCGCCGGTGGCGCCCGGTCGAGCTCTGGCGGTCGTGCTGTCCCACGGTCGTTCCTTGTCTGAAGTCGCGCCCGGCCGGCTTGCCGGCGGGTGAGGGTGCGCGGTGGAGAGTGGGTGGTCCGGTCCGGTCCGGTCCGGTCCGGTCCGGTGCGCTGCGGTGCGCTTCGGCTCGGCTCGGCTCGGTTCGGCCGGGCGTCGTGGCTGCCGGATCTTGATGGGGTGGACCGGGTTCGGCTTTCCGTGCTGTGCAGGGGAGGGCCGACGGGGATTGAGCGAGCTCGGGGCCGCCGGTTCCGGAACAGGTCCAGCGCAGGTCTGGAGCAGGCGTCGCAGGGTGCGGAGGATGACGGCGGTGGCGTGGTGCGGTTGCCAAGCCGGCTGTTCCGTCGGTTGGCGGAGCCCCCGTCCGGGGCCCCGAACACCGCAGGTCTGCCTGCCTGCCTGGCGAGGTGTGTGCGGCACCGGGGCTCGGCAGGCGCGCCCTGGTCTCGCTGGAGCCGCGGGTCTCGCCGACGCAGGGCGCGCAGGCAGCGGCCGGTGACGGCTCGGCTGCGTACCGGTCCGGGGCCGGTCTGCACGCGAGAAAGCCCGGGAGGCCGGGACCGATGTGCGGCCCGGATGTGCTGTCTACCGGTACGAACTGCGGTTATGCGGGCGGGAGTACTCGCGAGCCGGGAGCCAGGAGCAAGGCCCGAAACTGGACTGCCCGTCAGCTACTTGCCTGGGTGCCGCCCGGTTCCAGTGCCCGGGCAGTGCCCTGGGCAGCAACGAGGGCGTGGCGGGGGCGGCCGGGCAGCGCGGGCCGTGCCGCTGCGCCGGCCGGGGCGGGCAGCCCGGCACCGACCACCGTGCCCGGCACGGTGATCCGCGGCGGTGCGCCGGGCTCCGCGCGCCGTGCTGCGGCATCGGCACGCTCACCACTTGCTCCGCTGACGGCTACCGCGGCGCGATGGCGTCCCGTATGCCCTGCCCGGCCTGCGGACGGCGTGCCGATGCGCGAACGGGTGCCGGTGGCCTTGCCCGTGCTGCTTCCGGCCGGTACCGGTGCCTCGCGGGGTGTCTGCCGCGCGGGCCGGGGCGGCATGTCCGCCCCGCCGCGCAGCAGTCGGTCGGCAAGGCGCTCGGCGTCGCCGCAGTCCTCGGCGAGTTCCCGCAGCGTCCGGTTCGCCTCCGGCCACAGGACCCCGGCCGGATCGTCGGCCAGATGCGCGAGGATCTGCGCCATGCGGCCGAACGCGGCGCGGATCTCGCGGTCCAGCACCGCCGCGAGCCGGTCGTGGCGCGCGGCCGCAGCGTGCGCGGCGGACTGATCGGTGAACGAGACGATCACGCCGACCACGAGGCCTTCGTCGGAGACCGGGACGGTGCTGAGCTCGACCGGACGCCACGTGCCGTCCTCGCGCCCCAGCACGGCGCGAGTGCGGTGGTGGCCCTGCCCGGAGCGCAGGGTGTCGAGCAGCGGCGAGGCGTCGTCCCGCAGCGGGTTGCCGTCGGCGGCGCTGCGCAGGAGCAGCGGCGCGAGTTCGCGGCCGCGCAACTCCTCGGCGGGGCGGCCCAGGAGGCCGGCGGCGGCCGGGTTGGCGAGCATGATGCGGCCGCGGGCGTCCACCCCGACGATGCCTTCCGCGGCGGCCCGCAGGATCAGTTCGGTCTGGCCGGTCAGCTGCCGCAGCGCCCGCTCCGCGGAGAGTGCGGACGTCTGGTCGGTGACGGTGACCATCAGCAGGTCGCGGTCGCGAGGACCGGTTCCGTCGGTGTCGGTGTCGGTGTCGGTGTCAGTGCGGGCCGGGACGCCCGGCTTCTCGTCGAGGGCGTCCGCCGGGACGATGCGGATCGCGACGTCGGCGGTGAACTCGAAGCCGTCCGTGCAGCGGACGGCCATCCGCACCGGTGCCCCTTCGGGGTCCTCGGCGCAGCGGATGCCGCCGGGGGTGCGGCCGAGGTCGAACCGCGGGAGGACGTCCAGGATTCCGCGCCCCACCAGATGGGTCGTGGGGGCCTGCAAGGTGTCCGCGGCGGAGAGGTTGGCATCGACGATGGTCCCGTTGCCGTCCACGAGAAGCACCGGGTGAGGGAACGCGTCGGTGATCCGCGGCAGGCGCGCGGAGCGCCGGGCGGGCGCGTCGTACGGGAGCAGTGCGGCCGGGGCCGGGGCGGGGGAAGGTGAGGGGATGGGCAACGTCCCTGCGAGGAAGGGAAGTTCGAGGGAAGCGGGGTCTGTGTAGGTCACTCTTGCGCCTGTCTCGGAGGGTGGAAGGCGGGGTCGGTGCCTGGGTGCCTGGGTGCCTGGGTGCCTGGGTGCCGGTGTGTCGAGGGTGTCGGGTGCTTGCTGCTGCGTGTCCGGGCCGGTGTCCCGCCCGGGTGTTCGGAGTCGGGTGCGACCGGTACCGCATGCGGGGACTCATTCCTGCATGCGGTACCGGTCGCAAAGACGGCGGGACGGTGCCGCCCGGTGGAAGTGGTGTCACGTGTCGACCGCTGCGCGGCCGACCGAAGATCCGGTCAGGCGCGACGGCGGCGACGGGCGACGGCGAAGACCGCGGCGCCGCCGGCCAGCACGGCGGCTGCGGTGGCGACGAGGAGCGTGCTGTCCGAACCGCCGGTCTCGGCCAGCGGCGTACCGCCGTTCGGGGGTGCGGGGTTGTCCGACGAACCCGGAGCCTCCGGGGTCTCCGGACCGGCCGGCGTGGCGCCCGGCGGCTGCGCGGTCGCGGTCGGGGGGCCCGACTGCGGCGGCCGGGACGCCGGGGGAGGCGTCGGACCCGGCGCGGCAGGGGTACCGGGCTTGCACGCGAACGGCGGTGTGCCGTTCCACGGGTAGTTGTGCGTTTCGTTGCCCGTTCCGTGCATCCGCGCGCTGCCGCCGAAATACAGCCGGCCGTTCGTGCTGGCGGTCAGATCCGCGGACGCCTTCGGAGCGAGGATCGAGCCCATGAAGTTCCCGCCGCCGCTCAACGTGAGGGCCGGCGCCTCGCGGAAGTTGTAGAGAATTCGTGCGGCCGCCGCACCGTATTTCGGCGAACTGTAGAGGTCGACCCGCTCCCCGTTGAATCCGACGGACATCGGAGAAATCGCGACCTTTTTGGCACCGGTCACATTGACCAGTACCGAAGTATTCTCCGGAATCGCCTCGAAAACGAACGACGAGGCGCCGTCGAGGTCCGCCGCGGATATCTCGAAGACCTGGACGGAACCTGCCGCTGGAGCGCCGCGGAACGTCACCGTCGACCCGGTGCGCTGCGCCGTGCCGGTCGGCCGCAGTGCACCGAGCGACGCGGACTCGTCCTGCATGGTGCGGTCGAACCCGGCGTACGCCCCGAGCGCCTGCGCGGCGCCCAGCCGCGACGGGCTCGCGCCGCCGTTGGTCTCCAGCCGGCCGGTCGCGGTGAGAGCACCGCCGACCTGGACGGAGCCCCCGTACTTGGGGCCTTCCAGGAGGCCGTGGCCGACGTCGACCGTGGTGCCCTTGGCGATCGACAGGTCCGCGCCGACCGCGAGCATCACGTTTCCCGAGGTCGGCACGATGCCCGAACCGGCCCCCGCCCGGCCCACGTTGAACACGCCGCCGGGCGCTTTCGCGAATGCGGCCCGCCCCTTCACCACGACCAGGCCCTCGGCTTCGGCGGCCGAGCCGTCCGCGGTGAAATCACCGCCCACGAAAACCGCGACATTGTCGTCGGTGAAACGCGGGGTCTGCCCGATTCCCGGCATCGCGCCGGCGGCCGGGCAGGACGCCGCGCGCCCCGCATTCTTTTCCGTCTGCGCCGCATGGCCCGGGCCTGCGCCGACGAGGACGAGGGCGGCGGCCGCGGCGAGCGCCGGTCCGGCGCCGTTCATATTCCTTCTGCTGATTCCCACGGTTCGAGAGATTAGCAGCGCAGCCGGGAAGCCGATCACCGAAGTCGGCGCCGGATGATTAATATCGACTTGCCGGGACCTTAAGAGAAACTCAAGGGGCGAAGCGCGTGGTGCGGGAAATATCCCCCACCACCCGCGGCCGGGACAAAAGCCCGTTTAGGCGGGGCATCGGGGGGC
>NZ_JAKFHA010000031.1:5428-71025 GCF_021502675.1 Yinghuangia soli
TCGGCGCCCCACCAACACAAACCCCCCGGGGCGGGGGGGGGGCCCCCCCCCACCCCCCCCCCCCCCCCGCGGCCGGGACAAGAGCCGGTTTCGGCGGGCCTTCGGAGGGCCTCGAAGGTCCCCCCGAAGGGCCTTCGCGGGACCGAGGCCGGGGCGTGCTCGGAGCTGCGCGGGACTGCGCGGGACTGCGCGGGACTGCGCGGGACTGCGTTCAGGGGTGTTCGTAGCCGTGCCGGACTGCCGTCAGCGGGTGCTCGGAGCCGGCTCCGCGTCGTCGCCGTCCGCCTCGGCGGCGGCCGCGGCGGCACGGAGCCGGAAGAGGACCGTCCCGATGAGCTTGTCCTGCGGGCAGTAGCCCCACTGCTTGGAATCCCGCGAACCGGGCCGCTCGCCGAGCAGGATCAGCATGCCCGGCGGCACATGAGTCCCCGGGCAGCGCGTCGCCCAGGCCGGCACCGGATCCCCGGGGACCGCGACGATGCGCTTGACGTACCAGGAGTCGGGAGAGCTGTCCGCCGGGGTCTTCCAGCCGAGTTCGCGGTCGGGGGCGACGACCACGGCCACCCGCCCTGCCGCGATCCGGCGGCGGCCGCGCAGCATGAGCAGCCGGTCGCCCGGCATCAGCACCGGCGACATGCTGTAGCCGCGTACGGTCACCGCGACCAGGCGGCCGCGGGCCAGCCCCAGGAGCGCCGCCAGGACGAGCAGGACGGCCAGGACACCCAGAAGTGCGGTCGCGATGCTCATCGGACGGCCTCCTCGTACCCCTCGGACTGCGCGTAGCCCTCCGCCTGCAGGCGGAACAACTCGGCATAGGACCCGCCCGCGGCCATCAGTTCGTCGTGCGTGCCGGACTCCCGGACGACCCCGTCCGCGATGACGACGATGCTGTCCGCGGCGCGCACGCTGTTGAGCCGGTGCGAGACCAGGATGCTCGTCGCACCGCGGCGCAACTCGGCGAGCCGGTCGTGGACGTGGCGCTCGGCCACGGCGTCCAGACCCGTGCTCGGCTCGTCCAGGATCATCAGGTCGCGCCCGGACCGCATCAGCGCCCGGGCGAGCGCGACGCGCTGCCACTGGCCGCCGGACAGCTGGACGCCCGAACCCCCGGGATCGTCGGGGTCGTCGAGGTCGTCCGGGAAGAACATCCGGCTCAGCATGGTGTCGTAGCCGCGCGGCAGGCCCGCCAGCACGTCGTGCACGTCCGCATCGGCCGCGGCGGCGCGGATACGCTCATGGTCGTCGAACGCGTCCAGGTCGCCCAGGCCGATGTTCTCCGCGGCGGACAGGTCGTACTCCATCGGGTCCTGGAACACCACGCTGATGCGCTGCCGCAGCTCGTCGGCGGGGATGTCGCGCAGGTCCACGCCGTCCCAGGTGATGCTGCCGCGCTGCGGGTCGTACAGCCGGCACACCAGTTTCACCAGCGTGCTCTTGCCCGCCCCGTTCAGGCCCACGACCGCCAGGCTGCCGCCGTGCGGGACGGCCAGGTCGACGCCGCGCAGGATCCACGGCCCGTCCTCGGAGTACCGGAACCACACGTCCCGCAGCTCCAGTCCGCGCGCCAGCGGCGGCGGGGCCACCGGCGCGGCCGGGGCCGGCAGGTCGTCCCGGACCTGCGTCACGTGCACGTAGTGGCCGAACATCAGGGCCGTCTGGTGCCCCTGCGCGATGCACCCGACCAGCGCCGCCAGCGCCGCCTGCATCCCGGCGAGCGCCGCCACCAGCAGCGACACGTCGCCCGCACTAAGCGCACCGGACGCGGCCTTGTGCACGGCCCAGACCAGCGCACCGGTCGACACGAGGGCGCCCAGCACCGCCAGGCCCGTCTCGTACACCGCGAGCCGCCGGTCGAGCTGCTCCTCCTGCCGGTTGATGCCGTCGAGGTCGCTGCGCATGCGCCGGGCGAAGTAGCCGCCCAGGCCGTACAGCCGGATCTCCTTCGCGGCCTGGGGATCGGTCAGGATCCCGCGGTAGAAGATCTGCCGCCGCGCCAGGCTGCTGGTCCGCCAGAACATGTCGGCGCGGTGGCGGCTGTTGGCCAACTGCGCGAACAGCGCCGGGACGGCCGCGGCGACCAGGATCCCGGTCAGCACCGGGCTGATCAGCAGCAGACTGCCCAGGAACCCGGCCAGCGTCAGCACGTTCTGCGCGCACTGCAGGACTGCGCCGACCAGCCGCTCGGCGCCCTGCGCGCTCTGGATGCCGAGCTGCACGCGGTTCTGGAACGCGGGCTGTTCGAGCTTCGACAGGCCGCTGAGCCGGTTCACCGCGGTGAGCAGCTCGGTCTGCGCCTGCGTCGAGGTGGCCCGGCGGATGCGGCCGTCGGCGTACGCGGAGACGGCCGCGCTCGCCGCCAGCAGCACGGTCAGCAGGCCGATGCCGGCCGCGGCCCAGGTCAGGTCCGCGGTACGGAACCCGCCGTCGGCGAGGTTGTCGACCACGTACTTGAGCAGCCAGGACGCCGCGACCGGGGCGATGCCCGCGATCAGCACGGTCGCGATGCGGACGGCGAGCGCGCCCGGGCAGGCGCGTACCGTCAGGGCCAGCGCGGCGGTGAGGCCGCGGGCGAACTCCTTTGTGCGGTCCGCGAGTTTCACTTTGCCCGTGCCACGCCCGTCAGTGCCGCGCCCGCCGGTGCCGCGGCGGCTCGTGCCGCGTCCTGTGCTCATACGGTGAGCAGGTTCAGGGCGGGCAGCGAGCCCTGGCCGATGCCCGTCTCGGTGATGGTCCCGTCCGCGCGGACGAGCACGAAGCTGGGGTGGTAGCGGACCCCGAACGCGGTCGCCACGGGACCGCCGGACGGCTCGACGGCGGTCAGCCCGGTGAGCGGCGTGACCGCTTCCAGGAGCGGGCCGGCCTCGTCCTCGGCCCCGTTGACGATGGCGACCAGGCGCGCTCCGGACGGGGTGTTCGCCGCGGCCCAGCGCTCGATCTCCGGGAGGCTGTCGCGCGTCGGACCGCACGCGGGGCGCAGGAAGCAGATGAGTGCGGGCTGCCCGTCGAGCGCCGACTCGGTGGCCTCGCCTTCGGGCGTGTGCAGTGTGAAGGCGGGCAGTCGCTCGCCCTCCGCGACGGCGAGGGTCGGCTCGTCCTCGGCGGGGACCGCGTTGCGGGGCCGCGGCGGAGCGGTGATCACGGCCTGCCAGGCCTTGACCACCTTGGTGGTGAGCAGGGCGTTGACGAGGGTGGCGGCGACCATGAGGGCGAGGCCGGCGACGGCGTAGGTCACTTCGGGGGCGTCCTTTCAGCGTCGGCCGGCACGGGCCGAGAAGAAGAAGGCGAGGTCGTCGGTGAAGACCGCGAGCGCGGTCAGGTAGGCGGCAGCGCCGACCGCGAGCGCGACCGCGGGCGCCTCGAGGGACGTGGACGTCCCGTCGGCCAGGGCGACCGCGCCGCCGACCGCGGCCAGCGCGGTGAGCGCCACGTTGCGGGCCACATGCCACGGGCCCATCGGCACCGAGGTCCGGCTGCCGAAGCACGCGCAGCCGACCGAGCTGCCGCGGCGCATGGTGGCCACCGCGACGGCGGTGAACGCGGCGCACAGCACCGCTGCCAGGGCCAGGCCGAGGCCCACCGTCCAAGGGAGGAGCAGGAGGACGGCGGCGAGGAGTTCGGCGGCCGGCACCAGGACGGCGAGTGCGGGGCGCGCGGCGGCGGGCAGGAACGGGAAGTCGCGCAGCGCCTCGGCGAATTGGTCGCGGTCGCGAAGCTTGGCGACGCCGGCCACGGCCAGCACGCAGATCAGCGTCAGGCGGCAGATGAGCAGCAGGTCGGACAACGTGACTCCGGGGAATCGGCACGGGAGCGGCGCGGGGGGAGGGAGAGGAGCAGGCGACGGGGCACGGCACGGGGGAAGGAACGGGGCGGGCCGCAAGCGGCCCGCCCCGTGTGTGTCAGCAGTAGCTCCAGCTACCGCACGACACCGTGCAGCGGGGAGTGTCGCAACAACGGCGGCACCGCTGGCCGCTGGTGCTCCACTCGGTCCAGCAGTCCGGCGGGCAGCCTGCCTCGGCGTCGGCCTTGGGCAGAATGCGTTCGATCATGCGGCTGGCACCGGCCTTGAGCGTGCGCATGGTTCTCCTCTCGAAGTGGGTCGACGGGTCGCGTCGACCGGTGAGACGAACTGTGCGATTTCCTTCTTTCCTCGGTGCGGCCGCGGATGGCGGACGCACCGGGGTTCAGTGGGCCGCCGGTGCGGGGCGGCGGCGTTCGGCGGCGGGGCGGTCCGGGATCACGCCGCGCCGGTAGGAAAGGATCGTGGGGTAGCCGGGCACGCGCAGCGCCTGGAAGAGCGGCTGGGCCTCGGGCGCGGGGACGATCTCGTCCGCGGGGCCGACGAGTTTGCCGATCAGCGTGCTCTCGCCGGTGTCCTCGCCCATCACCAGGGCCATGACCTTGCCTCCGGACTCCCGTGTGCGGTCGGCGCGTTCGGCGAATTCCGGGATCCTGTCGGCACAGGACGGGCAGTCGTGCGAGAAGACGCCAAGCAGCAGCTCGCCGGAGCGGTAGTCGTTGCGGGTCAGGGTCCGGCCGCTGAGCGCGGTGACGGTGAACTCCGGCAGCTTGTCGCCCGGTTGCGGGCCCTGTGCGGCGAAGTCCTCGCGCCGCCGCACGGCCTCCAGCTCCTGCCAGCGGCGCAGGATGACCAGGAGCAGTCCGAGGTTCAGCAGGGCGATGGTCCCGACGAGAACCAAACAGGCAATGACGTAAGGCAAGTTCGACCCCCTGGGACGGATGCACAGGGAGCCAGTGTGGATCTGCCGCAGAACGCGGACTATCCAGAATGCGAGACGATTGGCCATCCAAATCGTTCGGGACCGCGCGGACGGGATTGCCTGCGGGGATCGTTCACGATGATCCGGAAGTTCGTGGAATCTGCGGATCGATGCCATGAAGTCCCTTGTAACAAGGGGAGTTGGTGATCTTGAGAAGCAAGATCATTGTATCGCAAGGGAGTTGCTGACCTGCTGCTTGTTTTCGCAGGCAATCGGTTGGGCAGGATCCGCCATTGGCGCGCACGTGCAGCTCGGTGCTCATGGGTGCCGGGATGCCGAGGCGGGGTCCCGGTGGCGACCGGAATGGCAGCGATTCCACCAAGGACTGTTCTGATATCGGACAGTAGGGTCCGGAAAGTGAACGGCCGGCGACCGGGACGACTGACGGGGAGCCCGGAGCGTGTGCGACGCCACCGGTGCCGGTGTGGCTTCGCACGGCCTTCGCATCGCCTTGGCATCGCGTTCGCATTGCCTGCGCATGGCCTTCGTATGGCCGCGCTGGCATCATCGCGGGATGCGTTCAACCGGTGCGGCACCCGGATCGGGCGGCGGGGGCGCGGGGCCGGTCGCCGAAGTGACCACCAGCATCGTTCCCGAGGCGGAGCGGTTCGGCTGGTGGACCGACATGGTCGCGGACCAGGTCATGCCGGTGTCCGTCCGCAGCCCGCACGCCGCGGTGTTCCGCGGCCGCGCGGCCGTCGTGGACACCCCGCGCGCCCAGGTCGCGGCGTTCGGCTTCTCGCCCATGACGGCCCGCCGGTCGGCGGTGCAGATCCGCCGCCACGACCCCGAGTGCTACTTCCTGGTCCTGGTACGCGACACCCCCATCCGGCTCGAACAAGCGCGCAGCACCGCCTTCCTGGAGGCCGGCGACCTGGCGCTCTTCTCCACCTCGCAGCCCCTGGACTGCGACTTCCTCGACGCCGGCCGGCAGACCCGGCTCACGCTGATCCGGCTGCCCCGCCACGCCCTCCCGCTGGACGGCGACCGCGCCGACCGCCTGCTCGCCCGGCCGATCAGCGGCCGCACCGGCGCCGCACGGCTGCTCGGCGGCTACCTCACCGGACTGCCCGACGCGGCGCGCACCTCGGACCCGGGCACCCTCGAACGGCTAGGCGACATCGGCGTGGACCTGGCCGCGACGGTGCTCGCCGCGCAGCTGGGCGACGACACGGCAGTGCCGGGCGCGACGCGGAAGGCCGTGCTGCTGGCCCGCGTCCGGGCGTTCATCGAACGCCACCTCGGCGAGCCCGGGCTGAACCCCGCGGCGATCGCCGCGCACCACCACATCTCGGTCCGTGCGCTGCACGAACTCTTCCGCGGGGAGCCGGAGTCCGTGGCCGCGTCCATCCGTACCCGGCGGCTGGCGCGCTGCCGCGCGGACCTCACCGACAGCGCACTGCGGGACCGCACGATCGCCGAGATCGCGGCCCGGTGGGCACTGCGCCCGGGGGACTTCAGCAGGGCGTTCCGAAGCGTGTACGGGATGACACCGGGAGAGCTGCGCGCCGTCCAGGGCCTGCAGGTTCTGCCGGGCGGCGGGGGAGGAGCCGGCGGTTCGGGCGGCGCGGCTGCGTACCGCGGGCACTGAGCGAGACGTACCGGGACCCTGCCGACGCCGCGAGGGGCAGCCGGGTCCCGGCTGCCCCTCGGATCTCCTCCGGCAGGGGGTGGCGTCTGTCAGGTCACCCGGCGGCGGATCCACCAGGCGCAGAACCCGGTCAGGGCCAGGGCGAGGCCGAGATAGAGCCCGGTCTCGGCCCATTGAAGGGACCAGAAGTTGCCGGCGGGCTGGTAGGTCACCTGCTGCTGGTAGCCCAAGGCGCCGAGGTCGGCGACGCAGCGGTCGACCTGCTGCAGGGTCGGCGGGCCCGCCTCGGTGCGCAGGCAGTCGGCGAAGGACGACGGCACGGCGGCCGGCTGACCGGCGGCGTCCAGCGTCTGCTGGGAGGTGACCCAGGCCCCTGGCACGTCTTCGAGGTGCGCGACGATCTGCTTGGCGCCGTCCTGGATGCTGATGGGGGCGCCGTCGGGCGCGATCGGCACGGTCGTCCGGTCCGCGGCGGCCAGGTGGGGCCGGATCCATATCGGCACGGCGATCTGGACGGCGGCGTACAGGGCGAGGGTGGCGGCCATCGCCGGCAGGGTGCGTCGGATGACCAGACCGAGCGCGACGCCCAGGACGAAGGCGAAAGCGGCGTGGGCCATGGGGACGACACCCCGTGCGGCGAAGGCCACGGGGTCGAGCCGCGCGAAGTATGTGTCCGTCGCGCCACCGCCGTCGACGGCCCGGTCGATGGGGCTGCTCCACCAGCTCACCGCGAGGCTGGTCAGTCCGGCAGCGGTCATGGCCGCCACCGCACCGACGCCCAGCTTCACCGCCAGCCAGCGCGTGCGGGTGACGCCCTGGTTCCACGCAAGGCAGTTGGTGCCCGTCTCCAGTTCACGGGAGATCAGCGGTGCGCCCCAGAACATCCCGATGACCGCCGGCACGGCGAGCACGACCAGCAGCCCGGTGTAGTAGAGGGTCTGGTCCGAACTGGAGACCTGGTCCACCAGGCTGCTGCCGGCCGTCCGGTAGAGGTCGGCCAGGTGCGGGCCGGTGACCGCCAAGAGGGCGGCGAGGGCGGCCACCGCGGCGGACATCACGGCGGCCTGGGTGCGGAACTGACGCCAGGTCAGCCAGATCATCGGACTACCTCCAGTGCCGGCCGGGTGTCACGTACTGCGTCGGCGGGCCGGGCCATGTAGGCCAGCACGATGTCTTCCAGGCCGAGCGGGTCGACGGTCCAGGACGGATCGTGGACCGCGGTGTCGGTGCGCACCACGAGCGTGGTCTGCCGGTCGGTGTGGCTGGCGGTGATGACGTGCTGACCGGCCGGGAGGGCATCCATGTCCCGGCGCGGTCCGGTGAGCCGGTAGTGGCCGGCGACCAGGTCGTCGATGTCACCGGCAACCTGTACTTGGGAGTCGACCACGACGATGACGTAGTCGCAGGTTCGCTCCACGTCCGAGACCAGGTGGGAGGAGAGCACGATGCTCAGTTCGTGCTCGGCGACGGCCTCCATCAAGTCCTGCATGAACTCCCGTCGGGCGAGCGGGTCCAGGGCCGCGACCGGCTCGTCCAGGATGAGCAGCTCCGGGCGCTTGGCGATGCCCAGAGTGAGAGCGAGCTGCGCGCGCTGGCCGCCGGACAGCTTGCCGGCGCGCTGCTTCGGGTCCAGGCCGAGGCGACGGATCCGGTCGCGCGCTTCGGCGTCGTCCCATCCCGGGCTGAGGCGCTTGCCGAAATCGAGGTGGTCGGCGACGCTCAGCGCGGCGTAGACCGGGGTGTCCTGGGCGACGAAGCCCACCTTCGCCAGTTGTTCCACACCCGCAGCAGGACGACCACCGCACACCTCGATGGTGCCGGCCGTGGGGGTCAGCATGCCGCAGGCCAGTTTCAACAAGGTCGACTTGCCGGCGCCATTGGGGCCGACCAGGCCCACCACCCGGCCGGCGGGGACCTCGAGGTCGCAGTTCTGCAGCGCCCAGCGCTTCTTGTACCTCTTGCCCAGGCCACGGGCTCGCAAGACGGCGCTCACGCCACGTCCTCTCCGGCAGTGCTGCGAAACGTGCTCACGAACAGCGCCTCGATGCTCTCGTCGTCGAGACCGGCCAGGCGGGCCTTGGCCAGCCAGCGCCGCAGGTCCTTACGCAGCGGTCCCTGCGCGGCGAGCGTGTCGTCGGCCAGCGTCCGGGTCACGAATGTCCCGACACCGGGACGGGCGGCCACCAGGCCGTCGTGCTCCAGTTCCCGGTACGCCTTGAGCACCGTGTTCGGGTTGACCGCCATCTGCCGCGCCACGTCCTTGACCGTCGGCAGCCGGTCTCCCTCCCTGAGGAGACCCAGGCGCAGTGCATGCCGAACCTGCTGGACCAACTGCTGGTACGGGGACAGGCCGGACCGGCTGTTCAGGTGGAACTCAATCACCGGTTCCTCCATTTATCTAGTTGCCTAGCACTATAGTCCTCTACGTCGATCATTCCGCAAGGCGCGTCGACCGCGACCGCGTGCACGCCGACACTGCGAGCGGCGCGAGGGCGTCCCGTCCGAAGCTCGAGCGCGGCAGGCAACTGCTGCGCGCAGGCGACGCGTTGAAGGTCGCCCTGCTCGGCCGGCTCTCCCGTGCGGTGCTGCACCTGGTGGCCCTCGGCGCCGATCTGCGCGGGCGTTCCCCGGTGTTCGAGTCGGGGCGGCAGGGCCTCGTGCTGCGCTCGCGCTGAGTGCGCAGGGTTCTTGCGCGGATTGCGGATGACGCGTCGGGGGATGGCCCGCACAGTGGAAGCCGCACCGACGGGGAGGAATCGATGCGGTTGCACGTGGCGGGCCGCCTACTGGCCGTCGGACGGCCCGCCACGGCGTCCGCCGCTGGGCCGAACGGGTGACCTGGCAGCGAAGTACCGGAAAGCACACACCAGTTCGACGTAGCGTGCGGGGACCTGCGTATCGAAGGGATGTCGCGGGCCATCTGCATTTAGTAACAGGCCCTTACTGCGTACAATCTCGGCGACCCCCAAAAAACCTCACCAGCAAGAAGAGAGGGAAAAGACGCAGTTGGTCGTGTCGGTCGGCGTCCCTGGCATGGGTATGCGGCAAGGGGGCGGGCGGGGGAGTCGGAGGTGTGGGAGTGCTTCTGGGCGTCGGGCGCGTACGGAGGCCGGCGTGCGGTGGGTCGGCTAAGACAGCGGGATGTTCCGGGGCGGCGCGTGAGGGCGGGCCGGTGGCCGGGAAGGCACCGATTCGGCTCGGCGGGGCTGGCGGAGAGGGGCATGCGGAGTCGGGCCACCGGCAGGACTGCGTGGATGCGGCGTGCGGAGCGGGGTGCGCGGACTTGTCGTGAGAGAGCGGCGAGTGCGGCGGCATGCGCGGGCCGCGGTGTGGGTTCGCGTCCCGCGGAGCGGTGTACGAGCGCTGCCATCGGCGTCCCTTCGGCACCGATGTACAGCAGTGGCGGGGTGCGGACCTGTGGCGGGTGCGTCGCGTGGGTGCGCGGTGCGCGGCGAGGCGGGCAGTTCGGTCCGGACTCGCGTGCCGTGAGGCGCGTGAGGGCGTGGCGTGTGGGCGGTGGCGTGGGCCTGCGTTCCGTGGGGCGGTATATGGGCGTTGCCGCTGACGTCTCGTAGGCCTCACGCACAGCTGGTGATTGGGGCGTGCGGAGTTGTCGTGAGAGCGGCGAGTGGGCGTACGGCGCCACAGGGCGGTGTGCGGGCGCTGCCCTTGGCGTTCATCGGTATCGATGCGTAGGTGCGAGCGGTGGGGGCAGACGGCGCCGGGTGGTGGGGTGCGTCCATGCGTGGCGTGTGTGTTGTCGTCGGTCGGTTTTCCGGGCGTGTGGATGTGGGCCTCGGCCTGACCCCTTGCGGGGCCCGTACCGCCTGGAGGCCTGACCGGACGCGGGGTGCCGCCCCCCGCGATACGGGGTGCCGCCCCTTTGTCCGGGGGCGGCACCCTGTCTTTGTGTGCGCGGCGGTGTCGGCGGTCAGGCGAACTCGGTGCGAGCCAGGGCGCGTTCGAGCCAGGTCGCGCGGTCGGCGTGTTCGCGGCGCAGGGCTGCCAGGTCGATGTGGATGCCGGGTGGCAGGCCCGCGGTCTCCAGGGTGCGGATCCGTGCGTCCATGGCGGTGAAGAGGTTGTCGTGCAGGTCGGCCACGGCGGCGAGGAAGTCGGCGGTGGGGATGGTGGTGCGGCCGGCGGGTGGGGCGGTGAACCGGACGTCGGGGTCGTCGGGCGGGTTCTCCCAGGCGAGGGTGACGGTGTCGGCGGCGGTGGTGCGCGTACGCCGCAGGCGCAGGCGGGGTGCGACGCGGAGGTATCCGAGGTCGAGGGTGTGGCTGCTGCCGGTCGTACCGGAGGCGTCGGGGGCGAGGAGGTCGGGGAGCAGGTAGAGGAGGTCTTCCCAGAGTCGGACCACGAAGTAGTCGACGTAGTGGTCGAACGGGTCGGGGGCCGGCTCGGGCGGCTGGTCTCGTGCCGGGTCGGCAGGTTCGGGGTCGGCAGGTTCGGGGCCGGGGCTCGGGGGCGGTGCGTAGCGGAGGAGTTCGTGGCCGGCGGCGTCGATGCAGTACCAGCCGTCGGTGAGGGCGAACCAGTGGAGGGTCCCGTCGCCCCAGGGGCGGACGTCGTCGAGGGGGCGCAGGCCGAAGCGGAAGCCGATCATCGGGGGAGTCTGGCAGCTGGCAGCGGGGGTGTCTCCGGGGTTTGCGGTGGGGAAACGGGCTGGCGGCGGGGGGCGGCCTAGACTCCGAGAGTGGACGTGAACAAGCGGGACGATGCGCACGGAAATGCGCAGGATGATGCGCTCGACGCCCTCGCGGTGCTGGCGGATCCGGTGCGGCGTGCGCTGTTCCGGTATGTGGCGGCGGCGGGGCATGACGTGGGCCGTGCGGAGGCTGCGGATGCGGTGGGCGTGCAGCGGACGCTGGCGGCGCATCATCTGGACAAGCTTGCCGAAGTAGGGCTGGTGGATGTGGCGTTCGCGCGTCCGGCCGGGCGTTCGGGGCCGGGGGCGGGGCGGCCGGCGAAGTACTACCGGGCGTCTGCGGGGGAGGTGGCGGTGTCGGTTCCGCGGCGTGAGTACGACGCGGCGGGGCTGGTGCTGGCGGATGCGCTCGAGCGGTTGCGGGCGGACGATGCGGTGGCGGCGTCGGGGCGGGCCGAAGGGCGGGCTGCGGGGCGGGCGTTCCGGGCTCCGGAGGGGGTGCGGGAGTCGGTCGCGGAGCAGCGGGAGCGGTTGGCGGCGGCGTTGCGGGCCCGGGGGTACGAGCCGGTGGTCGAGTCGGGTGTTTCGGGGGCGGACGAGTCCGGGGCCGATGCGTCCGGGAGCGAGGCATCCGGGGCGGGCGAGTCGGCTGCGGGCGGGTCCGGGCCGGGGGATGGCGGGGGCGGGGTGGTGCGGTTGCGGAATTGCCCGTTCCATCGGTTGGCGGAGCAGTTCCCGCCGTTGGTGTGCGGGATGAATCTGGCGTTGTTGGAGGGGTTGGTCGAGGGGGTGGGGGCGTCGGCGTGGCGGCCGCGGATCGGGTCGGGTGCGGACGGGTGCTGTGTGGTGCTGGAGGTGCGGGAGGGGGCCGAAGCTTCTAAAAACAATGATGATTGACATAGAGGCTCGTGAGGTGGTGACATGGCTGCCATGCCGAACACACCTGCCCCGGCGCGCACTGCGTCGACCGATTCCGTGTCCCCTGCCGTGTCCCCTGCCGCCGGTTCCTCGTCCGCGTACCAGCTCGCGCAGCTCAACGTCGCGCAGCTGCGGGCGCCCATCGACTCTCCGCAGCTCGCCGATTTCGTGGCCGGGCTGCACAAGATCAACCAGCTTGCCGAGGCGTCGCCCGGTTTCGTGTGGCGGCTGATCGGCGACGAGGCGAACCCAGATGCGACGTACGAGCCGGCCGTGTTCGCCGCCGACGTGCTGGTGAACCTGTCGGTCTGGGCGGACATCGACACGCTCTGGGACTTCGCGTACCGCGGTCCGCATCTGGACTACCTGCGGCGCCGCGGCGAGTGGTTCGGCGACATCGGGGAGCGCTCGCAGGTCATGTGGTGGGTCCCGGCCGGGCACCGGCCGACGGAGCAGGAGGGCGCGGAGCGCCTGGAACTGCTCCGCCGGAACGGCCCGAGCCCGGAGGCCTTCACCTTCCGGCAGCGCCATCCGGCGCCGGACGCCGGGTAGCGGGCGGTTCGTTCTCCGGGGGCCGGCCCGCCTGCGCCCGGTCCGACGCGGGCCGCATCGCCGCGGTGACGAGGACGGCGAGGGCGGCGAGGACGGCCGCGCAGACGAGTCCGGTGGCGCGCATGCCTGCGGTGCAGGCGTCGTGTGCGGCGTTCAGCAGGCGGGCGGCCTCGTCGGCGGGCAGGTCGCGGCTTGCGGCGGCTGCGGCCGCGGGCGATTCCGAGGAGCCGTCCGTGCGTTCCCGGTAGATGGCGGCGGCGAGTGTGCCGAGCAGGGCGAACCCGAGGGATCCGCCGATGTAGTTGCCGGTCTCGGAGACGGCGGCCGCCGAGCCGGCGCGCTCCGGGGGCACGGACCCGACGACGAGGCCGGTCCCGAGGGCGAAGAGAGGTCCGGTGCCGAGGGCGAGGACGGTCGCCGCGGTGACGATCAGCAGCAAATCGGCTGTTCCCCGGGCGGTTCCGGTGGCGGCCAGGAGGAGGCCGCCGGCCGCGGACAGGGCGAGCCCGCCGGCGATTGCGGTGGCGGGCGGCATGCGGCGGGCCAGTGCGGGGGCGGCCAGGGTGCCGGCCGCGACGCCCAGGCCTACGGGGGCGAAGAGGAGTGCTGTCGCGGCCGGGGTGCGGCCGTGGACGTTCTGCAGGTACTGGGTGACGAGCAGGCCGGTGCCGGCGAGGGCGATGCCGGCGCCCACCAGGGCGGCGAGGACGGCGGCGGACGGGCGGTCCCGGAGCAGCCGCAGGTCCAGCAGCGGTGTGCGGGCGCGGAGTTGGCGGCGGGCGAAAATGCCGCCCAGGACTGCGCCGGCGGCCAGGGCGAGTGCCGGGACGAGGAACTGCCGGGGGGTGTCCGCGGTGGTGCCGTGGACGGCGGCCTGTTTGATGCCGTGGACGGTCAGGAGGACGGCGGCGAGGGACAGGGCGACGTCGGGCAGGCCGAGGGCGGCGGTGCGGTCGCCGCGGGATGCGGGGAGCAGGACCGGTCCGGCGGCCAGGAGGACGGCCATGGCGGGGACGGCGGCGAGGAAGACGGCGCCCCACCAGAAGTGCTGCAGGAGGATTCCGGCGACGACGGGTCCGAGTGCGCCGCCGGTGAACTGGCAGGCGGCCCACAGGGCGACGGCTTTGCCGCGCTTCCGCGGGTCGGGGAACATCTCGATGATCAGGCCGAGGGTGGCGGGGGCGAGTGTCGCGCCGGCGATGCCGAGGAGTGCGCGGACGGCGATCAGGCTGCCGGGGTCGGTCGTGAAGGCGGCCGCGACCGAGAGGGCGGCGAAGGCCGCGGCGCCGGCGAGGAGCAGGCGGCGGCGTCCGATGCGGTCGCCGAGTGTGCCCATGGCGACGACGGTGCCGGCCACCATGAAGCCGTAGCTGTCGCTGATCCACAGCTGTTCGACGGCGGTGGCGCCGAGGTCGGTGCCGAGCCGGGGGAGCGCGAGGAGCAGGGCGGTGGTGTCCATCGCGACGATGAACGTGGGCAGCATGAGGACGGCGAGTCCCGGCCAGGCGGGCCGGCGGGTGTGCATGGCGAGGGCTCCTCGGGGTGTCCGGGTGCGCCGGGGCGTGGCCGCCGTCCGGTGCGCGGTGTCGCTGTTTCACCGGGTGGTCGGAGCGGGCGGCGGGTTCTTGACGCGGATGCCGGGGGGCCGGGGCGGAATTTCGTGCGGGTTTTTCGGCGGGGGATGTCAAGACGGCGGGTTCGGCTCCGACTTCCCCGGTGAAGGGCCCGGCCGGGTCCTTCCGGAGCGCGAAGAGGAGTGCGTCATGAAGTTCCTGGTGGGCCTGCACATCAACCCGGTGGTGCTGGAGGCGTTGACGGACGAGGAGAAGGCGGCGATCGGCGCGGGGCACGGGGCGTTCATCGAGGCGCTGAAGGAGTCGGGGGAGCTGATCACCACGTTGGCGCTGGTGGATCCGTCGCAGGCGTGTGTGGTGTCGGTGCGCGAGGGCGGGCCGGTGGTGACGGACGGGCCGTTCCTGGAGGCGAAGGAGTTCCTGGGCGGGTTCTACCTGGTCGACTGCGAGGACAAGGAGCGCGCGGTCGCGCTGGCAGCGCGGATTCCGGACGCGGGGATCGCGGGCCTGGGGGTGGAGGTGCGCCAGGTGATGTTCTCCGACGGGCCGTTGGAGGCGTGATCCGGGGCGGCGCCGGGGGCGGGATGTGCCGGTGCGCGTGAAGGGGGCGGGGCCGCTTGCCGGTCCGGTGCGGTTGTCCGCGTCTGCCGAGGGCCTGTTGCGCGAGCTTGCGCCGCAGGTCCTCGGCGGGTTGGTGCGGCGGTACGGGCAGTTCGAGGGGTGCCAGGACGCGGTGCAGGAGGCCGTGCTGGCGGCTGCGGTGCGGTGGCCCGCGGAGGGTGTGCCGGGCAATCCGCGGGGTTGGCTGGCGACAGTGGCGGCGCGGCGGCTGGTGGACGAGATGCGCAGCGACCGGGCGCGCCGGGTGCGGGAGTCGGCGGTGGCGGCGGAGGCGGCGGCGGAGGCCGCGGGTGCGGATGTGCGGGTGCCGGGGGACTGCGACGACACGTTGGTGCTGCTGTTTCTGTGCTGCCATCCGGTGCTGTCGGCGGCGTCGCGGACCGCGTTGACGCTGCGTGCGGTGGGCGGGTTGACGACGGCGGAGATCGCGCGGGCGTTCCTGGTGCCGGAGGGGACGATGGCGGCGCGGATCAGCCGGGCGAAGCAGCGGATCAGGGCGGCGGGGAGTACGTTCGCGCTGCCGGAGGGTGCGGACCGGGAGGAGCGTCTGCGGGTGGTCCTGCAGGTGCTGTACCTGGTGTTCAACGAGGGGTACACGGCGTCGTCGGGCGGTGCGTTGCATCGTGCGGATCTGGCGGGTGAGGCGATTCGGCTGACGCGGATGGTGCATGCGCAGCTGCCGGAGGACGGGGAGGTGTGCGGGCTGCTGGCGCTGATGCTGCTGACGCATGCGCGGCGCGGGGTGCGGACGTGTGCGGCGGGGGAGTTGGTGCCGTTGGCGGAGCAGGACCGGTCGCGGTGGGACCGGGGGATGGTGGCGGAGGGGATGGCGTTGGCGAAGGCGGCGTTGGCGGCGCCGGCGTTGGGGCCGTACCAGGTGCAGGCGGCGATTGCGGCGACGCATGCGGACGCGGCGACGGCGGCGGAGACGGACTGGGTGCAGGTGCACGGGCTGTACCTGGTGCTGGAGCGGATCGCGCCGAATCCGGTGGTGACGTTGAACCGTGCGGTGGCGCTGGCCGAGGTGGAGGGGCCGGCGGCGGGGTTGGCGTTGCTGGCGGGGTTGGACGGGGACGGGCGGTTGGCGGGGCATCACCGGCTGGCTGCGGTGCGGGCGCATCTGCTGGAGCGGTCGGGGGAGCCGGGGGCGGCGTACGGGTGGTACCGGGAGGCGGCTCGGGGGACGGCGAGTGTGGCGGAGCAGCGGTATCTGCTGGGGCGGGCGTCGCGGGTGCGGCCGGGGCCGTAGGGCGGGTGGCCGGCACGGCGGGTGCGTGCAGTGTGTCGTGGTGGGGTCCGGGTGGGCTGGGTCGTGTCTCCCCGAATTTATAAATGAACGGCCATTTATAAACGTGCTAGGGTCGGTTCCGAAGGGAGGAGCCCATGCCGCGACCACGTACCACCAGCGATGCCGACATCCTCGCCGCCACGGGGCGGGCCATCGGTGCGCACGGGCCCGGGAGGCTGACCCTGGCGCATGTGGGTGCCGAGGCGGGGGTCTCGCCGGCGACGCTGTCGCAGCGTTTCGGGTCCAAGCGGGGCCTGCTGCTGGCGTTCGCCGCGGATGCGGCCGCGCAGGCCGCCGGCCCGTACCTGCGGGCACGGGCGGCGTACGACTCGCCGTTGGCGGCGCTGTACGCCGTCGCCGCGGAGAACGCCGGGCACATGTCCACGCCCGAGGAGATGGCGAACCACCTCGGGATGCTGCAACTGGACCTGGCGGACCCGGAGTTCCGCGTGCATGCCGCCGCGCACACGCGTGCGGTGGACGCGGCGCTTCAGGAGCTGCTCGCCGACGCCGTCGCGCAGGGCGAGCTGCCGTCCGGCACGGATGTACGGCGGCTGGCGCGCGCGGTGCGGATCACCACGGACGGGTCGCTGCTGGGCTGGGCTCTCACCGGCGACGGCGATCCCGCCGCCCTGCTCCGCGGCGACCTCGACCACCTGCTCGGGAGGAACACATGACTTTCAGTGCCACGGTTTTCATCGGGACCAGCCTGGACGGGTACATCGCCCGCCCGGACGACGACATCGAGTGGTTGACCTCGCGCGGCGAGAAGGCCGGCGACATGGGGTTCTTCGCGTTCCTCGACACGGTCGACGCGGTGGTGCTGGGCCGCAACACGTACGAGACGGCGGTCGGCTTCGGTGCGGAGAACTGGCCGTACGGCGACCGGCATGTGGCGGTGCTGAGCACCACGCTCGCGGAGGACGCCGACCCGCGGGTGACCGTGTACCGCAGCCTGGACGCGCTGATCGCGGACCTGGACGGGCGCGGCTTCGCGCATGTGTACCCGGACGGCGGGCGGCTGATCCAGAGCTTCGTGCGGGCGGGCCGGGTCGACGCGTTCGTCATCAGCGTCGCGCCGGTCCTGATCGGGGCCGGGCACCGGCTGTTCGGGGAGCTGGCCGCGGATGTGCCGCTGCGTCTGGAGTCGGCGGCGGATGCCGGCGGCGGGTTCGCGCAGTTGCGCTACTCCGTGGCGAAGTAGCGGCGAAGTAGTGGCGAAGCAGCGGGCCGCGGCGGCGGGTCCGGTGAACCGTTTCTTTACGGGGAACTGACGGGGCGGGGAGGAGAGTTGTCGGCGTCGGCGCGCCGGGAATCCAACCCCTTCCGGTGCCCTGCGTCCTACACGCCGGTGGGCGCGTACCGAGGAAGTCCCGGTACGCGCCCACCGGCGCTTCGCGCTGTGCTGCTCCTGTGCTGCTGTGCTGCTTCCGGGGTCAGCTCGCGGCGGCGCGGACGGCCTTGAGGCGTTCGGCGCGGAGCTGTTCGTGCCAGCGGTCCTCGAGCGGGGTCAGCGGGACGCCGGTGGCCCAGGTGAGGAGCAGGTCGGCGAGTCCGGGGTTGCGGGACATGACCGGACCGTGCAGGTACGTGCCGATGACCCGGCCCGCGTAGGCGCCCTCGCTGCCGTCGTCGGTGCCGTTGCCGAAGCCTGCGGTGACCCGGGCAAGCGGTTTGACGCCGGGGCCGAGGTGGGTGACGCCCTGGTGGTTCTCGAACCCGGACAGCGGCGGGAGGCCGAGCACGGGGTCGACGTCCGCGAGGACCTCGCCGACGCAGCGGCGGCCGACCGGCCCGCGACCGGACTTGACGTCGAGGAGTCCGAGGCCGGGCTCGACGCGGTCGAGGTCGTCGACGAACTCGTGGCCGATGATCTGGTACCCGGCGCAGACCGCGAGGAGGGTTGCGCCGCGGGCGACGGCCTGGCCGAGGCCGGGGTCGCGGCGCAGGCGCTCGGCGGCGAGGCGCTGCGGGCGGTCTTCGCCGCCGCCGATGAGGTAGATGTCGCCGGAGGTGGGGACGGGCTGGTCGGAGCGGACGTCGATGCGTTCGACGTCGATGCCGCGGAGCCGGGCCCGGCGTTCGACGATGAGGGCGTTGCCCTGGTCGCCGTAGGTGCTGAGGAGGTCGGGGTAGATCCAGACAAGCCGCAGTTTGCTCATGCCGATCATGCCTGCGCCTCCTTGATGGTGCGGCGCAGCTGCTGGAACGCCGTGTAGTTGGCGATGACTTCGATCTGTCCGGGCGGGCAGGCGGCGACCGCGCCGGCGAGGTCGTCGTGGACGGAGAACTCGAGGCCGGCGACGTCGAGGCGGACGGCCAGGTCGAGGCGGCGCTGGCCGAGGACGAACAGGGGGCGGCCGGCGAGCCTGGTGAAGTCGACGTCCCAGAGCCAGGAGGTGTCCTTGCCGTCCGCGTCGAGGGCGTTGACGGAGAGGAACACCGGGGCGGGTGCGGGGTCGATGAGGGAGAAGGTCTCCAGCCAGCCGGCGGGGTTCTTGGCGAGGAGCAGGCGCAGGTTGCGGCCGCGGTAGGAGACGACGTCGTAGCGGCCGGCGACCGCGGTGACGTTCTTCATGCGGGCGAGCGCGGACGCGGTGTCGACGCCGAAGACGGAGGCGACAGCTGCGGCGGTGGTGGCGTTGGCGCGGTTGGCGCGGCCGGGGAGCTGCAGGTCGAGGGGCCAGACCTGGCCGTCCGGGTCGACCATTTCCTCGCCGACGAGGGACCAGGTGACCTGGGGGCGGCGGAAGTCGCAGTCGCTGCAGTACCAGTCGTCGCCGGGGCGGTGCATGACGCCGCCGCACGAGGGGCAGGACCAGGAGTCCTCCTGCCACATCTGGCCGGCCGCGACCCAGACGACATCCTTGGCGGACGAAGCGGCCCAGACGACCAGGGGGTCGTCGGCGTTGGCGACGAGGACGGCTTCGGTGCCGCGGAGTCCTTCGCGCCACTTCTCGGCGAGCATGCGGGTCTCGGCGGCCCGGTCGAGCTGGTCGCGGGAGAGGTTGAGCAGGACGATCGCGATGGGGTCGGCGTCGCGGGCGACACCGGAGAGGTACTTCTCGTCGACCTCGATGACGCCGAACCGGGCGTCGCCTGCGCCGGCGAGGGCGGAGGTGATGCCGGCGGGCATGTTGGCGCCCAGGGCGTTGGAGACCACGGGTCCTGCGGCGCGCAGGGCTTCGGCCACCAGTCGGGTGGTGGTGGTCTTGCCGTTGGTGCCCGACACCAGGACCACCTGGAGGTGGTCGGCCAGTTGGGCCAGCAGATCGGGGGCGATACGCAGCGCGATCTTCCCGCCGATCACCGAACCGCTGCCCTTGCCTGCGCGGCGCGAGATCGCCGCGGTCACGCGGCTCGCGGTCACCGCCAGTTTGGCCCGCGGCGGCAGCGCCTCGGGACCGCGCGCGGGCCCGGCGCCCTGGCCCGGTACGGGGGTTCCTGTCATCGGTTGCGTTTCCTCCACCGGTCTCGCCGTGCCGCCGCGCGACCAGGCCGGCGGCCGTTCTCCTCGGAAACCCCCGCTGGTCGGGGGTCTGCGTGCATGTGCGGTCAGCCTATCGAGATCGGCCCCCCGCGGTGCGGAGGGCGCTCGGCGCGCGGACGCGGGGTCGGAGCACGTACGGGGTGAATGCGGCGGAGAGGGCGAGACGGGACGGCGGGAGGGAACGGCGGGAGGGACGCGCACACCGAAGCCGCCGCTGCCCGAGACCGGCCTGCGCCGGGGCGTTGCTGCGCGGCGGAGGTGCGGGGGCGGCGTGGCGCTCGGGGTGGCCCCGCGGAAGGGGTGGTGGCTGTCGCGGCCCCGGAGACAGAGGGCCCGGCTCGGAAACGGCTTGCGCCTGAGTGCCGCGGTGGGTGGGCGGACGGGATGGCGGGCCGACAGGGTCGAGATCGGCTCGCGGCCCGACGGTCGCTGCGCTCGGTGCGCAGCGAGGTGGGGGCGAGGTGGGGGCGAGGTGGGGGGCACGGACGAGGCGAGGCGGCGTTCCGGGGCGTGGCGCTCGGGGCGGCTCCGCGGACGCGGTCGGCGGCGCGGGCGGTCTCGAAGCGCTCGGCGAGGTACGCGAATGCCACGGCGACGGGGACGGATTCGTCGGCGTCGGATGCCTGGGACGCCTCGGCGGTCCAGGGCGTTGCGTTGCCTGGACGGGGACCGTGAAGCGGACGGCTTCGGGGGCGTGCACGGGGGCCTCCACATGGTGGCGCGGCGTGGGGCCGTCGAGGCCGGTCCGAGGCGCAGCGGCGGCCGGCGAGCCGCGCGCGGGTCTGTCGGCGAACGCGCGGACGGAGCCGAGGGTGTCTCCAGAGGGGTGAGGTGACTGTCGCGGCTCCGGAGGTCGAGGGCCTCGGCTCCGAGACGGCTTGCGCCTGAGTGACGCGGCGGGTGGGCGGAGGGCGTGGTGGGGCCGAGAGGCGGCGTGCCGGGGCGTGGTGCTCGGGGGCGGCTCCGCGGAGGCGCGTCCGCATGCGGGTGCGGGAGGCGGGCTCGGCTGAAGGCGGCGCGGCGTGGTGGTCGTCGAGGCCGGTCCGCGGGGCAGTCGCGGGCGGGCTGCCCGGGTGCGCGGCCTGATGGCGGCGTGGACGAAGCCAGGGGTGCCGCAGGAAGGGTGGGGTGACGGTCGCCGGTCGCCGGTGCGCGGGCACCGGCTCCGGATTGGCGTGCGCCTGGGGGCTGTGGCGGTCGGGGCCACCGGTGACAGCGCGCGGCACGGGGAGGCGCGGCAGGGGTGGCCATCGAGGGCGGCCGGCGGTGGGCGTCGGCCTCACGGTGTGCGGGGGGCGGGGGCGGGGTGCCGGGGAAACGCCGGTCCGTGACGGCCCCGCTCCGCTCGGCGGGAGCCCAGCCGTCGAGTGTGGCTCGCGGGTGCGCGCCCGATGCACGGGGCAGGAGGCGGGTGGGGAGCGCCTGAGGAGCGCTGCGGACGGGGTGCGTGGCGGCTTGCAGGGTGGGGTGGGCGGGACGCTGGGAAGCGCCGCTTCATCGTCTCCGTTCCGCTCGGCGGGTGGGCGTCCTGCCTGGGGAGCGAGGCGGGAGTGCGTTGACGCTGTGGGACACCGTGGAGTTCGTGCGTGCGTCGCCTGTGTTGCCGATGCCGGATCTGCCGGGCGTGCCCGATTGAGGAGGCCGGCGCGCTGGGTGCGCCGGCTGTCGGTCAGGGGGTTTCGGGGGTGTCGTCGGCGCCGCCCAGGGCGACTGCCACGGCGGTGTCGGCTACGGCGAGGGCGCCGAGGAGGACCATCCAGGCTTTTTCGCGGCGGTCGAGGGCGCGCCAGCGGCCTATGGTGCCGGCGCCGTCGGAGACATCCGCGGCTACTTGGAGCCAGGCCCATTCGGCGCCGTGGCCTCGGTCGAGGGCGCGCCACCAGCCGGTGGCGACGACGGTGTCGCGGATGCCGAGCCCGCGGGAGAGGGCGGAGGCGTCGCCGACGCCTGCGGGGCGGGCCGGGAGGAGGCGGCCGGCAGCCTGCGGGGCGACGGCTTGGGCGACGCCGACGGCTATGCGTCCGGCGGCCAGGACGCGCGCTGCGCCGAGAGCCCCGCGGGCGACGGCGGCGCGGCGGCGTGCCCGGTTGCTGCGGGCTGCGGCGCCGACGAGGGCGGCGGAGCTTGCCACCGACACGGCGATTGCGGCTGCCGGATGCGGTGTTCTCGGTGCCGGCGCGCGCGTGTCCGCTGCGGCGCTCCTGGTCGACCCGCCCCCCATGGTCCTCCTGCCTTTCCGGCCCCGTCCCCGTGTTGCCTGCTGCTGTCCGATGCGTTTGCGCTTCGTCAGCGCCCACTGTGCCCAACGGGGGGCCTGCGGCGCATCCGGATTCCGTGCGCGGTACGAGCGGTCTCTGTCTACCGGAGGTGCCGGCCGGTCGCGTCGCCTTCAGGGACGACATCGGGGGCCGGTTCGGTTGCCGTGCGGCGTGCGGGGGTGCGGTGGCGGGCGGACTCGGTGGTGACGGCGTCGATGCAGGCGTGGAGTTCGTCGGCGCGGGTGTGGAAGTCGGCGGCGCGGAAGATGTCCGTGTCGCGGGTGAGCCGGTCGACGTCGGCGTCGAGTTCCAGGGCGAGTTCGTACAGGCCGTGGTGGTTCGCGCCGGTGCGGGCGGTGGCGGCGAGTTCCTCGTGCATGCGGTCGCGGGCGAGGTCGAGGGCCTCGCAGCGGACGGCCATGCGGTCGACGGCGAGGCGCATGGTCTCCAGGGCGTGGGTGTACTGGCGTACCGCGGCGGCGACCTGGTCGCGGAATTCGCGGGCGACGCGGCGCATGTCGTCGTAGGTGGTGCGCATGTGGCGGAGTTCGCCGAGGGTCCAGGTGTCCCAGTCCTCGCCTTCGCCCGCGAGGTCGCCGCGGGCGGCTTCGGCGGTGTGGGCGGCGACGCTTTCGAGGCCGGTGACGATCTCGTCGACGGTCTCGTGCGGGACGCGGATGCCGGCGGCGCGGTCGGGCAGGGCGCGGAAGCCGGTGCCCAGGGCGAGCAGGTCGCGGACGGTGTCGCGGAGTTCGAGGCGGGCGGCCTGCAGTTCGAGGCGGGCGATGCGGACGCGGTCGGCGGCGCGGGCGGTCTCGAAGCGCTCGGCGAGGTGCGCGAATGCCTGGGCGGGGACGGGTGCGTCGGCCTCGGAGGCTCCGGAGGCCCCGGAGGACTCGGAGGCCGCTTCGGATGCCTCGGCGGTCCGGGCCGGCGGCGTTGCCTGGGCGGGGACGGTGAAGCGGACGGGTTCGGGGGCGTGCACGGGGGCCTCCACGGTGGTGGTGCGGCGGGGCGGGAGGTCGCTCAGGCGCGGCGGGCGCCGAGGGGGCGGTACACGACCAGGCGGCGGCCCTTGGCGATGCGGAGCTGGGACGCGCCGGGGCGGACTTCGCCGTCCACGGCCAGGGGGGCGCCGGCCTGGATCTCGGTGAGGCGCATGGCGCGGGCGGTGGACGCCTCGTACACGCGGGAGCGGCCCAGGGTGCCGGACAGGACGGCGGCGACGAGGCGGATGCGGGCGGCAGGGCGGGCGGCGTCGACCAGGCGTACGTCGAGGAGTCCGTCGTGCAGGTTGGGGCGGTAGGCGGGGGCGAACCCGGGAGGCGCGTAGGCGCCGTTGCCGAGGAACAGCAGCCATACGGAGCGGGCGCGGCCGTTGACGCGCAGCTTGACGGGCCGGGCTTCCTTGAGGACGGCGACGAGGCCGACGAGCATGGCGGGCCACTTCCCGATGCGGCCTTCCATGGCCTCGCGGGCGCGGACCAGGTCGGGGTAGACGCCGAGGGAGAAGGTGTTGAGGAAGACCTCGGGTTCGGTCTCGCTGAGGGGCCCGAAGTCGTGCGTGCGGTCGCGGGCGATCTCGGCCACGTCCACGAGGACGGCTTCACCGGCACGGACGGCGCGGGCGGTGTCCTCCAGGCGCTGGAGTCCGAGGTCGCCGGCGAAGTGGTTGAGCGTGCCGGCCGGGAAGACGGCCAGCGGGACGCCGAATTCGAGGGCCACCTTGGCGGCGGCGTTGATCGTGCCGTCGCCGCCCGCGACGCCGAGGACGACGCCTTCGGCCGCGGCCTGGCGCAGCATGGCGACGAGGTCGGAGCCGTCGGCGGCATCGGACCCGGCGCCGGATTCGGATTCTGCGCCGGATCCTGCGCCGGTTCCGGGGGCCGAGCCGTTCGCGGCGGCGGCCTTCGCGGCGGTGGCGCGGGCGTCGTCGCGGGTGCCGGGTTCGCGGTACGGGGCCGCATCGTCGCCGGGGCCGCCGCCGTTGCCGTTGCCGTCGGGGGTGTCGCTGTCGGCGGGGACGCGTTCCCACACGGTGGCGAGCGGCAGGAGTTCGCGGAGCCGGGGGGCGACTTCGCCGTCCGGGCCGGCCGAGGCGTTGACGACGACGACCAGGCCCTCGCCGCCGGACAGGGCCGGAACGACGATGCGCGGCTGCGGTGCGAACGCGGCCTGGACCGGGCGCCGCGGCCACCAGCGCAGGGTGACCGCTGCCGAGGCGACGCCCAGTGCGGCCCCGGCGAGAACATCGCCGGGGTAGTGGACGCCGGTGTACACCCGGGAGAACGCCACGCCGGAGGCGAGCACGCCCGCGGCAGCGCCGAGCGAGCGGGACTCGAGGGCGACGCCGGTCGCGAACGCGGCGGCGGAGGCGGCGTGCCCGGACGGGAAGGACGTGGTCCACGGCTGGCGCGGCAGGCGGCGCACGTGGGGGACCAGGTCGAGGACCGGGCGGGGGCGCTGCGTCCAGTTCTTGAGGAGGACGTTGGTGACCGTGGAGGCGATCGCGACCGAGCCGATGCCGCGGAGCGCGGCGCGGCGTCCGGAGCGTCCGCCGGACAGGGCCATGGAGCCGGCCGCGACCATCCACAGGTGCGAGCGGTTCGCGGAGCGGGACAAGGCGGGCAGGGCGCGGTTGGCCCAGGGGACGTGGTGCGAGGCGACCCACGCGAACGCGGCCTGGTCGGCGGCGTGGATGCGGCCCAGCAGGCCGGGGCGCACCCCCGGGCCCGAAGGGGCGGCGCCGGCCTTGCTGGCCACGCCGAGGGCGCCCGCGACGCCGGCGGCGAGCCCGCCGACGGATCCGCCGACCGTGCCGGCCAGGGAATGCCCCATGCTGCTGCCCGCGGACGTCCCGGCGGGGCCGGCCGGCCCGCTCACCAGTCCGGCCAACAGGCCGCGCCCGCGGCCGGGGAACAGGACGGAGACGCCCTGCCGACCAGCCGGTCCTGCTGCCGCACGCCGTACCGAACCCACTACTGCACCCGACCTCGACTCGGCCGCCGCCCCGGGGGTTCCGGGGACCGCGGCGGCTTACTTGCCCTGCCTGACCCTGCCTGACTCTGACGTACCTGCTGCGCTTGCTGCACGCGTCGTGCCGGCCGCACGCGTGGTGCTGCCGGCTGCGCCGCGCGGGCCGGACGGGTGCGCTGCACCTGCCCGGACCGTACCCGCGGCGCGGCCCGTCACCGGGCGAGCGCCCCGGACAGCCGCTCCAGCTCCTCCCGGTACTCGATCACCTGCGCCCACGGCCCGGGCCAGCCGCCCATGCCGTGCACGGCCCCGGCGAACGCCCCGGCCAGTGCCGCGATCGAGTCCGAGTCGCCGGACGTCGCCGCGGCCCGGGCGATCGCGTCGACCGGCTCGTCCGGGTACAGCAGGAAGCACAGCAGCCCGGTGGCCAGCGCCTCCTCGGCGATCCAGCCCTCTCCCGTGGCGTTGCACGGGTCGCTGCGCCGGTCCGGCACGAGCAGCGCCGCGTCCAGCCGGGCCAGCACCTCAAGGCACTCTTCCCAGCCGCGCGCGATGAAGTCCTCCGGAGTGGTCCCGAACGGGCCGCGCCACAGCCGGTCGCCCAGCCAGTCGCCGTGGTAGACGCGGCGCTGCCCTTCGGCGTGCGCGCGCAGGTACGCCGGGAGGTCCTTCGGGGCGACCCCGGCGGCCATCGCATGGACGGCCGCCGCGGTGAGGTCGGAGGCGGCCAGCGCGGTGGGGTGGCCGTGCGTGAGCGCAGCCTGCAGCTGCGCCGCGGCGCAGCGGTCCGCCTCGCCGAGGCCGTGCTGCAGCGCGACGGGGGTGACCCGCATGTTCGCGCCGCAGCCTTTGGAGCCGCGGACGGTCGCGTAGTCCCAGTGCACGCCCTCGGCGAGGGCCGCGCAGGCCCGCATGCAGGTGTTGCCGGGCGCGCGGTTGTTGTCGGGGGAGTCCCACCACGCCAGGAACCGGCCGCGGAGGCGGGGGGTGAGGCGCTCGGGGGTCAGCGCGTGGCCGTCCTCGAGCGCGGAACCGAGGGCGTCGGCGACCGCGAGGGCCATCTGGGTGTCGTCGGTGACCATGGCGACGCCGCCGCGCAGGTCGAGTTCGCGCGGGCCGGGCAGATCGTGGCGGCGCATGATCTCCGCATAGCCCAGGAATTCGGTGGGCGCGCCGAGCGCGTCGCCGTATGCCAGCCCGAACATCGACCCTGCCACGTGGTCGTACGCCACCCGCAACCCCTTGGTGTCCGCGGGGCGTCCGCCCCGATTGCCCTGCGCGGCAGCGTAACGCCCGGGACGTGGGAGCACGCGGAGACGTGCGTCGGCGGTGGGCCGGACGGAGGCGGTTCCGGGCCGCCGTGGGACCGGTTCAGGACCGTTTCAGGACCGGTCCGTGGCCGTGTCAGGGCAGGTCTTGGGGTGGCCGCCTGGGGTGTTCTCCGGTGCGCGGGGCGGCGGGTGGGGGCGGGGCGCGGGGTCGGCGGGGTCCTTGCGGCGGGTCTGCGAGGTGCGGCGCGGCGCGCGGGGGACGGGCCGGTGATGTGCGGCTGATGTGCGGGCGATGTGCGGGCGATGCATAACCGGGCGCCGGGCGGGCGATGAGTCGGGCATGGACGTCCTGAGCAGCCGCATCCTGCTGCGGCCCACCGATCTCGAACGTACGCGCGCTTTCTACCGCGACGTCCTCGGACTCGCGGTGTACCGCGAGTTCGGCACCGATCCGCACCGGGGCACGGTGTTCTTCCTGGGCGGCGGCTACCTGGAGGTGTCGGCCGGCTCGGACACGCCGCCGACGCCCGCCACGCAGCTGTGGATCCAGGTCCGCGACCTGCCCGCCGCGCACAAGCAACTCGCCGAACGCGGCGCCGAGATCGTCCGGGAGCCGCGGCGCGAACCGTGGGGCCTGGACGAGATGTGGATCGCCGACCCGGACGGCCTGCGCATCTGCGTGGTGGAGGTCCCGGAGGACCACCCGATCCGCTACCGCCCGGGCATGTGACGACGCGGCACCCGCCCGCGCCCCGCTCTGTGCTGCTCCGTGACGGCGTGCGGCGTTGCGGGCGGGGGCCGGTACGAGCTGCTCCCCGGTGCCTGCGGTGTCGGCTCCCTGACGGATGATCAGGGCCATGGTCGCGACGGGTGCTGCGTACGGGTGGTTCGACGAGTTGTTTCCCGACCTCGCCGAGGCGTACTGCATCACGCTCGTCGAAGGGATCGCTCCCGAGGAGCTGGTGCGGCGGCTCGGCGGCGCAGACGGGACGGCGTCGACGGAATGGACCGAGTCGACCGGGGTGTCGGGCCTCGCCGACGCCGCGTTCGCGCTGCTGGAGGAGTCGGGCGACCGGGAGCAGCTGCTCGCCATGACCCGGGTGGGGGCGTGGACCCTGCTGATCGAGCCGAACGGCTACCTGGGTGTCTCCGAGGACCGGGCCTTGCCGGCCTCGGTCGGGACGCGCTGGGTCTCGCACTTCGTGAACATCAACGGCGTCGACAGCTTTGTGTGGGCTGAAGACGGCGGCCTGCGGCTGGCGTTCGAGCCGACGTTCTGCGAGTCGCGGTGGGGCAGCGATCCGGACGGCAGCCTCGACGCGATGCGCGCGGCGGGCTTCGACTTCGCGCCCGACCCGCCGGACGACTACGCGCCCGGCCTGGCGTGCTTCGCACTCGCGGAGCACCTCACCGGTGTGGTGCTGACGGAGGACCTGCTCCGCGACGGGGCGTTCCGCTGCGGGCGGGCGCCGATCCGCTGACCGTCCGCGCGCCGTTCCAGCCGGGCCTGCCGCCTCGGGGGTGGTGACGACATGGAGAGGCGGCGCGGCCCTGGTGGGGCGGCGCCGCCTTCGTGCGGGGCGGGGATGCGCGTGCCGAGACGCGCGCGTTCGGGTCGGTCGGCGTCAGCGGGCGGTGCGGAGCGCGGAGCGGCCGGAGGCGGAGACCAGGGAGCCGATCGCGATGCCGATGGCGAGGTAGACCGCGGCGCTGCCGATCTTGGCGGAGAGTTCCGCGTCGGTGGTGAACGGCAGCAGCACCATCACCGCGGTCGCCAGGCCGACGATCCAGGTGAAGAAGCGGCCGGGCTGCGGGGCGGCGAGCAGCAGGATGTGCATGAGGAGCGTGGCGGCCAGCGCCGCGCCTGCGGCTCCTATGGCGAGTGCGCCGGTCGAGGCGTCGCCGAAGGCGCCTTCGCCTTCCGGGGCGAACACCGCGACGTCGAGCACGCCGCGGACGAGGAGCACCGCGACGACCGCGGTCAGGGCGGCGACGACTGCGGCCATCGCGCCGCCCATCCACAGCCGCCCGGCGTCGACTTTCGAGCGCGGCGGGGGCGGCGATTGGGGCTGGGGTTGCTGCGGCGCGTACGGCCCGGGCTGGGTGCCGGGGGGTGCTGCGGGCTGCCGGGTGGTGGGCTGGGGCAGGTCGGGGCGCGCGTACGGGGAGGACGGGTTGCGGCGCGGGTCGTCGGATCCGTACATGGTGCTTCCCTTCGGAACCGGGGCGTGGACTTCGCACCCCTGTACCCGGAAAGCCCGGCGGCACGCCCGGTAAAGCACCGTTCCGTCCGGTTTCGGTGCGGGCGGGGGCCCGGCCGTGGTGGTGCCGGGCAGAGCGGGCTGCGGGTGCGGCAGCCGAGTGCGGCCCCGGGGCTGCGGCCGGCGGGCAGTGGGTTTCGGGCCGCGCGGAGGGGCCGGGCGCGGCGCGAGGCGTGTCCGGTGGCCGGTGCGGTTGTCCGGTGCGGAGCGTGCGCGGGTGTTGACGGCGTGCCGCGCAGTCGCCAGCCTGGCTGGTGATGCGGGGGTGGATATGCGCCGAAATCCCTTGGTCCTGCTGATGGTTGCCGCGACGCTGGCGGTGTCGGGCTGCTCCGGCGCGTGGTCGTCGGGGCAGGACGAGCCCAGTACGCCGCCGACCGCGGAGCAGCGTTCCGGCGGGGTGCCGGACGGGAGCGGCGGGCCGGGCGGCGGGGCCGGGACGGCCGGCGCGCTGCCGGACTTCGATCCGCCCGGGGAGTTCGATCCGCGGCCGTTCAAGGTCACCGGTGCCGGGTACGCGGGCCGGGCGCGGACGCATCTGGTGTCCGGCGGCAGCCTGTTCCTCACCTCGGGGCAGTCCTGCACGGTGTACGAGTACGACCTGGCGACCGGCCGGAAGCTGAGCGAGCGCCGGGAGCTGTCGTCGCGCGCGCCGCGGGCGGCGACCGGCGTGGACGTGGTGGCGGTGCTGGCCGAGACGCGGCGCGGCCCGGTGGCGCTGTGCGCGTACCCGCGGGTCGAACCGGGGCGGGCGCAGGTGCGGATCGACGGGCTGCCGTTGCGCGGCGGTGCGCTGTGGACCGCGGACATCGACGATCCGGGCGGCGTGCACTACCGGCTGGAGTGGGCGCCGTCGACGTCGCAGTACCAGGCGCTGGTGATGCTCTCGCGCGAGACGGCGGTCGTGGACGCGGAGTCGGGGCGCGTGATGTGGTCGCTGCGCGGCAGCCGGGTGTTCGTCGCGGGCAGCGTGGTGGCGTGGACGGAGAACGGCCTGCTGCGGGGGCGCGACGCAGTGACGGGCGCGGCGGTGTGGGAGCACACGCGGGTGCAGATGGTGGGCAGCGAGTACTTCCCGATCGGCGGGGTGCTGGTCGCGGTGGGGCAGGACACGACCGATCCGGAGGCGCGGCGCGACGACCGGTCCGGCAGCGGGTTCGTGCACTACATGACGGACCTGCGTACCGGGGAGGTGGTGGCGATGGTGCCGGTGCCGAGGTCCGGTCCGCTGGTGTCCACGACGCTGCAGTGCGTGGGGGACGAGCGGGTCGTGGCGTGCTCGGTGACCGGGTTCGCGTACGGGGTGGACGTGGCGACGCACCGGGTGCTGTGGCAGCTGGACGCACTGCGGTCCGAGGTGGTGCCGGAACTGGTCGGGGCGCGGGACGGGGTGCTGTACGCGTGGGTGCCGGGGCGTCCGCTGGTGGTCCTCGACGCGCTGACCGGTGCCGAGCTGGTGACGGACACGCGGGCGCGGCCGGCGTGGGCGTTCGCGGCGTTCCGGGACTTCCAGGTCGGCGCGGGGTACGCGGTGGCGTGCGCGCCGGCGTCGGGGGCGGGGTGCGAGATCTTCCGGGCCACCGGGTGACCCGGGCGGCCGAAGCGGCTCGTGTGGGCGGGCCGTTCGGGCGGGTCGGAACCCCGGGCGTTCGTGTCGTTCGGCGGGGCGCCGCTCAGACGTGTTCCATGACGATGACGGCGCTGGTGCCCGGTTCGAGGGCGCGGAAGATGTGGAGGGCGTCGCCGGGGTAGGTGACGTAGTCGCCCGGGCCGAGTTCGACGGGGTGGTCGACGGGGCCGACGAGGGCGCGCCCGGTGCCGAGGACGACGTGTTCGACGGTGCCGGGCATGTGGGGCTGGGAGGTGCGGGGCTCGCCGGGCTGCGCGGCGATGCGGTAGACGTCGCGGCGGGCGTGCGGCGGGCAGGACGCGAGCAGGGTGGCGGCGTACGCGGCGTGCTCGGAGTACATGACGGGGCCTTCGCCGGCCCGGATGACGCGGACGTCGGGCTTGGGCGGGTCGACGAGGCGGCTGAACGGCACGTCGAGGGCGACGCCGAGGGCCCACAGGATCTCGACGCTGGGGTTCCCGGAGCCGGACTCCAGCTGGGACAGCGTGGACTTGGCGATCCCGGCGCGGCGGGCGAGCGCGGTGAGGGACAGGCCGGAGCGCTCGCGTTCGCGGCGTACCGACATGGCGATCAGCGCGACGACGTCGGGAGCCTGCGGGCGGGCGCCCGCACCGGAATCGGGAGCGGAGCCGGAGGACGCAGGGGAGGAAGCGGGCGCGCCGAGGTCGGCGGGGGCGTCGTCGGCGTCCATGTCGGCTTCCATGTCCACGTCCGGTTCCGGGTAGGTCGGCAGGGCTGTCGCGGGGTCGGTGCGCAGCGTGGTCAAGAGTAGAGGCGGGGGCGCGGTCCGGGGCGCAGGGGTGTTCGGTGTGGCGAACGCCGTGCCGGGCAGTGCCGGGTCCGGAGGGCGGACTACTTTCGCGGGGGTGCGTTCCCCCATGCGTTCGCTCCAGAAGTCGAAGTGTTCGCCTTGACGAACACCGGGCGATGCGTTCATTCTACGGGACATGCGTTCGATATGGCGAACAGTCCCGCCCGACACCCTCCGCGACATCGCCCTGGTCTGCGTCGCCGACGCCGTCGTCGGCGCCTCGTTCGGCGCGATAGCCGTGGCCGGCGGACTCGAGTGGTGGGTCCCCGTGCTCATGTCCGTCGTGGTCTTCGCCGGCGGCTCGCAGTTCGCCGCGATCGGTGTCGTCCTCTCCGGCGGCAGCCCCGCCGCGGCCGTCGCCACCGGGCTCATCCTCAACGCCCGGCTCCTGCCCTTCGGCTTCACCGTCGCCGACACCCTCGGCCGCCGCTGGTGGACCCGCGCCCTCGGCGCCCACCTCACCACCGACGAAGGCGTCGCCTTCACCATGCGCTTCACCGACCCCGCCCGCCGCCGTGCCGCGTTCTGGGTCTGCGGGGTCGGCCTGTTCGCCGCCTGGAACGCCGCGGTCGTGGCCGGCGCCGCGGCGGGCAGCGCCATCGGCGACACCGACGCGCTCGGCCTGGACGCCGCGTTCCCCGCCGTCCTGCTCGCCCTGATCTGGCCGACGCTGGCCGCCGAACGCACTACCCGCAACGCCGCCTTGGTGGGCGCCGCGGTCGCCGTCGCCGCGGCCCCGTTCCTGCCCGCGGGCGTGCCCGTGCTGCTGGCCCTCGCCGGACTCGGCGTCGCCGCGTTCGACCGGGAGAAGCGCCCGGACGACACGGCGAAGGGCAGCGGAACGAAGGACAGCCAAACGCCCGCCGCGGACAGCGCCGCGCCCGAGACCGGGGGCTCCCCGCCCGGCGCGGCCCCCGAGCAGGGCCACACCTCCGGCCGACCGGAGCACACCGAGGACGACGAGAACACCGACTACGCCGAGGGTGTCGGGGGCGCCGGCAACTGGTGCACCGCCGCGGCGGACCCCCAGGAGGTCGGACGATGATGCCGCTGATCGCCATAGCCGCCCTCGCCGCCGGCACGTTCGCCATGCGCCTGGCCGGCCCCGCGCTCCACGGCCGCGTCGAGATCCCGCAGCGCGTCCAGCAACTGCTCGCGGTCGCCGCCACCATCCTGCTCACGGCGCTGGTCGCCTCGGCCGCGTTCACCCAGGGCCACGGCTTCGCGGGCTGGGCCCGCCCGGCAGGCGTCGCGGTCGCCGCGCTGCTCGTCGTCCGCAAGGCGCCGTTCCCGGTCATCGTCGTCGCCGCGGCCGCCACCACGGCACTGCTGCGCCTGGCGGGGGTGTCCTGACCCGAACGCGCCGCGCCGGCGGGGGATGCGGAGGCCGGCCCCTCACCGGCTCCCTGGCTGCCCCCACCAGGGGCCACCCTCCGGGTTCTGCCGTCGGCGCTCAGCCATCGCGGAGCTTGTCGCTGCCGTCCTCGATGAGCCGGCCGGCCGCGTCGAACGCAAGCATGTGGGCGTACCGGGAGTTCGTGGTCGCGATCGTGAACCGGCGCACACCCGGTGTCCGCTCGTCGAGCACGGGCAGGAGGCGCCCGTCCCCCGGCAAGGTCGCGAACTCCGGGGCAGGCCCGATCTCCGCGGGAAGCAGCGGGACCTCGATCGCCTCGGTGCCCTCGACCGGCACGTAGACCACCCGGGCGACGTCGGTGCCGACGAACCCGTCGATGATCTCGTAGGGGTGGCCGGCCGGGTGGCTGGGCGGCGGGGCCGCCGCCCAGGTGAAGTTCAGCTGGATGCCGCCGTTGCGCTCACCGACCGGGCTCCGGCACAGCGCGTGCGTCGGCTCCGGAGGACGCGGCGGGAACACCATCTCGTCGACCGGAACGCCCGGTGCGTCGTAGCCCATGAACCCGCACGGCCCGCTGTCGGCCGAGAACCACGGCTCGGACGCCGTCTCCGCAGTCAGCACCCGCGTCTGCACCGTCTCGTCCCGCGACAGCGCCAACAGCCCTGCTGCACCCACCGCCGCGACCAGTGCCATCGCCATCCACGCCCGCGGCAGCGCCACCAGCCGGAACCCCGGCGCCACGCGCACCTGCATCGGCACCCGGACCCGCCACAGCCCGGCCGTCGCGCCCGCGCACACCGCGACCGCCGCCATGCCGCGCAGGTTGTCGTGCACGAACCCGCCCAGCGGATCCGGCAGCGCCCACGACACCCACCCGCCCGCGGTGAACGTCATCACCGCCAGCAGCGCCGCCCCGCCCGCGATCCGCCACCGCCCCGTGCCGGCCACCAGGAGCAGCCCGGCGAGCACCGTCCACACCTGGTGGTGCGTCCACGACACCGGCGACGCCGCCACCGACGCGCAGCCCACCACCACACCGGCCCGCGCCACCTCGCCGCGCCGTTGCAGCTCGCGCGCGGCCAGGAACGCCACCGCGCACACCGCCGCCGACAGCACCAGCCAGGCCGCGGACCGCTCGGCGGTCGGCAGCGACGTGCGGATCAGCGCCCCGTTCACGGACTGGTTGCCGGTCGCGGCCAGGTTCCCGATCCGGCTCGTCGCGAAGATCGCCTCGGTCCAGAAGTCCACCGACGCCGACGGCCACACCGCCCACACCCCGCCCGTGCAGGCCGCGAACACCGCACCGGCGCGCACCGCGGCCTTCCGCTGCCCGGTCACCCACAGGTACGGCACGAAGATCAGCGGCGTCAGCTTCACCGCCGCCGCAATCCCCACCAGCGCACCGCGCGCCCACTTCGGCGTCAGCTCCAGCGCGTCCATGAACGCCAGCAGCGCCACGAACACGCTGACCTGGCCCAGCCGGATGTTCGACTGCAGCGGCGCCGACCACACCAGCACCGCCGCGCCCGCCAACGTCAGACACGCGAACCGCCGCCGCCCCGCCACCCCCTGACGTGCCGTCAGCGCCGCGGCGAGGACCAGCACCGCAGCCAGCGTCGCCGCCGTCCACACCACCCGCGCGGCCGCCTCCGACATCCAGCCCAGCGGCCAGAACACCAGCAGTGCGAACGGGGGATAGGTGAACGGGTCGCCGTTCTGCGCGGTGTAGGTGTAGAGCGGCTCGCCGTCGCGGACCCAGCGCACCGCCTCGAAGTACACGTGCAGGTCGGCCTGCCGATCCCAGGACGGACGGGCGAACGCCATCCGCACCACGGCCGCGGCCGCCGCGGCGAACAGCAGCGCGCACGCCGCCACGGCACCCGTCCGCGCCCACGACGGCCAACCTCGGCCCAGGTGAAGGAGGCCGTACGGCGCGGCGACGGGGGAGGTGCCGGGGTGCTCGGACTGCTCTGCTTGCTCGGGCTGCCTGGACTGGTCCGATCCCGCTGAACCCCCCGGTCTCCCCGCTTGCTCGGACCGCCCGGATTCCTCCGGTCGCCCGGATCGCTCGGACTGCCCTGTCGACTCTGGCGATTGCTCTGCCGGCGGCGCCGCGTCGCCTCCCGCAGCGGCGGAAGCAGCGGTGATGTGCACATCGGCGCGGGCGCCGTCATCGTCCGGTGCGGAACCGGTCCCCCGTATGACCATGATCGACATCCTGCCGCGGCCTCCGCCGCGGCGGAGGCGATTCGCCGGACTGCGCCGCTGCGCCGCGCTTCCCGCCCCTTGTGGGCGGACCCGCGGACGAGACCCGCGAAGGGGAGCCGCGAAGGGGACGGGGGTGCGGAACTGCAGGGGGCGGGGGCGCAGGGGGATCGGAGGGATCGCACCAACCGCGGGGGCTGCGGAGGGAGAGGGAGCAGGGCGGGCGGCAGGGAGGGACCGGGGCGGGCGGCCACGGACCGGGGTGTGGCGGCTGGGGCGGGCGGCCACGGACCAGGGTGTGGCGGCTCAGGCCGCTGCGCCCTCCGGCTCCGGCGACTTGGACCGGCTTGGCGCACCGAGCCCGTCGGCGGTGCCGCCTGCGCCGTCCGCCGGAGCGTTCGCCGAGGCGTCGGTCGGGGCTGCAGTGGCGCCTCCGGCCCCGCCGGCCCCGCCGGCCGCGCCGACATCAGCGACCCCGGCGGTCGTGCCGACCCCGGCGGCCCGGGTGCCGGCCTCGTCGCCCCCGGCGACCGCAGCCTTCGCGGCGCGTTCCGGAACGGTGAACAGCGGCAGGAAGACCTGCACCAGCGGCCCGATGCCCAGCGCGTACACGACCGTGCCGATGCCGACCGAGCCGCCCAGTGCGAAGCCCACCGCCAGGACCGCGACCTCGATGCCGGTCCGGACCAGGCGCACCGACCTGCCGGTACGCCGCACCAGGCCGGTCATCAGGCCGTCCCGCGGGCCCGGGCCGAGCCGCGCGCCGATGTACGCGCCGCCCGCCACCGCGTTCAGCACCACCGACGCCAGCATGAACACGACCTGCCAGGCGAGGCCTTCGGCTTCGGGGAGGACTCGGAGCGAGGCGTCCACGGCGACGCCGATCACCACGACGTTCGAGACCGTGCCCAGGCCCGGCATCTGCCGCAGCGGCCACCACAGCAGCAGCACCGCCGCACCGACCACCGCCGTCACCATGCCGAAGCTGAGCGGCGTACGCTCCTGCAGGCCCTGGTGGAACACGTCCCACGGATCCAGCCCCAGCCCGGCGCGCAGCATCAGCGCCATGCTGAACCCGTACAGTGCCAGACCGGCGTAGAGCTGCACCAAGCGTCGTGTCCAGTACCAGTCCACCGGTCCCGTCCTCCCCACGAAGAGGCTCCCCAAAAAGAGCCACTGGTGCGAGAATGCCGACAACTGGATTCCTGATCCACGGCCAATCACACAGGAGTGGACTGATGACTGTTCAGCACCTCACCGTCAGCAGCACCCGCCTGGCCGACCTGCTCAACCCCTGGCAGCACCCCGTGGGCGCCGCCGCCGGACCGCACACCCCCGCGTACAAGGCCCTCGCCGACCGCATCCGCGCCCTCGTCCTGGACGGCCGCGTCCCGCTCACCGCCCGGCTGCCCGCCGAGCGCGGACTCGCCGACCGGCTCGGCGTCTCCCGCACCACCGTCGCCGCCGCCTACGACATCCTGCGCACCGACGGCTACCTCGTCTCCCGCCGCGGCTCCGGCTCCTGGACCGCGCTGCCCACCCACCGGCCCGAACTCCCCAGCCGCGCCCTCGTGCCGACCAGCATCACCGGCACCATCGACCTCGGCGTCGCCGCCCTCCCCGGCCCGGGCCGCGCCCTGCACCGCGCCGTCGCCGACGCCGCCGAGGCCCTGCCCGCCTACACCGCCTCGCACGGCTACCACCCCGCCGGGCTGCCCATCCTGCGCGAGACCATCGCCGACCGCTACACCCGCCGCGGCGCCCCCACCACCCCCGACCAGATCATCGTCACCAGCGGCGCGCTGTCCGCCTGGGTCCTGATCCTGCGCACCCTCATCCACGCCGGGGACCGCGTCGCCGTCGAATCCCCCACCTACGCCAACGCCCTCGAATCCGTCCGCGCCGAAGGCGGCCGCCCCGTCTCCGTGCCCATGGCCGAGCACGGCTGGGACCTGCCCGCCTGGCACGACGCCCTGCGCGCCGCGAACCCGCGCCTGGCCTACCTGATCCCGGACTTCCAGAACCCCACCGGGCATCTCGCGGACACCGCCACCCGCCGCGAGCTCATCGACCTGGCCCGCGCCACCGGCACCACCCTGGTCGTCGACGAGACCTGCGCCGACCTCGCCCTGGACACCCCGCCCCCGCCGCACCCCGACCACCCCGCACCGGTCTGCGCGCACGACCGCAACGGCACCGTGATCACCATGGGGTCCGCGTCCAAGTCGTTCTGGGGCGGCCTGCGCATCGGCTGGATCCGCGGCACCCCCGACCTGGTCCGGCGCCTCGCCACGGCCCGCGCCGGACTCGACGTCGCCGCCCCGGTCCTCGACCAGCTCGTCCTCCACCACCTGATCGCCGACCACGCCGACGCCATACTCGCCGAACGCCTCCCCGCCATGCGCGCCGCCCGCGACTCCCTCGCCGGCATGCTCCGCACCCACCTGCCCGACTGGACGTTCGCGATCCCGCCCGGCGGCCTGTCGCTGTGGGCGCACACCGACACGCTCTCCACCACCGTCCTGGCCGAGGCCGCCGCCCGGCACGGCCTGCGCCTGGCGCCCGGCACCCTGTTCAGCACCACCGGCGCCTTCGAACGGCACGTACGCCTGCCCTACACGCTCGACGAGCCCACCCTCGCCGAGGCCGTACGCCGCCTCACCCTCGCCGCCGCCGAGACCGGGCGCGCCCGCCCCGACGCGGGCCTGTCCACCGCGTTCGCCGGCTGCGTGGCCTGACCCGGGCGGCTGCCGGGATCCGCCTCCGGATCCCGGCGAAGGCCGGAGACGACCCGCCCGACCGTGCGAGCGGCCACGGGGTTGTGACGGACGCGCCTCGGGGGTCACGATGGTGAGGCGGGGCAAATCACCACTAAACGGGTGAAAACCATGTCCGAACACCCAGACAGCGCCCTGGTCCGTCGCGGCTACGCAGCGTTCAGCGCCGGCGACATGGAAACGCTCGCCGGCCTTATGACCGCGGACTGCGTGCACCATGTCCCGGGGTCCCACCCCCTCTCGGGGCACTTCAAGGGCCGCGACAACGTCCTCGGCACGTACTACGCGGGGATGGCCGAACAGACCGACGGCACCATGACGGTCGACCTGGAGCGCGTGATGGCCGACGGACGCGGCCACGTCATTTCCGTGCACCGCATCCGGGCCCAACGCCAGGGGCGCACCATCGACGAGAACGGCGCGCTGTTCTTCACCATCGTCGGCGGCAAGATCAGCGACATCGACGAGTGCGTCGCCGACATCGATGCGAGCGACGCGTTCTGGTCCTGAGCCCTCCGCCCGCCTCGCCTCGCCGCGCGAGCGGGCCGTGGCGGCCGGATACCCGGGGGAAGCGTCCGGACGGCCGGGCGTTGACGCCCGGGGCCGGACAGCACCGGGGACCGGCACAGCCAGGGCGGGCCGAGACGGCGGCGCGGCCAAAGGACGGGGCCAGGGGACGGGCCGTCGAGTCGCGCCCGAACGGGTGGACATTACGCCGACCGGCGGGCTATCCGCCGGTCCGCACCCGGTCGGCACCGCCCGCCGCACCCCGCCCTGACCAGCGCAGACACCACAACGGCCCAGGTCAACGCAGTGTTGACACCCTGCCCGCCCGGGCCGCTACGTTCGCTCACGTCCACCGCAGGACGACCGACCGGGACAACCTCCCCGGGAACCGCGCTCGCTACCGGGCCCGGTGGCCCACGGCCACCCCCCGCCAGACCCGGCCCCGCACGCGCGCACCCCGGACAGCCGCCACCGGCGGACGCGTCCGGCAGGGCAGCACCCGTGCGCCTGCCCGCGCCGACCGCGAGGACCGCCCCGGCGGACGGTGCGACCCGGGTGGGACCCGGCCGCCCAGTAGACAACGGCCCCCGCGACCCGCAGCCAGCCGGACCGGGGGCCGGCCCGAAGGGCGACCGGGCCCCACCCGCCGCACCCGACACGCACACCGGCCTGATCCGACCCGACCGGCTTCCGTGCACACCCCCGTTCCGCGTTCCCCGTTCCCCGGTACGTGCGGACATGCCGCGCGCAGCCGCCTGGACCGCCGGAGAACCGAGGGGTCGGCGCCCGGAGCACCAGCCCCGGCCTCCGCCCCGGAACCGCCGTACCTCCCAGGCCAGGTGCGCCACGCGCGGTATGGCCACCATGGGGGAGCCGACGCCTCCTCGCCGACCACGGCCGGTCCCGCCCGGCACTCCTGCGCGCACTTCACCACGCGCGCAGGCGACCGGCCGCCGACGGCCCAACTGCCGCCGCCCCGACCGCAGCCGGCCGGGAAGCGTCCGCCCCCGTCGCCCCCGTCGCCCCCGTCGCCCCCGTCGCCCCGGTCGGCCCGCTCGGCCCGCTCCCAGCGCGCGGCCGGGCCCAGGGGCTCGACGTGCCGGGACCCGCTGTCGCGGACCGCGCCGCGGTGTCCGATGCGGTGCACGCGGTGGGTTCCGCCGGCCACCGTGGCGTGCGGGGCGCCGGACGCCGGTTCGGGAGCGGCCGCGTCCCCCCACCTGCCCGGCCCCGCGGCCGCCGCGCGCCCCCACCTGCCGCTGCGCACCCGACCGGCACGGCACCTGGCACCGCACCCGGCCCAACGTCCGCCCCAGGCGCGAAACCACACGGCGACCCGGCACGTTGTACTGTCACAGCCGTACACGCGGCATGCCGGCCGGGGGACCAGCCTCCCCGGGGCGGCAGCGCAGGCACCACACGCACGACCAGGCCGACCACCACCGAGCGCGACGCGCACAGCGGGCACCACGCGGAAGACGACGAGGACGACACAACGTGACCTATGCACGGGGGTCCACGCGCTCCGGATGGCCGGCGGCAGACCCCATCGAGGAGACGATGTGAGCGCCCCCCACGAGCAGACGACCTTCAGCGACCTCGGCAAGGTGCTCGTCATCATCCCGACCTACAACGAGTCGGAGAACATCGAGGGCATCGTCGGCCGGGTCCGCGCCGCCACCCCCGGCGTCGACATCCTCGTCGCGGACGACAACAGCCCCGACGGCACCGGCGCCCTCGCCGACAAGCTCGCCGCCGCCGACCCGCACGTCCAGGTCCTGCACCGCAAGGGCAAGGAAGGCCTCGGCGCCGCCTACCTGGCCGGCTTCCACTGGGGCATCGACCGCGGCTACGACATCCTCGTCGAGATGGACGCCGACGGCTCCCACCAGCCCGAGCAGCTCCCGCGCCTCCTGGAGGCCGTCCGCGACGCCGACCTCGTCCTCGGCTCCCGCTGGGTCCCCGGCGGCGGCATCGTCAACTGGCCCGCGTCCCGCAAGTTCCTCTCCCGCGGCGGCAGCACCTACTCGCGCATCATGCTCGGCCTCGACCTCCGCGACATCACCGGCGGCTTCCGCGCCTTCCGCAAGGAGACCCTGCTGGGCATCGACATGGACTCGGTCGCCTCCCAGGGCTACTGCTTCCAGGTCGACCTCGCCTGGCGCGCCGCCCGCCGCGGCTACCGCATCGTCGAGGTCCCCATCACCTTCATCGAACGCGAACGCGGCAACAGCAAGATGAGCCGCACCATCGTCGCCGAGGCCCTGTGGCGGGTCACCGCGTGGGGCGCCGGCCGCCAGGTCGACCGCCTGCGCCGCACCACCCCCGACGAACCCCGCAAGGGCGACACCCCGACCGGCACCCCGAGCACCGCGGCGGCCCCGAGCACCCCGGCGGCCGGCACGGCGAGTGGTACCGGGGCCACCGCCGCGGCCGACACGCCCTTCGCGGCGCCCTCGGGCCCCGCGAAGGACGGCGGCAAGAGCACCGCAGCCGGGAGCGGGAACACTCCGGACGCCTGAAGCGTCTAACCAGCAGGAGACCAACGCGTACGCCGCGGCCCGGGCACCCGCCGTCCGGGCCGCCGGGCCGCGGACGCACGCAGGCCTCCCGCCCGCACCAGCACCGCACCCGGCAGCCCCCGCCAACGGGACCCGCCCCGGGCGCACCCCCGGACCGGCACGCCCCGCGTACCGCCCGCCCGGGACCGGAAGGAGACCCACGCCATGCGCCGCGCCGCGATCCTGCTGCCCCTGGTCGCCGTGCCCATCCTGGAGATCTACCTGATCAGCCGGGTCGGCACCGCCATCGGCGCGGGCAACACCGTCCTCCTCCTGCTGGCCGGCGTCATCGCCGGCGCCCTGGTCATCCGCTACGAAGGCCGCCGCGCGCTGCGCCGCCTGCAGAACGCGATGACCGAGAACGCCGGACCGCACGACACCGTCGCCGCAGTCCCCGGCCCCGCGACCAACCGCGCCGCGGCCGACGCCGGGCTCGCCATCGCCGGCGGCGTGCTGCTGATCATCCCGGGCTTCATCTCCGACGCACTCGGCCTGCTGTGCATCCTGCCGTTCACCCGACCCCTGGTCCGGCGCCTCATCGGCGGCGCGGTCGGCAGCCAGGTCGCCAAGCGCACCCGCTTCGGCGCCGCGGTCGGCGAGGCCCGCCGCATGCAGGACCAGATGCGCATGCACCAGCCCGACGGCAAGGTCGTCCAGGGCGAGGTCATCACCCCCGACGGCGCCCACATCTGGCAGCCCGGCGACAACACCCCCGAACCCGGCCCCGGCCGCCTCACCGGCTGACCGCCGGCCCCACGGACACCCACGAAGGCCCGGCACCGCCCCAGCGGCGGTGCCGGGCCGTCGCCGGTCCCTCCACCCACGTCGACCCCCCCCCCCCCCCCCGCCCCCCCACCCCGGCCCCGCATCCCGACCACGCCCCGCAGCGTCGAGGCTTCCCGACATCCCCAGGGCTGCTGACGTCCCCCCTGTGGTCGAAAAGGGCAGCGGGGGGTGATTCCCGCCGGTCGAGGACCACGCCGCACCCTGCCGAAGCTCTGTACATACTCGTATGTACACTCGCCATGTGAACAGCGAGGAGCGGCTCATCGAGAGCACACGCGAACTGCTCTGGGAGCGCGGCTACATCGGGACCAGCCCCACCGCGATCCAGCACCGCGCCAAGGCCGGCCAGGGCAGCATGTACCACCACTTCACGGGCAAGTCGGACCTGGCGCTCGCCGCGATCCGGCGTACCGCCGACGAGATGCGGGCCAAGGCCGAGGAGCAGTTCGCCGCCCCCGGGACCGCCATGGAACGCGTTACCGCGTACCTGCGCCGGGAGCGCGACGTCCTCAAGGGCTGCCCCATCGGACGCCTCACCCAGGACCCGGACGTGATGGCCGACCCGGCGCTGCGGGCACCGGTCGACGAGACCCTGGCCTGGGTCCGCGCGCGCCTCGCCGAGGTCCTGGCCGAGGGGCGCGAACGCGGCGAACTGGACGCCGGACTGGACCCGCAGGAAACCGCCGCGACGATCGCCGCGATCCTGCAGGGCGGCTACGTCCTCGCCCGTGCCGCCGATTCCGTGGAGCCGTTCGACCAGGCCGTCACCGGGGTCCTGGGCCTCCTGACCGCGTGCGTTCCCGCCCCCCGCACGTAGCGAACGCCCTCCGTCACCGAGGCCGAGTACTCCACCAGGCCGCACACCCCTCGACGTCCGCCAAGAAGGGCACCGTCCTCCGTGTACGCCAAGCAGTACGAACTCACCCTGCCTGCCGACTACGACATGGCGATCATCCGCAAGCAGGTGGCCGACGGCGGCCACGCCCTCGACGACCGCGCCGGACTGGCCCTGAAGGCCTACCTCGTCCGCGAACGCGGCGTCGCAGGCTCGCCGGTCAACCAGTACGCCCCGTTCTACCTGTGGAACGACACCGGCGAGGTGGCCCGCTTCCTGATCGGCGGCGGCGGATTCCAGAACATCATCCGGGACTTCGGCCGCCCGGCCGTCCACCACTGGACCGGTGTCGCCTGCCACGCCGGCCCCGCCCGCACGGCACCTCCCCGGGCAGCCTCGCGCCGCCTCGTCCCCCTGCCGCAGGACACGGACCCGGACGCCACCGGGCTGGGCCTCTCGGCCCTGATCGACCAGGAGGCGGAGCAACTGCGGCAGCTGTCCCGCCTCGAAGGCGTCCACACCGCCGCACTGGCCGTCGACCCCCACCACTGGACGCTGCTGCGCCTCATCCTGTGGGCCGACACCTCCGGGCCGGACGAAGACGCCACCGAACACTACGAGGTACTGCACCTGTCCGCTCCCGGCGCGGGGGACCTCCCCGACGGCCGGACCTGGTGACGCCGGCCCGCTCCGCAGCAGACGCGCAGGCCGGGCCACGACTCGACACGAGACGCGGGCCTCACCCAGCAGGTCTGCGCCAAGGCCGGTGAACGGGAGTTGCGGTGGTCTTCGAGTATCCGCCCATGGACGATGCCGCCTTCTGGGCGCAGTGGCCGAAATCGTGGGTGGGCACCGAACGCGACGTGCGTACGGTCTCGGCGGCGATGTCGCAGGAGACCAAGGACGGGTTCCGGTACGACGCGATCCCGTGGCACCACTGCCGACTGCTGATCCCCGTCCTGGACGACTTGGACAACGAGGTCAGGTCCGCGGCCGTGCGCCGGACCTGACCGGCGGGGCCGTGTCCGTGCGCCGACCGTTGCCCGTCCCCGTTCAGGCGACCGGGCCCAGGGCGATGCCCGCGTCGCGGAGCAGGGCGGCGAGGCGGAGCATGACCGCGTGCGTTCGGGTGCGCGGGCCCGGCCAGGACTGGGACAGGATGTGCGCGCGTTCCGCCGCCCGCCACCGGTCCGACGTGGGGCCCGCGGCGCGGGCGGCGGCCATCTCGGCGGTGTAGGCGGCGCGAAGCGTGTCGGGCATGACGGGCACGGCGAGACCCTCGAAACTTGAGTTCACTGTTTCATGGATTCAAGAATACGTGTACCGTCGTGGCCATGCCGCATCTCGCCGCCACCACCGACATCGACGTCCTCACCCGGTTCGGACGCGCCCTCGCCGACCCGATCCGCTGCCGCATCCTCCTCGCGCTGCGCGAAGCCCCGGCGCATCCGGCCGATTTGGCCGACGCACTCGGCATCTCCCGGACCCGCCTGTCGAACCACCTGGCGTGCCTGCGCGACTGCGGCCTGGTCGTCGCCGTCCCCGTCGGGCGGCGCACTCGCTACGAGCTCGCCGACGCCCGCCTTGGCACCGCACTGGACACCCTGCGCGCCACCGTCCTCGCAGTCGAAGCCGACCCGACCTGCCCCGACACGGACGACAAGGGCTGCTGCTGATGACCGCCCCGGTATCCCTGCCGCTGGGCCCGAGCCCGGTCCGCCGTGAGGCGCTGGCCCGCCGGATACGGCTGCTGGTGGGTTTCACCATCGCGTACAACGTCGTCGAGGCCGTGGTCGCGCTGACCGCCGGGACGATCGCGTCGTCGACCGCGCTGGTCGGCTTCGGGCTGGACTCCGTGATCGAGGTCTCCTCCGCCGCTGCGGTCGCCTGGCAGTTCTCCGCCCGCGACCACTACGTGCGCGAGGCCCGCGAGCAGCGCACCCTGCGGATCATCGCCGTCTCGTTCTTCGTGCTCGCCGCGTACGTCGCCGTCGACGCCGCCCGGACACTGGCCGGGTCCGGCGAGGCGGACCGGTCGATCACCGGCATCGCGCTCGCCGCGCTGTCACTCGCGGTGATGCCGTTCCTGTCCGCCGCACAACGCAAGGCCGGCCGCGAACTCGGCTCCGCCAGCGCGGTCGCCGACTCCAAGCAAACCCTTCTGTGCACCTACCTGTCCGCCGTCCTTCTCGTCGGCCTGGTTCTCAATGCGACCCTCGGCTGGACCTGGGCCGACCCCATCGCCGCCCTGGTCATCGCCGCCATCGCCATCAAGGAAGGCGCCAACGCCTGGCGCGGCGAAGCCTGCTGCGCGCCCGCAACCACCCCCGCCGGCAAGGCCGGCAGCGACGTCTGTGGATGCCCGGCGGGCTGCACCTGCTGCTGACCTACCGAAGCATCGGGCGGGATGGAAGCAGGCGGGCCTTCCTGCTTTCGACAGGCCGAACCTGGTTGTAGCGGTGACGCGGTCAACCCGTTCCCGCCCTATCAGGCTGTCCCGGCTGGTTCGTTGCGGCACGGGTCTGCGCGCAGCGGCAGTAGTCGGTACCGGTGTCGCGGCCGGCCCGGCCAACCCGTGGCGAGCGGCAAGGGGGCCTCAGGGGCGGACGTCGATCCGGCACAGGCCGTGGGGGCGGTGGGTGAAACCCAGGTGGGGGGCGAAGGTGCGGACGGCCTGGGCTAGTTCGCGGAGCTTGCGGGGCGGGCCGTGCCATAACTGCGAGGTATGGACGACCGGAGCTCCGGCGGCGGCGTCGATACGCTCCTCGAACCTGGCCTGACAGGAGCCCGGGGCGACAGCCGTCAGCCGCACGGGCGGGTTCGCGTCGCGCCAGGCCTGGGTCGCGACCACGCCCACGCGGTGGTCCCCGCTGTCGGCCGGGTGGCAGACGAACGCCTCGACCTCCGACCACGGGATCACTCTCGGGGGCGTGCCCTGGGGTACTGGGAAGGTGACGCCGTACGCATCCAGAGCCAGGACGACGTGGCTTCGGCACTCGTCACGGACCATCAGGAAGGCGGCGCCGACGCCGAGTCCGCCGAACAGCACCAGCCACCACTTCCCGTCGACCACACCTGCGACCACGGCCACGGCGGCGAACGCCAGGACCCCCGCGGTGCGTGCCAGGGGGCGGAGCGTCCACGTCGTGCGCAGTTCGTATAAGGGCGGGGCAGCGGATGCCAACGCGCCTCCACGGGGAGTCCGGACGCAACGCTCCCGAGGACGCGGGAGGCGATCATCCGGTTGCCGCGGCCTCGGCGCGGCGCGTGGACGCGGTGCGCCGGAGTGGCGGTCCGGCCGGGCGCGCCTGCCTGCGCCCCCCGGTGTGCGGCGTCCGAGCCGGGCGGCGACCTCCGTGGACGTCGGTCGGCGGTGTCTGCGGCTTCCCGGGCTTGGCATGTCCTCGTACCTGGTGGCGTGGGCGGCGTCCAGGCCTGCGGTCCCGTTCGCGGTGTCCCGGTGAGATTAGGCCGGTTCCGGTGTCCGCGGAGCGCGGCGCGCCGTGCGCTATGCGGCGGCGGCGGACTAATCGGCGCCCGGGATCTTGCATCGGCGGTCGGCGGTGGGCGACGGTGTGCCTCGGGCCCGCGACCCCGTCCCACGGCCGCGCCGGGACGCTGGATTCTGCGGTACGTACACGGCCCTCGGGCCGGCGTTGCGGCGAGGGTGCGGCCCCGCCAAGATCATCTCCGGCGCGGCCCGACACCCGCCGCGAGCCCGTCCCCTTGCTCCCGGACTCCGGTCCGACCTCAGCCGAAAGGTTTCTGCGCCCATGCTGCCCGAGACCCGTATCCCGCACTCGCCGAGCCAGGCCCGTACGTGGCTGCTCACGACGCTGGCCGCTGCCGCCGTACTGCCGCCCGCCGTATGGTTGTTCGACGCCGAGGCGCGCATGTACGTGATCGCCCCGCTCGCGCTGCTCTCGGTGTTCTACTTCTGCCGACCGCGCGTCGTGCTCACCGACCATGCGTTCACCGCAAAGGGATTCGTACGGGTCTCGGTGCCTTGGGACCGGATACGCGAGGTGTCCGTACGCCGGAACAAGCACAGCCGCACCCTCGTGCTCGTCGGGACGGACGGCAAGGAGCACAAGGTCCCGCTGCCGGCGGACGGCCCGGGGCTCGCCGACCCCGAGTTCGACGCCAAGGTCCGGGCCATCACCGGCTACTGGGAGGCCCGGCGCGGCTGGTCCGACGCCGCCCCGGAGCCGGGTGCGCCGACCGCGGAGACGGCCCGGGACTGATCCCGGCACCGCGCCCGGCACAACGGCACCGCCCCTACGACGGCGCCTGCGGGGCAGCCCCGCACGACACGGCCCCGCCCCTGTCCTCGCAGCCGGTCGGCGCGCCTGCGGCGCGGACGTCGGAGCGGGCGCGAAGAGCGCACATGCGCAGGGCGCAAAAAGGTCCCGGCCCCGGCGGATCGGGTGATCCGCCGGGGCCGGGACCTGTGTCGGGGGCTTGCCGCCCGGGTTCAGGCGGACTTGCGGTTGTCGCGCGGGTCGTGGTGCAGGTCGATGCCACCGGACCGGAGCACGGCCAGACGCTCGGCGAGGACCTCCTCCAACTCCTCGCGGGTGCGCCGCTCCATCAGCATGTCCCAGTGCGTGCGCGCCGGCTTGTTCTTCTTCTCCTCCGGCAGAGCGCCGTCCACCTGCTGCGCGACCAGGCCGCAGCTGCGGCACTCCCACACCGGGGGGATCTCCGCCTCGACGGAGAACGGCATCTCGAACCGGTGGCCTCGGGGGCACGCGTACTCGACGGTCCGACGCGGGGCCAGGTCGATTCCACGGTCGGTCTCGTAGCTGGTGGCGCCGAGGCGCGTGCCGCGGAGAGCTCGCTCACTCATGAAATCGTGCCTCCTGGGCTTGAAGTCCACTTCGGCAGCCGAAGCTGCCTCGTTCGATCGATCAACGTGCGGCAGGCCCTGAAGATTCCCGGTGTTTCCGGGCGACGCGCTCTCCCGGGCACTGCATCGCCCGGGTAACTACCCGCATTCGGGCTTTTCATCACATCTTGGATACGCGCGCGGACCATCACGCGGTCAAACCGGTCAGAACCGGCGGCACATCGACCTACCTGAAGTCTACATTTCGGTCAAAAACGAAAGCCGGATGACGCACGCCACATGCGCGCACCGGACAGGACGCCCCCGCGGCAGCCTGCGCACCGCGATCCCGCGGCACCCGGACACCCCCGGAGCAGACCCCGAGCAGCCCCGCCGCCATCCGCAGCGGGCCACCCGGTCGGCCGCAGCCCGGCCGCAAACCGCGCGCGCCGTCAGCCGTGGTCGGCCAGCTCGGCCCAGACCACCTTCCCCGCATCCGTGGGCCGCACGCCCCAGTCCGCGGCCAGCGCCGCCACGATCATCAGCCCTCGATGCCGCTCGTCGCCCTCGCCCGCCGACAGCCGCCGCGGCAGCCGCCCGTCGTGGTCCGCCACCTGCACCACCAGCCGTCCCGGACGATGCCGCAGGCGCAACTCCATCGGCGTACGCGCATGCTCCACCGCATTCGCCACCAACTCCGTCGCCACCGAGCACGCCCCGTCCACCAGCGCCCCCAGCCGCCACCCCAGCAGCACCGACCGCACGAACTCCCGCGCCTCGCGTGCCGCCCGCGGCGTCGGCGGCAGCTCCAGAGCCGCCGCCCGCTCGCGCCCCGCCTGCGCCCGGACCAGCAGCAGCGCCACATCGTCGTGCTCGCGCCCGGTCAGCATCCCGCCCAGCAGCCGGTCGCACGTGTCCTGCACCCCGTCCGGGTTCAGCGCCACCCCGCCCATCGCCGCCGTGAACAGGTGCAGCCGCTCGGTCAGCGACACATCGTGCCGCTCCACCAGCCCGTCCGTGTACAGCAGCAGCCGGTCCGACGCCCCGAACACCACCTCGGCGTCCTCGAACATCGTCCCGTCCACCCCCAGCGGCACCCCCAGGTCGTCGTCGAGCAGACGCACCTCGCCCGACGCCGAGATCAGCGCCGGCGGCAGATGCCCCGCATTCGACCAGCGGATCGAATCGTGCCCCGGGTCGTACACCGCGTACACGCACGTCGTGATCTGGTCCTCCCCGCCCATCCCGCCCATCAGCCGGTTCAGATGCCGCATCACCTGCGCCGGCGGCAGATCCATCACCGCATACGCCCGCACCGCCGTCCGCAGCTGCCCCATCACCGCCGCAGCCGCCAGCCCGCGGCCCATCACGTCACCGATCACCAGCGCGACCCGCCCCGCCGACAACGGGATCACGTCGAACCAGTCACCCCCGACCTGGCTGCCGCGCGCCCCCGGCAGATACCGGCACGCGATCTCCAGCGTGTCGATGTCCGGCAACTCCGGCGGCAGCAGCGACCGCTGCAACCGCACCGCCGTGTCCCGCACACTCCGGTACAACCGCGCATTCTCGATCGCCGCCGCAGCCTGCGCCGCGATCCCCAGCGCCAGCTGCTCGTCCCGCTCGGTGAAGATGTCCGGCTTCGAATGCGCGAACGCGAACGACCCCAGCGCCTCCCCGTCCCGGTTCACCACCGGCACGCACAGATAGCTGCGCACCGGGAGCGCCGCCGGATCCTCCGCCACCGGTGCCTGATGCCACCGCCCCGGATGCTCCGCCACATCCCCGCACCGCACCACGTCCGACGCCAGATGCGCACCCGTCAGCCGCACCGCCGGATCCGGCAGCAGCGGATGCGCCGTACCCCCGCGCACCGCCGCCGCATGGCTGATGTCCTCGCCGATCTCGCCCGGCCCGTCGGTGTCCGCGTCCCGGTACAGCAGCAGCCCGTGCTCCGCCGCGATCACCGTCGTCGCCGCATCCGTCGCCACCTGCACCAACTGGTCCAGATCCAGCTCGCGCGTCAACTGCTGCCCCACGTTGTAGAGCACCTCGACGATGTGCGTCTCCTGCTCCAGCCGGCGCTGCTTGAGCCGCAGCTGCTCCGCCTGGGTGCGCACCCGCCCCCGGTACGTCTCCACCGTCCGGGCCTGCTCGACCGTGGTGTCCTCGGTCGCCGCGAGCAGCTGCTCCAGTGCATCCAGGCGCGCCGCGGTCAACTGCCCGTTCCGGGGCGTCGGGACGGGCGTCGCCGGGGCCGGCAGCAGCGCCAGCCGGGTCGCCGCGGTCAACCCGCGCAGCAGCTCGGCGGCCGCGGGCGGGATGTGGAAACCGGTGAACAGCAGCACCGCGAACAACTCGCCGTCCGGCAGCGTCCCCGCGAACCCCAGCACCGTGCGGATGCCGTGGTGCACCGCCAACTGGTCCGGGATGTGCGCGATCGCATGCCGCTCCGGCTCCGCATCCGGATCGAACGCGGCCCCCGCCCCCGTGACCGCCACCCCGGTCGCGCCGGTCACGCCGGTGACCATGGCCCCGGCCGGGTCCGCGGCGAGCGCCGCCACCGCGGCAGCGGCCGCGACCGACGCGAACGGACCGGACCCGGGCGGGTCCGGCACCAGCAGCCCGGCAGGCTCGGGAAGGACCGGCAGCACCGGAACACCCGGCACAGCACCCGGTACCGCCCCCGGTACGCCACCGGCTCCGAAAGACGAGCCGGCCCCGGCAGCACCGGGCGGGGACGCCGGCGAAGGCGACGCGGGCGGTACGGGAGGAGCGGGCACGGTGCCGGTCGGCGCGTCCGTACCGGCGGTCTCCGCCGCGGTGCCGCCGATACCGGTGAGACCGGCAAGCCCCGTGGCCCCGGTGGCCCCGGTCGCCTCGGCCACCGCGAAGGGCGCCGAGGGGGCGACGGCCGCCGGCGCACCGGACCGGGAACCGCCCGCGGACTCCCCGGACGCCGGTGCGGAGTCGGGGAGAGGCACCGGAAGTTCGGGCTCCTGGCCGGCATGCGGGTCGGCATGCGGGCCAGGGCGCGGGCCGGGCCCGTCGTCCTGCCCGCCGCCCTCCTCGTCCCCGGAGCCGGGAGGACCGGGCGCCGGCGACTCGATCACCCCGAGGTCCCGCAGCACCGCCTCCAGCGCCGGGTGCAGCGGAGCGGGCGAACCCGCGCCCTCGCCGGACAGCGTGAGCAGCTCCATGTGCCCGGGGTGGCCCGGAGCCGGGATGAAGTCGCCGTCCCCGGACAGCAGTTCGAGGACCCGCCCGGGGACCCCGCTGCCGCCCACGGTGCGCGCCGTGGCGTACACCCGCACGAGCGACACCTGCGCGGTGCCGGTTCCGGGGTCGGCGAAAGTCCCGCGCAGGTGGCGGGCGAGCGCGAACGCAGCGTCGGACGCGGTCTCCGCGGAAGCGGTCGCCTGACGCAGATCGGACCCGCAGACGACGAGGTCGCTGGGGGTGAGGTTCGCGAGGTCGAACACGGGCGTCCACGTCCTCGGTGCCGTCCGGCCGGTGTCTCGGAGCGTCCATCATGGCGCGGCCGACCCCATGGTGCGGGCGGTTTGGCGTATTCATGCCCGGTTGGGGTAGCGGAATCGCCCGATGTCGGCCGTACGAGTGAACGCTCCGGCACCCGAAGCGGATTGCGGCAGGGGCCGACACGGGGCGGCACGGGCCGATACGAAAAGGCCCGGGCCCCGGCGATCGTGGTGATCGTCCGGGGCCCGGGCCCGCAACCCCCGCCGCGGCGGAGGCTCCACTCCAGCGACTGCTCCAGTAGCTGGTCCGGTAACCGCTACAGCGACTTCACCAGCGACGGCACCGACCCGCCCGACGCGCTGCCCGGGCCCGAGCCCTCCGCAAGGCCGCCCGCGGCCGGCAGCAGGTCCAGGATCCGCCGCCGGTCGGCGTCCGGCGTGTCGTCCTCGAGCGGGTCGGGCGTGTACGGCGTCTGCAGCCGGATCACCGCGCCCGCCCCGAACCGCGCGTACCCGCGGCCGGCCGGCATCGCCTCGCCGCCCGCGATGCCCGGCGCCGCACCGAGCGCCGCGTACAGCTGCGCCTCGTCCATGCCGCCGAGCACGATCCGGGTGTGCGTCTCGCCGAGCAGCCCCGGGTGCAGCCGGTCCAGCTGCGCGGGCCGCGCGGTGGCGACCACGCTGATGTGCGTGGTGCGGCCCAGGCGCAGCGGCAGGTCCAAGAGTTCGAACAGGTCGCCGGCCGCGCCGCCGCCGAGTTCGGCCGGTTCGTCCAGCAGCACCCACAGCGGGCGGCGGGCGTCCTCGGGCACCGGCAGGCCGGCGGCCTTGGCGTCCGCGATGGCCGCCGCGCGGCGGGCCGCCTCGCCGCGCAGCCAGGTCAGCGTCTCGCGGACCTGCTCGGCGGTGGTGTCCACGCGCAGCACCCCGGGCCGCCCGGCCAGGTACGCGAAGTCCCCGGAGCCGGTGGCGTCGACCGCGATGACGTCGCCGTCGCGCAGCGCCTGCAGCGCGACGGTACGCAGCAGCGTGGTCTTGCCGGCCGCGGGGCCGGCGACGGCGAGGAGGTGCGGCGCGTTGGTGCGGGTGCCGGTACGCCAGATCACCGGCGGCAGCTGGCACACCGCGGCCGGGTCGGCCGGGTCCAGGGCGACGGGGATGAGCCGGTTGGTGGAGGTGGCGTCGGTGAAGCCGAGGACGATCTCGCACGGCGCGGTCACGTAGTGCTGGGCCGGGACAGGGCCGGGCAGCGGGGCGAGCGCGGCGACGGTGAGCTTGTTGTTCTCGGTGTCCCACTCGTACAGGTACTCGCGGGAGCGCCCGGCCTTGGCCTCGACGACGCGCTCGATGCGGGCCCGGGCGTCGGGGTCGTCGTCGGTGAAGTAGGGGGAGTAGCGCAGTTCGAGGCGGGTAAGGCGGTCGCCGTCGAACTCGTGGTGCTCGAACGCCTTCTTGTAGTCGCCGCCGGGGGTGAACAGGGCGGCCGGGTCGTGGTCGTCGGCGAGGTGCGGGACGAGGCCGTTGTAGACGGCCTGCAGGCGGCCGTCGCCGGGCGGCGGGCCCGGGGGCGGCGGCGGGGTGCGGTCGCGGCCCATCCAGGCGGCGCCGGCCATGATGCCGCCGAGGGCGAGCAGCGGCCCGAACGGCAGGAAGTAGAGCAGCACCACGGTCAGTGCGGCGCCGACCGCGGCGGCCTTGCGCTTGTCCGCGGGAGCGTCCTTCCACCAGGCGCGGGCCCAGGCGACCTCGCGGCGCAGACCGCGGCCGAGGTGGATGAGCGGTGCGAACATGTCGCGGGCGTGGTGGCGGATGCGGCCGAACTGGGCGCGTCCGCCGGACAGTCCGGCACGGGTGGCGGAGATGCCGCTGCGGGTGGCGGCGGCCAGGCGGCGGGACAGGGCGGGTGCGGTGGGCGGCAGGGGGGACGGCACGAGAGCTCCTGGGGCGGCAGGGCAGCGGGGCGGCGGACGGTTCGTTCGGACGCCGGCGCGCACTCGGCGGTGCTGCCGAGGGGGTGCGCGCCGGGGGACAGGCGCGGGAACGGCGGTGCCGGCCCGGCGTACGCGCACGGCCCCGGCTCGGTGAGGAGTCGGGGCCGGTGGCGGTCCGGGCCAGCCACGGCCGCGGGGGACCGGGGCCGGGGACGGGTGTCGGCGCCCGGGCTTCCGCGCGGAGACGCTGACGGGACGGGGACGGGACGGGGCCTAGAAGTTGAGGCCGCCCAGCAGGCTGGCCAGGCTGTTGCCGCTGGCCTTGATGTGCGGGGCGATCGCGGTGCTGGCCAGGTAGAAGCCGAAGAGTGCGCAGACCAGGGCGTGGGAGATCTTCATTCCGTCCTTGCGGAAGAAGAGGAAGGCGATGACGCCGAGGAGCAGGACTCCGGAGATGGACAGGACCACGGTTACTCCTGAGGGCGGTGCACGAGGGGACGTGCACGTGGTGCGGTGGGACGACGGCGGTCGCACGACGCCGGAACTCACAGAAAGTGTTCTCATCGTCACCAGAGGTGAATCGTATGGGAAGCGGCAAATAGGTGAGTTTGCGGCTTATCCCATGAAATTCACCCGCGTGGCCGCGCCCGCTCGCGCTCTAGGGTGATCACCGGTACGACATCGGAAGGCGACGCACCCGACCGGCCCCGCGCCGGTCCGCCGCGTCGCCGACCCACCGGCTCGCCGATCTGCCGACTTGCCGACCTACGGACAGGAGCACGAACGCGTGGCGGTCCTCTTGGTGGTGCACCACACCCCGTCCCCGAACCTCGCCGAACTCCTCGACGCGGCCCTGACCGGCGCCCGCGACCCGGACATCACCGGCGTCGAGGTCCGCGTCCGCCCGGCCCTGGTCTGCGCACCCGCCGAGGCCCTGGAGGCCGACGCGTTCCTCCTCGGCACCCCCGCGAACATCGGCTACATGTCCGGCGCCCTCAAGCACTGGTTCGACCAGCTGCTCTACCTCGACTCCGGCTCCCTGACCCGCAAGCCGTACGGCCTGTACGTACACGGCGGCAGCGACACCGCCGGCGCGGTGCGCTCCGTCGAGGGCGCGGCCGCCGTCATGAACCTGCGCCGCATCCGCCCCGCGGTCGAGGTCACCGGAGCGATCACCCGCCCAGCCCGCGAGGCCTGCACCGACCTCGGCGCCCTGGTCGCCGCCGAACTCATGGACGACGCCTAGCCGTTGTCCGCCGGCCGCCCTGGGGCTGCCCGCCGGACGGCCGGCCGAGGCCGTGTACCGGCCGCCACCGGCCCAACCAAACGGCTTGTGGATCTCCCTCGCATCCCGCCGCCCCGGGAACCCGAACCCGCCCCTCCGCATCGGAGACCTTGAACCGGTCCGCGCACCAGCGGACCGCAACCGAGCGAAGGGACACCATGGCGGCCACGGGGAACACCGCATCGGCACCGCAGACGCATACGCATACCAGGCACCCGCAGCGACGGAAGCCGGCCCGCAGGCGCATCGCCGCCGCAGCCGCGACCGCCGCCGCACTCGCGCTCACGACCACTGCCTGCGGCTCCGGCAAGAAAGGCGGCCTGTTCGAGGACAAGGTCACCAGCGGCCCCGGCACCGGCGGCGGAAGCGGCGGCGCCAACGGCAAGAAGGGCGCCCTCGAAGACCTCCTCGTCAAGCAGGCCGACCTGCCCGCCGAACTCAACCTCGCGGCCGGCACCATCTCCGTCCTCAACGGCCGCAACTGGCAGCCCAGCACCGAGATCGAAGCCCGCGACCCGCGCTGCCAGCCCCTCTTCGACATGATCGACCCCGACCACGCCACCACCCGCCCCACCGCCGCCGCATCGGTCTACATCGCCGGACGCCTCTACCCGATGTCCGCGAACATCCAGGAGTACCCGGCCGGCACCACCCCGCAGCTCCTCGCCTCCATCGCCGACGCGGTCACCCCCTGCCGCACCACCGAGGCACGCATCGGCGGCGGCCCCTGGACCAAGGTCGAGACCCTCGACAACATGCTCCCCACCGTCGGCGACGGCGCCGCCGGCTACCAGCTCCGCTGGGGCGACAAGGGCAAACGCACCTACGCCACCGTCAGCGTCGTCCGCGTCGGCGACCGCCTCGTCACCACCCTCGCCCAGGACGCCGACTCCACCGAAGACCGCGGCCCCCAGCCGGACTTCGGACTCCTGCGCGCCCAGGTCAAGAAACTCACCGGCCGCGACTGACCGCAGCAACTGACCTGGAGTCCCTGGCCTCAGCCTCTGGCCGAAGGGCCCACAGGCCGCGGCCCGGTACGCCGACACCAGCCCCCGGCTACCGGGCCGCACCCACGCCCGCACCCGTCAACACCCGTCAACACCCGCCGTACGTCGGTCCCGTCCCGTCCCGTCCCGTCCGGTTCCGTCTTCCCGACCGGGCCGCGCCGATGACCCGGGTGCACCGGGAGCGGGGGACCCGCACACGAGTCCGCGCGCCGGCGTCACCTCACCAGGCGCCGCCGACCCGGAGAACCTCATGGCCGGCCCGGCCCCGGGTGTCGCAAACCGCCGCACACCACCCACACCGCCACAATGGCAGCCGTGACGCCCGACCCCGGCACCCCGCCCGGTCCGCGACCCGCCGGCCCGCCCACCCCCGCGCCGCCGCACACCGGACCGTCACCCGACGCCCCCTACCGCACCGCCACCCGCCGCGACCACACCCTGCTGCTCACCCTGGCCGCCCTCTCCGGGGCCGTCGACGCCTTCGCCGTCCTGTGCCTGGGCCACGTCTTCGCCGGCGTCATGACCGCCAACATCGTCTTCATCGGCGCCGCCACCCTCAGCGGCGACACCGCCACCACCGTCCACGCCGCCGCGGCCCTCGCCGGATTCGCCACCGGCGCCGCCCTGGCCGCCCGGACCACGCCCCACCACACCGCGCCCGCCCTGCTCGGCACCGAAATGGCCATCCTCGCCGCGCCCGTCGCCGCCTGGACCCTCACCGGCGGGCACCCGCCCGCCCCGGCCGTGTGGACCGCCCTCGCCGCTCTCGCCATGGGCATCCAGGCCGCCGCATGGGGGACACCCTCCACCTACTTCACCGGCACCCTCGTCGGCCTCGCCCGCACCGCCGGCCTGCTCCGCCGCCCCACCACCGACGAACAATGGGCCCTCGGCCGCCTCGCCGCCCTCGCCACCGGCGCCGCCGCCGTCGGCCTCCTCCAGCACCACACCCCGCGCCACGCAGGACTGGCCCCGCTCATCCTCGTCCTGGCCGCCACCGCACTCGCCGCCCGCACCCGCCGCACCGAGCAGGACAAGCAGACCGACCAGACCGACCAGACCGACCAGGCTAGGCAGGGTAGGCAGGGCGAGCAGACCGGCTGAACATCACTGCTGCGCCGCGCACTTCGCCCGCGCCCACACCATGTACGCCGGAATCCGGTCCGTCACGATCCCGTCGACCCCCGCCGCGGACAGCGCCTCCCACGACTCCGGATCGTCCGCCACCCACGCGTACACCTTCAGCCCCGCCCCATGCCATGCCGCCACCCGCGCCGGATCCACCTGGCCCTTCGCGACATTGAAGAACGATCCGAACCGCGCCGCCGCCTCCGGCGGCACGTACTCACCCGTCGTCAGGCCCACCGGCGCACCCGGCTGCGCCGCCCGCACCGCCTCCAGCGCCGCGGGCAGGAACGAATGCACCACATACGACGCCCGCGACTCCGCCAGCATCGCCACCAGCACCCGGGCCTGCTCCGGCGTCGGCACCGTCTTCAACTCCACCAGCGCCTGCGCACCACTGCGCGCCGCCATCCCCAGCACCGCGTCCAACCGCGGAATCCGCTGCCCCCGCCCCGCGTCCAACGCCCCCACCTCGGCCGCCGTCAGGGCATCCACCCGCCCGCGCGCGCCCGTCGTCCGGTCCACCGTCGGATCGTGGATCACCACCGGCACACCGTCCCGCGTCCAGTGCACGTCCAGCTCGATCGCCGGAGCACCCGCACCCACCGCCCGCGCGAACGCCGCCAGCGTGTTCTCCGGTTCGTCGAAACTCGCCCCCCGGTGCGCGGCACCCGACGGGACACGGCACGGCCGAGACGGCATCATCGCCGGCCCCGGAGTCACCCGCTCAGGAGAAGGCGCCGCCACCGGCGGCTGCCCCGAGAACGGCCCCGCCGACGGAGGCGAATCAGCGTTCCGCTCGCACGCCGAGGAGACACCCGCCGCCATCACGACCGAACCGACAACCGCTACCCAACGTATTCGGCGACGCGTCATGCCGGGATGTTATCGGCCCGTGACCTCTACCGACACACCCGCCCGACACGACCCACCCCGCACCGCCACCTCCTCCGCCACCCCGCCCGCGACACACCCCCGGAACCCCGCCGACCAGCACCCGACCAGCACCCGACCAGCACCGACACGACAAACCGAACCAGCACGCCGCACCCCGCACACACCACCACCGCACCGACGCGCACACGGCCGCTCACACCGCGGCGGCCCCGCCCCCGCCCGCCACCCGCGCCCACCGCGGCGGAGCCGCCAGCGCCGCCCGCACCGCCGCCGGAGTCGGCCTCCCCACCGACTCCGGAACCTCCTCCACCGGCACCCCGAACACCTGCGCCCACACCCGGCGCCACCCCAACCGCCGCGCCGTACGCGCCGACGCCCGCCGCTCCGCCGACACCGCCCGCCGCGCCACCTCCGCACGCGCCGCCCCCGCATCCGCCAACCACACCGGACGCGACCTCAGCAACTCCTCCACATACGCCGCCGCCCACCGCCCGCTCCGCGGACGCAACGCCGCCACCAACTCCACGTCCAACCCGAACAACTCCGCCACCGCATCGTCCGACAACCGCGCCACCGCCCGCGCAGCGTCCCGCAACACCGCATCGGCACGCTCCCGCGCCAACTGCCACGCCCGCTCCTGCTCCCGCCCCCACATCGCAGAAACCCGCGCCAACTCCTGATCCCCCCGCAACAGCAGCAGCCACCCCGGCGGAACCTGCGCCAACTCCTCCAACGTCTCCCGCGCGATATAGCCGTGCAACGCCGGAATATGCTCCGCCACCCGCAACGCCGGAACACCCAGCCGCGCCGCCACCTCCACCGGCTTCGCCAACGCCGGCAACGCCCGCAACGCCGGCCCCGCAGCCTCGTCCGCCAACTGCGCCAACTCCGCCGGCCGCAACCGCGCCTGCAGCACCAACTCGGCCAGCGCCTGCGCCCGCGAATCGTCCCGGAACCGCCGCAACCGCGGCACGATCCGCCCGAACGCCGCCCCCAACGCCACCGCCCACAACACCGTCTCGACCGGGTCACCCGACGCACCCGGCCGCCGCGTCGCCAGCAACTGCCGCGCATTCCGCGCCCGTTCACGGTTGTGCGCCCGCGTCCGCGCCGCCTTCACAGCCGCCTGCGACCGCGCCACCGCAGCAGCCGCAGCCCGCAACTCGATATCCGCCACCACATGCGGCAGCAGCGCATCCACATCCGCCGTGCGGTAGTAGCACACCTCCAGGTCCCGGCCGTCCCGCCGCAACCACTGCCGCTCCACCACCGGCAACTCCGCCGTACGCGCCACCCGCAGGAACCGCTCCCGGCTGATGTGCAGCCGCACCGCCGCCTGCCGCGCGCTCAACGGCTCCTCACGATGCAGCGCATCCAGGAAACGCCGCTGGTCCGCGGCCGCCCGCGCCACGCAGTCCGCATCGAACGTGCCGTCCTCGTGCTGGTCGAGCAGACCCGCCCGCGCAGCGAGCCGAACCTGCCGGGGGACCAGACCCAAAGCCTGACCGACCCGCGCGGCACCCATCCCTCGTCGGGTCACGGCCGGCCCCTTCCCTCGGGTGACACCGATCGGGCCGACGATAGAACGGGGAGCACCTCCGGGGTAGGCGAAGGCGGGAAATCCGCCCGAAAGTGCCAGCCGCCCCCACCAGTCCGGCTTGTCCAGATACCCACCCACCCCGAAACCGGGTACGCTCCCCGCCCCTCACCCGCGCCTCACTTACCGCAGCACACCGGCACGCCCGCCGCGTCGTACATCTCCACCCGCGGCCGCGCCTCACCCTCCGACCGCGGAAGCGCCACCGCGAAGTACACGGCGAAGCTGCCGTCCTCCGGCGCGGGAGCCGCGATCAGATCCGCACCGGACAACACGGTCACCGTCCCGTCCGCCGCGGTCACCACCACCTTCGCCACCTCGCCCGGGATGCGGCCTTGCACCAGCCAGCCCCGCACGGCCGACTGCCCGGCCCGCGCCTCGAACGGAGTCGCGCCGAACGTCCCCAGGTACAGCCTCTTCCAGGCAGGACGCCCGGGGTCGATGCTGCTGGTCTCGCCCACCAAGGAGCCGGAGCCGTCGTCATACCGCACCGTGAGCCGCACGACCGTCGCCTCCGCACCGAGCGGGGCCGCTGGCCACTGCGCGGCTACTTCGGCCGCCGGGACGACCGCAAGCGTGCGCACCAACTCCCACGCCACCCCGTCGAACACGCCCTGCGCCAGCGTCGTCGAACCGAGCACCCCGCCCGGCACCTCGGAACGCCCGGACCCCACCGCGCTCGGCACCTCCGACCGCCCCGGCCCCACCCGGTCCGCATCCCCGCCCGCCGCACCGAACACTGCCGCCGCCCCCACCGCACCCGCGGCAAGCACCGACACCGCAGACACGGCCGACACGACCGCCACCCGCCGCCGCGCCCGGAGCCGCCGGCCGCCGCGCACGATCCCCTCCAGCGGAACCGGCCCCGGCCGCACCTCGTCCGCCGCCTCGCCGAGCCCGTACGCCAATCCGCTCCCCGCCACCGGGGAGTACTCCAGGTCGTGCGATGCCATCACTGTCCTCCTGGGAAAGCCGCAGAGATCCGCGGCACCGGCGGAACCGCCGGCGCCGGCGCGAGATCGCGCACCACGGGATGGGACCGCAACTTCGCCAGCCCCTTGGACGCCTGGCTCTTCACCGTCCCCACCGAGCAGCCCACCGCCGCCGCGACGTCCTGCTCGGACAAGTCGGACCAGTAGCGCAGCACTATCACCGCCCGCTGCCGCGCCGGGAGTTCCGCCAGCGCACCCAGCAGCGCATGCCGCGTCTCCAGACCCGCATGCGCATCCGGCGCCGCCACCTCCGGCACCGCATCGGTCAGCCGCTCGCCGACCCGCCGCTTCCGGAACCGCCGCGCATTGCAGCGCACCAGGATGCGGTGCACATACGCGTCCCGGTTCTCACTGCGCGCCACGCGATGCCAACCCGCGTACGCCTGCTCCAACGCCGTCTGCGCCAGGTCCTCCGCATGGTGCCGGTCCCCGGTGAGCAAGTACGCGATCCGCACCAACCGCTCCCAGCGGGCCGCGGCGTACTCCCGGAACTCGGCTTCATCGACCGTGTCCAACGAACACCTCCTCGCCCGGTAGTGGACGCAACCCGCCGAACAGGTTGCCCCGGCAGGCCAGGTGCCCGGACGGCGCAGGCGTTCCAGTCAGTCCCGGGCCAGTCCCCGGGTCAGTCCCCGGCGGGGGAGAGCGACTCGCGCAGCGCCAGCGCCAGGCGGTCCACGGCCGCATCGCCGTCCACGGGCGCCGTACCGGTGAGCGTGCCGGCCAGCGCCTGCACGAGCACCGCGGCGGTGGCCAGGCGCGCGTCCTCGCGGTCGTCGCCCGCGACCCTGCCGATCACCGCGTCGCGCACCGCCACCGAGATATCCAGCGCACCGAACCGCTCCGGGAACGACAGCGCCATCAGGCACACGCCCACGTTCGCCGACAGGATCGACTGCACCGCCAACTCCGGCGGCGTACGCAGCCGTCCGGCATCCCGGCAGCGCTCCACCGCGGCCAGCAGCAGCGCCTGCGCCTCCGCGATGCCCTGCGGACGGCTGTCGCCCGCGGGCGTGAACATCAGCCGGTACAGGTGCGGGTTGCCCAGCGCGAACGCGACGTGGCTGTCCCACGCGGTGCGCAGGTCGGCCACCGGGTCGTCGGTGAGCGGGTTGCGGCGCTTGTTGGCGAGGAAGCGCGCGAAGCCGACGTCGGCGACCGCGGTGAGCAGGCCCTGCTTGTCGCCGAACTGGCGGTAGATCTCCGGCATGCCGACGCGGGCGCGGTCGCAGATCGCGCGCGTGGAGATCGCCAGGGCGTCCTTGGTGGCGAGGAGTTCCGCGGTGGCGTCCAGGATGCGTTCACGTGCCGTCGACATGCCGCCCACGATAGCAGCGTTAACACGCTTGACCTGCGCTGATCCGGCTTCGGCGGGGGAGCGAAGGTCGATGTGTAAGCGACGATCACGACGCGTGTTAGCGTTGCTCACACCTCGGGGCCGGGACACCGCTCCGGGGCGATCCGACACGCCCGAAACCGCACGAGAGCTGGTACGCCCATGAAGCGCCCGACGTTCCGCCTCGCCGCCACAGCCGCCCTCGCCGCCACCGCAAGCGCCGCCCTGCTCACCGGCTGCGGGGGAGACGCCGACGCCGACGAACCCGCAGCGCAGAACACCCCGGCCGCTGGCAGCACCGGAACCCCCGGAGCGAACACCGACCCGGCCACCCCCGCCGCAGCCTTCACCGTCACCCACATAGGCGGCCCCACCACGCTCCTCGAAGTCGCCGGCGCCCGCATCCTCATCGACCCGACCTTCGACCAGCCGAAGAAGTACCCCAGCGGCCTGGAGAAGACCCAGGCACCCGCCTACGGCCCCGACAAACTCGGCCGCATCGACGCCGTCCTGCTGTCCCACGACCAGCACGACGACAACCTCGACGACTCCGGGCGCGAACTCCTCAAGACCGCACCCCTCGTCCTCTCCACCCCCGGCGCCCACCAGCGCCTCGGCGACCACGTCACCGCCCTGGCCAGCTGGACCTCCACCGACCTCAAGACCGCCCGCGGCACCATCAAGATCACCGCCGTACCCGCCCTGCACGGCCCCGACGGCGTCGACCGCGGCGCCGACGGCGAGGTCACCGGCTTCGTCCTCAGCGGCCCCGGCGTCCCCACCACCTACATCTCCGGCGACAACGCCTCCGCCACCGTCGCCAAGCAGGTGGGGGACCGCATCAAGTCCGAGATCGGCCCCATCGACACCGCCGTCCTCTTCGCCGGCGCCGCCCGCACCCCCGCAATCCTCGACAACGCCCCGCTCACCCTCACCTCCAAGGACGCCGCCCGCGTCGCCAAGGACCTCGTACCCCGCAAGGTCGTCGCCGTCCACACCGACAGCTGGAACATCTACTCCGAGGACATGGCCTCCCTCGTCAAGGCCTTCGAAGACCAGGGCATCGCCGCCAAGCTCGTCGACATCAAGCCCGACGGCACCGCCAAGAACCTCGCCTGATCACACTGGCCGAAGGGCCGAAGGGCCGAAGACCGGCAGAGCGGCAGGTAGGAGGACCGGACCGGGCCGCCGGGGGAGACCCCCAACAACCGACCCGCCACACGAATCCCCCCGTACACCCGCACCCCGCATGCAGCGTGCCCACCGGCACGCCCCGCGCCGTGTGGTCCCCGGAGCGACCCTCCGGGGACCACGCGCGCCCCGAACCCCCATGGCATGCCCCGGGCAGGTGGAGTCGCGTCCGCCATCCGCGCCGCCGCTAACCTCCCGACCATGCATCTCCGAGCCCTCGGCTACTGGCGGTCGGACACCAACGACCGCCTGCCGCACCCCGCGAACCTCGTCGACACCACCTGGGACGGGAACGAACGCGCTCTCGTCGTCGACTACCTGGACGACGGCCGGACCGGCCGACGCTTCATGGGCGTCTCGCTCTGCCGCATCTGCGGCGCCCACAACGGCGGCGACGAGAAGACCGACGGTGTGTACGTCTGGCCCAGCGGGCTCGCCCACTACGTCGAGCACCACGGCGTGCGCCTGCCAAAGGAGTTCGTCGAGCACGCCATCCGCCAAAGCGAGGAACTGGAGGCATCGACCGTGGACCGCACGTGGTGGGCCGAGCAGACTGCCGGAGCCTGACCGGCTGCCGACACGGGGGAGAGGCGCAGGCGAACCAGAGATGTCGTACCTGTGCCCTACCCTCCCCGCCCATGGCAGACGACCGGCTCGACCTCGAGTTCGACTACGCCCGGCGCGGACCGTTCACGGCCCTCGACGCCATGCAGATCCGCCTCACCGCCCACCTGCCCGACGACCCCGTCGGCATCTGCACCGCCGCCCAGGGCCTGGTCATCCAGCCCGCCGACGCCGCCGCGCAGGGGATCCCCGAAGCCCGTATCGCCGAGAAGGACATCCGCCCGGCCGCCGACCTGGTCGCTGCACTGACCGCACTCGACCCGTCCCCGCTGCACCTGGCCCGCACGCCCGACAAGCGCGTGGTCGGCACGTGCCGCCATTTCGCCACGCTCGCCTGCGCCTTCCTGCGCGCCCGAGGGATCCCGGCCCGGGCCCGCTGCGGCTTCGGCATGTACTTCCTCGAGGACCACGGCGTCGACCACTGGATCACCGAATACCGGGACACCGAGAGCGGCCGCTGGGTACGCGTCGACACCGAGCACCTGGGGACGGCGTACATCCCGCGCCCGGACGACCTCGCCGCGGACGAGTACCTCACCGGCGGTGAAGCCTGGATCCAGTACCGCAGGGGACTCGCCGACGGTCACCGGTTCGGCGTAGCCGGCACCGCACACGCCTGGGGGCCGGCGAGATCAGCGGCAACGCCATCCGGGACCTCGCCGCACTGTGCAAGCGCGAGATGCTGCCGTGGGACGAGTGGGGCCGGATGACCGAGGCGTACGACGGCGCCACGGGGGAGGACTACGACCGGCTCGTCGACAGCCTCGCCGAGGCCTGTGTGAAAGACGCCCCGGAGAGGCTGGCGGCAATGTTCGCCCGAGAGGAGTTCACGGTCGGCTGAAAGAGCGTTTTGTCCTGGGAATTTCGTTCTGATCTCCTACGAACGCCGCATTGCTTCCTCCGCCGCGGCGGCCACCCGTCGGGCCACGTCTGCGAGCACCTCGGGGTCGGGCTTGTGCCAGTCGGCGAATCGACCCCTGATGGCCTTGTCGAGGAGTGGCCTGCGGCGCTTCGGGGGGACACCCTGGTGGGCGAGGAACCATTCGAGGACCAATGTGCCGTGCGCGTGCCACCCCTCGAAGGCTTCCGTGCGCTCCACGACGTCCGTCACGAGAACTGTCACCGCGTGTTCCCATGCCGCCAAGCGGTCTCTCGGCGGACCGGCGGGCGGCGCCAACGCATCAAAGCGTGATGCGAGGGCTTCCAGCCAGGTCCGCCACTCCGTCAGGGCGGCTTCGACCAACTCCGCATGTCTCATCCCGCCGCGAGGGTGAGCCCAGCAACACCAGATCGTCACGGGCCCACCACTGTTGTTGCGAGTCCAGGTCCAGCCACCGGCCCACGGCCCAAAGCGAGCGACCAGGACCTTCGTAAGTCGGTCCGTAGGCACTCCGGCGACGACACTCGCGACAGTGCCCGGGTCGAACGGATGACGGCCAGGGTCAACGTCGTCCCACGCAAGCGGGTAATGCATGGGGCTCGTGTTGCTCATACCAAAAGTATGGCGCCGGCAATCGGCGAACTGCGCAGGCCCACAGGCGAGATCCGCTGCACGAACTGTCGTGTCAGCGTTCGAGGTCCGACCACTCCGTGAGTGGTCAGGTTCCGCGCCAGTTCCGCGAGCTGAACCATCGCTTCGGAGCGGTGTGGGTGGGACTCGTAGTCGCGGGCAAGGGGGCGGTGGCGCATGAGCCAGCCGAGGGCGCGTTCGACGATCCAGCGCCAGGCGATGACCTTGAACCCGCGTGTGTGGTCGTCGGGTCGCGTCGGACGACGTGGACGTCGATGCCGAGATCGGCAGCATGTTCGACCTTTGAAAGAGCGTTTCGTCCCTGGATTTCCGTCTGGTCGTAGGAAGGCCGAGGAAGCTGATCCGCTGGGCGGTTCAGTGGGACGGCATGCCCCCGTGCGGGCTGTTGACCACCAGCGGCACCGACCCTTCGACGAGATACCAGTGCCCGGGGAAGTAGTCGATGTGGAGATGGCCGCCGTTTTCGTCGCCGGCCATGGCGTGCAGGTTGTCCGCGAGTACTGCCCTGCCGCCGGAGTCGCCGCTGATCACCAGGACCTGTCGATCTGCGTCGAGATGGACTAGGACCCCGGGACCGGTGGCATCCGTGACCTCGATGCTGGCCAGGGTTTTGCCGCCGGGCGGGAACGTGGCGCTGATGAACCCGCGGCCACTGGCCACCATGTTTGCCAGCCGCGTCAGTTCCTCCGCTGAGGCGCTGAGGTCTACTTCGCCGAACGCCGGGTCGGAGACCAGCTTCATGAACGTGCCTCCTTCCAGGCGGGGCTCCCATCATTCCCGCCGCGGTCACCTGTCGTTCGCCAGGGTCCGAAGGAGTGACGGACGCAGGTGGGAGGGCCGGTCAGGTGCCGCGCCAGTTCGGGGTGCTCTCGCGGGTAAGGCGTCGGCTCATGAGGTCGATCAGCGCGAGCTGGATCATGGCCTCGGATTGGTGCGCGTGCGCCTCGTAGTCGCGCGCGAATCGTCGGTGGTGCATGAGCCAGCCGAGCGTGCGCTCGACGATCCAGCGCCAGGCGATCACCTTGAACCCGCGAGATTTGTCGTCGGGGTCTCGTCGTACGACGTGGACGTCGATGCCGAGTTCGGCGCCGTGTTCGATCGCCTGTGTGCGATAGCCGGTGTCGGTGAACGCCTTGGCCATGCGCGGGTGGCGGTCGGCGACCTGGGAGAGCAGGCGGATGCCGCCGGTGTTGTCGGAGACACCGGCGGCGGTGACCCAGACGGTCAGGAGCAGGCCGAGGGTGTCGACGGCGATGTGGCGTTTGCGGCCCGCGATGCGCTTGCCGGCGTCGATGCCCTGGTCGGCCGCGTGGACGTTGGCGGAGGTCTTGACGCTCTGACTGTCCAGGACGCACGCGCTCGGTTCGGCGTCCCGTCCGGCCTGCCGGCGGATGAGGGTCCGCAGCAGGCCGTTGAGCTGCTCGAAGACGCCGTCCTTCTGCCATCGCGCGAAGTATCCGTAGACGGTGACCCACGGCGGGTAGTCGTGCGGCAGGTAGCGCCAGGGGATGCCCGTGCGGTCGACGTAGAGGACGGCGTCCATCAGGTCCCGCAGGTCATGTTCGGGTGGTCGGCCGATGTCGAGACCGCGGCCGCGGCGTTCGACGCGCCAGGCCGTGAGCGTGGGTTCGACCAACGCCCAGCGGGCATCGGACAGATCGCTGGGATACGGGCGGCGGCCCGTCATGTTTCGGTGGTACCGGCCGGTCGCGTCCACCCCCAGGGCGCATAGACGCGCCGACCGGTTCCTGTTGGGATGAGACAGGAGCCAAGGGAGCGAAACGGGCGCACGCTCGTCCCAGCACACGCCCCTTGCCGCATAGGCGTTCAGCCGTCACATTCGAGCGGAACCCGTCACATCCCAGAAAGCCATCGAACCGCCTTCTTGAGGGACGAAACGCTCTTATATAACTCCTTGCCCTTTGATCCGCCCCGGGTCACGCAGCGCCCCACCTGCCGGACTCCTGACTGTCGGTCGGCTCGTTCGGCGGCGGTCCGATTCGATCCCTGTTTGCCCGATTAGTGGCGGGGGGGGGGGCGGGGCGGCGGACGGCGGGGGGGCGGGGGCCGGGCGGG
>NZ_JAKFHA010000031.1:71035-73811 GCF_021502675.1 Yinghuangia soli
CCGTTTTGGCCATATTCGTCCCGAGCGCACCGCCGTAGGGCAACCGGCTTGCCCCACGGCAGCGTGACGGCGTCACAGGGGAACAGGGCTGCTGATGTGCCCGGGGGCGGACCAAGGCGAGCGCTCAGGACACGGCGCTCAGCCGCTGGTTGACGAGTGCGGCGTACTGGGCCTGGCCGGTCGCGGTGGGGTGGAACGAACCTGGTTCGATGCCCTTGGGGCTCAGGACCGGTCCGTTGATCCACGCTCCTTGCGAACCGCACACTTCGTGGCCGGCGAACGCGTTCTCGGCCGACACGAACTCGACGCCGTCGACCGCGTTTGCGCGTTCGGCGATCGCCAGGTTGAGCCGGTGGGTGGCGTCGCGCAGGAAGTCCTGCTCGGCATGGCTCAGCCCGAGTTGGATCCCGCTCACAGTGACGCCTTGAAGCGCGGCGCACTCCTGTTCCGACCAGGATCCCGGCAGCAACTGCGGGTAGCCGAGGACGACGACGCGCGCGTTGGGCGCCTGAGTGCGGATCTTCCGGTAGACCTCGTCGAGATCCCAGACGACGGTCCGCAGCTTGCGGGTGAACCAGTCGGCCAGTGTGGTCGCACCGTCGAATCGGGTGGTCGGACAGAAGGTCGGCCGCTTATAGCAGAACTGCAGAACGTCCGCGAACCGCATGTCGTTTCCGCCGATGGTGATCGTCACGAGCGCGGTTTTGTCGTCGAGGCCACGGTAGTTGGTGTTGTTTCCGTCGGGCGTGCCGCTGAGCTGCTTGTTCAGCACGTCCCACGTCGTGGCGCCGCTGCAGGCGAGGAACCCCCAGTCGTTGTAGGGGATTCCGCGCAGCGAGGCGTAGGTCGTGTTTGTGCCGGGGACGTCGACGAGTGTCGAGTAGGCCTGCTGGGAACGGTGGCACGCGTTCTGGGACTCGAAGTACGGGTCGACGCCTTCGCCTGACGAGTACGAGTCGCCCAGGGCCACATACGCCAGCGGGTCGCGCACGGTCACCACCGGAGAACCGGTCTCGCTGCCACCGCAGTCGACGTACAGCACGTAGGTGCCGGCCCTGTCGAACTGCAGGCGCTGCTGATAGTGGACTCCGTCGCTGGTGACCGGCAGCCCGAGCGTGGCACCGGAGGCGGGCTGACCGTCGGCCTGGGACACCCGGTATGCCGGGGTGTCCGCGCAGGAGTAGGTGGCGACGTACGTCCCGCCGATCAGGCCGGAGGCTGGTGCGACGGCTACCACCGCGGGCGGCGGCGTGTAGGTGAAGCGCACCGAGATGTCGTCGACCGCGTAGGTGACGTTGTCGCCGAGGTACCGGACCATTTCGACGTAGTAGTCGCCGTCTGCCAGGCGTTCGGGCCGGATGCCGCAGTCCTGGTCGGTGTACTCGACGATGTAGTCGGCCAGTACGGTCTCGGATTCCGGGGTGAAGTCCTTGTAGTAGCCCGGGTGGGTGTGGTCGACGCATTCCGCGAACGTCGGCAGGTACTGCGTGAACCTGGCGGTCGTCCGCACTCCGGCCAAGTGGTAACGGATTTCCACCTTGTCGATGTGCGTGCCCGTCGGCAGGGCCAGCGGTGTGAAGTCGTGGACCGTCAGGTGACCGCAGCATTCGTTCGTGCGCGCCACGACGCCGTCGCGGCGTAGGACGTTTGTCGGCTGGTCGTAGTGCAGGCCGTCGCCGACGGCGTTCGGGAAGATCCAGTCGGTGGTGGTCGAACCTCCGGCCGCGGCCTTCGCCGCGAAGGCGGGGCCCGGCGGAGGCAGAGCGGTTGACGTCAGGACGATCGCAAGTCCCAGCAGCAGAAGCCGGAATGCGTTGGTGAACGTGCCACGTACACGGGCGGCCTTGAGCATGCGCCCCACCCCTTACGGCCGATCGGCTCGCCCGCGCCCCTCCCCGGGCGCGGGCATGTGCCCACGGTAGTCGTGTGTTCACGCGGTGGTTGGCGCTTTGGGGGATTCCACGGTTGTGTCGGCCGGCATCGGGGCGAGCATCGCGCACACCACCGCAAGGGCGGCGAGGAAGGCGCCGATGGCGAGGAAGGTGCCGGACGGGCCGGCGTGGGTGACGAGGAGGCCGGCCAGGAGCGGCGCCACCGGCGACGGCAAGGGCGGCACGCGCGTCCTGCTCGGCGGCGACACCCTCCGCTACAGCGACGACCGCGGCACCACCTTCCACCCGGGAAGCGTCGAGGTGCCCGACGGCCCGTGGAGCGTCGACGCGTACTCCAAGGACGACGACGACGGCTTCCGCACCATCAAGTACCGGACCGGCAGGGCCTGGGACGGCTGGGACCAGGACCCCTACGTCCCCGCACCCGGCACGGATACCGAAGGCCCGTGGAACATCACCGCGTTCGCCCAGCACGACGGCGTCCTCTTCGCGGCCATGGCCGGCGGCGGGGACATGGACCGCATCCGCAGAGGGGAGATCAATTTCCGGCCGCGCCGCCAAGGCGTGCTGCGGTCCCTGGACCACGGGACCACCTGGCACGACCACTCCGGCAACCTGCCCGACCTCGGCGTGACCGCCCTGGCCGTCGGCACCGCCTCAGGACACCTGTACGCGGGGCTGGACGGCGGCAGCGTCCACCGCCTGGCCCTGTAACCGCACAGCACCCCGAGACCACCACCGCCACCAAGGAAGTCGCCGAAGCCGCACGCGAGAAACCCCTCACCGGCATCATGCGACCCCACAGTGCGAAGCGGCGGGGGGCCGGGGGGGGGCCCCCGGGGGGGGGCGCCCCCCGGGGCCCCCGCACCACCCCCGGGCCCCCG
>NZ_JAKFHA010000031.1:73821-90310 GCF_021502675.1 Yinghuangia soli
CCTTATCATTCCACCCCAGCGTGCCCCCCCCGGGGGGCCCCGGGCCGGGCCGACGGCGCTTCGACGTCCACGGGGACCTCGGCAACACCACGGGGCCACCGCCGAGTACGCCATCCACCGTGCAAGATCCCGCGCCGTGAAGCACGATCCAAATTCACACCCAGTCCGACCCGTCGGCGTCCATGACGACCGCAGCGCCTTGCGCCGCGCCGCGAAGTGACCGACTTTGCCCAGCGCAGGCGCTTTGCCGTTCTCCGACGCGGGCCTCGTTGTCAGGGCCGGTTCGGCGGGCCCGGGAACCGGCGGTTCTTCGGCGGCCGAGTGCTCAGGGCGTTCGCGAACGCGGTGAAGAGCCGCTCACGGCCGCGGCCGATGGTCGTGCGGAGCGCGGCGAGCATGCCGATCAGCAGCGCTGCAGGGCGGATGCACAGCGCAGTGCCCATGAGCACCGCGATCGTCGTCGGATGCGAGCCGAACTGGTTGAGAAGTGAAAGCACGTCGACACCGTCCTCTGCCGGGGTTGCGTGGTAGTACGACCACTTCAGCTGGGTTCGGCCCGTCCGGCACTGAAGCCGGACGGGGGCGTCCGACTCGGACGGACACCCCTCCGCACGCTGGGCGGATTCCTAGACTTGGCGCTGTCCGAGTCGGATGACGGCGGGGGAGTCGGGACGGTGACGGGTCAGGAGCGCCAGAGGTTCACCGCGCAGTTGAAAGCCGTCTACGCGGCGGCCGGGAAGCCGCGTCTGGAAGACGTGGCCGACCATGGCCGTGGGCTGTGCGCCAAGCAGACCGTCAGCAACTGGCTGACCGGCAAGACGATCCCACGCGACCCGAAGGCAGTGGAGGCCTTCCTCGATGCACTGAAGGCCTGCTCGAAGGAGCCGTTGGACCCGCGCCTTGTCGACCGTACGACGTGGCAGCAGCGCCACGTCGCACTCATGCGGGCCCAGGCTGGACCACGCAGCGACGCCCGCCGCACCGGCGACGCCCGGACGTGGCTCGCGGCACGCGGCCGAAAGGACGGCGACGACACCACCGCCGTGCCGACTCCTGCGGTCGGGCACGACCTGGACACGCCGTCCCCGCAACTCCTCGCAGCCACGGCGCAAGTGGCCGACCTCCAAGCGCGGATCAGGCTGCATGAGGAACTGCACAGCGCGGAAGCCGCGCGTCACAGCGCGGACCTCTACGTGATCAAGCTCCAGGGAACCGTCCTGTTCCTTGAGCAGGAAATCGCCAGGCTGACCGCGCAACTCGCCGCCCCGGTCGGCACTGTGGATCGTGCCGTGGTCGAAACCGATATCGCGGTCGCGCGGCACCAGCAGGCCAGAGGGCACGAGCTGATACCCGTCGCCGAAGGGAACCGCAAGCAGGCCCTTGAGATCATCGGTGAGTTGCGGCGGCGTCTGGTCGCCAGACCGGACCTCGACATCTCCGAGGGCCCCGCGCAGGAAGGCAGCGCCAACGACGGCCCGGGCACTCTCGTGACGGAGCCGGCCGGTGGGGCGGCGGCCGCAGCAGGCGAAGGCAGGGCCGCACCGCTCCCGGTTCCGTACTGGCATGCGGCACCCGGCAGCGTGCTCCTGGCGTACTGCGAGCGACTGCTCCGCGACGCCACCGAAGGCCTCGGCCACGACACCGAGGCCTTGCAGGGCCTGCACGAGCGGTTGGAGGTCCCGGAAGAGGGCTACATCGTCGCTGAACCCGAGGAGTCGGAGCGCATCGGTCCGGACCGCCGGACAGCCCTCGGCCTGGGCCTGGGCCTGGGAGCGGCGGTGACACTTGCCGTCACCGCCACCGCGCTCCGATGGGGCGGCCGCGACTCACCGGGCCCCTCCTCCGAGGACAGCAGCCCGACGCGATCGCCGACCGGAGCGGCGTCTGCGACGGCCCCGGCGGGCCTGAGACGGGCGGTACGGGACCCGGGCTTCGGCGCACAGTCGCCGGGAGAGTTCTGGGCGGACACGATTTCCGTGCAGCAGGTTTTCGTGGACCGTTGGTTGGAGCACATGCGCAGTCTCTACGGTTCGGAAAGAGCGGGGCTGGTGCTGATCTTCATCACGGCACCCTTCGCCTACAACCGCAGCGCGACGCAGATGGCCGAGGTCTTGGGCGAGGAACTCAGAGACCGCCTCCCGGGGTTCCGAGACGCACAATTCAAGTCGTACATCGACGCCGGCGGTGCCACCTCCGTGACCACGGAGGTGTTCGTGTACTAGACGCCGCGGCCGAGTGGCGATGCCGCGAAGTCGACCGCGGCACCGAGCAGGTCGACGACCTGGTGGAGAAACTGCGCCGGTACCGGGAGTGGTTCGAACTCCTGGCGTCGAAGGCCGACGCGAAGAAGGCGGAGCACGCCCGAGATGAGGACGTGCACCCGTTCCGGTTGTGGTCGCGGGTGTACCCGGCGACCGGCCGGGAGGGCTACCCGCCGGTGGCGTTCGTGTTCACCGGCACGACCCGGGAGCGGTGCGTGGCGAGGATGCGCCGACTGCAGGAAGCGGTCCACGCGTTCGACGCCCGCCCCTCGGTGCGGGCCGTGCCGCGACACCGAACGCATCCGCAGCGAAGGCAAGCAACGCGTGCGCACGCGCGACACCGAACTCGCCGCCGCCCTCCAGGCCCGGAAGCCCACCGAGCCCGACACCCGGCGCGGATGACGCCGCTGAGTAGGCGTCCTTGAACCGCCGTGACCCACGCTGCAGGCCGTGGGGGCCGTGACGCCGTCACGGTGCCGTTCGCGTAGCCGGCACAGTGACGGCGACGCGAACGGGGCGTTCCCCTGAGCCGGTGCACCGGCATGCCCGCTTGGTCGACAACGGTTCTGGACCTGCCTCTACAGAGGTTGCCCGGAACCGGCTCCCATGAACAAAGCCACGCCTTCACCGGGGCAGGCTGCATCACTCATCCGCGTCCTCATCCTCGTCCTCGTCCACGGAGATCTGGCTCTGCGACCGGTCGGTGACCTTGGCGCCCCCGCCCTCGACGTGCTGTTCCCGGTTGATCCACTCCCAGAGGTCGCCTGCGTTCGCCATAGGGCTCGCGAGCAGGACGGCCGCGGTGGCCGCGGTGCAAACCGTGGCAATGCGTCGAATGATCATGAACTTGCCAACGAACGGATGCCGCCCTGGAAACTCGGCCATTGGAGCTGCAGGTACTCGGCGGGGCGGCTGTCGCTCGGGGGGTGGTGGGTTGCGGTGCGAGGGCCGGTGTGGCCTGGGGTGTCGCAGGTGTGGTGAGACGGTTCCCGGGGTGGGTCGGCGGGGGCGCGAGTGGTGCGGCCTGTGGGTATCGCGGTTTGGGTGAGACGGGTCGTGGGTGTTGTAGGTGTCTTCCCCCGTCTAATGGCACCGGCGGTTTTTCCGGTTGGTCAAGGGGTGTTCTTGCTGGTCAGGCTGGGCACCTTGGGGGTTATCGGCGGCGGGGGCGGGCCGGCCTGATGGTGGTGTGGTGGGTTTCGGCGAGATGGTCGAGGCGGACCTGGTCGAGACTGGTTCGGGTGATGCGTTCGGTGCCGTCGAGGATGGCGTTGATCGCGGCGTGGCGGACCAGGCGGGTCAGGCTTCCGATCCGGCCGGCGGTGCGCTGGTGGAGATAGGACGCGAGGCGGGGGAGTGTGCCGGGCCTGTGCGCCCGGAGGTCGAGTGCGTCTTCTACGCCGGCGATGAGTTCTTTGAAGGGTTCGCGGGTGCCGAGTCTGGCGGGGAACGCCCCGCACTCGACCAGGGATGCCCGTCCGGCGAGTTGCGCTCCGCGGACCCCGGTGAACAGCGGTGTCGTGGTGACGTCGATGCCGGCGTACACGAACGTCGCCGCGATGCGTTCGGTGAGGTCTTTGAGCAGGTCGGCGGTTTCCGCGCCGGTGGTGGTGCGCGGGTTGAGCCGGTGGATCTCGTCGATGAGGACCAGGCGCACGCCGGCGCGGTGGTAGGTGTGGCAGACCGCCTCGGTGATCTGGGCCTGCGTCATCCGGGCGGTGACGGGGATGCCGAGGTAGCGGGCGAACTCGGCGGCGAGGGTCTTCGCGGTCGCGCCGGGCGGGACCAGGACGTACGCGACCGGGACGGGGGTGTGCGCGGGCCCGGGCGGGGTCGGGTTGCGGCGTGCGTGGGCGAGGTGGCAGGTGCGTCCGACGTGGAGCAGCGCAGTGGTCTTCCCCGCGGTGGCGGGCCCGGTGACGATCAACCCGGGTCGGGCGGTGGTGTGTTGGTGGCGGCCGAGGATCATCAGGGTCCGCACGGTGGTCGCGAGGGTGTCGATGGCCGGGGTGTGGACCGTGACGAACGCCGAGTGGTAGGCGAGGCGTTCCTCCCTGCTGCGCGGCGGGTCGCCGGGGGGGGGCGGGCGGCGCCGCGGGCGGTGTGGCGGCGAAGTACTGCCAGCCCTGCCAGGTCGTCACCGGCCACGCCTCTGCGGCTGTGTCCTCGTACGCCGGGTCCGCGGACGTGGTGTCGTGCGCACCGTGTGCCCGCGCCCTGGCAGGCGTTCCCGGGGCGTCGCCGTGCCGCGGCCGGCCGGTGCTCACCATTGCAGGGCTTCCGTTTCGGCGTCGTAGAGCCCGAGTCCGGCCCCGGTCCACGGCCGGGTGGGGGAGTCGGGACCATCGTCGGTATCCGCCCCCAGGACGGTCTCGTCGGGCCCGTCGTCGAGTTCGTCGAGGCCGTCCGCGTCCGTGCCCGGGGTGGCTTCGCTGTCGTCGGGTGCGTGCGGGCCGTGCCGGGGGCGCGGCGGTGGGAGGGGTGTGGGGGCGCGGGCAAGGCGGTGGCGTGCCCGGTGCGGGCGCGGCGGACGAGGTGGTCGAGGGCGTCGGCGAGGTCGGCTTCGACGCGGTCGCTGTGGGTGTGGTCGCCGCCGGCCCCGTGGAGGGCACCGGTGCCGGTGCCGGTGCCGGTGCCGGTGGCGGTGGTGCGCAGGTGCTCCCAGACGCGTTCGCTGAACGGATGGTGGGCGTGGTCGCGGTGGATCCACGGGATCTCGGTGAGGCCGCAGCCGGGGAGCCGGACCCAGATCTGGCGGGCGTCGTGGGGGTTGGTGTGGACCTCCCACTTCCCGCCGCGCGCGGTGACGGGGGAGGCCTGGCCGCGGTACGGGGCAAGGAGGTCGTGGTCGTAGGTGCGGTGGTGCAGGCGGATCCCGCGTTCGGTGATGGCGTGCCACCGCACTGGCAGCAGTTCGAGGTAGTCGCTCCGCCCCAGCGGCACCGGTACATACCCCGCGGCCGCGACGAGGGCAGCCCACATCTGGTTCGGTGTCAGCGCCGCCTTCGGCATCACCGGATGGCGGAGCCCCTCGTGCGGGCGGTGGTGCCAGTGCACGAGCCACTCGTCGAGGAGGTCCTGCAACTCCGGAACGCTCAAGCACGCCTCCCGCTCCGCATCCCGGCCGCGGCGGGTGACGTTCGGGCCGGTGTAGCCGGGCAGGTGCTGGCAGAACAGCGAGTTGATCGACCCGAACGTCCGCTCGACGATGCCTTTCGCGGTCGGCGCGAACGGCGGGGCGGGCTGGACGGAGATCCCCAGCGCCTCGCACGCGGCGGTGAACGCCCGCGACACGAAGACCTTCCCGCGGTCGACGACGATCGTCTCCGGCACCGCGACCGGCCGTGCCGCAGCCCCCGCGAGCCGCTCGTCCAGCGCCGTCAGCCGCCGGTGGGGCAGCACCCGCGACCGGTCGAACCGCAGCACCTCCGGCCACGTGGGGCGGGCCGGGCGGGGGACGGCCACCTCCGCGAGCAGCAGCGCCGCATCCACCGCCTGCGTCCCGCCCGGGCACAGCACCGCGGCCAGGATTGCCCGGGTGGCGACGTCGACGGCGATGGTCAGCTCCGGCCGCCCGACCGAGCCGTCCTCGAACACCGCCAGGACGTCCAGCCGGGTCGTGTCGACTTGGACCTGCTCGCCGGGCCGCAGCGCCACGGTCGGAACCAGCCGGTGCCCGTCCTCGGTGACCGGCGGGTTGCGCACGGGCTTGCCCGGATGGTCCGCGGGGTGGGCGAGTTGGTCGACCAGCCGGTAGAACGTGGCCCGCGACGGCATCGCCACCGCACCGCGGTGCCGGTCTTTGAGCAGGTGTGCGACGGCGGGCATCAGGCCGCTGACGGTGCCCTTGGACCGCCCCCGCCGCGCCCGGAGCACATCGGCGATCGCGGCGGTCACCCGTTCGTCGGTCCGCAGCGCCCCGTCGGCGCCGCGGGTGGTCCGCTGGTCGACCAGCCCCCACAACCCCTGCCTGCGGTACCGGCCGCGCATCCGCTGCACCGTCGCCCGCGACACCCGCCCGAAGCCCAGCGCGGTCAGCTCCGCGGCCTTGGCCTGCTCCCGCTCGGCGAGAGTCCGCAGCGCCGGGTCGTACTCCGCCCGCACCACCCCACCGTTCGCGCCGGTACCACCCCCGTTCCCGCCGGGGTTCCCGCTCTCGACCTCGCGGATGTGCCGCTGCCACGCCAGCGCCTTCTCCCGCGCAGCCGCCGGTGCGGTCTCGAACAGCCCCCACTGCGGTACTGCCTGCGCCCGGCCGCCGTCCTCACCCAGGACCGCGAACCCAGGGTCGGCGAACAGGTGCCCGGCCAGCACCGCCTCGTTCGCCCCGTCCTCGCCGGCCAGGTGGACATGCTGCCCGGACAGCGCGACGACCTGCCACCGCGCCCCGCGGAACCGCACCCGCCCGCCGACCGCGACCACCGGCCGCCGCCCGCCCTGCCCCGCCCGGGTCACTCCGCCTCCCTCCGGCCACCACCACCGTGCCTGGCACCCGGCACCGGCGCGTGCACCAGGACCCGTTCGTGCAGCGGCGCATCCAGCGGCGCCGTCAGATGCCCGTGCCACAGAGCATGGAACGCGACAGGCAGGACCTCGATCGGATCGCCGACCGCGTCGACGCCGTCCGCCAGCGGCCGCGGCCGCGCGAACGCCTCGACCACCAGGCCCAGCAGCCCGGGCCGGCCTGCGTTGCGCGGATGCCGGTACCCCGCCAGCCAGCGCAGGTTCGCCGCGAACGCCGCCCCCGGCGGCTCCAGCCGCTGGTACGCGAAACCGACCCGTGCGCACGCCTCCGCCACCGCTTCCGCGGCCCGTAATGCGCGTTCGCCGCCGGCCTCGGGGTGGCCCGGGCAGTCAGCGAGCAACGCGGTGCCGTCCGCATACCGGGCGAACACCTGCGGCACCCACGACCGCACCCGACCCGCGCCGTTGCGCCACAGCAGCCGCACCGGCCGCCCGGCCATGCCCACGACCCGCGGGTCGCGGTCGAGCACCGCCAACTGGATCCGCATCGCGTTCGATCCGCACGCGACATGCCGGCCGGTGGTCGCCGACCACCACAGCCCCGGCCCCCACCGGCGTCCTGGCACGACCGGGAAAGCCGCCACCGGGTCCAGGTCCTCGAACGCCACCGCCCACGCCGCGTCCACCCACCTCTGCCGCGCCACCTGCCCGCCCGGGTCGACGAACACCGCCTCGAACCCCGCCCCCACAGCCCCGGCTTCCGCGCCATCGCCCTCACCGATCACGCGCGCCAGCCAAACCGGCCCTCCGACCCGGCGGGCCGATTCCGCGTTTTTGCTCCCGAGGCACCGCCAGGTGAGATAGAGCTCGACGACACGCACAGCACCGACGTGGTCGCCGCTGGGGCCGTCACCCCGGACCCGCGGCCGCGGCTATCCGGCCTCGTCCTCCTCGACCTTGAGCACGTCCGCCAGTTCTCCGACGGTCACCCTGGCCCACCGGGCCACGTCCTCGACCGCGACCCCGGCGTTCAGGGCGACGACAGCGGTCCGCCACCTGGCGTTGCCAAGGAGATCGACAGCCCGGGACAGGTTCTCCAGGAGCTGCTGTGCGGCGTCCGCGGTGCTACCGGTCTGCGCCCCGCGTAACTGGACCAACTGCTCCTCCGCTTCCTTCACGAGTGCGCCGAGCAGCATGCGTTCCTCGGCCGGCACCGCAGCGCGCCACCGCGTGCCCGAACCGCCCGCCTTCTTCTCCTTGCCCAGCACCCGCAACTGCGCGGCCATGGTGACCGGCTGGTCCTCCTTCCGTACCCACCACGGGTCATCCGCGTACCCGAACCCCGTCCCCGACGCGGCACCGCCACCGACACTGCCGCTCCGGTCGACTCCGTTCCGCCGCCGACGGGCCGTGGCACCCATCCACGCGGTCAGCGGACCGCCGTAGTCGACCGCGATCACCGGCCCGAGCCACGGCCGCCCGACCCGCTCCCCGAGCTCCCGGCACAACTCCTCGCCCGCCCGCGGCGCCCGGGCACGCCCCGCACCACCCCGGTCATGCCACACCCGCTCCACCATCGCCGGGTCCAGCAACGCATCGGCCACCGCGACGACTTCCGGGAAGACGACCGCGTCCCGCCCGACAATGCGCCACCACGCGAAATCACCCCCGGCGTCCCCTCCCGCGACCACGTGCAGCCGACGTGGCCACACCCGCTCCCGCTCCCACCCCAACGCCGCGTCCCACCACCGGCACACCACCGCCCGCGCGAGGCCGAACACCGCCCCCGACTCCACCCCCGCCCGCACCGCCCGCCGCGCCACCCCAGCCCACCGCCGCTGCGCCCGCACCACCTCCGGGAGCCCGCGCAGATCGAGGTGCTCCATTTCCTGGTCGGCGTCCGCGTCCAGGCGCCACCGCCCGTGCCGCCCGCACACCCGCTCCCACCCGCGCGCGTACCCGACCACCCGCACCGCAGCCCCCGTACGCCGCGCCGCGCACAGCCGGCACCCGAACGCCACCGGCCCCACCACAGCGCCACCCACCCGCCACTTCGCCGACGGCCCCTCAACCGAGGACCGCCCACCGGCCTCATCGAGGCCGCAGCCCCACGACGGAAGCGCCCGCCCGAGAACCCCCTCCGCAACCCCGCACAACCCCACCAGCGCCGCCCGCCCCGCCGCGTCGAACACCATCTCCGCATCCGCCCGCCCCGCTCCACCCGCATGCCGGGGGCGGTGGTTGAGCCACCGCCAATGCCCCGACACGTCATCGGCGCCCAGCCCGTAGGCCCCGGCGACCCGACCCACGAACGACCACGTCGTCTCGCCCCGCAACGGGGCAACCCGAAACACCCCCGTCAGCACCGCACTCCACCCCGATCCCACCGCCCGACCCCCTCGGCCGCGCGTTCCACGCCCGCGGCGTGCCCCGAACGCCCGGCCGATCCCCCGGCCCCGTTGCGTTCATCCGTGTCAATCGTCCGGCGGCCGCTCGAGCGGCCGCCGGCATGCCGCGCCGCGTCACCGCAGTGTCGCCGCGCGCCGCCGTCGCTGACGCCGCTTCGGCGAGAATGCGTGCCTCCCACAACGGCCCGCCACCGGCAATCCCGTGCGCATGCACGGCAACGGCCCCCAGCCGAGGCCGACATCGACGAATCGGCCGAGTCGTTCTCCGCGGGCACCCCGAGGAAGGAGAACGTGGTGTACCCCGCCACCGCCCCCCACTCCCTGCCAGCTGCACCGGGATCGTCGGGCACCGCGCGTCCGTCGCGTTCCAGGCAGGGCTTTCGCGGGTCGGCTGCTGTCCCCGTTGTCTGCTCCCGCCTGCCTGAGTGGTCCCTATGTCGGGCCTGTGCCGGCCGGCCACTCCTGCTCCTCCGCCTCCCCCCGTTCCGTCTTTCGTGACATTCCTTCGCGTGTCACGCTATTTATGTACCGAACTGCGGTACGATCCCCTAGTCGGTACATCTCTCCGGGGCTGCCGCAGTCCGCTGCGCTGCCCCGCCGTCGATGTACCCGTGTCGTGCTCGTGTTCTGTCGTTGTCGGTGCGGGTTGGGGGTTGCTGCCGTGGTGAAGCCGAGCAGGCCCGAGTCGGTGTCGTCTGAGCCAGCGCCGTCGAAGCCGGGCAAGGCCAAGCCGGGCAGGCCGGTGCCGCGCGGGTCGGGGGAGCCGGCGGGATTGTCGGCCGATCCGGTGCCGGCGGTGTCATTCTCGGACAAGGCCGCCCCACCAGCGGGCCCGCCGGCGGTTCCGGCCGGCGGCCTGCTTGTCGCTGATGGAGGTCCTGTCGTGGTGAAGCCGTCCGAGCCCGCAGCGGCTGTGCCTGCCACCAGGACCGGGAAGTCCAAGGCCCGGCAGACCCGTCCGCCCGCTGGTCCTGCCGCTGTGCCCGCTCTGCCGCCCGGCAAGCCTTCCACTCCGGCCGGTTCGGCCATGCCGTCCGGCACACCTGCCGCATCCGCGTCGCCTGCAGCCGGCCTTGCTGCGGGGTGGGCGCTGCCGGACCCGGACGATGCGGTGTGGACGGACCCGGAGGTCCCGCCCTACGAGGCTTTGGAGCGCCTTGCCGCGGCCGCGGAGCGTCTGGTGTCTCCGGCGCGGGGCCGCCTGGCCACCTCGGCCGGCGCTTCGTTGCGCGAGGCGGTGACCGCGCTGGCGGAGATCCGCGTGACCGGCAGCGATTGGCACACCCTGCTCACCGCGGACCGTCCCGCGTTCGGCGGCCCCCGCCACACCACCGCCCAGGAGCTGTACGACCTCCTGGAGTTGACCTGGACCCGCTACATCCGCCCCGCCCTCCCGGCCGCGGCTCCCGACGGCCCTCCGGCCGCTCCCGTAGGCCGGGTCACTCCGGCCGGTCCGGCCTCGGCTGCGCCCGACCCCGCTGCGCCCGACCCCGCTGCGCCCGACCCCGCTGCGCCTGCGCGCAAGTCTTCGGCACGCAAGGCCCGTTCCTCCGCGCCCGCGGCTACCCCGGCGGTGCACACCACCGTCCCCGACGGGCCCGCCCCGGCCGCCGCCCCTCCGGTCCCGGCTCCCGCCGCCGCCCCGCCCGCGTCGCCGACACGCAAGTCCCCGGCCCGCAAAGCCCGTTCCGCGGCGCCGTCGCCCAGCACCGCCGGTGCCGGCGCCGGTGGCCGGGCCCCGGCCGCCGCCGGGTCGCCTGCGGCCGAGCCCGAGCCCGAGCCCGAGCCTGCGGCTGTCCGCACCGCCGGTGCCCCGCCTGCACCCGCGCCGGTTCCCGCACCCGCACCGGTTACGGGGCTGGTTCCCGAGCCCGCCGCGCCGGTTGCTGCGCCCGTGCCCGCCGCCGCACCTGCTGCTGTGCTGGCCCCGGTTCCGGGTCCGGCCACGCTCCACGAGGCCCGCGCGGAGCTGCCCCGCCTGCTGCGCGCCGCCCAGGCGGGCACGACCACCGCGCTGTCGACCGGCCCGCACCACGCCCATCTGACCGCCCCGGCGGCCGCGGCCGCCGCGGGCTGGGACCTCACCGCCGCGCCCGCGCACGGGGTTGCGGACGCCCGCAAGCACCTGGGCCCGCTCATCCGGGCCGCCGCCGAGGGGGCCCCGCAGGTCGTGTACCGCCACAGCACCCCCGTCGCCGTCCTCCTCCCCGCCGCCCCGACCGCCGCCCCGACCGCCGGCAGCGCAACGCCCGCTCCCGCCGGCCAGGCCCCCGCCGGCCACGCCCCCGCCCCGGCGGCCGTGCCGGTCCCCGGCAGCGCAACCCCGGGCGCCGGTACCGGCGTTGCCCGGCCGGCCCCCGCCGCGCCCGAACCCTCCAACGCCGCGAACGCCTCGGCCGCCCCGGCCCCGGCTCTGGCCACGCAGGGGAGCGCTGCACCGGAGCTCCCCGCCCCCGCCGCCCCCGCCGCCCCGGCCCCGGCGGCCGGAGACGGCTCCGTCCCGGACGCCCCCGCAACCAGCCTCCCGGCTCCCGGGACAATCCCGGCCCCGGCCGCCCCGGCCTCTCTCGCGGCGGCCCTGGTGCCGGGCCTGGTGGTGGCGCCGGGTCCGGGCACGCTCCATCAGGCCCGTGCCGCGCTGCCGCAGCTGGTCCACGCCGCCACCACCGGGACAGCCACCGTGCTGGCCAGCCGCGGCGACCGCGCGGTCCTGACCAGCCCCGAAACCGCGCGGGCGCTGGGCTGGAACCTCACCGGAGCGCCCCTGTATTCGACGGTGGAGGGCCGCAAGCACCTCGGCGACCTCATCGCCCACGCCGCCACCGGCGCCCCGCAGGTCCTGCGCCGCCACTCCACCCCCGTCGCCGTCCTCCTGCCCGCCACCCCTATCGGCACCCCCGCGCCCAGCCCCACCGCCCCGGCCCCCGGCGGCGCCCCGGCCTCCGGCAACGCCCCCGCCCCGCCCCAGCCCGCCGAAGTCGCCTCGGACGGGCCCGCCCCCGCGGCTGCCGCCCCGGCCCCCGCCGGGTCCGCCGCTGCGCCCGGCACCGACACCACGACCGCACCCGCTCCGCCCGCCGCCCCGGCCCCGGCTGCGGCGTCCGCCGACGAGGGAACCGCCATCGCGCCCGTACCCGGCCCCACCGCCCCGCCCGCTGCTCCTGCCGCCGCACCGCCGGCAACCACCCCGGCCCCGGCCCCGGCTGCTCCGCCCGGTGCCGTCCCGGCCCCCACCGCGCCTGTCCCGGCGCCGGCCGCCGCTGCATCCGACCCGGTTGCCACCCCGGCCACCCCCGCCCCGGCCCTCGCCGGGAGCCCTACCGGGCCCGCCGCACCGCCGGCAACCACCCCGGCCCTGACCTCGGCACCCTCGGCCGCCTCGGCCTCGTCGCTGCGCCCCGCGCCGCGCCGACTGGCCTCGTTCGGGTCCGTCCTGGACACCGTCCTGGCCCCCGCCGCGGCCGACCCTGCCACCGCACCGGCCACCGGTGCCGCGTTGGGGATCCGCGTCCTGGACGACCTGATCGGCCCGCTGCAGCCCGGCCGCCTCTACCTCATCACCGCCGCCCCCGGCGTCGGCGGAAGCCTCCTGGCGACCGCCGCGGCCCGGACCACCGCCCTGGACCGGAACCTGCCGGTCCTGTACGCCGCATCCGGGCTGACCGCAGCCGACGTCGCCGCCCGGATCGTCGCCGCGCACCTGCCGGTCGACTACCGCCGCCTGCGCGCCGGCCGCCTGACCGACGAAGAACGCGACGACGCCCGGATCCTGTACGCCGACCTGGCCGCCGCCCCCCTCTTCCTCGACGACGGCACGGGCCTGACCGCCGACACGATCACCGCCACCGCCGCCGAACTCGAGCACCTGGCCCTGGTCGTCGTCGACCGCCTCCAGACCGCCCCGGACCCGCGCCTGCCGCTGTCCGGCCCCGCCCAGATCGCCGACGCCGTCCAGGCCCTCGCGCACCTCGCCCGCACCCGCCACGTGCCGGTCCTCGCCGTCCTCGACGCCGTCGTGGACGCGCCCCCGGCCGCCACCGCCCCCGGCCCCGCCGCCGGGCAAGCCGCCGGCCTGGCAGCGGACGTGCGGCTGCTGCTGACCACGGACGGCACCCCCGGCACCACCTGGGTCCACGCCACCGCCACCGAACGCGACCTCGGCACCCTCGGCGAAGCCGTCCTGTTCGCCGACCTGGCCCACGCCCGCCTCCTGGACCCGCCCGCCCGCCCCCCGGCCGACGCCTTCCCCCCGAACCCCACCACCCCCAACCCCGCACCCGGCCACCGGCCCGACACTGCGCCCGGCCACGGACCTGCTCCCGCCCCGGCCCGCCCCGCGGTACACACCCCGCACACCCCCGCCGCGCCCAGCCCTTCGCCCGCCCCCGCCGCCCCGGGGGCATGGCCCGAGGTCACCCGCCCCGGCACCGCCCTGCGCCCGCCCGCCGACCCCGCCCCGCCGACCACGGCACCACCGGCCTCCGCCGACCCCGACGGCGTCGACGACCTCGACCACCACAGCCTCGAAGAGGCGGCAGAACGCGCCCTGGAGCCCGTAGGCGCCAGCGCTGCGCCCAGTGCCGGAACCGCGCCCCGCCGGGCCTCCCAGCGCCCCTCGGGGGCCTCCTCGCCGCAGCCGCGCCGGGCCGCCTCCCGCCCGGTATCGGGTGCAGGGGAGGGGAAGTACGGGGGCCGGGACTACGCGGACTTCACCACGATGATCACCCGCGCGGTGGACCGGGCCCTGGCCGCGCACGGCGGGGACGTCGAGGCCGCGACCGCCGCGCTGGAGAAAAAAGCGATTCCCGACGCGATGGCGATTTTCGAGGCCACCAGGGTGGGCTCACGCTACGAGCACACTGCTTTCCCGGAACTCCCCGACATTCTCCGGAAGAAAACCCGCAACGGCGCGGACGAGGTATGGGAGGGCCGCCACAAGTGGTCCAACGCCGTCCTCCTGGACGAGTTGGAGGCCGGCACCCGCGCCCCGGTCGCGGTCGACGTCCTGGACACCAACGCCGCGTACCTGTCCGCGCTGAAGACGCACCTGCCCATCGGCAAGCTCGTCCACGACGCAGGCGGCGGGTTCGACCCGAAGCGCTCGGGTGCCTACCTGCTGAACTCCCGCCCCACCTGGGAGCATCCGCACCTGCCCGACCCGATCGGGAACCGCCGCGAGACCGGCCCGATCATCCTGACCGACCCCACCGTCCGGCTCCTGATCCGCTGCCACACGCTCGGGCTGTGCGAGGCCCCGGTGATCGCTGAGAGCTGGACCTCGGGCGGGACGGAGGTCCTGTTCGAGAAGTTCCGCCGGGTCCTGACTCTGGCCCGCGAGGACGCCATCAAGGCCGGCGACACGGTCGCCGAGGCCTACATCAAGGCCATGTACGCGAAACTCGTCTCGACCGTCGGGGAATCCAGCGCGAACCGCGAAATCCGCCGATCCGAATACATGCACACCTTCCGGTCGCAAGCCTTCGCGAACCTCTGGTACAAAGCACACCGCGCATTCAAAGCAGGCCTCACCCTGGTCTCGTTGCGCGGAACCGACGAAATCCACGTCACCGGCGGCGACTGGCGGCAGGTATTCACCGAAGGCCGCCTGACCCAGGAAATGAAACTGAAAGACCAATACACCCTGCCCCGCAGCGCCGCCCGGAAAAACGCCCAGAAAAGCTAAGGACGCTAGATGTCGACGGACGGATGGCGCCGGTTCGGCGCGTACGGCGCGGACCGGGACCCGGGCAACATCCACGGCGGGGACGCGCTCGGCCAGGCCCTTGAGGACGCCCTGGAACGCATGATCACCGAGGGCGGCATCAAGTCGGCGGTGACCACCCGGCGTGGCCTGATGGCCCGCATGCGCTACCTCACCACCCACCAGGGCGGCCCCGCCGCCCTCGCCGACGCCGGCATCACCGCCACACCGGCCACGCTCCGCGCCTGGACCCGCGGCGCCCGCCGGCCGCTGCCGGCCAACGCCGAGGCCATCGACACCGCGTACTGGAACCTGCGCGCGCACAACGTCCTGGCCAGCCCCGGCGCCTTGAAGCAGCACCTCAACCGCGGCGGCCGCGGCACCGCGATCGAGATCCACCCCATCAACCAGAACGTCGTCCTGGAGACCCGCCGCCGCGAGAACCTGCGTGTGCGCCGCATCCAGGGCCGCTACATCTGGGACGACGCCGTCGACGCGATGGCCGCCGGCGACGGGGCCGCCCTCGCCGCCATCTGGATCGACGCCATCCAGGAGCTCGACTCCGACTGGGGCGCCTACACCTACGTCTCCCACATCGGCATCGGCGCCTGACCGCGGCCCGCCCGGCCTTGTCGGGCACGCCCCCTACACTCGCGCCAACACCCCGGGAACGGAGACCCACCATGGCCGTCAGCGACGGCGAACGCCACGAACAGCGCCGCTGGCACCAGGAGTTCGCCGCCGCCCTGGCCAAGGAAACCGACACGGTCCCCGGGCTGGCCTTCTACCTCCCCGCCGACGGCATGCCCGCCCTGCGCTGGGAGGACGACCCCCGCGGCGCGTACGGGGCGTTCGCCGGCCTCGTGGCGGGCGGCCACGCCCCCCTTACCAAGGCCACCGCGACGCTGCACTACCGCCGCGACCCGGCCGACGGTGAAGGCCCCTTCGAACGCGACGAGCAGCTGCTGTCCACCCTGGACCTCGGCACCACCGACCCCCGCCTCGCCGCCGCGATCCTGGTGACCGGCGCCCGGCACCACCGCGCCACGCTGCAGAAGCCCCTGCACACGCCGTAGAAGCCCTGTAGAGGCCACCGCGCAGCCGGGCCCATGCCGTCCCCACAACGCCTTGTATTCCGGCATAGGAATACAAGGCACGGGACAACAGCCCAGGAATAGCCGGGCGACCAATACCGAATTCTGTACCGCATAGTGGCCTTTCCGTACCGCCCATTCCCATTCGACCGACCACCTTCGCCAGCCCGAATCCAAGCCCTTTCAAATAGCCTGGTATCATTGCCCCAGTGGTTCAGACCAATATGCAACGGCAGAACGTGACATATGTACGGCCGTCACATACATGCGGTACACTTGCGGTACGCTCTACAGCGTGACATACTCGGGTACACAGCACAGCAGCCACCTAGACCCCGCAAAGCCCTACAAGGAAGCCCCGAGCCATCCGGAACCCACCAGACGGCACCCACAGAGGGCCCCCCACCAGCAACACCGAAAGGCCAGCCCAAGGCCCCCTGGAACCCCCAAGGACCCACGATGACGTCCCACCGCGGCCGGAGGCCGGCACACCCCCAGAGCAGCCATGCACCCCAACACGAAATGTACCGCAAGGGTACAGACCCCCCTCGTAGCCAGCCG
>NZ_JAKFHA010000032.1:0-68702 GCF_021502675.1 Yinghuangia soli
CGACGACCCCACGCGCGTGGTCCCGCGCGGCGGCTCCGGCATGCCGCCGGCCCCCGGCCGGCCTTCCGGACCGCCGGTGCCGGACCCGACCCGGGTGCTCGACGAGGTCGTCCCGCCGCAGCAGTTCCGGCCCCCGGCGCAGCCGCCGGGCTATCCGCCGCCGCCTCCGCTGTACCGCGACGACCCGGCCGCGGGCTACCGCGGCGGCGCCCCGCAGTACGCCGCACCCGGCGCCGCGGGCGGGTCCGGGCCCGGGCAGAACGCGCCGTACCGCAGCCCCGAGCCGCCGCCGCGCAGCGCACCCCCGCAGCACCGGCCGCCCCAGCACCAGCCGCCGCAGCAGCGCGAGGCGACGCGTCCGCCGGATGTCGAACCGCCCCGCCGGGCCCCGCGCGAGCCGCGGGAACCGCGCCCGTCGCGCGGCCGCGGGTTCCGGCCCACGAGCGTCCCGGGCGTCGGCTGCCTGTCCGGCTGCCTGATGCGGATGGTCATGACGCTGGTGATCATGGCCGCGGGGCTCGTCGCCCTCTACTACCTGACCCCGCTGCACACCTGGATCGACAGCGCTTTGGACGTCTTCGACGAGGTCAAGGGCTGGTACGAGAAGGCCAAGGACTTCTTCGACGGCGGCGGCGACAAGGGCACCGGCGAGACCGGCGGCACCAACGGACTGCCCACCGGCCTCCCCAAGGGCATTCCGACCAAGCTCCCGTAAGGCCGGTCCGGGGCCGCCGGGGCGGTGCTTCCGCCCGCCCTGGCGCGCCCGGGTCCCGCTTCGGGTCGACAAATCTCTTGCCCGACGTGCGACACCCCGGTCGGATCTGCCCACACCACACGGCTGCGCGGCCTCCGCCAGGTAGCCTTCGGGCACGGAAAGCGCAGCAGGGACACGGCAGGACACGGGACGAGGCGCGCATCCATCCGCGCGCCGACGCGCGGATCACGGCACGGAATACGGCACGGAATCCCACATTCCGCACGGACCGGCCACGTCGGGTGCCGGGGACACGGAGCAGCAGTGGCACGCAGGATTGGCAGCCGGTACGTCGCCCTGAAGATCCTCGGGCGCGGCGCGAGCGGCACCGTCTGGGCAGGCGAGGGACCCGAGGGGCCCGTCGCCATCAAGCTGCTGCGCGAGGACCTCGCCTCCGACGAGGTCCTGGTGGCCCGCTTCGTGCAGGAGCGCACCGCGCTGGTCAGCCTCGACCACCCCGCCATCGTCGGCATCCACGACCTCGTGGTGGACGGCTCCGACCTGGCCCTGGTCATGGACCTGGTGGACGGCCCGGACCTGCGCACCCGGCTGGAGAAGGAGCGGGTGCTCAGCCCCGCGATGGCCGCGGCGATCTGTGCGGACGTCGCCGAGGGGCTCTCCGCCGCGCACGCCGAGGGCGTCATCCACCGCGACGTGAAGCCCGAGAACGTCCTGCTCGACACCGCGTACGGCCAAGTGCGCGCCAAACTCACCGACTTCGGCATCGCCCGCCTGGTCGACGCACCGCGCCGCACCCGCGCGACCCGCATCATCGGCACCCCCGACTACCTGGCCCCGGAGATCATCGAGGGCCTGCAGCCGACCGCCGCCGTGGACGTGTACGCCCTCGGCACCGTGCTGTACGAACTCCTCACCGGCTGGACCCCGTTCGGCGGCGGCCACCCCGGCGCGGTGCTGCGCCGGCACGTCACCGAGCCGGTCCCCGGCATCCCCGGGCTGCCCGCCCCGGTCGCCGACGTCCTGGCCGCCTGCCTGTCCAAGGCGCCCGCCGCCCGGCTGACCGCCCGCGAGGTCGGCGAGCGCCTGCGCGCCGCGCTGCCCGCGCTGGCCGGCCTGCCGCGCTTCGACGTGCCCGCCCCGGACGGCGGCGGCCACCCGGACCGCGGCGAGACCCCGCCGCCGCTGCCCGCGGGCGTGGTGCCGCTGGTCTCCGGCACCGAGATGGACGCGTCCCGCGACACCCACACCAACCTGGCCCGGCCGACCTTCCCGGCCCCGCCGATCGCCGCTTCGCGCCGCCGCACCACCCACCGCAAGCGGCGCGGCCGCGCCGTCGCGGTGCTGAGCGCCGCCGCCGTGCTGGTGGTCGCCGGAGCCGGCTGGTGGATCGCGGGCCGCGGCGACGACAAGCCCGCCGAGCAGCAGCCGGTCGGCGCGACCCAGTCGCCGCCCGCCTCGGCCCCCGCCCAGGGGGCCGGCACCCCGGCCTCGACGGGCGCCGGGGACCGCGCCGCCCGCATCCCGGTCTGGGACAAGTGGGCCCAACTCCCGGTGGCGCCGGTGCTCCTGGTCGGCGCACCGGCCGCCGCGCAGCCCGCCGGGGCGGCCACCTACGTCGTGCAGCGCGACGGCGCGGGACAGCCCTGGTTCTCCACCGGCGACGGCGTGAAGTTCTCCGACTGGCAGAAGCTGCCGGTCTTCAAGGCCGCCGAGGACCTCGCGGTCACCGCCCCCGCGGCGGGCCGCGTGGACGTGCTCGCGGTCGGCGCCGCGGACCGGTTCCTCTACCGCTGCAGCTTCGCGGACGGCCGCTGGGGCGAGTGGACCCGGGTGGACGCCAAGACCAAGGTCGCCGGAGCACCCGCCGCGTCCGGCACCGGCGACCGCCTCGACGTCCTCGTCCGGTCCGGCGACGACCTCATGCACGGCACCCTCGCGGGGGCGAACTGGTCCGGATTCCGCAAGGTCCACCAGGGCGGCATCGTCGAGCAGGCCCCCGCGCTGACCGCCGGCGCACCGGGTGCGCCGGGCACGCTGGACGCCTTCGTGGTGCGGGCCGGCGACCACGCGCTCCTGCACATGACGCTCGCCGGCGGCGACTGGCGCGAGCCGGAGCGGGTCGGTACCTTCGCGGCCGGCGGCCGCCCGGCCGCGGCCTGGACCCCGGGCGGCGGCCTGGCCGTCGTCGTCCCGGACACTTCGGGCCGCCTGACCGGCGCAGTCGCGATGGCCGGCGCCTGGCAGCCGGCCACGCTGTCGGCCCCCGCCGAACTCCCCGCCCAGGAGGGCGCCGCCGCGGTCGGCTCGGCGCCCGGCCGGGTCGACCTCTATCTGCGCGGCCCCAACGGCCGTGTCCAGGTGGCCCCCTCCGGCTGAGCCCCACCGGTCCACCCCTCCGTCGACAAGCCCCGCACCCCGGGGCCAGTACGATGGGTGCGTGGCTGCCATTGATCCTTCCGAAGAGCTGAAGTCCGTCGAATCCACCATGGAGTCGATCGAGGCGGTCCTCGACCTGGGCAAGATGCGGGCCGACATCGCCGACCTCAACGAGGCGGCGGCGGCGCCCGACCTGTGGGACGACGTCGAGAGCGCGCAGAAGCTGACCAGCCGCCTCTCGTTCCTCCAGGGCGAGCTGCGCAAGGTCGAGGACCTGCGCCGCCGCATCGACGACGTCCAGGTCCTGTTCGAACTGGCCGAGGCCGAGGACGACGCGGACACCCGCACCGAGGCGGAGAACGAGCTCGGCTCGGTCCGCAAGGCGGTCGACGAGCTCGAGGTCCGCACGCTGCTGTCCGGCGAGTACGACGCCCGCGAGGCACTGGTGACCATCCGCGCCGAGGCCGGCGGCGTGGACGCCGCGGACTTCGCCGAGATGCTGCTGCGCATGTACACCCGCTGGGCCGAGCGGCACGGCTACTCCACCGAGGTCTACGACACCTCGTACGCCGAAGAGGCCGGCATCAAGTCCGCCACCTTCGCGGTCAAGGTGCCGTACGCCTACGGCACCCTCTCGGTCGAGCAGGGCACCCACCGCCTCGTCCGCATCTCGCCGTTCGACAACCAGGGCCGCCGCCAGACCTCCTTCGCGGGCGTCGAGGTGCTGCCGGTCGTGGAGACCACCGACCACGTCGACATCGACGAGTCGGACCTGCGCGTGGACGTCTACCGCTCCTCGGGCCCGGGCGGCCAGGGCGTCAACACCACCGACTCGGCGGTGCGCCTCACGCACATCCCGACCGGCATCGTGGTGTCCTGCCAGAACGAGCGCTCGCAGATCCAGAACCGCGCCAGCGCGATGAACGTCCTCCAGGCCAAGCTGCTGGAGCGGCAGCGCCAGGAGGAGCGCGCCAAGATGGACGCGCTCAAGGGCGACGGTTCCTCGTGGGGCAACCAGATGCGGTCGTACGTCCTGCACCCGTACCAGATGGTGAAGGACCTGCGCACCGAATTCGAGGTGGGCAACCCGCAGTCGGTGCTGGACGGCGACATCGACGGCTTCATCGAGGCGGGTATCCGCTGGCGCAAGCAGCAGCAGACCGCGGCCTGAGCCGGATAATCGCGCGGCTGCGCAATAGGCGACATCACACAGCGGCATCACCTTGTCGATAATTCGGCGGTGAATGCCGCTGTGTTTTTCCCTCAATTACACGCCGGAAAAGGGACATCCCCCGCAACCTTCGTGGAACGCCCTTGACTACCCCGCGGGGCCTTCACCAGGCTGGGCGTCGGCATTGCAACGACACGGCAGCACATGGAGGCACGGTCCCCCCACGGCCCGTTCCTGTGGTCTGGTCCCATCGGTCGTGGCGATGCCCATTGACGTTTCGGCCTCCTGTCGCGCCGGTGCGGGGACGGGGAGCACGACCAACTGGGGGTTGCAGTAATGACCAACAAGGTGCGCGCACGCGTTGCGCGCATAGCCGCGGCCGCAGTTTTCGCTGCGGGAGCGTCGCTGGCGGTCGCGGGCATGGCGTCCGCGGAGCCGGGCGAAGAGCCGCCCACCACGGGCGGCACCTCGGCCGGCACGTCGGCGTCGTCGACCACGGGTGAGACCAGCACGGGCGAGACCACCACGGGCGAGCCCGGCACCTCCGGTTCGAGCACCTCGACCACCACGTCGAGCGGTTCGACCGGCGAGACCACCACCTCGACGAGCACGAGCAGCGGTACGACGGGGAGCAGCACCAGCACGACGTCGTCCGGCGCGACCGGCGAGACCACCACGTCCGGCGCGAGCGGCAGCTCGTCGAACGGGTCGTCCAACGGCTCGTCGAACGGCTCGTCCGGCCAGAGCACGGCGTCCGGCACCTCGGCCGGCACTTCCGCGGGCACGTCGGCCGGTACGTCGGCGGGCACCACGTCGAGCGGCTCGACCGGCGACACCTCGTCGGCCGGCACCACCGCGGGCACGACGGGCGCGAGCACGTCCACCGGCGGCGGCACCACCTCGACCGGCGGCTCGACCGGCGGCCAGCCGTGCGATGTGGCCAACGGCGGCGTGAACTGCGGCGGGAACAACAACAACCGCGGTGCGTCCGGCAACAACGCCAGCAGCGGCGGCCCGCAGCGCAACTACGGCGGCGGCACCACCACGACCGGCAGCGCCACCACCGGCGGAGCCGCGGCGACCGGTGAGCAGCAGCTCGCCGCGACCGGCGAGGAGGCCAACGTGGTCTTCCTGGTCATCGGCGGCGCGGCGATGGCCGCGGGCGGCTTCGCGTTCACCGTCCTGCCGCGGCGCATGCGCCGCGACGAGGACGCCACCGCGGCGGCCTGACGCCCTGCGGGACGCGACCATGCGCAAACGGAAAGGCCCCGGGATCTCCCGGGGCCTTTCCCGTTGCCGTGTCTGCGGTGTCTTTCGCGTCTGCCGTGTCGTCCGGGTCCGCGGTGGCGTGCGTGCCTGCGGAGGTGCCGGTCAGCCCGTCAGGTGCTGCAGCAGCAGTGCCGCCACGACCACCAGGCCGGCCAGCAGGGCGAGCAGCGCGGGCGAGAACTGCGGTCCGCGTTCGCGGGCGAGGCGGTCGCGCGACGCACGGCACACCGAACACCGGCCCTCGCTCACGGGGCCGGCGCAGTTGGCGCACACCAAGTGCTCCCACGTCATGACGTCCTCCTCGGCCCCTGCGGGCCCGACCTGCCTGGTCGTCTTCTATAACGCGTCCGGGGCACCAAGAAGTTCCCATCGCCTTCCACTGTGCCGCTTACACTCCTGGGATGGCCATGCCCTGCGACGTACCGCCCCTGGCCTTCGCGCCCGGCCGCGGTGGCGGTACCGTCCCTGGGACGCACGTACCACGACCTCGGACGCGGACACGACCTGCGCACGGGGACGTACCCGGTCGCGGCGGAGCATTCACCAACGGCTCTGCCCCCGTACGACACCCTTGCCCCCTAGGATGGCGCGCTGTGATGCAACCGTGATCCGATTCGACAACGTCACCAAGACCTACGCCAAGCAGCCCCGGCCCGCGTTGCAGGACGTGTCGCTGGAGGTCGAGAAGGGCGAGTTCGTCTTCCTGGTCGGTTCCTCCGGCTCCGGCAAGTCGACTTTCCTGCGGCTGGTCCTCAAGGAAGAGCGGCCCTCCACGGGCAACATCTTCGTGGCCGGCAAGGACCTCGGCCGGCTGTCCAACTGGAAGGTGCCCGCGCTGCGCCGCCAGATGGGGACGGTGTTCCAGGACTTCCGCCTGCTGCCCAACAAGACCGTGCGGGAGAACGTCGCGTTCGCCCTCGAGGTCATCGGCAAGCCCACCTCCACCATCCGCAAGGTGGTGCCCGAGGTGCTGGACCTGGTCGGCCTGGCCGGCAAGGAAGACCGTATGCCCGGCGAGCTGTCCGGCGGCGAGCAGCAGCGCGTGGCGATCGCGCGCGCGTTCGTGAACCGGCCGATGATCCTCATCGCGGACGAGCCGACCGGCAACCTGGACCCGCAGAACAGCGTCGGCATCATGAAGCTGCTGGACCGCATCAACCGGACCGGCACCACGATCATCATGGCCACGCACGACCAGGCGATCGTCGACCAGATGCGCAAGCGCGTCATCGAGCTGGAGCAGGGCCACCTCGTCCGCGACCAGTCGCGCGGCGTCTACGGCTACCAGCACTGACGCGGGCCGGCCCGCCCGGCTGCGGGCCTGGCGACCGGCCTGCCCGCCGGTCCGACGGCCGGCCCGACCACCGAAGAACGGCGTCCAGGCGAGGCGCCCCGAAGATTTAGGACATCATGCGCGCCCAGTTCGTGCTGAAAGAGATCGGGATCGGTCTCCGCCGAAACCTGACCATGACGATTGCGGTCGTCGTCAGTGTCGCGCTGTCCCTGACGTTGTTCGGGGCTGCCTTGCTGGTGAGCAAGCAGGCCGACTCGATGAAGGACTACTGGTACGACCGCGTCGAGGTCTCGATCTTCCTGTGCAACAAGACGGACCCCAAGAAGGACGGGTGCGTCAACGGCGAGGTCTCCAACGCGGACCGCGAGGCGATCAGCGCGGACCTGAAGAAGATGCCCGAAGTGGACCAGGTCTTCTTCGAGAACAAGCAGGACGCGTTCGCGCACTTCAAGGAGCAGAACAAGGACTCGCCACTGGGCGACAGCCTGACGCCGGACCAGCTGCCCGAGTCCTTCCGCGTGAAGCTCAAGGACCCGACCAAGTTCGACGTCATCTCCAGCGCGTTTGCCGGTCGGGCCGGCGTGCAGTCCGTGCAGGACCAGAAGAAGCTGCTCAAGCCCTTCTTCGACCTGCTCACCAGTGCGCGCATGGCGGCCTACGGGATCATGTTCTTCATGCTGCTGGTGGCGATCTTGCTGATCATCAACACCGCGCGCGTCTCGGCGTTCAGCCGCCGCCGCGAGACCGGCATCATGCGGCTGGTCGGCGCCTCGAACTTCTATATCCAAGGGCCCTTCATCCTGGAATCGGCGGTGGCCGGTCTCGTGGGTGCCCTGGTGGCGACCGGCCTGTTGAGCGCGGGCTATTACTTCGGCATCAAGCGCGGTCTCGCCGACTCGATCCAACTGCTCAAGTCGCAGCTGATCGGCTTCGACGCGGTGATCTCGGTGCTGCCCTGGCTGTTCCTGCTGGGCATCGGCATGTCGGCGATCGCGTCGTTCTTCACGCTGCGCAAATACCTCAAGGTCTGACGAGGTCTGGTCCGGCGCGCAGCGCATTCCGCTGCCGCGGGGACGGTCCGAGCGCAGGGGCAGGTCGGGAAACCGGTCTGCCCCTGCGGCATTTCCGGCCTGCCGCGCGCACTCTTCCGGCACTCTTGCGGCGGCCCTGGGGTGCTGTTGCGGCGCTCTTTCGGGGCCGGGCCGACAGCCTTCCCGTGCTTCTCCTACGCCATCCGAGTGCCATATCAAGTGAAAAGTGGGTTATATGGCGTAAATGGGATGGGACTCCTGGTACTTGTGGGACTGACGTATTGCTCGGAACCAGTCCCCAGGCAGGAGGCCGCGCCCATGCGCCCCACGTACCGCCGGCGTCTCGGCCTGTTCGCCCTCATCGCCGCCACCGGCGCGGCCATCGGCTGGGGCACCGCGCACGCCGACGACGATCCGCGTACCGCCAAGACCCGCGTGGACGGCCAGGTCCAGGACGTCCGGGCGCACCTGGAGGGGTCCGCGCAGCGCCTCGCCGCTGCGGAGACCGCGTACGCCGAGGCCAACGCCCGCATGCCGGCCGCGCAGGCCGCGCTGGCGCAGGCCCGCGGCAAGCTCGACGCGGCCCGGGTCAAGGAGTCCGACCTGCGCCGCCGCCTCGAGATCGCGGTCGAGGACGAGGCCGCCGCGCAGCGCCAACTCCTCGACGTCGAGGCCTCCATGGCGGAGATGCGCGACGCCCTCGGCCAGGTCGCGCGCCGCGCATACCAGCAGGGCGCCCTCGCCCAGCTCTCGGTGATCATGGAGGCGGAGACCCCGGCCCAGCTGATGAGCCGGCTCGAAGGCTTCCGCTCGGTGCTGCGCGCCGACGAGGCGACCCTGCAGCGCCTCCGCGAAGTGCACGCCGCGACCGACGGGCGACAGAAGGAACTCGGCCGCGCCCGCGAGCAGGTGCGCATCGAGCGCGAGGCCGCGGCCGCGCAGCTCACCGTGCTCACCGCCGTCGAGGCCGAGGCGGGCGCCGCCAATGCCGCGGTCGAGAAGCTCGTCGAGGCGCGGCGCAGCGCGATGGCCACCGCGCAGGAGGAGAAGGCCGCCGACCAGCAGCGCTACGAGGCCCTCGTGGTCGAGCAGCGCCGGCTCGCCGAACTCGTCAACCGGCTGAACGCCCCGGTGGCGAAGGGCAGCGGGGGCACCGCCAAGGGCGGCGGGAGTTCCGGGCAGCGCGGCGGTGCGCTGTCGTACCCGGTCGACGGCGCGGTCACCTCGAACTTCGGGATGCGGTTCCACCCGATCCTCGAGTACGTGAAGCTGCACAGCGGAACGGACTTCGGCGCCGCCGAGGGCACCCCGGTGCGCGCCGCCCGCGAGGGCACGGTCATCGCCGCGGGCTACAACAGCGCGTACGGCTACCGCGTGGTGGTCTCGCACGGCCAGGTCGGCGGCGTCGCGCTCACCACGACCTACAACCACCTCTCGCGCATCGACGTCGGCGAGGGGAAGCGCATCCGGCGCGGGGCCACCGTCGGACTCGTCGGCAACACCGGCTATTCCACGGGCGCGCACCTGCACTTCGAGGTCCTTGTCGACGGGGCGTTCGCGGACCCGCTGACCTGGCTTTAGTCCGGGCTCCGCAGGGCGGCCTGCCGCGCTGCCTTATGCTCCCGCCATGACGTCCGGTCGGGTGCGCCGAAGGGCCGCAGTGGCCCTGGTGTTCGGCGCGGTCCTGACCACGGGGGCGGCCACCGGAGCATGGGACGCCGTGTCGGTGCCCGGCCTGAACACCCAGTCCGCGCACCGCGTCCCGCCGCCCCGGACGGCGCCCACGCTGCCGCCCGAGGCGGCCGCCGCACTCGAAGGCCTCCAACTGGACCCGGACGCGGCCCGCGACCTGCTGGCCGTCCTGGAGGACCGGTGGGCCGCGTACTACCCGCCGGGCACTGCCGCGGAGCACCTCGAACAGGTCGACGGGACGTACCCGGGCGTGGGCCTGACCGTGCGTCAGACCGACGGGCGGGTACGCGTCTCGTATGTGCATCCCGGTGGGCCCGCCGCCCGGGCCGGCATCAAGGCCGGCGACGTGCTCGCCGCCGTGGACGGCGCACCCGCCGCGGAGCTCGGGCTCGCCGGAGTCGTCGCGCGGCTCCGCGGCCCGGCCGGCACCGCACTCGTGCTCACCGTCGTGCGCGGCGACGCCCCGCGGGACGTCCCGCTGGTCCGCGAGCTCCTCACCGGCGCGGGCGTCACCGTCGAGCCGGTCGGCACCGCGGGCCTGGTCCGGGTCCGCATCACCGGCTTCGGCCGCGGCACCGCCGACCAGGTACGCGCCGCACTCGCGGACCGCCCCGCGGGCCTCCTCCTCGACCTGCGCGGCAACCCCGGCGGCCTGATCGAGGAGGCCGCCGCGGTCGCCTCCGCGTTCCTGCTGCCCGGGCCCGTGGTCACGTACGACGACGGCACCGGCACCCGCCGCGAACTCGGCGCGGCGGCCGCCCCCGGCGACACCGCGACACCCGTCGTGGTCCTGGTCGACGGGGCGAGTGCCAGCGCCGCCGAGGTCGTCGCCGCGGCCTTACGGGACCGCGGCCGCGCGGTGGTCGTCGGCAGCACCACGTACGGCAAAGGCTCGGTCCAGGCCCCTGCGCTGCTCGCCGGGGGCGCGGTCCTGGAGCTGACCGTGGGCCGCTGGTACCCGCCCGACGGGCGCAACGTGGAAGGCCGCGGCATCGACCCCGACATCGCCGTCCCCGCGTCCGCCCCCGCGGAGGAGGCCGAGGCCCGGGCGCTGGAGGTCCTGGCCGGCCTGGCGGCCGCCGACACGACCGTCTGAGCGGAACCCCGTGGCCCGGACCCCCGCCGATGGGCGAGAATGCGGAGATCATGGCGAAGAGACCAACCATCGTGCAGATGCCGGGGAAGCCGACCAAGTCCAAGAAGGCGTCGGCGGCTCCCAAACGCAAGATGATCGCGCAGAACAAGAAGGCGCGGCACGACTACCACATCGACGACACGTTCGAGTGCGGTGTCGTGCTGACCGGCCCCGAGGTGAAGTCGCTGCGGCAAGGCCGCGCGTCCCTCGTCGACGGATTCGCGACCGTCGACAACCACGAGGTCTGGATGCGCAATGCGCACATCCCGGAGTACCTGGAGGCGACCTGGAACAATTCCGCCCCCCGGCGCCCCCGCAAGCTGCTGCTGCACCGTGACGAGATCGCCAAGCTGGAGAACAAGCTCAACGACTCGGGCACCACGCTCGTCCCGTTGAGCATCTACTTCAACGAGGACGGCCGGGTGAAGGTCGAACTCGCCCTCGCACGCGGCAAGAAGCTGTACGACAAGCGCCAGACCCTCATCGAGAAGCAGGGCCAGCGCGAGGCCCAGCGCGCGATGAGCGCGGCCATCCGCCGGCAGAGCAGCTGAGCCGCGCCGTACGGAATGAAGTGGACCCCCGGCGGGGTTGTTCCGTACGATGACACCGGCTGCACCGGGCTCAGGCAACACGCCGGGTGCGACCGTCAAGCGAGCCGGCTCCGGCCGGCAGAGCACGACGCTTGAAAACTCAATAGGGGGTGATCGGTTTCGACTGGAGATGTCGGAGCAGAGGAAGCGAGCCGAGGAAGCGGCAATGATCTCGTTAACCATATGCCGAAACCTATAATCGCCGATAACAAGCGCGATTCCTTCGCCCTCGCCGCCTGAGCGAGCTTCGAAGGTGTCAGACCGGGTGCGTCCCCGCCCCGGATCCTGGCATAATCAAGGGGACTCCACCGCACTGCCCGGTTACGGGGCCGTTCGGAACATTTAACAGTAACTGAGCCCGTCGGCAACTTGTCCGCGTGATTGCCGGGGCTGAGAAAATCGAAGCGGACTGCGCTCGGAGAAGCTCTGGTCTCGCACTTCAGGACGCGGGTTCAATTCCCGCCACCTCCACCCCTTTTTCGGAAGAGCCCTGCTCGCAAAAAGCGCGAGCAGGGCTCTTCCTTTTGCGCGGCTCCGCCGCGGGTGGGGGCTTCGCCACCCACACCCCCTCCACTATGGGTGGCCCCCAACCGCAGGACACTCCCCGACCGTCGCTCCGACGGCCCCTCCCTGGCGCTCCGCCTACCGCCCCGCCTCCACCGGCATCTACCCCTCACCCCGGACTGCGATTGGGGGAGAGCATCGGCCTTCCCGCGATTCGCAGATTCCGGCGGCATACCGAAGCCCCGCAGCCGCCGCGAGACAGACCGGAGCGAGGCCGCGCAAGGACAAGCGGTACGACATCCGCACCGCGTACGCGAGACCGCTGACCAGTGCGCTCACGGTTACGGGGCAGCCCTTTGCGCGGTGCCGCCCGGTGCGGCGCCGCGCCAACCGGCATCGGCATTCCTGAACGCAGACGGAACTACCTGGGAGTGCTGCGTGGCGCCGCCCTGCGCGGCGCCACGCGATCAAGGCTTGTGCGTCCGACTGCGCTTGGTGCGCACGTATGTCGTGTGTGCCCCGTAGCGAGTGTTCGTCGAGGTGGCGCGGCCGCCCATCCGGGCGGCCGCGCAGAGGGAAGCGACATGACGCCCCATCGCATACACGACAGCCTCACCAGCGCGGACCTGGTCGCCACGGGCACCCGCGTGGCTCCGCCCTGCGCGACGCCACGCAACCAGGGCTGGCATGTCGCCCTCGACTGGTGCGCACACATGTCGTGCGCGCCCATAGCGAGAAGGAGTGGGCGTTGCGTGGCCGCCCAAACGGACGGCTGCGCAAGGAAGAACGCGTAGCGAGCGTGGGGTCGATGAGGTCGGCGCCTGGCCGCACTGACGGCAACGTCCAGGAGGAGACGGGGTTGCGCGGCCGCCTGGTCGGGCGGCCGCGCAGGGACAAGCGGTACGGCGTCCGCCGCGTACGCGACATCTCTGACCAGTGCGGACCGGTTACTGGGCGGCCCTTTGCGCGGCGCCAACCCCGGGCGGCGCCGCGCAACCAGGGTCGGCAATTCCGGGACGGAGTTGGCGGCTGGTATCGCTTGGCGCGCAGGATGGTTGGAGGGGCGCCGCTGCCTGTGGGCAGCGGCGCCTGAACCCCGCATCCCTGACCCCGCATGCCCGACCCTGCTTCCGTCCACCCCTCCACGGATTGGGCGTTGGATCTGTAAGTCGGTCGCCCTTGCACTCATCTCGCGATTCGCTGGGGCTGCATCGGGACGGGGACCACTGGCCGCCAGTAGTTGCCTGCGTGCCTTCGGTGGGTGGGCTGGGAGGGGGCATACGAGCGCAAGTTGCTTGGCAATGGACGGTTCCCCGGCCCTCCCGCGGTTGTGACTCAGCGCGGGCGGGTGGCTTGTCAAGCGGCCTCCTGCCGACGGGTATTCGTGGGCCGTTGATGACGCTTGGCAAGGCAGTCGGCCGCGCGACAATCGGCGTTCGGGAGGGCCGGGGCAACGGCCCACCTTCATTGCGACGGAACCGTCCGTGTTCCCAGTCGGAAGCGTTCGTGGACTCGTCCGCGGTCCTGTGCGGTGGCAGCCGTGGACTTGTTCGTCAGCTTGTCCTGTGGAGCCTCGGACTCGTGAACCTTTGGCCGCGTCGACCGCCAACCCCTCGAGCCCTCAAGCCTCCGAGCGCTCGGCCAGCCACCCTGCCAGCGCCTTCGACGTCGGGGGATCAGCCCCCGGCCGCGTGCACGTGTACGCCGCCGCGGCTGCCGCGTACTCCAGGACCCTCCGCAGTTCCTCCGGCGCGATGGTGCGCAGTGCGCCCACCTGGTCGCCGCCCAGGAGGTCGCGGGTCGCCAGGCCGTGGAGGAGGGCGCCCATGAAGGCGTCGCCCGCGCCTACGGTGTCGGCTACGTCGACCTCGGGGGAGGCGACCGCGATTGCTTCGTGTTCGAGGATCGCGGTGGCGCCGTCCGGGCCCTGGGTGACGACGACGAGGGACGGGCCCGAGTCGCGCCACAGGCGGCCGGCCTCGACGGGGTCCAGGTCCGGGTACAGGTGGCGCAGGTCCTCGTCGCTCGCCTTGACGACGTCGCACAGCGGCATGACGGCCTCAAGGCGGCGGCGTACCGGGCCCAGGTCCCCGGAGATGTCCGGGCGTACGTTGGGATCCAGCGTCAACGTGACAGCGCCGCGGGCGTGTTCGCGCAGGATCATGCGCAGCAGGGCCGCGCCGCCCGGCTCCAGGTGCAGGGCGGCGGAGCCGACGTGCAGGGCGCGGATGTCGGGGTCGAGCGGGTCCGGGAGTTCGTGGCCGGCCCATTGCCCGTCGGCGGTGCCGGTGAACCAGAAGTCGTAGGAGGCGCGCCGCTGTTCGTCGAAGGAGACGACGGCGAGGCTGGACGGTTCCGGCGCGTCCACGAGGTAGCGCGGCGAGATGCCGTCGGCCGCCAGGCGTTCGCGTACGCGGTGGCCGAAGGCGTCCGAGCCGATCCGGGCGATGAGCGCCGCCGGGGTGCCCAGCCGGGTCGCGGCGATGGCGATGTTGGCCGGGCTGCCGCCGGCAAGTGCCCGGTACGTGTCGGGAGTTCCGCCGGCCGGGACGAGGTCGACGACGTTCTCCCCGGCGACCGCGATCACCGTGCACCCCGCAACTGTGCGGCTGCCGTGGGGGCCAGCGCGAGTTGGGGCAGCAGCGTCGCCTGGTACGCGTGGTAGATGTCCGGCTTGCCCGACCACACCGTGGCCGCGGGCGTATTGTCCGGGGCCAGTTCGTGGTGCCAGCTGCCGCGCGGGTCGATGACGTACTGCGCGGCGTAGTCCCACCAGACGCGGTACCAGTGCTCGTAGACCAGGTCCCCGGTACGCCGGTGCAGCGCCGCCGCGGCCGCGATGGCCTCCGCGGTCACCCAGTGCATGCGGGCCCGCACGACGGGCCGGTTGTCGGCGTCGATCGTGTACACGAAGCCCTGGTGCCCGTCGTGGTCCCACGAGCCGACGGCGACCACGAAGAGCCAGCGGGCGGCTTCCACCAGCCAGTCGGGCGGGTCGGGCAGCGCGGCTTCGAGGTTGAGCAGGAGGCGCGACCACTCCAGTGCGTGTCCGGGCGTGGTGCCGTACGGCCGGAAGGGGTCGTCCTTGGCGTCCGCGTTGTACTCCGGCAGCACGTGGCCGTCGGCCGTGAAGTGCTCCGGTACGCGCCACCACCCCGAGCGCGCGATGTGGTTCACGAAGAAGTCGGCGATGCGCAGCGCGCGCCTGAGCCACGAGGGGTCGCCGGTGGCGTCCGCGGCGGCGAGGAACGCCTCGACGGTGTGCATGTTGGCGTTGGCGCCGAGGTAGTCCTCGGGGTCCGACCAGTCCCGGGCGAAGGACTCGCGGGCGCGGCCGTGCGCGTCGTCCCAGAAGTGCGCCTCGAAGACCCCGGTGGCGTCCGCGAGGAGCGCGCGGGAGCCGGGACGCTGCGCGAGCGCGAGGGTCGAGGCGGCCAGCAGCACGAAAGCGTGCCCGTAGGCCGTCTTGCGGCCCTCTGGCGGCTCGGACGGGCCGGGGATGGCCGGATACCACCCTCCGTGCTGAGCGTCCCGCAGCGGGCCGCTCAGCGCCGCCAGGCCGTGGTCGGCGAGCGGGCCGGCGCCCGGTACGCCGCGCAGATGCGCGAGGGCGAACACGTGTGCCATCCGGGTGGTGATCCACAGCTGTACGCCGCGGTCCCGGTCCGGGGTGCCGTCCGCGCCGAGCCACGCGAAGCCGCCGCGGGGGTCGCGGGCCGCCGCGCCGAAGCGCAGCAGGCGGTCCGCTTCGGCGTCCAGCCAGGCGCGGTGCGCCGCCAGCGCGGTCCAGGAGCCGTCGTGTGAGGCGTTCATCGGGGCCATCGTCCCACCGCGGGCGGGCCCGGCGCCGGAAACGCGCGGGCCGGAGGCGGCCCGGAAAAGAAGCCGCGAAGCAGGCGCCGCGAACGGCCGCGCAGGGGGTCGGGAAGCGGGCCGGCAAGCGGGCCGTGCAGGAGTCCGGGGACGAGGCCGGAAAACGGATCCGGCGGCCCCGAAGGGCCGCCGGATCCGACGCTTACGACACCGACCCGCCAATGCTCGCCTCTCGGCAAGTGGTCCCTCGAAGGGACTAATGGTTGGGCCCGGGGGCTTGGATCGAGCCGGTGCCATGAACAGAGTAACCGACCGCGCCGGGAGCGGAAGGAGGATGCGGATCACAGTTTGCGGGGCTCGCGGTGCAGGGTAGCCGGGGCCGATTCCGGTGGCCGGTCGTCGGCCCGTGCACCGAAATGAGACGATCATCTGTGGTGCCGTGCCGGGGCACCGGACTTCCCAAGGAGACAGTTTCATGCCCGCAGCGCCGAGCGCTTCGTACTCGATCACCGCCCGCCTGGAGGTCCCGGCCGGAGGCCGGGTGGTCAGCCAGCTCACCAACGCCGTGGAATCCGCGGGCGGTTCGGTGACCGGCCTGGACGTCACCGCGTCCGGCCACGAGCGGCTGCGGGTCGACGTGACCATCGCCGCGTCGTCCACCGACCACGCGGACCAGCTCATCGCGGCGCTGCGGGCGATCGAGGGCGTGTCCCTGGGCAAGGTCTCGGACCGTACGTTCCTCATGCACCTCGGCGGCAAGATCGAGATGCAGGCGAAGCACCCGATCCGGAACCGCGACGACCTGTCGATGATCTACACGCCGGGCGTCGCCCGGGTCTGCCTGGCGATCGCCGAGAACCCCGAGGACGCGCGCCGCCTGACCATCAAGCGCAACACCGTCGCGGTGGTCACCGACGGCTCCGCGGTGCTCGGCCTGGGCAACATCGGCCCGAAGGCCGCGCTGCCCGTCATGGAGGGCAAGGCGGCGCTGTTCAAGCGCTTCGCGGGCATCGACGCGTGGCCGATCTGCCTGGACACCCAGGACCCGGACGAGATCGTCCGCGCGGTGCAGATGATGGCGCCCGGGTTCGCCGGCATCAACCTCGAGGACATCTCCGCGCCGCGCTGCTTCGAGATCGAGCGGCGGCTGCGCGAGACGCTCGACATCCCGGTCTTCCACGACGACCAGCACGGCACCGCGATCGTGGTGCTCGCCGCGCTCACCAACGCGCTGCGCGTGGTGGGCAAGAAGCTCGGCGACGTGCGCCTGGTGATGTCCGGTGCGGGCGCGGCCGGCACGGCGATCCTCAAGCTGCTCATGGCCGCGGGCCTGACCGACGTCGTGGTCGCGGACGTGCACGGCGTCGTGCACCGCGGCCGCACCGACATGGGCGACGACCTGCGGTGGATCGCGGAGCACACCAACTCCGAGGGCCTGACCGGGACTTTGAAGGAAGCGGTGGTCGGCGCCGACGTGTTCGTCGGGGTCTCCGCGCCGAACGTCATCGATGCCGGCGACGTCGCGAAGATGGCCGACGACGCGATCGTGTTCGCACTCGCCAATCCGGAACCGGAGATCTACCCGGCGGTCGCGCAGGAGCACGCCGCGGTCGTCGCGTCGGGCCGCAGCGACTTTCCCAACCAGATCAACAACGTACTGGTTTTTCCCGGGGTATTCCGCGGGCTTGTCGACGCGCAGAGCCGGCACATCACGACCGCGATGTTGCTCGCCGCCGCGCGGGCATTGTCGTCGGTCGTCACGGACGATGAACTCAATGCGAGCTACATCATCCCGAGCGTATTCCACCCGGAGGTCTCGAACGTCGTCGCGGCGGCCGTCCGGGACGCGGTTCTGGCGGACCGTCAGGCCGACGAAGCAGGGCAGGACGCGCCGGGGGCGGTGTGACGAGCGTACGTGATGGTGGTCGTATGGTCGGGGTGTGGCGGGTGCTTGCGAGCCCGATTCGGGCGCGTAATCTGCCTCGAACCGCCAAATCGCGGGGCTTTCCGCGTGATTCGGCGTGTCCCTGATTAGGTTCCGGGCCCGGATACGTGCAGGATTCGTCCCCGGGGCAAGAACAGCGAGTTGGAAAGACCACGGGAGATACACATGAACCGCAGTGAGCTGGTGGCCGCCCTCGCGGAGCGGGCCGACGTCACGCGCAAGGACGCCGACGCCGTGCTGAACGCTTTCGCCGAGGTCGTTGGCGAGATCGTGAGCAAGGGCGACGAGAAGATCACGATCCCCGGCTTCCTCAGCTTCGAGCGGACCCACCGCTCGGCGCGCACCGCGCGCAACCCGCAGACCGGCGAGCCGATCGAGATCCCGGCCGGCTACAGCGTCAAGGTCTCCGCGGGCTCGAAGCTCAAGGAAGCCGCGAAGGGCAAGTGACGCGTCCCGGTGCGGCCTGCGGGCGCGTGACGGCGGGCTGAGGCCCGGCGGAGCGGTCCCGGAGTGTCCGGACCAGGCGTAGGACAAGCCGAAGGGCGGTTCCCCCGGCGGGGGAACCGCCCTTCGGCGTCAGCGCATTCGCGTACCGTACGGTTGGTCGCGGGTGGCTCAGGCCACGCTGTGCACCGCTCCCGCGGCATCCGCGGCAACCGCGATCCCGCTCTGCTGCGGCGGGAGTTCGACGCGCGCGCCGAGCGCGGCGAGCTTCGTGTGGAAGCCCTCGTAGCCGCGGTTGATGAGGTCGATGCCGTGCACGCGCGAGGTGCCCTCGGCGGCCAGCGCGGCGATCAGGTACGAGAATCCGCCGCGCAGGTCCGGGATCACCAGGTCGGCGCCGTGCAGCTTGGCCGGGCCGGAGATGACCGCGGAGTGCTGGAAGTTGCGCTGCCCGAACCGGCACGGCGTGCCGCCCAGGCACTCGCTGTACAACTGGATCGTGGCGCCCATCTGGTTGAGCGCGGAGGTGAACCCGAGCCGGCTCTCGTACACCGTCTCGTGCACGATCGAGAGCCCGGTGGCCTGCGTCAGCGCGACCACCAGCGGCTGCTGCCAGTCGGTCTGGAAGCCGGGGTGCACGTCGGTCTCCAGCGCGATGGCGCGCAGCCGGCCGCCCGGGTGCCAGAAGCGGATGCCCTCGTCCTCGACGCTGAACGCGCCGCCCACCTGCCGGAAGACGTTCAGGAACGTCATCATGTCCAGCTGCCGGGCGCCGCGCACGAACACGTCGCCCTGCGTCGCGAGGGCCGCGCAGGCCCACGAGGCGCCCTCCAGGCGGTCCGGCAGGGCCCGGTGCGTGTACCCGCCCAGGCGCTCCACGCCGGTGATCCTGATCACCCGGTCGGTGGCCACCGAGATGATCGCGCCCATCTTCTGGAGCACGCAGATGAGGTCTATGATCTCCGGCTCCACGGCCGCGTTGCGCAGCTCGGTGGTGCCCTCGGCGCGGACCGCGGTCAGCAGCACCTGCTCGGTGGTGCCCACGCTCGGGTACGGCAGCTCGATCTTGGCGCCGTGCAGCCCGTTCGGGGCCTCCAGGTAGAGCCCCTCCGGCCGCTTGTCGACGGTCGCGCCGAACTCGCGCAGCACGTTCAGGTGGAAGTCGATCGGCCGGTCGCCGATCCGGCAGCCGCCCAGGTCCGGGATGAAGGCCCGGCCGATCCGGTGCAGCAGCGGGCCGCACAGCAGGATCGGGATGCGGCTGGAGCCCGCGTGCGCGTCGATGTCGGCGACGTTGGCGAGCTCGACCGAGGACGGGTCCATGACCAGTTCGTCCGGTTCGTCGCCTTCGTACACCGCGACCCCGTGCAGCTGCAGCAGGCCGCGCACGATGTGCACGTCGCGGATCCCGGGGACATTGCGCAGCCGGCTGGGCTCCTCGCCGAGAAGAGCGGCGACCATCGCCTTGGGCACCAGGTTCTTGGCGCCCTTGACGCGGACCTCGCCTTCGAGCGGGGAACCACCGTGGACGATCAGCACGTCGTCTTGCATATATCTCGCGATCCTGGACGGAGGGGGCGTCGGGCAACAGCGAACAACGGTACGCGCTCGATACGCCCGTACGCGCATTGTCGGGGCCCCTGAGGGGCACAGGATCTTGGACGGCCCGGGATTCGGGACCAAAGGCCGGGCCGACCGGCTTCGGGCCCACCGGCGCGTCGCCGCCGGGGACGCCCGGCGGGATCGACCGGCGGCGTCGACCGGGTCCGACCAGGGCCGACCCGGCCCGGCGGGTCGGCACGGCGGCGGTACGGAGGCGGCACAGAGGGGGCGCGTGATGGGGAGAGCGGCGGTACGCCCGGTGCCCGGATGCAGGATCATGGGCCCATGACCGAGGTCTCGCTCACCGGACGCCTCCTCGTGGCGACCCCCGCGCTGACCGATCCGAACTTCGACCGGTGCGTGGTCCTGGTGCTGGACCACGACGACGAAGGCGCGCACGGGGTGGTCCTCAACCGGCCCACTCCGGTCGACGTGCACGACGTGCTCACCGGCTGGTCCAAGGCGGTCACCGAGCCTTCGGTGGTGTTCCAGGGCGGCCCGGTCGCGATGGACTCCGCGCTGGCCATCGCGTCGGTGCCGGGCGGCGGCGAGCCGGTCGGCTGGCGCCGCGTCTTCGGCGGCCTCGGCCTGGTCGACCTCGACGCGCCGCCCGAACTGGTGGCCGCGGAGTTCGGCTCGATGCGCATATTCGCGGGCTACTCGGGCTGGGGCCCGGGCCAGCTGGAGGCCGAGCTGCACGACGGCGCCTGGTACGTGGTGGAGTCCGAGCCGGGTGACGCCTTCAGCCCCGATCCGGAGCGCCTGTGGCGGGCAGTGCTGCGCCGGCAGCGCGGCGAGCTGGCGATGGTGGCGACGTATCCGGAGGACCCGTCCTTCAACTGACGGCGACCGGCGGCCCGGATCGTGCGCGGTCCCGGCCCGGATCGGGCTCCGCAGGGGGCTGTGCGGGCGGCCCCGCTTAGAATCGGGGCATGACCACTCCGCAGGACTATCCCGAGCCCGAGCGCGGAACGGGCACGGGGACGCTCATCGAGGAGACCCCGCAGGTCTCCCACGGCGACGGCGACCACGAGCGCTTCGCGCACTACGTCCAGAAGGACAAGATCATGGAGAGCGCCCTCTCGGGCACTCCGGTGATCGCCCTGTGCGGGAAGGTCTGGGTGCCGGGCCGCGACCCGAAGAAGTACCCGGTGTGCCCGATGTGCAAGGAAATCTACGAGACCATGGGCACGGGCGGGAACGACAAGGGCGGCGACAAGTAACCGCCCGTCGCGCGTCCCCGCGAGACCGCGCGACGACCCGCGAACCGCCGCGCGACGCCGCGGCGGACTGCGCGCTGTAATGCGAAGCCGGGAGCGCCGAGGGACACACCCCTCGGCGCTCCCGGCTTTTCTGCGCTTTACGGCGCCCTGGCGGCCCCGGCGAACGGGTGAAGTTCGCCGAACCATGGCGGAGGCGGGACCACAAGCCGAGGCAACCGACCGACGCCGCGCTGTGCCTCGTGCGCGCCTCAGGTGCGAAGCACCGCCCCACCCGCCGCGCCTGACCGCGTACGCCACACCGCATGCCCTCTCCGCTCGGTCTGTACGCCGCGCCTCACAGCTGCTTCCTCCTCCCAGGCCGCATCCCGCCTCACGTACATCTCGCTGCGCCACATCGCACTGATTACGCCGCAACTGCCTGCGGCACGGTCGGCGGCGTGCGGCACGTGCGGGGCTGGGGGACTACGCCAAGCGGGGTCGGTGCGTACCTGTACGCCGGATCCGCGATGCCTTCGGCACGGGGTGGCTCACGTGCCGGGTGGCTTCTGCAGGGCTGGGGGACTACGTCAGTTGCCGCTGCGAGGTGCTGTGTGTGGGGAGTCGGGGTGCGGCGCGGTCCGGGGGCGGCGGGGGGATGGCGTGGCGTCCCTTGCCGCCCGGTCCGCGGTGCCTGCGGCGCGCGGCAGAGGTTTGGCGGATGGTCTGCGCGGGGCGGGGGAGTGCGTCGGGTGCGGGCGCGATGTTGCTGCGTCTGCGGGTTGGTGGGGGCCCCGGGTCGCGGTGCGCTCCGGGTGGTCGCGGTGTTGGTGTGTCGGTCCGGCCGGTCCGTGGTGCCTGCGGTGCGTGGATGCGGGGCGCCGGGCCGGCCCTTCCGCGGTGCCTTCGGCACGGGGTGGATTGCCTGCCGGATGGCCCTTGCGGAGGGGGTGGCGGGGTGGGGTGGGGGGTTTTCGGGGGTCGTTCCGAGGGGTTCCGGGGAAGTCTTGCTCGCGTCACCCGTCCGGCGCAGTAGCGTTGCCCCGTTGTGAACGAAGCGATCATGCTGCCGCACTCCCTCGACGAGGCCGTGGACGCGCTGGCCCGCGAGCCCGCCGCCCTCCCGGTGGCCGGCGGCACCGACCTGATGCCGCGCGTGAACGCCGGGCTGCTGCGCCCCCGCGCGCTCCTCGGCCTGTCCGGAATTCCCGAGCTGCGGCTCTGGCAGTACGAGGGCCGCACCGCGGTCGTCGGCGCCGGAGTGACCTGGGCCCGGCTCGCCGGACCCGACCTCGCGGCGCTCGTGCCCGGGCTGGCGATGGCCGCCCGGCAGGTCGGCACGCCGCAGATCCGGATGATGGGCACGCTCGGCGGCAACCTGGCCGCGCGTACCCGGGAGGCCGACTCGGTGCCCGTGCTGGCCGCTCTGGAGGCCACGGTGGTGGTGCGCTCGCCCGGCGGCGTCCGGGAGTTCGTGTGCGATGCGGAGCCGGGCGCGCAGTTGCGCTCCGGCGAGCTGATCGTCGGTGTGCGGGTGCCGGTGCTGCACGGCCCGCAGGAGTTCTTGAAGGCCCGGGTCGCCGCCGGGTTCCACGCGACGCTTGCGCTGGTCGCGGACCCCGGCGCGCGCAGCGTGCGCTGCGCGGTCGGCGGCGTGCGCCCGGGCGCGGAGCGCACCCCGGCCGCGGAGCAGTGGCTTGCCGAGCGCATCGATCCGGGCACCGGGTTGCTCACCGACCCGGACGCTCCGGCCCGCTTCGGCGCCCTGGTCGCGGACGGGCTCTCGCGCAGCGAAGGCCCGCGTTCGGCGCGGGCGCACGAGGCACGCGTGGTGGCGGCGCTGGCGCGGCGTGCGGCGGAACGGGCGTTCGCCCGGAAGGCGGGCAGGACATGACCGACCAGCACCCGCGGGACCGGCACCTGCCGGACGCGTACGCGGCGGATCCGGGCACGACGGATCCGGGCACGACGGATCCGTACACCGGGGACCCGTACGCCGGAGACCCCGGACACCTCGGAGACCCGTACGCGGGCGCCCCCTACATGCCCGGGCCGCAGGTACCGGCCGCGCTGCCGGGCGCCCGCCGCCCGGCGGAACCCGGGGTGGCCGACCTGCGGGCACCGCTGCCGTCTCCGTACTCCGCCGACGGGCAGGCAGCCGGTACGTACGCCGCCGCCGAAGCCGGCGATGCCGGTGTCCAGGTGCGCGGCTTTGCGGGGCCGGGCGACGTCTACGGGGAGGTCGCGGGCGGCTCCGAGGGGCCTGCTCAGTCCGCGGCAGACCCCTATGCGGCGGGTTTCTCCGTGCCGCCGCCTCCGCCGGTCGGCGTGCCTGGCGTACCCGGTGTGCCCGGTACGCCTGGTGCTGCGGCTGATGATGCGGGTGCTCCCGACGCATCGGGTTCCTACGCGCCCTACGTCGGGGCGGACTCGCACGCGCCCTGGTCCTCGGCAGCCGACGCCGCAGGGGCGCAGCAGTACGTGCCGGAGCCTCGGACCTCCGGTCCGCAGTCCGGCGACTCGGGCGCGGGGGATCTTGCCTCGGCGGACCACCAGGCCGCCCAGCCCGAGACCGCCCAGCCCTATGCCGCCGAGCCCTATGCTGCCCAGCCCCGGGTGGCGAGCCAGGCTGACGCCGGCCTCTACGGGCCGGTCCCGTACCCCGCCGATCCGCCTCCGCCCGGGCCGTACCTGCCCCAGGTGACCGGCGACGCGCTGTGGATCGAGGCGGGCGTCGACATCGTGCCCGGGGCGGGCGGCCGTTCGGGCTTCGGGACCGAAGGCTGGTGGCCGAGCGCGGGTGCGGGCAGCGGAAGCGGGACGGGAGCGGTCGCGCCGTCCGAGCCGGGTGCCCAGGGCGCGGGTCCGTCCGCGGACGTGGCGTCGCTGGGGAGCACCGGCTTCATGGCTGCGTACGGCGGTGCATCCGCGCCCGTCGAGCCCGCACCTGAAGCGTCTGCGGTGCCGCAGCCTGGGGCGGATGAGGACCCTGGCCTGTCCGGCTATGTCGGTGCGGTCGGCAGTACGGGCCTGATGCGCGCCTTCACGTTCCCGCCGGACCTGGAGCAGGCTGCTCCCGCGGTCCCGGCAGCGCCGCCTGCACCGTCGGTGCCCCCTGCTCCGCCTACACCTCCAGCGCCGCCGGTGCCCCCTGCGCCGCCCGTGCCCCCTGCGCGTCCCGCGTCCGAACCTCCCGCGGTACGGTCGCGCCCGGTCGAGCCGCCGCCGCTGCCGTCGGTGCCTCCGCCGCCCGCGACGCGGCACATCATGCCGGTCGACCTGTCCAACCTGTCCGTGCTGCCCGCGGAACCCGAAGCCGCCCAGTTTGCCGGGGCTTTCGCGGCGGTCACGGCCGAGGACACCACGGCCGTCGCGGAGCCCGAGGCTGCGGCGCCGCCGGCCGGACCTGCCGCAATCGCCGAGATCCCCGAGAGCCGCAAGATCCCCGAGGTCCCCGAGATCACGGAGATCGCCGCGATCACCGAAGCCGCCGAGATCACCGGGACCGTCGACACGGTCCAAGCAACCGGAACAACCGAAACGGCCGATACCGCCGAAGAGCCCGCTGCACCGGCCGCGTTGCTCGCGCCCGCGGCCGACCCGGCTGCCGTACCCGTCCCGGCACCCCCGCCCGCCGACGACCCTGCTCCCGCCCTCGACCTCGCCCCCGACGACGGCCCCCTCGGCGTAGACGCCTTCGTCGACGTCCTGTCCGAGGTGCCCGCCGTCTCGTACCCGCTCCGCGTCAACGGCGCCATGCACGTCATCGACGGCGCCTGGATCGGCGAGAACCTCCTCTACGTGCTGCGCGAGCGGCTCGGCCTGCCCGGGGCCAAGGAAGGCTGCGGGCAAGGCGTTTGCGGTTCCTGCACGGTGCTGCTCGACGGTGCGCCGACGGCGTCCTGCCTGGTCCCGGCCGCCGCGGTCGGGGATCGCGATGTGACCACGGTCGAGGGGATCTCCGAGCACGGCGTCCCCACGGCCGTGCAGCAGGCGCTGGTCGAACACGGCGCGGTGCAATGCGGGTTCTGCATTCCGGGCGTCGTGGTCAGTGCCCATGCGCTGCTCGCCCGCATACCGCAGCCGGACGAGGCGACCGTACGCCGCGCGCTCGCCGGCCACCCATGCCGCTGCGCCGGGCCGAACCGCATGGTCGCGGCCGTCTGCGCGGTCGCCGCCGCGGCCGCGGACGCCACGCAATTGGACGCGTCGGCCTCGGTGTTCGAGCCGGCCAACGCCGGCGGGCCGGAGGAAACCGCATGACCGCCGCCGAGCGGCCGGACGCGACTGCCAAGGCGCAGGGACGTTTCTCGTACACGGCCGACCTGTGGGCGCCGGGCATGTTGTGGTGCGTGCTGGTGCGTTCGCCGCATGCACACGCACGCGTGCTCGGCATCGACGTGTCGGCGGCATACGCGGTCCCGGGCGTGCACGCGGTGATCACCGCGGCCGATCTGCCCGCCGACGCGTACCACGGGCCGGTGGTCGCGGACTGCCCGGTGCTGGCGTCCGATGTCGTGCGGTACGTCGGGGAGCCGGTGGCCGCGGTCGCCGCCGAGACGCCGCACGCGGCCCGGCTGGCCGCCGAGGCCGTCTACGTCGACTACGAGCCCACCGACGCCCGGATCGACCCCGAACACGCCTTCGCCAGCGCCCCGTTGCACCCGGACGGCAACGTCTTCCGGCATATCGCCCTGCGGCACGGCCGCCAGGTGCAGCGCCGTCCCGACGGCAGCGCGGTCGACGAGGTCGTCGTCGAAGGCCTCTACGACATCGCGGCGCAGGACCAGGCCAACCCGGCCACCGACGCGGCACTGGCCCTCCCGTGCCCGGACGGCGGCATCGAACTGCACGTCGCCACCCAGTGGCCGCACGCGGACCGCGACCAGGTCGCGCAGTGCATCGGGCTGCCGCCCGGGGCGCTGCGGCTCATGCCGACCGGCGTGGGCGGCTCGGGGGGCACCCGCGAGGACGTCGGGCTGCTCGCGGTGCTGACCTGGCTGGCCGCGGGGACCAATCGCCCGGTGAAGGCGGTCGTCGAGCGCGCCGACGCACTCAACGGCGGCGGGCACCGGCATGCCGCGCGCCTGAAGTACACCCACCGGGCGGACCGCAACGGGCGGCTGCTCGCGGTCGAGGCGCAGATCCTGCTCGACGGCGGTGCGTACGCGACGACTTCGCCCGAGGTCGTGGGCCGCCTGGCCGGCTGCGCGACCGGGCCGTACATGGTGCCGTACGCGGCCGTGGACGTCTGGGCGGTCCGCACCAACAACCCGCCGGCCGGCACCATGCGCGGGCCGGGGGCGACGCAGGTGTGCTTCGCGTACGAAGCCCAGATGGACCGTCTGGCCGAGGCGCTCGGCATGGACCCGGTCGAACTGCGGCTGCGCAACGCGCTGAGCGAGGGCACCATGCTGACCACCGGTCAGATCCTCGACGGCCCCACGCCCGCAGGCGAGTTGCTGCGTGCGGTGGCGCTTGCCCCCAAACCGGAATCGGAACCCCCGGCGGGCCTCAAGCGCGGCATCGGGCACGCGGTGGGCCTGATCCCGCTGCTGGGCATCGAGGGTGCCGACGAGTCGTCGACCGCGACCGTACGCCTCGACCACGGCGTCGTCACGGTCACCTGCGCGGCGGTCGAAGTCGGCCAGGGCTTCACGTACTTGGTCCGGCAGATCGTCGCCGACGTGCTGGGCATCCCGGACGCGATCGTCCTGCCCGCGGGCACCGCGCTGCCGAGCGCCGGCCCGCCCGGCCTGGGCCGGCACACCATGCTGACCGCGGGTGCGGTCGACCAGGCCGCCCGCGAGATCCGCGCCAAGCTGCTGGCCCCGATCGCGGCCCGCTACGGCATGACCGCCGCGCTGCTGGACATCCGCGACGGCCGGATCGTCTCGTACGACGGGCTCGTGGACCTGCCCGCGTCGGTCATGACCGAGGGCCAGGAAGTCGCCGCCACCGCGGGCGCCTGCCGGGCCCGGCACACCGAACCCCTCGACGACGCAGGCCAGGGCGACGCCTATCCGGCGGTGGCTTTCGCCGCGTGCCGGGTGGTCGCGGACGTCGACCCGGAGACGGGCGAGGTCAAGGTCGTGGACGTGACCGGGGCGTACGACGCGGGGAAGGTCCTGGACCACACCCAGGCCCTCGCGCGCGTCGAGGGCGCCGTGGCCCTCGGTATCGGCCTGGCCCTCACCGAGGACCTGGACGCCGCCCGCTTGCACGGCCCCGCGGCCTGGGGCCATCCCGGCAGCCTCGACGTCCCCCCGGTCCGCGTCGCCGCCTGGCACGAAGACCCGCAGCCCGGCGTCCCGTTGGGCGCCAAGGGCATCACGGACGCTGCCATCGTCCCGGTCCCGGCCGCCGTGGCCGCCGCAGTCCGCAATGCAACGGGCTTGGAACTCCCGGGACTTCCTCTGACCCCGAAGGCCGTGGCCGCGGGCGCCTGACGTACGGCAGTGCGCCCGCAGGTGCGGGACACCCTGTCCGCCGGCCAGGCGTCAGTACGTCGGGCAGATGTGCGTGTGCTCGACGTCGAGGATCTTCTCCGCCGTTGCCGCACCGAAGCCGTCGGGGTGGTCCGGCGCGGTGAAGGCCCGCGCCTGTGCTGCGGACGAAGTGGCCTGCACGGGTGCGGTGGTGCTCTCGTCGTCCTTCTTGTCGGGGCCGCCGCTGGTGATGATCACGACGGCGAAGAGCGCGGCACTGACGACGGACGCGGCAAGGCGCACCGAACGCGCCCAGGAACTGGACGTCCAGACAAGGAGGATGCCGACCGGGGCGACGAAGATCAGCAGGGCGACGATCGGTCCCGTGCGCCGGTACCAAGGCAAGTTGCCGACGGGCGGCGCCGGGGCGCCCGGAGGTGAGAGTGGCCTCTGGTAATCGCGTGACGTACGGGAAGGAGTTCCATGATCGACCGGCCGCTTCCGCGAACTACGCAATCTCGTCCCGCCTTTGCTCGGTGTACAAGAACTTTCCCTGTCAGAGCAGTTGTCATGCCCCGGGATGAAGAGCCGCTCGCCGTAGTCGACTTGCGGGCTAGGTGGCGGGGTTTTCGATCAGGGTGATGCGGTTGCCGTCCGGGTCGGTCAGGGCGGCGAATCGGGCGGTGCCGCCTGCGCCGGGCTGGATGGCGCCTGCGGTCAGGCCCCGCGTGGACAGGGTGGCCAGGGCCTTGTCCAGGTCGTCCACGGCGAAGTTGACCAGGGTGGATCCGGCGCGTTCCTCGTCCTGGAAGACCTGGAGCCAGCCGCCGGTCGTGATGTGCCAGTCGGCGAGGCCCGGCATGGGGCGCAGGTCGGCGGGGCGGCCGAACAGCAGCTCGTACCAGGCGACGGAACGCTCGATGTCGGAGACCGGGGCCACGGCGAGAACGTGGGTCATGGTCATGCGCAGGCTCCCTTCGGAGGGCGAGACCGGGTGCCTCGTCCCCTTAGTGGCGACTGCCCACATGTGCCGAACTCATCGGTCCGGGGTGGTTCAGGCGTGGAGGGTGATGTTGGGGAGGGGGTGGCCGGTGCTGTCGAAGAGCGGGGTGCCGCAGTCGCAATGCTCGTCGGCGAGGGTCTCGCCGGGCGGGAGTTCCCAGACCAGCATGTCGCCGCAGGCGGGGCAGTCGAGGCTGGTCAGGGTCGGTTCGGAGGCCGAGCCCCAGGGGCGTACGGGGCATCCCTCGTGGGTGAGATCGGTCCACGCGAACTGGGTGGTGGGCGCGACGAGGACCTCGTAGCTGTCGGTGCCGCTGTGGCGGAGGAGGAGCGTGCAGCCGGCCTCTGTCAGGGCTGCGGCCACGTGGTCGAGCAGGCGGGTCGGGAGGTCGCCGCGGGACAGCGCGGGGTCGGTCTCGGCTGCGCCGTAGACGGGGGCCGTGTCGAGGCCGGTCGGGTCCGCGCCGAAGGCGCGCAGGCGGCCGGCGGCGAAGGCCGCCAGGTCGCCTGGCTCTTCCTCCCCGCTCCAGTCCATCGCGAAGACCACGCGGTCGACGGGGACCCCGCGGTCCCGCTCGCCGGAGGTCAGGACCAGTGCTGCCAGCTCTGTCACGCCGGGCACCGTACCAGCGGCCGCGGTCAGGACGGTCGTCCTGCGGTGGGGTGGGGCCGGTGCCGGGGGACGTCGCGGGTGCCGGGGAAGGCGCGGCGGTACGCGGTGGGGGAGACGCCCACATGCAGCCCGAACTGGCGGCGCAGGTTGTTGGCGGTGCCCAGCCCGCTGCCCTCGGCGACGCGGTCGATCGGGAGGTCGGTGGCCTCGAGGAGCGACTGCGCGCGGGCGAGGCGCTGGCCGAGGAGCCACTGCATCGGGGTGGTGCCGGTCGCGCCGCGCAGGCGGCGGTGGAAGGTGCGCGGGCTCATCCCGGCGCGGGCCGCCAAGTCCTCGACGGTGAGCGGGGCGTCGAGGTTGCGCATGGCCCATTCGAGGACGGGTGCGAGGCTGTCGTCGTCGCTGCCCGCGATGGCCTGGTCGACGAACTGGGCCTGGCCGCCCGGGCGGTGGGCCGGGACGACGAGTACGCGGGCGAGCCGGTTGGCGATCTCCGCGCCGTGGTCGCGGCGTACCAGGTGGAGGCACAGGTCGAGACCGGCGCTCATGCCCGCACTGGTCAGGACGTCGCCGCCGTCGATGTAGAGCACGTCGTCGTCGACGTCCACGGCCGGGAAGCGGCGGGCCAGCGTCTCGGTGTGCGCCCAGTGCGCGGTCGCGCGGCGGCCGTCGAGGAGGCCCGCGGCGGCGAGCGCGAAGGCGCCGTTGCAGAGGGAGACGATGCGGGCGCCGGAAGCGGACGCGGCGCGCAGGGCGTCCAGCAGTTCTTCGGGGATCGGGCGCGTGCCGTCGATGCACTCCTCCGGGACGGCCGGGACGATCACGGTGCCCGCGCGGGCCAGCTCGTCGAGGCCGTACTGCGCGCTGAGCGAGAGTCCGGGCAGGCCGGCGCCGGCACCCGGGCGGAAGCCGCACAGCCGCAGGTCGTACCAGGGGTCCGCGAGGTCGGTGTGCGCGACGCCGAAGACCGCGCAGGCGACGCCCAGTTCGTAGACGTCCCAAAAGGGCAGGGGAGCGTCGTCGAAGACGGCCATGGCGACGGTACGGGCGCGCGGCGAGACGGCTGCGGTGCTCATCGGCCCACTCTAGGCACGATGGCAGGAATCTGGCGAATATCGTCAGTCCTGCCACTGTCGCGGCATGCGGCCGCCCTGCGAGGGTCGTGGCATGAACAGCGCACCGCAGAACGCAGCTCTCGAAGACGTCAAGAACTCCCTTGCCGGTGAAGGAAGTCCGTCGGTCGCCGTGATCGGCCTGGGGATGATGGGACGCGCCCTGGCAGCCGCCTTCCTGGCCGGCGGGCGCACCACCGCGGTCTGGAACCGCACACCGGGACGAGCCGGCGAGCTGGTGGCCGCAGGTGCCCGCGAGGCGGCATCGGCCGAGGCCGCGGTCCGCGCCGCCGACCTGGTCGTGGTCTGCGTCCGCGACTACGAGGCCGTGCACGAAGCCCTCGACGCGGCCGCGGAGGCGGGGGCGCTCCAGGGGCGCGTCCTGGTCAACCTCACGTCCGGTACGTCGCAGCAGGGCCGGGACACCGCCGAGTGGGCGTCCGCGCAGGGGGCCGCGTACCTCGACGGCGCGATCATGATGACCCCGCCCGGCATCGGGGACATCAACACGGTCGTCCTGTACGGCGGTGCCCCGGCCGTCTACGCCGAGCACGCCGCCACCCTCGCCCTCCTCGGCGGCGGCAGCCGCCACCTGGGCGCCGACCCGGGCGTCGCGTCGGTGTACGACGTGGCGATGCTGGGCCTGATGTGGTCGACGTTCAACGGCTTCCTGCACGGCGTCGCCCTCCTCGGCGCGGACGGCATCCCCGCCAAGGAGTTTCTGCCGCTCGCCAAGTACTGGCTGGGCGCGATCGAGTCCTTCGTCGAGCTGTACGCGGGCCAGATCGACGCCGGCGACTTCGCGGCGGTCGACGCGACCCTGGAGACGCAGCTCCCGCCGATCGAGCACCTGGTCGAGGAGAGCCGGGCCCGCGGCGTGGACACCACGCTGCCGGAGTACACCAAGGCGGCGATCGAGGCGGCCATCGGCCGCGGCCACGCGCTCGACAGCTACGCACGGATCGTCGAGCACTTCCGCGGCTGACACGGATGACACGGCAGCAAAAGTGGTTGCAGGGGCCACGTACGCTATGCCGGTGACGATGCTGGACAAGGGTGAGATATCCCCCGCCGACGAGACCGCTGCCGGTGCCTCCGCCGAGACCTCCCCCGAGTCTCCCGGCGAGACCCCCGCCCAGCCGACCAGCGTCATGGAGAAGCCCTACCGGGCCCTGACCCTGGGCATCGTCTCGGTCGTCCTGCTCATCGCCTTCGAGGCGATGGCCGTCGGGACGGCGATGCCGGTGGCGGTACGCGACCTCGACGGCATGTCGCTCTACGGGCTCGCCTTCTCCGGCTACTTCACGACCAGCCTGCTCGCCATGGTCTTCTCCGGGCAGTGGTGCGACGTCCGCGGCCCCCGAATACCCCTGGTGGGCGGCATCGCGGCGTTCGCCGCCGGACTGGTCCTGTCCGGGACCGCCCAGTCGATGCTGCCCTTCGTCGCCGGACGCGCGGTGCAGGGCATCGGCGGCGGCCTCGTGATCGTGGCGCTCTACGTCGTGGTCGGCCGTACGTACCCGCCCTCGATCCGGCCCAAGGTCTTCTCCGCCTTTTCCGCGGCGTGGGTGCTGCCCTCGATCGTCGGACCGCCGGTGTCCGGCATGGTCACCGACCATCTGGGCTGGCGCTGGGTGTTCCTGGCGATCCCGGCGCTCGTGGTGCTGCCGATGCTGACGATCGTGCCGCAGCTCGGCAAGGTGCAGGCCGAGATCGCCGCGGACGTCGGCCCTGAAGCGCGCATCGACCGCCGCCGCATCCTCGCCGCCGCGGGCGCGTCGCTCGGCGCCGGACTCCTGCAGTACGGCGGCCAGCACCTCTCGGTGGTCGGGGGCATCCTCCTCGGCGCCGGTGCGCTGCTCATGCTCCCGACCGTCCCGAAGCTGCTGCCCAAGGGCACGCTGCGCGCCGCCCGAGGACTGCCGTCGGTGATCCTGTCGCGCGGGCTCCTGGCGGGCTCGTTCTTCGCGGTCGAGTCGTTCGTCCCGCTCATGCTGGTCAGCGAGCACGGCTTCTCGCCGACCCGGGCCGGCTGGACGCTCACCACCGGCGCCCTGTCGTGGGCCCTCGGGTCCTGGCTACACGGCCGTACGCCGGCATCCCGGCGTCCGTACCTCGTCCCGATCGGCTTCCTGCTTGTGTCCTGCGCGATCGGCGGCGCGGCGCTGGCACTCGTCCCCGGGATATCGCCGTACGTCGTGCTGCCCGCCTGGTTCGTCGGCGGCATCGGGATGGGCCTGTCGATCGCCGCGCTCAGCACGCTGACCCTCGACCTGTCCGCACCGGACGAGGCCGGCGGCAACTCGGCGGCGCTGCAGGTCTCGGACGCCCTCGGCACGGTCCTGCTCATGTCCCTGGGCGGCGCGTTCTTCGCCGCGCTGCACAACGGTGAAGGCCAGGACGGCAAGGTCTTCACGGTGATCTTCCTGATCCTGCTCGGCATATCGCTGCTCGGCTCGCTCATCGGGCCGCGCATCCGCCCCGCGAAGGTCCCGGCGGCACGCGCTGCCCAGGACGAGGCGGCCTGACGCTCCGCGAGACGAAGCAGCCTGACGCCGTCCCCCGGACGGGGGACCACGTTCGCCGCGCAGGCGGAGGTCCGGGCGGCTGCCGGCCGGAAGTCTGGACGGCATGCAGACGACAGGTACGCAGGCCGCCACTTCCGCCGCTCGATCCGCAGCGCCGCAGGACTCCTCGCAGGACTCCTCGCACGACTCCTCGCCGGGCGACGCGCCGGGCGACGCGCCGGGCGCCGGGACAGTGCGGCGCCGTGACTTGCTCCGCCGCCGCCTCGCGTGGTGCGCGGTGGTCGCCTGCGCGCCGTATCTGGGCCTGAAGCTGCTGTGGATCGCCGGGCTGGACGCCGGAGTCGTCGACCCCGGCCGCATCGACCGCGCCGCATGGATCGCCGCGAACGCCCTGACCTTCGTCATGGACGGCGTCGCCGCGTTCATCGCCTACACGCTCACCCGCCCCGCCACCCGCCGCGGACGGGCCTGGCTCATCCTGCCGCCGCTGTGGGTGGCGTCCGGGCTGCTCGCCGTGATCATGCTCGCCGTACCGCTCGGGATCGGCGGCGCGCTCGTCGGCGGCGGCCCGAACCCGTTCGGCGGCGACGACTTCCTGCGCGGCTGGGTCTACGGCGTGGTGTACGGCGGCTTCATCGTCGAAGGCGCGGTGCTGCTCGGCGCGTTCGTGCTGTACGCCGGCGAACGCTGGGGCGCGCTGCTGAACGCCCGGCGCCGCGACCTGCGGCCCGCGCTCGCCGGGAGCCGGGTGCCTTTCCGGGGGTTGGGAGCGGCGGGCGCGGCGCTGCTGGCAGGTGCCGGCGTCCTGCGCCTGGCCTGGGCTGCGGGCAGCGACTTCGGGATGACCGCGGCGTGGACGGCGGACCGCGACGCGACCAGCCGCGCGCTCGACTGCGTCCAAGGCGGACTGGCCCTTGCCGGAGCCGCAGGGCTGGCGCTGCTCGTGCTGCGGACGGGCGGCGGGAAGGTACGCGGGCCGCTGGCGCTGGCCTGGGTCGGCACCGCGAGCGCGTTCGGCTGGGGCGGATGGCTGGGCCTGGCCACCGTGGTCGCCGCGCCCGACAGCGAACTCGCGCTGCGCACGTCCGGCCTGCTGCGCGCTGTCTACACTGCCGAAATGATCACCGGGCTCCTTGTGCTGACCGCGGGCTGGTACCTCCTGACCCGCTGCGCCAGGCACTTCGCGAGCCCGCAGGCCGCGGGCTCGCAGGCTGCGGACCCGCGGGACGGGATCCCGGCAGCCTCGCGCACCGGCTCCGAGCCCTGATCCCGTGCCGGCCCGCTCCCGGATACCCGCCCGGCTCCGCACCCGCGTCCGGCAGCTGACCGGCCGCCGGGCGCGGCTGCGGTGGGTGCATCTCGTGCTCGGCGGCGCGCTCATGATGCCGTTCCACCTGCTGACCACGACCATCGTCGGGACGGCCGGCCTCGTGGACGGGACCCCGGGCTCGGCGTACACGCAGCAATTGATCGCCCTTGCGCTGGACCTCCCGCTGGTCGCCGTCGCCGGACTCCTGCCGCTGGTCCGCACCCTCGAAGGCAACGCGGTACGCGTGCTGTCCGACGCCCCCGGCGACGTCCGCACCGAACCCGCCGGCACCTGGACCGCCCGTCGCCGCACTGCGGCGTGGTTCACCTTGCACACCGCGCTCGGCAGCGTCGTCGCGGCCGTCTCGCTGGCCGCGCCGCCTGCCGGAGTCTTGCTGGTCGCCTTGCCGTTCGTGCCCGACGCCGGGGCCGGCCTGGCCTGGATGGGCCCCGCGGAAGCACGTCCGGTCCTGGGAGTCCTGGCCGGTCTGATCCTGCTGGTCCTGCCGCTGCCGGCCTCGGCGGCGGCTGGTGCGTGGCTGGCGCGCCTCGCTCCCGTACTGCTCGGCCCGACCCCCGCCGACCGCCTCGCCCTGGCCGAACGACGCGCCGAGCGCATGGCGGAACGCACACGCATCGCGCGGGAGTTGCACGACTCGGTCGGCCACGCGCTCAGCGCGGTGACCCTGCAGGCCTCGGCGGCCGGGCGCGTCCTGGACCGGGACCCCGCATTCGCGGCTCAGGCGTTGGCCGCCATCGAGGACACCGCCCGCGCGGCGGTCGCCGAACTCGACCACGTGCTGGGACTGCTCCGCGAGGAAGGCGACGTGAAGACGGCCCCGACACCGGACCTGTCCGCGCTGCCGGACCTGGTCGCCCGGACGCGCGCCGCGGGGGCCGACGTGGAACTGGACCTGGGCCCGGCCGGACTCGACACCGCGCAATTGCCGGGAGTCGTCTCCCGGGAGGCGTACCGCGTCGTCCAGGAAGCCCTCGGCAACGCGCTGCGGCACGCGGGCGCGGCACCGGTCGCGCTGCGGGTGGCCGTGGCATCAGGGGAACTGGAGATCAGCGTGGCCAACCCGGTCACCGGACGCACGCCCTTCACCGCACGACGCCGCAACGGCGGCCGCGGCCTGCGGGGTGCGGCCGACCGAGTGGCGGTGCTGCGCGGCGAGTTCAGTGCGGGCGAGCACGACGGCCGGTGGCACCTGACGGCACGGATTCCTTTGGGAGAGCACACATGAGCGAGGGGACCACCGTCCGCGTCTTCCTGGCCGACGACGAGCACCTGGTGCGCACCGCGCTCCGGGCGATCATCTCGGCCGAGCCGGACCTGGATGTCGTCGGCGAAGCCGAGACGGGCGCGGACGCGGTGGCGCAGATCCGCGAACTGCGGCCCGACATCGTCCTCATGGACGTCCGCATGCCGGGCCTGAACGGCATCGATGCGACGGCGCACCTGATGCGCAGCATGCCGGAGCCGCCCCGAGTGCTCGTCGTGACCACCTTCGAGAACGACGACTACGTCTACGACGCACTGCGGGCGGGCGCTCAGGGCTTCCTGCTCAAGCGTGCGAGCGCGGCCGAGATGGTCCATGCGGTGCGGGTCGTGGCGCGCGGCGACTCGCTGCTTTTCCCCTCGGCCGTACGCGACTTGGCCCTGACCCGAAAGCAGCAGGAGGGCAACATGGAGTTGCGTACCCGCGTCGACCGCCTCACCGCCCGCGAGCAGGAGGTCTTGCGCCTGATGACGGCCGGCCTGTCCAACACGGAGATAGCCGACCGCGTGGGCCTCGGCGCCGAGACGGTCAAGACCCACGTGGCCCGCGTCCTCGCCAAGCTCGGCGTACGCGACCGCACCCAGGCGGTCATCGCCGCCTACGAGAGCGGCTTCGTGGGGGTGGGGATCACCCGCTCCGAAGGGCCGCGCTGAGGGCTTCCCACCGGGCGTCAGGGTTCCCGGGGGAGTTGCTGCTGCGTCACGCGGAAGCGCGGGCGTTCGCTCGCGTCAGCCGGGCTGGTTGGGGCTCGGGAAGAACGTGTCCAGGGTCAGTTTGCCGTCGGTGCGGCTGAGCAGGCCGGTGATGTTCACGCCGTCGATCGTCATCGTGACGCGGGAGCCGGTGCTGTTGACCTTGCCTTCCTTGATCAGTGTCTGGCCGGCCTGGATGATCTTCTCGGCGTCCCAGGTGGACGGGAAGAACGTGTGCGGGAACTTCGTGTCCTTCGGGTAGTAGTTCCCGTCCGCGTCGCGCGCGCCGACCGGGCCGTTGACCTTGACCACGCCGTTGGGCAGCACGGTCTGGTTCGGGCTGGCGTAGCGGTCGGGCGGGATGACGCCGCCCGGGTGCTGGTCGGGGTGCAGGTGCCAACCGGTGATCTTCTTGGTCAGTTCGTCGAACTCGCCTTTGAGGACGTGCTGGAGCAACGTGGGGGTGAGGACCGTGCAGCGCTCGGGCAGCGGCTTGAGGCCGAGCGGGTCGACGAGCGCGTTCGGGTTGCGCACGTAGGCGTACGGCCTCGGTCCGGCTTCCAGGCCCAGCGGGTCCGGGCTGATGTACGAAGCCGTCTCGGGGCAGTAGTAGCGGAAGAAGTTGTACGACAGCCCCGTCTCGGCATCGTGGTACTGGCCCGGGAAACGCAAGCGGACCTCGAACGGGTCGTGCGTGTCGTCCGGGCGGGCTCCCCACAGCGTGGTGTGCCGCTGCCAGACGATCTCGCCCTGCTCGTCGAGGAGTTCGGTCGGCGCACCGGCCAGGTCGGTGGCGACGGCATGGAAGTCCGCCGATTCGGCGGAGCCGGACGCCGTGTAGTGGGAGCGAGAGACCGGCCGCCAGCTCTCCGCGTCGTAGTGCCAGGTGGTGGTCCCGGCCGCGGTCACTTCCTGGGCGAGGCGCATGCCGTCCCACACGAACTCGACGTCCTGGGAGGGGTCGTCGGGACGCCGCTTGGCGATGCGGCGGCCCAGCGGGTCGTACGCGTAGTGCCAGCACGCGCCGTCGGGGGTGGTCGCGGTGCGGAGGCGGTCGTCCGCGTCCCAGGTGAATGTCCAGCTCCGGACGTCTCCGGAGGGGAACTGCCGGGTCCGCCGGACCATCCGGCCCTGCCCGTCGTAGGCGAAGGTGTCCGGACCCGCGCGGGTGACCCGGTGGCCGGACGGCCGGTGCTGCGGGTCGTCGCCGGAGGCCTGGCCCGCGGTGCCGAAGGACAGGTTGCCCGCCGCGTCGTAGGCGTACTGCTCCGACCGGTCCGCTCCCGTGACGCGCGTGACGCGGCCCGCCGGGTCGAGGTCGTAGGTGTGCCGGCCTCGCACGCTGTCGTCCACCGAGGTCAGGTACCCGTCGGCCCGGTAGCCGTAGGTGCGGCGCAGCAGTTCGGCGGGGCCGAGGCCGGGGCTCAGCGCCGCGGTGACCGGGTCGACGTCGTCTCCGACGCTGATGGTGTGCGCGGCGATGCGGCGACCCGCGTTCCACTCCTGGCCGAAGCGGATCCGGCCGTCGTAGCGGCGTTCGGTCTCGCGGCCCAGGGCGTTGTGCACGAAGGCGATGGTGTGGCCGCCGGTGGCGATCCGCGTCAGGCGGCCGGCCGGGTCGTAGGTCCAGTCGGTGGCCTGCCCGTCGGGCAGTGTGCGGCGGGTCAGGCGGCCCAGTGCGTCGAAGGCGTAGGTGTTTCGGCGGCCGTTGCACGTCTCGGCCACCACGCGTCCGTGGGCGTCGCGTTCGTAGACGAGCCGGGCATCGGGTCCGGTGACCGAGGCCAGGTGGCGGGCCGTGTTGTAGGTGAACGTCGTGGCATGGCCGGTGTCCGCGTGCCGGGCCTCGACGACCTGGCCGAACACGTTGCGGCGGTACTCGATGCGCTGGCCGGCGCCGTTGACCTGGGCGGTGACCTGGCCTGCGGCATCGTGCTCGTAGCACAGCGTGCGGCCGTCGAAGTCGGTGTCGGTGAGGGTGCGTCCGGCCGCATCGTACGTGTACGACCAGGTCGCGCCGTCCGGTCCGGTGACCGAGGCCAGCCGGCTTTCGCGGTCGTGCGCGAAGGTGTGGCGGGTGCCGTCCTCGGCGGTCTGCGCGATGCGCAGGCCGAACGGCCCGTACGCGAAGCGGCTGATGCCGCCCGCGGCATCCAGATGGGCGACCAGGTTCCCGCTCGGGTCGTACGTCCACGATTCCCGCCCGCCGCCGGGGTGCTCGCACCAGGCCGGCAGGCCTTCGACGGTCCAGGCGAGGCGCGTCGTGGCCCCGTTGGCGTCGGTGGTCGCCGCGGTACGGCCGAAGGCATCGCGCTCCGCGCGCACCGTCGCGCCGGTCGGATCGGCGAGGAGTACTGCCAGCCCGGCGGCGTCGCGGGCGAACTTGGCGATGCCGCCGAGCGGGTCGCGGGCCGAGACGAGTCCGCCCCGGTTGTCGTACGCGTACGCCGATTCGGCGCCGAGTTCGTCGGTTTCGGTGAGCATGTTGCCGCGCTCGTCGTAGGTGAACCGCTGCACGGTGGTGTCCGGGTTGATGATGCGCAGCGGCACGTTGAGCACCGTGTCGTAGTCGATGATCGTGTACGAGCCGTCGGCATACACGATGCCCGTGCGGTTGCCCGCTTCGTCGTACGAGAAGCGGGTCGCGGCGCCGTGCGGGTCGATCGTCGCGGCGAGCCGGTTGTACGGGTCCCATTCCTGCCGCGCGGTGTTGCCGAGCGGGTCGGTGCGGCGGACCATGCGGCCCCACTCGTCCCAGGCGTATTCCCACACCGCGCCGTTCGCGTCGGTCATGCGCGTGACGCGCGCAGTGTCGTCGTAGGCGAAGGTGTTGTCGAGGAAGCCCTCGCTGCCGGTGCCGTGCACACAGCGCCCGGCGTCGTCGTAGGTGTACTGGTACCAGTCGCCCAGGCGGTCGGTCCACGAGGTGAGCCGGTGCTGCCCGTCGTAGCCGAACACCATCGGCAGGCCGGTCGAGTCGATGCTCTCGGTCAGGTCTCCGGTGCCCTCCCGGCCGTCCGGCGCCGCGTAGCCGAACCGCCGCAGGCGGATGCTGTGCGCCGGGTCGTCGGACCGGAGGTGGGTGGCCGGGTCGGCACCGAGGAGCCGATAGCCGGTGATGCGGCCGTCTGCGGTGTCGACCGCGATCCGGTAGCCGCCGGAGTGCCGTACCTCGCAGGGTGTGCCCTCGGCGTCGTACAGGTACTCCACCCGGTTTCCGTTGCGGTCGGCGAGCGACGTGACCGGCAGGACCGGGTCGCGCAGCGCCGGGTGGGGGGCAAAAGTCCAGGCCCGGCCGCTCTGCGGATCGGTGAGGGTGAACACGCCGCCCGGGCGGCCGTCCCAGTGCAGCGGCCACCGGGCGCCGCCGACCGGCTGCACGGTGCCGCCCGGTTCGGGGACGGGGTAGGCCAGTTCGACGCCGTCGGCGAGGATCAGCCGGACGCCTTCGGGGGTCAGCGCGAGGTGCTGGTCGAATGTGGAGCACCAGCGCCGGCCGAACCAGCGGCCTCGGTCGAAGTGCGTGCGGTGCCGCCGTTCGAGGACCAGCGGGAGAGTCCCCGGAAGGTCGACGTCGACGTGGTCCAGGACCATCTCGCCGGTCGCGATGTCGACCGGCTCGCCGACCAGGCCGCAGGAGCGCGGGTCGCGGCACGACGTGTCGTGGTTGTGCTTGGCGTCGAAGTCGGCGCGCTCCTTGGGCGTGCGCGCCTTGAAGCCGCCCTTGGTGATGAACGCCAGGGCCAGGTCGGGGACGGTGGTCCCCGCGGTGCGCCCCGGCGCCTTCTTGAAGTCCTCCCACGACTGGATGACCTGCGCCCGGGTGTCGGCGGCGAAGCCCAGCGGGTCCCAGACCGGCTTCGTCATGCCGGCCGCGATCTTGGCGAGGTCGGTGAAGTAGGCGCCCGGGCCGTCGACGTAGACGCGGGCCGGGTCGATGGTCCACGCGAAATTGGCCAGGTCGAGCGTGCCGGCTCCGATGCCCTTGATGAACTCGACGGTCTCCCGCTGGATCCACTTGTACAGGTCGGGCGCGTTGTTGAGCTCGTTCATGAGCCGCGTCATCTTCAGCGCGCAGGTGGCCGCGGCGTCGTTCAACGTCTCGCGGGTCGCGCCGAGTTCGGTTTCGGCCTCGCGGCGCTGCCGCGCCCCGGGGTCCTCGCCGGGGTCGTTCGGCAGTGGGGGCAGGGTGCTTTCGTCCACGCCGGCCGTGACCGCGGACTGGTTGTTCGTCTTGGCGGTGTCGTACGCCGACTTCTGGTCGCGCCAGGTGCGCGACTTGGTCGTGGCCTCCTGGGCCTTGGGGATGTGGTCCTTGGCCGTCTTGTCCTGCGCGGCCCACAGCGCGTCGGCGTAGGTCTTGATCTCGTCGGCGGCTCGCGGGTAGACGCTGCTGTAGAGCTCCAGGATGTCGACCACGATGCCGAGGTCTTTGCGGAACCCCGCCGAGGCACCGCCCTGCCACAGCTTGGGGTCGTCGAGTTTGGCCAGTTTGTCGCGGCCCTGGGAGGCCTCGTTCGCGAACCCGCGCAGCGTGTTCGCGGTGTCGACCAGGCCCTGCCAATTGCCTTTCACGGCCTCGGTGCCGGCCTGCTGCTCCTGCCCCTCGGGCAGCGGAATCGGGGCCGGCATTACGGGCCCACCCCCGGCGGCTGCGTGTCCCCGGCACCGGGCAGCGCGGCACCGGGCGGGAGCGTCGACGTCAGCGCGCCCAGCGGCTGCGTGATCAGGCGGGTCGCCTCGGCCTCGGCGTCGTCGTACTGCTGCGCGGCGAACAGGAGCGAGATGCCGACGTTCTCGCCGAGTTGCACCAGGCCGACCATCGCCTTGCGGGAGACCTCCAGGAGTTCGTGGACCTGGGCGCGGACCGACAGGCTCCCCACGTCGTCGACCGAGGCCTTCATGCCGTCGATGGCCGGCACGAATTTACGGGCCAGGAGCAGCGCATCGGTCAGTTCCCGGGCGCTGTCGCGCAGGTACTGCGAGGTGACCTCGAAATCAGTCATCGGAGCCTGCCGGAGTCTCGGCTGATGCGCCCGCAGGCACCTTCCACATGCGTTCGTGCAGCCGGACGGGCTGCGGGCCGCCGAGGTCGAGGGCGAGGTCGGTCCCCGGCGGCAGCAGGTCCAGCAAGTCGTCGCCGCAGAGCGAGAACCAGTCGTGCGCACCCTCGCCCAGGAAAACCGCCAACTGCTCCTCGGACGTGAACACCGGCACCATCTGCGCACCGGGCGGGCCCATCGCGGCGAAGCCGACGCGGTCCAGCCGCACGCAGTACAGGCGGGTCCGGCGCAGTGCCGCCACCAGGGCGGCCGCATCGCCGTCGCCGGCCGCCAGCAGGGCCACCTGGGCGGTCAACTCCGCGGCGGCGCCGTGCTCGTGGCCGCCGCCGGAGACTTCGTTTCCGGCCGTGCCGTCCGGTGGCATGCCGAAGTCGCTCTCACGCATCCTGCCCCCGTCGCGTCGAGTCCGACGGACCATAGCAAGATCGATTCCAAGGAGTCAGTTGGCTGGAGCGGCGCCGCTCATTACCAGCCAGTACTGTCAAGCGCTTGGTTGATTATCGAGACGGGGCCAGTCCCTGGTGGGAACCGTTCCCGCAGGTCGGGGTCCGTGCTCAGTCGACCTCGGCGAACGCCGCCTCGAGTGGCGGGAACATCGCCCGCGCGTCGTGCCCGGCGAACCACAGGCCGACCGCGAACACCGAGGCGGCCTCCAGGTACTTCGCCCGGCGCAGGCCGCCCGCGGGGATCGCCGCCAGGCCGATGTCCGCGGCCAGCCTGGCGACCGCCGCCACCGCGGCCGCGTCGTCGCCGCACAGCGGCACCGCCAACTTCCGCCCCTCGTAGGTGCGGACATGCGATGCCCACACCTCGGCCGCGCACAGGTTGAACGCCTTCACCACGTGCGCACCCGGGGCCAGCGCCGCGATCTGCTCGGCGGCCGCGTCGACGGACAGCACGAAGCCGCCTGCCCCGCCTGCCGCGGCGGTGTCGGGCTGGAACGCGTTGGTGCAGTCGATCAGTGGGCGGCCGGAAAGCACGCCGTCCCCGGCCGCGCCGAGCACGTCCGCGACCGCCGACGTCGGCACCGCCAGCAGAACCGCCTCGCCGAACTCCGCGGCCTCCCGCAGGGTTCCGTGCCGCGCACCTGCGTCCGCCGCGGCCTTGGCGGCGTTCTCCGGGGAACGCCCGCCGATCAGGACGTCGTGGCCGGCCTTGGCCCAGGCCCCGCCCAGAGCCACGGCCATCTGGCCGGTGCCGAGGATTCCGATACGCATGAAAGTCTCCGAAGGTCGAACCGTCGCCGCGCCTGCGGCCTCGTACCGGAACGTAGGCGAGTCGAAAGGCACCCCGAGGTGCGCAACGGAACCGGGAGAGTGGAGCCATGGACGACGAGAGCACCCGGCCGGCCGCGGACGCCGAGCCGGCCGAATACGCCGACTACGGCGCCTTCGAGGCCGACTGCCCCGCCCGCTTCGCCACCGAGCTCTTCGCCAACACCTGGCTGCCCGTCGTGGTCTACATGCTCCGCGACGGCCCGATGCGGCCCGGCGACCTGCGCAAGGCCATCGGCGGCATCAGCCAGAAGATGCTCACCCAGACCTTGCGCCGCATGGAGCACATGACGCTCGTCGAACGCCGCCGCTACGCCGAGGCCCCGCCCCGCGTCGAGTACGGACTGACGGCGGCAGGAAGGGACTTGCTCGAACCGATCTTCGCCCTGGGCCATTGGGCCGACCGGCACGGCGCCGCGGTCGCCGCCGCGATGGACGGCGAACCCGCAGCAGTCGAGGGCCCGGTCGCCGCGGAGCCGCGATAGCCGTCGGACCACCGCCGGGCCGGTCCGACCGCCCCGGAACGAGTGCACGGCGAGGAGACCACCAGCCCGAGCAAAGCCAACCGGCACAGGGGCTCCGCAGAAACGGCCTAGGGGTCCAGCCGCCGCCGGCCCGCGGCATGCGCGGCGTACAGGGCGATCGCGCCGAAGGCGACGAGCAGCGCGCCGGTGGCCGCGAGGAACGCGGTCCCGGCAGCCCCGGTGACGGCGATGTCCCGGGACTGGCGGTGAGGGGGGCCGGAGGGGGCGGGGGTGCCGGCGGCGGTTGCCGGGGTGCGCGGCGGTGCCGCGTCCTCGGCGGGCGGCGTCCACGGTGTCGGGGACGGTGATGGCGATCTGGTTGCGGAGGGGAACGAGGCCGACGGCAGGGGTACGGGCGGTGCGGGAGCGGTGTCCGGCTGAGCTGATGCAGCCCTGCTGCCGACCGGGGCCGACGCGATGGCGGCGGCCGCCGGGGCCGCGGTCGGGGTCGGGGTCGGCGGGAGGCTCGGCGTGGGGGTCGCCTCGGGGGTCGCCGGAGGCGGGGACGGGGATGGGAGGGGCGGGAGCGCGGCAGGGGTGGGCAGGGGCGTCGGCGGGCTCGGCGGAGCGGCCTCGTTCACGTGCGGCGCCGGGGAAGCCTCCGGGGCCGCGCGCTGCGGCGGCGGAGCCAGGGGGTGCGTCGAGGGCCAGGCGCCGACGGCGCTTTGCAGGCGTGCGGCGACCTCGCCCGAGGCGGCCCGGAGCGTGAACACCGCGCTCTCGCAGGCACGGTGCGCTCCATCGGTCCACGGCGCGGTGCCGGGGACGATGCCGGCGCAGTTCTGCCGGACGGGCCCGCGGCCGCCGGGATTCTCCGCGCCGCCGGCCGCGGCGGCCATCACCGCGGGGGCTGCGGCGAGGACGAGGACGACCGCTGCCGCGGCCGTCGCGAGCAGGGCGGCCGGGACGCCGCCGACCCGGCGGCGCGTACTGGACCAAGGGCGGCGCATAGGGCGCGCGCTACCCCCTGGGGGTTGTCCGAGTCGCCGGGGTGCGCAATCTCACCCGAACGCCCCGGCCGCGACGACGCGCGCGGAGCAACGGCCCTCGGACGGACGACACCGGGACGCCGCCAGGCCGCGCGGGTAACCGCGTCGTTGCCCTGGGCGCCTCATCCCCTCGGGTAGCCTGGGCCGTTCCCGTCCCGCCCCCGTGAGACTTTCCTGTCCTGCCCCCGTTTGACCCGGAGCGCCTGTCCCGCAGTGAGTACTTCAGCCGCGTCTCATCTGTCCCCGGCCTTCCCCGCCCGGGCCCCTTGGGGCACCGCCGGCAAACTGCGCGCCTGGCAGCAGGGCGCCTTGGACGAGTACCTCTTGCGTCAGCCGCGCGACTTCCTCGCGGTCGCCACCCCGGGCGCGGGCAAGACGACGTTCGCGCTGCGGATCGCGTCCGAGCTGCTGCAGCGCCACATAGTCCAGCAGATCACCATCGTCGCGCCGACCGAGCACCTCAAGAAGCAATGGGCCGAGGCGGCCGCGCGCATAGGGATCAGGATCGACCCGAACTACTCGGGCTCCGGAGGGCCGGCCAACCGCGAGTACCACGGCGTGGCCGTCACGTACGCAGGGGTGGGCGTCCACCCCATGCTGCACCGGCGCCGGGTGGAGAACCGCAAGACGCTGGTGATCCTCGACGAGATCCACCACGCCGGCGACTCCAAGTCGTGGGGCGACGCGGTCTTCGAGGCCTTCGAGCCGGCCACCCGCCGCCTCGCGCTCACCGGCACGCCGTTCCGCTCCGACACCAACCCGATCCCGTTCGTCTCGTACGTCGAGGGCTCGGACGGCATCCGGCGCAGCGCGGCCGACTACACGTACGGCTACGCGCACGCCCTCGCCGACCACGTCGTCCGCCCGGTGATCTTCATGTCGTACTCGGGCGACATGCGCTGGCGCACCAAGTCCGGCGACGAGGTCGCGGCCAGCCTCGGCGAGCCGATGACCAAGGACGCCATCAACCAGGCCTGGCGTACCGCACTGGACCCGCACGGGTCGTGGATGCCGCAGGTCCTCAAGGCCGCCGACAAGCGCCTCACCGAGGTGCGCAAGTCGGTGCCGGACGCGGGTGCCCTGGTCATCGCCACCGACCACGAGTCGGCCCGGGCGTACGCCAAGATGATCCGCGAGATCACCGGGACTGGCGCCACCATCGTGCTCTCCGACGACGTGGGGGCGTCCAAGAAGATCGAGGAGTTCAGCGCGGGCGACTCGCGCTGGATGGTCGCGGTCCGCATGGTCTCCGAGGGCGTCGACGTGCCGCGCCTGGCGGTCGGCGTCTTCGCCACCACCATCTCCACCCCGCTGTTCTTCGCGCAGGCGGTCGGCCGCTTCGTGCGCGTGCGGCGCCGCGGCGAGGTCGCCTCGGTGTTCCTGCCGTCCGTCCCGACGCTGCTGCAGCACGCGAACGAGATGGAGGTCGAGCGCGACCACGTGCTCGACAAGCAGAAGAAGGGCGAGGGCCTGTACGACAGCGAGGACGCCCTCCTTGCGCAGGCCAACCAGGAGAAGGACACCCCCGGCGAGCAGGAGCAGTTCTCCTTCGAGGCGCTGGAGAGCGAGGCCCGGTTCGACCGGGTGCTGTACGACGGCGCCGAATTCGGCCTCCAGGCGCACACCGGCAGCGAAGAGGAAGAGGAGTACCTCGGGATCCCGGGGCTCCTGGAGCCGGACCAGGTGCAGATGCTCCTGCAGAACCGGCAGGCCCGGCAGCTGGCGCGCAGCCGCAAGAAGCCCGACGAAGAGGCCGACCTCTCGGAGAAGCCGGCCACCCAGCGCCCGGTCGTGACGCACCGTCAATTGTCGGGTCTGCGCAAGGAGCTGAACACGCTGGTCGCCGCGTGGCACCACCGCAGCGGGCAGCCGCACGGGGTGATCCACAACGAGCTGCGCCGGGTGTGCGGGGGACCGCCGACCGCGCAGGCCTCGGCGGGGCAGCTGCAGGACCGGATCAGCAAGATCCAGCAGTGGGCGACCTCGTCACGCTGAACGCGCCCGTTCGGATGCCCCGCGGGACGTGACGTCCCGCGGGATGCTCCGCTGTCCGCCCGGCCGCAGTCGTCGCGCCGGATCCGGGTCGCGGGTTTCGCAGCGCAGGCCGCCCAGACGTGATGACATGTGTCATGTCGCGTGTCATGTCGTGGCGGCAGGGCGGTGGATCGGGCCCGCCGGAGCGCGGTGCGGCCGCGTCGCGAGGCCGTTCCGCAGGGTTCCTTCGCGACTTTGCGCAAATTTCCGAAAGATCGTTTCGCCGAGGCTGCGAACGGCGCCGGAATTTGCTTTCGATCTTGGAAATCCGGCACGCTGAGCGCATCTTCGCGCGTTGAATCGGTGCAGAGGCTCCGCCTACCGGACGGTACGCACGAGATTCGGACGCTCCATGGTCCGCATGATGAGATCAACTTCGGATGTCGCACGTGTCACTCGCGAACGAACCGTGTCTTTTGCCCGACTTTGCCAGCTTTTGGCGATGAGATCTCGCTGAGAATCCGTCCACATTCCGGAAACTCGCTTACCAGCAGGCTGACCCCTGATTACCGTGATTGACGACAGCCGTACCAGAGACAAGAGCCCTGGGCGGCCGGCACCCCCGTCCAACCTGTCCACGGACGGCAGACGAGTTGTCCGCGCAACCACGACCTGGCGCCGCGCAGCAGCATCGTGACCCCGGCGTCCGCCACCAGGCCGCGCCCGGAGTCGCGCCTTGTGGAGGACCCGGGCATTTGGCAATCCCGGGAATGCTAGAGCACGCGTGCAAGGGAGGCTTCTCGTGGCCGCGGAGACATCACAGACCCTGGACCGGGGACTCAAGGTCCTCGAACAATTGGCCGACGCCCCCGAAGGGCTGACCGTTCCCGAGATTTCGGCGGCGCTCGGGGTCAACCGCACCGTCGTGTACCGGATCCTCGCGACGCTCGAACAGCACGGCCTGATACGCCGCGACGCAGGGGGCCGCACCCGGCTCGGCCTCGGCGCGCTGCAACTCGCCCGCCGCGCGCACCCGCTCGTGCGCGACGCCGCGGTGCCGTGCCTGCGCCGCCTCGCCGAGGAGACCGGTGCCACCGCCCACCTGACCATCGTCGACGGCCTGGACGCGCTGGCCGTCGCGGTCGCCGAACCCACCTGGACCGACTATCACGTCGCCTACCGGGTCGGATCCCGGCACGCCCTCGAACAGGGCGCCGCCGGACTGGCGATCCTCACCGCCCGCCGCGTACGCGCCGGCCTGGACCCCGCGGTCCCGTACGTGCACGTGCCCGGCGACGGACACCGCTCGGCCCCCGGCATCGCCGCCGCGGTGCCGGCCCTGGCCGGGGTCGAGGCCAGCGTGGGCGTCCTGTCGTTCAGCGAACTGGACAGCGAGCGCTTCGGACCGCGGGTCGCCGAAGCGGCGCTGGAACTGGCCGAGACGCTGGGCGGGGGACCGGTCGTCCCCGCGCAGCGCGACGAGCCGGCCGCGAGCGTGCGGGTGCGCTGATTTAATTCCGGGGTGGCCCGTACCAAGCGCAACCTCCTCCTCTCGCTGCTGCTCGTGGTGGTCTTCGGTGTGTTCTCGTTCACCGTGCCGCTGCCGTACACGCTCATCGTGCCCGGCGAGACGGCCGACACGCTGGGCAGCGAGGACGGTGTCCCGGTGATCCGGATCGAGGGGGCCACCCCGCAGCCCACCGACGGCAAGCTGCTGCTCACCACGATCCGGGCCACCGACCCGGACGTGAAGCTCAAGCTGCCGGACCTGCTCGACGCGTGGTTCGACTCCGACGAGGCCGTGGTGCCGAAGTCGTCGGTCTACCCCGAGGGCAAGTCGAAGAAGGAGATCATCGCGGACAACACCAAGGACATGGTGGAGTCCCAGGACCACGCGGCGGTCGCGGCCCTGAACTACCTGGGCCTCGACCCGAACCAGGTCAAGGTCACGCTCAACCTGCCCGACGTGGGCGGCCCGAGTGCCGGGCTGATGTTCTCGCTGGGGATCGTGGACCAGCTCGGCACTCAGAACCTCACCGGCGGCAAGACCGTCGCCGGCACCGGCACCATCACCGCGGACGGCAAGGTCGGCCGCATCGGCGGCGTCGCGATGAAGACCAAGGCCGCCAAGCGGGACGGCGCGGTGGTCTTCCTGCTGCCCGCCGAGGAATGCGATGCGGCCGAGGACGCGGCGCCGGACGGGCTGCGGCTGGTCCCGGTCAAGACGCTTCCCGAGGCGGTCGACGCGCTGATGGCGATCCAGCAGGGCGGCAAGGTCCCCGCCTGCTGAGGCGCGTCCGCTGAGCTCCGTCCCGCCGAAGCCCGTCCCGCCGAAGCCCGTCCCGCCGAAGCCCGCCCCGCCGAGGCCGGCGCGGCCCGGCACCCCCTAAGGCTTCTCCGGCTCCTCGACCGCGGCGGCCACCAGCGGCAGCACCCGGTACGGCACCGGATTCTCCAGCGCGATCGCGGTCGACGCGCGCAGGATCCCCTCGAACTCGACCACATGGTCGATCACCCGCTGCAGGTCCGCGTTCGACCGGGCCACCAGGCGGCACAGCATGTCGCCGCGCCCGGTGATGGTGTGCAGCTCCAGCACCTCGGGGATGGACGCCAGGTGCGCCCGCACGTCCGGGCCGCGGCCCTGCCGGATCTCCAGCGTCGCGAACGCGGTCACCGCGAACCCCAGTGCTGCCGGGTCGAGATGCGGCCCGAACCCGCGGACCACGCCGCGCGCGTGCAGCCGGTCCAGGCGCGCCTGGACCGTCCCGCGGGCCACGCCCAGGCGGCGCGAGCACTCCAGGACGCCGAGCCGCGGCTCCTCGTCGAGGAGGCGGATCAGGGCGGCGTCGAGCCGGTCGATGGCCACGGGCTCCTCCGGTCTTTGCGTCGCGGGCGTTTCCCGGCGGCTGGGCAGGCTGCACAGATCAACCGGACGGTCGCGGGCTCGACTGTACAGATTGACCAGTCGAAATGGCACCTGTTGCGCAACTTGCCAGGCGGGGTGAGGCTTCGAACAGGAGCCGACGTACGGACGTACTCGGCGGCACGCCGATGCACGGGGATCGCACGCCGATCGCCACGACCGACCCGGGAGCCCTCATGACCGAGATGCTGCACCGCACCGACGCCGGCGACACGGCGCAGGACCCCTTCCCGGTGCTCGGGATGGACGCGGTCGTCTTCGCGGTCGGCAACGCCCGCCAGGCCGCGCACTGGTACTCCACCGCGTTCGGCTTCACCTGCGTGGCCTACTCCGGCCCGGAGACCGGCAACCGCGACAGCGCCTCCTACGTGCTGGAGTCCGGCGAGGCCCGCTTCGTGGTCACCGCCCCGATGCACCCGGACACCGACCTGGCCCGGCACGTGGCCGAGCACGGCGACGGCGTCGTCGACCTGTCCATCGCGGTCCCGGACGCGCGCGCCGCGTACGCCTTCGCCACCGGCCACGGCGCGGCCGGCGTCGAGGAGCCGAACGAACTGCGCGACGACAACGGCACCGTGGTCCGCTCGGCGATCGCCACCTACGGCGTCACCCGCCACTCGCTGGTCGACCGGCACGACTACGCGGGCCCGTACCTGCCCGGCTACGCCGCCCGCGGCCCGCTCGCCCCGGTGCGCGAGAAGCCGATGATCACCTCGATCGACCACTGCGTGGGCAACGTCGAGCTCGGCAAGATGAACGAGTGGGTGGAGTTCTACCACCGCGTCATGGGCTTCACGAACATGCGCGAGTTCGTCGGCGACGACATCGCCACCGACTACTCGGCGCTGATGTCCAAGGTCGTCGCGGACGGCACCCGCAAGGTGAAGTTCCCGATCAACGAGCCGGCGATCGCGAAGAAGAAGTCGCAGATCGACGAGTACCTCGAGTTCTACGGCGGCCCCGGCGTCCAGCACATCGCGCTGGCCACCGACGACATCGTGGCCACCGTGCGCGCGATGCGCGAGGCGGGCGTGGAGTTCCTGGCCACGCCGGACACCTACTACGACACGCTCGGCGAGTGGGTCGGCGAGACGCACGTGCCGGTCGACACGCTGCGCGAGCTCAAGATCCTCGCGGACCGCGACGAGGACGGCTACCTGCTGCAGATCTTCACCAAGCCGGTCCAGGACCGCCCGACGGTGTTCTTCGAGATCATCGAGCGGCACGGCTCGCAGGGCTTCGGCCTGGGCAACTTCAAGGCGCTGTTCGAGGCCATCGAGCGCGAGCAGGCCAAGCGCGGCAACCTCTGACCCCGCGGATGTGACGCCGGCCCGGGCGGCGGGCCGGTGGCACCGCGGAATCGCCCGGCAGGCGACCGCCATCGCCGACCCGGGTGCACCACGCACGAACGAAGACCCCGGGGCCCCGACGACGTGGCCCCGGGGTCTTCGCGGGCCCGGAGGACGGCGTGGTGCGGGTGCTCTGGGGGTGTCCGGGGTGCGGCGCTAGCCTGCGGGTATGGACGATAGGGACGATGCCGGGCACCGCGAACCGGGTGCCGATCTGATCGCCGAGCTGCGGGCCGGGCTGCCCGACCGGGCGCTGGTGGCCGACCCCGACGTGGCCGCCTCGTACGCCCACGACCAGGCCAGTCTGTGCGCCGCCGGACGGCCGGCCGCGGTGGTCCTCGCGGAGTCCGTCGAGCAGGTGCAGCACGTGATGCGGGTCGCCTCGCGGCTCCGGGTGCCCGTCGTGCCGCAAGGCGCCCGCACCGGGCTGTCCGGCGGGGCGAACGCGGTCGACGGCTGCATCGTGCTGTCCCTGGTGCGCATGGACCGCATCGTGGAGATCGACCCGGTGGACCGCGTCGCGGTCGTCGAACCGGGCGTGGTCAACGCCGATCTGTCCAAGGCCGCCGCCGCGTTCGGGCTCACCTACCCGCCGGACCCGTCGAGCTGGGAGACCTGCACGATCGGCGGCAACATCGGCACCGGCGCGGGCGGGCTGTGCTGCGTCAAGTACGGCGTCACCGCCGAGTACGTGCTGGGCCTGGACGTCGTGCTGGCCGACGGCGAACTGCTGCGCACCGGCCGCCGCACCGCCAAGGGCGTGGCCGGGTACGACCTCACGCGGCTGTTCGTGGGCGCCGAGGGCACGCTCGGCGTGGTCGTCCGGGCGGTCCTGGCGCTGCGTCCCACGCCGCCCCCGGCGCTGGTGCTGGCCGCGCAGTTCGGCAGCACCGCCGAAGTCGGGCGCGCCGTCGCGGACATCACCGCCGCCGGGCACACGCCCTCGCTCATGGAGCTGATGGACGGCACCACCGTGCGGGCCGTCAACGCGCTGGCCAACATGGGCCTGCCGGAGCACACCGAGGCCCTGCTGCTGATCGCGCTGGACACCCCGGACCCGCGCGCGGAGCTCGCCGCGATCGGCGAACTGTGCACCGCGGCCGGAGCGTTCGAGGTGCTGGCCGCGGACGACGCGGAGGAGTCCGCGATGTTCCTGACCGCGCGGCGGCTGGCGCTGCCCGCGCTGGAGCGGCTCGGCTCCAGCATGATCGACGACGTCGCGGTGCCGCGCTCGCGGCTTGCCGCGATGCTGGACGGCGTGGCCGGGATCGCCGCCGCGCACGACACGGTGATCGGCATGTGCGCGCACGCCGGGGACGGCAACACCCACCCCATCGTCATCTTCGACGCCGCGGACGCGGCCGCCACCGAGCGGGCCCGGGCGGCCTTCGACGCGATCATGGAGCTGGGCCTCGAACTCGGCGGCACCATCACGGGGGAGCACGGCGTCGGTTCGCTCAAGCGCGACTGGCTGGCCCGCGAACTCGGCCCGGTCGGCGTGCGCGCCCACCAGGCCGTCAAGGCGGCCTTCGACCCGCTCGGGATCCTCAACCCCGGCAAGGTCGTCGCGCCCTGACCTGCGGCCGGCGCCGCGGCCGTGGGCGGGTCCGCGGCGGGTCCGCGGCGGGTCCGGGGCGGGTCCGGCGGAAAAAGAACGGGTGCGCATGGGGGAGCGTGCCCGCCGCGGGCGGCGGTACGGCAAGATCTGGGCCATGTCCTCGAACTCCTCGATTCCAGCCGCCGGCTGGTACCCGGATCCGGAGTACCCCGGTTACGTCCGCTACTGGGACGGTTCCGCCTGGGTGCCCGATTCCAGCCGCCCGGCCGGGGAGTTCGACGGGCCCGGGCAAGGCGCCGCCGGTGCGGAGGACGCTGCCGCGTACGCCGACGCCGACCAGGCGCACGACTCGGGCCGCCAGTCCCAGGGCCGCGTGATCCAGGGCGAGGTCATAGCCGCGCAGTCGGTGCCGCTGGACCGGCTCCCGCCGGACCCCGGCCCGGCCGCCGCCGGCGCGCCGAACGCGCAGCCGCACGCGTCCTCGGCGGGCACCGCCACGGCCGCCGACCCGTTCCCGGCCGCCGGCCGGGCGGCCGCGGAGTCCGGCGCGCCCGCCTGGGGTGCCGCGACGCGCACGACCGTCGAGCCGTTCATCCCGCCGCCGCGCAACGACCTGTTCGCGATCGCCCAGTTGCGGCCCGCGCCGCTGCCGCGCCGGCTGCTGGCCCGGATCGCGGACCTGCTGATCCCGCTCGCGGTCGGCGTCGCGGTGGCGATCGTGATGGTCCCGCCGGCCCTGGACCACCTGCGCGAGAAGGTGAACCGGATCCGCTACGAGGGCCGCACCGAGACGGTCTGGCTGCTGGACGCCGAGACCGCGCTGGCCGGCGGCGCGGTCGCCGGGTCGGTGCTGGTCGCGATGTTCCTGTACGAGGCGCTGCCGACCTGGCGCTGGGGGCGCTCGCTGGGCAAGACGCTGTTCGGGCTCAAGGTGGTCGACATCGACAGCCACGACACCCCGACGTTCCGGCAGACCGCGACCCGCTGGCTGGTGTTCGGGGTGCCGGGCATGCTGCTGGTGGGCCTGGTCGGGGTGGTCCGCGGGGCCTTCGACCGGCCGTGGCGGCAGGGCTGGCACGACAAGGCGTCCCGGACCTTCGTGGGTTGCGACTGACGGCGCATCAGCCGCGGCGGCGACGGGCCGCTCCGGAACGCGCGGTTTCCCTCGAACGAGCGACGGGTTCGCGGCGCGCCATGCCCTCTAATGGAGCATTAAGCGCAGAAAAGTACTAACTGTCGCTTTTACTCATATGCATGAGTACGAGCGAACCTCCCGGCCCCCCGGACCCGTTCCGCAAGGAGCCGTCCGGGTCCGATGCGGACCCGGCGCAGCCGCAGCCCCCGTACGGCCAGCCTCCGCAGGGCGGCCAGCCGCCGTACGGCCAGGACCCCTACGGCGGCGCGGTGCCGCCGCCCGGGCAGCCGTACGGCCAGATGCCGCCCCCGCCCGGCGAATACGGCGCGCCCTACAACGCGGGGCCCACGCTCGGCGGCAGCGGCCGCCGCTTCATGGCCCGCGTCATCGACACGCTGATCTGGTTCGTGATCGCGTTCGTCATCTCGCTCGCGTTCGTCGGCACCGACACCGACGACGTCAGCCTGGGCAAGCAGATCGGCATCGGCGCGGTCGCCGCGGTCCTGTACTTCCTGTACGAGGGCCTGATGCTCAACAACAACGGCCAGACGCTCGGCAAGAAGGCGGCCGGGATCCGGGTCGTCCGGGTCGCCGACGGCGGCAGCGTGCAGGGCTCGCCGTCCTGGATCCGCGCGGCCGTCTACGTCCTGCCGCTCATCCTGTCCTGCCCCGGCCTCGTCTTCTGGCTGATCAACGTGCTGTGGCACACCTGGGACCAGCCGTGGCAGCAGTGCCTGCACGACAAGGCCGCCAAGACCACGGTCATCCGGGTCTGAGCCGGGCGCCGGGTATGCAGCCGCACAGCGCCGGACAGGTGCCGGGCCGCGTCTCCGCGGCCCGGCACCGCAGTGGTCCTGCGCTGCTCCTCGTGTCGCCGGTTCCGGACGCAGAGGTCAGGAGCCGTGACGCCGGCGGTCCGACGGCGTACGGCCCTGCCCCGCTCCGGCATTCCGGCGGCGGACCGCCCGGGCCTGCACGGCGCGCGGGCTCATCGGCGAGCGCGTGCGGTGCAGCGCGGTCGCCGTGCCGAGCACGATCCCGAGCAGTGCGGCCACCGCCGCACCGCCCGCGGAACGCGTCCCGGTCAGGACAAGGAACAGTGCGGTCGCGGTGACCGCGACCAGCGCTCCTGACGACAGATGGGTGATGTCGAGTCGGTTCACGGCCGGCCCACCTCCCCGCCTTCGGCCGGGTCCTCGTGGCCCGGGTCCTCGGGCCACCGTACCCCGCTGCCGGTAGGCGTTCCCACTCGAGACGGCGTGCGAACACGGAGGCGCCATGGGCTACTTGACCAGAACCAGACGGGCGATCGGGGCCGCCGCGGGCCGGCTCGGCGCCGCGCTGCGCCCGCGCGCGGCGGCGTCTCTCGCGGTCGCAGGCGTGATCGGCTGCCTGCTGGTGGGCACCGGAACGACGTCCGGCGGCGGCGGAGTCCGCAGCACCGGCACCGCGGACGGCCCGGAACCGGCCGCCGCCGGCCCGGCCCGCCCCCTGGACACGGACGATCTGCCCGGGCCGTTCTCCGAAGCCCGCCGCGCCCAGCGCGAGGCCGCCGTCTCCTCGGTCGTCACCGCCTCCCAGGGGGCCGGCGCCGGCCCGCACAGCGCCCCCGACGTCGTCACGCTCCCGGCGGGCCCCAAAGTGCAGCTCCGGCCGCCCGCGCACGCCCGCGTCTTCGTGGTCCTCGTGGAATTCGGCGACAGCATCGACCGCAGCGCCGGCGTGGACGCCAACGGCACCCCCAAGTACGGAGCCGTGCCCGGCCCGCGGCACGGCACCATCCCGGAGCCCGACCGCAGCGTCGACGACAAGACGGTGTGGACCGAGCGCTTCGACCGCGCCTACTTCCACGACCTGTTCTTCGGCGACGGGTCCAAAGGCCCCTCGCTCGCCACGCACTACCGCGCGCAGTCCTCCGGCCGCATGGAAGTCGAGGGCAACGTCACCGACTGGGTGCGGGTCCGCTGGAACGAGGCCCGCTACGGCAGCGACGCCTGCGGCGCCAAGGTCTGCACCAACGTGTGGGAACTCGTCCGCGACGCCATGAACGAGTGGTACGCCGACCGCGCTGCGGACGGGCTGAGCGCCCGCCAGATCGAGGACGCCCTGGCCCCGTTCGACAAGTGGGACCGCGACGACCACGACCGGGACGGGGACTTCGACGAGCCGGACGGCTACCTCGACCACCTTGAAGTCGTGAAGGCCGGTGCCGACCAAGCGGCCGGCGGCGGCGCGCAGGGCGCCAACGCCATCTGGTCGCACCGCTGGTTCGCGTACGGCGACCAGGCCGGCCGCACCGGCCCGCCCGGCAATCAGGCCGGCGGCACCCGCATCGGCCGCAGCGGCGTCTGGGCCGGCGACTACACCATGCAGGCCGAGAACGGCGGACTCGGCGTGATCGCCCACGAGTTCGGCCACGACCTCGGCCTTCCCGACCTGTACGACCGGCGCGACACCGGGAGCGGCTCCCCGGTCGCGTTCTGGTCCCTCATGGGCCTGGGCGGCTACCTCGGCGACGGCGCCCCCGGCCTCGGCAACTCGCCCGGCTCGCTGTCCGCCTGGGACCGCCTGCAACTCGGCTGGCTCGACTGGATGATCGCCGATCCCAAGGCCACCATGTCGGTCCTCCTCGCGCCGCTGCAGTCGACCGGCGACCCGCAGGCCGTCCTGGTGCCGCTGCCGCCGCGCAAGGGCAGCACGAAGGCCCGCTGGTACATCGTGGAGAACCGGCAGTACACCGGCACCGACAAGGTGCTGCGCACCGGGCCGTACGACGGCCAGGGCGCCTCGGCCGGCTCCTCGCACTACCCGTACGGCACCGGCGTGATGGTGTGGCTGTGGGACACCGCGTACGGCGACAACGACGTGGCCGACCATCCCGGGCAGGGACTGGTCCTGCCGATCGACGCGCACGCCGAACCGCTGTCCGCCGACAACACCGCGGCCCGGGCCCGACTGGCCGTCTTCGACGCGCCCTTCGGGCTGCCGGACGACAAGACCGACGCCATCCTGGTCGGCTCACCCGACCGCCGCACCACCCTCGCGCCCCGCCCCGGCAAGGCCGTCTTCGACGACCGGGCGGGCACGTACTGGTCGTCGCAGTCGCCGCTGGCCGGGGTGAAGGTGCCGGCCGTCGGGGTGCGCGTGGCGGTGGAGAGCCCGGCCCGCGCCGGCGATGCGGTCCGCATCACCGTCGGGCCGAGCTGACTCCGTCCGCTCCGTCTGCTCCGTCTGCTCCGTCTGCTCCGTCTGCTCGGTCCGTGCGGTCTGTGCGGGCGGCTCAGCCCGTGACGACCGGCTCGCCGACCAGCTCGACGCCCGCGGTGCGCAGCTCGCCGAGCGCCCGCGCGGTCGACTCGGCCGCCACGCCCGCGGTCAGGCCGAGCAGCACGCGCGTCGCGAAGCCCTCGCGGGCCGCGTCCAGCGCGGTGGCGCGCACGCAGTGGTCGGTCGCGATGCCGACCACGTCCACGTCCGTCACGCCGTGCCCGCGCAGCCACGCCGCGAGCCCGGTGCCGTCCTCGGCCGCCCCCTCGAAGCCGCTGTACGCGGCCGCGTGCGCGCCCTTGGAGAACACCTCCTCGACCTGCCCGTCCGCCACCGCGGGCGCGAACGCCGGGTGGAACTCCGCCCCCGGGGTGTCCGCGACGCAGTGCACCGGCCAACTGGCCGCGTAGTCCGGGGTCGCCGAGAAGTGCGCGCCCGGGTCCACATGCCGGTCCCGGGTCGCCACGATGTGCGCGTACGCGGGCACCCCGCCCGGCACGTGCACCGGGTCCGGCGGCTGCTCGGCGGCATTGCCCGCCACATGCGCGCGGATCGCCGCGCCCACGCCGGCACCGCCGCCGACCGCGAGGCTGCCGCCTTCGCAGAAGTCGTTCTGCACGTCGACCACGATCAAGGCCCGGGTCATGCCGCCCTCCTCGGAACCGCCATCGGACATCGGGATGTACGTACTGCTCACTCGCATCACTCGTAGACGGTGGGAAGCACCGCTTCGCCGCGGGACAGCTGCGTCGCGGACAGCGGAAGCTCCGCCCGCGCCCGCTCGTGCCGCTCGCGCGCCGCGGCCAGCGGCTCGCGCCCCACGACCTCGCCCTTGCGGATCAACGGCACCAGCAGCTCCCGCAATTCCGGCCCCACCGGGCCGGTCGCGCCGGTGCGCAGCACCTCCGCCTCGGCCACGCCGTCCGCGTCGTACGCGCGCAGCGCCGTCTTGCGGCCGCCGTGGCTCGGCTTGCCCGGGGACTTCTTGGCGACCGGCACCAGCGGCGCGTCGGCCGCATCGGAACCGGCCCGGGCGACCAGCTTGTAGACCATGGACGCGGTCGGGTGGCCGCTGCCGGTGACCAGCTGGGTGCCCACGCCGTACGCGTCCACCGGGGCGGCGCGCAGGGCGGCGATGGCGTACTCGTCCAGGTCGCTGGTCACCACGATGCGGGTCTTCGCGGCGCCCAGGTCGTCCAACTGCCGCCGCACCCGGTGCGCGAGCAGCAGCAGGTCGCCGGAGTCCAGCCGGACCGCGCCCAGTTCGGGCCCGGCCAGCTCGACCGCGGTGCGCACCGCCTCGGCGACGTCGTAGGTGTCCACCAGCAGCGTGGTGTCCTTGCCCAGCGCGGCGATCTGCGCGGTGAACGCGGCGCGTTCGTCGTCGTGCAGCAGCGTGAAGGAGTGCGCGCTGGTGCCCTGGGTCGGGATGCCGTACGCCTGCCCGGCGCGCAGGTTGGAGGTGCTGGCGAACCCGGCGATGTACGCGGCGCGCGCGGCGGCCACCGCGGCGTCCTCGTGGGTGCGCCGGGAGCCCATCTCGATGCACGGCCGGCCGGCCGCCGCGGAGGTCATCCGGGAGGCCGCCGCGGCCACCGCGCAGTCGTGGTTGAGCACCGACAGGATCAGCGTCTCCAGCAGCACCGCCTCGGCGAAGGTGCCCTCGACCACCATGATCGGCGAGCCCGGGAACCACACCTCGCCCTCCGCGTAGCCGTACAGGTCGCCGCGGAAGCGGTAGTCGGCCAGGAAGTCGAGGGTCTGCGGCCCGACCACGCGGTTCTCGGCCAGGAAGGCCAGCGTCGCGTCGTCGAAGCGGAACGCCTCGATCGCGTCCAGGAGCCGCCCGGTGCCGGCCACCACGCCGTAGCGGCGGCCGTCCGGGAGGCGCCGGGCGAACACCTCGAACACCGAGCGGCGGTCCGCCGCGCCGCTGCGCAGCGCGGCCTCGACCATGGTCAGCTCGTAGTGGTCGGTCAGCAGCGCGGTAGTCCCCATCGCGTTCATACGGCGAGGATAGCACGACTACTCGTCAAAGTGACGATTAGTCGGCGGGAGTGTTCCGCCGGGCGTTTCGCGCCGCCCAGGTTCGCTGCGCGCAGGCGCTGATGGGAGCATGGAACCCATGAGTGTCGCGCCCGTGGAACTCGAGAAGCCGGAGTCGGACGAAGAGGTCCTGCCCGACACCCCTTGGGTCTGCATCGTCTGGAACGACCCGATCAACCTGATGTCCTATGTGACCTACGTCTTCCAGAGCTACTTCGGCTACCCCAAGAAGAAGGCCGAGAAGCTGATGATGGACGTGCACAACAAGGGCCGCGCGGTGGTCTCCTCCGGGACCCGCGAGGAGATGGAGCGGGACGTCAACGCGATGCACGGCTTCGGACTCTGGGCCACCGTCCAGCACGACAAGTGACCCGCGACCAGTGACACACGGCGAGTGACATGAGCATGGGGAATCGGCAGCCAGTGAACGGCCTCTTCGCACGCGGGCGCTCGGGTCGCCCCGAGATCGTCCTCGACGAACTCCACGGCCAGCTGCTGGCCGACCTGTGCCGCCAGGTGATCGAGCTCGTCGAGCCCAAGCCCGCCCCCGGCGAGCCGGCCGGCGACCCGCTGGCCCGCGAACTCGGCCTCGACGGCCTGGACTGGGGCGGCCTGGACGGCGGCGACGCCAAGCCCGAGCCGATGAACGCCCCCGACGACCCGGTGCTCGCCCGGCTGCTGCCCGACGCGTACCGCGACGACCCCGAGGCGTCCTCCGAGTTCCGCCGCTACACCGAGAACGACCTGCGGCTGCGCAAGTGCGACAACGCCCGCATGGTGCGCGGCGACATCGCCGCGGCCGGCACCGAGGGCCACATGGTGCTCGACGAGCAGCACGCCCAGGCCTGGCTCGGCGCCCTCAACGACCTGCGCCTGGCGCTCGGCACCAACCTGGGCGTCTCCGAGGACATCGACGCCTACGCGGAGAGCCTCGACCCGGACGACCCGCGGCTGGCCATGCTGGCCGTCTACCACTGGCTGGGCGCGCTGCAGGAGACCCTGGTCGAATCGCTGATGCGCTGACCCGCCGGTCCGCGGGCACCCGGCGCGCCCGGGTGCACCTGCGCGCACGGTCCGCACCGCGCGTGCGTACTCTCGACGCATGCTGACGATCACCTCCGAACTGCGCGACCGGATCGTCGCGCACGCGCGCGCGGACCACCCCGACGAGGCCTGCGGCGTGGTGGCCGGGCCCGAGGGCAGCGACCGGCCGGAGCGCTTCATCCCGATGCTCAACGCGGCCCGGTCGCCCACGTTCTACGAGTTCGACTCGGGCGACCTGCTGCGCCTGTACCGCGAGATGGACGACCGCGACGAGGTGCCGGTCGTCATCTACCACTCGCACACCGCGACCGAGGCGTACCCGTCGCGCACCGACGTCTCGTACGCGTCCGAGCCGCATGCGCACTACGTGCTGGTGTCGACCCGCGAGACGGGCACCGACGACGGCCCCTACGAGTTCCGGTCGTTCCGGATCGTGGACGGCGTGATCACCGAGGAAGAGGTCACGGTCGTCGACGCGTACTGACCGCGCCGGCGCCTCCCGGTCGCGTCTCACTGGTCGGAACGATGTGTTCCACCATGCGAGCAGAGGTCGGATCGGCGCCCCTGGAATGGCTAGCATGACGATATGCGTTACGCAGGCATGGACATGACGAGCACGGGCCCGGGCACCGCCCCCGGCACGCTGCTCGTCGCGCGCCTGCACGTCGATCTGGGCCGGCTCGCCAGCGCGCTCTGTCGCGCTCTGCCCTCGGGCTGAGCCGCCCGGCCGCCGCCGCGGAGCACCGCGCGGCCGTCCGGCGCAAGCCCTGCCCCAGCCTGTCGCGCAATCCGGCCGTGCCGGAGCGACCCCTTGTCTGCAAACCCGGTACCCGCATTCTTGGAGCGCCCCATGGCCATCGAGGTCCGCATCCCGACCATCCTGCGCGACTACACCGACGGCGCGAAGGCCGTCGAGGGCAACGGCGCGTCGATCGACGAGCTCATCGCCGACCTGGAGACCCGCCACGCCGGGATCCGCAACCGCCTCGTCGAGGAGGACGGCTCGCTGCGCCGCTTCGTCAACGTCTACCTCAACGACGAGGACATCCGGTTCATCGACGGCATCTCCTCGTCGCTCGACGACGGCGACACCGTGACGATCCTCCCGGCCGTGGCCGGCGGCGCGTGATGCGCTACGACTCCCTGATCGACGCGGTAGGCCGCACCCCGCTGGTCGGCCTGCCGCGTCTGTCGCCCTCTCCCGAGGTCCGCGTCTGGGCCAAGCTGGAGGACCGCAACCCGACCGGCTCCGTCAAGGACCGGCCGGCGCTGCACATGATCGAGGCCGCCGAGCGCGACGGCCTGCTCACCCCCGGCTGCACGATCCTGGAGCCGACCAGCGGCAACACCGGCATCTCGCTGGCCATGGCGGCCCGGCTCAAGGGCTACAAGATCGTCTGCGTGATGCCGGAGAACACCTCCGAGGAACGCCGCGAACTGCTGCGCATGTGGGGTGCCGAGATCATCTCCTCGCCCGCCGCGGGCGGTTCGAACACCGCGGTCCGGGTCGCCAAGGAGCTCGCCGCCGAGCACCCCGACTGGGTGATGCTCTACCAGTACGGCAACCCGGCGAACCCCGAGGCGCACTACACGACCACGGGCCCCGAGCTGCTGGAGGACCTGCCCACCATCACGCACTTCGTGGCGGGCCTGGGCACCACCGGCACCCTCATGGGCGTCGGCCGCTACCTGCGCGAGAAGGTCCCCGGCGTGCAGATCGTGGCCGCCGAGCCGCGCTACGACGACGTCGTGTACGGCCTGCGGAACCTCGACGAGGGCTTCATCCCCGAGCTGTACGACGCCGAGGTCCTCACCACCCGCTACTCGGTGGGCTCCCACGACGCGGTCCGCCGCACCCGCGAACTCCTGGAGCAGGAGGGCATCTTCGCGGGCGTCTCGACCGGCGCCGCGCTGCACGCCGCACTCGGCGTGGCGCGCAAGGCGGTCAAGGCCGGCGAGCGCGCCGACATCGCCTTCGTCATCGCCGACGGCGGGTGGAAGTACCTGTCCACCGGCATCTACACCGCGGCCAGCACGGAAGAGGCCATCGAGCGGCTGCACGGCCAGCTCTGGGCCTGACTTCCGTTCCTCCGGGCCTTCCCACCAGGCCTGCCGGGCGTACCGGCGGCTGCGCGACCTCGGTCGCGCGGCCGCCGGATTTTTCGTTTCCGGGGGTATTTTCGGATTTCGGGTGCTTTTGCGACCCCGGAATGCCTCTTCGCGGATAAACCTCTGTCCCGCTGCCGCCCGGTCCAACGTCCCGGCCCCGCAGGGACCTTCGACAGGACCATTACGGCGATAGTCACCGTTTGCCCGAATAGGTCCTTAGACTCTCTTTATCCGATGATGCGTCCTTTACGTTGTCATTACCGGGGGCAGCAAGTGGCAATCGTTGGAGAGGCGTTCTCATGGGTGTCGATTCCACGAAGACGGCAGGCGTGCAGGCGCCGGAGACCGCCGAGTGGCAGGCAGATCCCGCAACCGCCGGTACCCCGGGTGCCCCGGAGGCCGGCGGCGGCAAAGGGACCGGCAAGCAGAAGCGGAAGTTCGAATTCCCTTCGGCCTTCACTGTGCTCGCGGCACTGACCGGCATCGTCTGGATCCTGACCTTCATCATCCCGTCCGGCAAATACCAGCTCGACGAGAACGGCTCGTCGATTCCGGGCACGTATGAAGCGGTCACCAACGACGCCTCCTTCATGGACCGCGTCAAAGACCTGTTCCTCGCCCCGATCAACGGCCTCTACGGCCTGGTCACCGACGGCGGCCACATCACGCCCGGCGGAAACGGCGAGCTCTTCGGCGCCGCCTCGGTCTTCCTCTTCATCCTGGCGATCGGCGCCTTCATCACGGTGACCATGCGCACCGGCGCCCTCGACATCGGCATCGCCCGGGTCGCCCACCGGCTGCGCAACCGCAGCTCGCTGATGATCGCCGTCCTGATGGTCATCTTCTCGCTGGGCGGCACCACGTACGGCATGGCCGAAGAGACCATCGGCTTCTACGCGCTGCTCATCGCGCTCACCCTGAAGCTCGGCTACGACCGCATGGTCGGCGCGGCGATCATCATCGTCGGCTCCGGCATCGGCGTCATGGCCTCCACCGTCAACCCGTTCGCCACCGGCGTCGCCTCCGACGCGGCCGGCATCTCGGTCGGCGACGGCATCGTGCTCCGGCTCATCATGTGGGTCGTGCTCACCGCGATCGGCATCGCGTACGTCATCCGCTACGCCAAGCGCGTCAAGGCCGACCCCAAGCGCTCCATCAGCGGCTTCCTCCCCGAGGACGAGGCGATCCGCGCCGCGGCCAACGACGAGGTCCCCGAGATGAGCCGCCGCCACAAGCTCATCATGTGGGTCTTCGGCGCCACCTTCCTCGTGATGATCTACTCGGTGATCCCGTGGTCCGAGATCGGCGTCCCGATCCCCACCTGGGGCTGGTACTTCCCCGAGCTCGCCGCGCTCTTCCTGGTCGGCTCCATCGTCGTCGGCCTGATCGGCAAGATGAAGGAAAAGGAGCTGGTCGACTCGATCATGGCCGGCTGCGCGGACTTCATCTCCGTCGCCCTGGTCATCGTGCTCGCCCGCGGCATCACTGTGATCATGCAGAACGGCATGATCACCGACACCATCCTCAACTCCCTCGAAGGCCTGGTCACCGGAACCTCGTCCGGCGTCTTCGCGGTGATGATGTACGCGGTCAACGTGCCGCTGTCGATCCTGGTGCCGTCCACCTCCGGCCTCGCCGCCCTGGGCATGCCGATCTTCGCCCCGCTCGCCGACTTCGCCGGCGTCGACCGCTCGCTCGTCGTCACCGCATACACCGCGGCCTGCGGCTGGGTCAACCTCGTCACCCCGACCTCCGCGGTCATCATGGGCGGCGTGGTCGCCCTCGGAAAGATCCGCTACGACCGGTACGTGAAGTTCATGCTCCCGCTCATGGGCATCCTCTTCGTGGCCAGCCTCGGCATGGTGGTCCTCGGCGCGATGCTCCTCTGACGCCCCGTCCGACACCCCGCCGCCCCGCTCGCGGAGCACTCCGCACAAGCGCCCGGGTCCCGCCCGCACCCCGCGGACGGGACCCGGGCGTTCGCGCGCCGGGCGCACGCGACCCATGCGCCCGGACGGTGATTCCCGACACAGCGAGGGTGAGCCCTCCGGTCAGCAGGGGGCCCGGAACGTACCCTCCTGTATGTGGCAGATCTCGGCGACGCACCCATCGGCATCTTCGACAGCTCCTTCGGCGGCCTGACCGTCGCGCGCGCGGTCCTCGACCAGCTGCCGCACGAGCCGATCCTGTACCTCGGCGACACCGCCCGGCAGCCCTACGGCCCGCGGCCCATCGCCCAGGTCCGCGCGTACGCGCTCGAATGCCTGGACCGGCTCGTCGACCAGGGCGTCAAAGCCCTCGTCATCGCCTGCAACAGCGCCAGCGCCGCGATGCTGCGCGACGCCCGGGAACGCTACGCCGTCCCCGTCATCGAAGTCATCCACCCGGCCACCCGCCGGGCCGCCGCCGCCACCCGCAACGCCCGGGTCGGCGTCATCAGCACCGCCGCCACCAAGCAGTCCATGGCCTACGAGGACGCGTTCGCCGCGGCCCCGCACATCACCGTCACCGCCCAGGCCTGCCCCCGCTTCGTCGAATTCGTCGAAGCCGGCATCACCGGCGGCGACGAACTCCTCAAGGCCGCCCACGAATACCTCGACCCGCTCATCGAAGCCGACGTCGACACCCTCATCCTGGGCTGCACCCACTACCCGCTGCTCACCGGCGTCATCAGCTACGTCATGGGCGAGAACGTCACGCTCATCACCAGCAGCGAGGAAACGGCCAAGGACGTCTACAAGGTCCTGGCCGCGCACAAGCTCATGCGCGACACCAACCTTCCCGAGCCCCGGCACCGCTTCCTGACCACCGGCAACCCCGCCCAGTTCCGGGAGATCGGCCGGCGCTTCCTGGGCCCGGAACTCACCCACGTCGACGCCCTGGGGGCGACCGTATGAAGCTCACCGTCGTCGGGTGCTCGGGAAGCTACCCCGGACCGGACTCGCCCTGCTCGTGCTACCTCGTGGAAGCCGACGGCGTCCGCATCCTCCTCGACCTGGGCAGCGGCGCCCTCGGCACCCTGCAGCACCACACCGACCTCGGCGCGATCGACGCCGTCGTCCTCTCCCACCTGCACGCCGACCACTGCCTCGACCTCTGCGGCTACTTCGTCTACCGCAACTACCACCCCGAAGGCCGCCTGCCGCTGCTCCCGGTGTACGGACCCGACGGCACCGGCGAACGGCTCGCCCGCGCCTACGACATACCCGGCGAACCCGGCCTCACCGAAGCCTTCGCCTTCCGCACCGTGACCCCCGGCACCTTCGAGATCGGGCCGTTCCGGTTCACCGCCGGGCACGTCAACCACCCCGTCGAGTCCTTCGCGTACCGCATCGAGGCCGGCGGCCGCACCCTCGTCTACTCCGGCGACACCGCCGGCAGCGACACCCTCGTCGACCTCGCCCGGGACAGCGACCTGCTGCTCTGCGAAGCCTCCTTCGTGGACGGCCGCGACACCTACGAGAACGTCCACCTCAACGGCCGCGAAGCCGGCGAGCACGCCGAACGCGCCGGCACCGGCAGGCTCGTCCTCACCCACATCCCGCCGTGGACCGACGGCGAACGCAACCTCGCCGACGCCGCCAAGGCCTTCCGCGGCCCCACCGAACTCGCCCGCTCCGGCGCCGTCTACGAGCTCTGAGCGCCGCGCGCTCCGGCACCCGCATCAGCACCCGGCGCCGGAGCGCACGCCGCGCACGCCCCGCGGCACGGCCGCGTACGAAGGCCGCCGCACCCCGGCACATAGGGTGGACGCCATGTCACGAGCAGACGGCCGCACCCCCGAACAGCTTCGCCCCATCGCCTTCCACCGCGGATGGCTCGACCACGCCGAGGGCTCCGTCCTCGTCGAATTCGGCCGCACCCGCGTCCTGGTCGCCGCATCCGTCACCGAAGGCGTGCCGCGCTGGCGCAAGGGCAGCGGCCTCGGCTGGGTCACCGCCGAGTACTCGATGCTGCCGCGCGCCACCCACACCCGCGGCGACCGCGAAGCGGTCAAGGGCCGCATCGGCGGCCGCACCCACGAGATCTCCCGCCTCATCGGCCGGTCGCTGCGCGCCGTCGTCGACTACAAGGCCCTCGGCGAGAACACCATCCAACTCGACTGCGACGTCCTGCAGGCCGACGGCGGCACCCGCACCGCCGCCATCACCGGCGCCTACGTCGCCCTCGCCGACGCCGTCACCTGGGCCCGCGAGAACAAGCTCCTCAAGGCCAAGGCCGAACCCCTCACCGGCTCCGTCGCCGCGGTCAGCGTCGGCATCATCGACGGCATCCCGATGCTCGACCTCCCGTACGAGGAAGACGTCCGCGCCGAGACCGACATGAACATCGTCTGCACCGGCGACGGCCGCTTCGTCGAGGTCCAAGGCACCGCCGAAGGCGAGCCGTTCGACCGCGACCTGCTCAACCGCCTGATCGACCTCGGCGCGGCCGGCTGCGCCGAACTCACGCTGCTGCAGCAGATCGCGCTCGAGGAGACCCGCGCCTGAACGCCGGGGAACCCCGTCGGCCAACCGCCCCCATCACCCGCAAAAAGGTGACATCCGGGGCATAGCGCGGCCGCTCCATAACGCCTTGGTCGCCTGTGTCACGAGGCTGCAACCGGCCGGATCTGAAACGGACACCGCGCCGGACGGGACGTACTGCGCTCCGCTACCTTCTGATCAACAGCCAGCCATATCGTCCCCTTGACCTAGGAGCATCATGTTCCGTGCCCACCGCGTCGTGCGTACGAGCGTCGCCGCCGTCGCCATCGCCGCCGCCCTGTTCACGGCGACTGCGTGCTCCGAGGCGCAGAAGGCCCTGGACTGCACCAAGCTCGGCATCGAGCTCACCAACGACATCGCCGCCCTGCAGAACGTGCTGAACGACCCGGACGCCGCCGCCCAGTCGCTCGAGGACATCAGCAAGACCCTCACCGACGCGGCCGGCGACATCGACTCGCAGGACGTCAAGGACGCCATCGCGAAGATGACGACCGAGATCACCGAGCTCAGCACCCAGATCGCCAACAAGCAGACCCCGTCGGTCGACGCGATCGGCCTGCTGCGCAGCAGCGCCGAGACCATCACCAAGGCCTGCACCAGCTGACGCAGCGCCGCACGGCACCATCCGAAGCAACGCGGGGGCGGACCCGCGGCACCGGGACCCTCGGGCCCGGCACCCCCGCCCGCCGGCCCCCGCCCCCCCCCCCCCCCGGGGGCCCCCCCCCCGCGGCATGTCCGCACCCGCGCGCACCGGCAGCCGCCCGGTGCGCGCGTAGGCTTGCCGTCCATGAGCCGTCTCGTACTCGCCACCCGCAACGCCCACAAGGTCACCGAACTCCGGCAGATCCTCAGCACCGCCGGACTCGACGTCGAACTCGTCGGCGCGGACGCCTACCCCGAGATCCCCGACGTCCCGGAGACCGGCCTCACCTTCGCCGCCAACGCCCTGCTCAAGGCGCACGCCCTGGCCAAGGCCACCGGACTCCCCGCGGTCGCCGACGACTCCGGCCTGTGCGTCGAGGCCCTCAACGGCATGCCCGGCATCTTCTCGGCCCGCTGGGCCGGCCGGCACGGCGACGACAAGGCCAACCTCGACCTGCTGCTCGCCCAGGTCTCCGACATCGCGGTCGAGCACCGCGCCGCCTACTTCGCGTGCGCCGCCGCACTCGCCCTCCCGGACGGCACCGAACGCGTCGTCGAGGGCCGCCTCAACGGCACGCTCACCTTCGCCCCGCGCGGCACCGGCGGCTTCGGCTACGACCCCGTCCTCCAGGTCGACGGCGACAGCCGCACCACCGCGGAACTCACCCCCGACGAGAAGAACGCCATCAGCCACCGCGGCAAGGCGTTCCGCGCCCTGGCCCCGATCGTCGCCGAACTCGTCGGCCGCCCGGCCTGACGCACCGCCGTCACCGAACGGTAAGGCCCCGGTCCGGGCCTTCGCGGCCGGGCCGCGGGATGATGGCGGCAGCCGCCTCGACGTGAGGAGTCGCCCGTGCCGCTGTCACCCGCCGCCCGCCGCATCGCGCGCACCGACGGGCCGGCCGCCCTCAACGGCATCCTCGCGGGCGCACTCGCGGTGGCCGCCGCCGAGTTCACCGCGGCGTTCGTCCGGCGCGAGGCGACGCCGCTGGTGACGGTCGGGCAGTCGGTCATCGACCGGACGCCGCAGGGCCTCAAGGAATTCGCCATCCGCGAGTTCGGCACCAAGGACAAACTCGTCCTCCAACTCGCCATAGGCGCCGCCCTGCTGGTCTTCGCCGCCGTCATCGGCGTCCTGGCCCGGCACCGCCTGTGGGCCGGCCTGGCCGGCATCGGCATCCTCGGCGTCGTCACCGTCGCCGCGGCCGTCTCGCGCCCCGCCGACCAGGGCCCGGACGTCATACCGGCCCTGATCGCCACGGCCGTCGGCGCCGCGGCGCTCACATACCTCACCCGCGCGACGGCAACTCCCCGGCCGGCCACCGAAACCGCGTCCACCGCCACAGCCGACCCCGACGCCCCGCCGGCCACCCCCGACTCCCCGTCGCCCACCCCACCCCCGTACGCAACTCCCCGGCGCCGCACCCTCCTTCTCGGCGCCGCGGGCGCCGCCGCGCTCCTCGCCGCCGTCGGCCGCCAACTCCAGAACCTACGCTTCGACGTCAGCAAATCCCGCGACGCCGTGGTCCTCCCCGTGCCGGCCGCCCCCGCCCCGGCACCCCCGGCCGGCACCGAACTCGCTGTCCCCGGCCTGACCCCGCACACCACGCCCAACGCGGACTTCTACCGCATCGACACCGCCCTCGTGGTGCCCAAAATCCGCGCCGAGGACTGGAAGTTGCGCATCCACGGCATGGTCGACCGGGAAATCGAGACCGACTTCGCCGCCCTCACCGCCCGCCCCGCCATCGAACGCGACGTCACCCTGGCCTGCGTCTCCAACCCGGTGGGCGGCCCGTACATCGGCAACGCCCGCTGGCTCGGCGTCCGCCTCGCCGACCTGCTCCGCGAAGCGGGCGTCCACCCCGGCGCCGACCAGCTGATCAGCCGCTCCTCGGACGGCATGACCATCGGCACCCCGACGGCCGCCGTCCTGGACGGCCGCGACGCGATGCTCGCCTTCGGCATGAACGGCGAACCGCTCCCGCTGCGGCACGGGTTCCCGGTCCGCATGATCGTCCCCGGGCTGTACGGCTACGTCTCCGCCTGCAAATGGATCGTCGAGATCGAGGCCACCACCTTCACCGACTACGACGCCTACTGGGTCCCCCGCGGCTGGTCCGCCCAGGCCCCGATCAAGACCCAGTCGCGCATCGACACCCCGAAGAACATGGCCAAGCTCCCCCTGGGCCGCATCCCCATCGCCGGCGTCGCCTGGGCCCAGCACCGCGGCATCGCCGCCGTCGAGGTCCAGATCGACGACGAACCCTGGCAGCAGGCCGAACTCGCCGCCCAGGACACCACCGACACCTGGCGCCAGTTCGTCTACCACTGGGACGCCCGCCCGGGCCCCCACCGCATCCGCATCCGCGCCACCGACCAAACCGGCGCGACCCAGACGGAAGAGGAAGTGGACGTGGCCCCTAACGGCGCCACGGGCTACCACACCATCGCCGTGACCGTGACCTGACGCTCCCCACCGAACACCGAAGGGCCGATCTCCCGTGGGGAGATAGGCCCGTCGCCCACAGGGCGATCGGTGGGATTCGAACCCACAGGGGGTCGACCCCGG
>NZ_JAKFHA010000032.1:68712-85141 GCF_021502675.1 Yinghuangia soli
ACCCTACCCCCCCCCCCCCACCCCCCCCCCCCACACCCCCCCCCCCCCCCCCCCCGGGGGCGCCCCCCCCCCCCCCCCGACTGTGCGATCGGTGGGATTCGAACCCACATGGTGTCTCCACCGGAGGGTCCTAAGCCCTCTGCGTATGCCTGATTTCGCCACGATCGCCCACATATGTCCGATTTGCTGGTCCCCTTCGCGTGACCCAACACCGAACGCAGGCAATCTTAGCCGCGGACAGCCCGGCAAGGTGTCAGCTCGCCGCCGCCCTGCTAGTTCGCAGAGCCCGGTTGCGACCGCAGAAGGTGCTCGTCTGGCTATGGCAGTTCGGGCAGAGGTATCGAAGGTTCTCGGCCCGGTTGTCCCGCCAGTCGCCGTTGATGTGGTCGACCTCGAGGATCAGGGGGTCGCCTTGCCAGGTGTTCCCGATGCGGCACTTGGTGCAGCATGACTCGCGGCCGATTTCGCCGAGCGCTCGGCGCAGGAAGCGGACGGCCACCCGCTTGTCGCGGTCCGGCGTGTGGCACAAGATGTCGGCCGCGCTGCGTTGCGGAATCTTCTTGCCCCGCCTGTGTGCCTGACCCACAAGCCCTGTCAGGTCGATACCGTGCAGGGCCGCGCAGCGGTGGACCATCCGATATCCGGATGTGCCTTGGGGGAGCCCCAGCACGCGGATGATCTCGGCAATCGATCGGGTTGTCGCCACCGCACGTCGCAGGTCTTCAGGATCGATGGAGCGGCGCCGACGCTTCGTCGGTTCGAAGTGGCTCAGATCGATGCCGAACGCCCGGCAGCGGCTTTCGATGTACATGGCTGCGCGCGGATAGGACGGAGAGCCGAGTGCCACGAGCAACTCGTGCATGTTCCGGCTCGATGCGACCGCTTCGTCCAGGGCCTCGCGGGTGTAGGTGCGGCGCTCGTGGTGCTTGCCCAGGTGGCTGAAGTGGCTCGTGTCGATGTCGAACCGTTTGAGTTGGCGGCTGATGTGCGTGTGGTATCCGCCCAGGATCGGCAACCCGAGCTTGCGCAGGATCTCGTTGACGCTTCGGGACTCCGCCGCCAACTGCCGCAGCTGGTCCGGCGGGTACTTGTAATAGGTCCCCATGGCTCATGACCTCCTCGGGAGCTCCCCTGCTCCTCGATGGGGTCAACGGCGAACTGGCGTGCGAGTCACGGGTTGGTTGGCGGCTATTTTCTGATTAGCCGTCAAGCGTGCGGGCCGGCTGCGCAGGAAAGCGCGGCCGGCCCGCAGGGCGCTACGCGGCGATCTTGAGGTCCTTCAGGAGCTTGGCGACGTGGCCGGTGGCGCGGACGTTGTACCAGGCGTGTTCGATCTTGCCGTCTTCGTCGACGACGAAGGTGGAGCGGATCACGCCGGTGACCTTCTTGCCGTACATGGTCTTCTCGCCGAAGGCGCCGTACGCGGTGAGCGTGGACTTGTCCGGGTCGGAGAGCAGGGTGATCTTGAGGGCTTCCTTCTCGCGGAACTTGTCGAGCTTCTCCGGCTTGTCGGGGGAGATGCCCAGGACGTCGTAGCCGGCGTCCGCGAGGAGGGCCAGGTTGTCGGTGAAGTCGCAGGCCTGCTTGGTGCAGCCGGGGGTGAGGGCGGCCGGGTAGAAGTAGACGATCACCTTGCGGCCCTTGTGGGCGGCCAGGGAGACGTCGTTGCCGTCGGCGTCCTTGAGGGTGAAGGCGGGGGCGGTGTCGCCGGACTGGAGTCGTTCGCTCACGGTGGCCTCTTCCTTGGTGCCTGGGTGCGATGGGATCGCGTGTCGACCCGGCCACGCTAGGTGCGGCTCCGAATCACGGCAAACACGCACGCCGGAGCGCGGTGCGTAGGCGAGTGCCGAGGGCCACTAGTTGCGAGGCTTTTGCAAGTGCAAGAGATCCTCATAAAATCGGACGGTTCTGCGGTCGCCTGTGGTCGGCCGGTCGCATCCGCTTCTTCCCGGGGGAGGTCCCCATGCACGTACCCGATGGGTTCATCGACGCACCAGTCTCGGTCGCCCTGGGGGTGGTCGCGGCCGGTGGCGTGGCGGTCGGTCTGCGCGGTGCCCGGCGCGAGCTGGACGAGCGCACGGCGCCGCTGGCCGGGCTGGTGTCGGCGTTCATCTTCGCGGTGCAGATGCTGAACTTCCCGGTGGCCTCGGGGACCAGCGGCCACCTGCTGGGCGGCACGCTCGCGGCGATCCTGGTCGGGCCGTACACCGGCGTGCTGTGCATGTCGGTGGTGCTGCTGATGCAGGCGGTGTTCTTCGCCGACGGAGGGCTGAGCGCGCTGGGCGTGAACATCACGGTCATGGGGATCACGACCGCGGCGGTCGGCTACGGCCTGTTCAAGCTGCTGGCCGCGGTGCTGCCGAAGACGCGGCGTTCGCTCGGTGCGGCGTCGTTCGTGGCCGCGCTTGTGTCGGTGCCGGTCTGCGCGGCGGTGTTCACGCTGGTGTACGCGATCGGCGGGACGACCGATGTGCCGCTGTCGAAGGTGGCCGGCGCGATGATCGGCGTGCACGTGCTGATCGGCATCGGCGAGGCGCTGATCACCGCGGCGACGGTGTCGAGTGTGCTGGCGGTGCGTCCGGACCTGGTCTACGGCGCGCGGGGTCTGGTGCGTCCGCTGGAGCTGCGGACGGGCGGAGCAGCCGGCGCGGCCGGGGTGCCCGGGCAGGCGGCGGCGCCGTCGTCCGCGGCGCAGGTCTGAGTCGGGTCGACGAGGAGGAACGGGAACATGGCGAAGGTACGCACGCGCACCCTGCTCATCGCGGGCGCGCTCCTCGCACTCGTCCTGGCGGGCGTGGTCAGCTTCTATGCCAGCCAGAGCCCGGACGGCCTGGAGAAGGTCGCCGCGGACAAGGGCATCGACGCGAAGGTCGAGGACCACGCGCTCGCGGACGCTCCGCTGGCGGACTACTCGGTGAAGGGCGTCGACAACGAGCGGTTCTCCGGCGGCCTCGCCGGCGTGCTGGGCGTGGGGGCGACGCTGCTGGTCGGCACCGGTGTCTTCTGGGTCGTGAAGCGCCGCGGCGGCGAGGGCGCGCAGCCCGCCGCCGACGGTTCGTGAGCGGCGGGCGAGCCGCCGGGGCCCGCTGATGGGTGCCGGGCACGCGCACAACCTGTACCGGGCGGGTGATTCCCCGGTCCACCGGCTGCCGCCGCACTGCAAGTTGGTGGCGGTGGTGCTGTTCGTGCTGGCCGTGGTGGCGACGCCGCGGGAGCGCTTCTGGGCGTTCGGGGTGTACGCGCTGCTGCTGGCCGCCGTGGCAGCGGTGGGTCGGGTGCCGCTCGGGTACGTGCTGCGCCGGGTGGTCGTGGAGATCCCGTTCGTGGTCTTCGCGTTCGCGCTGCCGTTCCTGGCGACGGGTCCGAAGACCGAGTTCCTGGGCCTGACGGTGAGCCACAGCGGGCTGCTCGGGGCCTGGAACATCCTGGCCAAGGGCACGTTGGGCGTGGTCGCGTCGATCCTGCTGGCGGCCACCACGCCGCTGCGCGACCTGCTGCTCGGCATGGAGCGGCTGCGGATGCCGCAACTGCTGGTGCAGATCATGCAGTTCATGCTGCGGTACGCCGATGTGATCACCGGTGAGATGGGCCGTATGCGGGTGGCGCGGGAGTCGCGCGGGTTCCGGGCGCGCGATGTGCGGCAGCTGCCGGTGGTCGCGAAGTCGGCGGGTGCGCTGTTCATCCGGTCGTACGAGCGCGGCGAGCGGGTGCATCTGGCGATGCTGAGCCGCGGTTACACCGGCACGATGCCGGTGCTCCTCGACGTCCGGGCGTCGCGGGCGCAGTGGGGTGCCGCGGCGCTGCTGCCGTCGGCCGCTGCGCTGGCCTGCGCGGTGGCCTGGTTCGCGGGTGGGTGAGGATGGACCCCATGGCGGATACGGAAACCGGCGCGGTCGTCGGCGCGGCCACCGGCACAGATACCGGCGCGGACACGGGCGCCGGCACGCACGCGGGTGCCCCGGCGTCGCTCGAGGTCGAGGGGCTGGCCTTCGCGTACCCGGACGGGCATCAGGCGCTGTTCGGGGTCGACCTGCGGATCGGCCGCGGTGAGCGGGTCGCGCTGCTCGGGCCGAACGGGGCCGGCAAGACGACGCTGGTGCTGCATCTGAACGGCATCCTGTCGGCGGACACCGGGACCGGCCGCGGGAGCGTGCGGGTGGCCGGGCTGCCGGTCGCGAAGGCGAACCTGCAGGAGATCCGGCGGCGGGTCGGGATCGTCTTCCAGGACCCGGACGACCAGCTGTTCATGCCGACGGTGCGTGAGGACGTCGCGTTCGGTCCGGCGAATCTGGGGCTGCGCGGTGCCGAGCTGGATGCGCGGGTCGACGAGGCGCTGGCGCTGGTCGGCATGGCGGAGTTCGCGGACCGGCCGCCGCACCACCTGAGCTTCGGGCAGCGCCGGCGCGTCGCGGTGGCGACGGTGCTGGCGATGCGGCCGGAGATCCTGGTGCTGGACGAGCCGTCCTCGAACCTGGACCCGGCCGGGCGCCGCGAGCTCGCCGAGATCCTGGCCCGGCTGGACGTGACGGTGCTGATGGTGACGCACGATCTGCCGTACGCGCTGGAGCTGTGCCCGCGCGCGGTGGTGCTGTCCGGCGGGGTGATCGCCGCCGACGGCGCGACGCGCGAGCTGCTCGCCGACCGCGAGCTGATGGACGCGCACCGGCTGGAGCTGCCGTACGGGTTCGCGCGCCTGGACTGCGGGACGTGCGCGCCGCCCGGGTGATGCCCAGGGGCCGTCGGGGCAGGTGAACACGGCTGAGAACCACCCGGATGCCGCGGCCCGAGGGGGATACCTGCTTGACTTGGGGGCACACGCGCAAAGCGGCGCGGTTCGCGGGCGGCGGCAGCAGTCGCGGCACGGTGGCAGCGGGAGCGAGAGGACTGGCTGTGGGCGAGAACGGGCACGGCGGGCCGGAGCGTTCTGCGGCGGAACTGGAGCGCGCCGGCCGGGCCGCTCTGGGACGCCCGGTGACGGTCCAGGCGAAGCACTCCCGGGTGGAGCCGGTCGGCGCGGCGAACGGTGCGGCCGGGGCGGCTGCGAAGCCCGCGCCGCCGCGTACCCCGCAGCAGATCGAGGCGGACATCGAGGCGGCCCGGTCGAATCTGGCCGCCACTCTGGACGAGCTCGTGGACCGGGTGAAGCCGGCGAACGTCGCGCGGCGGACCGGCGACAAGGTGCGGGCGCAGTTCGTGGACCCGGACACCGGGGCGCCGCGCACCGAGCGGATCGTGCCGGTCGCGGGGGCGTTCGTGGGCGTGGTGGTCCTGGTGGCGCTGCTGAAGCGCCGCAAGAAGAAGTGACCCGCGGGGTGCGGGCCGGTGCCGGATAGTCGCCCTGGTGTCACACGATGGCGCTCGGGCGGGTAGTTTTCATGCGTGAGTTCCGACGCGCCCAAGACTTCCGCACCCCGTGACAGCGACCCCGCCGGCCTCGGCGAGAAGCTGCCGATCCGCATGCTGCACGACCGGGTCCTGGTCCGCCAGGACGCCGGCGAGGGGGACCGCAGGTCCAGCGGCGGCATCCTCATCCCGGCGACCGCGCAGGTCGGCAAGCGGCTGGCGTGGGCCGAGGTGATCGCGGTCGGCCAGAACGTGCGGACCGTGGAGCCCGGCGACCGGGTGCTGTACGACCCGGAGGAGCGTGCCGAGGTCGAGGTGCGCGGGGTGGCGTACGTGCTGCTGCGCGAGCGCGACCTGCACGCGGTGGCCGCGGAGCGCGTCGAGGCCTCCGGCGAGGCCACCGGTCTGTACCTCTGAATCTCTGAAGTTCTGAATCGCTGAACCTCTGACCGGGGCCGGTGACCAACCTCACCGGCCCCCGGTTTTGCCCGGCGTGGGCGGTTTGAGAGGCTGGATGCGGCGGCCGGTTCCGGCCCGCCCCCGACGAGGTGCGACGTACCGGGCCCTGACGACGACGCGTGCGAGGTGCGTCGTCATGCCGTGGATCCTGATCGGTCTTGCGGGTCTGCTCGAGGTCGGATGGGCCATCGGGCTCAAGTACACCGAGGGCTTCACCCGCCTCGTCCCCAGCATCTTCACCGGTCTCGGCATCGCGGGCAGCATGATCCTGCTGTCGATGGCCGCGAAATCCCTGCCGATCGGCACCGCGTACGGCGTGTGGGTCGGCATCGGTGCGGTCGGGTCGGCGCTGCTGGGCATCGTCATCTTGGGCGAGCCGGCCACCGCGGCCCGGATTTTCTTCCTGAGTCTGATGGTGGTGGCGATCGTGGGCCTGAAGCTCACGAGCGGCGGCCACTGACGCGCCGTGCTTCGCGACTGCGCCCCTCGTCCACGCCCCTTGCCCGCGCCCCGGGCCGGTCTGCCAGGATGGCCGCCCTGAGGGGCCGCCCGTCCGGCGCGGGCCCGGGACCGGGAGGGGTGCTGCGCGGATGTTGTCGCGCCGGATAATCCTGGCCGCCTTGGCGGCGACCGCGGTGGTGGGGCTGCTGTTCGGCGGGCTCGCCGGTCTCGTGGACGGCGGGGGCGGTGGCGGCGGGACCGCGAAGGCGGCCGCGACGACCGGCTCCGGGAGTCCGCTGCCGTCCGCTGCGCCGCCGTCCGCCGCGCCGAGCAGCGCCGAGCCGTCCGCGAGTTCGGCGAGCCCGAGCGCCTCGAAGTCGCCGTCTGCGACGCCCAAGCCGCTGCCGCAGCCGGGCAAGGTCTACACGATCACGTCGGGCGGCCGGGCGATGGACGTGGCGGGCGGGGACAAGGGCGACAACACCCCGGTCATCTTCTACGCCCCGGGTGCGGGCAAGACGAACCAGCAGTGGTCCGTGCAGGCGGCCGCGGACGGGTACTTCTACGTGATCTCGCGGGTGAGCAACAAGTGCCTGGACATGCGCAGCGGCCATGCCGTCCAGGACGACTGCGGGGAGGCCCGGCAGCAGTGGATGCCGCAGCCGCGCGGCAACGGGTTCGTGCTGGTGAACCGCGAGGGCGGCGGTGCGCTGGGGCCGGGGGAGAAGGTCAAGGGCGAGCAGGGCATGGGCCTGGTGCCGGCCGCGAACGGGACGGTCTGGACGTTCACGCCGGTGGGCTGACCCCTGGTCCTGGTCCTGGTCCGGGCTCGGGTCCGGGTTCGGGTCCGGCCGCCGCGCGGCAGGCGGGGCAGCGCCCCCAGAAGGTGACCTCGGCCTCGTCGAGGTCGTAGCCGTGGTCGTCGTCCGGGGTGAGGCAGGGGGCCGCGCCGACGACGCAGTCGACGTCCTCGACCGCGCCGCAGCCGCGGCACACGATGTGGTGGTGGTTGTCCCCGGTGCGCGCCTCGAAGCGGGCCGGGTGGTCGGCGGGTTCGATGCGGCGGGCCAGGCCGGCCCGGACCAGTGCGTGCAGCGTGTCGTACACCGCTTGGGTGGAGACGCTGCCGAGGCGTTCGCGCGCGGCGCGCGCGAGGGTCTCCGCATCGCTGTGCGGCATGGTCCCGATGAGGTCCAGGACTGTGGTGCGTGCGGCGGTGACCCGCAGCCCCGCGGCGCGGAGCCGGCGGGGGATCTCGTCACGGGATGTCCCGGTCATGAACTCAATATAGGAACATTCTGGAGCAGTTCAAGAGACTGACCCGATCGGGCCGGGCCGCGCGGAACAAGGCGGACGGGTGCCGTGTTGGGTGTTGCGTGCCTTCCCACGAGTCTTCCCCCGCGCAGCCGATGCCCGATATCCCGCTGTCCGTGCTGGACGTGGCGCCGGTGGGCACGGGCTATTCCGCGACCGAGGCGTTGCGGACGACCACCGAGTTGGCCAAGCGTGCCGAGCGCTGGGGCTTCCGCAGGTTCTGGGTCGCGGAGCACCACAACATGCCGGGCATCGCGAGTTCGTCGCCGCCCGTGCTGCTCGCGCATCTGGCCGCGCACACGTCCACGATCCGGCTCGGTTCGGGCGGCGTGATGCTGCCGAACCATGCGCCGCTGGTGGTGGCCGAGCAGTTCGGCACGCTGCAGGCGCTGCACCCGGGCCGCATCGACATCGGTCTCGGCCGGGCGCCGGGGACGGACCAGACCACCGCGCGGGCGCTGCGGCGCAGTGCCGACGCGCTGTCGGCGGACGACTTCCCGCAGCAGCTCGGCGAGCTGATCGGGTTCCTGACCGGTTCGTTCTCCGACGGGCATCCGTACGGCCGGATCCATGCGGTGCCGGGCCCGGTGTCCGGGGTCGAGCCGGGCGGCGAGCGCGATGCGTCGCGGGCGCCGGTGTGGCTGCTGGGTTCGAGCGGGTACAGCGCGCAGCTGGCCGGGATCCTGGGGCTGCCGTTCGCGTTCGCGCACCACTTCAGCGGGCAGCACACGGTGCCCGCGCTGGCGCTGTACCGCGAGCACTTCCAGCCGTCCGAGGACTTGAAGGAGCCGTACGCGATGATCGCGGCCGGCGTGATCGCGGCGGACACGGCGGAGGAGGCGGGCCGGCTCGGGCTGGCCCAGGCGCTCGGCATGATGCGGCTGCGCAGCGGCCGGCCGGGGCTGCAGCCGAGTCCGGAGGAGGCCGTGGCCTATCCGTGGACGCCGGCCGAGCGCGAGTTCGTGGAGTCGTACCAGCGCCAGCATGTGATCGGCGATGCCGCGGGGGTGCGCCGCGGGCTGGCCGAACTGGTGGCGCGTACGCAGGTGGACGAGCTGATGGTGATCAGCAACGTGCACGGCCATGATGCGCGGCTGCGGTCGTACGAGATCATCGCCCGCGAGTGGGGGCTGCCCGGGGTGTGAGCCCCGGGCCGGCCCCGGCGCGGATGCGCTTGCCCGTGCCGGCGCGTCAGACGAGCGATTCGCGCCAGGCCCGGTGCAGGGTGCCGAAGCGGCTGCGGCCGTTTCCGCCGCTGACCAGGTCCTCGGGGCTGCCGTCCTCGACGATGCGGCCCGCGTCGACGACCAGCACGCGGTCGGCGATCTCGACCGTGGAGAGCCGGTGCGCGATGACCACCGCGGTGCGGCCTTCCAGGACGGTGGCCAGCGCCCGCTGGACCGCGCGTTCGCCGGGGATGTCGAGCGACGAGGTGGCCTCGTCGAGGATCAGCACGGCCGGGTCGGCGAGCAACGCGCGGGCGAAGGCCACCAGTTGGCGCTGGCCTGCGGAGAGCCGCGCGCCGCGCTTGCGGACGTCGGTCTCGTAGCCGTCCGGCAGCGCCGTGATGAAGTCGTGCGCGCCGATGGCCCGTGCCGCGTCCTCGATCTCGGCGCGCGTGGCGTCCGGGCGGCCGATCGCGATGTTGTCCGCGACCGAGCCGGAGAACAGGAACGACTCCTGGGTGATCATGGTGAGTTCGCCGCGCAGCTGCGGGGTGCTCAGCTCGCGCAGGTCGACGCCGTCCAGCCGGACCGCGCCCGCGGTGGGGTCGTAGAAGCGGGCGAGCAGCTTGGCGACCGTCGACTTGCCCGCGCCGGTGGCGCCGACCACCGCCACCGTCTGGCCGCGCGGGATCACCAGGTCGAGGGCGGGCAGCACGGTGATGCCGTCCTGGTAGCCGAACGCGACGCCGTCGAAGGCGACGCTGCGGCCCTTGCCGATCCGGGCGGGCAGGTCGGCGGGGTGCTGCGGTTCGGCCACGCCCGGTTCGTGCGCGAGCATCCCGGCGATTTTCTCCAAGCCGGCCGCGGCGGACTGGTAGGTGCTGGCGAACAGGGCGAGTTCGTCGAGCGGTTCGTACATGCGCCGCACGTAGAGCATGACCGCGGTGAGCACGCCGAGTTCGAGCCCGCCGTCGACGACCCGCCACGCGCCGGCGATCAGCGTGCCGACCAGGGTCAGGTTGCCCAAGCCGCGCAGCAGCGGGGCGAAGTACGCGAAGACCACGATGGTCTCGGTGTTCGCCTCGGTGTAGCGGCGGTTGAGCGCCCGGAAGATCCCGGAGTTGCGCGGCTCGCGGCGGAACGCCTGGACCGCGCGCACGCCGTTGAACGTCTCGATGTATTGCGTGGTGAGCGTCGCGGAGGTGGTGCGGACGCGCCGGTAGGCGGCGGTCGAGCGCCGCGTGTACCAGCGCGCGGAGAAGTACAGCGGGACGACGCCGGATACCACCAGCAGGGCGAGTGGCACGTCGAGGAAGAACAGGAAGACCAGCGACACCCAGAACGTGAGCGTCGCCGAGACGAGGCCGTCGAGCCCGTCGTCGAGGAGTTCCTGGACGGCGTCGACGTCGCCGGTGGCCCGCGACACGATGCGGCCCGCGGTGTAGCGCTCGTGGAAGTCCAGGCTGAGGCGCTGCGCGTGCTCGAAGATGCGGGTGCGCAGTTCGAGCAGCATGTTCTGGCTGACGTGTGCGGCGACCGCGAAGAAGCCGAGGGTCACGCCGCCGGTGGCCAGCCCGCACAGCGCGTAGGCGATGACGATGGCGATGAGCGTGGACTCGTCGCCGGCGATCGCGTCCGGCACGGCTTCGTCGATGGCCAGGCCGATGAGCAGCGGCCCGGCCAGCAGCGCGGCCTGTTCGAGGAGGACGAGCAGGACCGCGAGTGCGAGGAGCAGCCGGTAGGGCGCGAGCAGCGAGGCGAGCAGGCGGCGTGCGTCGCCGGCCCGGGCCTTGCCGAGCGGGCTGCCGCCGGGCTCGCCGTCCGCGGCCAGGCCGGACGCCTCGGCCTCGGCGTCGTCGTCGAGGTCGTCGGGGCGCGCGCTGATGCCGCGCCACGAGGTCAGGTCGATATCCGGTTCCTCGGGCTTGCCGCGCTTGTTGTCGGGACGGCCGCTCACACTGCCTCCTCGGCGGGTTCCCGGTCGAGGCGCGGGGCGGCGAGGTCGCGGAACCGGGATGTGTCCGCGGCCATGAGATGCCGGTACGCGGAGCTGCGCCGCAGCAGTTCGTCGTGCGTGCCGACGTCCGTGATGCGCCCGTGGTCGAGCAGCGCGACGCGGTCGGCGAGCTGCACGGTGCTGGGCCGGTGCGCGACGACCAGGGCGGTGGTGGTGGACAGCACGCTGCGCAGCGCGCGTTCGACCTGGGCCTCGGTGTGCACGTCGAGGGCGGAGAGCGGGTCGTCCAGGACCAGGACGGCGGGCCGCGACACGACGGCGCGGGCCAGCGCGAGGCGTTGCCGCTGGCCGCCGGACAGGTCCAGGCCTTCTTCGCCGACCCGGGTGTCGAGGCCCCACGGGAGGTCGTGCACGAACCCGGCCTGCGCGACGGCCAGGGCGCGTTCGACGTCGGCGTCGGTGCCTTCGGGGAAGCCGAGCAGGATGTTTTCGCGCACGCTCATGGAGAACAGCACGGATTCCTCGAACGCCATGGCCACGATGCGGCGCAGGCGTTCCAGCCGCAGGTCGCGCAGGTCGGTGCCGTCCAGCGTGATGCGGCCGCCGGTGACGTCGTACAGGCGCGGCACGAGCGCGGTGACCGCGGTCTTGCCGCATCCGGTGGGGCCGACCAGGGCGATGGTCTCGCCGGGCCGGACCGCGAGGTCGAGGCCGCGGAGCAGGTCGGGGGCGTCCGGCGGGGTGTCGGGGAACCGGAAGTGCACGTTCTCGAAGGCGAGGGCGCCGGTGACCTTCGCGGGTTCGGCCGGGTGCTCCGGTTCGGGGAGTGCGCCGTCGGCGTCCATGACCTCGAAGTAGCGGGCCGCGGCGGCGCCGGTGTCGGTGGTGGCCGCGACCAGCCATCCGAAGGAAGTCGTGGGCCAGCGCAGGTACATGACGACGGCGAAGAAGCCGACGAGTTCGCCGGACGTGGTGGTGCCGTCCGCGACCTGCCGGACGCCGAGCAGCAGCGCGACCGCGATCATGGCCTCGGGCAGCGCGATGAGCACGGCCCAGATGACGCCGACCAGGCGGGCCTTGCGGACTTCGGTGCCGCGCAGTTCGCGGGTCTGCGCGGCGAACCTGCGGTCCATGGCGCGGTGCCGGCCGAAGGCCTTGAGGATGCGGATGCCGAGGACCGACTCCTCCATGAGGGTGGCCACGTCCCCGGCCTGGTCCTGGGCGCGCCGGGTGACCACGCGGTAGCGCTTCTCGAAGACGATGCTGAGCACGATCACCGGGATCGCCACGGCGGTGACGACCGCGCCGAGCAGCGGGTTCAGCACGATGAGGATCACCGAACCGAGCACGAACGTCGCGGTGTTGACGATCAGGAAGATCAGCACGAAGGACAGGAACATCCGGATCTGCCCGAGGTCGCGGCTGGCCCGGGACAGCAGCTGGCCCGAGGACCACTTGTCGTGGAAGGCCACCGGACGGGTCTGCAGGTGCTCGTACAGGGCGTTCCGCATGGCTTCCTCGACGCGCGGCAGCGCGCGGGCGGTCAGCATGCGGCGGGCCCAGAAGAACGCGGCCTCCAAGGCCCCGAACACCAGCAGCAGCAAGGCCCACGGCCACAGCGCGGAGGTGTCCCCGTCCGCCACCGGGCCGTCGATGATCTTCACGATGAGCAGCGGCAGCACCAGCCCGGAGGTGGTCGCGAGCAGGGCCATGAGGCCGCTCGCGAGCAGCCGGTTGCGGGCCGGGCGGATGTACGGGCGCAGCCTGAGCAGGGTTGCCACGGTCGACGTCTTCGGTCTTGTGGACGTGTCCGTCGAGGGCATGGACGCGGGATCGGCCATGATCCTGGACGGTACGGCGCACCGGCCGCGCGGTCACCTGGTTTTCCGTGCGGGGGGCACGGATCCGGACACCCGGGTCGGCGGATGTGTCGGGGCCGCGCGGGGCTCGGTCACCGCGCGGCCCCGAGTCCGGGGCGGACCCTGCACAGGATCTCCGGGTGCACGGAATCCACACCCGATCCGCAGCCGAAAATCCGTTCGGTGATGCAACTGTGATTTGCGGGCGGTTCGTCCGGGTCGCGGCGGTTCGCCCCGGGGGAGGGGCCGCAGGGCGGATAGCCTCCGCAGCGGAGGTGGTGCACCCGTGCGTACCGGAGCGCGGCAGGTGGCCGGACTGCTGCTCGCGGCGGGCGGCGGGAGGCGGCTGGGCGGCCGGCCGAAGGCGCTGCTCGCGTACCGCGGGCGCCCGCTGGTCGAGCACGCGGTGCGGGTCCTGCGCGACGGCGGATGCGCCACGGTCACGGTGGTGCTCGGTGCGGGGGCCGAACAGGTCGCCCGCGACGCCGACTTGACCGGGGCCCGGGTGGTGCTGAACCCGGACTGGGCATCCGGTATGGGCTCGTCGCTGCGGACCGGCATCGAGGAGCTTCCGGCCGACGCCTCGGCGGTCGTGGTGACGCTCGTCGACATGCCCGGCGTCGGGGCGGACGCGGTCGCCCGGATCGCCGCCGCGCATATCGACGACGGCGCGGAACTGGCCGCCGCGACGTATGCCGGGCGCCGCGGCCATCCGGTCCTGTTCGCATCGCCCTGGTGGGCGCAGGTCGCGGCGAGCGCGCAGGGGGACGCGGGCGCCCGCGGCTTCCTGGCCGAACACGGGTCGCTGCTGCGGCTGGTGGAGTGCGGGGACGTCGCGGAGGCGTACGACGTCGACACTCCGGACGACCTTTCGCGCCTGGAGTAGGCCGCCGCACGAGCCGGTTCAGCGCCCCCGCGCGTAGTGCGTGCGGGCCTTCGCCCGGTTGCCGCACTGCGCCATGGAGCACCAGCGTCGCCGGCCGTTCTTGGACGTGTCGAGGAACCACAGCGTGCATTCGGGTGCCGCGCAGTTCCTGATCCGGCCGGGTTCGGCGGACTGCACCAACTCCAGGTAGGCGCGGGCGGATTCCCAGGCGGGGCGCCAGGCCTCGTCGTCGATCTCGACGTGTTCGGCCGGGCCGTCCGCGGTGATGCCGAGGCGGACCGCGCCGCGCGCCAGCACCGCGTCGAGTTCCTCGTACGCGTGCTGCTCCAGTGCCGCGCGGATCGCCTCCCGGGCGGTGGCGAGCGCCTCGCGCAGCCGCGCATCGGACGGCCCGGTCCCCGTGCTCGTGCCCGGGTCGAGGCCGTGCCCGGCCAGCCAGGCCCGCAATTTCAGCGGGTCGTCGAGGTGGTCGTGCAGCACATCCCGCACGGGCCAGCGGGTGTTCGCGAGGTCCAGGGCCAGGGGTTCGCCGGTCAGCGGCCGATCATCCATGCCGTCAATCTAACTCTTGAAAGCCACTTGACGGGTTAGATGAAAGCGATCTAATGTCTAGCCATCGGAACAGACGTTAGAAGCGAGGGGGTGGCCGCAGTGCCGCGCATCGGCAGTACCGGGGCAGGACTGGCGGCCATGACCGTCTCGTTCGGACTCAACTTCTCCGCCGGGGTGTTCTTCGCGCCGGTGACCGACGACTACGGGATCGGCGCCGGGACGCTCGCCGCGGCCGCGGCGCTGTCCACCGCGGTCACCGGGCTCGCCCAGCCGCTGGTCGGCAGCCTGCTCGACCGGGTCGGCGCAAAGCGCGTCATCGTGGCGGCACTCGCCCTGCTCTCCGCGAGCTACCTGGTCCTCGGCGCGGCCCGCGGCGCCGGGCAGTTCGTCGCCGCGTACGTGGTGCTCGGCGGACTGGGCTTCGCCGGCTCCTCGACCCTCGCGGTCAGCACCCTGATCACCCGGAGCGAAGGCGACCGCGCCGGCCCGGCGCTGGCCCGGGCCGCCATCGGCATCAACCTCGGGCAGCTGGTCGTCCCGTGGGCCGCCGCGGCACTGTTCGTCCCGCTCGGCACCCGCGGCACGTACGCCGCGATCGGCCTGCTGGGCGCCGCGTCCACCGTGCTGCTGGCCGCGGTCCTGCCCGCGGACCGCCCCCCGGTTCCGCGGTCCGGTGCGGCGCCGTCGCAGCCCGCCCGCCAGTCGCTGCGCGGCCGCGGCCGGATCCTCGCCGCCTTCGGCCTGCATGCCGCGACCCTGTACGCGATGGTCCTGCTGCTGCCGAAGCACGCCGTCGAACTGGGCTGGGGGCACGGCGCCGCGGGCAGCCTGGTCGCGATCGCCGCCGCGTCCGCCGCGGTGTCGTCCGCACTGAACGCCCGGCTCCTGAACCACACCGCCCCGGAACGCCTGCTGCCCGTCCTGCACGTGGCGCGCGCCGTCTCGCTGGTGCTCGCCGCCGCTGCCCCGGACGCCCGGCTGCTCGTAGTCGCCGCCGTCGTGTTCGGTGCCGCGTCCTTCCCGGTGATCCCGCTGACCATGGCGGTCGTCACCCGGGGCCTCGACCCGGCTCGGCTGGGCCGCACCCTCGCCCCCGCCTGGGTGCTGCACCAGGGTTCGGCCGGCGCCGGCCTCGCCCTGGCCGCCCTCGGGCACGCCCTGACCGGCAACTACCGCACCTACTTCGCGTTCGGTATCGGGCTCAGCCTGCTCGCCGCCGTGCTGACCGCGACGGTCAAGAAGGCCGCCGCGGCGTCGACTCCGAGCGTTGCCGTGGCCGCCAATCCGCTACCCGCTCCGGCCGCCGAGGCCAACGTCCGCACCGCGGTGCGCGCCCCGGCTTCCTGAAAAACCTCTTCAAAACAATTACCCGCGGACGCAATAACCAGCGCACGCAAACAGTTGAGATCCGCAGTACGCCCTATCGCACGCACCGTTTCGGACCCGGAAAGGGACGATCACCATGAACGCCACCGACACCCGCGCCATCCAGCACCGCACCGCCGAGGTCGACGGACTGAACGTCTTCTACCGCGAGGCCGGCAACCCGGAGAACCCGACGCTCGTGCTGCTGCACGGCTTCCCGTCCAGCTCCGCGATGTACCGCGACCTGATCGCCGAACTCGCCGACTCGTACCACCTGGTGGCCCCCGACCACATCGGCTTCGGCCAGTCGGACGCCCCCGCCGTCGACGCCTTCCCCTACAGCTTCGACAAGCTGACCGAGGTCACCCTCAAGCTCCTCGACCAGCTCGGCCTGGAGCGCTTCGCGCTCTACATCCAGGACTACGGCGCCCCGATCGGCCTGCGGATCGCGTCCGCGAACCCCGAGCGCGTCACCGCACTGATCAGCCAGAGCGGCAACGCGTACCTGGAGGGCTTCACCCCGTTCTGGGACATCCTCATCGCGCACGCCAAGGACCGCGAGACCCACGAGCCCGCGGTGCGCGAGCTGCTGACCGCCGAGGCCACCAAGTGGCAGCACACGCACGGCATCCCGGCCGACCGCATGGAGCGCGTGTCGCCGGACGCCTGGGTGCTGGACCAGGCATACCTGGACCGCCCGGGCAACAAGGAGATCCAGCTGCGGCTCTTCTGGGACTACCAGTTCAACCTGGACGCGTACCCGGGCTTCCAGGAGTACTTCCGCACCCACCGGCCGCCGACGCTGGTCGCGTGGGGCCAGGGCGACGAGATCTTCGGCCCGGACGGGGCCCGCGCCTTCGCCCGCGACCTGCCCGACGCGGAGATCCACCTGCTCGACGCCGGGCACTTCGCGCTCGCCACGCACACCCCGGAAATCGCCGCCCTGATCCGCGACTTCCTCAAGCGGAACGTCGGCTGACCGTCCCGAAGGCCCGGCGCGACAGAAGGGAGAGTCTTTGCACGGACTGTACGAAGCGCGGCGCGGGGACCCACCCCGGGGACCGGGGGGGGGCCGGCCCGGGGCGGG
>NZ_JAKFHA010000032.1:85151-89448 GCF_021502675.1 Yinghuangia soli
CCCCCCCCGCCCCGCCCCCCCCCCCCCCCCCCCCCCCCCCCCCCCCCCCCCCCCCCCCCCCCCCGCCGCGTTCGGCGTCGTGCTCGCTGTCCTGTCCCGCAGTGCCCTGCCGTGCCCTGCCGTGGCCCGGTGGGTCCCGCTGCGGTGCGGATCAGGCCTCCGGTGCGCCGCCCAGGGCCGCGCCGAGGCGGGCGGCGATCTCCTGGGCGGTGGCGACCAGTTCCTTCTCGTCCATGGCGCGGATGCGGCCCTCGGGGCCGGATACCGACAGGGCGGTCGCGGTCGGGGCGCCGGGCACCACGACCGCGATGCAGCGCACGCCGAGCTCCTGCTCCTGGTCGTCGACGGCGTAGCCCTGCGCGCGGATCTCGGCGAACTGGGCGAGCAGGTCGGCCGGTTCGGTGACCGTGTACGCGGTGTGCGCGGTGAGCGGGCCGGGCCCGACCGCGCGGGCCGCCTGGTCGTCCGGTAGTTGCGCGAGGAGAGCCTTGCCGACCGCGGTGCAGTGCGGCTGCACGCGGCGGCCGACCTCGGTGAACATGCGCATCGAGTGCCGCGAGGGGACCTGGCCGATGTAGACGACCTCGCCGGACTCCAGCACCGCGAGGTTCGCGGTCTCGCCGGTCGACTCCATCAGTTCGGCGAGGTAGGGGCGGGCCCACGAGCCGAGCAGGCGCCCGGCGGTCTCGCCGAGCCGGATCAGCCGGGGGCCGAGCGCGTACCGCCGCGAGGCGTCCTGGCGCAGGTAGCCCATCTTGACCAGGGTCTGCACGAGGCGGTGGATGGTGGGCATCGGCAGTCCGGAGCGGGCCGCCAGATCGCTCAGGCCCAGCACGCCGCCCGCATCGGCCAGGACTTCGAGCAGGTCGAAGGCGCGTTCCAGGGACTGCACCCCGCCGGTCGCCCGCTCGGCCATCCGTCCGTCCTCCTCATTGCCGGGCGCGCTTCGCAGGCGCTGCCGCGGGTCGCCACGGAGACTTCTCAACAACTTGTTGAAATTCCGTATGTCAGAAACTAATCTCCACTCTACAGAAGTCGCCGCCCCAGGTACGTGTATCGAGAAGCGAGGATCGAGGTCTTCATGCCGGCCCCCAGCCCTGGCTGTTCCATCACGCTCCGTGTCGAGGCCCCGGTCTCGATCGGTGCCGCAGGCCTGCTCACCACCTGCGTCGGCGAAGCCGGTGCGGTGCTGACCGCGCTCGACGTGGTCGACTCGGGGCCGGACCGCGTGGTCGTCGACCTCACCTGCGACACGGTGGACGGGGCGCACGCCGAGGCGGTGTCCAAGGCACTGGACGACATCGCCGGCGTCACCGTGCGCCGGGTCAGCGACCGCACCTTCCTCATGCACCTCGGCGGCAAGCTCGAAGTGGTGCCCAAGGTGCCGCTGCGCAACCGCGACGACCTGTCCCGCGCGTACACCCCCGGCGTGGCCCGGGTGTGCACCGCGATCGCCGAACACCCCGAGGACGCCCGGCGCCTGACGGTCAAGCGCAACACCGTCGCGGTGGTCACCGACGGCTCCGCGGTCCTCGGCCTGGGCGACATCGGCCCGGCCGCCGCGCTGCCCGTCATGGAGGGCAAGGCCGCACTGTTCAAGCAGTTCGCGGGCGTGGACGCGTGGCCGGTCTGCATCGACAGCCAGGACGTCGACGAGATCGTGCGCACCGTCGAGCTGATCGCCCCGGTGTACGGCGGCGTGAACCTGGAGGACATCTCCGCGCCGCGCTGCTTCGAGATCGAGCGCCGGCTGCGCGAGCGCCTGGACATCCCGGTCTTCCACGACGACCAGCACGGCACCGCCGTGGTGGTGCTGGCCGCGCTCTACAACGCGCTCAAGGTGGTCGGCAAGGACATCCGGGACTGCCGCATCGTGCTCTCCGGCGTCGGCGCCGCGGGCAACGCGATCATCCGGCTGCTGCTCCCGCTGGAGCCGAAGGAGATCGTCGCCTGCGGCCGCAACGGCGCGGTGCACCGCGGCCAGGACGGCCTGGACGCGGACCGGCAGTGGGTCGCCGACAACACCAACCCGGACGGCTTCGCGGGCACCCTCGCCGAAGCGGTCGCCGGCGCGGACGTGTTCATCGGCGTCTCGGCCCCGAACCTCCTCGTCGAGGCGGACATCGCGGCGATGGCCGACCAGGCGATCGTCTTCGCGCTGTCCAACCCGGACCCCGAGGTCGACCCGGCGGCGGCCGGCCGGCACGCCGCGGTGGTCGCCACCGGCCGCAGCGACCTGCCCAACCAGATCAACAACGTGCTGGCCTTCCCGGGCATCTTCCGCGGCCTCCTGGACGCGGGCGCCTCGGCCATCACCGACGACCTGCTCCGCGCGGCGGCCGGCGCGATCGCCGACCGGGTCGCCCCGGAGCAGCTCAACGCCGGGTACATCGTGCCCAGCGTGTTCGACCCGGAGGTCGCCGGCGCCGTGGCCGCGGCGGTACGCGCGGCCTGCGGGCAGCCGGCCGGCTGACCCCGGCCGGCCGGCCCTCGTCGGCCGGCTCCGGTCGGCCCGTCCTCACCGGGCGCGCCGACCGGCCTTCCGCCGGACGGTCCGCGAAGCTGTCCGGTACGGCAAGGTTCATCCGCTATACCCGTTCCGCCTGTTCCATCTGCTCGGTCCTTATCCGTGAAGCCCTTTCCGCGTAGGAAGACAAGGAGAGTCACAATGACCGCACCGGTCGTCACCGTGACCGGCGGCCCCGTGCCGCGCGGGGAGGAGATCCTGACCACCGAGGCGCTGCGCTTCGTCGCCGACCTCCAGCGCCGCTTCGGCGGCCGGCGCGCCGAACTGCTCGCCAAGCGCCAGGAGAAGCGCGCCGAGATCGCCCGCACCGGGCGTCTGGACTTCCTGCCCGAGACCGCGCACATCCGCGAGGGCGACTGGAAGGTCGCCGCGGCGCCGCCCAAGCTGCGCGACCGCCGGGTCGAGATCACCGGCCCCGCGGACCGCAAGATGACCATCAACGCGCTCAACTCGGGGGCGAAGGTCTGGCTCGCGGACTTCGAGGACGCCTCCGCGCCGACCTGGCACAACGTCGTGGCGCACCAGCGGAACCTGGTCGACGCGTACGAGCGCCGGGTGGACTTCACCACCGCCGAGGGCAAGTCGTACACCCTCAAGCCGGACGACGAGCTGGCCACCGTGGTCATGCGGCCGCGCGGCTGGCACCTCGACGAGCGGCACGTGCTGGTCGACGGCACCGCGGTCTCGGGCGCGCTGTTCGACTTCGGCCTCTACTTCTTCCACAACGCGGTGCGGCTGCTCGCCCGCGGCTCGGGCCCGTACTTCTACCTGCCCAAGACCGAGAGCCACCTCGAAGCGCGGCTGTGGAACGACGTGTTCAACCACGCGCAGGACGTGCTCGGCATCCCGCGCGGCACCATCCGGGCCACTGTCCTCATCGAGACGATCACCGCGGCCTTCGAGATGGACGAGATCCTCTACGAGCTGCGCGACCACATCTCCGGTCTGAACGCGGGCCGCTGGGACTACCTCTTCTCCATCGTGAAGAACTTCCGCGACGCCGGCCCGTCCTTTGTGCTGCCGGACCGCAACGCCGTCACGATGACCGCGCCCTTCATGCGCGCGTACACCGAACTGCTGGTCAAGACCTGCCACAAGCGCGGTGCGTACGCCATAGGCGGTATGTCGGCGGTCATCCCGTCGCGCCGCGACGCGGCCGCCAACGCCGCCGCGCTGCAGAAGGTCCGCGACGACAAGGACCGCGAGGCCGGCGACGGCTTCGACGGCTCGTGGGTCGCGCACCCCGACCTGGTGCCGGTCTGCCGCGAGGCGTTCGACGCGGTGCTCGGCAGCAGCGAGGCCCAGCTGGACCGGCTGCGCGACGAGGTCGAGGTGACCGCGGACCAGCTCCTGGACGTCGCCTCGGCGGGCGGCCAGACCACCTCGGTCGGCCTGCACAACGCGGTCGGCGTCGGCCTGCGGTACCTGGAGGCGTGGCTGCGCGGCCACGGCGCGGTCGGCGTCTTCGGCCTCATGGAGGACGTCGCCACCGCGGAGATCTCCCGGTCGCAGGTGTGGCAGTGGGTCAACAACGGCGTGGTCCTCGCCGACACCGGCGAGAAGGTCACCCCGGACCTGGTGCGCCGCCACCTCACCGAGGAACTCGGCCACCTGCGCGAGGAACTCGGCGACACCGCCTTCGAGAGCGGCCGCTGGACCGTGGCCCGCGACCTCTTCCTCGAGGTCGCGCTCGCCGAGGACTTCCCCGACTTCCTCACCCTGCCGGGCTACGCGCTGCTCGACTGAGCAGCCGCTCCGGCACCACCCGCC
>NZ_JAKFHA010000033.1:0-25966 GCF_021502675.1 Yinghuangia soli
CTCGACCAAGGCCCACAACTCGTCCGAGACGACCCACGGACGCAACTCCCCTTTGCGCACGAACCGTTCAACGACCCAAGCCGCCGAACGTCACACTGCCAAAGATCGTTCTGTTAGGACCACTAAGCCATTGCAAGCCCAGAACCTGACGACCGGACCAATGCTCGATCAGCGATGTCGTGCTGCCCGTTTCCAGGTCCAGAAGGAGCAGTTCCCCCTCGAAGAAATAGCCGCCGTCGTAATCACCCGCGCCGACCGCAAGCAGGGGAAGCGTGGGATGAAAAGCCATCGCATGCACGGGATATCGCGCGTAGAGCAACGCTCGGCAGGCCAGATCATCCGTTCCGTAGACCGCGACGGGCGCGATGCGTGGGAAGTGATCTGTCCCGGTCTTGGCCACGTAGGCGCCGGCGACGGCAATCACCCTGCGGTTCTCGTCGTCGATCGCCAAACTCGGCTCGCCGACCTCCGCGAACGGACGGGCGCCCAGAATCCTGTCGATGCGGAAGGAGTCGGTCATGAGCTGATCTTCTCAGCACCTGGCTGTGTCGGAGCGCGTCAGGCCGCGGGGTACGGCTTGAGTACCGGGTGCTTCGCGGCGAGTGGCCGGATGACGCGCTTCGAGCGGGCCACCACCGGCGTGTCGCCGTCCCGGGCGATCAGGAGCACGAACTCGGCTCCTGCGTAAGGCGTTCCGAAAAGCACGGCCTCGCAGGCGCGCGGTGCCGGGGCCATCCACGGGGCGCCGTACATCGGCATGCCGTACATGGGCGGGCCGTACATCTGCGGCGCTCCGGCGGGGGCGAACTGGCCGTACGCGTAGGGCTGTCCGTACACGCCCGCGGGGACTGCGGGGACTGCAGGGGCGGCAGGCTGCACGGGTTCGGCAGGAGGCTGTTTGGTGAGCTCCACGCCCGCGGCCGCCGTTTCGACCGCGTCCGCGCCCAGCGACGGCTCGGACGCGGACTCGGACTCGGACTCCGGTGTCGACGGCTCCGACACCACAGGCACAGGGACAGGCGCGGACGCAGGCACAGACGAAGGCACGGACGAAGGCACGGACACAGAGAACATCCCCGGCGGCGTAGGCCACCACGCCACGTCGGCCTTGAAGAGCGGGTCCACACGGACTTGGTCGTCGGCCGCGTACACCGCGACGTGCGAGGCGTGCACGAAGACGACCTGCACCCGCAGCGTGGACACCGGGGGCTTGCCCGGATTCAGCCGCGCCGCGCGGAGGCGGACGCGGGCTGCCTCCGGGATGAGGACGAAGGCGACCGCGCCGCTGATCCCGAGGCCGAACAGCCACGCGATCGGCGCGAACGTCTCGGCTTCGAGGCGGGCCCAGTCGCCGTCGATGAGGACGTCGACGCGTTCGCCGTCTTCGTAGTCGTAGTCCCAGGTGTCGACGGTGCGTTCCTCGGTCTCGCCGTCGACGAGGATCCGTGCGGTGTCGACGTCCGTGTCGACGACCGTGGCCGACTTGACCTCGGCTCGTGCGGCGTGCCGGTCGTCGTCGCGGTAGGCGTCGATCGTCCCGATCGTGCAGAGGACGGCGAGCAGCGCGCCGCAACCCCCGAACACCAGGCGTACGACGGCGCGTTGGACGGATCGGGCGCCGGCCGCGGCCGGGACCGGGTGCACCATCGGACCGGCGGCCTCGGCTGCGGCCTTGCGTTGGGCGCGGCCCCGCGCGATGCGGATGCCGGACAGGGTCATGCCGCCCAGGAGGCCGGCGGTGAGCAGCCACCAGCCCCAGCTCTGGCCGAGATCGGCGGCGTCCTGCGGACGCAGGTTGATCGTGATGCCGAGTGCGACGCCCAGGGCGAGGATGGCGACGGTCGGGACCGCGAACAGGCCCCAGATTCCGATGACGAGCCCCCACAGGAGCACCAGGATCTGCCACTCGGGCCCGCAGGTGTCGGATCCGCCTTGGTCGCAGGCGACCGGCATGTCGGATTCGCCCAGCACGATCAGGCCCACGACCATCGCGGCGATGGCCGGATACGGCATGGTCCAGAGCGGGATACGCAGCGCGGTCCAGCGGCGCGCGGCCTGCTGGGTCCACGCGCGGGTGCCGGGCGGCACCGCGTCGGCGGCCAGCGGGATCGGCGCAGGGCCCGGGGGCGGGCCCGGCTGGGCGGGCGGTATCGCTGCGTACGGCGGATTGGGGGTGGTCACCCGGGAAGTATGGCGAAACCCTGGCGCGGCGGTTGGCATGTCCCGGAATTGCCGGGCGCGGAACGCGTCCGCCCCGCGCGCATGCCCGGTCGGCCCGGTGCCGGCTCCGGGGAAGCACCTGCGGAAGTACCCGGTGAAGAGCCTTGATTGGTGCAGCCGAACCGGATAGGACACAAGAAACCTGACGATCAATCATGTGTCCGGCCGGTCGGCCGGGGATCGGATCCAGCCATGACCAGTTCGACCCCGGACCGTACCGACCTCATCGAAGGAACCGAAGGAACCGAAGGGACCGGAGGAACCGGAGGAACCGACCGCACCGACGACGACCGCGACAGCGGCCACCGCCTCCCGGACGCCGGTGACGCGATACTCCCCTTCCGCATCGACGTCCCCGACGCCGTGCTCGACGACCTGCGCGACCGGCTGGCCCGCACCCGCTGGCCCGAGCCCGTCCCCGGGACCGGCTGGGACGCCGGCACCGACACCGCGTACCTGCGCGAGCTGTGCGCGTACTGGCGCGACGAGTACGACTGGCGCCGCCACGAGGCCGAGCTCAACGCGTACCCGAACCACCTGACCGAGATCGACGGGCAGCGGATCCACTTCGTGCACGCGCGCTCGGCGGACCCCGACGCGCTGCCGCTGGTGCTCAGCCACGGATGGCCGGGGTCGGTCGCGGAGTTCGCCAAGGTGCTCGGCCCGCTCACCGCGCCCGGCCCCGACGCGTTCCACGTCGTGTGCCCGTCGCTGCCCGGGTACGGCTGGTCCTCGCCGGTCCGCGAGGCGGGTTGGGGGCCGGTGCGGATGGCCCGCGCGTTCGCCGAGCTGATGCGGCGGCTGGGGTACGAGCGGTACGGCGCGCAGGGCGGCGACTGGGGTTCCATCGTGTCCACCGAGCTGGCCCGCGCGGAGCCGGAGCGGGTGGTCGGGCTGCACGTCAACCTGCTGATCGCGGGGCCGGGGCCGGACGACGACCCGGCCGGGTTCACCGCCGCCGAGCGCGCGTCGCTGGCGCGCATGCAGGAGGTCGGGCGTACCGAGGCCGGCTACCTGCGGCAGCAGGCCACCAAGCCCTACACGCTGGGCCACGGGCTGGTCGACTCCCCCGCCGGGCTGGCGTCGTGGATCGTGGAGAAGTTCCGCGGCTGGAGCGACTGCGGCGGCGATGTCGAGCGCAGCTTCACGCGCGACGAGTTGCTGACCAACATCACGCTGTACTGGGTGACGGCGACCGCGCACTCGGCGGCGCGGATCTACTACGAGAACGCGCAGGCCGTCGCGGCAGCCGGTCCGGGTGCGGCGGCCCGCGTCGAGGTCCCGACCGGGCATGCGCACTTCCCCGGGGAGCAGCTGGGCACGCCGTCGCGGCGGTGGGCGGAGCGGCTGTACAACGTGGCGCACTGGACGGAGATGCCGTCGGGCGGGCACTTCGCCGCGATGGAGGAGCCGGAGCTTCTGGTCGAGGACATCCGGGCTTTCTTCCGTCCGCTGCGCGCCGCGGCCCGCCGGTGACCGGAATCCGACGCTCCCCCGGGCGCCTCCGGCGCTATAGGTGACTGGCCGGTAACCACCCGTAGGGGTGGGCGGCGCGTCACCGCGCAACATCGAATGGGTAGGGTGACCCTGCCCTAGACCCGACCGGGGGAACACGTGCTGATCTACCACTTCATGCACCGCGTCGTCTCGCCGACCTCGCGAGCGATCTGGCGACCGCGCGTCGAAGGGGCGGAGAACGTCCCGAGAAAGGGCGGCGTGATCATCGCGAGCAACCACCTGTCGTTCTGCGACAGCCTGGTGATCCCGCTCGTGGCGCCGCGCCAGGTGACATTCCTGGCCAAGTCGGAGTACTTCGAGGGCACCGGCATCAAGGGCGCGCTGAGCCGCGCGTTCTTCGAGGGCCTGGGCGCGGTCGGCGTGCCGCGCGACGAGAAGCGCGGCGCGATGGCGGCACTCGAAGCGGGCAAGGGCGTGCTGGACCGCGGCATGGCCTTCGGCATCTACCCGGAGGGCACCCGGTCGCTCGACGGCCGGCTGTACCGGGGGCGTACGGGTGTCGCGTGGCTGGCGCTGACCGCCAAGGTGCCGGTGGTCCCGGTCGGCGTGATCGACACCGACAAGGTGCAGCCGGTCGGCACCCGGATCCCCAAGTTCAAGCCGAAGGCGCTGGTCCGGTTCGGCGAGCCGCTGGACTTCTCGGCGCACTACGAGCGCAAGGACGTCGGCAAGGCGCGTCGCGAGGTCACCGACGAGATCATGGAAGCCATCCAAAAGCTCTCCGGCCAAGAGACGGCCGGCGTCTACAACGAGCGGCCCGCCGAGCAGTAGAGCGGCGGAACCCCGAGCCCGCCGGGTAGTGCCGGCGCCGGACGTACGCCTCCGGCACTACCCGTTCAGCGCCGCCACTACCCGGCCGTCTCCGGCCCCGCCACGCGCCGGGCCGTCCCCTGCGCGACCGCGCAGGTCTTCTCCGTCCCGTCGGCGGCGATCACGGTGATCTCGCACGTGCAGACCGCCTGGCCGCGGGTCGCGGTGGCGACCGTGGCGCGGGCGCGCAGCGCGACGCCCGCCGCCGGGCGCACATAGGTGATGCTGAAGCCCGCGGTCAGGACCGCCGGGCCCAGTGCCGTGCCGGCCGCGAAGGTCAGGCTGTTGTCGGCCAGGTAGGCGAGCACGCCGCCGTGCACGAAGCCGTTCTGCTGGCGCAGTTCGTCGCGCACCTGTACTTCGAGGGTGGCCGCGCCGTCGCCGAATTCGGTGAGCCGGGCACCGAGCAGCACGCTGAACGGCTGCGCCTCCAGCGTTTTGCGGGCGGTCGGCAGGTCGAGTTGCGGTGTCGCGTGCGCGGACATGGTCTCCCCGAGATCGCTACTGGCGGGTAACACATTCCATCGTGGCCCGGCCGGACATCCGCGGCAAGAGTTCCGCCCGCGTACCTTCCCCGCCATGCGACACGCGTAGCACTATGGCCGCTTCGTCCCCGATCCGCACAGTCCGCAGCGCTACATTCATCGCCTCTCTTCGGGGCGATTTGAACGCGAGACAGGGGGTTCGTGATGCCTCAGGTGGTACGCGCCGCACTCGTCCAGACGAAGTGGACCGGCGACGGCGCTTCGATGGTCGACGTGCACGAGCAGTACGCCCGCGATGCGGCCGCGCAGGGTGCCCAGGTGATGGGCTTCCAGGAGGTCTTCAACGCGCCGTACTTCTGCCAGGTCCAGGAGCCGGAGCACTACGGCTGGGCCGAGCCGGTCCCGGACGGCCCGACCGTGTCGCGGATGAGCTCGCTGGCCCGCGAGCTGGGCATGGTGCTGGTCGTCCCGGTGTACGAGGTCGAGCAGTCCGGCTTCTACTACAACACCGCCGCGGTGATCGACGCGGACGGCACGGTGCTCGGCAAGTACCGCAAGCACCACATCCCGCAGGTGAAGGGCTTCTGGGAGAAGTACTACTTCCGCCCGGGCAACCTGGGCTGGCCGGTGTTCGACACCGCGGTCGGCCGGGTCGGCGTGTACATCTGCTACGACCGGCACTTCCCGGAAGGCTGGCGGGCGCTCGGCCTGGCCGGCGCGCAGCTGGTGTACAACCCGTCGGCGACCAGCCGGGGCCTGTCCGCGTACCTGTGGCAGCTGGAGCAGCCCGCCGCGGCGGTCGCGAACGAGTACTTCGTGGCGGCGATCAACCGGGTCGGCGTCGAGGAGTACGGCGACAACGACTTCTACGGCACCAGCTACTTCGTGGACCCGCGCGGGCAGTTCGTCGGTCCGGTCGCATCCGACCGGGACGAGGAACTGGTCGTGCGCGACCTGGACTTCGGGCTGATCGACGAGGTCCGCAACCAGTGGGCGTTCTACCGCGACCGGCGCCCGGACGCCTACGGCCCGCTGACGGAGGCGTGACGCCATGGCCCGCACCCTGATCCGCGGCGGCCTGGTGGTCACCGCGGCCGAGGAGACGCACGCCGACGTGCTGGTGGACGGCGAGCGGATCGCCGCGCTGGCCTCGCCCGCGGCGGCCGATGCGTGGCTGCCCGGCGTGGACCGGGTGATCGATGCGTCCGGCAAGTACGTCATCCCGGGCGGCGTCGACGTGCACACGCACATGGAGATGCCGTTCGGCGGCACGGTCGCCTCGGACACGTTCGAGACGGGCACCCGCGCGGCCGCGTTCGGCGGCACCACGACGATCGTCGACTTCGCGATCCAGCAGGTCGGCGGCTCGCTGCGGGCCGGTCTGGACGCGTGGCACGCCAAGGCGCAGGACAACTGCGCGGTGGACTACGCGTTCCACATGATCCTCGCGGACATCAACGACGCGACGCTGGACGAGATGGACCTGCTGGTCGCCGAAGGCGTCACCAGCTTCAAGATGTTCATGGCGTACCCGGGCGTGCTCTACAGCGACGACGGGCGCATTCTGCGGGCGATGCAGCGGGCCGCGGACAACGGCGCGCTGCCGATGATGCACGCCGAGAACGGCATCGCGATCGACGTGCTGATCGAACAGGCGCTCGCGGCCGGGCGGACCGATCCGCGCGTGCACGGCGAGGTGCGCAAGGCGCTCCTCGAAGCCGAGGCCACGCACCGGGCGATCGCCCTGGCGCGGGTGGCGGGCAGTCCGCTGTACGTGGTGCACGTGTCGGCCGCCGAGGCGGTCGCCGAGCTGACCGCGGCGCGCGACCTGGGCCTGAACGTGTTCGGCGAGACGTGCCCGCAGTACCTGTTCCTGTCCACGGACGACCTGGCACGCCCGGACTTCGAGGGCGCCAAGTACGTCTGCTCGACGCCGCTGCGGCCGGTCGAGCACCAGGCGGCGCTGTGGCGCGGGCTGCGCGGCGACGACCTGTCGGTGGTGTCGACCGACCACTGCCCGTTCTGCTTCGCCGGCCAGAAGGACCTGGGCCGCGGGGACTTCTCCAAGATCCCCAACGGGCTGCCGGGTGTCGAGAACCGTATGGACCTGCTGCACCAGGCGGTCCTGGACGGGCACATCACGCGCCGCCGCTGGATCGAGATCGCGTGCGCGACCCCCGCGCGCATGTTCGGTCTGTACCCGCGCAAGGGGACGGTCGCCCCGGGCGCCGATGCGGACCTGGTGGTGTACGACCCGTCCGCCGTGCAGACCGTCTCCGCCGCGACGCACCACATGAACGTCGACTACTCCGCCTACGAGGGCCGGCAGCTGACCGGCCGGGCCGACACGGTGATGTCGCGCGGCACCGTCGTGGTCGAGGCCGGGAAGTACACCGGCCGGGCCGGGCACGGCGCGTTCCTCCGGCGCGCCACGTGCCAGTACCTCAGCTGAACCCGCACAGCTGAACCCGAAAGGACATACACGAGCATGGATTTCGGTCTGGTCCTGCAGGCGGACCCGCCCGCCGCCGAAGTCGTCGAGCTGATGAAGACCGCCGAGCGCGTCGGCTTCACGCACGGCTGGACGTTCGACTCCGTGGTGCTCTGGCAGGAGCCGTTCGTCATCTACAGCCGCATCCTGGCGGAGACCAGCACGCTCACGATCGGGCCGATGGTCACCAACCCGCTGACCCGGGACTGGACGGTCACCGCCTCGCTGTTCGCCACGTTGAACGACATGTACGGTCAGCGCACGGTCTGCGGCATCGGGCGGGGCGACTCCGCAGTGCGCGTGCCGGGCGGCAAGCCCGCCACGCTGGAGCGGCTCGGCGAGGCCATGCGCGTGGTCAAGGAGCTCGCCGAGGGCCGCGAGGTGGAGATGCACGGGTCGCGGGTGCGCATCCCGTGGGTCCGCGAGGGCGCCCGGCTGCCCGTGTGGATGGCCGGATACGGTCCGCGCGCACTGGAGTTGGTGGGCCGCCAGGCGGACGGATTCATCCTGCAGCTGGCCGATCCGTACCTGACCGAGTACATGATCAAGGCGGTCCGGGCGTCCGCCGAGCGGGCCGGGCGCGACCCGGCGTCGATCACGATCTGCGTGGCGGCTCCGGCGTACGTGTGCGCCGATGCCTCCGAGGAGTCGCTCGCGCATGCCCGCAACCAGTGCCGCTGGTTCGGCGGCATGGTCGGCAACCACGTGGCCGACCTGGTGGCCCGCTACGGCGAGCATTCCGCGGCGGTGCCCGAGGAGTTGACCGAGTACATCCGGGGCCGGGAGGGCTACGACTACTCGCATCACGGCCGTGCGGACAACCGGTCGGCCGACTTCGTGCCGGACGAAATCGTGGACCGCTTCTGCCTGGTGGGCCCGGTCGAGCACCAGCAGCAGCGGCTGATGGAACTGCGCGAGCTGGGCGTGGACCAGTTTGCGGTGTACGCGATGCACGATGCACGCGAGTCCACCATCGCGGCGTACGGCGAGCACATCATCCCGATGTTGTCGTGAAGTCCGCGGTGCCGACCCGGTCCGCGAAGTCCGCCGGGTCGTGGTCGCGCAGCATCATCGAGTAGACCGGCGCGGTCGGATAGGGCCGCGAGAAGCCGACGGACCGGTACCCCTGCCGATCCCAGAACGCCACCGCGGCCGGCGAACTCGGGCGCAGCGTCAGGGTGGTGCGGGTGCCGGTCCACGGTCCGACGAGGGCTTCGTGCAGGGCGCGCCCGAGGCCCAGCCGGCGGTACGGGCGGCGTATCGCGAACTCGTAGACCGCGAACGTCTGGCGGCCGTTCTCCCGGGTCATCGGCTCGGGCAGCGGTTCGAGCAGGCCGGACCACCAGCGCGTGGTGTTGCCCAGCGGGGTGCCCAGGGCGAAGCCCATCGGCACGGTGCCGGGCCGGCGGTGCGCGAGGACCAGCCGGAAGCCGGCCGCGGCGAGCAGGCGGGGCAGGACGTTCTCGTCCCATTCCTGCGCGTCGCGGGCGGTGCGCAGGTACGGTTCCTCGGCGTAGATCTCGGTGTAGAGCGCGCGGACCGTCCGCCGTATGGCGGGCACCGCGGCCTCGGCGGCGGTGAGGCGGACCAGGCTCCAGGGCAGCGGCGCGTCGGCCACGGGAGCTCCTTCGGGACGGGAAGGACGGGGTCGGCGGCCCCTTCTCAAACGGGTGTTCCCCGTTCCGCATAGGTCCGATCACGCGGATCGCGTCCGGGTCGGGTCCGCGGTTTCGCCGCGGGCGGATGCGGCGGGTAGCGTGCCGCCATGATCAGAACCGCCACCCGCGAGGACGTCCCGACGATCCTGCGCTTCGTGCACGAACTGGCCGCGTACGAGAAGGCTCCCGAGGAGGTCAAGGCGGTCGAGGCCGACTTCGAGCGGGACTTGTTCGGCCCGGCGCCCGCCGCGTCCGTGCTGATCGCGGAGGACGGCGACGGCACTGCGGTCGGGTTCGCGCTGTGGTTCACGACGTACTCGACGTGGCTCGGCAAGGCCGGCATCTACCTGGAGGACCTGTACGTCTCCCCGGCGGCCCGCGGCGGCGGCCACGGCCGGGCGCTGCTCACCGAGTTGGCGCGCATCGCGGTCGAACGCGGTTACGGGCGCGTGGAGTGGTCGGTGCTGGACTGGAACGCCCCGGCGATCGGCTTCTACAAGTCGCTGGGCGCGGCGCCGCAGGACGAGTGGACGGTCTACCGGCTCACCGGGGACGCGCTCGCCGCGCTGGGTTCGGCGTAGCGCCTACCGGGCGTGCCGCGCCTCGGCCGGTGCCGCGGGCCGCAGCGTCCGGGTCCAGCGGGTCCAGCTGTCGTCCGGGGTGTAGCCGGCGGCGGCCCAGGTGGCGCGGCCGGCTTCGTTGCGGTCGAGGACCATGGCGTCCAGGCGGCGCCCGCCCAGTTCCGCGAAGCGGTCCTCGGCCGCGGCCAGGAGCAGGCGGGCGATGCCCCGGCGGCGGAGTGCGGGGTCCACGGCCAGCCGGTACAGGCTGCAGCGCCAGCCGTCGAAGCCCGCGATGAGGGTCCCGGCGATGCCGCCGTCCGGTGCCTCGGCGATCAGCAGTGCGCCCGGGTCACGGGTGATCAGCAGCGCGACGCCGTCGGGGTCGTCGGTGATGCTGGTGCCCTCGGCGGCCGCGGTCCAGAAGGCGAGGACCGCGGCCACGTCGTCGAGGCCCGCAGTGCGGATCTTGCAGTCGTCCATGGGCGCTGTTTCTACCAGTGCGCGGCTGCAGGCCTCGAACGGTTTTGCCGCGCGCTCACCCCACGTGGATGTCGGTGAGGTGGCCCCAGGCCACGATCCGCTCGGTGGCGGAGCCGTTCGGCCCGGGCGACGTCAGCGTGAGGTAGGAGCCGGGGCGGTCGTACGGGCCGCCGGCCGGGACGGCGTCGACGACGCCGGTGGCCTGCGGGTCGACGGTGACGATGCGGTCGATGCGGTAGGTGTACTTGACGTCGACGCGGCCGACGACCTCGACCGTGCTGCCGGGGGCGAGCCGGGCCAGGGGGTAGGCGGATGCGTTGTCGGTCCGGCCGAGGGCCAGCGCGAAGTTCCCCGGCTCGCCGAGCGCCGCGGTTCCGGGGTAGTGGCCCGCGCGCGCCACGGCGAGCGTGTCGCCCGACGTCCCCTCGACGATCGGCATGGTTACTTGCGCAGTGTCGCCGGGCAGGCGCAGCAGGCCCCGCGAGCCGTCACCAAAAGATCCGGGGGGTTCGCTGGGGGCCGAGCAGGTCGGCTCGGAGCCGACCGCCGCGGGGTACCCGATCCAGGGCGGACGGCACCACACGACGACGCCGTTCTCCGCTTCGATGCGGAGGTAGTCACCCGAACTCGTGCCCTGGAGGCCGAGCGCCGTACGGGTAGGCGAGGCGCCCGAGTCGGGCAGCGCCGATTCGGCGTTGCCGTCCACCGGCGGGGCCTGCGCCGGGGCCGCGCCCGCCGGGCGGCTCGACGGCACGGCCGCCGCCGCGGGGCTGCCGACCGTGGTGTCGTCCGGCCCCCCGTAGCGCACCGCGATCGCCCCTGCGGCGACGACCACCAGGCTGGCCGCGACCGCGCATGCTGTGGTGCGCCGGGCCCGGATGCGCTGACCGCGGGCGCGCGCGGCGGCGGCCAGGCCCTGGGGGGCGTCGGGTTCGGTATCCGCGAAGACGCGGCGCAGTGCGGCGCCGGCGCGTTCGTCCAGCTCGTCCTCGGCAGCGTTCGCGAAACGCATCCCCCTATTGATTCGCTCGCTTCGCTCGCTCATGCGGTGGCCTCCGAGAGGTCGTTCAGGGCGAGTTCCGGCGAGTCGCGCAGTTTGCGCAGGGCCCGGCTCGCGGTGCTCTTGACCGTGCCGGGGGCGATGCGCAGCGCGTCGGAGATCTCGGTCTCGGACAGGTCCTCGTAGTAGCGCAGCACGATCACCGCGCGCTCCCGCCGGGTGAGCACGCGCAGCGCGCGCAGCACCGCGTCGCGGCGGGCGTGGTCCTCGGCGAGGTCGACGTCGGAGGCGCGGTCCGGGAGCACGGCGGCGGGCCGCTCGTGCGACGGCTTGCGGCGCCACCAGTCGGTGTGGCCGTTGACCAGCGCGCGGCGCACGTAAGCGGCCGGGTCCTGGTCGTGCACGCGATCCCAGTTCAGGTACGTGCGGGCCAGCGCGTTCTGCAGCAGGTCCTCACCGCGCCCGACATCGCCGGTGATCAGCTGCGCGGTGTGCGCGAGCCTGCGGGCGTTCGCCGCGACGAAGGCGTCGAACCGGAGTTCGACCGCGGCCCGCGCCGCGGCCGCCTCCTCGATCGCCGCTGCCGCATCGGCCTCGGACTCCAACCGTGCCCTCCCCCGTCGGTCAGGTGCCTGTCACCCTTCAGACGAAGCTCGGCGCGGTCGGGTTCTGTCGTCCGGGGGGCGGATTTTGCACCGGGTCCTGTCCGCGTTCCGATCAGCCGAGGGTGACCTCTTCGCCGGCCGCGGGCGTCAGGACTGCACGGTCCGGCCCCTGGGTGAGACCGGTCAGCAGCCGGGTGTGCACTTCCTTGCCCGCGTCGCTGAGCACCGCGTCGTGGATGAGCAGCGCGCGGCGCGGGGCGACCTCGCGTACGTAGTCGGCGGCTTCGGAGATCTTGAGCCAGGGCGCGGCTGCGGGGGTGAGCAGGGTGGGGACCGGGACGTCGGGCACGGTCAGCGCGTCGCCGGGGTGGAACACCTCGCCCTCGACCAGGAATCCGACGTTGTCCACGAGCGGGATGTCGCGGTGGATGGTGGCGTGCTTCTCGCCGTAGACGTGCACAGCGGCGCCGGACTGGCCGCCGATCAGCAGCGTGTCGCCGTGCCGGACCGGCAGGACGCGGCCGGGCAGGTCGGTGAACTGCGCGGCGACCGCGGGGTTCGTCCAGACCTGGAGGTCGGTGTTCTTGGCGAGGGCGGCCCGCAGGGTCTCCGGGACGACGTGGTCGAAGTGCTCATGGGTGACCAGCACCGCGTCCGCGCCGTCGAGGGCGTCCGGGTCGCTGAGGGCGCCGGGGTCGAGTACCAGGGTGATGCCCTTGACGCGGATCCGGATGCACGAGTGGCCGAGCTTGGTGAGCTGCATGGTCGTACCGTACGCCCGCCCGGGGGCGCGGCCCGGTCAGGCCATTCCCTCGGTGAGCCGCGCTGCGGACGCCCGCAGTTCGGCGATGTAGTGCGCGCGTTCCGCGTGCGGGACGGCGGCGCGCAGCGGCCCGATCTGGAGTTCGTGCCGGGCCCGGCCGGCCCGGTCGAAGACCGGCGCGGACAGGTAGGAGAGCGGCAGCGGGCCGGGGTCGGCCAGGTCGGCGGCGGTGTAGGCGTGGCCGGCGATGGCGACGAGCTGGTCGAGGACGCGGGTGCGCAGCTCGGCGCGGCCCGGGTGTTCGTCGAGCAGGGCGACGACGTCGCGCAGGACGCCGAGCAGCCGGCCGTGCTCGGCGGCGGGCCGCCACAGCGCGACGCCGTGTTCCGCGGTGAGGCGCAGCAGGGCGGCGAGGGCGGGGCGGTGCTCCGCGGGGGCGGCGGCCAGCCAGGCGTCCTGGTCGGCCTGCGGCCGCCAGGGCATGGCAGCGGCGCCGCCGGGCGGGCGCAGCGGGAGGCGGGTGCCGACGCCGATGCCGGAGGGCAGGGCGTCCGGTCCGCCGGCCACCGCGAGGAAGGTGATCTGCCGGGTGCCGACCTCGGACAGCGCGACGCCGCAGCCGATCCGCTCGGCGAGGCCGCGGAGTTCGGCGCCGACCGGGTCGGCGGGAGCGAGCTTGGCGTGCACGGCGCCGGCGACGCCGAGCAGTCCGGGGCCGAGGGTGTAGGTGCGGTCGGCGGGGTCGCGGCGTACCCAGCCGCTGGCCTCCAGGGCGCCGAGGACGGCGGTGGCGGTCGAGCGGTTGAGGTCGAGGCGGGCGGTGATCTCCGCGACGGTGACCGGTGCGGGGGCGGCGGCGAGCAGTTCGACCACCGCGACGACGCGGTCCGTGGGCGGCGAAGGGGCGGTCACCACCGGTCCTTTCCTCGGCTGCGGGGTGCGGGGTCGCGGGCGCAGCGGGGTGGCGGCCGTGCCTTGTTTCCGCTGCGGCGGCGGCCTAGAGTCCGAGCGGTCGCGAATATACATCAGCGAGACGACGAATATTCGTCACCGTTCCTGCCCGCCGCCCGTGCCCGCTTCGCCTGGGGAGCCCCTGATGAGTCCCGAACTGCCCGTGCAGACCGAGCAGACCGAGCAGCCCGGCCTGATGGACGTCGCCGACATCGAGGGGATCGACTTCGCGTTCGACGACATCCTCGACGTGCACGCGGTGCTGGCCGGACTGCGTGCGAAGAAGCCGTATGCGGTGGTGCCCTGGGCCGGGGTCCGGGCCCTGCTGCTGCTCACCCATGAACTGGTCACCGCGGCCTTCAAGGACGAGGCGTCCTTCCCGTCCGCGGCCATCTACTCGGCCACCACCGAGGCGGTCCTCGGGCACACCATCCAGTGCATGACCGGCGAGGAGCACCGCATCAACCGCGCGCTGGTGGCGCCCGCGTTCCGCCGCAAACTGATGGACGGGCACGTGGCCGGCATCCTGGAGCCGCTGGCCCACGAGATCGTGGACCGGTTCGCGGGGCGCGGCGAGGCCGACCTGGTCGCGGAGTTCACCCATCAGTACCCGATCCAGGTCATCACCCGGCTGCTCGGTCTGCCGGTGGACGACGAGGACCAGTTCCGGCGGTGGGCGCACGAGCTGTTCCACTACCCGTTCGAACCGGCCGCGGCGGAGCGGGCGTCCGCAGAGTTCACCGCGTACGTCACACCGATCGTGGCCGAGCGCCGGGCGAACCCGGGCAGCGACCTGCTCTCCACGCTCGCCTCGGTGCAGGACGACGAGGGGCGCCGGCTGAGCGACGAGGAGATCCTGTCGGTCCTGCGGCTGCTGTTCCCGGCCGGTGCGGACACCACGTACCTGGGTCTGGGCAACGCACTGCTGGCGCTGCTGACCCATCCCGACCAGCTCGCGCTGGTGCGCTCCGACCCGGACGAGCATCTGCCGTGGGCGGTCGAGGAGGCGCTGCGCTGGGAGCCGCCGGTCGGCCTGCTGCCGCGCATGTGCCCGGTCGCGGTGCGGGACTGGCACGGCCTGGACATCCCCGAGGAGACGCCGCTGATCTTCGCGATCACGGCGGCGAACCGCGACCCGCAGGCGTACCCCGACCCGGACCGGTACGACGTGACGCGCCGTGAGATGGCCACGCTCGCCTTCGGCGACGGCCCGCACGTGTGCCTGGGCACGTTCCTCGCTATCGCGGAGATGCGCATCGCGCTCAAGGTGCTCCTGGAGCGCCTGCCCGGCCTGCGCCTCGAAGACGGCGCCGAGGTGCGCGTCAAGGGCATGCTCACCAGCGCACTGCGCGGCCCGGACCGCCTGCCGGTCCGCTTCGACGCCTGACGCCGCGGTCCCCGTACGGCCGGGCGCCCCGGTGCCGTCGCATCGTCCGACGGCACCGGGGCGTTCGTTGCGCTTCTGCGGTCAGCCGCCGCTGCCGTACCGCCGCGTGATCAGCTCCATGCCGTGCCCGCTGGGGTCGAGGAAGTAGACGCCCCGGCCGCCGTCGTGGTGGTTGATCTCCCCGGGCTGCTTCATGTGCGGATCCGCGAAGTAGGGGACGCGGCCTTCCCGGATCCGCGCGAACGCGGCGGTGAACACGTCCTCGGACACGAGGAACGCGTAGTGCTGCATGACGATGGACTCCGCCGGGATGCTCGCGAAGTCGAGAGTGACCCCCCCGACTTCCAGCGGGACGAACGGGCCGGCCTGCGCACCGGCTTCGAGCCCGAGGATGTGCGCCAGGAAGTCCGCGGATTCGCGGTTGTCACGGGAGTGGACGATCGTGTGGTCGAGTCGGACCGACATACGGGGTTGCCTCCGAAGGGCACCTCACGGCACCTCCATGCCTCACCCGGTCGGTGACCGACACGCGATGCCGTCATGGTGATCGTAACCGCACGCCGCCGCCCCTCAAGCTCCGACGGCGCGGCATTGCGTGTACGCCTGGGTGTGCTGACCGGCGGCTCCGGGCCGGGCTCGGAAACGGTGTGCGGTAGCTTCGCGGGGTGTTGCTTCACGAGATTCTTGCCTCTGCTGCTGCGGACCACGCGGACGAGACTGCACTCATCTGCCCCGATCCGGCGGCGCAGCTGACGTTCGGTCAGCTGGAGGCGCAGAGTGCGGCGTTGGCTGCGGCGGTCGGGGTGCGGGTGTCGCCGGGCGGGCGGGTCGCGGTGCTGGCGCACAACCGGGCCGAGTACGTCGTGGCGTGCTACGGGGTGCCGCGGTCCGGGCGTGTCCTGGTGCCGCTGAATCCGCGGCTGCACCCGCAAGAGTGGGCCGAGCAGCTCGAACGCTCCGGCGCCGAGCTGGTCCTGGCCGAGCCGGACCTCGCAGAGGGGCTTGCGGAGCGCTGGGACGGTCCGGTGGTCGTGTTCGATGCCGCGGAAGGCTGGGACGCGCTGCTCGCCGCGGGCCGTACCGCGCCCCTGCCCGAAGGGCCTTCTTCTGACGGCGAGTTGGCGTGGCTGCTGTTCACGTCGGGGTCGACCGGGCGGCCGAAGGGCGTGCGGTTGACGCATCGGAGCCTGGTCGCGGGGATGCGGACGACGCTCGCGCGGCGCCCGGCGTTTGCGGACACGGTGTTCCTGACGCCGTTCCCGCTGTGCCACGTGGCCGGCGCGTACCAGGTGCCCATGCACCACCTGGCGGCCCGTCCGGTGGTCGTGGTCCGCAAGTACGTCCCCGAGCAACTTCCGGATCTGGTGACCGAGTTCGGGGTCACGAGCATGTCGCTCGCGCCGACCATGATCGACGCGCTGCTGGCCCAGGACGGCGCCGCGGAGCTGCGCGGGCGGCTGCGCAGCATCGGCTACGGAGCCTCGCCGATCTCGCCGGAGCTGCTGCGCCGTACCGCCGATGTGCTCGGCTGCGCGCTGAACCAGGGCTTCGGCTCGACGGAGCTGTCCGGGAACGCGGTGTTCCTGACCGCCGAGGAGCACCGGCCGGAGCTGCTGTCCGCCGCCGGGCGGCCGGGTCCCGGGGTCGAGCTGCGGATCGTGGACGAGGCGTGGGCCGACGTACCCACGGGCGAGGTCGGCGAGATCACCGTGCGGGCCGTGCAGGTGTGCGACGGGTACTGGGAGGACGACAAGGCCACGGCCGAGGCGTTCCGGGACGGCTGGTTCCGTACCGGCGACCTGGGCCGCCTCGATGCGGACGGCTATCTGTACGTCGTGGACCGGAAGAAGGACATCGTCATCTCCGGCGGCGAGAACGTGAGCGCCCGCGAGGTCGAGGGCGTGCTGCGCAGCCATCCGGGCGTGCAGGAAGTCGCGGTGATCGGACTGCCGGATGCGCGCTGGGGCGAGCGGGTCTGCGCGGTCGTGGTCCGTTCAGTGGCCGCGGATCGGGACGAGGTGGGCGAGGCGGAACTCGTCGCACTGTGCCGCTCGCGCCTCGCGGGCTTCAAGGTGCCGCGCGTGGTGCACTTCGTGGCGGAGCTGCCGACCACGGGGACGGGCAAGGTCAGCAAGCCGGCGCTGCGGCAGCGTTTCGCCGCACTCGACGAAGCCTGAGACGCTCGCGCATGTAATCGGTCGCCTCGACTATGGAGGCACTCACCTCTCCTGCGGTTTGCTCTTCCCATGAGCAACGGCGCCGGCCCCGCGGCGCCGGAGACCGAAGGAGACAGACATGATCGGCTTCACCACGCAGGCGGCCACCGGCGTCCCGAGCGCGGACTCCAGCGAGTTCGGCCTCGACCTGATCCCCGGTCACCTGCACGCCTTCGGGCTCATGCACCGCGCGATGCGCCGCGACGCCCGGCGGCTCATCGCCCTCGCCGCATCCGCCGCGGACCGCCCCGAGCGCCTGCCCGCCGTGGTGGCCTGGTGGGAGCGGCTGCACGCGGTCATCGACTGGCACCACCACAGCGAGGACGAGGTCTTCTGGCCCGAACTGCGCCGCCGTACCGGCGTGGTGGTCGCGGCCGCGGACGACCTGGACGCCGACCACGCAGCCCTGGACCGGGCGATGGCGGCGGTCACCGCCGCGCTGGCCGGTCCGCACGCACTGAGTGCGCTGCCGATGGCCGCCGCGCAGTTCGACACCCTGATCCACGACCACCTGCGCCGTGAAGAGGCCGCGGTTTTCCCGGTGTTGGCCCGGGTCGGCGTGCGCGAGTACCTCGCGGTGGAGCGGCGGCTGATCGCGAGTGCGCCGCGCTCGATCATGCCGTACCTGCAGCCGTGGATGTTCGACGGCGCCGACCCGCGCTGGATGGCGAACGTCCTGGCGACCGTCCCGGCGCCGGTACGGCTGCTGAGCGGCACGGTCCTGCGCCGCCGCTACGAGCGCACGTTGTCGGCCGCCGGCCTGCGCTGACCGGGCGGCCGGTCCCGTTTCCCCAGCCCACGCCTTGTCCCCGCCGGATTCCGCCGCGGGGCGGCGTCACGGCGCGAGCAGGCCTCCGGTGGCGACGCTCTTCAGGGCCCGGGCGACCGCGTCGTCGGCGGAGCGTGCGGATGCCTCGCCCGCGGCCCAGCGCTCCATCGCGATGCGTACCGCGGTGTTGGCGGTGCCGGCCGCCAACTGCACGTCCAGGTCGTCGGGGTCGCGGCCGCAGCGGGCCGCGATGGCCGGGCGGAGCTGGTCCTCGGTGTCGCGGTAGACGTTGAGCCAGACCGCGCGCAGCGCGCCGTGGCTCTCCACCATGCGCAGCAGCGCGCGCAGTTGCCCGTCGTCGATGCCGGCCGAGGCGCGCGAGTGCCGGACCGAGCCGCGGTACGCGGCGAGCAGCGCGTCGACCAGGCCGAGGTCGGGGTCCGCTTCGGCGAGCCGCTGGACCCAGTCGCGGATGCCGGCCGCGAAGAGCGGCGCGATGGTCTCTTCCTTGGCGCGGAAGTAGCGGTAGAAGGTGCGCAGCGCCATGCCGGACGCGGCGGCGATGTCCTCGACGGTGGTCGCGTCGTAGCCGCGTTCGGTGAACAGCCGGGCAGCGGCGCCGGACACCTCGGTGCGGGTGTCCTCCCGGCGCCGCTCGGTCAGGGACGGCCGGCCCGGTCCCCGGCGCGTGCTCGTGGTCATGGCGGCAGCTTACCGTCCTATCGGGAATTTTTGGCACGCCATGCACATTTGACATAGAGTGCCAAAAGTAGGCATGCAGGAGGAACAGAAAGAAGGCGCCCCAATGAACCGCTTCGACAACCGCCGCATCCTGGTCACCGGTGCGGGCTCCGGGATCGGGCAGGCGACCGCGCTGCGGCTGCTCGCGGAGGGCGGCCATGTGGTCGCCGCGGACGTCGTACCGGAAGGCCTCGCGGCCACCCGGGCGCAGGCCGCCGAGGCCGGGCTGGACGCCGCGCGCCTGCACACCCTCGTCCTCGACATCGCGTCCGAGCCCGGCGTGGCGGCCGGGGTCGCCGAGGCGGTCGAGGTGCTCGGCGGCCTGGACGTGCTGGTCAACGCGGCCGGCATCCTGCGCGCCGCGCACACCCACCAGACCTCGCTCGACCTGTGGAACCGCATCGTCACGGTCAACCTGACCGGCACGTTCCTGGTGACGCGCGAGGCGCTGCCCGCGCTGCTCGCCACCGGGCGCGGCGTGGTGGTCAACTTCAGCTCCACGTCGGCGGCATTCGCGCACCCCTATATGGCGGCGTACGCGGCGAGCAAGGGCGGCGTGCAGGCCTTCACCCACGCGCTGGCGCTGGAGTACGGCAAGCAGGGGTTGCGCGCGGTGAACGTCGCGCCGGGCAGCATCAAGTCGGGCATCACCGATGCGACCGGCGGCTACCTGCCGGAGGACACCGACTGGTCGCTGTTCGCCAAGCTGTCGCCGATCCTGGACACGTCGGTCGAGTCGGCGAGCGGCGCGCCGATGGCCGGCCCCGAGACGGTGGCCGGCGTGATCGCGATGCTGGCCTCGGACGACGGCGCGTTCATCACCGGCACCGAGATCCGCATCGACGGCGGTACGCACGCCTGATCCCGCGGCCCGGTCGGCACAGGGCCGGGACGACGTGAAGGCGGGTGCCCGGCGGCCTGGCCGGCCGGCAACCGCCGTCACGGGGGGCCGGGCGGGCCGGGAGCGCCTGCGGGCCACGCCGCCGAACTCGATCCACTCGGTGGTCTCCTGCACCGGGCCCTCGGTGCCGTCCGGGCGCCACTCGGAGATCTCCACCAGGCCCGGGTCGAGCAGTTCGAGGCCGTCGAAGAACGGCGTGACGTCGGCCGCGCTGCGCACCCGGCCCCAGTTGCCCTGGGTCGCGGTGAGCATGAAGTCGGTCAGCCGCTCGCGCACCGCGGTGTCCTCGGTGACCAGGTGCGAGATGACCACGAAGCTGCCCGGCGCGAGGCGGTCCATGACGCGGCGCACGAGCGCGCCGGGGTCGTCGGAGTCGGGCACGCAGTGCAGCACCGAGACGAACAGCGCGGCCACCGGCCGGTCGAAGTCGATGATCTTGACGACGTCCGGGTGGCTCATGACCGCGTCGGTGTCGCGCATGTCGGCGGTGATGACCGTGGTCGTCGCGTTCTCGGCGAGCAGTGCCCGGCCGTGCGCGAGGACGATGGGGTCGTTGTCGATGTAGACGACGCCGGCCGCCGGGTCGACCTGCTGCGCGATCTGGTGGACGTTGTCCTGGGTGGGCAGGCCGGATCCGTGGTCCAGGAACTGGCTGACGCCGTACTCCTGGGCCAACACCCGTACCGCGCGCTGCAGATAGCGGCGGTTGTTGATGGCGAGTGCGCGCGTTCCGGGCGCGGCCGCGGCCAGCTGCTCGGACGCGTCGCGGTCGGCCTTGAAGTTGTCCTTGCCGCCGAGGAAGTAGTCGTACATGCGGGCCACACTCGGCACCGAGACGTCGATCCCGGTCGGCGTCCAACCTGCTGCGGGGTCGTCTTCGCGAATTTCCGACACGTATGCCCCTGGGGATTTTTGACGCTGCGTCAGCTAACTGGGTCGCGGTGAATCCTAGTGCAACCGGATGTCCGCGCCACACCCGCCCCTCCCCCAACTCCGTTTCCTCTCAAGGGTTCCCTGCCATGCGGCGCGGGCCGCGGAGGGTCCGACCGCGGGATCCCCGGGCAAACCCGTCCACAGGGCGCGAAGGGCCCGCGCCGAACGGACGAACGCGCAGCGGAATTTCCGCGCGGTCCGCCGGACATATCGCGGGCGGGGGCGTAGCCTGCGCAGTACGCGATTTCGGAGCAGGAGCTCTTCGACGTCGTCGGCCCGGACCTGCGCAACCCGACGCCGGCGCTGCCCTGCCGCAGGATCTTCGCGGCAGGGCAGCGGCCGATGACCGTGGTCGGCCCGGTCGAGGTGCCGGGCGCCCGCGAGGTCCACGCGGACTTCTGGGCGTGAACGGGCCGAGCGACACCCGCTAGCGCTCCGCGGCCAGGCGTACGCCGAGGCCGATGAAGATGCCGCCGGTGGCGGTGTCGATCCGGCGTTTGGCGGCCTGGCGGCGGCGCAGCCAGTCGCCGATGCGCCCGGCCAGTACGCCGACGGTGCCGTCGACGATGAACTCGAGGACGATCAGGATCGTGCCGAGGATCGCGAACTGCAGCCACACCGAGCCGAGTCCGGGGTCCACGAACTGCGGCAGGAACGCGATGGTGAAGGTCACCATCTTGGGGTTGAGCAGGTTGGTCAGCAGGCCGTTGAGGTAGGCGCGGCGGCCGGACAGGGTGCCGCCGCCCGCCGGCAGGCTCTCCGCAGCGGCGTCGAGGCCCGCCTTGCGGTTCCGGATCATCTGGATGCCCAGGTAGATCAGGTAGGCCGCGCCGACGATGCGCAGGACCATGAAGGCGAACGGGTTCGCGGCGAAGAGCGCGGCGAGTCCGGCGGCGGCCACGGCTATGTGCACGGCCTCGCTGGTCGCGACCCCGGCGGTGGCGAGCAGGCCGGCGCGCGGGCCGCCGCGGATACCGCAGCCCAGGACGAAGAGCATGTCCGGGCCCGGCGTGATCATGGCGATGATGGTGGTGAGCGTGAAGCCGATCAGGAGCTGTTGGTCGACAGGCATGACCGCTGATCATGACAGACCGCGGGCGGCCGGTAAATGCTTTGACTGACTTGGCAGTTGGGCGTAATGCGCAGAGTCGGGACCGGATGCGCGTCCGGAGTCGGCACGCCGGTCCCGGCCGCCTGCCGTGGTGATTTACCGGTGAATGGGTAGTTTCGCGGCTATGAGTACGCCGCCGATCCCCGCGTCCGACGCCGTCCCGTCCGCTCCCGGGGACGGGGGCGCGGACGCCGATTCCGCTGCCGGCGAGAGCGTGCGCACGGTCGTGGTCGCGGTGGCCGCGAACCTCGCGATCGCGGTGGCCAAGGCGGTCGCCGCGGTGATCACCGGCTCGGCGTCGCTGTGGGCGGAGACCGCGCACTCGTTCGCGGACACCGGCAACGAGGTCCTGCTCTTCATCGGGCTGCGCCGCAGCGACCGGGAGGCCGATGCGCGGCACCCGTTCGGCTACGGCCAGGAGCGCTGGTTCTGGGCGTTCCTGGCCGCCATGGGCATCTTCGTGGTGGGCGGCGTGCTGGCGATCCAGGAGGGCATCAAGTCGCTGCTGCACCCCGAGGCGCTCGAGTCGGTGTGGGTCGGCGTCGCGGTGCTGCTGGTCTCCGCGGTCCTCGAAGGCATCTCGTGGCGCCAGGCGCACAAGCAGCTCAAGGCCGAGGCCGCGCGCAACGACCGGACCCTCGCCCGTCAGCTGAAGCGCGGTTCCGACCCGACCGCGGCGACCGTGTTCCTGGAGGACTCCGCGGCGCTGATCGGCCTCGCGCTGGCGCTCGCCGCGCTGGGCCTGCACGCATGGACCGGCTCGGCGGTGTGGGACGCGGTGTCCAGCATCCTGATCGGCCTGCTGCTGGTGGCGGTCGCCTGGCGGCTCGCGACGCGCAACAAGGCGCTGCTCATCGACGAGTCGGCACCGCCGAACGTGCTCGAAAACGTGCGCGAGGGCATCACGTCCGACCCGTGGGTCGCGGACGCCCCGGAGGTGACCGCGGTGTTCGTCGGCCCGCGCCTGCTCCTGGTGTCGGCCCGGGTGGTCGCGACACGGGAGGCAGCGGATGCCCCGGCGGAGCGCCTGACCGAGGCGGTCGCCGGGCTCACCGCGCGGCTGGAAGCCCGGCCGGGCATCGCGCGCGCCGACATCGTGGTGGTGCCGGCCTCGAACCCGGCCTCGGCCCCGGACCCGTCGACCGCCCCCTGATCAGGGGGCGGCGCCGAAGGGGTCGGTGATGGCGTACCGCCAGAAGCCGTCCGGGCCGCGCCGGGCGACGTCGGTCGCGGTGCCGGACGCGGACACGGGTTCGCCGTCCGGGCCGCGGCCGCCGACGCTCCAGTCGACGACGAGCAGCCCGATGTCCCCGGCGACGTGGCTGTGCCGCAGCCGGACCGTGACGGGCAGCCGCGGCGACCGGAAGCGGACATCCCCTACGGGGAGTTCGCGGCCTTCGGTCGCGGCGGCGGGCGTCGGGACGCAGACCGCGGCGTCGCCGTACACCTGGGCGACCAGGGCGGCGGCGCCGGAGTCGAAGGCCGCCTCGAAGATTTCCGGGCAGCGGTGCGGGTTTCCGGTGATGCCGAATTCGATGGTGCCGGACGCCGTCCAAGGGCCGGCCGGCCCGGTCGGCGTCTCGGCGGTCACCAGGCGGAAGCCCACCAGGCTCCGGTGCGGCGACTGCGCGGCGGGCGGCGGCTCGACGGCGTCGGGACGGTCCATGGTTCTCCTGGGTCGGCGGGGCGGCGGTCGGCGGCGGAACGAGCGCGGTGGGGAGCCGGGGGCTCCGTCAGCACCGTCCTCGACGGCGCTGACCGTTCCCTGACCGCGCGCTGACCGCGGCGCGGCCGCCGGGTCGGAGTGCGGGCCGCGCGGCGAACCGGCGCGTTCAGCCCGGCGTCATCTCGCCGACTTCCCGGCCTGGTACACAGGGCACGTGAAGTTCCCCGACTCGTCTCCGCCCTCCCCTGCCGCGCCCGCACCGCCGCCCGCCGCTCCGCTTGCCCGACGGCTCGGCCTGTCCGACGCGGTGATGGTCGGCCTCGGATCGATGATCGGCGCCGGGGTGTTCGCCGCGTTCGCGCCCGCCGCGCGGGCCGCGGGGTCGGGGCTGCTGATCGGCCTGGCGCTCGCCGCGGCCGTCGCGTACTGCAATGCCACGTCCTCGGCCCGCCTCGCCGCGCGGCATCCGCAGTCGGGCGGCACGTATGTCTACGGGCGCGAACGCCTGGGTCCCTTCTGGGGCTACCTGGCGGGATGGGCGTTCGTGGTCGGCAAGACGGCGTCATGCGCGGCGATGGCGATGACGGTCGGCGCGTACGTCTGGCCGGAGTACACGCGGGCCACCGGCGTCGGGGCCGTGGCGCTGCTGACGCTGCTCAATCTGCGCGGCGTGCAGAAGGCCGCGTGGCTGACGCGTGCGATCGTCGCCGTGACACTGCTCGTGCTGGCCATGGTGGTGGTCGCGTGCCTGACGTCCGCGGACGCCGAGCGGCTGGAGCCGTTCCCGGATGCGGGCTGGTACGGGATCCTGCAGTCCGCGGGCCTGCTGTTCTTCGCGTTCGCCGGGTATGCGCGGATCGCCACGCTCGGCGAGGAAGTCCGCGACCCGGCACGCACGATCCCGCGCGCGATCCCGGCGGCGCTGGGCATCGCGCTGGTGGTCTACGCGGCGGTCGCGTTCGCCGCGCTGCTCGCCGTCGGCGCGGACGCGCTGGCCGCCACCACCGCCCCGCTGGACGCCGCGGTCCGCGCCACCGACTGGTCGGCGGCCGCCCCCGTGGTGCGGATCGGCGCCGCGGTAGCCGCGCTCGGCTCGCTCCTCGCCCTCATCCTCGGCGTCTCGCGCACCACTCTGGCGATGGCCCGCGACGGCCATCTGCCGCGCACGCTCGCCGCGGTCGACCCCGGACGCCAGGTCCCGCACCACGCGGAGATCGCGGTGGGCGCGCTGATCGTGCTGCTGATCGCCGTCGCGGACCTGCGCGGCGCGATCGGGTTCTCGTCGTTCGGCGTGCTGGTGTACTACGCCATCGCGAACGCCTCGGCGATGCGCCTGCGTTCCGACGAGAACCCGCCGCCCCGGGTCCTGCCGGTCCTGGGCCTGGCCGGCTGCGTACTGCTCGCCGCGACACTGCCCTGGCGGTCGGCCGCGTGGGGTGCCGCGGTGCTGCTGCTCGGCGTCGTGGTCTGGTTCGTCCGCGCGCGCTTCCGGCCTCGGCCGGCGGACGCCGCCTGACACGCGGGGGCGCGCCCGGTTATCCCGTCGGCCCCGCGGTCCGCGGCACGGCGGCGATCACGCAAGTCGGGCTGCCGGTCTTCAGGGCAGTCGTGGCCGGGGACAGGGTGCCGGTCTCGGGGTTGCGGCGCAGGGCGGTCACCTCGTGGGACTGCTGGGCGGCCACGTAGAGGAAGTCGCCGATGAGGGCCGCGTCGCGCGGCCATGCGCCGCCGATCGGGGTCTCGGCGATCTGGCGGACGGTTTCCGCAGGGGATCCCGCGGCGGGGACGGCCAGCACCGCGATGGTGTCGGGGCCGCGGTTGCCGGCGTAGAGGAACCGGCCGTCGGGGGACGCCACGATCGCGGAGGGGTAGTTGCGGACCGAGGTGTCGGCGGCCTCGATGCGGACCGGAGTGCCGCCGGGCAGCGCCGCGACGGTCGGTTCGAGTTCGCCGACCAGCCAGGCGCGTCCGTCCGGGGTACGGGCCAGGTGGCGCGGGCCGGTGCCGGCCGGGGCCGGCCAGTCGCCCTCGGGGTGCGGGCGGGCCACGCCGTCCGCGAAGCGGAAGCGCCACACGCGGTCGGTGCCGAGGTCGCAGACCAGGAGCGTGTCGTCGGCGAAGACGACCTGGTGGGCGTGCGGTCCGGCCTGGCGGTCCTCGACCGGGCCGGTTCCGGCGAGTTCGAGCAGTCCGGTGTACGGCGCGGCGGCGCCGCGGGCGTCCAGCGGGTGGATCGAGACGCGTCCGTCGCCGTAGTTCGCGGTGGCCACGTACCGGCCGGACGGGTCGACGGCCACGTGGCAGGGGGCGCTGCCGCCGCTCGGCACGGTGCCGAGCGGGGTGAGCGAGCCGTCGTCGGCGATCGCGAACGACGAGAGCGTGCCGTCCGGTTCGAGCTCGTTGACGGCGTACAGGGTCCGGCCGTCGGGGTGCATCGCGAGGTACGAGGGGGATGGTGTGCCGACCGGCTCGCCCTGCGGGGTCAGCGTGCCGGTGGCCGGGTCCTGGGTGCAGACGGTGATCCCGGCGCCGCGCCCGTCGGTGTCCGGGGTGTAGCTGCCGATGTAGACGAGGGGGTGTCCTGGCGTGGCCATGCTGCGCTGCACTCCTGATCCTCCGACACGAGCGGCGGGGGGGGGGGCGGGGGGGGGCGGCCCCCCCCCCGTGGGGGCCCCCGTACCCGAAGTTGGGGTTGGGC
>NZ_JAKFHA010000033.1:25976-89265 GCF_021502675.1 Yinghuangia soli
CGGTGGCCGGCCCCCCCCCCACCCCCCCCCCGCGGGGGGGGCCCCCCCGGGGGGGGGCCCCGCCCCCGCCAGGCTTGCGTCCACAGTACCGATATTTGGTCTAGTCCATTCAAGGGCCAGGTCGTGCGGCGCGCCGGGTCAGCGGCCCGCGCCGACCTCGACGCGGTCCTCCGCGGCGGTGTCCGCGACGAACTCCGCGGCGGGCCGCGACTCGTCGGCCGGCGGGCGGCGGAAGGCCAGGGCCGCCACGGCACCGAGCAGGAGGGCGGCGGCCACGATGTAGAGGGCGGTCTGCTGTCCGTCGGCCACGGCCTCGCCGAGGCGGTCGCCGGTCAGGCCGCCGGTGTCCGCGTTGGCGATGGCCACGAAGATCGCCAGTCCCACCGCCGCGCCGATCTGCGAGGTGGTGGAGGCGAGTCCGGAGGCCACGCCCTGCTGGCTCGCGTCCACGCCGGACGCGGCGGCGATCCACATCGCGGTCCACGCGATGCCCTGCCCGATGCCCATGACCACCAGGCCCGGGACGAGCACGCCGTAGGAGCCGTCCGCGGTCACGCCCGCGGCGAGCAGGACGGTGCCGCCCGCGCCGAGCACGAACCCGGTGAGCAGCGAGGCGCGCAGCCCGGCCCGGGTGGTCAGCTTCTCGCCGGCCTGGGTGCCGACGAAGATCGCGACGGCCGGCACCAGGAAGGCGAAGCCGGTCTGCAGCGCGCTCATGTCCTGGACCTGCTGCCACAGGATGGTCAGGAAGTACGGGATGGCGCCGAAGGTACCCATGAACACGAAGGTGATCGCGGTGGCGGCGGCCAGGCTGCGGTTGCGGAACAGCCGCAGCGGCATGAGCGGGTCGGCACTGCGCGACTCGATGACGGCGAACGCGGCGAGCAGCGCCGCGGCCAGTGCGGCGGCGGTCAGGATGCCGCCCGAGGTCCAGCCCGCGGCGGGCGCCTCGACCAGGACGTAGACGAGCAGCGTCAGGCCCGCGGTGACGGTCAGCGCGCCGGGCAGGTCAAAGCTGCGGCGCGGGCCGGTGCGGCGGTCGGCGGGGATGAAGGCGAACGCGCCCGCGATCACCACGGCGGCCAGCGGCACGTTGACGAAGAAGACCGAGGCCCAGCCGAACCAGCCGGTGAGCACGCCGCCGAACAGTGCACCGAGGGACAGCCCGCTGGCGCCCGCGCCGCCCCAGACCGCGAGGGCGCGGTTGCGCTCCGGGCCTTCCGCGAAGAGCGTGTTGACCAGCGAGAGCGTGGCCGGGAAGAGGAGTGCGCCGCCGATGCCCTGCACCGCGCGGGCGGCGATCATCATGCCGGGGTTGACCGCGAGGCCGCCGAGCATGGAGGCGCCCGCATACAGGGCGAGGGCGGTGACGAGGACCGAGCGGCGGCCGAAGAGGTCGGCGGTCCGGCCGCCGAGGAGCAGGAAGCCGCCGAAGGCGACCGCGTAGCCGCTGATGACCCATTGCAGGGACTGCTCGGAGAACCCGAGTTCGGTGCCTATCTCGGGCAGCGCCACGAAGACGATGTTGTAGTCGACCGCGATGATCAGCTGAGCGAAGGCCAGGACGGCGAGGACCCAGCCGAGGTGGCGGGGCCGAGGCTGGGCAGCGGAGTCGGCAGCGGACTCGGGCGGGGAGTCGGGGCGGGACGTGGGCATGGCAGGACCCCTTGAGCGTGGGTGGAGCGAGAGGACTGTACGCGAACAGGCGTACTGAATGACTGTACGAGGATGCTCGTACAGTCGAAAGATCACTGTCAAGCCGCGCGCGGCAAATTGTTCGAACGTTCACGAACGGTCGTAGGCGCGCTATCGTGGGCGCATGGCGCTCTTCCACCCGACGCCGGAGCAGTTCGCGATCGAGAACGTGCTCACCGCGCTCGGCAACCCGACCCGGCTCGCCGTCGTCCGCGACCTCTCCGACGACGGCGAGCACCCGTGCGGCTCGCTCGTCAGGGGCGTCGCCAAGTCGACGATGACGCACCACTGGCGGGTGCTGCGCGAGGCCGGCGTGATCCGCCAGGACCCGTCCGGGCGCGAGGTCATGCTGACGCTGCGCCGCAAGGAACTGGACGCCCGCTTCCCAGGACTGCTGGACGCGGTGCTGCTCGCCGCGGCGGAGGCGGCCGACGCGTGCGCCGAGGCCCAGGCCGCGGCGGCCGCCGAGACGGCCGCGGTCCTGCCGGTGGCGGCTCCGGCCTGACCGGGCCGCGGGTCAGGCGTCGGCGGCAGGTCCGCCGGGGCCGGCGGATTCCACCGCGGGCGCGGGCTCCGCTCCGGGCGAGGATGCGTACATCGCGACCACCGAGCGCGCGTACTCCTCGATGATGCGCCGCAGTTCGGGCGGCCCCAGCACTTCCGCCTCGGGCCCGAGCCGGAGCAGGTCGAGCGCGCCGAACTGCACCGACTCCAGCGGCAGCACCGCGCGTACCCAGCCCGCGTCGTCCGGTGCGCTCGCGGTCTCCGCGACCACGCGCTCGCGCAGCGCGCCGAACAGCGTGCCGACCGCCGCCCGAGCCCGCGGCGACAGCCGGACCATGGCCGGGACGGTGTAGAGGTTCGTCTCGAACTCCTCCGACCACGCGGCCCAGTAGTCGGCCAGCGCGAACGCCGGATCGCGCTCGAAGGACTCGTCCAGCGCCTCGAGTTCGAGGATCCGGCCGATCCGGTAGGTGCGCTCGGCGCGCCGGGGCTCCCCCGACTGCCCGGACTCCCCCGGTCCTGCGGCCGGCGCGGCCTCGACCGCCCGCGCCACGAGGTACCAGACCCCCGCCTTGAGGACGAGCCCGTACGGCTCCACCACGCGCGGCGAGACCTTGCCGCCCCAGCGCCGGTAGGTGATCCGGATCCGGCGCCCGTGCCACACCGCGTTGGCGGCGTCGGCGAGATGCGGCGAGTTCTCCGCGGCGTGGTACCAGCCGACCGTGTCCAGATGGAACCGCTCGCCCGCCCTCGCAGCCCGCTCGCGCAGTTCGGGGGCCAGCCCGGCCATGAGCTTGAGCTGCGCGGACGCCACCACCGCGCCGAGGCCCAGTTCGGCCGCGGGACCGGGCAGGCCGGTGAGCATGAGCGAGTCGGCCTCGTCCGCGGTCAACCCGTTGATCTTCGTACGGAAACCGTCCAGGAGCCGGTAGCCGCCGGCCGGGCCGCGTTCCGCGTACACCGGGATACCGGCCGCGCTCAGCGACTCGATGTCGCGGTAGACCGTGCGCACCGAGACCTCCAGCTCGTCCGCCAGCTCCTGGGCGGTGACCTGGCCGCGGGTCTGCAGGGTGAGCAGGACGGACAACAGTCGGCTTGCGCGCATGCCCCCAGTCTGCCGGGAATCCGCGGCGAAGGCTGACAGAAGATGTCAGGTACGTGATCCACTCTTGGGGCATCCGGGTAACTGCAGGCGATGCCGCAAGACAGCGAGGAGCGACTGATGGCGAACGAAGTGGGCCGGACCAAGGACGTGGGCTTCCAGATCGGCGTCTCCAAGACCCTGCCGTATCCGGCGGAGGTGGTCTGGGAGTTCCTGACCGACGAGGACGGCCTGGCCTTGTGGCTCGGCCCGGGCGCCGAGCTCGCTCCGGACAAGGGCACCGCGTACCGCACCGACGACGGCACCGAGGGCGAAGTACGCGGCTGGCGGGAGCTGGACCGGGTGCGGCTGACCTGGCGGCCGGCCGACTGGGACCACGACACGACCGTGCAGTTCGCGCTGCGCGGCGACGGCGGCAAGACGATGCTGCGGTTCCATCAGGAGTGGCTGGCCGACGGCCGCGAGCGGGAGCGTCAGCGGGAGCACTGGAAGGGCGTCATGGCCGCGGTCGTCGAGGCGCTGCGCGCCGAGAACGCCGCGGCAGCCGGTAGCGACGGCGAAGGCGGCGAAGCGGGCGAATAGGCCGGATCGGAGAATTCACATAACCGGAACGTTGCCTTCCGGGATCTCCGGGTACCAGTCGTGCGTTGTAGCTACAAGGCACGACGAAAGGCGGCGCCGCGATGAGCAATTTCCTCGACAAGGCCAAGGAAAAGGCCAAGGAAACGATGGCCACCGGAAAGCAGAAGGCCGACGATTTCCAGGCCAACCGCGCCCAGGGCGACCTGTACAAGCAGCTCGGCGCGGCGTACTACGCGGAGCAGCGCCAGGGCGCCTCGCACGACGAGGTGTCCCGGCTGCTCGGGCTGCTGGACGAGCACGAGCGGGCGCACGGTCCGAGCACCGGCGACCGGCCCACCGACGGGCCCGGCCCGGTCGGCCTCGCCTGACGGCGCCCCGCGGCCCGGGTGCCCCGGCCGCCGGCCGGGGCACCCGGGCCGCTGCGTGTCCGCGCCTCGGCCGGGTCACTCCCCCGCAGTGCCGGGCCCGAAGCGGATGACGGTGATGGACGGGCGCCGGCTGCGCACCACCGGTATCAGGTGCGCGTGCGGGGCCACGCGCGTGTAGAAGAAGCCGCGCCCGCGGGCCAGCGCCTGGTCCTGGATCTCCACGATGTTGGGGTGCGCTCCGTGCAGCTTCCAGCGCTCGGACGCGTCCATCCCCCACGGCATCGGCGGCGCGACGAACCCCTCGCGGGTCTTCACGCGGCCCTTGACGGTCTGCGCGCTGAACCAGCGCGGCACCGAGTCCAGGACCAGGGTGCCGCCCGGGAAGCGTGCCGCGCAGCGGGCGATCAGCATCCGCACCTCGGCCGGCTGCAGGTACATGAGCAGGCCCTGCGCGGTGACGATGACGCCGCGGGACGGGTCCACTTCGTCCATCCACCGCTCGTCCAGCGCCGAGCAGGCGACCGCGCGCATGCGCTCCTCGTGGGGCAGGAGGCGGCGGCGCAGGTCGACGATCTCGGGCAGGTCCACGGTGAGCCAGCGCATGCGGCCGTTGTCCACGCGCCAGAACTGCGTCTCCAGGCCTTCGCCGAGCGCCACCGCGGTGCCGTCGGGGTGCGCGTCGAGGAATTCGCGGATCTGCCGATCGAAGGTCAGGGCACGCAGCGCCTGGCCCTGTGCACTGCCCATGTCGGCTTTGCCGAAGCGGCGTTCGAACGGGTAGTCGATCGCGTCGAGGAGCTCGACGCCCACCGGGTCGTCCAGCACCGCATCGGGGCGGCGCGCCTCCATCGCCCGGTGGTACAGGGTCCAGAGAAGCGTCTCCGAGATCCCGTCGAGCGCGATGCGCGTCTTCGGGCCGTTCGTGGTCGCAGTCGCCATACCGACCTCCTCCCGTCCACCACGCTAGTCCTCGGCGCCGGAAAATACCTGGTGACGCCCGCGGATTCCGGCCTAGTCTGAGCACGGCTCGGGTGCGCAGGCCACGGTTACTTCTTCCAACGAAACCACCGTGTCCGCTTCCGAACTCCGAGCCTCTGACGCAACGCACCTCCCGGTGCGCATGGCCCGGTTACTTCCTTTCCAGAACACACCGGACCGTCTCTGATCTCGGGAGGACGGGCGTGGAGTGCCCGGTGCGCAGGCATCGGTTACTTCCACTCATAATGGCGCGGTCCCGGGTTCGAGTCCCGGTCGCCGACTCCGGTCGGCGGTAGCTCAGCCGGCTAGAGCACGTTTGTTCCGGAGCCGCTTGGTCCTCGGGCACGCCACGCCCCTCCTCCCTCCGTGACTTCCGATCCCACGGGGGGATTCCGCATGTCCAAGTTCAACAGCCGCAGCGCCGCCGCCGTCCCGGCCGGCCCGGTCCGCGCGACCACGCGCACGCCGGTCGCCACGACGCACGAGGGCGGTGCCGCGTATCTGCGCGAGCAGCGCGGCGACTTGCTGCTGTTCGCGCTCACCAACATGGTCGGCGAGGCCTCCTTCTACGAGTCCGCAGACGAGCGCGACCGCCGGTTCCGCGATCTGGTGCACGACGTCGCGGTCGAGGACCCGGAGTGGATGCACGGCTTCGTGGGCTGGCTGCGCGATGCCGCGGGCATGCGCTCCGCGGCGCTGGTCGCGGCGGCCGAAGCGGTGTACGCGCGGCTGACGTTGGGGCTGCACGGCGGGAACCGGGCGCTGATCGACGCGGCGCTGCAGCGGGCCGACGAGCCGGGCGAGATGCTCGCGTACTGGGTGGCGACGCACGGCCGCAACCTGCCCAAGCCGGTGAAGCGCGGTGTCGCGGATGCCGCGGCCCGGCTGTACACCGAGCGTTCGCTGCTGAAGTACGACACGGCGGCCAAGGGCTACCGGTTCGCCGACGTGCTGGAGCTCGTGCACGCCTCGCCGGCCGCCGACAAGCCGTGGCAGGGACCGCTGTTCAAGCATGCGATCGACCGCCGGCACGGCCGTGACGAGACCGTTCCGGACGCGCTGCGCACGGTCGCGGCGAACCGGGCGCTGCGGGCCGAGGCGGACCGCGACCCGGCCGTGCTGCTGGATGCCGAGCGGCTGCGGGCGGCCGGGATGACGTGGGAGGACGTGCTGTCGCTGGCGGGTCCGCGGCTGCCCAAGGCGGAGCTGTGGGCGTCGATCGCGCCGTCGATGGGCGTCATGGCGCTGATCCGGAACCTGCGCAACTTCGACGAGGCCGGGCTGCCGGACGAGGTGGCCGAGACCATTGCCGCGCGCATCGCGGACCCCGAGGTGATCGCGAAGTCGCGGTTGTTCCCGTACCGGTTCCTGTCCGCCTACCGGGCCGCGCCGTCGCTGCGCTGGGGGCATGCGCTGGACCGGGCGCTGACCGCGGCCACCGCGAACGTCCCGGCGCTGCCCGGCCGTACGCTCGTGCTGGTGGACACCTCGGGCAGCATGTCCTCGCGGGTGTCGGCGCGTTCGGCGGTGTCGCACGCGGACATCGGCGCGCTGTTCGGTGTGGCGCTGGCGCACCGCGGCGCGCAGGTCGACCTGGTCGGCTTCGCGGACGGGCACTTCGCCCACCCGGTGACCCGGGGCGGTTCGGCGCTGCGCGACATCGAGGCGTTCTGCAAGCGGAACGGCGAGGTCGGGCACGGCACCGAGACGGTGGCCGCGCTCAAGGCGGCGTACCGCGGGCACGACCGCGTGGTGCTGGTGTCCGACATGCAGGCCTTCCGGTACGCCGGGCAGCAGGCCGGGAACCTGTCGGTGTCGGATGCGGTCCCGGCGTCGGTGCAGTTCTTCGGGGTGAACACGTCGGGGTACGCGCCGGCGGTCATCGCGAGCGGCACCAAGAACCGGTTCGAGATCGGCGGGTTCAGCGACAAGCTGTTCACGCTGATGGAGTTGCTCGCCCGCGGCCGGGACGCCGGCTGGCCCTGGGAGGGCTGAGCATCGCGTGCGTGTGTCGGGCGCCCCGGAGTGCCGGGGCGCCCGATGCGTGCCGCGATGCAAAACCACGTGCCGAAGGGCTTGCTTCGAGTGCACTCGAATCAGGTTGGGTGGATTTCCATGAAGTACACGCAGCTTGGACGCACCGGACTCAGGGTCAGCCGCATCGTGCTCGGCACGATGAACTTCGGCGGGGTGACCGACGAGGCCGACAGCCACTCGATCATGGATGCCGCGCTGGACGCCGGCATCAACTTCTTCGACACCGCGAACGTCTACGGCGTCGCGGAGAACCGCGGCCTCACCGAGTCGATCATCGGCTCGTGGTTCGCGCAGGGCGGCGAGCGCCGCGACAAGGTCGTCCTGGCCACCAAGGTGTACGGGCCGATGGGCACCGGCGAGACGTGGCCCAACCACGACAAGCTCTCCGCGCTGAACATCCGCCGCGCGGTCGAGGCGAGCCTGCGTCGGCTGGGCACCGACTACATCGACGTCTACCAGTTCCACCACGTCGACCGGGCCACGCCGTTCGAGGAGATCTGGCAGGCCGTCGACGTGCTGATCCAGCAGGGCAAGGTGCTGTACGCCGGGTCGTCGAACTTCCCCGGCTACAAGATCGCGCAGGCCAACGAGATCGCCGCGCGCACCGGCCGGGTGGGCCTGGTCAGCGAGCAGTGCTACTACAACCTCGCGGTCCGGCAGGCCGAGATGGAGGTCATCCCGGCCGCGCAGGAGTACGGGCTCGGGGTGATCCCGTGGTCGCCGGTGAACCAGGGGCTGCTCGGCGGGGCACTGCGCAAGGAGCGCGAGGGCACCAGCGGGGCGCGCACGAGTGCGGGCCGCGCCGCGCAGGCGCTCGCCGACCCGGTGGTGCGGGCGCAGATCCAGGCGTACGAGGACCTGCTCGACAAGCACAGCCTCGACCCGGGCGAGGTGGCCCTCGCATGGCTGCTCGGGCGGCCCGGGGTGACCGGTCCGATCGTGGGTCCGCGGACCGCGGAGCACCTCGAGTCCGCGCTCCGGGCGGTCGAACTGGAGCTGTCCGACGAGGTATTGGCCGGGCTCGACGAGATCTTCCCGGGCCCGGGTCCGAGCCCGGAGGCGTTCGCCTGGTGACCCGCGGATCGGCGGCCCGGTCCTGGTGACCCGGGCCCCCCGGAGCAGAGCGCACCCGGAGGCGCCCCGGGCGGGGGCGCGTCCCCTGTGCGCCCCGCGCCCGGCCGCCGCGCGCGGGGGGCCGGGCCCGCCGATCTGCTTCCCGAAGCGTTCCGCGGCCGGCTCCCGGGCCGGCCTCCGGCGGCCGACACACCGCCCGTGAACGGATTTCGGCCGTTTGCCATTTCCCGAGCAACCCGCTCGCCCCGCAGTGGAGTCAGAGGGGCGGATGGCCGCTCGCCGACCTGGCCGGCCCTCCGCTGACCCGAAGCGCGGCGAGAGGACGGCAATGGCCGGCAGATATCCCCCTTCACGACGGTTGACGGTGGCCTTGGCCGTCGGCGCGATCCTGGCCGCCGTGCCGGGACCCGCACATGCGGCACCGCCCAAGGCCGGTGCGGCGAATTCCCCGGGGAAGTCGTCGCACACGAGCGTGACCCTGGTGACCGGCGACAAGGTGGCCGTGGACGTGTTCGCGGACGGGCGCCGGGCGTACACCGCCAAGCCCGGACCGGGCCGCGAGGACGTGTCGTTCCTGCGCTGGAACCGCGGCGACGCGGTGACGGTCGTCCCCTCGGACGCCGTCGCGCTGCTCCGCAGCGGTGTGCTGGACCCGCGGCTGTTCGACATATCCGGTCTGGTCCGCCAGGGACTGGACGATGCGAAGGCGCCGGTCCTGCCGCTGATCGTGAAGTACGCGGGCGGTGCACCGGCGGCACGCGGCGAGTTGTCCCGGATGTCCGCCCCGGGCCGTGACCTGCCCAGCATCCAGGCGCAGGCGATCGGCACGCCGAAGGCGGCCGCGGGGCAATTCTGGGGCTCGGTGACCGCGGGGAGCACCGATCCCAAGGCCCGTTCGCTGAACCCGGGCGTCGCACGGGTCTGGCTCGACGGGCGGGTGGCCGCATCGCTGGACCGCAGCGTGCCGCAGGTCGGCGCGCCCGCGGCGTGGCAGGCCGGGTTCACCGGCGCGGGGATCACCACGGCCGTGCTGGACACCGGAATCGACGCCGCGCATCCGGACCTGAAGGACGCGGTCGCGGAGGCGGTCGACTTCACCGGCACCTCGCCGAGCGCCGCCGACGGGCACGGCCACGGCACGCACGTAGCGTCGATCATCACCGGCAGCGGCGCGGCGTCCGCCGGGCAGTTCAAGGGCGTCGCACCGGACACCCGGCTGGTGGTCGGCAAGGTCCTCGAGGACACGGGCTTCGGCAGCGAGTCCGGGATCATCGCGGGCATGGAGTGGGCCGCGGGCAAGGCCAAGGTCGTCAACATGAGCCTGGGCGGCGGTCCGAGCGACGGCACCGACCCGATGTCGCTGGCGGTGAACGCGCTCAGTGCATCGACCGGCGCGCTGTTCGTCATCGCGGCGGGCAACACGCCGGGCAGCGGCACGGTGAGTGCGCCGAGCACCGCGGATGCCGCGCTGAGCGTGGGCGCGGTCGACGCGGACGACCAGCTGGGGTGGTTCTCCAGCCGCGGCCCGCGGTACGGCGACTACGCGGTCAAGCCGGAGATCACCGCCCCGGGCGTGGGGATCGCCGCCGCGCGTGCCGCCGGGACTTCGCTCGGCGAGCCGATCGACGACGCCTACACGCGCGTGGGCGGCACGTCGATGGCCACCCCGCACGTCGCGGGCGCCGCGGCGATCCTGGCGCAGCAGCACCCGGACTGGACCGGTACGCGCATCAAGGAGGCGCTGACCGGATCGGCGAAGCCGACCGCGGACCTGCCGGTGTTCGCCCAGGGCACCGGCCGCCTGGACGTGGCCGCTGCGGTGCGCGGCACGGTGACGGCAAGCCCGTCCGCGGTGTCGGCGTTCCTGCGCTGGCCGACCCCGGCCCCGGTGGCCAAGACCGTCAGCTACCGCAACGACGGGGATGCGCCGCTGGTCCTCGACCTGGCAGCGGCCGTGGCGAACGGCTCGGGGCCGGCATCGCTGGTGCGGGTGGACACGCCGCGGCTGACGGTCCCCGCGCACGGGACGGCGGAGGCGCGGCTGAGCATCGACCCGGCGGCCGGTCCGGCGGGCGTGTACGGCGGCCTGCTGACCGCCACCGCCGCGGACGGAAGCGTGGTGGCGCGTACCGCACTTGGCGTGTACCTCGAGGACGAGGTGTACGACGTCCGGATCGACTCCTTGAACCGGGCCGGCGAGCGGCTCACCGCGGGTGCGCTGGTCGTGACCGACCTGGCCACCGGGCAGCAGTACGAGCCCGTGGTCTCGGGTGAGCAGTACATCGCGCGCGTGCCCAAGGGCCGCTACAGCATCGACGGCATCATCATCACGCCCGCGACGACCAGCCGGCCGCGCGATCTGACGCTGATCTCCCGGCCGGACGTCGCCGTCGCGGGCGAGGCCTCGGTCACCCTGGACGCACGCACCGGGCGACCTGCGCCGATGACGCTGGACCGCCCTGCGGCCCGACTCGACTACCGCGAGATGACGCTCTACCAAGTGTTCGCGGAGAACTACGAGTTCGGCCTGACCATCACGACCATGCAACCGGCCACCGAGCTGTACGTGGCGCCCACGGCACCGGTCACGTCGCGGACCTTCTCGCTGCGCCAGCAGGCCTTCCTCACCGAACCCGCGGCCGGATCCGCACCGCCGCGGGCGTACAACCTGACCCGCAGGGTGGACGGCGGCATCCCGAACGACGCGGCGTTCCGCTCGCGGGTGGCCGAACTGGGCTCTGCCGATGTGCGCATCCACAACCAGGGCATCGGGACGCAGTCCGGCGGGATGTCGCGCCTGGCCGGATGGGACGGAGAGTCCAGCTATTCGGGCTGGTTCCACGACCTGCAGTTCCCCAGTGTCTGGAAGGAGTACTTCAGCGCCCCGGAAGGCCTGTCGTGGCTGGGCCACTTGAGCGGGGACACGATGGCCGAGGAGGCGCAGCCGACCCGCTACGCGCCCGGTGCGCACCGCACGGTCACCGAGCAGTGGAACCGGGCGACGGCGTCGCCGATCGGCTGGTTCCACCAGTGCGGCGAGGACGCCACCATGATGGTCAAGCCGTACTCGGCGGCGGTCGCCGGGCACCAGCTGGACTGGTGGGGCAACGGCAGCGGGACGCTGACGCTGCTGCGCAACGGCGAGGAGGTCGGGCGCGTCGAGGGCACCGAGGCGTGGTTCACCGGACTGCCGCCCGGCGCCGCGGACTTCACGCTGCAGATGCACGCCGACCGCGGCGACCCGTCGGCGATCCTCGCGAACGAGGTCGACACTACGTGGACGTTCCGCTCCGCGGCTCCCGAGGGCGACTGCGGCGACCTGGCCAACCCGCTGCTGCAGATCCGGATCGACGGGAACTTCGATCTGGAGAACAAGGCACGCGCCGACCGGCCGATGCCGCTCACCGTCGCCATCGAACGCCCGAACGGACCCGCGCCGGCGATCCGGGACTTCAAGCTGGAGGCCTCGTTCGACAAGGGCTCCACCTGGAAGCGCGTCCCGGTCCTGTCGATCGGCGGCAAGCGCCTGGCGCTGGTCCCGCCGGCGCCGCAGGGCAGCAGCGAGTGGGTCAACCTGCGGGCCACGGCGCGCGACGGCCAGGGCACCACGGTGACGCAGACCGTGAGCAGGGCGTACGGGCTGCTGCGCTAGCGAGCGGATCCGGTGACCCGGCCCGCCGGTGATCCGCTGATCTGCTGATCTGCTGATCGGTCTGCTGATCGGCTGATCTGCTGACTCGGCAAGGCTGTCGGCCGTCCCCCGGGATTCCGGGGGACGGCCGGTCCGTTCAGGCCGGATCCCCCTCGGCGGCCGAGCGGGTGATGCCGAGCGCGCCGGCGATCAGGTCGCTGAGGCCGGTGCGGGTTCCCGCCAGGAACCCGCCGTCCACGGCGATGGCCTGGCCGGTCACGAACGACGCGTCGTCGGAGGCGAGGAACAGCGCCGCGGCGGCGATTTCGTCGGGGCGTCCGAAGCGGCCGAGCATGTGGAGCTCGCGGTACTGCTCGCGGTATTCGGTCATGTTCCCCGAGCCCATGACGGCCCGGAACATGGGTGTGTCGATGAAGCCGGGGCAGATGGCGTTGACCCGGATCCCGGCGCGGCCGTAGTCGATCGCCATGTTCTTGGTGAGCGTGACGACCCCGCCCTTCGAGGCGTTGTAGGCCGACCCGCCCTCGGTGCCCTGCAGCCCCTCGACGCTGGAGATGTTGACGATGCTGCCGGACTGCTGCCCGATCATGACGCGCAGCGCATGCTTGGCGACCAGGAACGTGCCCTTGAGGTTCACGTCGATGATGCGGTCCCACTCGGCGGTGTCCAACGCGTGCACGACGCCGCCTCCGGAGACGCCCGCCGAGTTGACCACGACGTCGAGTCGGCCGTGCTCGGCGGCGATCTGCCCGACGGCCGCGGCCACCGCCTCCTCGTCGCGTACGTCGGCCTCCAGCAACGCGGCGCCCGGGAACGCCTCTTCGGGCTTGCCGAGGTCGAGGCCGACGACCGTCGCCCCTTCCGCGGTGAAGCGCTCCACGCATGCGAGGCCGAGCCCGGATGCCCCGCCGGTCACGAGCGCCACCCTGCCGTCCAGCCTGCCACCGGTCATCGTCGCCTCCTGGCCAATCCCCGCGTCGTCGGTCGTGCGTCTGGCCGGGGGACGCTAGACCATGCGGGTGCGAGCAACAAGAGAATCGTGTGTGCACTCTGGCTTTGTCGCCGCCGCGTCATAACGTGGAGGGCTTGCCCGGGGCGGATGCCGCCGCCCCGGGGCGCAGCGACGGGAAGGGAGAGCTGCCATGGCGCGGTGGGACGATGTGGTGAAGGCGGAGCCGGCATTCGCGGACGAGGTGGCGAAGGCCTTCGACGCGTTCACCCACAAGACGATCGCCACGCTGCGCGCCGACGGCTCTCCGCGGATCAGCGGCACCGAGTCCCGGTTCATCGGCGGCGAATTGTGGTTCGGCAGCATGCCGGGCGCCGTGAAGGCGCGCGACCTGCTGCGCGATCCGCGGTTCGCGGTGCACGGCGGTACCGGGACCGAGGCCGGCCCGGAGTGGCGCGGGGACGCGAAACTCGCCGGGCGGGCGGTCGAGGTGACCGACGAGGCCGTGAAGAAGGCGGTCTTCGGTGCGTGGGGACCGGAGGAGGCCGGTAAGGACGGTGCCGGGGAGAACGGCACAGGGGCCGGTTCGGACGGCAGTTCGGACGGCGGTTCGGAAGGTGGTTCGGAAGGCGCCGAAGACCCGGAGCGGCCTTCGCACTTGTTCCGCGGCGAGGTGGACGAGGTCGTGATGACCACGCTCAACGAGGCACGCGACGGGCTGGTCATCCGGGTCTGGACCGCGGACCGGGGGCTCCGCATCATCGAGCGGCAGTAGACGGAGGACGGCACTCGTCCTGTCAGGCCTCGTCGAACGCGTCAGCCAGGCCCAGGGCTTCGGCGTAGCTGGGCACGCCGCTCCCGGCACCGGACGTGTCGGTGCCCGCCACGATCGCCGCGGCCAGCTCGACGGCGCTGTGCAGCGCGGCCCGGAAGAGCAGCGATCCGCAGCTGATCCGGGCGACGCCCAGCTCGGCGAGGCGCGCGTACGTGTGCCGGCCCTGCGCATACAGGACGTTGAGCGGCGCGTCGGTGCTCTTGACGACTGCGGCGATGGTCTCGTCGTCGGGCAGCGACGGGACGAACAGGCCGTCCGCGCCTGCCTCCACGAAGGCGGCGGTGCGGTGCAGGGTCTCGGCGAGCGGGTCGCCGTGCGCACCGCTCAGCCAGTAGGCGTCCGTACGGGCGTTGACGAACATCGCGGGGGCGGCGGCTTTGATCGCGGCGATCAGGTCGACTTGCCGGGCCAGGTCGGTGAGGGAGCCGTCGGGGCGGCCGTCCTCGATGTTGAGTCCGGCGATCCCGGCGGCGGAGAGCTCGGCGGCCAGCGCGCCGACACTGTCCGGGTCGGTGCTGAAGCCGCCCTCGATGTCGACGGTCACCAGGACCGGGAGTTTCGCGAGTCCGCGGGCCAGGGCCACCGTCTCGTCGCGCGTGGCGCCGGCGGCGTCGGGCTTGCCGCCGGCCACGGCGACACCCAGGCTCGTCGTCCCGATCGCCGCGAACCCGCGGGCGGCCAGGGCGGCTGCGGAGGCGTGGTCCCAGGCGTTGGGGAGCATCAGCGGCCGGTCGGCGTGATGGAGCGCGCGGAACGCCGCGTACCGGGCGGCGGGGTCGGTCGGGGCGGGGGTGGCGGCGGACATGGCTGGCTCCTGGGTGTCGACGGCCTGAACGGGAGGGCAGGGACGGGAAGTACGGTGTCGAGGACGGCGGGGGTGCGGCTCAGCGCGGGACGACAATGAGCCGGGCCGGGATGCGCAGGTTGGCGGACGGCTCGTAGGACAGGTCGCCGGGTTCGCGGACCCAGGCGTCGAGCAGCGGTTCGAGGACGCCGCAGGCCAGCGCGAGGGCGTGGTCGTGGCCCGGGCAGGGCCGCAGCCCGTGGCCGAAGGTGAGGTGTGCGGTGGCGCCGCGCCCCGGGTCGAACTCGTCCGGCCGGTCGAAGACTTCGGGGTCGCGGTTGGCCGCGGCGAAGTCGAGGGCGAGGACGGTTCCGGCGGGCAGGACGCCTCCGGCCGCGTCCGTGGACTCGCTGATCCCGCCGATCCCGCGGACCTCGCTGATCTCGCCGGCCTCGACGGTTTCCGCGACTCGGCGGCGGGTGCCGCGTACCGGCGGGTCGAGGCGGAGCGTCTCGTGCACCAGAGCCTCGATCGGCACCGCACGGTAGGCGTCGGACGTCAGGACTGCGGCCGCGGTGTTGCCGATCAGCCCGGCCGTCGCGTCGCAGGCCTGGACGAGGATGCCGACCAGGTTCGCGGTCCGCTCGGCGTCCGCACGGCTCGTGGCGTCGGCTTCAGTGCCGATGCCAGTGCCGGTGCCGGTGCCAGTGCCGGTGCCAGTGCCGGTGCCGTCCGGGGCGAGCAGTGCGGCGAGCTCGGCCAGGGCGGTGTCGGCGGTGCGTACGGTGCCCTCGTCGGCGCCCGGGTGGTACGCGGCGGCGACGCGCGCCGTGGCCTCGGCCAGGACATCGAGTTCGCCGGGGTGGACGCCCAGCGCGGCACCCAGGATGCGCAGCGGCACGCGGCGGGCCAACTCGGCGGCCACGTCGAGGCGTCCGGGCGCCCCGGCCAGGCGGGCGAGCGTCTCGCGGCGGGCTGCCTGCCGCAGGTCCGCGGGGGTGATGCCGGCCAGTTCGGCCACGACGATTCCGCGGCGGCGGGCGTGTGATTCCCCGTTGGCGAACCGGGCGACGCTGCCGCGGAGCCACCCCATGCCGTCGCAGGCTCCGACCGCGGCCGGAACCTCGAAACGCGGGTCTTCGAGGATCGCGGCCACCGCGGCGTGGCGCCGCACGGCCACCACGTCCTGACTTCCCGGTGCAGTCATCGTCGTCATGCCGTGGACAGTAGGCCCCGGACACTTCGGTGCCCGCCGAACTGTCCGCTGCGACCGGTGCGGCCGCGTTCCGTGTCCTAGCGGCCGTCAGCCGCGTGCGCGGCGAACCCGGTCAGCATGACGTCCAGGGCGAAGGCGAACTGGTCGTCCAGTCCTACCTGCTCGCCGTCCGCGGCGCGCAGCAGCGGGAAGGTGCCCTCCGGTGCGGCGCGGACGAGGTGGAGGTAGGAGCCCGCGGGCGTGGGACCCTGCGCGCGGCGCAGCACCACGGCGCGGACGTTGGCCTGCACGATCTCGGCGAGCACCGCGAGGCAGCGGAGTCCGGCCTGCGGGGTGAACCCGTCGCGGACCATGACGTGCAGGATGCGCTCCACTTGGGCGAGTTGGCGGCTGCCGGGGGCGCCGTCGAGGAGCACGTAGCCGATCGGATTGGCGCGGGCCAGCAGGGCATCGCGCATGACGTGCGCGAAGGCGGTGAGCCAGGTGCGCCAGTCCGCGTCGTCGGCGGGCATCCAGGCCTCGTCGAGCGCTTCCTCGAGGCGGGCCGCGGCGACCAGCGCGACCATTTCCTCGCGGTCGGCGACGTGGTGGTAGAGCGTGCCGCGCGGCACGCCGAGGCGGTCGGCGACGGCCTGCATGCTGAGCGCGGTGCCGGAGGCGTCGAGTTCGAGTGCCGCGGTCACGATCATGTGCTGGTCGATCAGGGCCGGACGGCCGGGCCGTCTCTTGCTCTGGTCCATCTGCCGCCTCCCGAGTCCGCGTACCGGTGCCGCACGGCGTGCGCGGTGACCCGGGTCCTGCATGGTGCGGGGATCAACTTTAGTTTCCGGCGGATCGCCCTCGCCGGGAGGGCGTCCTGCCGCGGATCCCTTCCCGGAGGCCGGTCGCGGTGCGGTCAGGCGTCGCCGCGGGCGGCCGCGCGGCGCTGGCGCTTGGCGAGCGGAGCTTGGGAGAGGTCCTCGGCCTGCGACCGCAGGTTCTTGTACGGGTAGCCGCGTTCGTCGAGCCATGCCGCCGCGGCGGTCTCGGCCCGCTCGGTGGCGTGGAGGATGTCCTCTTCGGCCTCGCCGGAGTCGAGGAAGCGGAAGGTGAAGGCGGGGCGGGCCGCGATGTCGTACGTCAGGTGGCCTTCCGCGGTGAAGGCGGCGTGCAGCACATCATGCTCGGCGGCCCGTGCCTGGAGTTCGGCGCGCTGGTCGTCGCTCAGGCCGTCGAAAACGCCGCGGACCATGATGCGGAAGGTGCGGGTGCTCATCCGGCGACCATATGCGAGCGGCCGACCGGTCGGCATCGCGTTTTCCGGCGACGCGCCGCGTGCCGTGTCCGGTCGGGTCGGGTCGGAGGCGGGTCGGGGTCGGGATCGAGGACGGAGGGCCAGTCCGGGACGTTTCGGTGAGTGCCGACATATGCGTGCGGCATGCTGGCGTCATGACGCGCACCGAACGCTCCGCCCCGCAGCTCGCCGCTCTTGCCGCGCTGCTGGCCGATCCCACCCGGGCGGCCATCTGCCTGGCACTGCTGGACGGCCGCGCGTGGACCGGCGGGGAGCTGGCCCGGCATGCCGGAGTCGCCCCGTCCACGGCGAGCGAGCACCTGACTCAGCTGGTCGCGGGCGGGCTGCTGGTCGAGGAGCGCCAGGGCCGCCACCGGTACGTCCGGCTGGTCGACGCGCAGACCGCCCAGCTGATCGAGGACCTTGCGGCGTTCGCCGGGCCGCCGCCCGAACCGGCCCCGACGCTCCGGGCGCGCTCGGCCGGCGAGGCGCTGGCCCGGGCGCGGACGTGCTACGACCACTTGGCGGGGCGGCTCGGCATCCTGATCACCGATGCCATGACCGAGCGCGGACTGCTTTCGCAGGAAGCCGGGTTCGCGCTGACCTCCGACGGTCTGGGCTGGTTCGCCGCGCAGGGCATCGACCTGCCGGCGGCCCGGGCCGGCCGGCGCCCGCTCGCGCGGCCCTGCCTGGACTGGACGGAACGCCGTCCGCACCTGTCCGGGCTGTCGGGTGCGGCGCTGTGCGAGCACGCGCTGAGTGCCGGGTGGTGCGTGCGGATCGGGTCGCAGCGGGCCCTGAAGGTGACCGACGACGGGACGCGGCAGCTCCGCGACCTGCTCGGCATCGAACCTGAGGCGCTGCAGATCTGACGGGGCCTCCGGTCCCGCTCCCGGCACCCCACTCCCGACTCCCGACTCCGGGCACCGGGCACACGCGTACGGCCGGAAACGGCTCCGCTTCCGGCGAAGACCATCGCCGATCCGATCAGTATGGTTTCCTGATCATCGCGCTGCCCGCGCCCGAGATCGGAGCCTCCGTGACTGACCTCCGCGACGAGTCCGGCACCGCCGTACGCCCGTTCTCCGACACCCTGGTGATCGGCGCGGGTCCCGGCGGGCTCGCGGTCGCCGCCGAACTCGGCCGCCGGGGCATCGGCGCCACGGTCCTGGAGCGCGACACGGCGGTCGGGTCGAGCTGGCGCCGGCACTACGAGCGGCTGCACCTGCACACCCCGCGGCGGCTGTCCCAGCTCCCCGGCTACGCGATGCCGCGCTCGTACGGCCGGTGGGTGGCCCGCGCGGACGTCGTCGAGCACCTGGAGCGCTACGCGGCGCACCACCGGATCGACGTCCGGACCGAGACCCCCGTCCTGCGCATCGCCCGCGCCGACGGGGTCGCGGGCGGCGCCCGCTGGGCCGTGCACACGGCGGACGGCCCGCACTTCGCTCGTACGGTCGTGGTCGCCACCGGGCACAACCACACGCCGTACGTCCCCGACTGGCCGGGCCGCGAGTCCTTCACGGGCGAGCTGCTGCATGCCGCCGACTACCGGGTGCCCGCGCCGTTCGCCGGCCGCGACGTCCTGGTCGTCGGGGTCGGCAACACCGGCGCGGAGATCGCCGTCGACCTGGCCGAGGGCGGCGCCCGGCGGGTGCGCATCGCGGTCCGCACTCCCCCGCACATCGTGCGGCGCAGCACCGGCGGCATGTCGGCGCAGGCCACCGGCATCCTGGTCCGGCACCTTCCGACCGGACTGGTCGACCGGGTCAGCCGCATCAATGCCCGGCTGACCGTCCCGGACCTGGCCGAGTACGGCCTGCCGCGCCCGTCCGACGGCCTCTACACGCGCATCAAGCGGGACGACGCGATCCCGCTGCAGGACGTCGGCTTCATCGACGCGGTCGTCCGCGGCGCCGTCGAAGTCGTCGCCGCGCCCACCGGGTTCGACGGTGCCAAGGTGCTGCTCGCGGACGGCACCGGCATCGATCCCGATGTGGTCGTGGTGGCGGTCGGCTACCGCCGTGCATTGGAGGGCCTGGTCGGCGACCTGGGCGTGCTGCGCCCGGACGGCCGCCCGTCGGTGCACGGACCGGTGTGCCCGCCGGGCGCGCCCGGTCTGTACTTCACCGGGTTCACGAACCCCATCAGCGGGATGTTCCGCGAACTGGCCATCGATGCCCGGCGCATAGCCCGTGCGGTGAACCGGGCGACCTGATGCCGCTGGTCCCGCGCCTCAGGCCTCGGCGGCCGTCTCCTGCTTCGCCGCGCGCGGCTCCGCGGTGTCCACGACCAGGGCCACGATCGTGTCGATGACGCCGCCCATGTCCACGGTCGGGTCGAGCAGCCACTGGTGCTGGATGCCGTCCGCGGCGGCGAGTGCCAGCCGGGCGATCGCGTCGGGATCGAGGTCGGCCCGCATCCGCCCCTCGCGCTGCAGTTCGCCGAGGCCTTCCCGCAGCGCGATGAGGATGTCGCCGTTGCGCACCTCGAAGAAGTCCCGGGCCGGATGGTCCGGATAGCCGGACGCGGCGGCCATGCTCACGTACAGCCGCACGAGCCCCGCCACGTCGCTGCTGCGGCGCAGCGTCGCGGCCATGGGCGAGATCGGGTCGCCGTACGACTCCTCGGCGATCCGCTCCTTGGCGAGCCGGTCGCGCTCGGCCAGCGCCCAGATCAGCAGGCCTTCCCGGGACCCGAAGTAGCGCAGCACGCCGGCCTGGGACATGCCCATGCGGTCGGCGATCTCCTTGATCAGGGCGCCCTTCTCACCGAGCGTCGCGAAGACCTCCAGGGCGACCGACAGGATCTGGTTGCGCCGGACCACGCCTTTCGCGTAGCGCCCGCGCGGCGTGCGGATGTTGTCCAGCCGTGCGGCGCGCTCAGGATCCATGGCGGAAAGCTAGGACAGTTCGGGTTTGCCGTCCAGCACGGTCCTCACGCCTGGGCGGCCAGGATCTCCTCGATGCGGGCCATGGCTTCGGGGAGGGCGTACATGCGGCCGAGCTCCGCCGCGGCACCGTACTCGTCCGGGGGCAGCGTCTCCCGCACGGCCGGCAGCAAGGTGCCCAGTCCTGCGGGGTCCATGACCTCGGGCGAGTAGCCGATGCGTTCGCCGTGCTGCTCGACGATGCCGGTCAGCTCCGCGGCTTCATGGTGCCGGCCCATGGCGTCGAGTGTGCAGGCGAGTGTCGCGACGCAGACCAGCCAGCCGGTGACGTCGTCCTCGGCGTAGCAGTCACGGACCATGAGCACGACCCGGGGATACGCCAGGTCGGGCCTTCCGGTGCGGAGTTCGGCCTTGGACAGCTGCCAGCGCGCGGAGGTGATGCCCCAGCTGTGTCCGCAGCCCTCCGCGGTCGCCAGAGCTTCCTCGAGATGCTCCACCGCCAAGGCGGTGTTGCCGACGCTGTATTCGAGGGTGCCGATGCCGAGCAGCGCGTCCGTGGTCACGCGTGCCGAGGCGGCGGACTTCGCCAGGGCGACGGCCCGGTTGCCGTGGTCGCGGGCGATGTCGATCTCTCCGGCGAACTGTGCGGCGAACCCGGACACCGCGAGGAACTCCGCGCGCAGCGCCGGGTCGTCGCACTGCTCGGCGTGCAGGCCGGCCCGGGCGATCGCGGTGGCGATGGCGTCCACGTTGTGGCCGAGGTAGTGCAGCATGAGCAGCCCGAGGGCGGCGTGGCCGCGCATCGTGTGCTCGTGCGGGGCCAGGTCCGCCGGAACCGGCTCGTGGACCACGGGCGACAGGCAGCGCACCCCTTCGGCGACGCCGCCGGTGCGGTACCAGAACCAGGCCATCCCGGTCGCGATGTGCAGCTGCGTGGCCCGGTCCTCGGCGGCCTCCGAGCGGGCCAGCGCGGCCCGGATGTTCGCCCGGTCGTCGCGCAGCCGCCGCATCCACCGGGCACTGTCCGGGCCGCGCAGCAGGCTGCCTGCCGTGCCGGTCAGGGCGACGACCCACGCGGTGTGCCGTTCGTCGAGTGCCGCAGCCTCGTCCGGGCTCAGGAGGTCGGCCGCGTACTGCCGCAGGGTCTCCAACATGCGGTAGCGGCGCGGATCGCCGCCGAGTGGCTGGACCAGCGACTTGGCCACCAGCGACATCAGCGGGACGGCGATGCCGGGGCGGCCGGTCACGGTCTTCGCGGCCTCGACGTCGAAGCCGTCCCGGAAGACGGCCAGGTACCGGAAGGCCTCGCGCTCGGCGTCGTCGAGCAAGGCGTACGACCAGTCGATCGCCGCTCGCATCGTGGCATGCCGGGCATGGCCGCGCCGACCGCCGCGCAGCAACGTGAGGCGGTCGTCGAGCATGCCCGTCAGCTGCCGCGGCGCCAACGCCCGGCTCTGCGCGGCCGCCAGCTCGATGGCGAGCGGCAGGCCGTCGAGCTCGCGGCACAGATGGTCGACGATGGCGAGCGAACCGTCATCCTCCGACCACGGGTCGGCCCCGGCCGCAGCGCGGGCCCGCGCCAGGAAGAGCTGGACGGCGTCGCCGTCCAGGCCACCCGACAACGGCGGCACGTCGTGTACGTGCTCGCCTTCCACGCCGAGCGGCTCCCGGCTGGTCGCCAGGATCCGGACCGCCGGCCCCGCACCCAGCAGCCGCGTGGCGAACTCGGCCGTCTCGCCGACCAGGTGCTCGCAGTTGTCGAGGACAAGGAGCACCTGCCGGCGGCGCAGCACCGCGGTCAGCGCCGCCTCGTCCGTACCGGCGAGGCCCAGCACCGCCGAAACCGCCCCGGGCAGCGCGGCACCGTCGCCCAGGCCCGCGAGCTCCACGAGCCATGGCCCGTCGGAATCGGTGCGCCGCCGGGCCACCTCGAGCGCCAGGCGCGTCTTGCCCGCGCCGCCGGGACCGGTCAACGTCACCATGCGATGGCGGCGCAAGAGGGTTTCCACCGCGGCCAGTTCGTCGGTACGCCCGATCAGCGCGGAGAGCGCGGCCGGGATGTTCCGCTCGGCCTCGGGCATCGCGGTCCGCGGCGCCGGGTGCAGCGCCTCGTCCTGTTTGAGGATTGCGGCCTGCAGCTCGACCAGCCGGGGTCCCGGATCGACGCCCAGTTCGCTCGCGAGCATGCGCCGCGCCGCGGCCAGTGCGTCGAGCGCATCGCCCTGCCGGCCATCGCGGTACAGAGCCAGCGCCAAGGTCTCCCAGCCGCGCTCCCGCCCGGGGTGGGCCCGGGTGAACGCGTCCGACTCGGCCGCCGCCCTGGAGTATTCGCCCAGCTCGACGAGAGCCGCGAGCCGGTCTTCGGCGGCGAGCGCGCGCAGGCCGTCCAGGCGGGCGGCCTCGGCCTGCGCGAAGGGGAGGTGCGCGCAGTCCGCGTAGGCGGGGCCGCGCCACATGCCGAGCGCCGCCTCGATGTCGCGCAGCGCGTCGTGCGGGCGTCCTGCGTCCAGCAGTTCGTGCCCGGAGCGGGCGAGCGCGGCGAAGCGGTCCGCGTCGACGGCGTCCGGCGCGAGAGCCAGGGCGTAGCCGGGGCCCTGGCGGCGCAGTACGCGCGCACCCGGACCGGCTTCGGCAGCCCCCGCCTCGAGCGCGCTGCGCAGCCGCGATACATAGCGGCGCATGGTGGTGTGCGCGGCGTCCGGCGGATCGTCCGGCCACAGGTCGTCGACGAGCCGGTCGTCCGGCACCATGTGCCCGCGTGCGGCGGTCAGCCGGAGCAGCAAAGTACGCGGCGCGGGCCCTCCGGGCGCGACGGGCGTACCGTCCACATCAACGGTCAGCGGCCCGAGTACGCCGATGCGCATCCGGCCCGGTGCTGCTGCCGCGGCACCGGAGGTGCCGCCGGCGGCCTCCCCGCTCGACCCGTCCATCCGGAAGCCGCTTCCCACCTGCAGACCTTTCGCCTTCAGCCCGAACGCACGTAGTCAAACACGCCGGGTCTCCTGGGACACGACCGGCTGCCCAGGAACCCAGGCACACCAACCCCGCCGAACCGCCACGCCGACCTCCCGCTGCCCGGAAAGGCGACCCCTGCCACACCCCGCGCTTCTCCGCGCGACACCGAGTACCAGACAACGGTGCCACCTACTCCCCGTCGTACAGGCGCACTTCGCAAACCCGCCCGTCGGCGGCCCCGTATTGCGAGCACGGCCTCGTGCCTGTTCTGCCGGGGTGCGACGCGTCCGCGACCGGTCGAGGAAGCAGCAGCCGAGCACGTCCGGTCCGCTGGGACACGACCGGCCGCCCGGGGAATCGGGTACGCCGTCCGTACCGCGACCGGCCCGCTGCGCGCCACACCCCACGGAAGCGGCCACGGCCCGCAGAGCGCGACGAGCGCTGCCACTTGGGTCCCCCGTGTGCCGGCAACCGGCCCCGTCAGCCGCAGTGCCTTCACAGACGCCGGCCTGACCCCCCTGTCGGTGCACTGTCCGTGAATTGTCCGCGGGTGCCGCGACAGTGTTCCTGCGTCCCTCTTCCAGGGGGGAGGCGGGACGGGACTGTTCAGAGGGGGGAGCCGGTGTTCCGCGGAGCCGGCAGGCCGGATCCGGTCGCGATGCGCTGCCTGCATCATGCACTGCAGCGCGATCTCGACCGGTTCGTCCAGAATTTGGACAGTCTCGATCCGCATGAGGTGACGCAGGCCGGAGCCCTCGCGGCGCACTGGGTGTTCTTGGCGGACACGCTCCTGGAGCACATCCGATGGGAGCGCAGTCAGGCCGGTGCGCTGCGGGGTCCGGCCGGGCCGGTGCCGGGGGGAGGTCCCGCGGATGAGATGCGGGTCCGCTGGGGGCGGATCCGCATCGCCGCGGGACGCGCGGTCACGTTGTTCGGGCTGTGCGCGGTCGACTGCGCGCGCAGCTCGGACACCGCGGCCTCGGTCCGGCGCGTCCAAGATCTCGTGCTGGACCAACTGGCCCTCGAACGCACGTGGCTGCTCCCGGCCTTGGCCGGGTCCCTTGTCGTCGACTCCGGCCTCTCCTGGCCGCTGGCGCCCGTACCCGACGAGGGAACGGGCGCGGGACACGGTGACCCTGGGGCGCGCGAGGCACGCTTGGCCGCCATGCTGCCCTGGTTACTGGACGACGCCCCGGCTCCCGATGCCGAGCATCTGCTGGCCGCGGTCGGCCCCGAGGTCACCCGCCGCTATCGCGACACGTGGCAGCCTGCCTACCGCGAGGCGTGCACGGTCCGCTGGCTGCCGGCGGAGCTGACGATCTGACGCAGGCTCATGAGCCCTTCGACCGGGATCCCGGCTGCCCGAGTACGAAGACGGATGGCCGCGCGAAGCGTGGCGAGCGGAGCAGTCCGCCCAGGCCCCCGGCCACCGTGTCAGTGGGAGGCTTTTGCCGCCCAAGTACGGGACTCCTCCGGACTGAGGACGGCGTCGAGGACGAGGCTGCCGGAGACCACCGGAAAGAGGCGCCCGGCGGTCCAGGTGAGCGGCGTCCGCGGAGCATCGAGGACCAGGAACCTGATGCCGTCGGTGAAGGTGATGTCGTCGGGGCAGCCCTCGGGGTCGATCAAGGTCCCGTCGGGATTCGCGAGCGCGAACTGGGCGGACACGTTCGCGGACGGCGGGTTCGTACCCGGGCCGAACGGGGTGTCGCGGGCCAAGCCGACGGCGGCCGGATGCGGCGCCACCCCGGGGACGTGTCCGCCGCCGACCAGCGTGTCGGCCAAGAGGGTGAGCAGTTGGCGGTTGTCGCCGAGGCCGCCCATGCGCATCCGGTACGCGGTTCCGCTCGGGCGGTGCAGGACGAGCATGGGTTCGTCGTCGACCATGCGCACGATGTGGCGCATCGACTCGAGGGGGTACGGCCCCACGAGGGCGAGGCGTTCCGCCTCGGCGCGGAACTGCGCGCGCTCGGCGAGCCCGTCGCGTATCGGACGGTGCGAGAGCATCGCGACCGTGGCCAGCTCCCACTGCTGGACCTGCCACCAGGCCATGAGGCCGAGCAGCGCTTCTTCGCCCGCGGAGGCTCCGCCGAGTTGGTCGATCGCTTCCGCGGACGGGTCGACCGACTGAGGTACCGGCAGGGCACCGCCGCCGGCCGCGGCCCAGATTGCCGGGAACTCGGCGGCCCTGCGCACTGCGTCACGAGCGCTGTCGAGGATGACGGGTGCGCAGACCGCGGGATCGGCGCCGAGTTCCACGCAGGCCCCGGTGATGACGGCGACCATGCCCTGGAGCCAGACCGGCGTGTCGGGGAGAAGCTTGGCAAGCCGCGGCACCGCGTCGGACGCGTCGCGCCGGTCGGACTGCGGAAGGGCGGCGAGCACGGCATTCACCGCGTCGGCGAAGTCGCCCGACGCCCGGGCGGCCGCGGCTGCTTGGAGCCGGTCGACGGCGAGCTTCAGGGGGCGGCGGTCATCGGTGATCATCGCCGTACCCTAGCCACGACCGCCCGAGGACGACAGAGCGTTTGGTGGCGCGGGCGGATCTCGGCGTGGCGTTGCGAGGCGGCAACTGGTGGAATCCGGCAGGGGTGTTGGCCACGCGGCCGAGCTGCGCAGCGGCTGCGAGCCTCTGAAGCCGCCTACTCCGTCGGCGGGTTCACCCAGGGGGCCAGGCGTTCTCCGGGTGCCAGGTTTTCGCGCCAGTAGCGGAAGACGGGTCCTTGGACGATGTCGAGCTGCCCGGCTGCGATCAGACCGCGGGCCGGGGCGGTCCCGTGCGCATCGGCCTCGAAGGCCACGAGCACAGCAGGGGTCTCGCCGACCTGTTCGCTGACGAGCCGGACCTCGTCAGGTGTCGGCGCACGAAACACGGGGTCGTGGAACGCGGCCGGACACATGACGAACACCGGGTCGCCGAAGACCAGTTCCAGGCCGTGGTGGTAGGTCAGGTCATAGCCCGCGCCCAGGCGCAGTCGGCCGACGTTCCAGGCGACGACGTCCCAGTCCCACCACGATCCTTCAGGGAGCTGGATCACCGGCCGTCCCGGCCGCGACACCCCGCAGTGCAGGACCCCGTCACGCCTTGCTCGGCCAAGGCTCCCCTCACACGTGTCACGTCCACCGCGCCTGCCCGGCCCGCTTCCGTCCGCGTCCCGCTCCCCTGTCACTGCTCGGCTACTCCTCTTCGTAGCGCTGCTTGAGTTCTTCGCTGGTGAGGAAGGCGTTGGTCTCCTCGAAGTCCTGGAGCCGCGCGGGGCGGCCGGCCTGGAAGCCGGTGCGGACGAAGTCGTCGCCCGCGGTGGCGTTCAGCGCCCAGTTGACCAGCACGCGGGTGCGTGCGGTCACGGTCGGGAGGGCCATGACGTGGTAGCCGCGGGCCACTGCCTGGGCCGGGACTCCGGACAGTTCCACTCCCAGCGGCTTCGATACCGCGTCCTTGCCGCCGAGGTCCACGACCAGGCCCAGGTCGCGGTGCCGGTACGGGCGGAGCAGGCCGCCGCGCAGCCGGGCGGCGACGTTGTGCGCGAGGGCCTTGCCCTGGCGCTGGGCGTGCTGGGCAGTGGGCGGGGTGATGGCGCCGCCGCCTGCCGCCAGGTCGGGTACGGCAGCTGCGTCGCCTGCCGCGAAGACGCCCTCGACACCGGGGACGGTCAGCTCGGCGGTGGTGACCAGGCGTCCGCGCATCGTCTCGGTGGACAGGGTGTGGACCAGGGGGCTGGCCGCCACGCCGGCCGTCCAGATCAGCGTTCGGGTCGGCAGGACGCGGCCGTCGGTGAGCGTCACACTGTCCGCTTCGACCGCGGCGACCGAGGTGTTGAGCGAGAACTCGACGCCGCGGCGGCGCAGCATCTGCATGGCCTTCGCGCCGAGGTTTTCACCGAGTTCGGGCAGGAGTTTCGGGGCGACGTCGACAAGGTGCCATTCGATGAGCGACGGGTCCAGCCGCGGATAGCGCTTGGCGGCTGCGGTGGTCAGGCGCTGGAGGCAGGCGGCGGTCTCGGTGCCCGCGTAGCCGCCGCCGACCACGACGAACCGGAGCCGGGCGTCGCGTTCGGCCGGGTCCTCGGCGACGGCCGCGAGGTCCAGTTGGGCGATGACGTGGTCGCGCAGGTAGGCGGCCTGGGCAAGGGTCTTCATGCCCAGGGCGTACTCGGTGAGTCCGGGGATGTCGAAGGTGCGGGTCGTGCTTCCGGCGGTCAGCACGAGTTGGTCGTACGGGACGTCCACGAGCTCGCCGGTGGTCTTGCGGACGATGCAGACCTTCGCCGCGGTGTCGACGCCGATCGCGGCACCGGGCACCAGCCGGGTCCGGCGCAGCCGTCTGCGCAGGGACACCGCGACGGATTGCGGGGTGAGCACACCGGCCGCGACGTGCGGCAGCAGCGGCAGGTAGAGCTGGTAGTCGGTGGGCGTGACCAGGGTGAGCTCGGCCTCCGCCGGGCCGAGCTTGCGTTCGAGCCGCTGCAGGCACTCGGCGCCGGCAAAGCCGCCGCCGACCACCACGATCTTCGGACGCGCCATGGACTACCACCCCTAACGTCGGGAGCATGTGCGCCGCTTGCGGCGCACGACAGCCTGTTCGGGAGCCTACGGACTTCGCCCGTGCAGATGGGTCCGCAACACCCCGACGTGCATCGATCCCCCGTCACAATCAGCCCAAACGCCGCCACCGGGTGCCGTACTGCGCGGATGCCGCCCGCGTACCGCACGCACCGCGGTCACCTGGCGCTCACGTGCCCAGGGGGCGCAATACGCAGAATTCGTTTCCCTCGGGGTCGTGGAGGACCGTCCATCCCGCATCGGCGCCCTGTCCGATGTCCGCACGGGTGGCGCCCAGCGCCAGGATGCGCGCGACTTCGTCCTCGCGGCCGCGGTCCGTCGGGGACAGGTCGATGTGCAGGCGGTTCTTCGCCTTCTTGGGTCCGTCGGGGACCCGGATGAAGTAGAGCAGCGGCGGGTGCCCGCCGGCCCGGCGCTCTTCGGGGCTGCGTTCGACGTCGCTGATCAGGACGTCGCCGTCCTTGTCCTCCCGCAGGTGCCCGTACCCCAAGACGGCCTGCCAGAAGTCGGCGAGCCTGCGCGGCTCGGCACAGTCGATCACAAGTTCGGTCCACACACTTGCCATGCGAGGACTCTGGCACAGGCGCGGCGCTGCGCCCGGATCAGCCGCGCGGCGCGAGGCCGGCGAGGAGCAGCGTGCAGACGTTGTCGAACGACTGCTGCGTGCCGGGGTCGTTCCATTCCCGGGCGTGCACGGGGTCGTGGAAGCGGGCGGTGGCGCTGAAGACCGCGTCGGCGGCGGCGACGGGGTCGGTGCGGGCGAAGGCGCCTTCGTTGATGCCGTCTTCGATGATGTCGGTGAGCTGGGCGGTCAGCTCGGCGAGGTGGCGTTCGACCGAGCTGCTGGTCTCGGTGACCAATTGGGAGTAGGCCGCGAAGAGTTCGGGGTCGTCGTGGGCCTTGGCGCGCTTTGCCGCATAGAGGGTCTCGAGCCAGGCGCGGAGCCGGGCTTCGGCGGGCGAGTCGGAGGCGACCACTTCGGAGAGCTGCGCGTGGGTGCGGTCGAGCCAGCGGCGGGTGACCGCGTCGCGGAGTGCGGCCTTGCTGGGAAAGTGCCGGTAGACGCTGCCGTGGCTGACGCCGAGTGCGCGGGCGACGTCGACGACGGTGGCCTTGGCCGGCCCGTACCGCCGCAGCACATCCTCGGCGGCGCTGAGGATCTGCTCCGGGGTCAGGGGTCCGTCCGCCACGTCGGTTCCGTCCTTGCTGATGTCGTCTCGGGTGTTCCCGGAACTCTCCGGGCGCCGCCCGCGCGCGGAGGCGCGGCCGCCGGGCCCTGCCCCGGCGTGCGTATCACCGCTCGCTGTCGAGATGGGCCATCTGTGCCGCAGCGTACCTCTCGCCGGCCGCGGAACCGACGGGGACGGCACGCTCGATGGCCGCCAGGTCGTCCGCGGTCAGCGTCGTGTCCAGGGCGCCGAGCGCTTCGGTGAGCCGCTCGCGGCGGCGGGCTCCGACGAGCGGGACGATGTCGTCGCCCTGGGCCAGCACCCACGCGATCGCTATCTGCGCGACGGTCGTGCCCTTGGCGTCGGCGACGCTGCGCAGCGCGTCGACCAGGGCCAGGTTGTGGGCGAGGTTGTCGCCGCCGAAGCGCGGGCTCATGCCGCGGAAGTCGCCCGGTGCCAGCGCCGCATCGCGCTGCCAGTGGCCGCTGATGAGGCCGCGGGAGAGCACGCCGTACGCGGTGATCCCGATGCCGAGTTCTCGGCAGGTCGGCAGGATCTCCGCCTCGATGCCGCGCGAGATCAGCGAGTACTCGATCTGCAGGTCGCTGATCGGGTGCACGGCGTGCGCGCGGCGGATGGTCTCCGCGCCGACCTCGGAGAGGCCGATGTGCCGCACGCGACCGGCCTTGACCTCCTCGGCCATGGCCCCGATGGTCTCCTCGATCGGGACGTCCGGGTCGACGCGGGCGATGCGGTACGTGTCGACGTGGTCGGCGCCGAGCCGGACGAGTGTGTACGCCAGGGAGTTCTTGACCGCCGCGGGACGGCCGTCGTACCCGGCGAAGCCACCGTCGGCATCGCGCAGCGCACCGAATTTGACGCTGATGTGCACGCCGTCGCGGTCGCGCCCGCGCAGGGCCTCGGCGATCAGCAGTTCGTTGTGCCCCATGCCGTAGAAGTCGCCGGTGTCGAGCAGGTCGATGCCGGCGTCCAGGGCCGCATGGATGGTGGCGATGCTCTCGCCGCGGTCCGCGGGACCGTACAGCGCGGACATGCCCATGCAGCCGAGCCCGAGGGCGGAGACGCGGGGGCCTGCGGCGGTGCCGAGAGTGCGGGAGTCCATGGCAGTGGTTCCTTCCGGAGTGCGGGACGGACGCACCCGGCCGGGACGCCGGCAAGCGCAGCACGGAGCACGAAGCACCGCCTTGCCGTCGCGTCCCGGAATTCCGGGCACGCCTCCAGCATGGACTATCGACTGACAGATTTCAACATCTGTCATTCCATCCTTGATTCCTTGGGCTGCACCCCGGACTGAACGCGTTCAAAAGCTGGGTCTAGAGTGCGGGCACGCGCATTGAACGCGTTCAAAAAGGGGTGCTCCATGGATCTCACCGTGGTGACTTACGCCGTCTACCTGCTGGTCAGCATCGCCCTGACGCTCTGGGTGGGCCGGACGCTCGGCCGCAGCGGGAGGCTCTTCCTGCACGACGTCCTGCACGGCGACCGCAAGCTCGCCGAAGCGGTCGGCCACCTCCTCATCGTCGGCTTCTACCTCGTCAACCTCGGCTTCGTCGCGCTCCACCTGAAGATCGGCGGCAGCGTCGACTCGGCCCGCGAAGCCCTCGAGGCCCTGTCGGTCAAGATCGGTACCGTCCTGCTCGTGCTCGGCGCCCTGCACCTCGCGAACGTCTGCGTCCTCGGCCGCATCCGCCGCCGCGGCCTCGCCGACCGCGAGACCGTGCCGCCGGTCCCGCCGCAGGGCTGGACCAGCCCGGCCGTGGGCGTGTGACCGCGATGGCCGCCTGGACCCGCGTAGGAGGCCTCGACGGGGGTGAGGCCTCCTACGCTCTCCCCCGCACCGCCCCCACCGTCCCGCCCGTACGCCGCATCACCGTCCTCTACGACGCACTCTGCCCGCTGTGCGTCGCGGTCAGCGCCTGGCTGGCGCGGCGTCCCAAGCACGTCGCGATCGACCTGATCGCGGCCGGCTCGGCCCGGGCCCGCAACCGCTACCCCGAACTCGACCACGCCCGCACCCTCCGCGAGGTCACCGTGATCGGCGACGCCGGGCAGATCTACGCAGATGCGCACGCGTGGGTCGTCTGCCTGTGGGCGCTGCGCGGCTACCGCCCCCTCGCCGGGCGCCTCAGCACTCCGGCAGGCCTCCCGCTCGCCAAGGCCGCGGTCGTCGCCGCAGCCAAGATCTCCGCCGCGACCCGCCGGGCCTCGGGAGACTGCGCGAACGGCTGCGGCCCGCACGATTAAGGTTCCTCGGGTGGACAACGCACAACCGACTCCGGCCTCGAAGCCTTCCGCAGAGGCGCCCGGCACTCCGCCCGCGCCCGCCGCAGGCAAGCAGAGCAAGAGCGAGCAGACGCGGTCTCTGATCCTGGAGACCGCCCTGCGGCTCTTCCAGGAACGCGGCTACGACAAGACCACGATGCGCGCCATCGCCACCGAGGCCGGCGTCTCGGTCGGCAATGCGTACTACTACTTCGAGTCCAAAGAGCACTTGATCCAGGGCTTCTACGACCGGGTCACGCGCGAGCACATCGAGACCGCCCGCAGCCGGCTGGCGCGCCGCACCGAGTTCGCGTCGCGCCTGCAGGTGACCCTGGAGGCGTGGCTCGACGTCGCCGAGCCGTTCCACGGCTTCGCCGTGCAGTTCTTCCGCAACGCCGCCGACCCGGACAGCCCGCTGTCCCCGTTCTCCGCCGAGTCCTACCCGGCCCGGCAGACCGTCGTCGACCTCTACCGCGAGGTCCTGGCCGGCTCGGCCATGAAGCTCGACGCCGAAATGTCGGAGATACTGCCCGAGTTGCTGTGGCTCCACCAGATGGGCATCGTCCTGTTCTGGGTCTACGACCGCACCCCGAACTCGCAGAAGACCCGCGACTTCGTGAAGCGGACCACGCCCATGGTCGCCCGCGTCATCACCCTGTCCCGCTACAAGCTGATCCGCCCGCTCGTCCGCGATGCCGACAAGCTCATACGGGACTTCATCGTCCCGGAGAACATCGGCAAGGCCGAGGACTGACAAGGGCGGCGCCCACTTCGCCGGACTGGGTCACGGCGCCGCCAGCACCAGCGCGGCTGCGGCGATGAACACCACTTGCAGCGCCGTGCGTTACCCGAGGGGGTCGCCTTGGGCGACGCGCCGCCGGGCAGCGGAGACGTTGGCGGGATACATCGCGATCAGCAGCACGATCAGGCACGCCGCAGTGAGACGGGCGGTGGCGGGGACGAGAAGGCCGACCGCGCCCGCGATCTCGAGGATGCCCGTGATCGTGACCAGCAGACCGGGGCGGGGAAGCGCGGGCGGGACCATCCCGATCAGATCCGCTCGCAGTTTCGGGTAGAAGTGCGCGAACGCGGTGAGCAGGAACATGACCGCGAGGCCCACCCGCAATGCGGGGTGCCAGGCGTCCAGTGCGTCGATGCCGAAGCGATCGACGACAGCGGGGCGGCGGCGCTCAGCCTGCGCGACGTGGCGCGCCGAGCCGGCGTCTCGCATGCCGCGTTCACCCACCACTTCGGCAGCAAGCGCGGCCTGCTGACCGCACTGGCCGCGGAGGGCTACGCACTGCTGGCGGACACGCTCGACGCGCCGGGCGGCGACCTGGTCGAGACCGGCGTGGCCTACGTGCGGTTCGCCGCCCGGCACCGCGCCCACTTCGAAGTGATGTTCCAGCCGGACCTGTACGACCCCGACTCCCCCAAGGTGGCCGCCGCGCGCGACCGCGCCGGCCGTGCCCTGACCGCGGTACTCCCGCCCTCGGCCACCGAGACGGAGGAGCTTGCGGCGTGGTCGATCGTGCACGGTTTCGCCGCCCTGTGGCTCAGCGGGACCATCCCGTCCACCCCTGACACGGATGCGGGAGACGCCGCCCGCCCGGTCATCCGCCTGCTGGAATTCCGCAGTTCGGGGCAGAGCCAGTCGCCCGAATAGCCGGGCCGCACCCAGACGTTCCGACGCGCAGCGCCGTCCGCCCCCTCCGGCAGCCGACCGGCGCGTCGGACGTTCGGCGGATCCGCACTTGAAGAGATTAACGCATGTGCGTTAACGTCCCGGCATGGAGACTTCGGCGGCCACGCGGCTGGGGCTGATGACCACGGCGGAACGCCTGTTCGCCGAGCGCGGGATCAACGCGGTGTCGGCCCGGGAGATCGCCGCGGCGGCGGGTCAGCGCAACACCAACGCCGTGAAATACCACTTCGGTTCGATCCAGGACCTGGTCGACGCGATCTTCCGGTACCGCATGGAGCCGATCAACACGCGCCGCACGGCGCTCATCGAGGAGTCCGACCGGCAGGGCCGGGCCGGGGATCCGTACGCCCTGGCCGAAGCATTCGTCGTCCCGCTCGCCGAGCTGCTCGACGAGCTCCACAGCGGCCCGGCCGGGGGCAGCTGGTATTTGCAGTTCTGTGCGCAGGCCGCGTACACCGTCCACCCGGACGTGGCCGCCCCCGGCCCCGACGACATCGCCCGCAGCCCGTGGACCACGGGCCTGCACGAACTCAACGAAAGAGCCTTGGAGCTGGGCCGCGCGACCCTGCCCGCCGATCTTGCCGGGCGCCGCTGGCGGCACTTCGCCGCGTTCGCCGTACGCGCCCTCGCCGAACGCGAACTGCGCCTGAACGCCGGTCCCGTCCACGTCACCGATTCCACCGCGCTGTACGTCGCCGACCTGGTCGACGCCGGCGTCGGCATCCTCACCGCGCCATGCCGCCCGGAGACCCTGCGCCTGGCGACCGCGGCCCCGCCGCCCGCGCGCTGACGGCGTCCGCTCGATGATGGCGGGCGCTCGCTGACGGCGGCCGCGTCCCGACCGGCCGTCCCCACCGGCCGTCCCGCCATGCCGCTGTCCGCACGAACACCTCACTCTTGTGGAGGCCCCATGCTCAGCACGTCCGATACGCGCCCGGTGTTCGACAACGGCGTGTCCGCAGTCCCCGTCCGCGAGCTGTGCCCGAACGGCACCTACACCCCGACCGCCCCCTACGAACTCTTCGGGCTCGCCCCGTGCACGCCCACCATCGGCGCCGAGATCGACGGGGTCGATCTCAGTCGGCCCCTCGGCTCCGAACTGCACGCGGAATTGCACCGCGCACTCCTGGAGTGGAAGGTGCTCTTCTTCCGCGACCAGCACCTCACCGCTCCGCAGCACCGCGACCTCGCCCGCCTCTGGGGCACCCCCGAAGTGCACCCGTTCCTCCCGAAAGCCGACGGCGTCCCGGAGGTCGTCCGCCTCGCCCGCGGTGCCGACTCCCCCGCCGTGGAGAACGTCTGGCATTCCGACGCGTCCTTCGAGACCACCCCGCCCATGGGGTCGATCCTGCGCGCCGTGCACGTCCCCTCCGTCGGCGGCGACACTCTGTGGGCCGACATGGGCGCGGCCTACGACGGCCTCTCCGCGGAAATGCGGAGGCGGTTGGACGGCCTGACCGCCGTACACGACTTCACTCGCAGCTTCGGCGCCGGGTTGTCCCCCGACGACCTCGCCCGCATGCAGCAGAGGTACCCGGCGGTCGCGCATCCCGTCGTCCGCACCCACCCCGAGACCGGTCGCAGGCTCCTCTACGTCAACCGCATCTTCACCGACCGCATCGAAGGCCTGCGCGACGAAGAGAGCCGTGACCTCCTCGAGTTCCTGTACGACCAAGCTCGGCATCCGGAGTACCAGTGCCGCCTGCGCTGGCGCGCCGGCACGGTCGCCTTCTGGGACAACCGAGCCACCCAGCACTACGCCAGCGCCGACTACTACCCGCACAAGCGCGTCATGGAGCGCGTGACCATCGTCGGCGACCGCCCGAGGTAACCGCTGCCGACAAGCCCCACTGCGGTCGGCGCCACTCGCCTATCCGGCGACTTCGCGCATCCGCCGGTCGTAGTCCGCACTGCTTTCCAGGCCCATCGCGGAGCGCCGGTCGTCGAGGGATTCAGGTTCCACGGTCGGTTGAGGACGCAGGTTCGAGCCGTCGGAATCGCACACGTACTGCGTGCCGTACAGCTGAGGTTCGCCCTTGGCGACGAGGACACGATCGGTGAGGTACGCGACGTGGGCGGGACTGGCCTCGCCCGCTTCGGCAGCTGCGGTGACGAGGTGCAGTGCCTGTTCCTGGAACTCCCGGTCGCGGTCGGCATGTTGGGCGATCAGCCAGGCGGCGTTCGCGCCCGCTTCGCCGACCAGCGTCGTGCCGGGCCAGCCGTGCTCGGCGATGACGTCTTTGAGCCAGGCCGTGTTGTCCGTGTCGACGGACACCACGTCGGCCCAGTCGCCCCCCGGGGTGTACGCGGTACGTGCTTCCTGGTCACGCGTATAGCGGCGGTGCAGTTCCGCGGCGAGGTCGTCGTTCACGGTGCCTCCGGAGAGTGGGGCTCGACGTGGTGAGACCTATCTTCCCGTGGACGGCGCAGGCTGCGCGGGAGTTGTCATAGCCCCCGCAGTGGCGAGGAGTTCGGTGATGGTGCCGGGGAACCTCGCGCTGGTGCGGATGGCGACGGCCCACGCGTCGGGGTTGCTGCCGAGGTGGGCGTCGACGAGTCGCCGAAGGACGGGCTGGATCGGGAACAGGGCGTACGGGTGTCGGTAGACCGTCCCCAGACGTAGCTCCGCATCGTGGCCTTCGGTGAGGTACTCCTCCGGGGTGATCACGCCGTCGGCCAGCAGGGTTGCCCAGGGTTCGGCGTCGGGCGAGCCGAAGTTCAGGTGCCTGCCCGGGCCGGGCAGGGGGCTGCGGAGTGCGGCCAGGGCGGTGTCGCGGGACCAGGCGATAGCGGCGCTCGGGGCATCGCTGCCGAGGAGTTCGACCAGGCGGGATGCGGTGGTGTCGTCCAGCGGGATGCGGCCTTCGGCGGCCGACAAGAAGGCTCGGACGTGGGCGGCGCTTGCCTGCGGGACGGCACTCAGCAGCGCGTCCCAGGGGACCGGGAAGCCGGCAGTGATGCCCGAGATCGTCACGCGCGGGAACGTGCCGAGGCGGGCGGCAGCAAGCATTACGTCGTGGATGTGGCGGTCGATCGCTGCGGTGATCCGCGCGGTGTCGCCGGGGTGTTCGGCCAGAGCCGCGGCCGCGGCGCGTACCGGCTCGGGGAAGCGTCCGGCGTAGGCGGTGGTGAAGGCAGCCAGGGCGTCGAGGCGGCCGGCCTCGGCGAGGCGGCGGCAGGCCAGCGCGAGGTGGGCCTCGGCGAGCCGGTCGGAGCGTTCGGCGAGCATCTCCTCGACGAGGTCGAGGTCATAGGACGCGACTGCCTTGGCCGGCCAGTCGGGGCGGTCGCGCCGCTTTCCCGCGACGCGCGGATGGTCCGGGTCGATGAGGACGTCGATCTCGGGGTCGCGGAGGCGCCGGAGCAGCGGGACTACGTGGGGGTCGCCCTTGTGGTTCATCGCGAGTCGGCGCAGCAGGTCGGGATGGTCGGCTGCGCAGATCCCGACGACGGCTTCGGCGATGGCCGGTGGGAGGACGTCGTGGTGGGCGGGGTTGATGAGTTCCGCGAGCGCGGGTGTGTCGAGGCCGGCCACGATGCGGTGCACGGCGCCGGGTTCGGCGAAGGAGAGCAGGTAGCCGAGGGCTGGTCCGGAGCGGCCGGCCGGGAGAGGCGGGTACGGGGAGCGGCTCTCGTCGGCGAGCAGGTCGGCGATGCTGCCGGCGAAGGGGGTCTCGGCGATCAGGTGGCCCGCGGCGGTGTTCCAGCGGCGCGGGTCCGTGCCGAGGGTGGTGCGGACGGCTGTGTGCAGGATGCCGTGGAGTTCGCGCGCGGTGGCGCCGTCCAGCCACGGTCCGTCATCGAACACGAGCCGGGGGCCGAAGAGTTCGCGGACGAGGCGGAGCATCCTGGCGGCGTACGGCACCCGGTCGACCAGGTCGTCCGGGGCGAGGAGGCCGTCGGTGAGGCACTGCCATGCGCTGCGCCGGTGGATGACGTCGTTCCGTGCGGCGACCAGTCGGGGCAGCACGTCGGCGGGGCATGACGGTTCGAGCGCGAGTGCGGCGGCAACCCAGGACTTGAGGGGTTCGCCGGTGTGCCGCCGGGCGAGGTGCGTCCAGTCGTCGCGGGTCCAGCGCTCGGGACGCAGGGTCGCCAGCACGGCGCCGTGCCGGTTGTACGAGCCGAACACCGTGACGCTGCCGAGCGCATCCCACAGGGAGTCGGGGGTGTTGGCTGCGCGCAGGCCCTCGGACAGCGCATGTTCGCGTGCGTGTGCGGCCAGTTCGGCGTCGGTGCTGTCAAGTGCGGGTCCGAGGTCGGCAGCGACTTCGGTCTGCATCAGGCGAGCGCGCAGGCCGCCGGTGTCGTCCGCGAGGAGCGTGCGGCGCAGGGATCCGGGCGTATCGCTGCGGAAGTAGAGCAGATTGCGGAGCGCGGGGTGCGGGTCGTGCGCCAGGGCGGCGCGGACGTCGCGGGGCAGGTAGGGGTACTTCGCCACAGTGGCCCGCTCGTACGGGGTGCCGTGCTCGGCCGTCCAGCGCAACACCGCGGCGGGCACCCGGTCGTCGGCGTCGTCGAGCAGCCTGCGGCGCTCCGCAGGCTGCATGCGGCCGAGCGCAGCACCGGCCTGCGCCGCACCGGCCCCGTCGAGGAGCGCCAGCACAGCCTGCTTCGGAACGACTGCCACGGTCGCCTCCCCTCCCTACTCGGCGACGGCTGCGTGGAGCAGGCGCCTGAGCACGGAGGACAGTTCGGCGCGGTTCTCCGGGGTGCCCGGGGCCGGGGCGGTGGCCGCCCCGGCGCCGATGAGGCGGTCGAAGACGAGGCCGTCGACGCAGGCCACGTACTCGCCGGCGCGGCGTTCCGGATGGGGTGCCCCGGCGCGCGCGAGCAGGTCGCGGGCCTGTGCGCGGGCGGCGGCTTCGTGGGGTTCGAGGAGGGCGCGGAGTTCGGGGTAGCGCGAGGTCTCCGTGAGGCATGCGTAGCGGGCCAGGGCCCGATTGCGGCCCGCCACGAGCCACTGGTCGACGAAGGCGGCCGTCATCTCCGCGATGAAGTCCAGCTCCGCGGCGTCCGCGGGGGCGTCGGGGCCAGGTGCCTCCAGGCCGGCCAGTCCGCGTTGTTCGAGGTCGATCCGGTCGAGGTCGGCCAGGCGCTGCACGAGGCCGGTGACCAGTGCCTTGCGGGTGCGGAAGTACGCCGACGTGGTGCCGGCCGGCAGGCCTGCGGCGCGGTCGAGGCCGCCGTGCGTCAGGGCGCGGATGCCGTCGCGGGCGACGAGTTCGATCGCCGCGTCGGCAAGGACCGCGTGCCGCCCTTGGAGTACTGCATCCGGCACTTGCGCTCCTCCTGTGGCCACCTGGCGCATTGACGCCTTCTACGTTCATAGAATAGCTTTCTATAAACGTAGAAGGAGGCGCCATGGCCACGCTCGACCCTGCGCACGGGAAGACGGCCGTCGTGGTCGGCGGCGGCATCGGCGGCCTGTCCGCCGCCATCGGACTGCGCCTGATCGGGTGGCGCGTCACCGTTCTGGAGCGCAGCTCTTCGCCCGACGATGCGGGCGCCGGAATTTCCTTGCAGGCCAACGGACTTCAAGCTCTCGATGGGCTCGGTGCCGGGGCCGCGGTCCGCGCCGCGGGCGAACGCCAGCGCTCCGGAGGCATCCGCACCCCGTCCGGACGCCGGCTCTCCCACATGGACGTCGCCCAGGCGGACGCCCGCCTCGGCTCGCCTGTCTACAGCTTCCACCGCGCGCGGCTCCACGAGGCTCTGCGCGCTGCGCTCCCGGCGGGCGTCCTGCGGACCAACGCCCGGGTGACCGGAGTGGACGTGCAGGCACACGGCGCTCGGGTCGCCTACCGCCTCGACGGTGCCGAACTCGGCGTCGAGGCCGGCCTCGTCGTCGCGGCCGATGGTACACACAGCCGCCTGCGCGCCCTTGTCGCGCCGACCGCCGCGGAGGCCGTCTACAGCGGGTCGACCGCCTTCCGCGCCGTGACCTGCCGCCCGATCCGGGACTTCGGCACCGACATCGACCAGACCTGGGGCCGCGGCGAGGAGTTCGGCTGCACCCGGATCCCGGACGGGCGCGTCGAGTGGCATGCGGTGGTCAACGCCCCGCCCGGTTCCCGGAGCGCCGATCCCCTCGCCGAGGTCCGCGCCCGCTTCGGCGGCTGGCACGATCCGATCCCCGAACTCCTGGACGCCACCGTCCAGGGCACCGTCCTGCAGCACGACATCCACGAGCTCGCGGCGCCGCTGCCCGGTTACGTCGCCGGCCGGCTCGTACTGCTCGGCGACGCCGCGCACGCGATGACCCCCCACCTGGGCCAAGGCGCGTCGATCGCGCTGGAGGATGCCCTCGTGCTGGCTGCGGTCCTGGCCGGGACCGACGACGTCGACGCCGCACTCGCCCGCTACGACCTGGCTCGGCGTCCCCGCGCAGAGGCCGTGTCCCGGGCCGCCCGCCGGACCGGCCGCATCGGGCAGCAGTTGCAGAGCCGGCCCGCCGTGGCGCTGCGGAACCTCGCGGTCCGGCTGACCCCCGCGCGCGTGGCCTTGGGCGAGATGGTCAAGCACGCTTCCTGGACGCCGCCGGCGATCCCCCTGCCGAGCAAGCCCGTCGGCACGGCCGCCTGACTATGGCGCGCCCTGGTCGGCGGTCGGGACGCACAGGACGGGGATCGGCGACAGGTGCAGCAGTTTGTGCGGGGTCGAGCCCAGGAGCGCCCCGCGCAGCGGGCTTTCGCTCCAGCTGCCGACCACGATGACCCGCCCGTGGTGCCGGGCGGCGGCGTCGATCAGGGCCTGTGCCGGTTTCTCGTCGAGGATCTCGACCGTGGTCTCCAGGCCCGCGGCCTCGGTGGCCGCGACGGCGCCGGCCAGGGCGGTACGGCCGACCTGGCGCAGTGCCTCGTAGTGGCTCTCGTACTCCTCGCCCCCGGTGCCGGGCGGCGCGGCGCCGTAGACCAGCACCAGCGGTTCGCCGAAGGCGACCGCGACCTCGATGGCGACGCGGAGGGCCTGCGCCGCGCCGGGCGACTCGTCGTATCCCAGGACAACCGACATGTCACGATTCCTTTCGCGCGACCAGCGCCGGGTCGACGACGCTGCGGCGCTCGGCCCAGAAGGCACCGGTCCGGAGCCGCCAGACGAGCATGATGACGATGCCGACGATCACGATGCCGATACCGATCACCAGCGGCGGACCGAGGCCGAACCAGGAGTCCCCGCTGTACGAGTTGGCCGGGTCGGACATGTCCCGCACCGACTCCACCAGCAGCCAGGCCAGCAGGCCCGCGCCGACCAGCGGGCCGAGGCCGATGAGGAAGAAGTTCCGGGCGCTCTCGGTGAGATGGTGCCGGTAGAAGATCGCGCAGGCGACGCCGGTCAGCGCGTAGTAGAACGCGATGAGGAGGGACAGCGCGGTCAGCGAGTCGAACAGGGCGTTCTCACTGATCTGGTTGACCACCACGTACCAGATGATGGCCACGATCGCGACGGCCCAGGTGGCGATGTCGGGGGTCCGGAACCGCGGGTGGATGCGGGCGAACGCGGGCGGCAGCGCGCCGCGCCGGGCCATCGACAGCAAGGTGCGGGACGCCGGGATGATGGTCGTCTGGGTGGAGGCGAGTGCGGACGTCGAAACGGCGAGCAGCACGACCCAGTCCCAGCCGCCCATCGCCTCGCCGGCGAGCAGCGCGAAGATCGACTCTTCCTCGTCGGCGTTGTCGGCGAGGAAGGTCGTGCCCGCGTAGGCCACCACCGCGATGCCCACCGACAGGTACGTCGCCAGCAGCAGGATGGTGGACCAGATCCCGGCCCGACCGGGCGCGGACGCCGAGTCCTCGGTCTCCTCGGTGAGGTTGACCGCCGACTCCCAGCCCCAGTACATGAACACGCCCAGCAGCAGACCCGCGGTCAGCGGCGCGCCGCCTTCGCCGAACGGGTTCAGCCAGGACCACTCGGGCTTGATGCCGTCGAGGTCGCCGGTGTTGTCGGCGTACACCCGGCCGATCGCCACGCCGGCGAACACCAGCAGGAAGGTGACCTGCAGGAGGATCAGGACGCGCTGCACGCGCGCGGAGGTCTCGGTGCCGATCACGCACAGCGCGGTCAGCAGGACGATGACCGCGACGGCGAGGGGCTGGCGTACCGCGTCGTTGTCGGCCCAGTCGTCCAGGTTGACGGCGAGCAGGCCGAAGCGGACGGCGACGTCGGCGAGCGAGCCGACCACCAGGACGCCGGTCATCATGATGGCCCAGCCGCCGAGCCATCCGGCCCACGGGCCCATCGCGCGGGTGACCCAGGAGAACGTCGTCCCGGCGTCCTGGTCGGCTTTGTTGAGGAAGTAGAACGCCGACGCGATGAGCAGCATCGGCACGAAGGACGCCAGGATCACGCCGGGGGCGTAGATGCCCACGAGCGCCACCAGCGGACCGATCACGGCGGCCAGGGAGTAGGCCGGGGAGGTCGCGTTGAGGCCGATGACCAAGGCGTCGAGGAAGCCGATCGCGTTCGCCTTGAGGCTGGGAGACGCCGCGGCTTCAGGGGTTCCGGGGGCGGCGGATGTGCCCTCGATGTCGTCGCTCATGATCAACCTCGCTTCGGGGGAGCGCCGGAAGGTCGATGGACGGGCAGTTCATCGAGCAGTTCGTCGGGCACGCGGTGCTTTCCGGCCTATACCCCGATCGCGGCGGCCGCCAATAGGCCGGACGTGTGTCTGTCAGCCGCGCCCCTTCCGGCCGTTCCACCACGCCGCGGCCCGGTCGACGGCAAGCCGGTCGCGCCACACGTCCAGCGGGTCGTCGGGCATCAACAACTCGTGGACGTCGAGACGTTCGTCCGAAGAGACCTCGGCGGCCAGCTCCCGGGACGCCTCGTCGAGCGCGCCGCCGGGCAGCCCCGAGGCCAGGGCCAGCGCCGCGGACACGCCGGAACCGCCGCGGCGGAGCAGGTACGCGTCGCGCGGTTCGAACCCCAGGGCGAGGACGGTCGCCTGCGCGGCGGTCGTGCCGGTGGCAGCCGCAAAGGCCTCGACGGATGCGGCCGGCCACGGGGCCGGGCCGTGTTCGTCGAGCTGCCGGAGCAGGGCGGCGATGCGGTCCATGCCGCCCCAGCCCCGGCACACGCGCTGCTCCAGCACGGTCCCGAACGGCGGTGGGCCGAAAGCGCCGTCGACGGCGTACTCGAGCGCGGCCAGTCCGACCGTGCTGCCGCTCTGCAGGACGACGAGGCAGCCGTTCGGGGTACGGCAGACAGTGCCCTGCGCCGGCGCGGGGTCGCGGCCGAGGTCCAGGCGCAGGGTCCGCCAGCGGCCGGCCGGGTCGCTCATATGGGGGACGCCCCAGCAGCGGATGTGGTCGGCGCGCAGGTCGTTGCTGCGGTCCGGCCCCAGGCCGTGCAGGACGGTCCGGAGCGCGCGGCCGCCGAGGCGGCCGAGTTGGAGCTCCCAGCCGAGCGCGTCGGCGAGCCGGGCGGTCTGCGGCGGGACGGCGACCTTCGGGTCGGTGCAGGCGTCCGCGACACGTGCCAGCTCCAGGAACATCTCCTGCATGCCGGTGAAGATGCGGGCGCGCAGGTCGCCGGCATCGATGCGCGGGTACGGCAGCGGGTCGGCACGCAGCGTGCGTCCGGTGCCGGGTGCGGTGGCGTCGAGGTTCCTGGCAGACAGCACCTGGCATTCGGCGGCCGTCCAGACGGTGCCGGCGATGCCGTCGAGGAGCCGGTCGGAGGTGATCCCGGGGAGCGTGTCGGCGAGCGTCTTGCGCAGGTCGGCGAAGGCTTCGGCGATCTCGTGCGACGGGTTGCCGACCGGGATGCGGCGGCCGATCTCGGTGAGCCGGTCGGCGAGTCCGCCGTCGAGTGCGGCCAGGACCCGGGCGGCGGCCGCACGGTCCGCGGCGCGCAGGATGCGCGAGGCGGCGCTGTCGCGTGCGGCCAGGCGTCCCCAGGCCTGGGGCGGGACGACGAGTTCGCTGCCGGCCGCCCAGCGGTGGCGCTGCCGTGCGACGGTGTGCGAGCCGGAGACGTGCGTGGGCCGCGAAGGCCCTTGGTACCAGCGGCTTGTCGCGGCCCCGGCCGGGTTGCGGAGCTCCCACCAGGCGTCAGGTCCGCGCTGCAGCGCGCTCGCTCGGGCGGCTCCGGGCAGGTGCACGGGGGCGGTGTCGCCGGGGGCTTCGTCGCCCAGCCCGAAGCGGCCTGACGTGTAGCGGATGCGGCGGTCGGTGCTCGGCGATGCCGGCGACCGGGATGGCCAGGGCAGCGCTCCGGCCACCGGTCCGGCGATGACGCCGCGCGGGCCGAACGCGATGCTGCGATTTCCGCCGGTGAGCACGAACGCGTCCTCGTCGGCCCCTTCGGCGGGTTCCAGCCGGAAGAGGTCGTCGCTGTGCGTGAAGCCGTCGTAGGCGTCCAGCGCGAGGTCGCCCAGTTCGTCGGCGAGGCCGTTGCGCCAGGTCGCGGCCAGGAGGTCCGGCACGTCGGCGCCCAGGAGTTGGTCGATGGCCGCGCGGGCCTGCGGGCAGGCGGCCGCGAGGCGGGCGGGGCCGATCAGGTCGAGGTAGTGCACGGCCTCGTGAAGCGCGGGCAGGCTGCCCGCGGCGGCGGCTGCGGCCCAGGTGGTGACGGCCTCGTGCAGGGTCGCGACCAGTCCGGGGGTGGCGAGCACGGCGTCCGCGAAACCCGGGGTGTCACGCAGCGCGCAGTCGGGGCGTCCGAGAGCGAGCAGGTCGCCGCGCCGGCCGAGGACCGCGTCGCGCAGCAGCAGGCGGAACCGCGGATCGGCGGCGACTGCGGCGAGGTCGCCGCGGGCGCCGGCTTCGTGCCAGGCAGCCAGGCTGATGCGCAGTCCGGGCGGCGGGTCGGCCGCGGGTACGCCGGCGGCGAATGCCGCATCGAGGAGGGCCATGTCGAGGTCGACGAGCCAGGCGAATCCGTCGCTCCGCCGCTTGAGCTCGACGGCCGCGAGGACGTCGCAGACCCCGCCGGCTTCGCGCAGCGGGTCGGCCAGGTCGCCGAGTTCGTCGCGTACGGCCCGGGTGAGGCGCTTGCCCTTCTGCTTGGCAAGCAGCGCGGCGAGCCGCAGCCCGGCCGCCTCTCCGGTGGCCTTGATCTTGTCCAACGCCGTTCCCCGTCCTGTTCCCGTACCGTGCGGGCACCGCTGCGACGCCGGGCGTCGCGGCGCAACCTTCCCGTGCCCGGAACGGACTCCGGGCGCCCGCGGACGGTTCCGCGCCGCGCCGACCGGACCACCTTCCCGGACAACCGTGCGCAGCGGTGTCAGGGCACGGCCGGGACGACGTGCGGGGCGACGAAGGCCAGTTCGGCGCGGGTCTCGCGGTACGCGCGCCCGGGGTCGGAGTCGGCGGCGAGGCATGCGCCCGCGCGCAGCCAGGTGCGGCCGCCCTGGGTGTAGACGGCGCGCAGGACCGGGGCGGCGTCCAGGTCGCCTGCGCTGGTGGCCCGTACGACGGCGCCGGAGTAGAGGCCGCGCGGGCTGTCCTCGTGGTCGGCGATCACCTGGAATGCCGCGCTCCTGGGGGTGCCGGACGCGGTCGCCGCGGGGACGAGCGCGACCAGGGCGTCCCATGCAGTGCGCCCTTCATGGAGTCGGCCGCTGAGCCGGCCGCTGAGTCGGCCGTCGTGGGGTGCGCTCCCTGCGACGACCGTGAACTCGCCGAGCGGGTCGAGATCGCGGCGGAAGCTGCGGGCCGACCACCGCGCGGTGACACATCCGTCGGCGGTGACCTCGACGGCGGCCTCGGGGCCGAACCCCGCAGCGCGCAGTCCGGGCGTGTCGAGGAGGAACGAGCGGGCGGGGCCTCCGGCCGCGCGGCCACGCAGGTAGGTGGCCGGGAAGTCGACGTCGTGGGGCACCGGGACGCGCCGCGACAGGTGGGCCCTGCCGAGTTCGCCGTCGCGGATGCGGTGCAGGGTGTCGCGTACGGCGGCCCGGTAGGCCTCGGGGTCGCCGGCCTCGGGGTCGACCGGCCATGCGGGCCGCGTCACGGGGTCGTGGCGGGCTGCGGTGTCAAGGACGCGGCTCAGGTCGGCGGCGTCGAGGGCGCGGATGTCGAGGCCGTGGCCGTCGGCGGCGACTTCCACGCGCGGCACGGTGAACCGGGCCAGGACCGGCGGGAGTTCCCGGCCGGTGCGGATCCGGGCGGCGGCGAGCGCGAAGTCGTAGGCCGCCCATCCGTACAGCCGCCAGTCGGCGACCGGGAGCATGCGGGTCAGCGCGTGGAGTTGGGCGGCGGGCGAACCGGTCCACGGGAGGCCGAAGGTGCCGCCGTCGGTGCCGATCGCGACGGTGCGCTCCGACACCGTCAGCACCGCGGCCGCCCCGCCCGCGAACCACCAGCGGCCGTTCCGCTCGTAGACCGCCGACTCGTCGAAGCCGCCGTCGCGGGCGAGCCGGGTGACGAGGGCGAGCGGGTCGCGGCCGCCGGGCTGCCGGGTGCGGATGTACGGCTGCGCGCGGCCGAGTTCGATCTGGCCGGGGGCCTGCTGCGGGACGCGGGTGGCCGGCGCGGTCAGTTCGGCGGTGGAGTCGGTGGCCACGGGGTTCGGCCTCTCGTGTCGGGCGGGTCTTCGCGGGCTGCCGGACAACCCCTTGTTGTCCCATGAGAAGTTAGGTTAGCCTCACCTAACTTCCTCCGCCAAGGTGCGGCAGGACGGGATGCAGGAAAGCCGCCGGGCCGCCGACCACGTGGCGTGCCGCGGTTCACGACACGGGGAGCGCGTGGTGACGAACCACCCCAGGGACACCGCAGTTCGTCCGGCGGGATGTCCGCGATGAGCGACGCCATGACGCTGCCGCTGGCAGCCGCCGACCCGCAGATCCACGCCTTACTGGCGCAGGAGTCGCACCGCAGACTCGACACGCTGGACATGACCGCGGCGGAGGGCTGCACTCCCGCCGCCGTCCTCGAAGCCGAGGGCACCGGGACCGCTCGGCACTCCCCCACGGTCCCTTCCGGACGCCGCGCGGAAGATCCCGGCTTCCGCGACCGCATCGAGGCGCTTGCGATCGAACGGGCCCGCCACCTCTTCGGCGCCGAACACGCCGACGTCCGGCTCCGGTCCGGCGCCCACGCGGACGCGGCTGCGCTCTCCGCGCTTCTCGACCCGGGCGGCACGGTGCTCGGCCTGGACCGCGCACACGGCGGCCGCATAGACGGCGACACTATGGACGTCGCAGGGCGGCGCCATCCGGCCGTCGCGTACCGCGTCGACGCCCGCACCCATTGGGTGGACATGGACGACGTCGCACGCCTCGCCGAGCGGCACCGGCCGCAGGTCGTCGTCGCCGGGTGGTCCGCCTACACCCGCCACCTGGACTTCGCGGCTTTCCGGGCGGTCGCCGACGCGGTCGGTGCCCGGCTCATGGTCGACATGGCGCACTTCGCCGGCCTGGTCGCCGCCGGGGTGCACCCGTCGCCGGTGCCGTACGCGGACGTCGTCACCGCGACCACGCACACCACCCTCGACGGCCCGCGCGGCGGCCTGGTCCTCGGCCGCGCCGGACTCGCCGCGCGCATCGGCGCGGCCGTCTCCGCCGGCCTCGAGGACGTCGCGCCCGACCGCGGTCTGGCCGCCAAGGCAGTCGCCTTCAAGCTGGCCGCCGGGATGCCGTTCGCCATCGTGCGTCGGCGGGCCGTGGACGGCGCCCGCATCATCGCCGAACGCCTCGCCCGCGCCGACATGTTCGCCGCCGGAGTACGCGTGCTCACCGGGGGCACCGACGTCCACCTCGTGCTGCTCGACCTGCGCGCCTGCCGCTCCGGCGAGGCCGGGACCCCGCTGCACGGCCGCGCCGCGGAGGAACGCCTGCACGGCATCGGCATCACCGTCGAATGCTGCCCGGTCCCCTACGACCCGCGCCCCGCGTCAGCCCCTTCGGGAGTACGCATCGACACCACGTCCCTGGCCGCCCGCGGCTTCGGCGCCACATCCTTCGTCGTCGCCGCCGACATCCTGGCCGAGGCCCTCTCCCCCGGCCACGACACCCCGCGCACCCAAGACCTCCGCACTCGCGTGACCGCCCTTTCCGCCGCCCATCCGCACTGACGTCAGCGGCGGGTGAAGGTCAGGTGGGTGACGCCGCTGGGGGTGCTGACGGATTCGATGCGGAAGCGCTTTTCCAGGCCTTCGGTGCCGTCCCAGAGGCGTTCGCCGCGGCCGAGGAGGATGGGGACGACGACCACGTGCATGCAGTCGATGAGGTCGGCGGCGAGGAAGTCGCGGACGACCGTGGGGCCGCCGCCGATGCGTACGTCCTGGCCGCCGGCCGCTTCGCGGGCCTGGCGCAGGGCCTCTTCGGGGGTCGCGTCGACGAAGTGGAACGTGGTGCCGCCCTCCATTTCGACGGAGGGGCGCGGGTGGTGGGTCAGGACGAAGACCGGAGTGTGGAAGGGCGGGTTGGGTCCCCACCAGCCGTTCCAGTCGTGGTCCTTCCACGGTCCGCGCTGCGGGCCGAACTTGTTGCGGCCCATGATCTCCGCACCGATGCCCGGTTCCCAGTTGGCGGCCATCGCGGCGTCGACGCCAAGGCCGCCGCCTTGCCCGCCGTGGTCCTCGCGGAAAGTCGGCGTGTCGAAGAACCACTCGTGCAGCCGCTGCCCGGCATGCCCGAAGGGCTGCTCCTGGCTTTGCCCTTCACCCGTGCCGAAGCCGTCGAGCGAGACAGAGAAGTTGTGCACGCGTACCAGGGACATGGCCGACCTCCGGCGCTTGGCGGTTTCTCCGCCATGCAACCACCCGCGACCGACATCCCGAAGCACCCGCGCCGGGGGTCAGGCGCCGTCACCGCCCAGCGTGGCGTTCGTCCGCTGGTCGTTCATGCGTCACCCCGAAGGGGCGACGGCGCCTTCTCCAGGTCGAAGCCGAAGTGGTCGCGGTACGCCTTCAGGAGCGCCTCGTCGTCCGGGAACTTCTCCTCGCGGCGGCCTTCGGCGTCGGTCACGATCAGGGTGCGGCCGCTGAGGGTGATGCGGCCGCGGCCCTCGTCGGTGAGCAGGGTGCAGACCGGGGCCTGGGTGAAGTGCGACTCGGGCGAGGTCTGGTGCCACCACGAGCCGGCCGCGAAGTCGGACCAGGCCCGCGGGCGGGTCTCCAGGCGGTAGGCGGGCTTGCCGTCCGCATAGACGTCGAGGTCGCCGTCCGGGGCGTCCTGGATGCGGAAGACGCCTTGTGCGTCGTGCTGTTCGCCGCGGTCGGCGAGGTCCAGCGGGGCGAGGGCGAAGCGGCCGAAGCCGACGTCGGCCAGCCGCGGGCCGTCGGCCTGGACGCGCAGCGCGAGGTGGTCGTACGGGATCCCCAGGGTGCCGTCGTCCCGGACCACGCGGGCCGCGAGCAGGTCCACGCGGTAGCCGAGGCCGCGCAGGAGCATGGCGAAGATGCCGTTGAGCTCGAAGCAGAACCCGCCGCGGCGCCGGTCGACGACCTTGCCGAAGACTCCGTCCTCGGTCAGCGCGATCGGGCGCCCGAGGTGGATGTCGAGGTTCTCGAACGGTACGGACAGCAGGTGCCGGCGTTGCAGCACGGCCAGCGCGGCCGCTGCATCGGCGTCGTCCGACGGCGCGCGGTCCGGCAGGCCGCCGGGCAGGTCGGTGACGCCCAGTCGGTCCAGGTAGCGGCGCACGTGGTGGTGGTCCATAGCGGTGAGCTTCACCGGCGGCGCGGCGCCTGTCAAAGACCTTCTCGGGCCGCTGCGCGAGCGGGCGGGTTTTCGCCGGCGATTCCCGGGCAGCGCCGCCTACAACCCGACGTTGGAGTATGCGATGTCAACTGGTGCAGTGATAGCGGTCGTCCTCGTCATCGTGGTCGCGCTGATCGCGGTGGCCGCCGTGCTGCTGGTCATGGACCGCAGCCGCAAGCTGCAGGCGCGTTTCGGTCCCGAGTACCAGCGGATGATCGGCGCGGGCGAGAACCGCCGGGCCGTCGAGCGCGAACTGCGCGACCGCGAGCGGCGGCACCGCGAGTTGCATGTGCGGCCGCTGGCCCCGGAGGCGCACGACCGGTTCGCGAAGGAATGGGCCGACGTGCAGGAGGCGTTCATCGACGCCCCGCAGGGGGCGGTCGCCGATGCGGACGATCTCGTGGTGCGCCTGATGCACGAGCGCGGCTATCCGACCCACGACTATGACCAGCGCGTCAAGGACCTGTCCGTGGACCACGGGCATTCCCTGGAGCACTACCGCGCGGCACACGATGTGCTGGCGCGGGCGGAGGAACGGCAGGCCACCACCGAGGATCTGCGCAGCGCCATGGTCCATTACCGCGCGATATTCGAGGAGTTGCTCGGCCGGTCCTCGAACGTCCGGCCGGACGACTCCGAAGTCCGGTCCGACAAGCCCGCGCCCCGGCCGAACTCCCGACAGATGTGAGGCGATCCGCGATGCGCGACGAACGCGGCAAGTTGCACGACACCGGACCCGGCACCGGACCCGCGACCGGATCCGCCGACTCCGGTCGCGGCCCCGGCCCGGCGACCGGTCGGACAGCGGCCGGCCCGCCTCGCGAGGCCGCGGACGACAGCCCGTGGGACGCCCGGCGCGAGCCGGGGACCGAGCACGAGACCCGGCGCGAGACCAAGCACGGACCGGAGCACGGGCCCGGGCACGACACCAAGCACGACACCGGGCACGGCACGAAGCACGACACCTTGCCCGAGGGCGTACCCGGCGGTGCCGCGCCGCAGCTGCGCGGGCTGCCCGACGAGTCGTCGGCCGAGCGCCTGGCCCGCGAGGACCATCCGCTCCTCGAACCCGGCGACGCCAAGGGCTACCGCACCGCGTGGCAGAGCATCCAGTCCGACTTCGTGGACCGCCCGAAGGACGCGGTACGCGAGGCCGACGCGCTGGTGGCCGAGGTAATGGGCACGCTGGCCGCCTCGTTCGCCACCCACAAGGACGCGCTCGAGGCGCACTGGGCCAAGGGCGACGACGTGGTCACCGAGGACCTGCGGGTCGCGCTGCAGCGCTACCGGTCGTTCTTCAACCGCCTGCTCAACGCCTGAACCGTCGAGCAGATCCGGCCCCGGCACACCGTGCCGGGGCCGTTTGCCGCGTCAGGTGCCGCCGGGTGCCGACGCGTTGCGCAACCGGGCGGCGCGGGCGTCGAGTTCGGTGGACATGAAGGGGTCGGTGACGCGCAGCCAGCCGTCGGCGTAGGCGAGCCACCAGAAGTCCTGGTAGCGGCACGCGGCGCCGAACGACGGCCCGGGCTGCTCGGCCAGCCCCGCGTCGTGGGCGAGTGCCATGAAGTCGTGGGACACCAGCAGTGGCAGGGACTCGCTCATGGCACATCGCCTCTCGCGGTTCGGCGGGCCGGCTTGGCGGCGGGCCCGCGGGGGTCGGACGGGTACCACGCGCGCATGCGCGGACGGGCGTTGATCGCGGCCACCGCGGCCGCGAGCGGGGCGCGGGCGTTCTCCTCGACGAGTTGGCGGCCGAGGCGGGCCGCGGTGCCGGGCTCGACGCGCGCGCAGATCCGCACGGCCGGATGCGCGGCGGCGGGCGGCGCCGCGGCGGCCGCAGCCGGCGCGGGTGCCGTGCGGTGCGGCCGGAAGGTGTGCCGGCGGGCCAGCTCCCAGGCGAGGACCAGGTCGGTGACCGGTTCGCCGCGGTCGGCCACGGCCGCCATCGCGGCGTAGACGTCGCGGTGCGGGCCGGGGGCGAACGCCTCGGCGGCCAGCCAGGACCGGACGTCGTGGATGCGGTCCCGGTCCTGGAGCAGTTCGGCGAGGATCTCCTGTTCGCGGCGGCCCGCGGCGGTGAGGGCCGCCGGGTCGGCGGCGGTCATGGCGTACGGGTCCGGCGGGGGCCGGTGCAGCGCGGCGACGTGGGCGGCGAGGGCGTACCCGAGGGCCCGGCGGTGGACCGCGGCGGCGTCCGAGGGCGTGCTGCCGCCGTCCGGGCCGGGGCCGTAGGCGGGGTCGCGTTCCGCGTGGGCGGCGAGCGCGGCCAGGGTCGCGGCCTCGTGGACCATGCGGGCGTACACCGCGGTGAAGCGGGGCTCGGGCGCGGTGAGCGCGAGGGCGAGCAGGCGGTCGGCGGGGATCGCGGGGTCGCCGGTGGCGGCCGCGACGAGGTGCATGACGGCGTTGATGCCGATCGCCGCGGGCAGGGTCCCGGCGACGTCGCGCAGGGCCTGGAAGATGCGGCCGTGTGCGGCGGTGCCGAAGTCGGCCGGGTCCAGGTGCGCGGCCTCGGGTACGCGCACGTGGTCGCACAGCAGCACGCCGAGCAGCGCCCGCTCGACGCCGTCGATCAAGCTGCCCATATCGGCCCTTCCTGGTCGGGACGATGCGGACCGGGTCCGCGGCCCGGCGGCCGGCAGCCCCTCGGAATGCGGGCTCGGAGTCGCGGCCCCAGCGGCCGCGGATCTCCACACCTGCGGAATCCATCGGAGCTTTCTTTCACCACCGTGAAAATCCCGAGTCGACCTTAGCCCCGTTCTCCGGGGCGGTGTCAACCGACTGCGGGGCGCTGCCGCGCGGCCGTCAGTGCACGGCTGCCGCGGCCTCCGCGACCGGCGCCGAGCGGTACGCGGCCGCGATGCGCCGCAGGCAGGCGATGTCCTCGGCCATCGTCGTACCGCCATGGGTGGGCAGGCGCTTGGGTGCCGCGGGCGGGACGCCGCGGCGGGCCCGGCCGATGGCGATCCGCATCCAGGCCGCCTCGGTCGCGGCGGCCAGCCGGTCCCCGGAGAATCCGGCCGCTGCGAGGTGCCGGTTGGCCGCCGCCCAGTGCGTCTGGTCGACGTATCTGCGCAGGCAGACCGTGGTGTCGCGGATCTGCACGGCGAGCCGGCCGGCCCGGATGCGGTCGCTCGCAGGCGCCGCGGATGCGGGCGATCCCCCGTGCGGGGAAGGCGGGTGGTGGGCACCCAGCGCCAGCGACAGCGGCACCAGGCACAGCAGGTCGAGCGGTATGGACGTACCGCCGGCCGGCCGCCCACCCGCAACCGGGCCGCCTGGATCTGCAGCCCTCGGCCCGGCACCGAAGGCCGGGGCGGGCTCGGGGTGTTCGATGAGCTCGCGCAGTTGCTCGGCCAGCAGCTCGGCCTCGTGCTCGCGCGGGTCCGCCCACTTCTGCCGGAACATCGCGCGGACGACGTCGGCGTCGATGTCCGGGAACAGGTTCACCAGGCACCACTCGGCCGCGGTGTGCCCGCACAGGATGTGCGCGATTTCGTGCAGCACGATGTGCGTGCGGTGCGCGGGGCTCGTGGCGGGCTCGTAGTAGATGACGTCGCGGTCGGCCTGCGGCAGCCAGGCGCCGAACGGCCGTCCGGCGTCCGCCTCGTACGGGATGGGCAGCACGGTGAGCGGGCGCCCCCGGCGCGCCGAGACCGCGGCCTGCAGTTTGGGCAGGGTCAGCGGGGAGGGCAGGTCGAGCGCGGCCAGCCGCTCTGCGGTGTCGCCGGGACGGCTCGGGCGCATGGGGCGGATCCCTCGGACTCGGTGCCGGGGCACCGGGCCGTCGGGGACGGTCCGGCAGGCGGCGATCGGACTGCCGATGCGCAAGATTACGCGACGGAAGGCGCCGCGCGAAGACCTGATTCCGGGGCGAACCGCACGCCCGGTCCGGCGGGTTCGGAGTGCCGCGCGGCGGCGGTCCGGCCGCCGGGAACGGGTGCCGGAATGCCCTGGTCAATCCGTTTCGCCCGCGGCTCCTGCACCGCTTTCGGGGTCGCCGGCCGCGTCGGCCGGGATGGTGGGCAGCCCTTCCAGGCGCCGCGCGCCGTCGGCCATCAGGGCCAGGGACTGCAGTGCGTTGTCGGAGAGGCCGGAGGCGCGCAGCGCGATGTCCCGTACGCCCGCATCGCGCAGCGCGACCAGCAGTTCGAGCTGGGCGTCGACGCGCGCGGCGAGTTCGTCGTCGGAGAAGTAGTCGACCGGGACGCCGAACAGCCGGGCGATCGCGGTGATCCGCCGCAGCGACGGATCGTCGCGTGCGCCGTGCCGCAGTTGCCACAGGTAGCTCTGGCTGACCAGCTTCTCCCCGGCCCGCTCGTTGATGAGCGCCGCGGCCTCGGGGTTGGTGTACCGGCCGCGGCCCTTGGGATACACGGTCTGGAAGAGGTGTTCGAGGCGGCGTGCGAGGGTGCCCGGCGTCGCCTCGTCGGGTGCGGGTTGCTCGCTCGTCATGGGGGCGCTGCCTCTGCTCACGGTCGGGGGCCGGGTCCAGTGTGGTGTTTCACCACGGCAAGTGCCACTCGCCGGGTCCCGCCGGATACCGGAGATTGACACGGGCGAAGCGGGTGGGTCTATCGTCTGCGCAGCCGCCGGTTTTACTACAGTGAAACATGACGGCCTGGATCTTCGCTCCAGCGTTGCAGTGTGCCATGCGCTGGTGCCGCCCGTCCGGTGGAACACCTGATTCATGGGGGCACGTCATGTACCTCGACCTGGTCCGGGGCGGCTCGGCCCGCCGCCTGCGCGGCGCGTCCGTGTGGATCCCGGTCGTGGTCGCGGCGGTCGCGGCGGCGGTGTTCCTCCCCGGGCGCTTCGCCGATCCGCCGACACGTGTCGACCAGGCGGTCCCGGCGCACGGATCCGCGGCGGCCACCACTCCCGGCACCGCGGCAGCGCCCTCCTCCGGGACTTCGGCCGCGGACGCCGGGGCCCGCCCGGTGCCGATTCCCGGCCGGCTGTGGGTCGCCGGGGTGCGCATGGGGTTCCCGCACACCACCTGGGGCGCGCTGTCGGCGGCGGTGGAGTACCGCACCCAGTTGGGGAGCACGTTCGACACCGCCCGCGCGGAGACGGTGATGCGGCTGGTCGGCAACCCCTCGTGGACCGACGGGCCCGCCACGTACGCGCGCTCGGTGGCGGACCGCCGGGCCGCCCTCGGACTCCCCCGCGACGGCGAACCGCCCGGCGGCGCCTCGGTCGTCCTGACCCCGGTGCAGTACCAAGTGCGCGCCGCGAGCACCGACCGGGTCATGGTGCTGCTGCTGTGCACCGAGTCCATGACGCTGCCCGGGCAGCCGCCGCGCACCGCGCACGAGGTGTACGCCATGGACATGCATTGGACGGCCGGCGACTGGCGGCTGCTCGCCCCCGGCCAGGACGAGCCCTCCTACCGGGCGCTCGCCGCGCCGCCCGGATCGCCCGACGCGGCCGCCAAGGGCTGGCGGCCGCTGGGCGGCTGACCAGCGGCGGGACGGCGCGGGACCCCGAAAGTCAGGGCCTCCCGACCGGCCGGGGCCCGGCCAGGACAGGCCGGATGCGGCCGTTCCGAGGGCCCAAGGTCTCTCACTTCGCGCACCGCGCAGCGTGATGCTGGCCATATGGACACGAACCGCGCGCCGCACCGGCACGAGCTCACGAAGGCCGAGGCCATGCGCCTGATGGCCCGCGTGCGGCTCGGGCGCGTCGTGTTCGCCCGTCCGTCCCCGCCGGGAGCCGTGCCCGGACGCCTGGTCCGACCCGCGCAGTACTGCGTCGTGGACGGCCGCATCGTCTTCCGCGTCCTCGCGAATCCCGCGCTGACCAAGGCACTTCGCCGTGCCCCGGTGGCTTTCGAGGCGGACGAGCGCAGTGCCGAGGACGGGGCGGGCTGGACGGTCCGGGCGACCGGGCAGGCATCCCGGGTCGCCTCGCTGACCGAGGCCGCGGCGTACGAGCGCTGCCTTCCGCCGGCCTGGTACGAGGGTGCCCAGATGTACCGGCTCGACCCCGAGCAGGTCACCGGCACCGTGCGGACATGACCGCGGCGACGCGGTCCCCGCGCGCCGCATCCCGGCGCGGCCGGAGAGCGGCAGTGCCATGCGCGCGCTGACCGCCGTCCCGGGGAGGGCCCGGCCGCCGGAGATCACCAAGGTCCCCGATCCCGTCGTGGGGACCGGCGAACTCCTGGTCCAGGGCGTCGCGTTGGGCCTGTGCCGGACCGACCGGGCCATCGCGGCCGGGACGTACGGGCGGGCCCCGGAAGGCCGTCGGCGCCTGGTCCTCGGGCACGAGCCGCTGGGCCGGGTGGTCATCGCCCCGCCGGGCAGCGGTTTCGCCGCGGACGACCTCGTGGTCGGCGTGCTCGGCCGCCCCGGATCGGACCGGCAGCGCGGCATCCGGCGGATGGACGGCTACGGCTCCGAGCAGTGGACGGTCGCGGCCGGCGACGCGGTGCTGCTCGACCCGGCGTTGGGCCAGCGCGGCGTCCTCACTGCGCCGGCCGCCGTCGCGGCCCGGGCCTGGGAGCGGATCGACGGCCTCGGCGGCCGGTTGGCGACCGGCCGCGGGCGTGTCCTGGTCACCGGAGCCGGCACGCTCGGACTGCTGTCCGCGCTGATGGGCCTGCAGCGCGGGCTCGACGTGCACATCCTCGTTCCGGCCGGCACCGGCGTGCGGTCGGCGGCGGCCCGCGGGTCGGGTGCGACCTGCCACACCGGTCCGGTCTTCGAGGCCATGACCCGGCTCCGCCCGGACATCGTCGTGGAGGCGACCGGCAGCGCGCCCGCAGTCTCGGCCGTGGTCGGGTATGCCCCGGCCGGCGGCATCGCGTGCCTGCTCGGCCAGGAGGGCCGGCCCCCGGCTCCGGGGAACGGCCTGGTGTTCGGCTCCGCCGGCGCCGACCACCCCCACTACGTGCAGGCCGCCGGGGTGCTGGCCGACGCAGCCCCGGCCTGGCTGGACGGATTCTTCACCCACCGCTTCTTCCTCGAGCACGCCGCCGAGGCGTTCACCGGCGGGTCCGACGGCAGGAGCGGGATCAGCGGCACCGACGCCATCAAGGTCGTCGTCGACCTCTGAGCGCATCCGCCGTACGCCCGGCCGCAGCCGGTGCTGCGTACGCAAGGCGCATGCGGCGCAGTGTGCGCTATTGGAGTGGTCCCGAGGAGCGACGCGTGCCGCGCACGTCCGCGCAGGATGCGCGTCCTTAGCGTGGGTGCCGGTGCCGGACCGCGGGGACGGTGCCGCCGCCTTTCCCCTGACCGCCTGGAGTCGGCCGCGTGACCGAGGTTCCGGATTCCCCGCAGCGGCATTCCCCGCAGCACCGCGGAGCGCCGCCCGAGACGGCCCGCGCGCTCGACCGGTACGGCGGTCCGGCGCGGCTGCTGGCGCTGTCGGACGGCGTGTTCGCGATCGCGATGACGCTGCTGGTCCTCGACATCACCGTCCCGCCCGGCCTGGACCCGGCGGCGTTCCGCGACGCGCTGCGGGACCTGCCGCCGAAGCTGGGGGCGTACGCGCTGAGTTTCGCGATCATCGCCGCGTTCTGGCGCGACCACAACCGCCATCTGCGCCACCTGCGCGCGGTCGACGGCGTGCTGATGCACGTCACGCTGCTGGGGCTCGGGCTGATCGCGCTGCTGCCGTTCCCCACCACGCTGCTGTCGGAGTACGGGGGCCGCCCCCAATCGGTGGCCTTCTACGCGGCCGCGGTCGCCGCGATGGACGGCACGCAGATCGCCCTGCTGGTGGTCCGCCTGCGGCGGCCGTGGCTCAACGCGGTGCCGCTGGACCCGCGCGCGGTCCGGGCGGACATCGCCGACGCCGCGGCCACGGCGGTGGTGTTCACCGCGTCCATCCCGCTCACCTATGCGATCGGCCCGCAGGCGATCTGGTCCTGGGTGCTCCTGCTCCCGCTGAAGTTCTTCACCGGGCGCCGCCAGCGCGCCGCCGGGACCGGCTGAATCCTGCGCGACTTCGTCCGCCGCCCTATTCCTGCTCCTCCTGCCCCTCCTCTGCCCGCCCCGGCCGCCCCTGGGCGGCGCGGCGCAGCAGCGGAGTCAGGCGTTCCGGGACGAGCTGCTGCATGGCCAGTGCGGTCGACGTGCGCTCCACCGCGGGTGCGGCCAGGATGCGCCCGGCGATGCGGTAGAGGTCCTCGGCGTCGCGCGCGGCGACCTTGATGAAGACGTCGGCGCCGCCGCTCAGGCCGATGACCTCGACGACCTCGTCGATGCCGGCCAGCGCGGCGGCGACCTCGGCGAGGCGGCGCTGGTCGACCTGGGCGGTGACGATGGCGGTGAGCGGGTAGCCGAGCGCGGCCGGGCTGACCCGGCGGTCGAACGCGCCGAGGGCGCCGTTGTGTTCGAGCTTGGCGAGGCGGGCCTGGACGGTGTTGCGGGAGAGCCGCAGGCGGTCCGCGAGGGCGACCACGGTGGCCCGGGGGTCGTCGGTGAGGGCGAGGAGGATGCGCGCGTCCGTCGCGTCGACGGCCGGCTTGTTGCTCATCGTGTTCACTGCACTGCCCCGGATCCCTGGCCTGGTTGAGCATTTTGCTCACTCGAACGGACGCATCTTGTGCAGATCACGGTTGCTCTGTCTACATACAGAGCACTCGGCCATTTCCCTGGCATGCCTGTGCCGGGGCTCGGAGGTGACCTGCCATGGACTCGGCTTCGGCGTCCGCGTACCCGCAGCGCGGCGGCGCGGCGACGCCCGCTCCCCGGACGGACGGCCGTCCGGCCGACCTGGCGGTGCTGGGTGAGATCCAGCGCCGGGTGCTGTGGCTGGCGACCGCGGTCATCGACCACGCGAACCGGGTCCGGCCCAACCCGTCCGGCCTCAAGGTCGGCGGGCACCAGGCGTCGAGCGCCTCGATGGCGTCCATCATGACGGCCTTGTGGTTCCACGAACTGACCGCGGACGACCGGGTGTCCGTCAAGCCGCACGCCTCCCCCGTGCTGCACGCGATCAACTACCTGCTCGGCGAGCTGGACGCGTCGCACTTGGAGACCCTGCGGTCCTTCGGCGGCCTGCAGAGCTACCCGAGCCGCGCCAAGGACCCCGATCCGGTCGACTACTCGACGGGTTCCGTGGGGATCGGGGCGACCGCGCCGGTGTGGGGCTCGATCGCGCGGCGCTATGTCGAGGGCCGGTTCGGCGGTGCGGGCACCGGGCGGCAGTACGCGCTGCTGGGCGATGCCGAGTTGGACGAGGGCGCGATCTGGGAGGCGGTCCAGGATCCGATGGTCCCGGGCCTGGGCGAGGTCGTGTGGGTCGTCGACCTGAACCGGCAGTCGCTGGACCGGGTCGTCCCGGACATCTCGGCCGACCGCCTGAGCGGCATGTTCGCGGCCGCCGGCTGGCAGGTGCTCGGCGTCAAGTACGGCCATGCGCTGCAAGAGCTGTTCGCCCGTCCGGGCGGCGACGCGCTGCGCGTGCGGCTGGACTCCATGGGCAATCCGGAGTACCAGCGGCTGCTGCGCTGCGCCCCGGAGCAGCTCCGCGAGCGGCTGCCCGGCACCGGCTCGACGGCCGAACCGATCGCGCGGCTGATCGCCGGCCTTGCCGATGCCGAGCTGCACGCCGCGCTGCGCAACCTGGGCGGGCACGACCTCGGGGCGCTGCTGGACGCGTTCGCCGCGGTGGACGACTCGCGCCCGACGGTGATCCTGGCGTACACCGTGAAGGGCTACGGGCTGGCCAGCGAGGGCCACCCGCAGAACCACTCGTCGCTGCTCACCGAGGCGCAGATGCGCGACCTCGCGGACCGGCTGGGTGCCGATCTGGACGCGCCCTGGGCCCGGTTCCCCGCGGGAAGTGCGGCGGCGCAGGTGTGCGCCGCGGCGGCGGCGCGCCTCGAGCGGCCGGTGCGGGACACCCCGGCGCCGCCGCCGGTGCCCGCCGACCTCGGGCGGACGCCGTCCGGGACGGGCACGACGCAGCAGGCGCTGGGCCGCACGCTCCTGGACCTGACCCGCAGCGCCCCGGACGCGGCGGCGCGGATCGTGACGGTCAGCCCGGACGTCAGCTCGTCGACGAACCTGGGCGGCTGGATCAACAAGGTCGGCGTGTGGGCGCCGGTCGAGCGCACCGACTGGTTCGCGGACGACGCCGAGACGATCCTGCACTGGCGCGAGCAGCCCACCGGGCGGCACATCGAGCTCGGCATCGCGGAGACGAACCTGGTCGGCCTGATCGGCGAGCTGGGCACGACGTGGAGCCGCTGGGGGCAGCCGCTGCTGCCGATCGGGGTGCTGTACGACCCGTTCGTGAACCGCGCGCTGGAGCCGTGGTCGTTCGGCATCTACGCGGGCGGGCAGTCGATCCTGGTCGGCACGCCGTCCGGGGTCACGCTGGCGCCGGAGGGCGGCGCGCACCAGTCGATCACCACGCCGTCGCTGGGCATCGAGCAGCCCGGCTGCACGACGTACGAGCCGGCGTTCGCGCTGGACACCGAGTGGTGCCTGCTGGCCGCGCTGGGCCGGCTCGGGCGCCCGGACGGCGATTCGGCGTATCTGCGGTTGTCCACGCGCCCGGTGGACCAGGCGCTGGCCGCGGTCCCGGCGGACCAGGCCGCGCGCGAGCGCCGGCGCCGCCAGGTGGTGGCCGGTGCGTACGCGCTGCGCCGCGCGACCGGTGAACCGGCGGTCACGCTGGCCGCGATGGGCGCGCTGGTGCCGGAGGCGCTGGCCGCCGCGGACCGGCTCGCGGCGCTGGGCGTGGCGGCGGACGTCGTCTGCGTGACCAGTCCCGACCTGCTGTTCCGGGCGACGCAGGCGCGCCGCGGCCTCCTCGACGCGCCGCACTGGATCCTCGACCAGGTCTTCCCGGAGCAGCGCGCGACGCCGCTGGTCACGGTGCTGGACGGGCATCCGCACACGCTGGCGTTCCTGGGCACGGTGAACAACGTGCCGGTGACCACGCTCGGGGTGAGCCGGTTCGGGCAGTCCGGGACGATAGAGGATCTCTACCGGTACCACGGGATCGACACGGACAGCATCGTGTGTGCCGCGCTGGACCTGGTCGACTGAACTCGGCCTGCGGGTAACCGGCGCGCTCCGGATCCGGGGCCCGGCCGGCCGCGGTCAGCCGAGGCGCGCGGCGACGTGGGCGGCGGCCTCGGCGAGGAGCCCCTCGTCGTACGCCGCGTCCTTGGCAGCCTTGGACGACATGAGCGCGATGACGACCGGCTCCGCGCCCGGCGGCCAGGCGATGGCGATGTCGTCGAGCGTGCCGTAGTCGCCGGTCCCGGTCTTGTCGGCGACCTTCCAGTCGCGCGGGACGCCGGCCCGGATACGCCGGGCGCCGGTCTCCGAGCGCTCCAACAGGTCGCGCAGCAGGGCGCGCTGCTCCGGGTCGAGGGCATCGCCGAGCACGATGCGGTGGAAGTCGGTGCCGAGCGCGCGGGGCGAGGTGGTGTCGCGCGGGTCGCCGGGGGCGGCTTCGGTGAGGGCCGGTTCGATGCGGTCCATGCGGGTGACGGTGTCGCCGAGGCTGCGGGTGTACGCGGTCAGTCCGGCCGGGCCGCCGATCTCGCGCAGCAGCAGGTTGCCGGCCGTGCCGTCGCTGAACCGGACGGCGGCGTCGCAGAGTTGGCGGATCGTCATGCCCGTGGCGACGTGCCGGGAGGTGATCCGGGAGCTCTTCATGAGGTCGTCCCGGGTGTACGCGACGAGGCGGTCCAGGTCGGCCGGCGGCTTGCGGGCCAGCACGGCCGCGGTGGCCAGCGCCTTGAACGTCGAGCAGAACGCGAAGCGTTCGTCGGCCCGGTGGGCGAGGGCCGCGCCGGTGCCGGTGGCGAGTGCGTAGACGCCGAGGCGGGCTCCGAACTTCTTTTCGATCGCCTCCAGTTGCGGGTCTGGCGGGCCCGGAGGTGCTTCCTGCGGAGGCCGGCGGACCGGCGGTGGACGGGCCCGGCGTCCCCCGCGCGGACGTCCTCGGGACGGATGAGGACGTGCCGGCCGCCGGGTCCGCCGGGGAACTGGGCGTGTCCTGGGCGCATCCGGCGAGCGGGGCGAGGGCCGCCGCGGCGAGGAACGCGCGCCGGCTCGGATGATGTCGGGTCATACCCGCCGATCTTCACAGGCTTGCGTGGTGCCTGCACGGATCTCCCCCGCGACACGGCGGTCCCATCCCGCGGCAGGCCGTTCGGGCCCTGCCACGGGACGGCCGCCCCGGGTGCGGATGCGGGGTCCGCCCCGGCCGACGGCACGGCCGGGGCGGACGTTCGCGCGGACCGCGCGTCAGCGGCCCAGGTCGGCCGTGATGATCTTGTCGATGTTGCGCTCGGCAAGCGCGGTGATGGTGACGAACGGGTTCACCGTGGCGTTGCCGGGGATGAGCGAGCCGTCCATGACGTACAGGCCCTGGTAGCCGTTGAGGCGGCCGTAGTTGTCGGTCGCCTTGTTGAGGACCACACCGCCCAGCGGGTGGTACGTGAGGTGGTCGCCCCAGATCTTGTAGGTCCCGAACAGGTCGGTCCGGTAGATCGTGCCTTCCTTCTTGTTGATCTTGTCGAAGATCGACTTGGCCATGTTGATGGAGTCCTGCTTCCAGGCGGTCTGCCAGTTCAGGTCGACCTTGCCCGTGGCCGCGTTGTAGGTGAACTCCGCGCGGTGCGGGTTCTTCGTGATCGACAGGTAGAACGACGCGTAGGTCTCGATGCCGGTCGGCAGCGGGGCGACCTCGGCGAACGCGCCGCCCGCGGCCCAGTTGTCGATGCCCGCGGTCGGGATGGACGACTGCACCTTGCCGGTCGCGTCCCACATGTGGTTCGCCCGGCCGCACATGACGTTGCCGTTCTCGCCCCAGCCCTTGCCGACCTCGCTGCTCAGGTTCGGCAGCGCGCCGGTCGCCTTGAGGCGGACCAGGAGCTTGGTGGTGCCGACGCTGCCCGCGGCGAAGAAGACGCGGTCCGCGGTGACGGTCTTGGTCGCCACGGTGTCGCCGCTGGTGTTGATCTGGTCGATCGCCACGGTGTACCCGCCGCCCGACGCCGCGGGGCTGACCGAAGTCACCTTGTGCAGCGTGGAGATGGTGACCTTGCCGGTCGCCTTCGCCTGCGCGATGTAGGTCTTCTGCAGCGACTTCTTGCCGTAGTTGTTGCCGTAGAGGATCTCCCCGGCGACCGCCGACTTGGGGACGGTGCCGGCCTCTTCCGCCTTCATGTACTCCCAGTCGTACACGTTGGGCACGAAGACGAACGGGAAGCCGGAGCGCTCCGCGTGCTTGCGGCCCACGCGCGCGTACTGGTAGCAGTTCGCCGACTCCCACCAGCGCTGGTCCACGTTGGTGACGCCGAGACCGGCGTTGGCGCGCGGGTAGTAGGTGTTGTACATCTCGTCTACGTCGACGGACGGCAGCACCGAACTGAAGTTCTCGCGCTTGGGGGTGACGGCCATGCCGCCGTTGACCAGCGAGCCGCCGCCGACGCCGCGGCCCTGGTACACGGTGATCCCGCTGAACTCCTCGGCGTCCAGGATGCCGGTGTACTTCGGGATGTCCTGGTCGATCGGGAAGCCCAGGAAGTTGCTCAGCGGCTGCTTGGTCTTGGTACGCAGCCAGAAGGAGCGCCCGTCCGGCTTGGTGGTGTGCGCGAAGATCTTGCCGTCCGAGCCGGGGGTGTCCCAGGCCATGCCCATCTCGACCATGTGGACGTCGACGCCGGCCTGCGCGAGGCGCAGCGCGGTCACCGAGCCGCCGTAACCGGTGCCGATGATCAGGACCGGGACGCGGGCGCCGTTGTCGATGGACGCGGCGGTGGCCGCCTCCGCGGCGGACGCCTGGGCGGGCAGGCCGAGGCCGCCGATCGCGGCGGCACCGAGCACGGCACCGGTGCCCGCGACAAAGCCGCGGCGCGAAACGCCCTGGGAACGCTCGTCGTTCTGGGTGGCGTCACTCATGTGACGTCCTCGCTTTCAGGGGTAAGTGGAACGCGATCTGTCGGTTCCGGCCGAGCGGCCGGCCTTGGATGGAGCGGCAGAGCAGCGGTGCGGTGATGCGGTGGAACGCGGGGGGCTGCAGCTTCGGGGTGGTGCGGGCCGACCTGGACCGGGCGGTGCGGTGCCGTGCGGTGTGGTGCGGCGGCGCGATGCGGCGGCGGGCCGGCGTACGGGCAGAACGGCATGGCCGCGTGGCGGGGCAGCGGCGCGGCGGGATGGCCGCGTGGCGGTTCGCCGGCGGTTCAGGCGGTGCGCGGGTCAGGTACGGCGGGTCGAGCGGGCACAGCGGGGCGAGCGGATCGAGCAGGGCGAGCAGGCGCGGCAGACGGGCGCCGCGCGGGCCGGGCGGTGGTGCGTCGTACCGGCGGGCCGTGCGTCTCCGCAGGCCCGGCCCGGGGGCCGGGGCTTCCCCGCCCCGGCCCCCGGACGGCTCAGTGCGCGCCGATCATGCAGACGCTGTCGATACCGAGCACGTGGTTGAGGCGCCCGAAGGCGATCCACGAGCCGATGGCCATGCTGAGTTCGACGATCTCGGCCTGGGTGTAGTGCGCCTTCATGCGCGTCCAGAACTCGTCGTCGAGGTTGTGGTGGTCGAGCGCGTACCGCTCGGCGTACTCGGCGGCCAGCCGGGTGCGGTCGTCGAACGCGTCGGTGGTGCGCCACTCTTCGACGGCGTCGATGAGGCTCTCCTCGACCTTTTCGCCGTCCCGCTCGGTACGCCAGTCGAGGCAGAAGATGCACCCGTTGATCTGGGCGATGCGCATCCGGGCGGCCTCGAACTCGCGCAGCCCCAGCTTGCTGTGGTCGTAGACGGACATGGAGAAGGCCGCGGCGGCGACCCCGATCTCCGGGACCATCTCGGACCACACGTAGGGGATGGCGTCTTCGCCTTCGGGGATGTCGATGATCATCTGGGCTACTTCTTTCTTCCGAGCTTCCCGACCGCGGCGCGGAGCGGGACGTCGAGGGCGTCGTAGAGGCCGGGCGGGTTCTCGGTGAGCCAGTCGATCGCGTTGACCAGGCGCCCGACCGCGGTCGCGTTGCCGCCCGCGGACCGGTTCTCGCCCTCGTCGGTCGCCTCCACCGTCACCTCGATCCGCGGAGTCC
>NZ_JAKFHA010000034.1 GCF_021502675.1 Yinghuangia soli
TCGTCCGCGCTCATCCCGCCGTCGACGATCGCGGTGGTGTACTGGGCGAGGAGGTTGCGGCTGGTCATCACCGCGCCCTTGGGCCGCGACTCGGTCCCGGAGGTGTACATGATCTGCACCGGGTCGTCATCGTCCAGGTCCACCTCCGGGCACACCGCGTCCGAGGCGCCCAGCGCGGCGAACGGCTCCCAGCCGTCGGTCTCGCCGATCACCGCACGGACCTTCAGAGCCGTCACGTCCAGCCCCGCCTCCGCGAGCGCGGCGTCCGCGGTCACCACCAGGTCCGCGCCCGCCACGACCCCGACCGCGCCGGAGTGCGTGAGGACGTACGCCACCTCGGGCGGGGTGAGCATGAAGTTGACCGGCACCGACACCGCCCCGATCCGGGCCAGCGCGAAGTACGCCACCGCGAACCCGTGCGAGTTCCGCGCCAGCAGCACGATCCGGTCGCCCTTGGCCACCCCCCGCGCCGCGAACCCCGCCGCGGTCCGCGTCACCAGCGCGTCCAACTCCGCGAAGCTCTGCCGCAGCTCCCCGAAGACCACCGCGGTCTTGTCCGGAGTCCGGACGGCGGAACGGGCCAGCAGATCGGCCAGCCCGTGCCGCCGGGCATGTGAATGTGGGGGTGGGGACGTTGTCGTCACGCAGGGTCTCCTGTTGCGAGCACCACTTGGCCGATGTCGCCGGGAGTATATGTGTAATGCTTACGCGAAACCACGGCCGAATCCGGCCTGACCTCTTGGCTGCGCCATCATAGCCATGATAGCTATGAAAGAGCTCCGCTGGACTATCCGCCGACGCCCGCAGGGCCGGCCCCCGAGTACGAGGGATCTTGATGACCGAGCAGAAGCGCGTTGTCTACGCGACCGCGGTGTACGACCAGGCCGAGATCGACGCGGTCATGGCCGTCCTGACCCAGGGGCAGAACGGCCTGCGCATCGGCCCGAACGTGGCCGAGATGGAACGCCGGGTCGCGGATCTCTTCGGCAAGCGCCATGGCGTCATGGTGAGTTCCGGGTCCGCGGCGCTCTTTCTCGCGATCGAGTTGCTCGACTTGCAGCCGGGCACCGAGGTGATCACGTCGCCTCTCACGTTCTCGACCGACCTGTCCTGCCTGCTGCGCGCCGGTCTGGTCCCGGTCTTCGTGGACGTCGAGCCGGACACCTTCCAGATCGACGTCACGAAGATCGAGGAGATGGTCACCGACAAGACCGGCGCCGTCCTCATCCCCAACCTGGCCGGGAACGCCCCCGACTGGGACGCCATCCGCGCGATCGCGGACCGGCACGGCCTCAAGGTCATCGAGGACTCGTGCGATGCCGTCGGCGCGACGCTGCACGGCACGCCCACGGGCACCCGCTCCGACATCTCCGTCACGAGCTTCTCGCTGTCGCACATCATCACCGCGGCCGGCACCGGCGGCATGGTGATGCTGGACGACGACGACCTGCGCGACCGCTGCCTGACGCTGCGCGGCTGGGGCCGCCGCTCCGAGACGCAGCTGTTCGGCTCCAAGGCCGGCTCCCGCGACTTCTGGACCGACCTGGACGGCATCAGCTACGACAACATGTTCATCTTCGACGAGGCCGGCTGGAACTTCCTGCCCACCGAACTCTGCGCGGCCTTCGGCGTCGAGCAGGTCAAGAAACTGGACCGCAACTACGCACGCCGGCAGCACAACTTCGACCGCTACACCGAGGTCCTCGCGCGGCACGAGTCCTCCTTCACGCCGCCGCGCCAGCTCGAGGGACTCAATACCGCGTGGCTGTCGTACTGCTTCCTCATCAAGCCGGACGCCGGCTTCGGCCGCAGTGAACTCCAGCAGTACCTCGAAGCAGAGGGCATCGACACGCGGGTCGTGTGGACCGGCAACGCCGCCCGCCAGCCGTTCATGAAGAACGCCGTGTTCCGCCAGCCCGAAGGCGGCCTCCCGGGTGCCGACCATGTCATGGAGTTCGGGATGCTGATCTCCTGCAACCACGGCCTGTCGGACGAGATGCTCGCCCACGTCGGCGACCGGATCGACGCGTTCATCGGCGAACGGTCCGGCACGGCCTGACGCCGCCCCTCCTTCCCGGCGCCCGCCGCCTCCCCGCGGCGGGCGCCGGGACCGCCGCGAACGAAAGGGCTGAGCATCCATGGCCGATCCCGCATGGCCGCACGATCCGCAGGGCTGTGATCCTGCTCTTCCGCTCGCCGGGGTACGGGTACTCGACCTGTCCCGCATCCTCGCCGGCCCGCTGGCCGCCACGATCCTCGCCGACCTCGGGGCGGACGTGATCAAGGTCGAGGCGCCGCAGGGCGACGAGACCCGCCGTTGGGGGCCGCCGTTCCACGGTGACGACGCCGCGTACTACCTCGCGATCAACCGCAACCGGCGTGCCATGGTGCTGGACCTACGTACTGAAACAGACCTCGAGGTCGTCCGCACACTCGCTGCGGCGGCCGACGTCGTCATCGAGAACTTCCTCCCGCGGCAGCTCACTTCACTCGGCCTCGACCGGATCCGCGACGCCGGCGACCGGCACGCGGTATGGGTGTCGGTACGCGGCGCGGCCGCGGGCGGGCCGCTGGCCGACCAGCCCGGCTACGACGCGATGGCCCAGGCCCGCTCCGGCATCATGTCGGTCACCGGCCACCCGGAGACCGGCGCCACCAAGGTCGGCCTCCCGGTCGTCGACGTGATGACCGGCCTGTACGCGGCGATCGGCGCCCTCGGCGCCCTCCTCGGACAGCACCGCAGCCCGGACGGCCGCCCGGCGCATGTCGAAGTCCCGCTGTTCGAATGCGGCGTCGCGGCACTCGTCAACCAGTCCGCCAACCACCTCATCGGCGGCCTCGTCCCCGGCCTGCTGGGCAACCTGCACCCGAACGTCGCACCGTACGGTCCGCTGCCCACCGCCGACGGTGAACTCGTCCTCGGCGCGACCAGCGACCGCCAGTTCGCCGCACTGTGCACCGCGCTCGACCTGCCGGACCTCCCCGCCGACCCCGCCTTCGCGAGCAACGCCGCCCGGCTCGCCCGCCGCGAGGAACTGAACGGCCTGCTGGGCGCGGTGCTGCGCACCGCGCCCACGCGCGACTGGGAAGTGAGGCTGGCCGACGCGGGCGTCCCGTGCGCGCCCGTCAACCGCGTGGACGACGTCTTCCGCGAAGCGCAGGTCGAGGCAACGGGGTTGGTGCAGGACGTCGCACACCCGTCAGGACCGGTCCGCCTGGTTGCGTCACCGCTCACCATCGACAGTCTTCGACCGCCCATTCGCCGCCCCCCGCCGCTCTTCGGCGAACACACCGAGGAAATCCTCGACGCCCTTGCCGCCCGCAGGGACCATTAGCCAGGAGCAGGGAACCTCATGTTCGAACTCGCAGGCAGGACCGCCCTGATCACCGGAGCCGGGCAGGGGGTCGGCGCGGGCATCGCCGAAGCCCTGGCCGCCCAGGGTGCCGCGGTCGCGGTCAACGACATCGACCCGGAGCGTGCCGAAGCCCGAACCCGTCTCCTGCGCGAGGCCGGGTACCGCGCGCACGCCGTCCCTTTCGACGTCACCGGCCACGACGCGGTACGTGACGCCGTGCGGAACTTCGAACGGGCCGTCGGGCCGGTCGACATCCTGATCAACAACGTCGGCAATGCGGGCAGCGAGGCGTTCCGGCCACGGCCGTTCCGCGAGTCCGCCCCCGAAGACTGGCGTCGTTTCACCGAAGTGAACCTCTTCGGGGTGATGAACTGCGTGAAGGCCGTCATCGACGGCATGAGTGCGCGCGGGTACGGGCGCATAATCACGATCGCTTCGGGATCGGGAGTCGTCGGCCAGTCCATCGGCGTCTCGCTCTACGCCGCCGCCAAAGGCGGTGCCATCGCCTTCATGCGGCACTTGGCCATGGAGACCGCAGCCGACGGCGTGACCGCGAACACCATCGCGCTCGGCCTCATCGACCCGGCCGCGAGCGGGCGTGAGGGAGCGGCAGTGCGCGAGATGGCCACGCGTCTCCCGGTCGGCCGTATCGGCGTGCCGGCCGACCCCGCCGCGATGTGCGCCTACTTGGCCTCGCGGGAAGCGTCCTGGATCACCGGTCAGACACTGCACCTGAACGGCGGGTCGTACACGTCGTGAGGCCGCCCGGCCCTGGTCGCCGATCACCCCCGGCCATCGGCGGTCAGGCGCGGCTGGAGTCGCGGACGACGAGCTCGGGCTGCAGGACGATGCGTCGGTGGGCGTGGGCGTGGGCGTCCGGGCCGGTTTCGTCCGTTTCGGCGAGGAGCAGCTCGGCGGCGGTGCGTCCGATGCGGGCGGCGGGTTGGCGGACCGAGGTGAGGGGGACGGCGGCCGCCGCGGCGAATTCGATGTCGTCGTAGCCGACCAGGGCGATGTCGTGGGGGACGCGCACGCCGGCCGCGAACAGTGCCTGGAGCACGCCGAGGGCGAGAAGGTCGTTGGCGCAGAAGACGGCCGTCGGACGGTCGGCGAGGCCGAGCAGCCGCGCTCCGGCGTCGCGGCCCGCGGCCACGTCGAGGCGGTCCGAGTCGAGGGGCGTCAGGACGTCGTCGGGCAGCCCGGCCTCGCGCACGGCGTTCCGGCCGCCGGTGAACCGGTCGCGGACCTGGGCCAGATGCATCGGGCCGCCGACGTAGGCGATGCGGCGGTGTCCGGCGGCGATGAGATGGCGCACCGCCATGTCACCCCCGAGGACGTCGTCGACGGAGACCGAGCAGCCTTGGTCCTCGGGCAGGCTGCGGTCGACGAGGACGAACGGGATGCCTCGGGCGCGCAGCGTCTCAACGGTGCGTCCGCTGCCGTCGGCCGGGGTGACCAGGACCCCGCGCACGCGCTGTTCGGCGAAAAGCGCCAAGTAGTCGGCCTCCTCGCTCGGACTGCCGGCGCTGTTGCAGACCATGACGCCGAGGCCGACGTCGCGCAGTGCGCGTTCGGCGCCCTTGGCGACCTCGGCGAAGAACGGGTTGGCGAGGTCCAGGACGAGCATGGCGACGATGCGGCTCTGCCCGGCGCGGAGCTGGCGCGCGGTCTCGCTGCGGACGTACCCGAGGCGTTCGATCGCCGCGCGGACCCGGATGCGGGTCTCGTCGGAGACCAGGTCGGGGTTGTTGATGACGTTGGAGACCGTGCCGACCGAGACGCCGGCCTGCCGCGCGACTTCCTTGATCCCCACCTTGCCCGCCACGCGCGCCGCCCCCGTCATCGTTTCATGTCCGTTCCTGGCATGGCCCCATCGTAGGCGTGCCTTCCGGCGATCGCCGCGCGGCCTGGCTTTGTGCTGTGTCGAGGCTGCCGGGATCGAATCGTTGACACCGGGTGGTTTCGTGGATAGCTTACCTGAAATTGAAACGTTTCAGGCCGCTCGGTCCAGAGTGGCCGCCAGAACTTGGAGTCGACATGGCATCCACGACCGCGGTGCGCGCCGCGCTGAGGACGCAGCGGATCGAGACGCCGTCGTGGGCGTACGGGAACTCCGGTACGCGGTTCAAGGTGTTCGCGCAGCAGGGGGTGCCGCGGGACCCGTTCGAGAAGCTCGCCGACGCGGCCCAGGTGCACGCCTTCACCGGGGTCGCGCCGAGCGTGTCGCTGCACATCCCGTGGGACAAGGTCGACGACTACGCAGCGCTCGCCAAGCACGCACGGGACCAAGGCGTCGTGATCGGGGCGGTCAACGCGAACGTCTTCCAGGACGACGACTACATGCTGGGGTCGGTGACGAACCCGGACCCGCGGGTGCGGCGCAAGGCGACCGACCACCTGCTCGAATGCGTCGACATCATGGACGCGACGGGGTCGCGCGATCTGAAGCTGTGGTTCTCGGACGGCACGAACTATCCCGGCCAGGACGACATCCGGGCGAGGCAGGACCGCTTGGCCGAGGCGTTGGCGGAGGTGTACGCGCGGCTGACCGGTGACCAACGGCTGATCCTGGAGTACAAGTTCTTCGAGCCGGCCTTCTACACGACCGATGTGCCCGACTGGGGGACGGCGTACGCGCACTGCCTCAAGCTGGGGGACCGCGCGAAGGTCGTGGTCGACACCGGGCATCACGCGCCGGGCACGAACATCGAGTTCATCGTGGCGTTCCTGCTGCGCGAGGGGAAGCTGGGCGCGTTCGACTTCAACTCGCGGTTCTACGCGGACGACGACCTGATGGTCGGCGCCGCCGACCCATTCCAGCTGTTCCGCATCATGCACGAGGTCGTCCGCGGCGGCGGGCTCGATGCAGGCACCGAGGTCGCGTTCATGCTCGACCAGTGCCACAACATCGAGCCGAAGATCCCCGGCCAGATCCGCTCGGTGATGAACGTCCAAGAGGCGACCGCAAAGGCGCTGCTGGTCGACGCGGAGGCGCTGGCCGCGGCGCAGCAGGCCGGCGACGTCCTGGGCGCCAACGCCGTGCTGATGGACGCCTACAACACCGATGTCCGGCCGCTGCTCGCCGAGCTGCGCGCCGAACTGGGGCTGGCGCCCGACCCGATGGCCGCCTACGCCGCGTCCGGCTACGCCGAGCGCATCAAGGCCGAGCGGGTCGGCGGCGCGCAGGCCGGCTGGGGCGCCTGACCTCGCGGCCTGATCAGACAGACCATCCGTACCGACCTCAAGGACACGTCATGACGCCACCGACGAATCCGGCGGTGGAAGCACTGCTGAACCGCTCGCGGACGCTGGGCGCCGACCCCCGCAACACCAACTACGCCGGAGGCAACACCTCCGCCAAGGGCACCGCCCTCGACCCGGTCACCAGCCACGCCGTCGAGCTGATGTGGGTCAAGGGCTCGGGCGGCGACCTGGGCACGCTCACCGAAGACGGCTTGGCGGTGCTGCGCCTGGACCGGCTGCGCGCGCTCGTCGACGTGTACCCGGGGGTGGAGCGCGAGGACGAGATGGTCGCCGCGTTCGCCTACTGCGCGCACGGCACCGGCGGGGCCGCGCCGTCGATCGACACCGCGATGCACGGCCTGGTCGACGCCGCCCACGTCGACCACCTCCACCCGGACTCGGGTATCGCGCTCGCCTGTGCCGCGGACGGCGAGAAGCTGACCGCGGAGTGCTTCGGCGACACCGTGGTGTGGGTGCCGTGGCGGCGCCCGGGTTTCCAGCTCGGGCTGGACATCGCGGCGATCAAGGCGGCGAACCCGCAGGCGATCGGCTGCATCCTGGGCGGCCACGGCATCACCGCGTGGGGCGACACCTCGGAGGAGTGCCAAGCCAATTCGCTGCACATCATCCGCACGGCCGAAGCCTTCATCGCGGACCGGTCCGACGCGGCCCGGCACCCGTTCGGCGCGCTGCTGCCGCGCTACGCCCCGCTCCCCGACGAGCGCCGCCGCGCCCGCGCCGCCGAACTCGCGCCCCTGCTGCGCGGCCTGGCCTCCACCGACCGGCCGCAGGTCGGCCACTTCACCGACACCGACGCGGTGCTGGACTTCCTGGCCCGTGCCGAACACCCGCGCCTGGCCGCGCTGGGCACCTCGTGCCCCGACCACTTCCTGCGGACGAAGGTCCGGCCCCTCGTCCTCGACACCGCGCCCGAAGCGCCCCTGGAAGAGGTCATCGCGCGGCTGCGCGAGCTGCACGCGGCCTATCGCGAGGAGTACGCCGCGTACTACACGCGGCATGCCGACCCGGACTCGCCCGCGATGCGCGGCGCCGATCCGGCGATCGTGCTGGTCCCCGGCATCGGGATGTTCTCGTACGGCAAGGACAAGCAGACCGCCCGCGTGGCAGGCGAGTTCTACGTCAACGCGATCAACGTGATGCGGGGCGCGGAAACGGTCTCGACCTACGCACCCATCGAGGAGCGCGAGAAGTTCCGCATCGAATACTGGGCGCTGGAAGAGGCCAAGCTGGCTCGGCTGCCCAAGCCCAAGCCGCTCGCCACCCGCGTCGCGCTGGTCACCGGGGCCGGTTCCGGCATCGGCAAGGCCATCGCGACGCGACTCGCGGCCGAAGGCGCCTGCGTCGTGATCGCCGACCTGAACGCCGAGAACGCCGACGCGGTCGCCGCCGGACTGGGCGGCCCGGACCGGGCCGTCGCGGTGACTGTGGACGTGACCGACGAGGAGCAGATCAAGGCCGCCTTCGCCGAGGCCGCGCTCGCGTTCGGCGGCGTGGACCTGGTCGTCAACAACGCCGGCATCTCCATCTCCAAGCCGCTCCTGGAGACCACCGCCCGCGACTGGGACCTGCAGCACGCCATCATGGCCCGCGGCTCGTTCCTCGTCTCGCGCGAGGCCGCCCGGATGATGACCGGCCAGCGCCTCGGCGGCGACATCGTCTACATCGCGTCCAAGAACGCGGTTTTCGCCGGGCCGAACAACATCGCGTACAGCGCCGCCAAGGCCGACCAGGCCCATCAGGTAAGGCTGCTGGCCGCCGAGCTCGGCGAGCACGGCATCCGCGTCAACGGCGTCAACCCGGACGGCGTGGTCCGCGGCTCCGGGATCTTCGCGGCCGGCTGGGGCGCGCAGCGCGCCGCGGTCTACGGCGTCGAGGAGGACAAGCTCGGCGAGTTCTACGCCCAGCGCACCCTCCTCAAGCGCGAAGTGCTGCCCGAGCACGTCGCCAACGCGGTCTTCGCCCTGACCGGGGGCGATCTCTCCCACACCACCGGGCTGCACATCCCGGTGGATGCGGGAGTGGCCGCGGCCTTCCTGCGGTTGGGCCCCCCGGAATGCCGGCCGGCCGTCCGTTGCCGCTTCCCCGGCGTGTGAGGGTTCGCCGGGGAAGCGGCAACGGCTGCACGACTTGTACGACCTGAACCGAGACGATTGCCGAGGCCCGTCATGTCCATGCCCGATCAGCCCGCAGCCTTCGCCGCGGTGGATCTCGGGGCGTCCAGCGGGCGGGTGATCGTCGGCCGCGTCGGGCCCGGCACCGTCGACCTGACCGAGGTCCACCGCTTCCCCAACACGCCGGTCCGCGTCGGCGGCGTCCTGCACTGGGACATCCTGAGCCTGTACGCGGGGGTCCTCCACGGCCTCCGCGAAGCCGCCCGCCGCACCGACGGCCGCATATCGGGCGTCGGCATCGACTCCTGGGCCGTCGACTACGGCCTCCTCGACGCCCGCGGCGCCCTGCTCGGCAACCCTGTGCACTACCGGGACTCGCGCACCGACGGCATCCCGGAACAGGTGTACGCGGCCGTGCCCGCGGCCGAGCTCTACGCCGCGACCGGCATCCAGCACGCCCCGTTCAACACCGTCCACCAGCTCGTGGCGGCCCGCGGCACCCCGCAGTTCGCCGCGGCGCGCCGAGCTCTCCTGATCCCGGACCTGCTGGCGTACTGGCTCACCGGCGAGGCCGGGACCGAGCTGACCAACGCCTCCACCACCCAACTCCTGGACCCCGGTACGGGGGAGTGGGCCGACGGGGTGGCCAAGCGCCTCGGCATCGACACCGCCATGTTCCCGCCGCTGCGCCGGCCCGGCGACCACGCCGGCTACCTGCGCGACGACGTGCTCGCCGAGACCTGCCTGGCCGGGCCGGTCGCGGTCACCGCGGTCGGCTCGCACGACACCGCGTCGGCCGTCGCCGGAGTGCCCGCCGAAGGCTCGCGGTTCGCCTACATCTCCAGCGGCACCTGGTCGCTGGCCGGCCTCGAACTCGACGCCCCCGTACGCACCGAGGACAGCCGCGCCGCCAACTTCACGAACGAACTCGGCGTCGACGGCACGGTCCGCTACCTGCGCAACATCATGGGCCACTGGCTGCTCCAGGAGTGCATGCGGCAGTGGGCGCACGAGGGGCGGCCGCAGGACCTGCACGGCCTGCTCGCCGCGGCCGCGGACGTGCCGCCGCTCAGGTCGCTCGTCGACGCCGGAGACCAGCGCTTCCTGGCCCCCGGCGACATGCCCCGGCGCATCGCGGACGCCTGCCGGGCGGCCGGCGACCCCGTACCTGCCTGCCCTGCCGAGTTCGCCCGGTGCATCTTCGACAGCCTGGCATTGGCCCACCGCGAGGCGGTCCTGGAGGCGCAGCGCCTGTCCGGGCACGGCGTCGACACCGTGCACATCGTGGGCGGCGGCGCGCAGAACGCCCTGCTGTGCCAGGCCACCGCCGACGCCTGCGGCCTGCCGGTCGTAGCGGGGCCCGTCGAGGCCGCGGCGCTCGGCAACATCCTGGTCCAGGCCAGGGCCCACGGAGCAGTCGACGGCACCCTCGGCGACCTGCGTTCGCTGATCCGCCGCACGCAGCAACCGGACACCTACCTGCCGCGCGGCGCGCAGGCCTGGGACGCTGCCGCAGAGCAGATGGCCGCACGCCGCCCTCGCTGACTGCCGACTGCACGACCCAGCCCGTCTTGACCCGACCATCAAGGAGACCCCACCCCATGCGTGTGGGCCTGTTCCTCACCTGCGTGAACGACACGCTGTATCCGCGTACCGGGCAGGCGACCGTCGCCCTGCTCGAACGCCTCGGCTGCGACGTCGACTTCCCGCTCGCCCAGACCTGCTGCGGCCAGATGCACTGGAATACCGGATACGGCCGCCAGGTCGAGCCGATGGTCCGCGGATTCGCCGAGACGTTCGCCGGCTACGACGCCGTGGTGACGCCGTCGGGGTCCTGCGGCGCGATGATCCGGGACAACCACCCCCGGGCCGCCGCACGCTCCGGCGACGCGGCACTGGCGGACGCCGTCGCCGCCGTCGTCCCGAAGGTTCACGAACTGAGCGAATTCCTGGTCGACGTCCTCGGCGTGACCGATGTCGGCGCGTACTTCCCGCACCGCGTCGCCTACCACCCGACCTGCCACTCGCTGCGCCTGATGCGGCTCGGCGACCGGCCCACCGCGCTGCTGCGCAACGTGCGCGGCCTCGAACTGGTCGACCTGCCCGGAGCCGAGGAATGCTGCGGCTTCGGCGGCACCTTCGCGGTCAAGAACCCCGACGTGTCGGCCGCGATGGGCGCCGACAAGATCCGCAACGCGGAGGCCGCCGGCGCCGAGGTGCTGTGCGCCGCGGACAACTCCTGCCTGATGCACCTCGGCGGCATGCTCACCCGGCGCCAGGGCGCCGTCCGCACCCTGCACCTCGCCGAGATCCTGGCCGCCACCGAAGCCGACCCCGGCGGACTCACCTGGGCCGGCGTCCGGAACGGGGCACGCGGATGAGCGCCGTACCGCTCGGCATGCCGTCCTTCCCGGACGCGGCCCGCGAAGCCACCCGCAACCCCACCCTGCGCCGCAACCTGCGGCACGCCACCCACACCATCCGGGACCGCCGCGCGGCCGCCGTCGCCGAACTCGACGACTGGGCCGAACTGCGGGCCGCAGGAGCGGCCATCAAGGACCGGACGCTGCGGCACCTCGACACGTACCTCGAACAGGCCGAGGCAGCGGTCGTCGCAGCGGGCGGCCACGTGCACTGGGCCGCGGATGCCGCAGAGGCGAACCGCATCGTCACCGACCTGGTGCGCGCCACCGGCGAGACCGAAGTGGTCAAGGTCAAGTCGATGGCCACCCAGGAGATCGGCCTCAACGAAGCGCTGGCCGAGGCCGGGATCACCGCGTACGAGACCGACCTCGCCGAACTGATCGTGCAACTCGGCGACGACCGGCCCTCGCACATCCTGGTCCCGGCGATCCACCGCAACCGCACCGAGATCCGCGACATCTTCCGCGACGCCATGGGGGAGTGGGGCATCCCCGCCCCCGACGGCATGAGCGACGACCCGCGCGAACTGGCCGAGGCGGCACGGCTGCACCTGCGCGAGAAGTTCCTGCGCGCCAAGGTCGGCGTGTCCGGCGCGAACTTCCTGGTCGCCGAGACCGGCACCCTGGTCGTCGTCGAATCCGAGGGCAACGGCCGCATGTGCCTCACGCTGCCCGAGACGCTGATCTCCGTCGTCGGCATCGAGAAGGTCGTGCCCACCTGGCGCGACCTGGAGGTCTTCCTGCAGCTCCTGCCCCGCTCGTCCACCGCCGAACGGATGAACCCCTACACCTCGACGTGGACCGGTGTGACCGACGGCGACGGTCCGCGGGCCTTCCATCTCGTGCTGCTCGACAACGGCCGCACCTCGATCCTGGCCGACGAAGTGGGACGCCAGACCCTGCGCTGCATCCGCTGCTCGGCCTGCCTCAACGTGTGCCCGGTCTACGAACGCGCGGGCGGCCACGCGTACGGCTCGGTCTACCCGGGCCCGATCGGCGCCATCCTCACCCCGCAACTCCGCGGCACCGGCAGCGCGGTCGACGCCTCGCTCCCGTACGCATCGACGCTGTGCGGCGCCTGCTACGACGTATGCCCCGTCGCCATCGACATCCCCGAAGTCCTCGTCCACCTGCGCGAGAAGGTCACCGCACAGCGCGGCCACGTCATCGAGCGCAGCGCCCTGCGCGCCGCCGCCTGGGCCATGCGCGACCCCAAGCGCTACACGGCCCTGCAACGCGCCGCCGCCGCCGGCACCCGCGCCCTGCACCCGCGCCGGCTTCCGCTGCCCGGCTGGGGCAAGGCCTGGACCGACACCCGCGACCTCCCGGCCGTCCCCAAGGAGTCGTTCCGGACCTGGTGGCAGCGCCGCGACACATCTGGAGGCACCAAGTGACCGACTCCCGCGCCAGGATCCTCGGCCGCATCCGGACCGCCCTGGCCGGGACCGAGCGCACCACGCCCGCACCCGCCGAGCCGATAGCGCGCGACTACCGCGACAGCCACACGGACACCGGACTCGTCGAACTCCTGGCCCACAATCTGGCGGACTACCGGGCCAGGGTCCACCACGCGACCGAGACCGACCTGCCGGACCTGATCGCACGCCTGCTCGGCAGCCGCGGCGCCCACACCCTCGTGGTGCCACCAGGGCTCCCCGACGGATGGCTGCCCACGGCCGCCGGGTTGCGCGCAGTCCGCGGCACCGACCTCTCCGCCGCGGAACTCGATGCGATGAGCAGTGTCCTGACCGGTTGCGCCGTGGCCGTCGCCGAGACCGGCACGATCGTCCTCGACGGCGGGCCCGGCCAGGGCCGCCGCATGCTGACCCTCGTACCCGACCACCACATCTGCGTGGTGCGGACGCCCGACCAGGTCGTGGCCTCCGTACCGCAGGCGCTGCGCCGCCTCGACCCGCGCCGCCCGCAGACCTGGATCTCCGGGCCGTCCGCGACGAGCGACATCGAACTCGACCGAGTCGAAGGGGTACACGGGCCCCGGGCCCTCGACGTCGTCCTGCTGGTGCCGCCGGGAGGAGCGTGAGTACGGCTCGGCTGCGGCGCCGGATTCGCCGACGTCGCGACTTCTCCGCGACCCGAGTCCACGAGGCCGAGGGGCGCACCGCGGCGCCGGCTGCGAACCCACCGACGTGAAGGAAACGACGCCATGACCGACGCTCACCAGAGCGCCCGCCACCCGGTCGTGGAGACCGCCGGCGGAGCGATCCGCGGAACCTCCGCGGGCGGCGACGGAGCGGTCTTCGCCGGCATACCGTTCGCCGCTCCGCCGGTCGGAACTCGGCGGCTGCGGCCGCCGGAACCGGCCGCAGCATGGGCGGGAGTTCTTGACGCCGCCACATTTCCGGCGGGCCCTGCCCAGCGTCCGGGGATCGCTCCCGACGTCGAGGCGATGGGTCCTGAGGCGGTCGCGGTGGCCGAGGCACTGGGAGCCGCTCGCGGGCCGTTCTCGGAGGATTGCCTCTACCTGAACGTGTGGACGCCGGAACTCGGCGTCCGGCTGCCGGTACTGGTGTGGATCTACGGCGGCGGGTTCGAGACCGGCACAGCGTCCCCGCCGAGCTTCGACGGCGCGGCACTGTCCCGGCTCACCGGTGCCGTGGTCGTCGCCGCGAACTACCGTGTGGGCGCGCTGGGATGGCTATACCCGGCGGGGCCGGACGCCGACGGGTGGGCCGAGAGTGCCAATCTCGGACTCCAGGACCAGGTCGCCGCGTTGCGGTGGGTGCGGGAGAACGCGGCGTGCTTCGGTGGCGATCCCGGCAACGTCACCGTGGCCGGGGCTTCGGCCGGGGCGTTCTCCATCGGGGCGCTGCTGGCCATGCCGACCGCGAAAGGCCTGTTCCACAAGGCGATTCTGCAGAGCGGCAGCGTCACCCGCGTCCAGTCCCCGGAGACGGCCGAGGCCTTGACCAAGGCCTTCCTCGCCGCCGCCGGGGTACGGGATTTCGGCTCTCTTCTCGACGCCCCGGTCGAGGCGATCCTTCAAGCGCAGTCGGCGGTCACCGATGCAGACATCGGCCGCCGCAACCTGCCGGGCGGGCGCATCTGGGGCGTGGTCCACGACGGCACCATCCTGCCCGAGCGTCCGCTTGACGCTGTCCGGGACGGTGCCGCCGCCGATGTCCCGCTGCTCATCGGAGCGAACCGCGACGAGATCCGCATCTGGGCGGACTTCGGCGGTCCGGCCTACCGCCCGGCCGACGAGGACGCCCTGCTCGCCGAGATGGCCGTGGCCGGGATCGCCGATCCGCCGGCCTTGCTTGCGGCCTACCGCCACCGACTCCGCTGCGCAGCCTCCGCCGCAGTCGGTTCGAATCCCGCCGGCGTGGACGAACTACGGGATCTCCGGACGATGTTCCTCAGTGATGCCGTGTATCGGATACCTTCTGCCCGACTCGCCCGTGCGCAGGCTGCTGCCGGCGGCCGCGCCAACACATACCTGCTGACGGCCGAACCGTTCGGCCCGGGCACCGGTGCATTTCACGGCGCCGAAGCGCTCTACCTGGCCGAGCGCCTTGCCGCGCTGGGCATCGACACCCCCGAGAACCGTGCGATCCGCGCCGAACTCGTCGGGGCTTGGCGGCGATTCGTGCACGCGAAGGACCTCGGTTGGCCGGCTCACGGCCCTGCTGAACCGCAAGCCGCCCGTACCCGGCAGATCGGCGGGACCGTCCTCGACATCGATGAGCCGCCACTGGACGTCGCCGCGCACTGGGGCATTCGCTAAGAAGCCCAGGGAGCCCCCGCCGATTCGGCGGGGGCTCCTGCGTCAGGTGCTGCTTACGACTGTGCGCTGCGCCTACTTGTCGGGCTCGAACTCGACGTGTGCAGTCGCCTGGTGCGCCTCCAGTTCGCGCGCGAACGCCTCGCCCGAGGCGCGAAGCGTGTCGCCCAGTTCGTCGAGGCTCGTCGGGCCGCCGAGGAGTGCGGCGCCGTCGACGATCCGGCCCTCGGCCACGCGGTCGACGAACGCGGCAGTGCGGGCCGCGGCTTCGGTGGCTTCGGGAATGAAGCCGGCGGCGATCTGCCAAGCGTGGCTCATTCTGGGCCAGACCTCCATCTCCACGTGGACACCGGCCCGAGCCGCGGCGGCGACCAGGTCGAGCGAGTCGTCGAGCAGCCGCTCCGCGCTGGAGGCCTGGACGAACAGCGGCGGCAGGCCGCGGAGGTCGGCGAGCACGGGGGAGACCAGTGGGTCGTGGTCCGCGTGTCCGGACAGCTAGTCGCGGCTCATCGCCCCGTCCATGTCCCGGAGTACCGCGTCGGTGGCCGCGCGGTCGACCCAACTTCCTTTCCGGTAGCGGTCGGCGCGCTGGTCGAAGACGCCGGAGTAGAGGACGCCCGCGAGGGCCCGCGGGTCCCGGTCCGCGGCCAGGCGCAGCAGGACGCCGAGGGCCAGATTTGCGCCCGCCGACTCGCCCGCGACGACCACCCGGGGCGCGAGCGTCGCGGCGTGTCCGAACGCCGCGAGGCAGTCGTCCAGCCCTGCCGGGTAGGGGTCTTCGGGGGCGAGCCGGTACTCGGGGAGCACGACGCGGGCACTGGTGCCGAGCGCCAGATGGGCGCTGATGGACCGGGCCATTCCTGCGGTGCCCGACCGGAATCCGCCGCCGTGGATGTACAGGATCGCCACGTCGTCCCGCGCCGTGTCCGGCGTCATCAGGTACGAGCCGTCCCGCAGCGCTCCGGCCGGCTCGTCGCGAACCCCCGGCACGGGACGGTAAAGCGCGGCCAGTTCCGCCTGCTGCCGGCGCTCGGCGGCCCGGTCGGCGGGCGGCGGCGCGCCGCGGCCTGCTTCGATGATGCTCTCCAAGAGAGCGAAGGCCTTGCTCGGCATGGGACCCGATTCCTTTCCGGGAGATGCGGCGGTGCCCCGGGCGGACGGCGCGCTCGGGGCACCGCGTTCACTGGTGGGTGCCGCCGTCCACGCGGATCTCGGTGCCGGTGATGAACGCGCCGTCCTCGGAGGCGAGCATCGCGATCACGCCCGCGACGGTCTCCGGCGGTGCGAAGCCCTGCCCGAGTGCGGGCTGCAGTTTGGCGAAGAGGTCGAAGTCGACGTCCTGGGGCAGGTGTTCGAGCGTCGTCTCGGTGATGCCGCTCTGGATGCTGCCCGGCGCCACGCACACCGCGCGCAGGCCTTGCTTGGCGTACTCCAGCGCGATGCTGTGGGTGAAGGACTGGATGCCGCCCTTGCTCGCCGAGTACGCCGCCATATAGGGGTGTGCGAACGACGCGGACGTCGAGCTGAAGTTCACGACGACGCCGGTGCCGGTCTTCAGCAGCGCGGGCAGCGCCGCACGCGTGACGAGGAACGTGCCGGTCAGGTTGACCGCGATGATCCGGTTCCACGCGGCGAGTTCGCATTCGTGGGTGTGCGCGCCGCGCAGGATCCCCGCGGCATTGACCAGGACGTCGAGGCCGCCGAGGTGCAGGACGGAGTCGGTGACGACCGCGCCCACCGCGGCTTCGTCCGAGACGTCGAGGACACGGGTGGCCAGTCGTCCGGCGGTGCCGGCCGCCTCCGCGCGTTCCGTTGTGCTCCTCAGTCCTTCCTCCGCGACGTCGAGGGCGACGACCTGTGCCCCCTCGGCGAGCAGGCGCATGACGGTGGCCTGGCCAATGCCGGATGCGCCTCCGGTGACGATGACGCGCTTCCCGGTGAAACGTTCCATTTCGAATGCTCCTGGGAGTGTGCGGGTATGCCGCAACGGAATGCAGTGCTCCGGACGGATGCGCTCCGTCCGCTCTTTCAGCCCCGCGAGGTGGCGTCGGCCGGCGCCTCGGAGGCGGCTTCGGCCGGGGTGCGGAGCTTCGGGATCATCAGCGCGATCACGAGGGCGACGGCGAGCATGGCGGCAGCGGCGAGGAAGGCCGTGCGATAGCCGTCGTCCGTGTACAAGGCCGTGCCCTGGACGACGTTCGCGCGGTCGTTGAGCAGCGTGAAGATCACCTGCGTGGAGATGGCGCCGAGCACGCCGCCCAGCAGGGTGCCCACGCCGTTGGCGGTGGCCTGGTCCTCCGGCCGCACCGCGCTCACGATCAGGATCGACGACGATGCCAGGACCAGGCCCATACCGACCGCGAAGAACGGCCCGAAGGCGACGAACTGCCACTTCTCGTAGTGGTTGCCGAACATCAGAAGGACGCCCGTGATGGCCGACACCAGCCCTGCGACCAGGGTGAACTTGGCGCCCCACCGGTTGGCGAACAGGCCTACGCCGGCGCCGCAGAGCAGCAGCAGGATGCTGGAGTGCACGCCGAGCGCGGCGTTCTCGGTGGCGGTGTAGCCCAGCCCGTCGGACATGCCGGGGATTTTCGGGTACAGCGCCAGCAGCTGGTTGATGGTGCCGGTGGAGAACAGGACGCCGCTGGCCATGCCGCCCGAGACCAGGATCAGCAGCAGGCGGCGTTCGCGCAGCAGGTGCACGTCGAGCAGGGGGTGCGCGACGCGGTGCTCGACCGCGAGGAACAGGAAGAATGCCGCCACGCCGCCGATGACGTAGGCCAAGGTGCGGGCATCGGCCCAGCCCCAGTCGGCGCCCTGGCCGATGCCGTACACCAGTGCGGTGGCGCTGCCGCCGAGCAGCAGGCCGCCGAGCCAGTCGAACGAGGTGCGCGGAGCGCGCAGCGGGCTCTCCGGGACCACCAGCAGGAGCAGGACGAGTGCGACCACGCTGTTCGCGGCCAGGAACCACAGGACCCCGCGGAAGCCGTGGTTGTCCTGGAGCCAGCCGGACAGCCAGGGGCCGGCGAGCGCGGTGAGGCCTGTGCTGGTGGCCACGACGCCCGTCGCGGTGCCGACCCACTTGGCCGGGAAGACGTCGCGCACGATCGAGTACGTCAGTGCGGTCACCACGGCGTAGATGCCCACCAGGAAGCGTGCGGAGAGCATCAGGCCCCAGGTCGGCGCGAGCGCACACAGGATCTCGCCGACCACGCCCACGACGGAGGCGGCGACCATGACGCGCTTCTTGCCGAACATGTCGGACGCCTTGATCAGGAAAGGCACGCTCATGGTCGCCACCAGGGTGGTGATCAGGGTGAACCAGGCGATCTGCGTCGTATGGAAGTGCTGCGCGATGAGGACCTGGGCGTTGCCCAGCAGCAGGCCGGACATCGACAGCACGACGGTCGGCCAGGCCAGGGCGATGATCAGGAGGACGTAGTACGCCTTGGAGCGCTCGGTGCGCCCGCTCGGCGAAGGGCCGGGCGGTTCGGCGAGCCGGCCCGAAGGCGGTGCGATGGTGCTCATAAGGTCGTCCTCCATGGACAGTACGTGCATCCGCCGGGGCGGGAAACCGGTCCTGCGGGGCAGATGGCTCCGCGGGGCCGAGTCGCTGACCTGAAACGATTCATATCCGGGTCGCAGAGGTGCGGAGCGAGTGGCTCTGCAGGGCTGCGTCGGGAGTTGAGTCGAGCTTAGGTCGAGAAACCGTAGAGCACCAGGTTTCTTGGAGATGAACTTCCGCGTCGAAGCGGTAACGCCTGTCCGGTATGGCTCGAGGCGGTGCGAGTACGGTATTCCTGTACAGAAATGAGCGGCCTTGCGCGGTGCCGGGGCCAGGCGGGGAACGGAAGCGATGACCACAGGTGTGCCCGACCAGCCCTGGCGCGGTCCGAAGTCGTCCCAGCGGCTCGCCCACGTCCTGGCCCAGCCGATCCTCTCCGGCCAGGTGCGCGAGGGGGACCGGCTCCCCAACGAGGCGGAGATGATGGCGCGGTACGGCGCCGGCCGGCCCACCGTCCGAGAAGCCCTGCGACTCCTGGAGACCCGCGGGCTGATCATGCTCAAGACCGGTCCCGGCGGAGGGCCGATCGTGCGTCGGCCGCCCAAAGGCAGCCTGAGCGAGGCGCTGAGCCTGGTCCTGCAGGTCGAAGGCGCCTCGTTCGCCGATGTCACCGATGCCCGCATCGCCCTCGAGCCGATGATCGCCCGCCGCGCGGCCGAGCGGATCACCGAACCCCAGCTCGCCGAGCTGGAGGACAGCATCAAGCAGCTGCGGGACCATCCCGGCGACCACGACGTCTTCGTGGCCGAAAACCAGCGCTTCCACACGCTGATCGCCGAGGCGGCCCAGAGCGTGGTGCTGGACGTCTTCGTCAGCACCCTCCAGACCATCGCCGACGGCGTGCGGGTCGGTGTGGAGTACTCCGCGCGCAAGCAGTCCGCCATCGCCGCCGCGCATGCGTCGATCGTGGAAGCGTTGCGGGCCGGTGATCCCGAGCGCGCGGAGCAGGCCATGCGAGACCACCTGGCCGAAGCGGAACGCTACTGGCGGCACCGGTACCCGGAGCTGATGACACGTCCCGTGCAGTGGACGTACTGACCCGCCATGCAGGCCGCCCGACTGCGCGCGAAGCGCAGCCGGGGGCCGGTGGAGCGGTGCCGGTCGGTCAGGACGCGGACAGCACGAACTTCTGGGTCGCCGGGTCGAACGCGTAGAGCCGCGCGGGGATCGCGCCGTGCGGGGTGGCCTGCGCGTAGGTGGCCTTGTCGGCGAAGCTGGGGTCCTGGAAGGAGCCCAGGGCGAAGCCGGCGTTCTGGAAGGTCTCGTAATTCAGGTCCTTGCCGGCCTTGTCCGCGAGGGCCTTGAAAAGCGCCAGGTTGCGGCAGGCCACGTTCGGGGCGATCTGAGGCGTGGCCGTGCCGGCCGGAACAGTTGCCGGGTCGACGGTCATCTTGCCCGCGAACTCGGGCAGCGCCGCCTCGACCGCCTTCATGCATTCCTGGTTGGCGGGCTCACTCCACTGGGTGTTCAGACCCAGCGCGGCAGCGTTCGCGAGGGTCGTGAAGTCGTGCTTGCCCTTGTCGTTGGCGTAGGCCTGCACCTGCAGGTTGTCGGTGAACAGCAGCCGGGGGCGGTACTTCGTCTGCTCCAGGACCTGCGGGAACGAGGCGGCCATGCTGCCGACCACCACGACCGTGTCGGCGCCGGACGCCTGGAACTTCTGGATGAACACGCCGGTCTGCTGCCCGATGGCCGCAGCGTCGGTGGCCGGGGCGTCCAGAACGGCGGTCTCGACCGGGGTGATGCCCAGCTTCTGCAGCGCCGGGATCACGGTGTCCTTCATGACCCCCTGCTCGTTCACGTTGGACAGGACCGCGACCTTCTTCCCGGTGAGGCTGCCGTCCTTGTTGAACAGGGCTATCCCGTCGGCGACTTCGTCCCCGCCGCGGGTGTCGCTGAACCACGGAGCCTGCGCCTGCCCGTAGCGCTTCGCGGTCAGCTGCCCGCCGATGGCCGCGGTCTTGTTCGTCTGCACGTAGCAGAGCGGCTCGTCGCCGTTGAAGTTGCCGAGGACGGCGAAGACCTTCTCGTCCTGGGTGAGCTTGACGCAGGTCTCCTGCGCGGCGGCCGGAGAGATCAGGTTGATCTTGCCGTACACCGGGACGATCTTGCGGCCGTTGATGCCGCCCGCGTCGTTGATCTTCTTGATCAGCGCGTTGTAGGAGGCCTCGTAGGGGCCGTGGTCGATGTTGACGAACTGCTTCACCGAGTCGAGGTCCGGGTAGGTGATCCCGATCTTGATGGTGTCCGCGGTGACGCCGGGGGCGACCTTGGGCGCGGGGGGTGCGGCCGGTGCGCCGGAGGTACCGGGCTTCGCATCGTCCTTCTTCTCGGCCGTGCAGCCGGTGGCGACGAGTGCCGTGGCGGCCGCCAGGAGCACGACGGCGTGGCGTCTGGCGCGGTGCGGTGTCATGGGCTGATCCGTTTCTTGTGGGAAAGGGGAACTGCGGGAAGGGAAGGCGGGAGACGGCTGCGCAGGATGCCGTCGGCCGGTCACGCGGTTGCCGTGGCCTCGGCGGAGGGAAGGGCTGTGTCGGACCTGTCGGCCGGTGCGCTGCCGCTGCGCTCGATCGCGCGTTCGTCCGTGCCGAGGTAACTGGCGATGACCTTGGGGTCGTTGCGGACGTCGTCTGGCTGCCCCGAGGCGATGACGCGGCCGGTTTCCAGGCAGTAGACGCGGTCGGAGATGCCCATGATCAGCGGCATGTCGTGCTCGATGACCAGCATCGAGGCGCCCAGTTCGCGGCGGATCTCCTGGATGAGCGGGCCGAACGCCTCGGTCTCGCGCTGCGCGACGCCGGCGGTGGGTTCGTCCAGGCATAGCACGCGCGCGTCGAGGGCCAGCAGGCCGGCGAGTTCGACGATGCGCCGGGTGCCGGTGGACAGGTCGCCGACGAAAGCGTCCGCGTAGCGGCCGAGGCCGAGGAAGTCGACCAGGTCGTCGGCGTCCGCCCGCTTCGCGCGCTCACGGGTGAACGTGTGCGGCAGGTGCAGCGCGGTGGACAGCAGACTGGTCCGGCCGCGCGCCTCCAGGGCGATCTGCACGGTCTCCCGCACGGTGAGCTCAGGAAACAGGGTCGCGGCCTGGAACGTCCGGCCGAGGCCGAGCCGGGCGCGGGCGGCGGGTGCGGCCTTGCTGATGTCGCGGCCCAGCAGTTCGACGGTCCCGGTGGCGGTGACGAAGCCGCCGATGGCGTTCATCAGCGTCGACTTGCCGGCGCCGTTGGTGCCGATCAGGCCGATGATCTCGTTCGGGCGGACCTCGAGGGACACGCCGTCGACGGCGGTCTTGCCGCCGAATCGCACCCGTACGTCCGTCGTGGCCAGCACCGGCTGGTCGGCCGGCGGCGCCGGCCGAGTGGTCCGGGTGAGCCCGCGGGGTGCGGAGGTTGCGGTCTTCGGAGCGGGTTCGGCCCCGAGCCGTTTGTCGGCCCAGCCGAGCAGTGCGTCCCGGGCGCTGTACCCGATCTGGACGAGTCCGCCGGGGAAGTACAGCAGCAGGATCAGCAGACCCAGACTCGAGGTCAGCAGCGGCACGAGTTCGTTGTCCGGCATGAAGGCCGGCAAACCGATCACCCAGAGCGCGCCGAGCACCGACCCGGACACCGACCCGAGTCCGCCGATCACCACGATGGCGACCAGGGTCAGCGAGTCCGGGCTGAGGAAGTACTTGTCGGCGTACGGGACCGACTGGACCGCTCCCGCCAGCAGCGCCCCGCCCAGACCGGCGATTCCACCGGCGAGGGCGAAGGTGCGCAGCTTCACCCGCGCCGCAGCCACCGTGTACGCGGCGGCGGTGGCCGGGTTGTCCCGGACCCCGATGGTCGTGCGTCCCACGCCGGTCCGGCGCAGCCGGGCCACCACGATGAGCACGACGACCAGTACAGCAAGGACGAGGTAGTAGTACGCCCGCTGTGTGGACACGTCGATGCCCAGGACCGTGCTGCGCGGGAACGAGGCGCTGCTCGTCCCCTCGTCGTGGAACACGTCGCGCCGGTACAGGTACTGCTCGCAGGCGACCGCGAACGCGAAGGTGCTGACCGCGAGCAGCAGTCCGCGGACCCGCAGTGCGCCCGCGCCGACCAGCGCGGCCAGCGCCGCGGTGAACAAGGACGCCACCAGCACCGCCGCCGGGAAGGTGAGCCCGCGGAACGCGTAGACCGTGTCGCCCACTTCCAGGCGCAGGCCGCGGTTGAGCGAGGCCGCGGTCAGTGCCCCGAGACCGGCGAACGCCATCTGGCCGAGCGAGAGTTGGCCGGCCCAGCCGGTGAGGATCGTCACCGACGCTGCGCAGATCGCGTACGCCAGGATCACCGTGTAGAGCAGGTGCCGCGACGGCTGGGTGACCAGCAGCGGCAGCACGATCGCGACGACGCCGAGCAGCAGCAGCCCGGACCGTGCGATGTGCCGGACCCACCACACCTGGCGCAGCCGCTCGGGGACGGGCTTGACCTTGGGAGCGAAGGAGAACGACGACGTCTCCGTGTCGCGGCCGCGGCTGACCGTGAAGACGGCGACCAGGACGACGACCAGGACGACCAGGTCGCTCAAGCCGGGCTGGTCGAGCCAGTTGAACTGGACGAACGCCTGGAGCAGCCCCAGCCCGATGCCCGCCGCCAGTGCGATGCGGAAAGACACCATCCGGGCGATGACCGCGGCCGCAAGAGCGCGCAGGAGAGTGGTCGGCCCGAGCGTGGTGATCTGGGTCAGCGACTTGTTCTGCGCCGAGATGAGGATCAGGCACAGCGTGGCCACCAGACCGGCGATCGCCCACACCGCGGTGGAGACGATCTTCGGGCTGATGCCCTGCAGCCGGGCGAGCTCCGGGTTGTCCGCGGAAGCCTTCACGGTCTTGCCGAGCACCGTGCGGCCGAGGAACCAGCTGAGCGCCAGGGCCGTCGCCGGGACGGCGATGAGGATGCTCAGCTGGGCGCTGTTGATCTCCAGATCGTCGAGCGGCGACCAGGTGCCGGTCCACGGAACCGGGTACTGCTCGGTGGTGTGGTCGTCGAGGTCCGGGTAGGCGGCCACGATGGTGAGTGCCAGCTGGGCGACGCCGATCGTGGCGACCAGGACGATCACCCGGGGCGCGTTGAACAGGCGGCGCACCACGGCCAGGTCCACGATGGCACCGAAGGCCGTTCCGGCGGCGAGCGCGACGACGAGCGCGGCCCAGTAGGGCACGTGGTAGCGCACGACCAGCAACGCGAACAGTACGGACCCGACCAGGCCCATATTGGCGACCGCGAAGTTGATCACGCGCGACGAGCGGTGCACGAGCACGATGCCCATCGCCAGCAGGCCGATCACCAGGCCGGTGACCGCACCGTCGAACAGCAATTGAGTGGTGGGCATATCCATCGTCGTCAGCCGCCTTCCTTGCCGAGGAAGACCGCGCGGGCGAGGTCGTCGCGCTCGGCGAGTTCGCGGGCCGGACCTTCGAAGCGGACCTGGCCCTTCTCGAGGAACACCGCGCGGTCCGCGATCGCGAGGGCGATGTTCAGCGACTGCTCGACGATGACCATGGTCAGGCCGTCGGCCTTGAGGCGTTCGATGATCGCCAGCAGGTCCTGGACGACGACCGGGGCCAGGCCCAGGGACAGTTCGTCGATCAGCAGCACTTCCGGGTCGTGCATCAGGACCATGGCCAGTGCGAGCATCTGCTGCTGGCCGCCGGACATCGAGCCGGCGAGCTGGCCTTGCCGTCCGGCGAGGTCGGGGAACAGGTCGAGGACGTACGCGAATCGCCGGTCGCGGTCGGCGGGGTCCTTGCGGACCCGGAAGGCCGCCATCTCCAGGTTCTCGCGGACCGTCATCCCCGGGAACACGCCCTTGCCGCCGGGCAGGAGGTGGACGCCGTAGCTGCCGCGCTGCTCCGGGGACACGTACGTGATGGTCCGGCCGCCCAGTCGGACGACGCCGCGCGAAGGCGTGCCGAGTCCGCAGACGACCTTCAGGATCGTGGACTTGCCGGCGCCGTTGGTGCCGAGCAGCGCGAGCGTCTCCCCGCGCCGGACCTCGAACCCGACGTCGAACAGCGTCTGCACGTGCCCGTAGGAGAAGTCGATGTTGTTGACCTGGAGCACGGGGATGTTCTCCGGGTCCTGCAACTGCCGGTCGCGCTCGTCGAGTTCCTCGCGCAGTTCTTGTACGACAAGGGACAGGTCGTGCTTGATGAAGCCCGCGCTGCGCACGACGAGCAGGCCGCCGATCAGCGTGGACGGTATGCCGACCACCAGGACCGCGACGCGGGCGTCGTAGGCGTTGCTGATCAACCCGGCGAGCAGGGCGCCGCCGGTCGCGCCGATGAAGAAGATGTAGATGGCCGACAGGGCGCTGCCGAGGCCGCGCAGGCGGTAGGGGACCACCGAGGACAGCACCGGGCCGACCATGGCGAAGGTGACCGAGGACAGGATGGCCGCCGGGATGCCCGCGATCATGAAAGCGATGCCGTTCGGCATGGACCACTGGATCGGCAGCAGCACCGCGCCGGGCAGGATCAGGTAGCCCAGCAGGGCAAGCGCCCGCGAGGGATCGAGGCGGTAGAGGCGGTCGTACCAGGGGCCGACGATCGGGAGCGCGAGCAGCAAGGACGCTCCGGAGACCGAGCCCCACACGCCGCGCTCGAAGGTGGACATCCCGTAGTGGTCCTCGGCCCACAGGTTGGAGAGCACTCCGCCGGTGAACAGGCTGAAGCCGAGCGCCGAGAACGCGATGATCGAGCTCTTGATGGAGCGGATGCGCATCAGCCGGGCGAAGGCCGCCTCGATCGAGATGGGCATCGGCTTGACGTCCTCGACGACCTCGCCCAGGACGGACTTCATCTCGTGCTGCCCGCGGGGCGGTTCCGGAAGCCGGAAGGCCCATACGGCGACCAGCAGCGCAGGCAAGCCAAGGATCAGGAACGGCCAGCGCCAGCCGTCATCGCCACCCGCCAGAGTGGCGATGCCCCCGACCGCGAGCGGACTGAGCGCTCCTGCGGTTCTCGCCGCGCCGGCACTGATGGTGGCCAGGCGTCCGCGGACGCCGATCGGATAGGTGTCCGCGTTCAGCGAGCCGTGCACCGGCAGGGTGCTGGACTTGGCCACCCCGACGCCGAACCTCGCGAGGAAGAACAGGAAGGCATTGGCCGCCAGTCCGCAGGCGAAGACCATCGCCGAGAACGCGATACCCGCCCAGCCGATGACCCGGCTGCGGCGGCAGCGGTCGGCCAGCCAGCCCATCGGCAGCGCGCCGAGCACAAGGAAGGCGCCGGATGCTGCCGAGATGAAGACGATGGCGCCGTCGCTCATGCCGAACGCATCGCGGATGTCGGGCGCGAGGATCCCCAGCGCCGCGGATTCCAACTCGTCCATCGCGGCCAGCGTCGTGAGGGTGAGGAAGGTGGCCGATCCTCCGGCGGCCAGCCCGGCGCGCAGCGACAGTTGCTCGTCGCCGACACCGGGGAGGAGCTCGTCGGCGAAGAGCACCTCGCGGGAGGACTCCGCTTGCTGCCTTCGGCGTTCGGCCTCGGCGTCGATCAGGCCGGCCGCCAGGCCGGCGGCGGACGGCGCCGCGCCGTCGACCGCGTCGCTCGGCGCGCTCACCTTCGGGCCCCTTCCGGGCGCGGTGGGCGGGGGGTGCAGTGCAGCATGGCGATCTCCGCGAAGGACGTGCTGACGGGACATCAGCGGGCGGCGGGTGGGACTCCGATGCGCCGAACCCGAGTCGGAGCAGTGCGATGCGCAAGGCGGCACCGCGGGTGATCACGGGGAAATGAACCGATTCATTCGATCGGCTCAGGTGTCGTGCGCGTTAACTGTCGGGGCTGTGCCGGGAGCGTAGCCGTCGCAGCTTGCGCGCGCTAGTGCCCAAACTTGCGCTTTCCAGCAGGTTCTGATCTTCCGGACGGGAGGGGAAGAGAGTGGTCGGCATAATTTGTGTAACAACTACGCCGCGGCGAGTAGGTGTCGGACGCATGTATGAAACGATTCATTTCTGACCCTGCACCCGTGACCAGCCCTGGAGCCCGCATGGCCGCCCCGCACCACCTCCGAGTCGAGCACCTGGACGCCCCGACGGGACTGCACGTCAGGAGTCCGCGACTGTCCTGGCAGCTGCCGAGCGGAGCCGTGCGGCAAATTGCGTACCGGGTACGCACCGGGGCCTGGGATTCAGGCAGGATCGAAGCAGAGCACTCGGTTCTGGTGCCTTTCGCCGGTCCTGCCACGCACGCGGGGCAGAGGGTGGAGTGGCAGGTCAAGGTCTGGACCGACCTGGGGGAGAGCCCTTGGTCCGAGGCTTCCTCGTGGGAGGCCGGGCTGCTCGGACCGGGTGACTGGTCCGCCCGGTGGATCGAGCCCCGTGACGCCGAGCCGCGGCCGCCGGCCGGCGACCGGCCGGCGCACCTGCTCCGCCGGGACTTCCTGCTCGGCGCCCCGGTGAAGCGGGCCCGCTTGTACGCCACCGCTCATGGGATCTACGAGGCCTTCCTCAACGGTGTCCGGGTCGGCGACCTGGAACTGACGCCCGGGTACACCGCCTACCGCGACAACCTCCACGTCCAGACGTACGACGTCACCGAACTGCTCGACGAGGGCGCGAACACCGTGGGCGCCGTGCTCTCCGACGGATGGTTCCGGGGGCGGGCAGGTGCCATGCGTATCGCCGACGGCTTCGGGGAGCGGACGGCACTGCTCTTCCAACTGCACGCCGAACACGAGGACGGCACGGTGACCGTGCTGGGCACCGACGACGCGTGGACCACGTCGACAGCCGAGATCATCGCCGCCGATCTCATGGACGGCCAGCAGTCCGACTTGCGGCGGGCGCAGCCCGGGTGGTCCATGCCGGGGTTCGACGCCTCTCTGTGGGCCAAGGCGTCTGTGGCATCGGGCGGCCTGTACGACGACTTCGCCCGGCTGACCGCGTCGCCGGCGCCGCCGGTGCGGCGCGTCGAAGAACTCCGTCCGCGCTCGGTCGCAGTCCTCGGGTCGGGGCACCAGGTCGTCGACCTCGGCCAGAACATCAACGGCTGGATCCGCCTCGCGCTGCCGGCCGCAGCCGAACTGTCGCTGACCCATGGCGAGGCTCTGGACGCCGACGGCGACGTGACGACCGACCACCTGCGGGGCGAGGACTTCCAGTCGGGTGAACCGCTGCCCGCCGGGCAGGTGGACCGTGTCGTCACGGGGGACCGGGCGGGCGGCGTCTTCGAACCGCGGCACACCACACACGGCTTCCAGTACGTGCGGGTGGAAGGAGCCCGTGCCCCTCTCACGCCGGACGACGTGACCGGTGTCGTGGTGCACACCGACCTGCGCCGCACCGGGCACTTCCACTGCAGCGACGACCGGATCAACCGCCTTCACGAGATCGCCGACTGGAGCTTCCGGGGCAACGCGTGCGACATCCCCACCGACTGCCCCCAGCGCGAACGCGCGGGCTGGACCGGCGACTGGATGCTCTACGTCCCCACGGCCGCCTTCCTCTACGACGTGGCAGGCTTCTCCATCAAGTGGCTGCGGGACCTGGCCGCGGACCAGTGGGACGACGGCTGCCTCACCAACTTCGCCCCCGACCCCGGCGGGCGCGCCGTACAACACCTGCCCGCCGAGATCCTGGAGATGTTCGCCGGCTCATCGGCCTGGGGCGACGCCTCGGTGATCGTGCCCTGGGAGCTCTGGCGCTCCTACGGAGACCTGGACGCGCTCGCCGAGTTCCGGCCCATGATGGTCCGCTGGGTGGAGTTCGCCGCCGAACGCGCCCGCACCCGGCGCCACCCCGGCCGGGCTGCCTCTCGCCCCGAGGCAGCGCCGCACGAGGAGTTCCTCTGGGACGCCGGCTTCCACTGGGGCGAGTGGACCGAACCCGGCGTCGACGAGAACGCGTTCCGCACGGCCGACCACGGCGCGGTGGCGACCGCGTACCTGTACCGCTCGGCGTCGCTGCTTTCTCGGATCTCGGCGCTGACCGGCCACCCCGAGGAGGCCGACCGCTACGCCCGCCTCGCCGAACACGTCCTTGCTGCTTGGCGCACCGAGTTCCTCGCCGAAGACGGTGCGCTCACCCCGAACACCCAAGCCACGTACGTACGCGCGCTCGCCTTCGGGCTCGTTCCCCGGCACCTGCGCGCCGCCGCAGCCGAGCGCCTCGTGGGGCTGATCCGCGATGCGGGCACCCATCTCGGCACCGGATTCCTCGCCACTCCTTACCTCTTGCCCGTCCTCGCCGAAACCGGCCACCTCGACGTCGCCTACGAGTTGCTCTTCCAGGACACCGAACCGTCCTGGCTCACCATGGTCGACCGCGGTGCCAGCACCATCTGGGAGCACTGGAACGGGATCGACGAAGCCGGGGTCGCCCACGCCTCGCTCAACCACTACAGCAAGGGCGCGGTCATCTCGTTCCTGCACAACTTCGTCGCCGGGATCCGGCCGCCGGCCGACCCCGACCCTGAATCCGCGGGATACCGCCGCTTCGAGATCGCGCCGGTCCCCGGCGGCGGGCTGACGTCGGCCTCCGCGACTCTGGACTCGCCGTACGGCACCATCGCTTCCGCCTGGCGCATCGAAGAGAACGGCGCCTTCACCTTGACGGTCACCATCCCCCCGGGCAGCGAGGCCGACGTCCGCCTGCCCGACGGGCGGTCCTTCCGAGCGACACCAGGTACACACGACTACAGCTGCCCGACGGGGGTCTGATCGAGGGCCTCAAGGGACCGGTCGGCGCACCCTTGTCTTTTTTGTGTATGACGTATTTTATTTCCCTCGGGCGGGACCTGGATGCCCGTCTGCCCGCACGGCTTCACCACGAGGAGCGCACCCCATGGCCGTCATCGACGTCGACGCCCACTTCGAACCCGCCCGGGACTGGCTCGACCAGTTCCCGAAGCTGCGGGAACAGCTCCCGGCGTGGTTGCCGGACGACGACCCGGAGTTCGCGCCGAACACGCCCGAGCACTTCGCGTACGCCGCCTTCCCGCTGCGCCACACGGCGGCCCGCGGGGCGCGCATCCCGGTGGCGGACATGACCACGCCGTTCATGCGCACGATCTTCCCCGAGGAGCGGCCCGCGGACTTCAACCTCGGCGGCCACTCCCAGTGGCAGGAGGTGGACGCCGCGGCGCGGGTCCGCCTGCTCGACCAGCAGGGCATCGCGGTGCAGAACATCATGAGCGGCCTGGGCATGGTGTACATGTCGCTCATCCGCGACACCGAGCTCGGCAAGCTCGCCGTGGGCTCGCTCAACACCCACCTGGCCGAGGCCACCGCCGACCACCGCGACCGTCTGCTGCCGGTCACTCTGCTGCGCTACGACGACCTCGACTGGTCGGTCCGGGAGCTCACGCGCATGCGTGCGCTGGGCAGCCGTGCGTTCCACGTGACCACCACGGCAGTCGGCGGAGTCCCGCTGTTCCACCCGGACTTCGACCGTCTGTGGTCCGCCGCCGAAGACCTCGGCATGATCGCGATCCTGCACGTCGGCCTCGCCGATGCGGCGTTCGACCCCGGGTACGCCAACACCTCAGACCCGAGCGTCCTCACCCACATCGCCACGGGCCAGACCCACCAGATGGGCGAGGTCTTCCTCAACGCCATGGTCTTCGGCGGCGTGTTCGAGCGCCATCCCAGGCTCACCGCGCTGATCGCCGAACTCGGTATCGGTTGGGTGCCCTTCACCGTCGCCAACATGGACGGCCGCGCCACGCCGGAGTCGGCCGTCTTCCTGCACGAGTACAAGCTGCCGCTGAAGCCCTCGGAGTACGTGCAGCGCAATGTGCGGATCACGCCGCTGCCGAACATGGGGCAGCTGCCGTTCGAACTCTTCGAGCAGCTCCCGGGCGTCGCGGTGTTCTCCTCCGACATCCCGCACTTCGAGGGCAACCTGACGCCGGTCGAGTTCTACGCGAAGGAACTCGCCGAGACGCCCGCCGACGTCCGCGACGGATTCCTGGCCGGGAACATCTGCGAGGCGTACGCGCGGATGGGCGACCCGCTGGTTCTGCCGGCCTGACGCACAGCCATGCCGGACGCCCCCCGGTCTCACCCCGTACCTACCTGAGGAGAGCTACGCCATGCACGACCGTCTGGCCGTCCACGAGTTGCTGCAGCGCTGGTGGTTCATCTACGACGAGGGCGACTTCGACGCCTGGGAGGACGCGTTCGCCGAGGACGTGTGGTTCACCACGCGCACGGACTCGGGAGACCACCCGCACGAGGAGTTCATCGCCTCGGACAACCGCGGCCGTGCCGATGTGCTCGCGTGGCAGCGCGAACACCGCCTGGGCAGCCCCTATCCGCTGCGCCACAACGGCACGAACATCCACATCACCGGAGAGACGGACGACGAAGTGTCCTTCGCGTCGTACATCTTCGTGACCACGACCCAGGATGGACTGCCCTCGAACCTGGCAAGCGGAATCGTGCGCGGCGTGGCCCGGCGCGAAGAGGGCGTGTACCGCTTTGCCGAGGTGCACGTCGTGCTCGACACCATGAAGGCCGCAACGCTCGCCGAGCAGCGCGGTCTGACGGCGAACCGGTGAGAAGCCGAGGGGCCTGCCGGGTCGGACGACCCGGTAGGCCCCTCGATGCGCCTCGCCGCAGGGACTACAGCTGTAGCGCCTGGATCTCGTAGTAGTCCTCCAGGCCGAGCCGTCCGAACTCCCGGCCGGTGCCGGAGAGCTTCATGCCCCCGAAAGGCGCCGCGGTGTTGAAGAGGCCACCGTTGATGTCGACTTGCCCGCTGCGCAGTCGGCGGGCGACCTCGATCGCCGTGGCCTCGTCCGGCCCCCAGACGGCACCGGACAGGCCGTAGGGCGTGCCGTTGGCGATGTCGACCGCGTCGTCGACGTCGTCGTACGGGAGTACGACGAGCACCGGACCGAACACCTCCTCCTGGGCGATCTCCGATCCGGGGTCGGCGTTCGCGATGACGGTGGGGCGGACGAAGTAGCCGCGGTCCAGACCGTCGGGGCAGGCACTGCCTCCGGTGGCCACCCTCGCCCCGTCGGCGACGGCCCGATCGATGAAGCCGCGTACCCGCTCGCGCTGGGCCGCGGAGACCAGCGGCCCCTGCTTGGCTGCCGGGTCGCGGGGATCCCCAAGGGTGAACCGGGAGGCCGCGCCGGCGGCCATTTCGACGGCGTCGGAGTAGTTCCGGCGCGGGACCACGAGTCGAGTGATCGCCAGGCAGGTCTGCCCGGAATTGAGCAGGCAACTGCTCACGGTCGCCTTCACCGCCTGCGCCAGGTCGGCATCGGGCAGTACGACGGCGGCCGATTTGCCGCCGAGTTCCAGGGCGACGCGCTTGATGCCCTGCGCCGCGGCAGTGGCGACCGCCCGTCCACCTGCCGTCGAGCCGGTGAAGGAGACCATGTCGACACCGGGATGCCCCGCGAGTGCCGCACCCACCTCGGGGCCGCGACCGCTGATCAGGTTGAAGACCCCGGCAGGCAGGCCGGCTTCGTGCACGGCCTCGGCGAGGAGGTACGGGACCAGCGGGGCGACCTCGCTGGGCTTGAGGACGACGGTGCTGCCGCTGAGCAGCGCCGGGACGACCTTGCCGATGGTCTGCAGCAGCGGGTAGTTCCACGGCGTGATGGCGGCGACCACGCCGACCGGCGACCGGTGAATGCGGGAGTTTCGGACCGCGGCGGGCTCCTCGATGCCGTCCGCGGCCTCGATGAAGTCGCGGACGGCGACGAGCGGAAGGCGGGTCTGGAGCTTGTCGGCGATGCGGTGCGGTGTGCCGACATCGTCGACCACGGCGTCCGTCAGTTGCGGGGCCCGAGACTCCAGAGCCTTGTGCAGCGCTTCGACGGCGGCAATGCGCTCGGACTGCGGCGTCGCGGCCCAGGCGGCCTGCGCGGCCCGGGCCGCCGTGACGGCCCGGTCGGCATCGGCGGCAGACCCACGCGGCACGTACGCGATGACTTCCTCGGTTGTGGGGTTCGTCACCGGGATCGGCTCCGGGGTTGCTCCGGCGAGCCAACGGCCGTCTATGTACACGGGCTTGGTGGGGAAGTGGGGCATGCGGTGCCTCCTTGCTTGCCCGGGCGGCGGCGCGGCCACCGAGTGCACGGGCCTTGACGTTCAATCCTCGTGATGATGTATTTCATGTACAGGAATTACAAGATCCTGTCATCGTCGGGCCGTGTGACGCGTACCGCCCTCGCAGGGCGCCGGAGACGCCGCGGCCCAGGAAGGCTGCCGACAGTGTTCGAAGGACGCATCGCGCAATTCACCGCGCCGAACGAGCCGTTCGAGATCCGTGAGGTGTCCCTGGCCGACCGCGGCGTGCGCCCCGGCGAGATCCTCGTCAAGGTCACCAGGGCCAACGTCTGCGGCAGTGACCTGCACGCCTGGCACGGGCGCTTCAACACCCGCGGCCTGGGCGGCAAGCTCCCGACCGTCCTCGGCCACGAGATGGTCGGGGTGGTCGCCGGGCTGGGGGAGGGGGCGTCGCGCGACGCCAACGGCGGGGATCTGGTCGAGGGGACGCGCGTGGTGTTCCCGTACTTCTTCCCGTGCCGCGTGTGCCGTTACTGCGTGTCGGGGCGCAGTGCGAGCTGCGGGCGCATGACCATGGCGATGCTTGCCAGTTCGGCGGAACCCCCGTACTACGTCGGCGGATTCGCCGACTACTTCCTGCTGCCGGCCGGAGCGCTGGTCTACACCGTGCCCGATAGCCTCACGGACGAGGTGGTCAGCGGCGCCAACTGCGCACTCGCCCAGGTCATGCAGGCCTTCGACCGCGCGCAGCTCGGATTCGGCGAGACCGTGGTCATCCAGGGCGCGGGCGGCCTCGGGCTCTACGCCACCGCGCTGGCCAAGGCGCGTGGAGCCGCGACCGTCGTCGTGGTCGACGCGGTCGCCGAACGCCTCGAGCTGGCTCGTGAGCTGGGTGCCGACGCGGTCGTGGACATCACTGTCGAGCCCGACGAGCGGGCCCGGGTCAAGCGCGTACACCAACTGACCGGCGGCGGCGCGGATGTCGCAGTCGAACTCGTCGGTGCGCCGGGCGTCGTCAACGAGGGCATCAAGATGCTCGGCCGCTTCGGCCGCTACCTGAGCGTCGGCAACATCGGGCACGGTCAGACGTACGAAGCCGACCCGTCGCGCCTGACGCTGACCAACAAGAGCATCGTCGGAGTCTCCCTCTATGAGCCCGACGCGCTCGGCAGAAGCCTGGTCTTCCTCGACTCGGTACGCGACAAGCTGCCCAAGCGCTGGCTGGAGAGCACGACCTTCCCGCTCGCGGAGATCAACGAGGCGTTCCGTGCCGCGGACCGCCGCGAGGTCGTCCGAGCCAGCATCGTCCCGTAGAACCGACCCCCACCGTCGTCGGCCAAGCCAGGAGAAGCAGTGAGTGACCAGGACAGCCCCGGGCTCGACTACCGCGTCGCCGACCACATCGCGACGATCACGCTGAACCGCCCCGACCGCAAGAACGCCTTCACGATGGACGTGGTCGACGCCTGGGCGGCGGCACTTCGTAGCGCCCAGACGGACCCGGACGTACGGGTGGTCGTGGTGACCGGGGCGGGCGACGCGTTCTGCTCCGGGGTGGACCTCGAGGCCTTCGCGGAGCGCGAGCGTACGCCCTGGGCGGAGAAGAACCTGCTGACCGAGCGCATCCACCAGGTCGCCTTCGCCGCCGAAGCCCTGACCAAGCCCTACCTCGCCGCGGTGAACGGTGTGGCGGTCGGCGCCGGCATGGACATGGCGCTGATGGCCGACATCCGCATCGCCGCACGGTCCGCGCGGTTCAGCGAGGGCTACATCCGCGTCGGTCTCGTCCCGGGGGACGGGGGCTGCTGGTACCTGCCGCGCATCGTGGGGAGCGCGACTGCGCTGCGCCTGCTGTGGACCGGGGATTTCGTCGGTGCCGACGAGGCCCTGGGGATGGGGCTGGTCAGCGCGGTGCACGACGACGCCGACTTTGCGTCCGGAGTGCACGCGTTCGCGGCGCGTCTCGCCGCCCAGCCGCCGGTGGCCGTCCAGCTCATCAAGCGCGCGGTCCGCGAGGGCGAACGCCACGACCTGCGCACGGCCTTGGACCTCATCTCCTCCCACCAGGCGGTCGTCACCTCGACGCAGGACTCCAGGGAAGCGCTCGCCGCGTTCCGGGAGAAGCGTCCCGGCGTCTACACCGGACGATGAGGTGCACGTGACGGCCACGACGACCCCAGCCGGTTCCGATGCCCTCGATCTCCGGCACCGGGTCCGCGAGTTGACGAACCGGTGGCGGACCGAAGGCCGGTACACGCCGCGCAGCGACAACTGGATGCGCGGCTTCGACCCGGATTTCAGCCGCGAACTCGCCGCCCAAGGCCTGATCGGCATCACCTGGCCGCAGGAGTACGGCGGCCGCGGGCTGAGCCAGGCCGCCCGCTTGGCGGTGAACGAGGAACTGCTGCGCGCGGGCGCACCGGTCGCCGCGCACTGGATCGGCGACCGGCAGATCGGTCCTGCGGTCCTGCGGCACGGCACGTCCGAGCTCAAGAAGGAGATCCTGCCCGGCATCGCCGCCGCGCAGTATGTCTTCTGCTTGGGCATGAGCGAGCCGGAGGCAGGCTCCGACCTGGCCGCTGTGCGCACCACGGCGGCGAGCGTCGAGGGCGGCTGGCTTGTCAACGGCCGCAAGGTGTGGACGACGGGTGCGCACAAGGCCACGCACACCTATCTCCTGGCCCGCACCGAGCGCACCGACCGCAAGCATGAAGGGCTTTCCGAGTTCATCGTCGACATGGCCACCCCCGGCATCGAGGTGACGCCCATCGTCGACCTCGCCGGGGAGCACCACTTCAACGAGATGACGTTCAGCGACGTCTTCGTGCCCGGCCGGCGCCTGCTCGGCACACCCGGCAATGCCTGGCGGCAGGTGACCGAGCAGCTCTCCTTCGAGCGCGGCGGCCCGGAACGCTTCTTGTCCACGTACCCGTTGTTCGCCCTCGCGCTGGAAGCAGCTCCCAAAGGCGAGGCCGACGTCGAGCGAGAGATCGGGCGCTTGGTCGCCGACCTCGCGACGCTGCGGCGCCTCGCCCGGAACGTCGCGGCGAGCCTCGACGACGGGGCAGCGCCGATCGTCGACGCCGCGACCCTGAAGTACCTGGGGAACGCCTTCGAGAACGACGTCGTCGACTTCGCGGGCCGCATCTGCACCCCCGAGCGGCCCGACCTGCACGCGGCCTGGGCGCAGGCGCTGCTGGCCTCGCCGGGCTTCACGATCCGCGGCGGCGCCGCCGACGTCCTGCTGTCCATCATCGCCAAACAGGAGACCCGGCCGTGAGCGAGCATGCCGAGGAACTGCGGGCGCTCGTCGCCGACATCGCCGGCGCGATTCCGGTCGCCGAACGGTCGTCCGACGCCATGTGGCAGAAGCTGGTCGACGCCGGCCTCTCCTTGGTCGGCGTCGACGAAGCCCGGGGCGGGTCGGGCGGGACGTACGAAGACCTCCTTATCGTCGTGTGCGCGCTGGGCGAGCAGGCGGCAGGGGCGCCCCTGGCAGAGAACGCTTTGGCGTCATGGGTGCTCGCCGGCGACCGAACTGTGGGTGACCAGCTGGCGATCGCCTTCGGGGTGGACGCCGTCTACGAGGACGAGATGTCGGTGGTCCGCATCCCGCAGGTCCCGTGGCTGCGCCAGGCACGCGGCGTGGTGGTGTACGACCGGACGGGCACGGCCTCGTACGTCGACGTCGAGGCACCGGGCGTCGAGATCCACGAAGGAGTCAACCTCGCCGGCGAGCCGCGCGACGACCTCATCCTGCGCGGGACCGCGGCTCCTGGCCTGGCGAACGCTCCCGACATGGCCGAAGCCCAGGCCCGGTTCGCCCTGCTGCGCGCGGCCGCCGTGGCCGGCGCCGCAACCGGTGTGTACGCCCTCACCCGCGGCTACGTCATGCAACGCGAGCAGTTCGGCAAACCCCTCGCCCGGATCCCGGCAGTGGCGGCCGCGCTTGCCGCCATGCGCGTCGCGACCGTGCGCCTGGACGCCTCGATCGAACGGGCCGTCGGCCACCTGGCCCGGTCCGGCGGCACCTCACCGACGTTCCGTGCCGCCGTGGTCGCCGCCGGGATCACCACCGCGGATACCGCAGCCGTCTGCGCCCGGCACGCCCACCAGCTCCACGGCGCCATGGGCGTCACCGCCGAATACCCCCTGCACCACTACACCAAGCGGCTTTGGTCCTGGCCGGGTGAAGTAGGACCGGAAGCGGGCAGCGCGCGGTACCTCGGGAAGCTCGCACTCGCCGGCGGCGAAGCGGCCGTCTGGGACGAACTGACCTGCTGAACCGGCCTAGGAAGGCAGCACGAAAACCATGGACCACCCGCCGCAGCGCTACGGCATGACGCTGCCGTTCTCCGCCCCACTGGCCGACCACCCGCGCATCGCACGGGACCTGGCTGCCGCCGGCTACACCGACATCTGGAGCTGCGAGGTCGACGGCCTGGACGGGTTCACCCCGCTGACGCTGGCCGCGACCGGCGCCCCGGACGCCCACCTCGGCACCGCCATCGTCTCGCCCTTCACCCGCGGCCCGGCCGTGCTGGCCATGACGGCCGCTGCTCTCGCCGAACTCGCTCCAGGACGCTTTCACTTGGGTATCGGGTCGGCGTCGCGGCCCATCGTCCACAATTGGAACGCGACGGCCTTCGAGCTCCCTTACGAACGTGTACGCGACACCGTCAGGTTCCTCCGCAGCGCACTCGCGGGCGAACGGGTCGCCGAGCAGTACGAGACCTTCGCGATCGACGGCTTCCGCCTCGCCCGCCCACCGCAGACGCCCCCGCCGATCTACCTTGCCGCGCTGCGCGAGGGCATGCTGCGCCTGGCCGGCCGCGAGGCCGACGGGGTCATCCTGAACTGGCTCTCCGCCGACGACGTCAAGAAGGTCGTGCCCTACGTGCACGAGGGCGGTTCCGGCAAGGAGGTGGTCGGCCGCATTTTCGTCTGCCCGACGGACGACGCGGACGCGGCCCGCACTGTATGCCGGCGCATGATCACCTCGTACCTCAACGTCCCCGGCTACGCGAACTATCAGCGCTGGTTGGGCCGGAGCGAGCAGCTGCAGCCCATGTGGGACGCCTGGGCTGCCGGCGATCGGAGGCGCGCGTTGGCCGCGGTGCCCGACGAGGTGGTCGACGACCTGATCGTCCACGGCTCCCCGGAGGAGTGCCGCGCTGCAATCCGGCGCTACGTCGACAACGGTGTCACCGTGCCCGTGGTCATGTTCGTCGACCCGGGCCTCGGCACCGACCCGCTGGACGACGCTTTGGCGCTCGCCCCGACCCGCGGCTGAGGCACCCGAGCCGACCTGGTGCCGGCGACGGAACAGGGCCGACGCCGGGCGCCAGGTCACCCAAGCGCGACGGGTCCCGTTGTCCGATCCGCTCTCCGTGCCGCGGCCGACTCCCACGCAGCGCGCGTGGACAGGAGCGTGGCCGCCGCGAAGTCGTCGAGCGGGGCTTGGCGCCACGCGTCGGAGAGGAGTTCGACACTGACGACGCCGTCGTAGCCCTTCCCGACCAGGGCGTCGCAGAATCCGGCGAGGTCCAAGACCCCTTCGCCAGGCAGGACCCGCCGGCCCATCGACTCGGCGTGCAGGTCCGCCGAGACCATCTCCGGCGCGTCGGCGAACTGGACGAACCCGATCCGGTCCACGGGGAGTTCCGACAAGTCTCGCCAGGTGCTCGGGCCGCGGAAGAAGTGCCAGCTCTCCACCACCAGCCGGAATGCGGCAGGGTCGGCCGGCGCGGCCAGCTCCGCCAGGCGCAGGGCCTCCCCGATGGAGTCGATGTCGCGGGTCGGCAGGAACTCCAGCGCGAAGCCCAGGCCGGCGTCGTCCAGTGCCTCCACACAGCGCCGGGTGTTGGCGGCCACCGCTTCGGCCGGTCCGGTCGCGACCGCGAGGATTTGCTGCGCGCCGAGGATCGGCGCCAGGCGCAGTACGTTGGCGAGACTTCGCGCAGTCGCGTCGGCGTCTGCGCCGATGGACAGGGAGACGAGTTCGTAGCAGGGCAGACCGGCGTCGCCGAGCAGCTCGGCCAGTTCCTCGGGCGGCAGCCCTTGGCGCTCGTGCGCCAGGACGGACATCACGTCGAGGCCGATGTGGTCGTATCCGGCGCGCGCCGCGGCACGGATCTGCTGGGGCAGGGTCGGCGGCAGGCCGTAGTACGTCGAGTGGTTGAACGCGTTGAAGCTGTACCTCATCGGCGGTCGGCACCATCCTGCCTGGTCGTGGGCATGCGGAACTCCGTCGTCGAAGGGGGCGACGCCTCGCGGGCCGACCCGCGCATGCCCTGCTTGTCACGGCACTGCTCGGCGCAGCGCACGCTCAGCTTGTTTGGCTATCTTAGCCATGATAGCCATGAAAGAGCTGAGGGTCTTGTCGGGTGGGGGAGCAGTGCGGTTCTTGATCCGCCGTCGAACCGACCGAGATCGCGACCGCAAACCTTGGAGGAGCAGATATGGGCGTGCGCAGTGTGGCTTCGGCCGATGTGGTGATGGTCGGGGCGGGCTCCGCCGGGTGCGTCCTGGCAGCGCGGCTCTCGGAGGACCCGGAGCGTACGGTGCTGCTGCTCGAAGCCGGACCCGACCATCGCGAGGTCGACCTGCCCGAGGAGCTGCGGACGTTGTCGCGGCCGGTGGCGTGGCCGTACAACTGGGGCGACCGCGTGGCGTCGACGGGCGGCCGCGAGCTGAACTACGCGCGCGGGCGCGGTGTCGGCGGCTCTTCGGCGACCAATGGGGCGGTGGCGTTGCGGCCCGAGCCAGAGGACTTCGATGCGTGGCCGCGCGAGCTGGGGTGGGATCGCATGCTCGCCTACCTCAACCGCGTCGAGAACGACCTGGACTTCGGTGCCGAGGCGTACCACGGCGACGCCGGGCCCATCCCTATCGTCCGGCACCCGGAGGCCGACTGGACATCACTGCAACGCGGATTCGTCGACGGCTGCGTAGCCGCCGGGCTGGAGTTCTGCGCCGACCACAGCCGCCCCGGATCGACGGGAGTCGGGGCGATTCCGATGAACCGCCGTGGAAGCGGGCGGGTTTCGAACGCCATTGCCTACTTGGAGGCGGCGCGCGACAGAGCGAACGTGACCATATGGGCGACTGCCATGTCGAGCGCCGCTCGCCCGTGCCACCGCGCCGGGCTCGATTCGTCACCACGACCTCCAGCTGACCCCGGTCGCCCGGCGCAACCCGGACGGGACGCGGGAGATCGAGATCAGCGTGGCACTGCAACTGCCGACCGGCGCAGGCAGCATCGCGCCGACCGGCGGGCGAGTGGGCGACCCGGCACGCATCGACTGGCCGTTCGCCGCCGAACCTGACAACCTGGCCCGGCTGCGGGACGGCTGGCGATTGGCCGCCCGCGTCGTCGCGGCATCAGGACTCGCCCTCGACGGCGCGGCGCCGCGCAGGCGACGCCGTACTCGACCGGCTCATCGCCGAGGGCCACTACGCCTTCTATCACGGCGTCGGCACCTGCCGGATCGGCGACGACCCGGCGACATCCGTGGTCGACGCCGACATGCGGGTGCACGGCCTCGACGGGCTCCGCATCATCGACGCATCCGTCGTGCCGACCGTCCCCAGGGCCAAGACGCACCTCCTGGTGACCGCGCTCGCAGAACTCGGCGCGGAACTGGTGGCCGCGCGCGGTTGAGCACCCGGCGTCCAGCCGGTGCCGATCAGCTCTCCGGGAGGGACTGGACCGCGACGCCGGGCCGCTCCTGAAGCGGGTGCGACTGCGCGAACTCGACGTGGCGGCGCGCCAGTCCGTGCGCGCCGTCCACGTCCCCGGCCGCGATCAGCTCGATGAGGTCGTGGTGCACCTCGAGGCCGCCCGCGATGCGCTCGGTGAAGTCCGAGCCCTCGGGCACCTCGTCGACCCAGTGCCGCTCGTGCGCGGACCACAGCGTCTCCGCGGTCCCCAGCAGGAGCTGCATCGTGGTGTTCCCGCAGAGCTGGACCAGGCCCTCGTGGAAGTCGCGGCACGCGCGGACGAACGCGGGAAGGTCGTCGACCAGTCCGACACAGCGCTCGTGCAGCTCGCGCAGCCGCGGCACAACCTCCGTGTCCCGGTCTTCACGGGCCGCGCACAGGCCGGCGCAGGTCGGCTCCAGGTTCCGGACCGCCGCGGCCAGGTCGTCGAGCGGCACACGCCGGCTGCGCAGGACGAGACCGAAGGTCCGGGCGGCATCGGTCTCGCTCGGCAGGCGCACGGCCAGGCCGCCGGTGTTGCCCCGGCGTACCGTCACCAGGCCTTCCGTCTCCAGGATGCGGATCGCCTGGCGGAGCGTGGTCGTGCCGACCTGGTACTCCTCCTGCAGGTCGCTCTGCTTGGGCAGCAGGTCGCCGTCGCGCATGCCGCCGTCGAGCACGCGGTCGCGCAGCACATCCGCCAACTCCTCCGCGACGCTCACGCCGCGGACGGGGCCGCCGAATCGGGGGGAGCGGGGCGCGGCGACGTCCAAGACGGCGTTCCTTCCTTGTCGCATACGGCTGCGGGGCGGCCCGGGGCCCTGCCCGGCCGTGGCCCCATCGTACGGAGCGCCGTGACACCGGGCACACACCGGCACGACTCCATTGTCTAACTTAGCTAAGTTAGCTAACTTAGCGCCCATACAAACAACGGGAGGACCCATGGCCACACCCGAAGACCGCCGCTACACCGTCATCTCCTCCGACGGCCACGCCGGCGCCGACCTGCTCGACTACCGCCCCTACCTGGCCCGCGAACACCACGACGACTTCGACGCCTGGGCCGCGCACCTGGTCAACCCGTTCGAGTCCGAGCACCTGCTCAGCAAGGCGCAGGACTGCAACTGGGACAATGCGGTACGCAACGCCGACCTCGAAGCGCAAGGCATCGTCGGCGAGGTGGTCTTCCCCAACACCGTCCCGCCGTTCTTCCCGCAGACCCAGTTCTTCGTCCCTCCGCCGCCCTCCGACCCGGCCGAGTACCGGCAGCGGTGGGCCGGCCTGCAGGCGCACAACCGCTGGCTCGCCGACTTCGCCGCGCAGGCCCCCGGCCGCCGCGCCGGCGTCGCGCAGATCATGCTCAACGACCTCGACGACGCGGTCGCCGAGGTCCGCCGGGTCAAGAGCGCAGGCCTGTTCGGTGGAATCCTCGTCCCCGGCATCCCGCCCGGCTCCGCGCTGCCGCCGCTCTTCGACTCCGTCTACGACCCGATCTGGGCGGTGTGCGAGGAACTCGACGTACCGGTCAACCTGCACAGCGGCGGCGGCGTACCGGCGTACCCGCACGACCCGCGCGGCCTCGCGGTGCTGCTCTCCGAGATCACCTGGTTCTCCAACCGGGTGCTGGCCCACCTCATCTTCGGCGGCGTCTTCGAACGCTTCCCGCACCTGAAGGTCGCGTTCACCGAGCAGGGCTCCGCCTGGGTCCCGCGCGAACTCGCCAAGCTGGACCAGTTCGTCCACGTGATGCCGCTCGACGGCACCGCCCAGCACTTCTTCGGCTGCGACATGATCAACGACCTGAGCATGCTGCCCAGCGAATACTTCGCCCGCAACTGCTACCTCGGCTCCAGCCCGCTGCGGCCGGCCGAATGCGCGGTACGCCACCAGATCGGCGTCGCCAACATCATGTGGGGCGCCGACTACCCGCACGCCGAAGGCACGTTCCCCTACACCCTCGAAGCCCTGCGGCTCACCTTCGCCGACGTACCCGAGCACGAAGTACGCGCCATGCTCGCCGAAAACGCCGCCCGCTTCTACGGCTTCGACCTCGCCGCCCTCGCCCCCATCGCCGCCCAGCACGGCCCCCGCGTCACCGACGTAGCCGTCCCCCTGCCCCTCGAAGAGGTCCCCGCCGACGCCCTCGGCTCAGCCTTCATCGACCACTTCGGAACCACCCACCCTGCCCTGGCCGCGGCGCATCGCTAGACGATCGTGGGAGTCGGCTCCCGCCGGCCATTGCGATGCCAGCCGCCCACCGGGCCCGGTCGCGCGCCGCGCTTGGCCGGTGCAGCACGTCGTCGTCCGCCGCGTTCCCGTCGCGAGACAGCGGACGGGCCGTCAGCATGCGCGCTGACGGCCCGTCGTGCAACGCCGAGGCTATTGGCCGGTCGTCGGGGTCACTTTCTCGCAGGGGAACTGTTTCAGCAGCTGGTCGCGGGACTTGGTGCCGTCGGTGGTCCAGTACTCGTCCGCCGCGAGTGTGCTGCGGGGTACCTCGGCGGCGCGGACGCGCATGGAAGCGCCCCAGCCTCTGGCGGTCCGGTACTCGACGGAGATGTCGGCCGGGAGGTCGGAGACGGGCGGACCAGTGGTCCGGGCGAAGTCGTTCTCGCCGTTGAGTACGAACTCCCCTGCCATGACGGCGGGATCACGCGGCTCGTCGCCGGTCCAGATCGGCGGCGGCAAAGTGCTGCGCACAGCGGGGTCGGTTTCGTTGTAGACCTTGACGGATTGCAGCCGGTCGCCGGGGCAGACTGGCAGGAACGCGACCAGCCGATCGTCTTCCCAACGTACTCCGACCACGTTGGAGGTCGGGTCGGACGACAGCATGCACGCGGACAGGACCGCGAGCGCACCGGCGACGGTGCATAGGCGTTTCACAGGCACTGTGTGTAGTCACCGTCCCCCCAGCCCGCCCGCTTCTCCCAGCGGTTCTTGCACGGGTTCGCGCCGTCGCGTGCGTACATGTACGCGAAGCGGAGGCCGTACTTGTACCACTGGGCGCGGTGCACCTTCTCGTGGCGTATTCGTCGTAGTCCAGGACCTGGGGTGCCTGGCCGGCGTGCCGGCGGCAACCGCCGCTATTGCCCTTCGCGGTATGGACCGTGGCGCCGTACTGCCGTTGCGCTGCCGTTCCGGGACAGCATGAAATAAGCGTGTAGACACGCTGGACCCCCCTCATCGCACGGTGATCCACATGATCACCGGGGGCGAGCGTATGGACAGACGGCAACGGCAACCATCCGATCGTTTGGGGCAAACGAGAGCAGGTGGCGCCAAGACCCGGCAAAACGCATCTGTGGCGAACGGCACACGAATTGGCCGCTCCAGCGAACAACCGTCGTCAGGGCAGCGGTGCCTCCACCTTTCCGCCCGAGCTGCGGGGCGGCCGTCGCCCGGGGCCGTCGCCGGTGCCCGGTGAATCGGGCACGTGTCACCTGAGTGCGGCCGCATCCGCATGTTGAAGTGCGTAGATCCCTGCGCTTTGCTGGCGCCGCCTACACAATCCGGGCCCTTGTGCTCCAAGACGAACGTGCGCCACTGGGGGGACGCACCGCGCCGCCACGCCTGAACGGCGTTTCGCGGTGCCTGTCTTCCCTGACTCGACAGCAGCGGCACCTCCTCGCGCGAGCCCCGACGGCCACATCGGGGCCGCGCCCGAATCGGAAGGAACCCGCACCCATGTCCAGAACCAGACGCTTGGTCACCGCCGCCGTATGCGCGGTTGTCATCAGCGCCGGCACCGTCCTGACGGCGGGCCCGGCGGCCGCCGTGACCGGCACCTACGACTGCGAGTTCGTCGGCAGCGGCACGCCGAACCCGGACTACGACGACGTGTCCGTCGACTTCTTCAACAACGGCTTGGGGCGGCTGTTCATCGTGATATCCGGAGTGCCGGTCGGCGTGGACGTGGAGGTCGGCGAGGTCACCGCGGTGACGTCGGGCACCTCGCCGATCTCGCTGGCCAACGGCGAGGCCCTGGCGCACCACGAGGAGATAGAGGTCGAGACGGCGGCCGCCAGAGCGGTCCCGAGCCCGCTGCCGACAATGATCACTTTCACGGTTTCCGGCATCCCGATGCCCCTCGTCTGCGTCAAGCAGTGACATCACCGCGTCGGACCGGGGCGGTCTCGGCCGCCGCAACGGATCCGCCCGCGCGAGCCGTGTTCCGGCCACGGACGGGCCGCGCCCGAACCGGAAGGAATCCCGCACCCATGCCCAGGACCGGACGCCTGGCCACCGCCGCCGTATGCGCGGCCCTCACCGCTGCCGCCACCGTTCTGCCCGCCGGCCCGGCGGCTGCCGTGGACCGGTTGTACGACTGCGAGACCAGGTACAGCGGCGCGCCGTACCCGGATTTCGAGGACGTCACCGTCTACTTCACCAACACCCTCGCAAGGAAGCTGGTCATCTCCACTCTTGGGATGCCGACCGATGTGGACCTGCCGATCGGCTACCTCAGCGCGACGGCCTGGGGTGGTCCTTCGCCGTTCTCACTGACCAACGTGAAGCACCTGTACGCCGGCGACGAGTTGGAGGTGCAGACGGTGGTCGACAAGGCCATCCCGCTCCCGCTGCCGACAGAGATCACGTTCACGGTGAACGGCCCGTTCAACCCCATCGACTGCGTCAGGTAGTGACCCACCGCCGCGGCGGACCGCAGCGGCCGCGGGCAGGCACGGGACCGAGCGCCTGCCGTCCCCTCCTCGTATTGCTGGGACGAGGAAGGGGCGGCGGGCACCCGCGTCCGGGGGCCGGCGCTTCGAGCCCCGACGGCCCTCCAGGGCCGACCGGGGGCGGGGGAGCGCGGGCGTGCGCGGTCGCCGGGCGTGGTTGGTGGCGGGTGCGGGCCGGCGTGGTGCTGTCAGGCGGGTACGGCGCCGAGTAGGCCGCCGTCGATGACGAGGTCCTGGCCGTTGATGTAGGACGCGTCCGGCGAAGCGAGGAACGCCACGGCGGCGGCGACTTCGTCGGGGCGCCCGAAGCGGCCGGCGACGATCTGGCCGGTGATTGCCGCGGCTTCCGCCTCGGTCAGGGCCTCGGCCGGGTACATCGGGGTGTCGATGTAGCCGGGGCTGACGGAGTTGACGCGGATGCCGCGCGGGGCGAGTGCGGCGGCGAGGGTGCGGGCCAGGTTGTGCACGGCGGCTTTGGTCGCCGAGTAGAGGGTGAGGACGCTGTTGCCCCGGTGCAGGGTCCAGGAGGCGTTGACCACGATCGAGCCGCCGTCCGCGAGGAGTGGCAGGGCCTTGTGGACGGTGAAGAACACGCCCTTGAGGTTGACGTCGACGGTGTGGTCGAAGTCGGTCTCGGTGACGTCCTCGAAGGGCAGGAAGGTTCCGGTGCCGGCGTTCGCGAAGAGGCAGTCCAGCCGTCCGTGGCGGTCCCTGACGGTGTCCATGAGCGCGTCCACCGCGGCGAGGTCGGCGGTGTCGGCCACGATCCCGGAGGCGTGCGGGCCGAGTCGGCGCACTGCGGCGGCCAGCCGGGCCTGGGTACGGCCGGTGACGACGACGTGGGCGCCCTCGTCGACGAGCCGCTGTGCGGTGGCCAGGCCCATGCCGCTGGTGCCGCCGGTGATCAGGGCGGTCTTTCCGGTGAAGCGGTTCATGCCGGGGTTCCCGTCAGAGAGTGCGTGAGGTGGTCGGCGAGCTGCGGCAGCCAGTCGGGCCGCGCGTTGCCGAGCAGGTGGTCGCCGTGCGCGACGGCGAGGTAGGTGCCCCGCGGCGCCAGCCGGGCCAGGGACTCGCCGTTCACCACCCCGGGGATGACGTCCTGGCCGCCGTCCACGACGAGCAGCGGCGCGGTGATGCGGGGCGCCAGGTCGGTCAGGTCCACCTCGTGTGCGAATTCGCGGGCGGCGTCGGCGCCTCCGGTGCGTTGGGCCATGATCTCGCCTACGGGAGGGGGGAGTTCCGCCCAGTGCAGGCGGAATGGTCCGCTGACGGTGGCGACGGCCGCCACGCGCGGTTCGAGCGCCGCGGCCCGGGCCGCGAAGTAGCCGCCCAGGCTCATGCCGACGAGGCCGACCCGGGCGACGCCGAGGGCGTCGACCACCCGCCCCACGACCCGCTCGTAGTCGGCCGCAAAGGTCGTGGTGCCCGCGAGTACGCCCTGTCCGGGGCCGTCCATGGCGAACACCGCCAGCCCGCGCGCCAGCAGCGCCGCGGCGAGGTCCAGGAACTCCTCTTTGGCCGAGTCCAGGCCGGGGACGACGACCACCGTGCCGGGTGCGTCCGACGGGCCGCGTAGCCAGCCGGTGAATCCGGCACCGCTCAGCCGCTGCGCGCCGGGTTCGAGCGCGGTCAGCGCCCGGCCCAGGGCCTGGTCCGCCGCGGCCGCGGCGCGGTGCGCCTCTGCGTACGGTGCCAGCGTGGCCAGGTGGAACCAGCGGGCTGCGGCCAGCAGATGCTGTCCGGCGGAGACCGCCGACGCCGCGCCGTCCGCACGCCGCAGATGGCTTTGCCCGGTGGCGGCGAAGGCCGGCCCCCAGTCGGCGACGGAGGCGAGGCCGTCGGTGACGCGGTGGTACTCGTGGGGGTCCACGCCCGCGCCGGTGGCGCGGGTCCACTGGGCGGCGGCGAATTCGCGGGGGTTCATCGTGCTTCTCCCGTGGTCAGGACGGCCTTGCCGCGGATCCGGCGCTCGCGCAGGTCGACGAGCGTGGCGGCGGTCTCCGTCCAGGGCGCGATGCGGCCGATCTCCGGATGCAGGCGGCCCCGCGCGACGAGGTCCACCAGCGTTGCGAGGTCGGCGCCGTAGGGGGCGCCCGCGTAATGGAAGTGCTGGATCGTGGCACGTTCGGGGCCGCCGAGGACCTCGAAGAAGTCGAGGGTCACCGGGCTGCGGCTCGCCTGGCCGAACCAGACGAGCAGACCGCCCGGCCGCAGCTTGGCCAGGGCCGGCGGCAGCTGCGCTCCGCCGGCGGACTCGAAGGCGACGTCGAAGGGGCCCTGCGCGTCGGAGACTTCGTGCACCACGCGGGCGCCGAAGCCGCTCAGCCGCGCCCCGCGTTCAGGCGTGGCGGTCACCGCGGTCACCTCGGCGCCGGCCCCGACGGCCAGTTCGGTCACGAAGTGGCCCACGCCGCCCGAGGCACCGGTCAGCAGCAGCCGTCGGCCGGCCAGGGCGCCGGCGGTGCGCAGCAGCCGCAGCGCGGTGATCCCGGCCAGCGGCAGCGCCGCCGCCCGGACGCTGTCGATGCCGTCCGGGAGCACCGCGATCGAGTGCGTGGGCACCGCGGCGTACTCGGCCCAACCGCCTTGGGCGGGATGCCCCACGACCCGGGTGCCGACGCCGGGGCCGGATCCGTCGGCCGCCGCCTGGACCACGAACCCGGCGACGTCCTTGCCGGGAAGCAGTCCCGGCTGCGGGTTCTCGAGGAGGAAGGTCTCGCCCCGGTTCGGTGCGAAGGCCTCGACCTTGACCAGTGCCTCGCCGGTCCCGGGCACGGGCTCGGCGGCGTCGGTGAAGGCGACGGGGCGCGCCGCGTCCCCGGTGGGAATCAGTCGTTGCATGGCCCAGATGCAACCGCCCGGAGGGTCCGGTGATCCAACAACGCAGCGAGCGATTCGACAACCTTTGGTTGTCGCCTATGGTGAGAGCCATGGATCTCGACGTGGCGCAGGTACGTGCTTTCGTGCGCACCGCCGAGGAACTGCACTTCGGCCGGGCCGCCGGGGCCCTGGCGATCTCCCAACAGGCGCTGTCCAAGCGCATCGCGCGGTTGGAGTCCCTCCTCGGCGCCGAGCTGTTCCGGCGCGGCGGCGGGGTGCATCTGACCGAGGCCGGCCGGCGATTCCTCGAACCGGCCCGGCAGGCCGTCGCGGCCGCCGACGCGGCGGTCGAGGCGGTCACCGGGACCGCGCGGCCACTGCGCCTGGATGTCTGGGGGCACCTGTACGCGCCGATGAGGACGCTGGCCCAGGTCGCCGGACGCGCCGGACCCGCCGGGGACTTGGTCCTGGGGCACGGCCGCGACCTGCCCTCGGTCACAGCAGCACTGCTGCGCGGCGACATCGACGCGGCCTTCGGCCGGGCCCACCCCCCGCTGCCCGGGGGGCTGACGCACCGCCTCGTCCGCCTCGAACCGGTGGACGCCGTCGTCGGAGCGGACCATCCGCTCGCGGCCGAACCGGCCCTGCGGCCCGAGCAGTTGCGCGGCAGCGTGCTGTGGGCACCCGCCGAGCCGGCCCGCCTCGATTTCCTCCACCGGTTCGCCGACCGCTTCGGCATCCGCGACCGCGCCGCAAGCGTCAACCTCGGCCTCGCCCACTTCCTCGCCGAGGTGGCGGCGGACCCGCGGCGCTTCTCGCTGATCCCGGCCGATGTGCCGCTGCCGGACGTCCCAGGCCTGCGCACCGTCCCCCTGGCCGAACCCACGCCGCTCTACGCGTGGTCGCTGCTGTGGCGCACCGGGAATACGCACCCGAGGCTGGGTCTGCTCTCCGCCGCGCTCGCCGAGGAAGCCCGCCGAAGCCGCTGGCTGGAGTACGACCCAACCTGCGACTGGTTGCCCGAACCCCCGGCAGACGGATCCGACTTCGCCCGGTGACGGCCCGAGCCGACGTCGTCGCCGACGCGCAGGAAGGCCGGAGCGGGCAGAAGCGCCCGGTCCGGCCGGACCACCGTCGGAAACTGCACCCCTGGCCGGCCGCGATGGTGGGTCTTCTGGTGGGCCGGGCTTGCTCTGGTTGTCGTCCTTGCGGCGACGTACCATGCGCGGGTGATTCTGGGGTTCTCGCATGTGCAGTTGGTGGTGCGGGATGTCGGCGTGAGTGCGGCGTTCTATCGGGCGGTCCTGGGGATGCGGGACCTCGCGTCGGGAGTGCTCGAGTCCGGTCCGTACGCTGCGTTGCGGCATCCCACGGCGGGGTTTGTGGTCGGTATGCAGACGGCCATGCCGGGCGACGAATCCGGCACCTCGACGGCGGGTATCGACCATCTGTCGTTTGCGGTGGCCGACTTGGGTGCGCTTGAGCGGCTGCGCGGCGAACTTGCGGCGGCCGGGTTTGCGCCGGGGGATGTGTTCGAGGAAGCCGTCAGCCACAACTTCCGGGTGACGGATCCGGACGGGCTTGTCGTCGAACTGAGCGCCCCCAAGCGCCGATAGGCCGGGCGGCGGGGCCGGGTCGGCGGGTCAGCAGTCGTCGGACGCCCAGTTCGGCTTGTGCGCGGTCAGGAGTTTGTCGGTCGCGCTGTGCAGGACCTTGCGGTCGGCGGCGCTGACCGCGGCCAGGAAGTCGCTTTCGGCTGCGTCGAGCAGGCGGGCGCTCTCGGCGGCGAGTGCGCGGCCTGCGTCCGTGACGAGGATGACGTGGCGGCGGCGGTCCTGGGGATTGCGGCGGCGCTCGGCCAGCCCCTGCGACTCCAGTTCGTCGAGCACGCCGACCAGGACGTTCGGGTCGATGCCCATGGAACGGCTGACGTCCTGCTGGGAGAGCGTCTCGTCGGCGATCAGGGTCTCGAGCACATGGATGTGCTTGGTGCGGACTCCGAGCGGGGCCAGCGTTTGGTCTCCCAGCGCGAGCAGCAGTTCGGCCAGCTTGACCAGCCGGTATCCGGTCCTTGCCCGCATCGGGATCTGTTGTGCCATGTACACATCCTAGCGACGCGCGACCTTATGCAGCGAAGACAAACCCATGTGCATATCGTATGCTCCACATACGATTCCTCGATGGAAGGCGCACGCATGTTTGCTGCCCTGGGCCGTCTCACCACCTCCCGTCCGCGCCTCCTTTTGCTTTTCGGACTGCTGTTCCTGGTCGGGGTGACCCTGCTCGGCCGGGCCGCCGGGGGCGAACTGCTCGCCGGCGGCAACCAGGACCCCGCGTCGCAGTCCGCCCGGGCAGCCGAAGTCCTCGAACGGGACTTCCCCGGCAGCCGGCCCAACCTGGTCCTGCTCGTCTCGGCCCGCGACCCCGGGGCCGGCGGCCTCGATGCGCCGGCCGTCGCCGAGCAGGCACGCGGCCTGGGGGAGCGCCTGGCCCGGGAGACCGGGGTGAGCGGTGTCGCGTCGTACTGGACCACCGGCGCGCCGACCCTGCGTACCGCGGACGGGCGCACCGGGCTGGTCGTCGCGCACATCGCGGGCGACGACACCGCGTCCGCCGACGTCCTCGCGCGGATCACCCCCGCGTACGGCGGAGCCCAAGGCGGCCTCGACGTACGCATAGGCGGCTCCGTCGCCGTACGCGACGCCATCCAGGACACCGTGTCCGAGGACCTGCTGCGCGCCGAGATGATCGCCCTGCCCATCACCCTGCTGGTACTGGTCCTCGTCTTCGGCAGTGCCGTCGCCGCACTGCTGACCCTCGGCGTCGGGATCTTCGCGATGCTGGGCACCGGCTCGATCCTGCGGCTGATCGCCTCCACCACCGAGGTCTCGGTCTTCGCGCAGAACCTCACCACCGTGCTCGGCCTCGGACTCGCCGTCGACTACGCGCTGTTCATCGTGCGGCGCTACCGCGAGGAACTCGCCGCCGGCGCCACCCCGCAGGACGCGGTCCGCCGGTCGCTGAACACCGCCGGACGCACCGTGGTGTTCTCCGCACTGACGCTGATGGTCTCGCTGGCCGCGATGCTGGTGTTCCCGCTCTACTTCCTGCGCTCGTTCGCGTACGCCGGGATCCCGGTGGTGGCCCTCGCGGCCTTCGGGGCCCTGGTCCTGCTGCCCGCCGCGCTGTTGGTACTCGGCCGCCGGGTGGACGCGGGCGACCTGCGGAAGCCGATGCGACGGCTGGCGGCACGCCTCGGGCTCCGGCGCACGACTGCCCAGAACGCCGCAGAGAACGCAGCCAAGAACGCCGCCGACAACGTCGGCGCGAAGACCGCCGCGGCCGACCCGCCCGAGGGCGGTTGGTACCGCCTCGCGCAAGCCGTCACCCGCCGCGCCCCGCTCGTCGCCGTCGCCACCACCGTGACCCTCGTGGTCCTCGGACTGCCGTTCACCCGCATCGAGTTCGGGACCGCGGACGACCGCCAGCTGCCCGCCGCGACCGAGGCACGCCAGGTCCAGCAGGCCATCCGCGACGGCGTCGACGGACGCCCCACCGGCGCGGTCGAGGTCATCGCGCGCGGCGCGGCCGCAGCGGACGCCCCGGCGCTCCGGGACTACGCCGCCGCTCTCTCCCGACTCGACGGCACGGCACGGGTGGTCGCCCCGACCGGCACCTTCCAGGACGGCGTCCGCACCGGGGGACCCGCCCCGGCCGACGCCGGGCGCTTCAACGCCGGGGCCGCGTACCTGTCGGTGGTCCCCGACGTCGACGACCTGTCCGCACGCGGGCAGGAACTGGTGCGCCAGGTAAGGGCCGTACCCGCGCCGTACCCCGTCCTGGTCGGCGGCCAGGCAGCGGAACTGGTCGACAGCAAGAAGGCGATCGGCGACCGGCTCTGGATCGCGGGCGCCGTGATCCTGCTCGCCACGTTCGTCCTGGTCTTCCTGCTGTCCGGCAGCGTCCTGCTGCCGCTGCTGTCGATCCTGTTCGCGGGGCTGAGCCTGACCGCGATGTTCGGCGCGGTGGTGCTGATCGTCCAGGACGGCCACCTGTCGGGCCTGCTGGGCTTCACCCCGACCGGCTCGGTCGAGACCGCCCTGCCCGTGCTGATGTTCTGCATCGCGTTCGGACTGTCCATGGACTACGGGGTGTTCCTGCTGTCCCGGGTCAAGGAGGAGTACGACCGCACCGGCGACCACCGCACGTCCATCGCGGTCGGCCTGTCCCGGACCGGCGGGATCATCACCGCGGCGGCCGTCGTCCTGGCCGTCGTCATGGGTGCCATCGGCACATCGAGGGTGACCAACACCATGATGCTCGGCGGCGGCCTGGCCCTGGCCATCCTTGTTGACGCCTTCGTCGTCCGGAGCCTCCTCGTTCCGGCCGTCCTGGCCCTGACCGGGCGGGCCACCTGGTGGGCGCCACCGGCCCTGCGCCGCCTGCACGAACGCTTCGGCTTCGACGAACACGCCCCGGCCGACCCGCCGATCCCGACCCCGGCGCCGGAACCCGCCCCGGCGCTGCTCGCCGGACACGGCACGCGCGCCGACTGACTTCCTGGGCCCGGGGTGACCACGCCGAGGTCACCCCGGGCCGTCCGGACGAGCGAGGTCGCAGGCGCGGGAGGCCTTCTTGGGGGCGCCGACGCCGGAATTCCGGCGTCGGCGCCCCCGCGGGCGTGGGCGCTTGCCCCGGGCGGCTGGCGTGAGATGCGGTGTTTCCGTGCAAGACGGACGATGAATCCAATGAGCGACGCAGCGGCGACCAAGGAAAATCCCGCCCCGGGTACGGGCGATCTTGTCGTGCTGCGCAAGGTCAACAAGCACTTCGGCGACCTCCACGTCCTCCAGGACATCGACCTGACGATCGCCCGCGGCGAGGTCGTGGTCGTCGTCGGGCCGTCCGGGGGCGGGAAGTCCACGTTGTGCCGGGCGATCAACCGCTTGGAGACCATCGACTCCGGCGAGATCGCCATCGACGGAAAGCCCCTGCCCGCCGAGGGCCGCGAGCTGGCCGCGCTGCGCGCGGACGTGGGCATGGTCTTCCAGTCGTTCAACCTCTTCGCGCACAAGACCGTGCTCGCCAACGTGATGCTTGGCCAGGTCAAGGTCCGCAAGAAGAAGAAGGACGTCGCGGAGGCACGGGCGCGTCAATTGCTCGACCGGGTGGGAGTGGCCTCACAGGCGGACAAGTACCCGGCGCAGCTCTCCGGCGGCCAGCAGCAGCGCGTCGCGATCGCCAGGGCGCTCGCCATGGACCCGAAGATCATGCTCTTCGACGAGCCGACCTCGGCGCTCGACCCCGAGATGATCAACGAGGTCCTCGAGGTGATGCGGCAGCTCGCCCGGGACGGGATGACCATGGTCGTCGTCACCCACGAGATGGGATTCGCCCGTTCGGCCGCCAATCGGGTGGTGTTCATGGCAGATGGGCGGATCATGGAAGAAACCACACCTGATCAGTTCTTCAGCAGCCCGCGCAGCGCGCGGGCCAAGGACTTCCTGTCGAAGATCCTGCACCACTGACCGGGCCCCTTGAACACCGAGGGATGAGCACCATGAAGGCATACAGGACCACCATCGCGGCCGTCGCAGCGCTGGGACTGGCGCTGGCCGCCGCCGGCTGCGGCGACGACGGCGACTCGGGGGACGGCAAGAAGATCACCATCGGCATCAAGTTCGACCAGCCCGGCATCGGCCTGAAGACCCCGAGCGGCTCGTACACGGGCTTCGACGTCGACGTGGCCACCTACATCGCCAACGAGCTCGGTCACAAGAGCGGCGACATCGTCTGGAAGGAGGCCAAGAGCGCCGACCGCGAGACGCTGCTCCAGCGCGGTGACGTCGACTTCATCGCGGCCTCGTACTCGATCACGCCGACGCGCTCGGAGAAGGTCGACTTCGCCGGCCCCTACCTCCTGGCGCACCAGGACGTCCTGATCCGGGCGGACGACAATTCCATCACCAAGCCGGAGGACCTGAACAGCAAGAAGCTCTGCTCGGTCACCGGCTCGACCTCGGCGCAGAACGTCAAGACGAGGATCGCGCCCGATGCCCAGCTCCAGGAGTACGGCGGCTACTCGGAGTGCCTGACCGGCCTGGAGAACAACGCCGTCGACGCGCTGACCACCGACGACTCGATCCTCGCCGGTTACGCGGCGCAGTCGCAGTTCGAAGGCAAGTTCAAGCTCGCCGGCTTCAAGATGAGCAACGAGAACTACGGCATCGGGGTCCCGAAGGGCAGCGAGCTCAAGGCGAAGATCAACGCCGCCCTGCAGAAGATGGTCGCGGACGGCACCTGGAACCAGTACGTCCAGAAGAACTTCGGCCCGGCCAATTACAAGAACGAGCCCGCTCCGCAGATCGGCGTCATCGTCAGCTGACGCGGGCGAGCCGGGCGCGCCGCCGCGAAGCGGCGCGCCCTGGTGTGCCCCGGCGCGCCCGGACCCGGAAGGCCGCAAAGACCGTGTTCGACTTTCTCGAGGGCTACGACCTGCTGGGCGCCTTCTGGACGACCGTCCGGCTCACCGTCCTGTCCGCCGTCGGCGCGCTGATCTGGGGCACCGTGCTGGCCGCCATGCGGGTCAGCCCGGTGCCCCTGATGCGCGGCTTCGGCACCACGTACGTGAACGTGGTCCGGAACATCCCGCTCACCGTGATCATCGTCTTCACCTCGCTGGGCCTGTTCCAGACGCTCGGGGTCACCCTCGGCGCCCGGGACTTCACGACGATCAACTTCCGGCTCGCCGTACTGGGGCTGACCGTCTATACGGCGGCGTTCGTCTGCGAGGCGCTGCGGTCCGGCATCAACACGGTGCCGGTCGGCCAGATGGAGGCGGCGCGGGCCATCGGCCTGACGTTCCCCCAGGCGCTGGGGTACATCGTCCTGCCGCAGGCCTTCCGCTCCGTGGTCGCCCCGCTGGCGAACGTGCTGATCGCGTTGACCAAGAACACCACCGTGGCGGCCGCGATCGGGGTCGCCGAGGCCGCCGCGCTGATGCGCGTGATGATCGAGAACGAGGCGCAGCTCATCCTCATCTCGGCGGTCTTCGCCTTCGGCTTCATCTGCCTCACGCTCCCGGCCGGGTTGTTCCTGGGCTGGGTGAGCAAGAAGGTGTCGGTGAAGCGATGACCTCGGAGTCCGTCCTCTACGACACCCCCGGGCCGCGCGCGAAACGGCGCAATCGGCTGTACACGGCTCTGTTCCTCGTCGCCCTCGCCGGCGTGCTCTGGTGGGTGTTCCGGAGCCTCGCCGACAAGAACCAGCTCGAATGGGCGAAATGGCGGCCCTTCTTCACGGACGCCGGCGCCTGGAACACCTTCCTTCTGCCCGGCCTCCGGAACACCCTCAAAGCCGCCTCGCTCGCCATCGTCATCGCGCTGCCGCTCGGCGCGCTGTTCGGCGTCGCACGCCTCTCCGAGCACCGCGCGGTGCGGGGCGCGGCCGGCACGGTGGTGGAGTTCTTCCGGGCTATCCCGGTGCTGATCCTGATGCTCTTCGCGAACGCGGCGTACGCGGAGTTCACCGATGTCAGCCCCGACGACCGGCCGCTGTACGCCGTGGTCACCGGCCTCGTGCTCTACAACGGCTCCGTGCTCGCGGAGATCGTGCGCGCCGGGATCCAAGCCCTCCCGGCGGGCCAGACCGACGCCGCCAAGGCGATCGGCATGCGCAAGAACCAGGTCATGCGCTTCGTCCTGCTGCCGCAGTCGGTCACCGCGATGCTGCCGGCGATCGTGAGCCAGCTCGTGGTGATCGTGAAGGACACCGCGCTCGGCGGCGCGCTGCTCGGCTTCTCCGAACTGCTGGCGTCGGTCCGCCCGATGAGCGCGAACTACGGTGCGAACACCATCGCCAGCTTCACCGTCGTCACGGTGATCTTCGTCGCGGTGAACTTCACGCTCACCACGTTCGCGAATTGGCTGGAAGCCAGATTGCGGCGCGGCAAGAGGTCCACCGGCGCGGTGCTCGGCGCCGACACGGTCGAGGAACTGGCCACACCGGGCGAGCACGTGACCCACGAGGACCTCGGCGGACCGGGCGACCTCCCCAAGCGCTGAGGAACAGCACGGGCGTGCGTGGTCCGTCAGGGGCCGCACAGCGGGGTGCGTTCCTTGTCGATGATGGCGGTCAGGTCGATGGCGTCGTAGTTGGCGAGGATGACTCCGCACCAGTCCAGGTCGCGGTAGATGGTCCAGTTCGTCGATTCGCCGGCGGCTCCGCCTCCGTGGGTGAGGAGGAGGTGGTTGTCGACGATGGGGGCGGTCGCGCCGTACGCCATGAAGCTCCGGCCGCCCGGGGTGGCGGCGCCGCGTGGGCGCATGGGGAACTTGGCGCTCATGAACAGCTCGGTGTAGGCGGGGTCGAGCAGTGCCCCGCCGGTGAGCGCCTGCGCGAAGCGGGCGAGGTCGGCGGTCGTGGAGAAGGCGTTGCCGCCGCCGGTGCCGATGAACATGCGTGCGGCGCCTTCCCCGGCGCGCAGGGCGTCGATCCGCTCCCCGGACGGCTTGCGCGTGTAGGGGTGGGCGAGGCGCGGGTCGCTGAGCCACTGCGGCCGGGTGTAGAAGTCGCTCCGGGTCATGCCGGCCGGGGTGAAGACGTGCTGCCGGACGTAGTCGTAGAACGACTGCCCGGACACTGCGGCCACGATCGCGCCGAGGACGTCGTACCCGCTGTTGCTGTAGCGGTTGTCGGAGCCCGGCGCGAATTCCAGGGGCTGCGTGCCGATGATGCGGACGAGTTCGGCGGTGACCTGGTCCGCGCTGGTCCAGGTGCCGACCTGTTCGAGGAACTCGGCGTTGTTCAGCAGGTCGCCCATGCCGGAGGTGTGGGTGAGCAGGTGGTGGATGGTGACGGTGTCGGCGATCGCGGGCGGGAATCCGGGCAGGTAGGTGCCGAGCGTGCCGTAGAAGTCGATCTTGCCTTGCTGGGCGAGTTTCAGGACCGCCAAGGCCGTGAACGGCTTGGAGGCGGATGCCAGCGCGAAGATCGTGTCGGGGGTGTTCGGTACGGCAACTTCCTTGTCGGCCATGCCGTAGGCCCGGGACAGCACGGTCCTGCCGCGGTGGCTGAGCAGGACCGTGCCGGAGAACTTGTCCTCGGCGGCCAGTCGGGCGACGAAGCGGTCGTACGCTCCGCCGGGCCGCAGGTCGTCCGGGATGCGTCCGGCGGGGCGCCCGCCGCCGGCCTGGGCGGAGGTGGCCGCGAAGGCGCCGAGCGCGCCGGCCGGTACGGCCGCGCCGAGCAGGTGCAGGACGGAACGTCGGGAGATGCCGCCTTGGTTCGAGGTCATGGCGGCGATGCAACCGCAGGGCGCGTTTCGCGGGTGTTCGCCGGGTGCTAACGCGGAGGAAACACCGGGGTCGGCCATCATGCTCCGACGCACGTCCAGGGGAATCCAGGGGAAATCCAGGGGAAGGGGTCGCGCCGTGCGCGTCTTGGTGGTGGAGGACGAGCCCATGCTCGCCGACGCGATCGCGGAATGGCTGCGCCTGGAGGCCCACGCGGTCGACGTCGCGCACGACGGCGGGGCGGCGCTGGACCGGCTGGCGGTCCACGACTACGACGTGGTCGTCCTGGACCGGAGCCTGCCGGTCGTGCACGGCGACGACGTATGCCGCCGGGTGGCCGCCTCGCCTTCGGCTGTACGGGTTCTCATGCTCACCGCGGCGGCGGAGGTCGGCGAACGCGTCGACGGCCTGCGCCTGGGCGCCGACGACTACCTCACCAAGCCTTTCGCATTCCCCGAACTCGCCGCCCGTGTCGACTCGTTGGGACGGCGCAGCCGAGCGGCTACGCCGCCGGTGCTGCGCCGGGCGGGCATCACCCTGCACCCGGCGCGCCACGAGGTCTTCCGGGACGGCGGCCACGTGGCGCTGTCGAGGAAGGAGTTCGCCGTCCTTGCCGAACTGCTGCGCGCCGACGGCGCCGTGGTCTCGGCCGAGTTCCTCCTGGAGAAGGCATGGGACGAACACGCCGACCCGTTCACCGGCGCTGTGCGCCTGACCATCCTCAAACTGCGCCGCAAGCTCGGCGACCCCTGCCCCATCGAGACGGTCACCGGGGTGGGCTACCGGATTCCGTGAACCGGCGCATGAAGCGACCGCTTCGGGCTGCGCGCCGGTCACTGCTGCCCGGACGCCTGCCGCCGCGGCGCATGACCTTGTGCACCCGGCTGACCCTGATCCACGGCGGGCTCTTCCTCGTCGCCGGCGCGGTGCTGCTCGCCACCACGTACGCCCTGTTCGAGCGGCAGCTGGCCCAGCGCGGACGCCTGCTCGTCACGAAAGGGCCCCCGTCGGGCGGCAGCAGCGAACCCGCCGCCTACACCTTCGGGTTCACCGGCGACGGCTCGCTGCTCGCCGGCCGCGATGCCGAACGGTGGATGCACGACCAGCAGGCGATGCTGCACGACGCCGCCGCGACGTCGCTGCTGTCCCTGGGTGCGGTCGCCTTGGCCCTGGTGGGTGTGCTGGCCGCCGTCGCCGGCCGGCTGGCCACCGGACGCGCCCTCGTCCCGCTGGACCGGGTGACCGCCACGGCCCGCCGGATCTCCGCCGCGCCGACCGCGGACCGGCTTCCGTACCGGCCGGTGCCCGTCGACACCGGTGCCCCGAGCGACGAAGTCACCGATCTCACCGTGGCCTTCAACGCCATGGTGGAACGACTCGACCGGTCGCTGGAAGGTCAGCGCCGGTTCGTCGCCAACGCCTCCCACGAACTGCGCACCCCGCTCACGCTGGCACGTTCGGTCGTCGAGCTCGCCGTGCGCCGCCACCCGTCCTCGGCGGAACTGCGCCGGCTCGCGGAGCAGCTGCTGGAGATCAACGTCCGCCATGAGCGACTCCTCGCAGGGCTGTTGACGCTGGCCGACGCCGAGAACGAACTCGCCACCCGGCGACCGGTGGACCTGGCCGAGGTGATCGCCCGGGTGGTGGCGCAGACCTCGCACGAAGCCGGCGCGGCCGGGATCACCGTCCACCACCGCGCGGACTCGGCCCCGGTCCGGGGCGATGCCGCGCTGCTCGAACGGCTGATCCACAACCTGGTCGAGAACGGCATCCGGCACAACACCGGACCGGGGGGCAGGCTGGAGGTCACCGGCCGCTGCGACGGCGACACGGCCGAGGTGGAGGTCCGCAACACCGGCCCCGAGGTGCCGCAGGACCAGGCCGAGGCCATCTTCGAACCGTTCCGGCGACTGCCGCCCGCCCGATCGCCCGCTCCCCGGGGAAGCGGCCTGGGGCTGTCGATTGTCCGCGCCATCGCGCGGGCCCACGGCGGCACCGCCACCGCCTCCCCGCTCCCGGGAGGCGGGCTGGCGGTCGCCGTTCGGCTTCCGTCCGGCTGACCGGCCGCGCCCGGCTTCGCCGGGACGACTGCAGGCTCGCGGTCGGCGGCCGGCGCCTCGTTCCACGGGCCGGTCGAGGCGATGGCCATGCGGGGATGCTCAGTCGGCCGGGTCGCCTTCCTCGCCGGGGGAGGCGGCTGCCGGTGCGAGCTTCGCTGCGATTCGGGTGAGGGCGGCGAGATCCTCGGGCTCGAGGAGGTCGGCGAAGTGCCGGCGTACGGATTCCAGGTGCGCGGGTGTCGCGGTCCGGAGAGTGTCGGTGCCGAGTCGGGTGAGGACGAGGAGGCAGCCGCGCCCGTCCGCGGGGTCCGGTGCCCGCCGGATCAGGCCCCGGGTCTCCATCCGGCTCGCGTGTCGCGACAGCCTGCTCTTCGACCAGCCCATCTTCGCTGCCTGCTCGCGGAGGGTGCTGGTGACGCCGGGGCGTTCCACCAGGGTGCTCAGTACTTCGTAGTCGGGTTCGGACAGGCCCGTCTCGGCGAGGTCGCGTGCGGTGGCCTCGCGCACGGCGATCGTCATGCGGCGGTAGGCGCGCCACGCCGCCTCCTCGCGCTCGTCCAGCCATGGTGCCGCGGACCCCGGCAGTCTCGTTGACATGTAAACATTCTACTGCCTAATGTCGTTTACATGTTTACGAAATCTCCTCTGCGCGTCATGGTCCTGACCTCCAGCACGCGTCCCGGGGCCATCGGGCCCGCCATCGCCGACTGGTTCGCGGAAGCGGTCGGGCCGCTGGCGGCAACGCTCGGCGCCGAGTTGCACCCCGTCTCCTTGAGCGAGCTCGCCCTGCCCTTCCTCGACGAGGGCGAGCATCCGTCCTCGGGCATCTACCGCCACGAGCACACGAAGGAGTGGAGCGGGCTCGTCGACGCGGCCGACGGATTCGTCGTCGTGACGCCGGAATACAACTACGGGATGCCCGCCAGTCTGAAGAACGCACTCGACTACCTGCACCGGGAGTGGGCGTGGAAGCCCATGGGCTTCGTCAGCTACGGCAACACCTCCGCCGGCACCCGATCGGTCCAGCACACGAAGGAGGTGGCCACGACCCTGCGTCTCGTTCCCCTCGGCGCCACCGTCGCGCTCCGCCTGGACGAGGCGATCGACGGCGGCCGTGTGCGGCCGACTCCCCGTCTCACCGCCGCCGCCGAAGGCGTGCTGCGCGAACTGGTCCGGTTGTCCCACGCCCTTCGACCGATGCGCGAGGCACTGCGCGAGGACAACACCGCCGGGCCCGTCGCCGGCAGCTACGTCCGCGAGCTGAACCCGGACGACGCGCCCGAGGCCACCGTGCTGCAGCGCTGCTGCTGGGTGGACGAAGCCGTGGACAACGCGTCCCTCGACCTCGCACCGCTGCGGGAGAGCGTGGACGACGTCGCGCAGTGGCTGTCGGAATGGACGGTTGCCGGGCTATGGCGCGACGGGCGCCTGATCGGGATGGTCCGCGTCCGGCACGACGGCGACACCGGACACATCGGCCGACTCGCGGTCGCCCCGGACATGCGGGGCACAGGAATAGGCCGCTGGCTCCTCCGCCACGCCCGGCAGGCCTTGACCCCGACCTGCACCCGTATCGCGCTCAGCACCGGGGTCGGGAGCGTCCGCAACATCGCTCTCTACCAGAGCGAGGGATTCGTGGCAGACGGCAGTGGGGCCGAAGGCATCGTCCACCTCAGCAAGGCGATCCCCGACCACACGCTCATCGGCGCAGGGCACGAGCCCTTGGCCGGGTAGACCTCTAGTACTCGGCCGGAAAGCGGGACTCGGCGGCGTCCACCAGGGACGTCAGGGGCGTTCCGCGCATCCACCGGGAGAGGAGGTCCCGGTCCACCAGCACGATGCCCTGGTCCTCGGCCAGGTCGAGGGCGGGGTCGGTGAAGCGGCACGAGGCGACGAACACGGCCACGTCGGCGGCGTGTACGGGCCGCGCGGTGCCGACGAAGCGCTGCATGTCGGGGCTTCCGACGCTGCGGTCCTCCGCGTAGCGCTTGCACTGGATCACCAGCGTCCTGCCGTCCGGCAAATACGCGGTCACGTCGGCGCAGAGATCGCCCGCGCCCCCGTCGACTCCGACCCGGGTGCAGCCGTCGCGCAGGCACAGCGCCGCGACGTGGCGTTCGAACTCGGGGCCGTCCATGAGGTCCACGTCCGCGAGCAGGTGTGTGACGCGGCCGCTCTCCTCGCGGTAGGCCGCGCGGCGCAGGGAGCCGCGCATCGAGGTGACCCCGACGGCCAGGACGATGACCGCCGCGGCGAGCGCGCAGATACCGGTAAGGATCCGCCACTCGCGGAGGAAGGCCGCGATGCCGGCGGCGAGCAGGAACGCGACGGTGAGTTGGCCGTACAGCCGTGCCAGCCGCGGGCTCGGCCGCGACGACCACCTGCGCCGCTGCCCTTCCGACTGCCAGGTCCGCTCGGCCCGCCGAGCCCGACGAGTCCGGCCTACCCGCCCGGCGCGCCCGCACCTCCCCGAACTCCTCGGCGAATCAACTGCGTTGCCCATCGCCACCCCCTGCTCCCCGGCCCGACAGCCTGCCTTCCGCACACTGCCCCGCAAGATCGATCTCACGCGCAGCGCCGCCGAGCGGATATCCCCGGGATCCGCGACCCGGGCACGAGCGCAGGATGGCACCCATGCGGGTCGGCGCGCGGGCCCTCCGGAGGATCTGCACCCGGGATTCTTTACGTGTGCCCTGCGGCGCGGGCACTCTGTTTTTCAAGGTCCACATGGCGGGGGGCGGGGTGTCGTGCACGACGAGCGGGCCGCACTAAGGGTGATCGCGCTGGGGGTGCCCGGGGCCGGCAAGACGACGTATCTGGCGGCACTCCACCATGAGGTCAAGAGCGATCCGTTCCCGGGGGTTTCGGTATCGCTGGCGCAGGTGGCGAAAGCCGCGGAGCTGGACCGGATCCACGGGCAGGCCGCCGACCCCGGCCAGGGATGGCCGGCCGCGACGCGCACGGGCCAAGGCTTACGGGAGTTCACGTTCCGGTTGGTCGTGGAGGCGACCCGGGTCACCTGGCGGGGGCGGATGGTCGGCAGCCGCCATCCGGTCCTGTCGCTGACGTACCTCGACTACGCGGGCGAGTTCATCCCCGACGCCGACCTGTACGCGGAGGAGGCCGAGGAGTTCGACGAGCAGCTCAAGGCCGCGCACGCGCTGCTCGGCATCATCGACGGCCACCAACTTCTGATGTACATGCTGGGTTCCGGGCGGGAGGAGGTGTTCCTGGCGAACCTGGCGCGGATCGTCGGGCGCCTGAAGGGCGCCGCCCAGCCTGTGCACTTCCTGGTCACCAAGTGGGACCTGTTCGCGGGCCGCTTCACCTTCGCCGAGGTGTGCGAAGCGCTGCTGTCCACACCCGCCGAGACGGGGTTCGCAGCCTTCGTCGCGAACCGTTCGGCGCGCCGGAGGCTGTTCGGGAGGACGCTTCTGGGCCGGGTGCGGCTGATCCCGGTCAGCGGCTACGGCGGCATCGCCTTCCTCGACGGCGACATGACCGTGCAGCGCGACCCCGCCGGCCGCCGCACGCAGGAGAACGTGATCGTCCCGCTGGCGGCGGCGGTCGCCGACATCGCCGACCACTTCCTCCAGATCGCCACGGTGCCCGGCAACCCGGAAGAGATCGAGGCGGACCGGCAGGCGGCCGTGGAGTTCGGGAAGGCCGCGAACTCCGGTGCCGAACTCCGCGTCGGGCCGAGCGGCGTGAACGTCATCGCCCTCGCGATCTTCACCGCGGTGCTCGCCATGCCCAAGCTCGGACGGCTGATCGCCGTACCCGGGATGGCGCTGGGCCGATCGGCGCGGCGGCAGTACCGTCGGGTCAGGGCACGGCGGCTCGCCGGCGTGCGTACCGTCGAAGGCGCCGCGTTCTACCTCGCCGACCTGGTGGCGGCCGAGATGGACGCCTTCGACAGCCGTTTTCCCGGATCGAAACTGACCTACGAACCGCCCCGCCGGTGACCAGGGAGGGCACGGTGGACGAGCTTGTCCCGTTCCTGCTCGCCCGTACCCGCACCGCGGGCGAGCGGTTCGTCGTCGGCCCGGGCGGGCCGGCCGAGCACGACCTGCGCCGGGCCGTGTCCCGGGGCGACGCCCGGGAGTTCCCCCGCGACACGCGCTACCGCGTCGTCGCCTACGGGCCCGACCGGCACGCCGTCTACCGGGAGTTCGAACTGACCGCCGACGACCTCGGGGTCGCCGGTCCGGTCCGGGACGAGCACGGGCGCGCGATCCTCGCGATCGAAGGAGCCGCGGTCACCGGCGACCCTTTTGCGGTGGACGCCGCCGATCTCGCCACTGCCCACGAGCACATGCTCCGCCGCTACGCCGAACTCTGGCGGACCGAGGAGGCGTCCCACCCGCGCCCGGTTCAGCCCCTGCCCTCCCCGCCGCGGGCAACGCCCCGCCCTCCGGCGCCCAAGCCTGCCCGGACGCCTCCCGCCCGGTCCCTTTGGCTCTGGAGCGTTCCGTTGGCGCTGCTGCTCGCCGCCCTCCTGGTGATCGCGCTGCGCTGACGGTTCGACGTCCGGACCTCCTCGCCCGGCCGGACGCCTGACCACCGGACGTCAGAGACGCCGTCGGGCGCGGGACGGGTCCGGGCCGCGCACGCACTACAGACGGCCGGTGACGATCAAGGGAAGCGGTGGCGGCGCGAAGTCCGCGCTGTAGGCGCCGACCACGGTGACGCGGCCGGCGTCGACACCGACCCGCCACCCCGTGCTGAGCGCCCCGACCCCGGTCGGGAGGTCGAGGGACCGGACCTGACCGCCGACGACCCGTATTCCGTAAAGCCGTTCGTCGACCATGTACCCCTCGATGCCCACCGCGACGATGCCGCCTGGCGCGAGTGCGACGCCGTACAGCTCGCCGGTCTCGGCGGGGACGGGCACCTCCGTCCACCGGCGGCCGTCCCAGTGCATCGCGAGCGGTCGAGCCGGGGCGCCCTCGCCGGCTTTCCACTGCCCGACCGCCCACACGTCGTGCGCGCTGCGCGCCGCCACGGAGTCGAAGGCGCCGAGGGCGCCGGAAAAGGCCGGAGCGGGGACCACCGACCAGGCTCGGCCGTCGAAGCGCAGCATGATCGGCCGGCCGTCGACGTCGGACCTGCCGACCGCGAAGACGTCGTCGCCGGTGGGCGTTGCGCTGATCGAGTCGAGCGCCCAGCTGTCGGACACATGGGGGAGCGGCACTTGCTGCCAGGCCCGCCCGTCCCAGTGGACGACGAATCCGGTCTGCCGGAGCGTCGGCCACGGCTCGCCTCCGTCCGGATCCGGAATCGTGACGAACGAGGCGGCCCACCCGACGGCCCACACGTCCGAAGGGCCGCGCGAGGCCAGGCCCAGCAGGCCGCCGTACTCGGATCCGGCCGGCAGCGGCGCTTCCCGGACCTGCCACGAACGTCCGTCCCAGTGCTGGGTGGTGACGAACGGGGAGTGGTTCGGGGAGTCGCCGACCAGCCAGACGTCGCGGGGCGAGGTCGCGGAGATGGCGTTGACCCGGCCGGTCACTCCGGGCGCGGTCGGCATCTGCGTCCATCCCGGGCCGCGGCGCAGGTCCTGCACGTAGAGGACGGGCGTGGACCACGGCGGTTCGTCGAGGACGCGGAACCCCGATACCCACGTGGTGGCGTGGTCCAGTTGGGCCATGCCGGTCAGGCTGCCCGGATCGGCGGGCAGGTCCGCGACCACCCACCGTGCGGGGGCCGCGGCCGCCGCGGTTCCGGTCGTCGCCGTCCCGGCCACCAGCGCCCCGGCGCCGGCGAGCGCGGCGGCCATGAAGCGGAGCCGCCTCCGGAAGCCGCGAATCCTTGGCCGCGACGACGAACTTCTCTTGCTTTTCAGGACTTTGCCCTCGGACATGCCCCGCTCCTCCCCCGTTCGGGACGGGTGTCGCCCCGAGACTGAGGGGGGTCTACCGTGGGCCGCTTTCGGTTACACCTCTCCCAATGAACAAGTTGGTTCAGGCTTCCGCAGGTCAGATCGACAGGCCGTGCCGGTCGGCGATCTCGGCGAGAGTGGCGCGCAGCGTCTCCTTGGCTTTGCCGGAAAGCCCGTCCAGGAGTTCGGCGTCGACGGCGTGGGCGTCGGCCGTGCACTGGGCGAGCAGCGTATGGCCGGCTTCGGTGAGGGACAGGACCTGGCGGCGGCGGTCGACCGGGTCGCGTTCGCGGCGCACCGCGCCCAGTTGCTCCAGCCGGTCGGCGAGTCCGACGACCAGGCTCGGAGCCACCCGCAGCACCCCGGCGAGGTCTTGCTGCGACTCGGCGCCTCCGGCGGCGAGCGCGGCAAGCAGGGCCACGTGCTTGGGCTTGACGCCGTGCGCCGCGATGCGCGCGGTGAACCTGTCGGCGGCCAGCGCGCCGAGTCTCCCGAGCCGGAAGGCGGCTGTGTCCGCGAGCGGCGCCCCCTTGACGTCCTTCATGGCGGAAACCATAACATGACAAGAATCATTCAGAGTGAGAATGATTCTGAGGTTGTAGCTATGGCTATGCGGAGGGATCCATATGAAGATGCCCGTCCTCGTCGTCGTCTTCCTGGCGGAACTCGCGGTCCTGGGTGCCGTCGGCCGGTGGGGGTTCACCGCGCGGCCGGAGCCGGCGTGGAAGCTGGTGCTGGGAATCGGCGGCCCAGCGGTGATGATCGCGCTGTGGGCGCTGTTCGGTGCGCCGACGGCTGCCTACAAGGTGCACGGGGTGGCACGCGTCGCCTTCGAACTCGCCTGGTTCGGAACGGGCGTCACCGCCGTGGCGGTGACCGGCTACCTCACCGCGGCAGTCGCATTCGGCGCAACCATCATCCTGGCCAAAGCCCTGGCCGCCCTTTGGCACCTGTAGTACCGAGAACGGGAGTACACCGAGTACGACTTGCTTGAGCTTGCAAGCCCTCGCCGCCTACCTACGTCGCGACGGCCGAGGCGGACAGCAGGGTTGCGGCGGCGAGGCTTCCCCAGAGCGTGGCCGAACCGTGCGCGGCAAGCGTGGTGATGACTGCCGGAGAGACTGCGAGACCGAAGCCTGTGGAGACCTGGAAGCGGGCGAGGCTGCGTCCCAGGACGCGGGCCGGCACGAGGGCGGTGACGAGTGCGGTGGCGCTGCCGGCGTAGATGATCTCGCCGATCGTGCAGGCCACGGACACCAGCGCGACGGCCGGAGGGCCCCAGCCCTGCCCGAGCGAAGCGGCCGCGAGGAACCCGAGGTAGGAGGCGGCCAGCACCACACCGGCAAGAGCCAGCACGCGCTGCCGGGGGTAGCGGGAGAGCAGAACTGTGACCGGGACCTGCAGGGTGACCACCAGGACCGTGTTCGCCACGAAGATGGCTGCCGACCACATGGGGGACGCGTGCAGCTGCGTCACCAAAATCAGCGGCAGCGCGATCTCGGGGACGTTGAGGCAGAAGACGTAGATGACGTTGGCGGCCAGCAGCCCGCGCATCCGAGGTGCCGGCGCGTCGGCCGCCGCCCCCTTTTCCGCAGCGGCGGCCGGATCCGTGCGCAACTGAACGGACCACGCCAAAGCCGCCGCGATCAGGTACGCGACCCCGGTAGCCGCCGCCAGCACCTGCAACGCCGCGGCGCCGCCCGCCAGGCACGCAGTGGCGAGCAGCGCGCCCACCCCCAACCCCGCGTTGCGCAGTGCGCGTCCCGCCGCCAGCGCGGCGTCGCGTTCGCGCCCCTCGGAGACGGTGGCCACCAGCGCTGCATGGGCGGCCGGCCACGCCTGGTTCCCGATGCCCAGGAACAGCGCGGCTCCCGCGAACGGCCAGACCTGCCCCGCCGGGGTGGCCAGCAGCAGCACCACACCCGCCACCCGTACCAGCATGGCTGCCGCCACCACCGTGCTGCGCGCGCCCCGGTCCAGCCATCGGCCGACCCCGGGCATGCACACCAGCCCAGCGACGATCCCGGCGGTCATGGCGATGCCGGTGGCCGACGGGGACAGCTTCAGCACCATCACCCCGTAGAGCAGCAGAAACGGCCGGAGCAGCCCTGTGCCGAGCGCGTCCACGGCCAACGCGACGGCATAGCGGGGACCGCCCGAAGCACGGACGAGGACACGCGCTCGGATCTTGGTAGTGGTCGGCATGGCGTCCACGGTGCGTTCGGCCGCCGCGGCCATCACGCGGGTTGACGGAATCCGTCAACCGACACATTCGTTCTCCATCCGACCAGCGATGATCAGAAGATGACGTTGAGGATCGACATCGGCGGCCTGCCCACCGGGCGCCTGCGGTTCGCGGCCTCGCCGCTGGCCGAACTGACCGCGATGCTGCACGTCCTGGCCGAACCCGCGCACCACCCGCAGTTCGCGGGCTGGGCCGCCGACGTCTGGGCCGGGCTCCGACCGGAACTGGCCGAACGGCTCCGCGAGGCCGAGTTCCTCTGGCGTTCCTCACGCGCGGACTTCCTTGTCCCGGCCCGCCCCCGGCCGACCCTCGCCGAGGAGCTCGACGACGTGGACCGCCTCGACGACGAGTCCTATGTGACCGCAGCCCTCGTCACCACATGCGGCAGCAACCGCGTCCACTTCGCCCAGCCGTCCCCGCTCGCCGACGCAACGTCCCGCGACCGCGCCCTCGACCTCGCCCAAGCCCGCGGCGCACTCCAAGAAGCCTTCGCCGTGCGGCTGCTCGCCGACCCCGCAGCCGTACGCGCGCGCGTGCGCGACACCCTCGAAAAGTGCGCCGAAGCCTTCTTCGACGCCGCCTGGACAGGCATCACCACGCAACTCGCCGGCGACCTGCGTCTGAAGAACGACCTCTTGAACCGCCACGGCATCGCCGCGGCCCTCGCATCCGTCTCCGACGCCGTGACCCTGGCACCGGACGGCAACCGCATCATCATCGACAAGCTGCAGGACAACGCGACCGCTGCCCACGACGCTGGAGTCACCTTCCTTCCCAGTGTCTTCGGCCGCCCCCACCTGGTAGTCGTCCACGCCCCCGGCTGGCAGCCCGTCGTGCAATACCCGGTAGCCGAAGCAAGCCGGTCCGAGCCGGTATCTCTGGCAACAGTCACCCAACGCCTCGAGGCCCTCGCCCACCCGACACGCCTGCGCCTCCTCCGCACCCTGTCCCGAGGCCCCCACACCACCGGCGAACTGGCCCACGCCTGGGGACTCACACCCCCCGAGGTCTCCCGCCACCTGGCCGTCCTACGCCGCGCAGGCCTCCTCACCCCGCAACGCCAGGGCCGCTACGTCCGCTACACCGTCGACCTCCCCGCCTTGACCGCCCTGGGCCCCGACCTCCTGACAGCCCTCCTGCGCTGACCGACCCGTGCACCAGCCCGACGTCGGCGATACGACCGCGTCGCGCTCGGGTTTGCCCCCGCGCCCCGGGGCCACGCGTCTGCGACACTCGGCGCATGCCGACCGACGCAGACTCCAGGAGCGCCCGGGCATCAGGCCGGACGCCCACCGAAACCGCGCCCCCGCCCCGCGAGCGGAAGCCGCCACGCGTGATGCGGCGGCTGGCCGGTGTCGGGATCTTCCTTCTGGTCCTCGGCCTCCTGTTCCTGCTGCCGTGGTGGACGCTGTTCGGCTCCGGCACCGACTGGCCGGTTCCCGTCTTCGTGACGGGCACCGTCGTCTTCGTCGGCGCCCTGGTCGCTTTCCCGTTCCTGATGTTCACGGGCCATGCCCGGCGGTCGGACCGCGCGGCCCGCATTGCCGACGCCATGCTCGGGGTGGTCTGGGTCCTGTTCACCTGGTCGGTGCTCGGCGGCCTCGCGCACCTCCTGCTCATCGGTCTCGGTGTCGGCGGCGCCGAGCGCGCCCGGGTGGTCGCGTGCACGGTCGCCGCGATCTCCGCCGCGCTGCTGGCATGGGGCCACTACGAAGCGATGCGCGTTCCGCGTGTGCGGCAGTTGGACGTTCCGCTTGCCCGGCTGGGCGCGGGCCTGGACGGGACCCGGGTCGTGGTCCTGGCCGACACCCACTACGGGCCGATCGACCGGGCCGCGTGGTCGGCGCGCGTGACGGAGGCGGTCAACCTGCTGGACGCGGACGTCGTGGTCCACGCCGGCGACATCGCCGACGGCACGCCCGCCCAGCGCCGCGAGCAGTCCGCACCGCTCGGCGCGGTCCAGGCCCGGCTGGCACGGGTGTACGTCACCGGCAACCACGAGTACCTCGGCGGAGCCCAGGGCTGGCTGGACCGCATGACCGACCTCGGCTGGGAGGCGCTGCACAACCGCCACATCGTGGTCGAACGCGGCGGCGACCGCCTCGTCCTCGCCGGGGTCGACGACGTCACCGCCCACCACTCCGGACTGGCCGGACACCACGCCGATCTGGACGGTGCCCTGGCGGGCGCGGATCCGGGCCTGCCCGTCCTGCTGGTCGCCCACCAGCCCAAGTACGTTCCCCAGGCCGCCGCCGCGGGCATCGACCTGCAGATCTCCGGGCACACCCACGGCGGCCAGATCTGGCCGTTCGGCCTGCTGGTCCGCCTCGACCAGCCGGTGGTGCAAGGCCTGAGCCGGCACGGCGAGCGGACCCTGCTCTACACGAGCCGCGGCACCGGGTTCTGGGGACCGCCGTTCCGCGTCCTGGCACCGAGCGAGATCACCCTCCTCACCCTCCGCGCAGTGACCTGAGGCTTCCGGGAGACTGTGCGCATGGAATCGAAACGCCCCCGCGGACGGGACGAGGTCGTCGCGGCGGTGCTCGGCGCGGCGGAGACCCTGTTCGCCGAGCGCGGCCCCAGCTCCGTGACGCTGCGCGACGTCGCCGCGGCGGCGGATGTCAACCTGGGGCTGCTGCACCGCCACATCGGCTCCAAGGAAGAGCTGCTGCGCGCCGTCCTGGAGCGGATGACCAACGAAGGCGGCGGCCGCCTTGCCGAGCGTCCCGACCTGCGCAGTTCGGTCGATGCCCTCATGCAGCCCGTCCCGGGGATCTTCAACCACGTCCACCTGATCTCCTGGCTGCTCCTGGAGGGCGGCGACACGGGCCACGGCGACCCCGGCTTCCCCGGCGTCGAGGCGCTGGTCGCCAAGGTGGCCGGTCCCGGCGACGACGGCGGCGCCCGGACCACCGTTCTGGCGATGCTCTCGATGATCTACGGCTGGCAGATGTTCGCGCCGTTCCTCAAGGAGGCCGCCGGCGTCGCCGACCTCCCCGAAGCCGACCTGGTCGCCCGCCTCACCGAGTTGGCCGTCTCCCTCGCCGACCGGTAGCCCGGCCCGCGTCGCGCCCGGTGGATATGCGCGTGCCGCCGGGCCTGGGTACGGCGGATACTCGGACCCCGTCCGCAGGCGATCAGGAGGTGTGCCCCGGTGTCCGTGCACGAGTCGGGCGAGGTACGGCGTACCCCGCTGTCGGCGCTTTTCGACCCCGCCGAGTTGGCCGCCGAGGTCGCCGCCGGGCGGGTGCTGCGCAAGCGGGAGCCGTGGCTGCGGGACCGGCCGTCGTCGATCTACGACTACCGGGCCAAGTGCCTGGCCGAGGACCACTGGACTCCGGTCACCACGCGCACGCGCGGGCTCGTCGTCGACGACACCACCGGCGACGTCATCGCCTCCGGGTTCCCGAAGTTCTTCGGGTACCACCGGCACGGGGCCGGCTCGCCGTTCGCGCCCCCGCTGCCCCGGGACGAGCCGTTCGAGGTGTACGACAAGCTCGACGGCCACCTGGTCAACGTGTACTACGACGTGTTCGGATGGCGCGTCACCGGCCGGAGCTGGTTCAAGGGCGAACAGGTCGACAGCGCGCGGGCGTTGCTGTACCGGGGCGACACCTCGGCGCTGCGCCCGGGCACGACGTACCTGGCCGAAATGATCGGCGGAGAGCACCGGATCGTGGTCGACCACGGACCGCGCCCCGACTTGGTCCTGCTCGGTGCGTACGGCCCGGACCTCGTCGAAGTGCCGTTCGCCGAATGCGCGGCCGACTGGCGTGCGATGGGCGGCTCGGTCGTGCCGATGCGGCCGGCCGAGCAGGCGCCGTCGCTCGACGAATTGATCCGGCTCGCCCGGAACAACCTCGACCTGGACGGCAACCCGGTCTCCGGAACCGAACGCGAGGGCTGGGTGGTGCGGTTCGCGTCCGGCCTGCGGGTGAAGGTCAAGCTCGCCGACCATCTGCGGATCGCCGCGCTGGTGCGGCGCGCCGACGACTTCGGGGTCTGGCAGGTGCTCGCCGCGGGGCGCGACCCGGCGCTGGAGTTCGAGCGGCTGCCCGAGCCCCACCGCTCGCGCGTCCTCGGCATCGTGGGGGCGGCCCGGCGCAGGCACGCCTGGTGGGTGGCCCGGGCGCGGGAGGTGTACGCGGAGGTGCTGGCGGTGGCCGGACCGTCCCCGGACCGCGCGGAGTTCGCGCGGTGTGCCGCCGCGCACCCGGAGTTCGACCGGTTCAAGGCCATGCTCTTCCTGCAGTTCGACGGCCGGTCCACCGAGGCCTGGGCATGGCGGGAGGCGTGCCCTAGGTCGCGCCTGCGGCGTCCGCCGCGGCCGGCGCGGGGACGGCGGTGGTACGCGGCACCGCGGTGAAGTGCGAGGCGCGCAGGCGCCGGGTCAGCAGGCGGTAGCGCGTGGCCCGGTGCGGCCACTGCGTGGTGATCTTCCCGCCGGGGTCCTGGTAGTACGAGTCGCAGCCGCCGTCCCAGATGGTCCCCGTCATGGCCGCCTGGATCTCGCGGTTGAACCGGTCCTGGGCGTCCTGCCGGACCTCCAGCGAGCCCGCGCCGGTACGCAGCAGGCGGCGGATGGCGCTCATGACGAACCTCGCCTGGGACTCCAGTACGAAGATGATGGAGTTGCCGGGCTGGTTGGTGTTCGGCCCGTACAGCAGGAACAGGTTGGGGAACCCGGACACCGCGACTCCGCGGTAGGCCTCGGCACCGTCGGCCCAGGTCTCGCGCAGCGACCGGCCGCCCGCTCCGAATATGTCGACGGCGCAGAGGTAGTCCGTGGCCTTGAAGCCGGTGGCCAGCACGAGTACGTCGAGCGGGTGCTCGGTGCCGTCCGCGGTGACCACGCCGGCGGGCGTGATCCGGTCGATCCCGTCGGTCACGACGTCGACGTGCGGCCGCGAGATCGCCGGGTACCAGGCCGAGGACTGGATCAGGCGCTTGCAGCCGATCGGGTAGTCCGGGGTCAGCTTCGCTCGCAACTCCGGGTCTGGCACCCCGCGTTCGAGGTTGGCCTCGGCGAAGCGGCGGCGGGTCGCGGCCTGCTTGTCGGTCATCCGGAAGGACGTCAGGCGCTCGTACCGCCAGAAGATCCGCTGGCGTTCCAGCCAGGCTCCGAGGGGCCGGGCGAAGCGGCGGATCTCGTCCTCGGTGTACGGGCGGTCGGCGCTCGGCATGACCCACTGCGCCGAGCGCTGGAACAGGCTCAGCCGGCCGACGTCCCCCGCTATCTCGGGGACGAACTGCAGCGCGCTGGCGCCGTTGCCGATCACGCCGACGCGCTTGCCGGCCAGGTCGACGTCGTGGCGCCAGCGGGAGGAGTGGAACACCGGGCCGGCGAACTCGTCGAGGCCCTTGATCTCCGGAAAATGCGGGACGTTGAGCATGCCGAGTCCGCTGACCAGCACGTCCGCCTCGACGAGTTCGCCGTCCTCGGTGCGCAGCCGCCACACCTGGCCGGCGTCGTCCCAGCGGGCCTCGGCGAGGGGGGTGCGCAGGCGCAGGTGGGGCCGCAGCCCGCAGCGGTCCGCGACGTCCTCGAGGTAGGCGAGGATCTCCGGCTGCCGTGCGTACAACCGGCTCCAGTCCCGCTTGGGTGCGAACGAGAACGAGTACAGATGCGACCGGATGTCGCACTGCGCGCCCGGGTAGGTGTTCTCGCGCCAAGTCCCGCCGACGCCGTCGTTCTTGTCGAAGATCGTGAACGACGTGATCCCGGCCCGCAGGAGAGCCGCGCCCATCGCCATGCCCCCCGCTCCGGCTCCCATGATCGCGACGCGCAGGCCGCCCGGGCGTCGGGACGAGGCGGCGCGGGCGAGGCCGCGACCGATGCGGAGGGGCATGGCGACTCCCGGGGCCAAGGGGTGTAGACGGCGTCTACGGTAGAGCGGCACCCTACGCTGGTCAACGGCCCGGCATCGTCATGGTCGACCGCCCACCTCAGGAATCGGAAGGTGCCTCTGTGTCGGACGCCCGAGCCCGCCGTTCTTCCGGCGACCGACTGCTGGACATCCTCGGCGTGTTCACGCCCGGCCGGTCCGCTCTCACGCTGACCGAGATCGCCGGGCACACCGGTCTGCCGCTCACCACCGCGCACCGCCTCGTGGCCACCCTCGCCCGGTGGGGCGCGCTGGAACGCGGCGACGACGGGGTCTACCACGTCGGCCTGCGCTTGTGGGAAGTCGCCTCGCTCGCGCCGCGCGGCGTCGGGCTGAGGGAAGCCGCGATGCCGTTCCTGGAGGATCTCTACGAGGCCACCCATGAGAACGTGCAGCTCGCCGTCCGCGACGGCATGGACGCGGTCTACGTCGAGCGCATCTTCGGCCGTTCCGCGGTCGGTGTGCACACCCGGGTCGGCGCCCGCTGGCCCCTGCACGCCACCGGCGTCGGCCTCGTCCTCCTCGCCTACGGGCCCGCCGAGTTGCAGGAGGCCTACTGCGCCCGCCCGCTCGAACGGTTCACCCGCTTCACCGTCACCGACCCCGGCGAACTACGCCGCGTGCTCGCCCAAGTGCGCCTGGAGAACTGCGCGGTGAGCTCCCGGCAGATCACCGAGGACGCCGTATCGGTGGCGGCACCCGTCCGCGACACGAAGGGCGCCGTCACGGCGGCCGTCTCCCTTGTGGTGCCGGCCGCCGGCACCGACCCCCGGAGACTGATCGCCGCCGTCCGCTTCGCGGGGCTCGGCATCGGCCGGGCGCTCGGCGGTGACGCGGGCGGCGGACCGGACGACGCGTGAACGCTCCGCTTCCGCATAGTGGAAGTCCGCTGTCCCGGGGGCGGCTCATCTCGCGACAGTGGCCTCGGGACGGGGCACGCCGGCCCCGGGGACACCGAGAACGGACTGACGCCGATGACCGAGTTCGCACGCAATCAGTGGTACGTCGCGGCCTTTGCCGACGAAGTCGGCCGGGACCTGCTCGCCCGCACCCTCCTCGGCGAACCGGTCGTGCTCTACCGCACGGAGGCCGACGGCCGCGTGGTCGCGCTCGCCGACCGCTGCGTGCACCGCCGCTTCCCGCTCTCCGCGAGCAGCCTCGACGGCGACCGTGTGGTCTGCGGCTACCACGGCTTCACGTACGACACGACCGGGACCTGCGTGGCGGTGCCCGGCCAGGCACGGGTGCCGCGGACGGCGAGGGTCGCCGCGTACCCGGCCGTCGAGCAGGACACGCTCGTGTGGGTGTGGATCGGCGACCCCGAGCGCGCCGACCCGCTCGCCATCCCCCGCGCCCCGCACCTCGCCGACCCGGGCATGACCACGGTCCGCGGCATGGAGCCGATCGACTGCGACTACGGGCTGCTGGTCGACAACCTCATGGACCTCTCCCACGAGACCTACCTGCACGGCGGGTACATCGGCACTCCGGAGGTCGCCGAGACACCCATCACCACCGAGGTCGACGAAGCCGCTGCGGTCGTACGCGTATCGAGGCACATGCCCGACGCCGAGTGCCCGCCCTTCTACGCCCGCTCCACCGGCATCGCAGGGCGCATCACCAGGCGCCAGGACATCGAGTACCACGCCCCCTGCCTGTACCTGCTGCACAGCGCCATCACCCCGGTGCACCAGGAACAGCCGGTCTTCCGCACCGAGATCACCTACGCCATCACTCCCGCGGCGCCCGGGAAGGTGTACGACTTCTGGGCGGTGTCCCGGGACTTCGCCGTCGACGACGCGGAAGTCACCGACTTTCTCCGGGACTTCAACCACCAGGTCGTCATGCAGGACGTCGACGCCCTCAACCTGCTGCAGCGCGCCCTCGACGACGAACCACCCGGCTACCAGGAACTCAGCATCAACATCGACGCCGGCGGACTCGCCGCCCGCCGCGTCCTCGCCGCGCTCGCCGCGGAGCCGCACCGCGCACCCGATCCCGCGGACGCGGCACCCGCCGCACACGACGGCGCTTCCCCGGCTCAAGGCGTCCACGCCACCGGGAATGCCGGATGAGCACGTCCGAGCCCCTCGACCTGGTCGTCGCCGATCGCCGACGCGAAGCGGACACCGTCGTGTCGCTGACCTTGCGTCGCCCGGCGGGCGGCGAGCTCCCTGCGTGGACGCCCGGCGCCCACATCGACCTGCTGCTCGGCCCCGGGCTGGTCCGCCAGTACTCGCTGTGCGGCGACCCCGACGACCGCACTGCATGGCGCATCGCGGTGACGCGCACCCACGACAGCCGCGGCGGTTCGGCGTTCATCCACACCAGTGCACACATCGGTCAGCGGCTCCGTGCCGCCGGGCCGCGCAACCACTTCGCCCTGGAACCCGCACCCGCCTACCGGTTCATCGCCGGGGGGCATCGGGATCACACCGCTCCTGCCCATGATCGCCCACGCCCAGCGCGCCGGGACACCTTGGAGTCTGTGGTACCGAGGCCGTTCACTCAGCTCGATGGCCTTCGCACAGCGACTCCGCGACGACGACCACGTCACCCTCTCCGCGCGCGACCTGCCTGACGCTCCCGGACTCGACGCCTACCTTGCCGCTATGACCGGCAACGAACTGGCCTACTGCTGCGGCCCCGCCCCCATGCTCGAAGCCGTCGCCGCCCGGATCCCCGAAACCCGGCTGCGCACCGAACGGTTCACCGCCGTGAAGCCGGTCGGCACCGACACGTCCTTCGAAGTCGAGTTGGTCCGCTCCGGCCGGACCCTGACCGTGCCCGAAAACCGCAGCATCCTCGACGTCGCATTGGAGGCCGGCGTCCACGTCCTCTATTCCTGCACCGAAGGCACCTGCGGCACCTGCGAAACCGACATCCACCAAGGCGAAGCCGACCACCGCGACAGCGTCCTGACACCCGCGGAACAACGAGCCAACACGACCATGATGATCTGCGTCTCCCGGAGCTCGGGCGGCCACTTGGCCCTGGACCTCTGACGAGTGGGCTGCCGGTCTGCAGCGGGGGTGGCCCGGAGCTGCAGACCGGCAGCGACTGCCCGATGTGATGGGCGATCAGCCGTCCAATGCCGGGTCCGCTACAGCGGGCTCACGCCGGCGGACACCTCTCCCTGGACCAGGGCCACCAAGTCGTTCCACAGGCCCAGGGCAAGCAGGAGTCCGATGAGGACCAGCATGCCGCCGCCGATGCGCGTGATCACTCGATAGTGCCGCTTGAACCAGCCGAAGGCGCCCATGGCCTTGCGGAAGGCGACCGCGGCGAGGATGAACGGCAGTCCCAGGCCCACGCAGTAGGCCGCGGCGAGGACGACGGCCCGGTCCACGGATCCCTCGGCGAGGCCGAGCCCTTGGATCGCGCCCAGCGTCGGTCCCATGCACGGTGTCCAGCCGAATCCGAACATCACGCCGAGGACCGGGGCGCCTGCCAGGCCGATGCGCGGGGCCCGGTGGAAGCGCAGTTCGCGATTGAGCTTCCGGTCGAGTGCCGCGGGCACGAGGCCGGCGAAGAAGAGCCCCATGATGACGGTCAGCACCCCGAGGATGCGCTGCAGCACTTCGCGGTGCGTGAGGAGGAAGACGCCGGTGCCCCCGGCGACGACTCCCATGAGGATGAAGACGAGGCTGAACCCGCAGACGAACAGGCACGCGCCGAGCACCATGCGGCCGCGTTTGGCGCGTGCCGCGTCTTCGAGCCGCGTCGCCCCCAGATCGATGCCGGTCAGCCCCGCCACATAGGACAAGTAGCCGGGGACCAGCGGCAGTACGCACGGGGACAGGAAGGAGATCAGGCCTGCGGCCACGGCGATCGGGACGGCGAGCAGCAGTGAGCCCGTTTCGACCGTGGTGGCGGCGCCGGCGAGATGGATCATCGAACTCTCGGTCCTTCGTTGTCTCGGTCAGTTCCCGGGGGTCTCGGCGAGGACCGCGTCCAGGCCGTCGGCGAGGGTTGCGTAGTCGATGGGCTTGGACGCCTTCCACGCGACTTTGCCGGTGCGGTCCACGATCACCGTGGCGGGGACCGCCTGCAGCGGCACGATGCCGACGAGCTTGGCCACGAGGCTCCCCGAGCCGTCGTCGACGAGGTTGGGGTACGTGACCCGGCTCGACGCGATGAAGGACTTCGCCTGAGCGGCGTCGTCGCGCGTGTCGATGCCGACGAACGACACCCCCTTGTCCTGATACGCCTCGTGGCCGCGCTGGAGGTCCGGGATCTCGCGCCGGCACGGCGCACACCACGACCCCCAGACGTTCACGACGACGATGCGGCCCTGCAGAGACGCCAAATCGAGCGTGGAGCCGTCGAGCGTCGGTCCGGACAAATGCGGGAAGGCTGCGCGCCGGTCAGGTGGAACGACGGTTGCCTGCAAGGAGGTTGAGCTGCCCCCCAGGGAGCAGCCGCTTGCCAGCAAGGCCGCGGCCACCAGCGGCGCGGACACCGCCCGTCGGAACTTCGGCATGTCGATCATGCGGCCCACTTCTTCAGGAAGGCCAGGAAGGAAGCCACGTCCAGGCCCGGGTTGCCGGTCTTGTTCGTGGCGACACGCGTACTGCCGTCCGGGTTGAGGATGACGATGAGGGGCAGGCCGTAGCTGCCCGAGCTGCTGGGTGCGTACTGCGGCAGGAGATCGCCGTGGCTGTCGGTGTCGATCTGGACGAAGTGGTACGAGGCAGCCAACTCGGCTTGGACCGAGGGGTCGCGGAGGGTCTTGTTCAACGTGGTGCAGTAGCCGCACCAGGTGGCGCCGAACTCGAGGAGCACCTTGCGGTTGTCGGCCTTGGCCGCGGCGCGGGCGGCGGCGATCTGGGCCTTGGCGTCCGCCTTGGGGTCGAAGCCGATCGGGGGCAGGGGAGCGCCCGGCTGCTGCGGACGGCCGGTGCTCGGACGTGCGGGCGCCGAAGTCGCGGCGGGCTTCTTGGAACTGCCGGTCGTGGCCGAGGGCTTGCGCGTCGCGGTCGGACCCTTGCTCGGCGGGGCCGAGGACGGCGCGCCCGTCGCGGACGGCAGGTCCGAGGGCGAGGGTGCCACGGAGGCGAGGGTCGGGGGAGCGGTGTTCGGCACACCGGCCGACGCGGCCGGCGCCAATACCGGCGCCAATACCGGCGCCGAGGTCGGCGCCGAGGCCGACTGCGGTGCGTCGGAGGCGCCGCAGCCGGAGAGCGCGGCAACAAGCGTGCTGATCGCGAGGGCCGCTAGTGCTTTCCGCAAGGTGTGACTCCTGTCCTGACGTGGAGACCGGGTGTCTCTGGCAAGGGGAGATGAGCCACGGCAGCCGACATCACAGTTTTTTCGGATCGGCAAAAAACTGTGACCCCGGCAGCGGCCCTGCAACTCCCAGGTGAACGGAACCCCCATCTAGGAGCGACCTGATGCGCAGAGCGTTTTCAGCGGTGGCCGCCGGCGTACTCGCCGTCATCGTCACCAGCTGCGCCCCGGCGGAGACACCGCAACCCACCGTGCAGCCGACTGCGGCAGCCGGCGGGGCGACACCTGCCGCGGCCGGCACGTCCGCCGCCCCGGCTGCGACCACGGCCGGCTCGGACGCATCCGGCGCAGGAAAGGCCGGGACACTGCCCCTGGCCCAGTTCTCCGATCAGGGCGTGACCGTCACCATCGGCCTCAAGGACCGCGCCGCGACGCGCGCCACTCTCGTCGCCACGCTGACGCCGGAACGGGCCGGGTTCCACCTGTACAGCATCGACCTGCCGGCCGGCGGCATCGAGGGCATCGGCCGACCGGTCTCCCTGACGGTTCGCGGCGTGCTGGCCGCGGCGGGCCCCCTGACCGCGGAATCGGCAGCGATCACCCTGGAACTGGAGGGAACCGGCCTGACGCTGCCCGTGTATCCGGACGGTCCCGTGACGGTCGACCTCCCGGTCACCGTCGCCGGGCCCGGTGAGGCGACACTGTTGATCGGCTACGCCGCGTGCAGCAAGTCGGTGTGCCTGCCGCCGGTGAGCCAACGTCCCGTGTCACTGAAAATCTCGTAGCGGCCGGACGGGCGGACTCGCCCTCGGATGAAGAGTGCAGACTTGATCGCGAAGCCGAACCTTGGTCATTCACGGGACATGCAGCAGCGGTGGGGGGTTTGATGAAGACGGTGCGGACGCCTCCGACCGGTACAGGAGACCTGTGGCCCGGAGCCGGGCTCGGCGGCATGTTCGGGTCGGGTGCGGTGGAACAACTCACCGACGAACGCCTGATAGCGGCGGCCCGCGATGGCGACCGGGAGGCGCTCGACCGGCTCGTCGGCGACTACCTCCCGCTGGTCTACAACATCGTGGGCCGGGCGCTGCGCGGCGGCAGCGACGTCGACGACGTGGTGCAGGAGACCATGCTCGGCGTCGTCCGCGGCCTGCCGGGCCTGCGCGACCCGGGCTCGTTCCGCAGCTGGCTGGTGGCGGTGGCCATGAACCAGGTGCGGCACCACGGCCGGCAGCGCAACGTGAGCCCGGTCCCCCTGGAGACGGCCCTCGACGTCGCCGACCCCGGGGCCGACTTCGCCGATCTGACGATCCTGGAACTCGGCCTGTCCGGACAGCGCCGCGAGGTGGCCAGGGCCACGGCCTGGCTCGGCGACGACGACCGGCACCTGCTGTCGCTGTGGTGGTTGGTCGCGGCCGGGCAGCTGACCCGGACCGAACTGGCCGATGCGCTGGAAACCGATGCGCACGTGGTGACGGTCCGCGTGGCCCGGATGAAGGCGCAACTGGAACTGTCGCGGGCCATCGTCCGTGCCCTGGATGCGGTGCCGCGCTGCCCCGAACTCGCCGATGCGGCCCTCCGCTGGCACGGGCGTCCGGATCCGCTGTGGCGGAAGCGCTTCGCCCGGCACATGCGCGACTGCGCGCGCTGCGAAGTCGTCGACGAGAGCGCGATTCCGGCCGAACGGCTGCTGGCCTACCTGTCGTTGGTCCCGATTCCGGTCGGGCTCGGCACCGCTGTGGCGGCACTGCTCGACGGCTACGGCGGGAGCGCGGTGGGCCATTCGGCCGCGTACGCGACGGGCGTGGCGGCGAAGAGCGGCGTGCCCGCCGCGGCCACCGCAAAGCACAGCGTCCTGCTCAAGGCGGCAGGAATGCTCGCCGCGGTGGTCGCGGTCGGCGGCGCGATCATCGCCGTCGTCGAGAACCGGACACCGGCGCGGCCACCCGCCCGGGTCGTCGGGCCCGTCGGCCCGCCCGGCGAAGGGGTGGCGACCGGCGGCCCGACGACTGCCCTGCCCACCGCTCTGGTCGCGGACCCGCCCGTCATTCCGGTGGCGAACCCGGCTACTGTCCCGGTCGCGAGCCCGACTGCCGTGCCGGCCACCGTCCCGGCCACGGGTGGTCGTCCCACACCCGCGCCCACCACCTCCCGTGCAGTCCCCGCCCCGTCCGACGTCGGTGACCAGGTGCTCGCGTCCATCAACCGCCTTCGGGCCGGCCGGGGTCTGGCGCCGCTGACGCGCGTTGCCGCTTTGGACGGCACGGCGCTGGCCCACGTCCGCCTGGTGGCCGCCGGCTGCGGCAAGCAATCGCAGTGCGGCAACGAGCCGAACCTCGCTGCCCGGGTGACCGCGGCCGGCGTGAAGTGGGCGCGCGTCGGCGAGTGCAACTTCTCCGACGGCCCGGCCACCGGCTCCCGGACGACCGCGAGTCTGGCCCTCGGCATGGTCCGCGCCGAAGCCGACATGACGCCGAACCCGGCCCGGGCGGGCTTTCTCGACGCGGGCTTCACCCGCATCGGGATCGCCGTACTGGTGGACAAGAGCGGAATGGTGTGGATGACCCACGACTTCGCGGAGTGACTCTGCGGCGGACGCCGAAGATCCGTTCCGGTGATCCACATTTCCCGCCGCGGACGCCGGCCATCCGAATTCCGCCCACGGCACGAGTCACCGGAGGAGTCCCGATGGATCCGTCCGCACGGGAATCGTCTGCGAGCTGCGCACGTACTACCGCGAGCCGCGCCACCTGACCCGCGAGGCGATGCTGCGCTGGGAAGCAGAGTGGCAGACCTTCGGGCACCCTTCCGTCCGCGTGTTCCGGCTCGCCCCCGGCGCGGACGACGACTGCGCGGCCCACGCCGGAGAGTTGACGACCGGCCCCATGGGTGCGGCCAAGGGCGGTGGCGTCTAAGCGTTTTCGCTGACGACCCCGTACGCGGGCGAGGGCCACGACCTGCACGTCCACTACCGCTGGGCAGCGCGCTCGGTCCCGGATGCGCACGTCCTCCTCGACGGCACCCGGCTTCGCGACGCGGCGCGCCGGGTCATCCCGTTGGCCGACGGTCAGACCTGAAGCCGCGGATCAGTCCTTGCGACCCGGGGTCAGGTGGCGCGGATGGCGACGATGCAGGTGTCGTCGTCGGTGTCGGCGTTGCTGTGGGTGAGGAGGTGGGCCAGGCGGTCGTCGAGGGTGGGGGCGGGGTGGCGGGCGTTGGCGAGGAGGCGGGCCTGGGTTTCGTGGAGGGGGCGGCCGCGGCGTTCGATGAGGCCGTCGGTGTACATCAGGAGAATGTCGTCGGGTTCGAGGTGGACGTGGTGCTCGGCGTACGTGGCGTCGGAGAGGGCGCCAAGAAGGATGCCGTCCGGCATCGGCAGTGCGCCGGCCTCGCCGCCTCGGACGAGGATGGGCGGGAGGTGGCCGGCTCGGGCCCAGCGGAAGTCGCGGGTCTCCGGGTCGTAGAGGCCGCAGACGACGGTGGCGGTGACCTGGCCGGGGAGGGCGTGGACGACCGCGTTGAGCCAGCCGATGAGCCGGCCGGGGCCTGCGCCGGTGAAGGCCAGGCCGCGTAGCGCGTTGCGGAGGACGACCATGCTGGTGGCGGCGCCGATGCCGTGGCCGGCGACGTCGCCGACGCAGACGAGGATCTGCTTGCCGGGCAGGACGACGGCGTCGTACCAGTCGCCGCCGACCGCGGCGTCGGATGCGGCGGGCCGGTAGCGGACCGCGACCTCCAGACCGGGGGTGTCCAGGGGAGTGGTCTCGGGCGGCATGATGGCGTGCTGCAACTGCCAGGTCAGGCGGTTGCGTTCGGCCGCCTGCTGCTCGGTGAGGTGGAGGCGGTCGCGGGTGGCGGCGAGCGCGACTTCGGTCCAGTGCTGCGTGGAGATGTCCTGCTGGACGCCGCGCACGGCGAGCAGTCTGCCGTCGGGGCCCAGCATCGGTTCGGCGACGACGCGCAGTTGGCGGGCGGTGCCGGCGGCGTCGGAGCCGCGCAGTCGGAAAGCGGTGGCGGCGGGTCGGTGGTAGTGCAGTACCGCGCGGGTGAAGCGTCCGATGGCGACGGCGTCGTCGGGGTGGGCGTGGGCGGCCAGGTCTGCCAAGGCGATGGGCGCTGCGGTGTCGGGGAGGCCGTGCAGTTGGAACATCTGCGCGTTCCAGGTCGTCTCGCCTGTGCGCGCGTCTTCCTCGAAGATGCCGATGCGGCCGAGGTGTTCGGCGTGCCGGAGCAGTTCGGTGCGGTGCTCGGCCAGGTCTGCCGGACGCCAAGTGACGAGGAGTGCGTCTCCCCATCTGGTGATCCCGAAGTCGGCGGGCTGGACGGACGCTTCGGGTGAGGGAGGCTGGGTGCGGACGTACGGTTCTCCGGTGGCGTGGACGCGGGCGGCGTGACCGGCCAGTCCTCCGGGCTCGGCTGCCGAGGGGAAGGCCTCGAGCAGGAGGCTGCCGGTGATGCGCGGCCGCCCGAGCTCTGCGGACTCGGTGAAGGGCACGTTGGCGTGCGTGATCCGGAAGTCGAGGAGGGATCCGTCCGCGGCCCGGTTCGGTTCGAGGACCAGCGCGGGGTCGTGCAGGCCGTCCGCGAACCGCATGAGCTGTGCGGCACCCGGGGTGTGCGCCGCATGGGCGTCGGCGTCGGTACGGTCTTCGGGGTCGGTGCGCAGTGCGTGTGCGGCCAGCTCGGCAAGGGCCCTGAACTGCCCTTGTGAGCGCGGTGGTTGCTCTAGGAGCGCGTGCGGCCAGCAGATTTCGAGGACGCCGTGGGTGCGGCCGCCCAACGCGGCCGGTAGTGCGGCCCGCGCGCCGGGATACCCGGAGACCCCGGGCGAGGCGAGGCTGTGGTCGGAGATGGAGGGGATCCACACGGCAGCGGCGGCTTCGAGGGCGCGCCGGGCCGCCGTGGCGACGCCGGGTGGGACGTGGTGCCAGCGTGCGGCTTCGTAGGGGGCCAGGCCGGCGTGGCCGCGGAGGGAGAGGGAACCGTCGTCGGTCAGGGCCCACAGCAGTACGGCTGTGGCGCCGAGCGGAGCCAACGCGTGGTCGAGGAACGAGCGTGCGGCGGCGTGCGCGTCGGCACCGTGGACAGTGGTCTCTGCGCGGCGCAGGCGCACGGCCTCCGAGGGATGCTCGGTGTGGTGCGGGTCGGCCTTCGCCGGATGCTCGTCGGGGTAGGGGTCGGCTTCCCCGTCCGGCACGCGGTTCGTGTCGCCCTCGGCTTCGTCCTCCTCGTCGTCCGCGCGGTGCGGTCCGTCTATGTCCCCGGTGGCGACGTGGGCGATGAGGTCGCGGGCGCCTTGGCCGATGATGTCGGCGGCGAGTTCGTGCACGGGAACGCCCGCGCGGGCGGCGAGTTCGGTCAGTTGGGCGCGCGCCTGCGCGGGGGCGCAGCGCAGGCGTTCGGTGAGGACGCCGGTGGCGATGTCGAGCAGTGCACGGTCGGCGGCGGCCGCCTGGACGTCGTCGAGCCGGCGCCGGAGCCGGTCGACGGTGGCGGCCAGGCTCGGCGTACCGGTACCGGTACCGGCGTCCCGGACGGCCTGTCTCGGGGTGCCGGCGTCCGGGGCGGCCTGTCTCGGGGTGCCGGTGTCCGGGGCGGCTTCGCCCGGCAGGTCGGCAGAAGGGCTGGGGCTGGTCACGGTGCTGCCGGCTCCTGGGGTTCGGGCGCGTCGGGGGGTGGGGCCGGTTCGCGGTCGGCGGTCAGGTGGCCAGCCACTGGCGGATGCAGGCGATGAGGTCGTCGGCGTCGACCGGTTTGGTGACGTGTGCGCTGGCACCGGAGGCGAGGCTCTTCTCGCGGTCGCCGGGCATGGCTTTGGCGGTGACGGCGATGACGGGAAGGTCGCGGTAGGCGGGGTTGCTGCGGATCTCCTCGGTGGCAGCGTAGCCGTCCATCTCGGGCATCATCACGTCCATGAGGACGAGGTCGATGCGCGGGTCGCGGGCGAGGGCCTCGATGCCCTCGCGGCCGTTTGCGGCGTGCAGGACCGTGATGCCGTGCAGTTCGAGGATGCCGCTGAGGGCGTAGAGGTTGCGGGCGTCGTCGTCGACCACGAGGACGGTGCGGCCGGCCAGATCGTCGTCGAGCGGCGGCGCGGTGTCGGGCTGCGGGGGCCGGGTCAGGGGCAGGACGTCGCCGGGCTGGTCGGCGGTCAGGTGCAGGGTGATGCGCTCGCGGAGTTCGTCGAGGCCGGCCAGGATCTCGATGGGCCGGTGGTCGGCGCGTCGGCGCAGCTGTTCGTCCGCGAGGTCGGGGAGCCGGCGGCCGCGGTGGGCGAGGACGGGGATGCGGGCGCAGGCAGGGTCGGCGGCGAGCGCGTCCAGGAAGCGGACGGCCGTGTGGTCGGGCAGGTCCAGGTCGAGCACGATGCAGTGGACCGGGTCGGCGGCCAGTGCGGCGAGCGCGCCGGGCATGTCGACGGCGGTGGCGACTGCGGCGTCGAGCGGTTCCTGCGGGTGCTGCCGGGCGGAGCCGGCCGCGAGGTCGGCGGTGGCGGTCTCGGCGACCAGGGTCAGCAGTCCTCGGGGGTTGTTCTCCAGCACGAGGAGGCGCCGGGTCCGCGGGTCAGGGCGTTGTTCCGTGTGCTCCGCGGCGGAGGCGGCGCCGCTGTCGGCGGTATCGGCGGTGTGGTCGGAGGTGCCGCCGGGTGTGGCGGGCAGGTAGAGCGTGAAGGTGCTGCCGCCGCCCAGGGTGCTGTCCGCGATGACGGCGCCGCCCAGCAGGTGGGTGATCTCGCGGCTGATGGACAGGCCTAGGTCCTGTCTTCAAATCGCTGACGCGGGATCATGTGGTTTGTGATCCGGCGTTATGAACTGAGCGACGAAGAGTGGGCGTTGATGGAGCCGTGGTTGCCGCGGCCGCCGAAGGGGCGGCCGC
>NZ_JAKFHA010000035.1 GCF_021502675.1 Yinghuangia soli
CGTCAGGGAAACCCCGAGGTGGCGCTCTCAGGCTTGCTTTGGCGCCGCACTCGACGGCAGGCGGCGATGCCGACGCATCGGTCGGCGCACCCCGTAGCCGGCATTCACGGACGAGGCTGCTCTCGCCGAAGCGGTGGTGGGGGAGGTTGCGCCGCCGCCCGGTCGGGCGACGGCGCCGTACAACCCCGCGGTCCTGCCGAGTCGGTGAGTTCGTCTTCGGCTATACGGGACTGCGGTACGGAGGTGTCGGTGCGCCCGCGAAACGCGGGAGCACCGACCAGGGCACCTCGCGTACGCGGTAGGTCCGTTCACTGGTGAGCAAGAGAGTCCGAAGGTTGCGCGGCCGCCCGGTGGGGCGGCCGCGCGAGGAACACCCCGAACGGTCTGGCCTGAGTCTTGAACGTAGGTACGAGACGAACGGTCAGGAGCTGGCACAGCGGGCCCACGGGCTGTAGAGCTTCGCCCAGGTCTGGTTGCCCACGATGCCGTCGTCGACGAGGTTGTGGCAGTTCTGAACCCACTTGATCGCGGTGTACGTCGCGGGGCCGTAGTCACCGTCCACCGCGATGATCGGCGGGTAGCCGCTGTACCAGTTGATGAGGCACTGAACCTGCTTCGTGGCTGTGCCGTCCTGGTTGACGTAGACGGTCGGGCGCGCGGAGTCGCTGATGTAGTTGCACAGCGACTCGGCGCTTGCCGCAGGCGCAGCGGCGGTAAGCCCGGCGAAGGCCAGGGCGGTCGAGGAAAGAACCATGGTCACCTTGGCGGTGATCTTCGGCATGCTGGGCTACCCCCGAAGCGATGGACGGAGCCACGCGCGAACCGCCGTGGCCGCCCCGACGCTCCCAAGCACAACCGCCGCTGTCTTGGAGAAACCCGACCAGCCCGTGGCGAAGACCCTTGGGGACGAACATCCTTCGATCTGACGGCGGATTCTTCATCTGCGGCTGCGTAGTGGGGCAGACGGGTGTGAACGAGTACCTTCGCGGTAGGGCCATGCGATCGGAACGGAGCGCTGTCATGCCGTACGAGATCGAGGAGCAAGAGGCGATCGGCCGCCGCATCCGTAGGCAGCGCCTGCGCCTCGGGATGACGCAGGCCGATCTTGCTGCCGCCGTCGGCAAGTCCCAGGGCTGGTTGTCCAAGGTGGAGAAGGGGCACCTGGAACTGGACCGGGCGGCGTTGATCAACCAGATTGCCGCGGCGCTGCATTGCCACCCGAACACCCTCATCGAGCGGCCGTACGCAGGCTCACCGTCCGACAATCAGTGGCACGCCGCAGCGGCATCGATCCTGCGCGAACTTCGCCGGTACGATCTGGCCCCGGTATTCGACGGTACGCCGCGATCATCGGCGGGTCTGTGGCACGAGCTGCTGCGGCTGCACCGCCTACGGGATGCGGCGGCTAACGTGGCCATCATCAAGAGCCTCCCGGACCTGATCCGTGAGGCTCGTGCCCTGGCCGAAGTCTCTGCGGGTCACGAACGCGAAGAAGCTTTCGCCGTCTACGCGGTGTGCTGCAAGTTCGCACACACTGCCGCGCACGCCCTGGGGCATCCGGAGCTGGTCGCGATGGCCTGCGAGCGCGCCGCGTGGTCCGCGCGCCTGTCCGGTGATCCGCTGCTGCCGGCCGTGGCCGACTGGATGCGCGTGTGGGACATGTGGGCCACGGCCGATTGGGACGACGCCATTGCTCTCGCGGACAAGGCGCTGCACGGCATCGAGCAGGACTACACACAAGGCGATCTACTGGCACTACGGGTGTGGGGGACACTGCAGTTGCGTGCCGCAGTGTCACAAGCGCGCAAAGGCAACTCTCGCGAAGCCGACGAACGGCTTGGGCATGCCCGCGACGCCAGCATGAGGGCAGACGCGTATGACGGTCCACCCGTCTACGACCGGCACTCGCTGACGTTCTCGACCGGCAACGTGCAGATTCACGAGATCAGCATTGCCTTGGAACTCAGCAATCAGGCAAGGGCGCTGGACCTGAATCAACGCGCCGATCCGCAGCACCTCGCGATGCTGCCGAATTCCCGCCGCGGGCACCACCACATGGATCTGGCCCGCGCCTGGCTCTGGGACGGCAATCGTCCCCAGGCACTGACCGAGCTGGAGCAAGCCGAGCGACTTGCACCGCAGTTGGTACGTAACCATCCCCTTGCCCGGGCGACGCTTCGGCAGATCGTCTACGCCGAACGCGCCTCCACCCGCGAGCGCCTCCGGGGTATGTCGAGCCGATTTCATCTGGACGACCAGGCGTTATTCCCCTGACTCATATTGCATGTGATCGAATGATTACCGTGCGTTGCATGACGGAAGAACGACGGACGCTCACCGAACCGGCAACCGAAGCCGACTCGCAGCAGGTGGCAACGTGGCTCCCTCGGCGGGGCGACCTTGCGTATGACACTGCCCTCCAACGCATCGGCGTAGTGATCGCCATCCCTGAGGACACGGGCGCGGACTTGTACCACCTGCGACCCGAGGTGGGCGGCGACTGGGCCGCTTCAGCAGCGAACCTGTCGCCGCCGATCGGCTGCATCCTGAACACGATCTACGGTCGCCAGCGCGTCATGGATCTCCTGGACCCGCCCCACGGCCGGCCCACTCTGTATCTGCGCCCGGAGCGCGGAGGAACAGAGTGGACGGTCCTGGCCACCGAACTCCATCGGGTGATCAGGCCATGAACATCCCTCTGCCGGCAGCCGACACAGATGCTGCCCTCGCGGCGACGGTTCCTTCTGCCGCGACGTCCCGACCGACGATCCCGTCGGTCGCCCGACTCTCCGCCGTACCGAACTCGGTGATCCTGCAGCCCACCACCTTGTGCAACCTCGACTGCAGATACTGCTACCTGCCGTTCCGCAAGACCAACCATCTGATGTCGCTGCCTGTCGCGCAGAGCACCGCAACGAGCGTGAACCGCTGGGCTGCTGCTCGTCCCGGATTCGAGGTCGTCTGGCACGGCGGCGAACCGCTGGCCGCCGGCCGTGACTACTTGGCTGCGTTGATGAACCCCTTCGAGGGTGTCACTCACAGCCTGCAGACCAATGCCACCTTGATCGACGACGCATGGTGTCGATTCTTTCAAGATCACCGCATGCGTGTCGGCGTGAGCATCGACGGCACCGAGGTGATGAACGCCGAGAGGGTCACGCGTTCCGGCAGCCCGGCGTTCGACCGAATCATGCGCGGCATCGGCCGATTGCGTCATCATCGGATCCCGTTCTCGGTCATCGCCGTAGTCACCGATCCGTCGCCGGATGTCGCGCAGGAGCTGTACGGCTTCCTTGCGGACCTCGGAAGCGATGTGGCAGGCATCAACATCGAGGAACAGGAGGGGACCAACACTCGCAGCAGCGAGCGGGACACCGAGACGGTCACCGCATTCTGGGAAGCCATGGCGGACGCGTGGCGGCACGACGGCCGCATGCGGGTACGCGAGCTTGACCGCGTCCTGTCTTTCGCCGACGCCGTTCTGGCAGGTGAGCGACCTGACGGCGCCGAGCGCTTGGACCCGCTGCCTACGGTTGCCTACGACGGCTCGGTGGTGCTGATATCCCCTGAGCTCGCCGGATTCGACGATGCGCGATTCGGGACCCTGGCAACCGGCAACGTCCTCCAAGTCTCACTGGAGGTGCTTCTTGCCGAAGCCGCGAATCGGACGGCCTGGCTGCCGGAGTTTCTCGCTGGTGTCGACGACTGCCGGGCCACGTGCCCGTACTACGCGTTCTGCGGCGGAGGCCACCCTGCGAACAAGTACTTCGAGCACGGAGGCCGTCTCGACGGCACCCGCACTCGATACTGCACCGGCTCGAAAATCGCCCTCGTAGAAGGAGTCATGCGCCATGCCCACGCTCATTGACCGCATTGCCGCCGAACGGGTGGCCTGGCAAGTGCTCGTCGACGCTTCACGCGTCGCTGTTCCGTTGGCTGGCTTCGACAGCCGACCTACCTGGGACAACCAGGGGCAGCGGTTCGACAACCGCCCGACTTGGGACAACTGGAGCAAGTAGTCGGACTCGCTCGGGTGGCGGATCAGGGGGCGACGACGAAGCCTGCTTCCGCCGCGAGTTGCTCCGCCACCTCACGAGCCTGGTCCGCGTCCAGCGTGGCCCCGCGCAGCGTCATCAAGCCGCGTACGCCGTCGAGTCGAGATCCACGCACATCAGCGCCCCGAGCCGAAGTCGCCTCGAACTCCGCGCCCGACAGGTCGCAGTCGCGGAAGATCACCTGATCGAATGAGCCGCCCAGCACCGCGTCCTTGAACGAGCACCGCTCGAAGACCGTCCATGCGCGGCCCCGCTTCCGCTGCAGCGACATCAGGTCGAAGCGTGTGTCCACGGCGTACAGGTCGTCGAACTTGCCTTCCAGGTCCATCCCGACAGCACGGCAACCGTCCAATTCGGCCCGGGCCATCTCGACGTCATGCCACCGTGCGTTCGACAGGTCGCAGTGCACCATGGCGACGTCCGCCAGTTGCAGGGGCTGGATGTGTGTCTCGCTCAGTCCGACGTCGGTGAGCGAGGCGTACGCAATCTTTCCCTCGGACTGGATACCTCTGTGGTCGCCGCCGGCTACCACCACGGTGGCGAGGTCGACGAAGCCTTTGAAGAGACCGGGATGTTCCTCGAGATCGACCGCCTCGAGGTTCGGGCGCTGCACGGACCGGCGATCACCGAACTCGCGGAACTCCATGTCCAGCAGGCTACTCGGCGCGGCGCCATGCCTCTGGTATCCGCCGTTCGCCGCGCCACGGATCCGTGCGACACAGCTCCTGGTGGTCCCCCGGCGTGCCCAAGAGCTGCCGGCGCAGGCGGCCCGATGGACGGCCACCAAGCAATGGGCGTCGTCGGCCGCCATGCGGGATTGCTGTCGCGCGTCTCGGGGGGACTTTCGCGGCTAGGCTGCTTCGGTGATCAGGTCCGTGGTCTTCGATGTCGGCGAGACCCTGACGTGTGACAGCAGGTTCTGGCAAGGCTGGGCCGATTGGCTCGGCGTCCCCGGATCGACCCTCACCGCTCTCGTCGGTGCTGTAGTTGCCCGCGGTCACGACAACGCCGAGGCGTTGCGGCTCATCCGCCCCGGGCTGAATGTCGGCGCCGAGTACGCCCTTCGCGAGGCTGCCGGCTGTGGTGAAGAACTTGGCGACAGCGACCTCTACCCTGATGTGCGGCCGACGTTGCACGCGCTGCGCGGCGCCGGTGTGTGGGTCGGGATCGCAGGCAATCAAACGGCGCGTGCCGCTGAACTGCTGCGGGCACTGCACCTGCCCGTGGACGCCATCGCCACGTCCGGTGAGTGGGGAGTGGCGAAGCCGCGGCCGGAGTTCTTCGAGCAGGTTGCGGCATTCGCTCCTGGGCACCGGGACGAGATCGTGTACGTCGGCGACCATCCGTTCAACGACATAGTTCCGGCCCGCGCAGCCGGACTGCGGACGGCGCATGTGCGGCGTGGTCCATGGGGTTATCTGTGGGCAGCAGCACCCGAGGCCGCGGAAGCGGACTGGCAGGTAGACAGCCTTGACGAGTTGCCGGCCCTGCTGAATTGCGGCGGAACCTAGTCGAACGGCAGTACTGAGCGAGACTACGGAAGCGTCGCTGATCAGCGCTGGAGATTGGCGGGCCGCGGCGCGAAAAGCAGAGGTCGAGCTCGGCGGCGTCTGGGAGTCTCTGAGGATGATCACTGTGCGAGGCGCCTTGCTGCGCGGGCAGTTCGAGGTCACCTGGGCGCTGTTCGAGTATCACTTGGAACGTCTGGCGGACGCCGACTACCTGTGGCCGGCGGCTGCAGTGCACTGGAGCATTCGGGAGACGGATGCCGGTGCGTGGGTGGTCGACTGGGCGGACTCGGAGCCCGATCCCGTGCCGGTGCCGACGGTGGCCTGGCTGTGCTGGCACGTCGACTGGTGGTGGGGGACCGCGATCGACGGCGTCCAGGGGCGAACTCTTCGGGCGCGGGCAGACGTTCAACCCCAGCGGGATGCTGCTGCCGTGGTCGCTCGTCTGCGGGAGCACCGTACGGAATGGCTGCGGCTGCTGGAGGACTTGGACGACGCCCGGCTGGACGCGCTGTCTGTCGTCCCCTGGGGCGAAGGGTCCTCGTTCACGGTCGCGGACACCGCGGCCTGGGTGAACGTCGAGCTCATGAAGAACGTCGCGGAGATCGGACAACTGTGTCTGATCCGGCGCGCCGTCCCTGACCGACCGTGACCGCAGCGGAGATGTAAGCCCGGCTGAGCGGTGCGAGCAGGCCGACGGGCGACTGTCGAGCGGAGTGCGCGCTCTAGGCTCGTCGGCATGTCCCTCGAGCGTCGCGCCACTCCGCCGTGGATCGCGGACGACGTGTGCACCTACTGCCCGTCGCTGCAGTTCGGGCTGGGCGAGTTCGACGTGGCGGAGCGGCCGGATCCGCGGGCCTGGCCCTGGAACCCCGAACGGGCGCTGCGGCTGGACGCAGAGACCGGCGTGGGCGTCTGCGTGCATCCGCACAAAGTGCGCTTGCCGGTCGGCCGGTACGCATCGGAGGGGACCGAGCCGGACGCGTCCGGCTGGGACGAGCCGGACGATGCGCCGGAGCCGACGTCTGAGCCGCCGGCCGACGCCGCCGCACCCGGGCCCCGCAAACCGGCCATCGCGATGCCCCGCTTCTTGCGGCGGATCCGGCACCCCGCGGCGCCTGCCGCACCAGCCGCGCCCGAGGCCCCCGCAGAACTGGCTGCCGCGGTGCCGGACGACCCGTCCGCACTCGGGCGCTGGATAGCCGCGCAACTGCACGCCGCCGCACCGGAGGACTTCGCCGACACGCTGGCGTACGCCGAGGCAGCAGCCCGGACGCGCCACCCCGACGAGGTCGTGGTCGCAGCCCTGCGCGACGCGCTGGGAGCGTAGGACAAACAGCCGTGCCGCCGCCCGGAGTGGGCGGCGACACAGAGGAAGCGTCCGGACGCCCGGTCAGATGCCGAAGGCTGCCGCGTAGCGGATCGTGCCGCTCGGGAGTGGGGCGCCGTCCAGGGACATCGCCATCATGGCCTCGTCCGGGACCTCCACCGGGGCGTGGATGCCGAACGAAGAGGCCCGCTGGAACCCGAAGCGCGGGTAGTAGTCCGGGTGGCCGAGGACGGTGATGGCGCTTTCGCCCATCTCGCGGGCCCGGGCGAGTACGGCGTCGATGACGGCGGCGCCCGCGCCGGACTTTTGGTACTCCGGGAGGACGGCGACCGGGGCCAGGCACAGCGCGGGGGTCTCGCCGATGTGGCAGCGGGTCAGCAGGACGTACCCGGCGACCGTGCCGTCCGGGGTGGTCGCGACGTACGACAGCCCGGGGATCCATCCCTCGTCCGTGCGCAGCGCGTCGACGAGTTCGGCCTCGGCGGGGGTCTCGAACGCGGCGGCGTTGACGGCGTGGACCGCGGCCCTGTCGGCGTCGGTCTTGGGGCGGACGGTCCATGCGATGCGTGTGTTCATAGGCATCTGATGATCCGCCGAGGCCGGGAGCGTCGGCAAATGGGGTGCCGGGCGGCGGGGCACCTCAGAACCACTGGCTCCAGCCGAACGTGAAGCGGTAAGAGCGGCCGAAGGCGTCACCGCCGCGGATCCCGCGCAGCAGCATTACCGCGAGTGTCAGCACGTACAGTCCTGCGAACGCCGCCCCGATGGACGCCGCGACCACCGGTCCGCCGATCCACGCGGCCATCCCGGCCGCGATCAGCACGATCACCACGCCGAGATGAGCGTCCTTGTTGTCGGCGCGCAGGACTTCCCGGAGGGCCGCGCGGTCCTGGGCGAGGTCCTGCCGGTACCGCTCGCGGGCCTTCTCCGGATCGGCGTACGGTCCTTCGGGCCACTCCTGCATGGGCATCCGGACCCCCGTCTTTGTGTCGTTGCCCTGCTCCGTTCCAGCCTGACCAGCGGTGGCGGCCGCCACCGCCGACGTGATGCGGTCGTGACGCGGAGCCGCAGGGTGATGCCGACCGGGACGCCTGAGGAACACCGAAGGCCGGCCCGGGGGGCCGGGCCGGCCGTGGTGGGGGGGGAGGGGCGGGGTCAGATGTGCACCAGGGGCTGGGCGGCGGCAGTGTCCGCCGGGGTGCCGTCCGAGGAGGCGATCTCGCCCGAGCCGGCGGCCTTCGGGGTGCGCAGGATGACCAGGCTCAGGATGGTCGCCGCGGCCAGCAGGGCCGTGCCGACGCCGAAGGCGAGGTGGTAGCCGCCGGTCAGGGCCGTCGCCGTGTCCTTGCCGTCGGCGAGGAGGTCCTCGGCGCGGGAGGTGGACAGGGTGTTGAGGAGCGCCACGCCCAGGGCCGCGCCGATCTGCTGGGTGGTGTTGAAGAGGCCCGAGACGACGCCGGCTTCCTCGGGGCGGGCGTCCGACATGGCCAGCGTGGCCAGGCCGGGGAGGACGAGGCCGCCGCCGCCGATCAGGGCGAACACCGGGAGGAGGTCGACCAGGTACGAGCCCTGCACCGGGATGCGGGCCAGGTAGAGCATGCCGGCGGTGAGGATCAGCAGGCCGGCGACCAGGACGTTGCGGGCGCCGAAGCGGCCGATCAGCTTTGCGGAGAGGCCCAGCGAGACGGCGCCGATGGCGACCGCGGTGGGCAGCATCGCCCAGCCGGTCTTGGCCGCGCCGTAGCCCAGCACGTGCTGCATGTAGAGGACGACGAGGACCTGGAAGCCGAACATCGCGGCGATGGTGAGGATCTGGACGAGGTTCGCGCCGGAGACGTTGCGGGAGCGGAAGACGCGGAGCGGGAGGAGCGGGGTGGACGCCTTGGCCTGGCGGACCGCGAACCCGGCGATCAGCGCGAAGGCGCCGACGATCACACCCCACGTACGAGCCGACGCCCAGCCGTACTTCTCCGCCTCGACGACGCCGAAGACCAGCAGCATCAGACCCGCGGTGACCAGCGTGGCGCCGATGACGTCGGCCTTGCCGCGCGGACCGGTCGGGGTGTCGGGGGTCAGGACACGGGCCGAGAGGGCGAGCGCGACGATGCCGATGGGCAGGTTGACCAGGAAGATCCAGTGCCAGTTCGCGAGCTCGGTCACGACGCCGCCGGCCACCATGCCGATGGACGCACCGGCCGCGCCGATGAAGCTGAACGCGCCGATCGCCTTGCCCTGCTCGGCGGGCTCCGGGTACAGCGTGACGATCATGCCGAGGCTGACCGCCGAGGCCATCGCGCCGCCCGCACCCTGCAGGAAGCGTGCGATCAGCAGCATCTCGGGGGACGTGGCCACCCCGCACAGCAGCGAGGCGACGGTGAACACGGCCAGCCCGGCGAGGAACATCCGCTTGCGGCCGAAGATGTCGCCGAGGCGTCCGGCCAGGAGCAGCAGGCCGCCGAAGGCGATCATGTAGATGTTCATGATCCAGGCCAGGTTCGCCGCGGAGAACCCGAGGTCTTCGCCGATGGCCGGCAGCGCCACCGTCACGATCGTCCCGTCCAGGATCACCATCAGCATGCCCAGGCACAGCAGGGCGAGTGCGAGCGAGCGCGGATACGTCCGGGACGCGGTACGTGCGGATGCCAGCTGGTCCATCGATTCCCCTCCGAGATGCGGGGCCGCGGCCTGCGCCGCTGCCCTCCGACAAGAGAGAATCTAGCAGATAGTTTTGTTAGGGACGATATCTATCGGGCTTGTTTTTCCCGGACTCATCTTTCGATGTCCTACCTGCCGGGTAGCGTCGGCGGCATGGCACCCGAAGCAGCGGTTTCCGACCAGGCCGAGGCCGTGGTCATCGTGGCCTCCACCGGCCTTCCGGCCGACGTCTACTCGGCCAAGTGCGCAACCCGGCAAGTGCTCGACCACATCGCGAGCAAATGGACCGTGCTGATCGTCGACGCGCTCGGCGCCGGACCGCTCCGGCACGCGCAGCTGCGGCGGCGCATCGAGGGCGTCTCGCAGAAGATGCTCACCCAGACCCTGCGCCAGCTCGAGGCGGACGGCTTCCTGGACCGCACCGTCCACCCGACCGTGCCGCCCGAGGTCGAGTACGCGCTGACCCCGCTAGGCGAGAGCCTGCGCGAACCCATCAGGGCGATCCGCACCTGGACCGAGCACCACATCAACGAGATCGAAGAGGCCCGCGCCGCCCGGGCCGCGTCCCCCTGAACCGGCTCGCGGGGCGGACGAAGGCACTTCAAAGTGCCTTCTTCCGGCCCGCCCGCAGCCGGACGAAGGTAGAGGCATCCCACCGGAACCCGCCGCCCCCAGCGGCCCGTTCCCCCATGCCTCTCCTCAGGAGCCCCCCATGGTCGACGCCGCCTCCCGCGCCACCGTCCGCATCGGCGACACGCAGGTCACCTACCTGCCGGACGGCCACGGCCGCCTCGCCCCCGACGTCCTCTTCCCGGCCAGCGCACCGGACGGCTGGGCCGCGCACGCCGCTTACCTCGACTCCGCGGGCCGCTTCCCGGTCAGCATCGGGTCGTTCCTCATCCGTACGGACGACCGCGTGGTACTCGTCGATCTCGGCCTCGGCGCCGTCGACTTCGCCGTCCCCGGCGTGGCCGACTTCAAGGGCGGCGCCCTGCTGGAGAGCCTCGCCGCCGAAGGCCTCGCCCCGGACGACGTCGACACCGTCTTCTACACCCACCTCCACCACGACCACGTCGGCTGGACCAGCGACCTCGCCCCGGCCCCCGGCCTCGACGCGGACCGCACCCCCGCCGGCCTCACCTTCGCCCGCGCCCGGCACCTGGTCGCCGAGGCCGAGTGGCGGCACTGGGCGGGCACCGACGAACTCGTCGGCCCGCACCCCGCCGCCGTGCAAGGACCGCTCGCCGACCGCATCGCCTTCGCCGCCGACGACGCCGAACTCGCCCCCGGCGTACGGGTCCTGCCCACCCCCGGCCACACCCCCGGGCACCGCAGCCTGGTCGTCTCCGACCCGGCCGGCACCGACCCGCGCCGCCTGATCGTCCTCGGCGACGTCATGCACTGCCAGGTCCAGGTCGCCGAACCGCACTGGAGCTTCGCCTTCGACGTCGACCCCGCCGAAGGCCGCGCCACCCGCGAACGCCTGCTCAAGGAATTGGAGGACGAGAACACCCTGCTGGCCGGCGGCCACTTCGCCGGGCACGTGTTCGGCCGCGTCCTGCCGCCGCGCACCGCCCGCGTCTGGCAGCAGGGACGCACCGCCACCCCCTGACCGCACCGATGCATGTCCCTTGCACGGGATGACGGATGAGTAGTCGTCAGGTAGTCGGCAGGGCGTACGACTGCTCCCGAAGAGGTACGCCGCGCTGTGCCTCGCGGTCGATGCCCGGCACCCGCCCCCGATGGTCCCCTGGATCCACCGGCCGCCCGGCCAATCGGGCCGGGGCCGGCCGCCCAGGGAAAGGCACATCCCCCATGTCCGTGGCATTCCGCACCGCCGGCAAGGTCGCACTCCCGCTCGGAGTCGCAGCCCTCGCCGCCGGCGCGATCGTGTACGGCCCGAACGCCTTCGCCGACGACTCCGATCCGAACCTGCCCGGCCGGACCGCCGAGGAGGTGGTGGCCAAGATCGCCGGTGCGAAGCCCGAAGCGCTGTCCGGTTCGGTGCGCATCACCACCGACCTCGGCCTCCCCGCCCTGCCCGGAAAGGGCGACGCAAGCCCGAACGCACTCCTCTCCGGCACGCACACCCTGCGCGTCGCGGTCGACGGGCCCGACCGGCAGCGCATCGGCATCCAGGCCGACCTGGCCGAATACAACATCGTGCACAACGGCCGCGACCTGTGGACGTACGACAGCCGCAGCAACACCGCGACCCACACCACTCTCCCCGAGGGCGCCGCGGACGCCGCCAGGAACGGCGTCTTCGGCCCCCTCCCGTCCACCGCAGGCCTCGCCGCAACCCCGCAGGAAGCCGCCAAGCAGCTCCTGGCCGCGGTAGGCCCGAGCACCTCGGTCACCGTCGCCGGCACCGGCAAGGTGGCGGGCCGTCCCGTCTACGAACTCCGCATCGCCCCGGGGCAGCCCGGCAGCCTGATCGGCGGCGCGACGGTCTCGGTCGACAGCGAGACCGGCGTGCCGCTGCGCGTGGTGGTCGACACCGCCAAGGGCGGCAAGCCCGCGGTGGACGTCGGCTTCACCGAGGTCTCCTTCAAGGCCCCCGACCGCTCCACGTTCGACTTCAAGCCGCCCTCCGGCGCGAAGGTCGTCGAGAACAACGACCGCAAGGGAGACGACGCCAAGGACATCGGGAAGCCCGACTTCGGCAAGCTCACCGCGGCCCTGGACGGCAAACTGCCCCGGATCCACGGCACCGGCTGGAACACGGTCGTGGAGATCCCGCTGCCGGCCGGCACACCGTTCCTGCCCGGCGCCGACGGCGGCACGAACGACAAGAACGACAAGAACGACAAGAAGGGGAGCAAGGAGAACGAGGAAGGCGGGTCCGCGGTCGCCGACCTGCTGCGCAAGGCCGGCACCCCGGTCAGCGGCCCGTGGGGCAGCGGCACGCTGTTCTCCACCCGGCTGGTGACCGTGCTCGCCACCGACGACGGCCGCGTCTTCGCGGGCGCGGTCGACGGCGCGACCCTGCAGGGCGTGGCCGCCGCGGACACCGGAACGGCGGCCCGATGAGCACGTCCACGGCGGCCGGGACGACCGCCCGCCCCGACGCCCCGGCCCCGCCGCAGCGCGAACCGGTCGTCGTCACCCGGGGGTTGTCCAAGCGGTACGGCCGCGACCGGCTCGCCGTGGACGGCCTCGACCTCGTGGTGCCGGCCGGCTCGGTGTTCGGCTTCCTGGGCCCGAACGGCTCCGGCAAGACCACCACCATCCGCATGCTGATGGGCCTGATCCGGCCCACCTCCGGCACCGCGTCCGTGCTCGGCGGCCCCATGCCCGGGGCCGCCGGCGCGGTCCTGCCGCGGGTCGGCGCGCTGATCGAGGGCCCCGCGCACTACGGCTTCCTGACCGGGCGCGAGAATCTGGCCCGGCTGGACGCCGCGGACCGCACCGCCGACCCGGCCACCCGCACCGCCCGGATCGACGACGCGCTCGCCCGGGTGGGCCTCGCCGCGGTCGGCGGCCGCAAGGCCCGCACGTACTCGCTCGGCATGAAGCAGCGCCTCGGCATCGCCTCGGCCCTGCTGCGCCCGCGCGACCTGCTGGTGCTCGACGAGCCGACCAACGGCCTGGACCCGCAGGGCATGCGGGAGATCCGCGCGCTCATCCGCACCCTGGCCGCGGACGGCACCACCGTGTTCCTGTCCTCGCACCTGCTCGACGAGATCGAGCAGGTCTGCACGCACGCCGCGGTGATGAGCCGGGGCCGCCTGGTCACCCAGGGCACCGTGGACGACCTGCGGTCGGCGGTCCGCGGCCGGCTCGTCGTGGAGACGCCGGACGCCGGGCGCGCCGCGCTCGTCCTCGCCGAGCTCAAGGCGACGTCGGTACGCACTACCCCGACCGGCGTGGAGGCCGAACTCGGCGACCTCGCCCCGGAAGCCGCCTGCGCGGCGCTGGTACGGGCCGATGTGCGCGTCCGCTCGTTCGGCACGTCCGGCGGCTCGCTGGAAGACGCCTTCGTGGCACTGACGGGAGAGGGTTTCGATGTCGAGGACTGAAAGCGCGGGCGCACTGCCGCGGACCGATCCGGCCACGAGCGCCCCGGCCCGCCGGCAGGCCCGGACCACCCCGAGCACCCTGGGCACTCCGACCGCTCCGACCGCCCCGACCGCCTCGTCCCCCGGCGCCCCGGCGGCCGGCTCGGCCTCAGCCGCTTACGACACCACCGGCACCACCGGGACAACCGTCACTGCCACCGCCGCCCCCTTCCCGCTGCCGCGTGCCCGCGGCCTGCTCGCCAGCGAGATGCGCCTGGTCTTCCGGCGCCCGCGCACGTACGCGATGCTCGGCTTCCTGGCCCTGGTCCCCGTCCTCCTCGGCGTCGCGCTGCGCTACTTCACCGACGGCGGCGGGGGCGGAAACGGCGACGGCGGTCTGGAGTTCGTCTCCCAGGTCACCAACAACGGGCTGTTCCTCGTCTTCGCCTCGCTGGCCGCGACTCTGCCGTTCTTCCTGCCGATGACGGTCGGCGTGGTCGCCGGCGACGCGGTGGCCGGGGAGGCGAGCGGCGGCACGCTGCGCTACCTGCTGGTCGCCCCGGCCGGGCGGATCCGGCTGCTGGCGGTGAAGTTCGCCGGCCTGGTGGCCTTCTGCTTCGCGGCCACCTTCACCGTGGCGCTCTCCGCCCTCGCGGTCGGCGCGGTGCTCTTCCCGATGGGCGACGTGCCGCTGCTCAACGGCGACTCGATCGGCATGGGCGAAGCACTGCTCCGGGCTCTGCTGATCGCGCTCTGCGTCGCGGTGTCGCTGCTCGGCATCGCCGCGATCGGGCTGTTCGTGTCCACCCTGACCACGGTCCCGGTCGCCGCGATGGCGACCACCGTCGGCCTTGTCATCGTGGCCGCGATCCTGTCCTCCATCCCGCAGTTCCACGCGCTGCATCCGTGGCTGTTCCTGGACCGCTGGATGTCGTTCGGCGACCTGCTGCGCGAACCGGTCGCCACCGGGGGAGTGCTGCGCAACCTCGAACTGCAGGCGGCATACGTCCTGGTGTTCGGCTCCGCGGCCTGGGCCCGGATGGCGGACCGGGACGTCACCTGCTGAGCGCACCGCCGGGCAGTCGGGCCGTGCCGAATGCCCGGACGCACCCCCGCCGAACGGGCGGTCGGACCTGCTGACCGTGCCCAGGTCTCGGCTGCCTGCGCACTGTTCGGTCGAACTCGCCCACAACCGGGGCCCGATGGGCTCCGAACACGTAGGCTTGGAGTGGTTGGGCAGTCAGCCGCATCCGGAGACCGTCGTCGAGCCCTGTCGTGGTGAGCCGTGCGCGTGATGTCGCTCCGGCCTCCGACGCTGCCCCCACACCCTAGGCGGGGTCATGACCACCGACCCGTTCGGTTCCGGCTCTTTCTCTTCCGGTCCATCCTCTTCCGGCGTGTTCCACACCCGGCCGTTCGACCTGAACCGGGACGCGGTGATCGCCTACCCGGTCCGCGAGTTGCGCCCGCAGTCCCTCGACGCGGCGGACCTGCTCTCCGCGGTGGGGGAGTTGGCGATGCGCGGCCTGCCCGGGGCCAGCGACGTCACCCTGGCGTTCTGGCGGGCGGACGAGCTGCTCGCGGAAGCCTCGACGAACGGCGTGCTGAGCGAGGCGGTGGGGGCGTTCGACGCCGACCTGCCGGGACCGGTGGCGACCGTGCTGCGCAGCGGCGGGACCGTGCAACTCCCGGACCTGGCGAGCGAGTCGCGGTGGCCCGAGGCGGCCCGTGAGCTGCGTGCGCGGGGGGTGGCCTCGTGCGCCGCGGCGGCGCTGCGCCGGCCGCGGTTCAGCCTCGCGCTGGTCGTGTACTCCGCGGTGGCGCATCCGCCGGCCGCGGTCTGGGCGGAACTCGACCTGCTGCTGAGCGAGTGGGTGGCGACCGTCGTGCGCACGCGCGTGCGCGGCGTGGTGTGAGCGCGGACGATCCTTGACCGACTCGAACCACTCGGACCACTCGAACTACTTGAACCACTCGAACAGCTCGAACGACGTGAACGACTTGCGCTCCGTACTCGGCCTTTCTGCGTCCCTGTTGTCCCCGTTCCTCTCGCACCCGGTCCCGTCGCGGCCCATGCCGTCGCGTCCGCCGCCCGGCCGGCCGGGACCCGTGCGCCCGCCGGGGCCGTGGTTCAGCCGCGTGTGCGGCGCTCCACGTCGGCGACCAACCGGGCCGCGACGTCGGCCAGTTTGACGTTGTTCTTCTGCGACGCACTGCGCAGCAGGCCGAAGGCCGCCTCGGAGCCGAGGCGGCGCTGCGCCATGAGGATGCCCATCGCCTGGCCGATGGTGCCGTGCGTGCCGAGCGCCGCGGACAGGTCGGAGAAGCGGCCCTCGGCGGCCAGCCGCTCGTCCACCTCGCGGGCCACCGCGGCGCGGGCCGCGAGCCGGATCTCGAACTCGCGGACCACCAGCCCGGCCAGCCGGATCAGCACGTCGAGGCGGTCCTCGGGCACCGGGCGCGGCTCGGTGTCGAAGACCGCAAGCGTCCCGATGTCGTGGCCGTCCGCGGTGCGCAGCGGGACGCCGAGGTAGTAGCGCAGCCCGAACTCCCCGGCCACCAGGGGGTTGAGGCAGTCCGGCGACTCGAGCGTCGCGTCCATCAGGGTGCGCGGCTTTCCGGTGGTCACCACGGTGTGGCAGAGGCCGCCGGCCATCGGGATGCCGGTCAGGTCCAGGCCGTACCGGCCCGGGAACCGGATGCTGTCCTCGCCGATCACGCTCACCACGCTGTACGGGACCGCGAACAGGTACGCGGCCAGCGCCGCGATGTCGTGGTAGCCGTCCGGCGGGACCTCCAGCACCTCCCACCGGCGGATCGCCTCGGCCCGGATGCGGGCGGCGGCGGGGTCGCCGACGGGACCGGGGCCGGCAGCGGCCCGGGGGCGTGGTGCGGAACGCGCGTCAGGGGCGGTGGTCATGGACCCACCGTAGGCAGCCGCGTCGCCGCCCGGGGACGAACCGGAAAAACGGGCAGCTGCGAAAGCAGCCGGGCAGAAGCGGGCATAAGCGCGAGGAAAGCGGGAGCAAAACGGACGAGGCCCCGGCGAAGGATGCCGGGGCCTCGTCCTGCATTGTGCATTGCTGCGACGCTGCGCCGCACAGTCTGGCGGACCGTCAGGCAATGGTCCAGGTGTCGTTGCCGGCGATGAGCGATGCGAGGTCGCCGGTGCCGCGCGCGGTGGTGTCGGCGGCCAGCTGGTCGGCCATCAGGGTGTCGTACACCGGGCGTTCGACGTTGCGGAACACGCCGATCGGGGTGTGGTAGTTGCTGGTCAGGTCGCCGAGCCGGGACAGCGCGAAGGCCAGTTCCGGGTTCTCGGCATGCGCGTCGTGCACGACGAGGGCGTCCTCGCCGACCTGGGCGACCTCGGCCACGTCGAGCGAGCCCGCCGCGCCGCGGACGACCCCGAACTGCAGGTCCTTGCCGAACTTGATGGGCTGCCCGTGCTCCAGGCGGATGGTCACGTCGTCGCGCGTGTCCGGGTCCTTGAGCTGGTCGAACGCACCGTCGTTGAAGATGTTGCAGTTCTGGTAGATCTCCACCAGCGCGGTGCCCGGGTGCGCCGCCGCCTCGCGCAGCACCGAGGTGAGGTGCTTGCGGTCCGAGTCGATGGTGCGCGCCACGAACGTCGCCTCGGCGCCGATCGCCAGGCTGACCGGGTTGAACGGGTGGTCCAGCGAGCCGAGCGGCGTCGACTTGGTGACCTTGCCGGTCTCCGAGGTCGGCGAGTACTGGCCCTTGGTCAGCCCGTAGATCCGGTTGTTGAACAGCAGGATCTTCAGGTTGACGTTGCGGCGCAGCGCGTGGATCAGGTGGTTGCCGCCGATCGACAGCGCGTCGCCGTCACCGGTGACCACCCACACGCTCAGGTCCTGGCGCGAGGACGCCAGGCCGGTCGCGATGGCCGGCGCGCGCCCGTGGATCGAGTGCATGCCGAAGGTGTTCATGTAGTACGGGAAGCGGCTGGAGCAGCCGATGCCCGAGATGAACACGATGTTTTCCTTGCGCAGCCCCAGCTCGGGCAGGAAGCCCTGCACCGCGGCCAGGATCGCGTAGTCGCCGCAGCCCGGGCACCAGCGCACTTCCTGGTCGGACTTGAAGTCCTTCATGGACTGCTTGGCGTCGGTCTTGGGGACCAGGGTCAGCGACGGGAAACCGGCGCCCGGCCCGGCGGCGCCGTTGGCGGAAGCGGTTGCCTCAGACACTTTCGATGACCTCCTGGATCACGCCGGCCAGTTCCTCGGCCTTGAACGGCAGCCCGCGGACCTGGTTGTACGCGATGGCGTCGACGAGGTACTTCCCGCGCAGCAGCAGGGCGAGCTGCCCCAGGTTCATCTCGGGGACGATCACCTTGTCGTACTTCTTGAGCACCTCGGCGGTGTTGGCCGGGAACGGGTTCAGGTGGCGGAAGTGCGCCTGGGCGACCTTGCCGCCCTGGCCGCGCACGCGCCGCACGCCGGCCGCGATCGGGCCGTACGTCGAACCCCAGCCGACCACCAGGACCTTCGCGTCGCCGGTCGGGTCGTCGACCTCCAGCGGCTCGATGTCCTTGGCGATGCCGTCGACCTTGGCCTGCCGGATGCGGACCATGAAGTCGTGGTTGGCCGGCTCGTAGTTGATCGCGCCGGTGCCGTCCGCCTTCTCGATGCCGCCGATGCGGTGCTCGAGGCCGGCGGTGCCGGGCACCGCCCACGGGCGCGCGAGGGTCTCCTCGTCGCGCTTGTACGGCCAGAAGACCTTGCTGCCGTCCTCGAGCTCGTGGTTCGGCTCGGTGGCGAACTCGACCCGCAGGTCGGGCAGGTCGTCGACGGCCGGGATGCGCCACGGCTCGGAGCCGTTGGCCAGGTAGCCGTCGGACAGCAGGAAGACCGGCGTGCGGTACTTCAGCGCGATCCGGGCCGCCTCGATGGCCGCGTCGAAGCAGTCGCCCGCGGTGCGCGGCGCCACGATCGGCACCGGCGCCTCGCCGTTGCGGCCGAACATGGCCTGCAGGAGGTCGGACTGCTCGGTCTTGGTGGGCAGGCCGGTGGACGGGCCGCCGCGCTGCACGTCGACGATGAGCAGCGGGAGTTCGAGCGAGACCGCCAGGCCGATCGCCTCGGATTTGAGCGCGACACCCGGGCCCGAGGTGGTGGTGACGCCGAGCGCGCCGCCGAACGACGCGCCGAGAGCCGCGCCGATGCCGGCGATCTCGTCCTCGGCCTGGAAGGTGCGCACGTCGAAGTTCTTGTGCTTGGACAGCTCGTGCAGGATGTCCGAGGCCGGCGTGATCGGGTACGACCCGAGGTACACCGGCAGCTGGGCGCGCTGCCCGGCCGCGACGAGGCCGTACGAGAGCGCCAGGTTGCCGGTGATGTTCCGGTAGGTGCCGGACGGCAGCTTGGCGGGCGCGATCTCGTAGGAGACCGCGAAGCCCTCGGTGGTCTCGCCGAAGTTCCAGCCCGCCTTGAAGGCCGCCACGTTCGCCTCGGCGATGACCGGGAGCTTGGCGAACTTCTTCTTGAGGAACGCGATCGTCGACTCGGTCGGCCGGTGGTACAGCCAGGAGAGCAGGCCGAGCGCGAACATGTTCTTCGCGCGCTCCGCGTCCTTCTTCGAGATGTCGAACTCGGCGAGCGAGTCGACGGTGAGCGTGGTGAGCGGCACCGCGTGGATGTTGTACGCGTCCAGCGAGCCGTCTTCGAGCGGGTTGGTGGCGTACCCGACCTTGGCCATCGCGCGCTTGGAGAACTCGTCGGTGTTGACGATGATCTCGGCGCCGCGCGGCAGGTCGCGGATGTTGGCCTTCAGGGCTGCGGGGTTCATCGCCACGAGGACCGTCGGGGCGTCGCCCGGGGTCAGGATGTCGTGGTCGGCGAAGTGCAGCTGGAAGCTGGAGACGCCCGGCAGGGTTCCGGCTGGTGCGCGGATCTCGGCGGGGAAATTGGGCAGAGTCGACAGGTCGTTGCCGAAGGTGGCCGTTTCGGAAGTGAAACGGTCTCCCGTCAACTGCATTCCGTCACCGGAATCGCCCGCGAACCGGATGACAACCCGGTCGATCTGCTTGACCTGTTTGGTCACTGTGGAGGACCTCCTCGGCGCTGCGGCAGAGTCGTCCGCGCACGCGCGGATGTCGCAGTTTCATCGTACGGCTGTACAAGGAGGGCCCTGAGCGGGCCCGGGTGGTGCGCGGGAGCGATTCGATGTCGGATTTCACCCGAGAACAGTGGATTTTGTCCGATTTCTAGGGTGAGAACTGGCCCATGACAGCCCAGCCTCCGATCGCGGGGATGATGGCATGGGTCCAGTAATCCGTTCACCAGAGTGTCAGGATCCGAGATAGGCGAGTACCGCCAGGACCCTTCTGTGATCGGTCTCACTGGGGGCGAGACCGAGCTTCCCGAAGATGTTGCTGACGTGCTTTTCGACCGCGCCGTCGGACACCACCATCGCCTGGGCGATGGCACCGTTGCTGCGCCCCTCGGCCATGTAACCGAGCACTTCGCGCTCCCTGGGGGTCAGGGTCACCAGGACGTTCTGCTTGCGGCTCCGACCCAGCAATTGGGAGACGACCTCAGGGTCGAGCGCGGTTCCGCCCTTGGCCACCCGCACCACCGCGTCCACGAAGTCGCCCACGTCCGCGACCCGGTCCTTGAGCAGGTAGCCCACCCCGCTGGTGCTGCCCGCCAGCAGCTCGGTGGCGTACTGCTCCTCGACCGCCTGGGACAGGATCAGCACCCCGATCTCGGGCAGCTCGGCGCGCATCCGGACCGCGGCGCGGATGCCCTCGTCGGTGAAGGTCGGCGGCATGCGCACGTCGACCACGCAGACCTCGGGCCGCAGTTCGGCGGCGACCGCGAGCAACTGCTCGGCATCGTCGACGGCGGCCACGACCTCGTGCCCCCGGTCCACCAGCAGCCGGGTCAGACCGTCCCGCAGCAGTACGGAATCCTCAGCGATCACCACGCGCACGGCGCTCGAAGCCTCCATCCGGGCGCCGGGACCCCGTGCCCCGGCGGGACCAGTCTCCCGGATGGCGGAACGTGCCGTGCGTCACCCTGCCCCCGACCGGGCGGTACCGGGCGGGGGCAGGCCTCCGGATCTACGGCAGCGTCACCTTCACGCGCGTCCCGCGGCCCTTGGGGCTGTCCACCGCGAGCGTGCCGTCCACGCTCCTGACCCGCTCCACCAGCCCGGCCAGGCCGGTGCCGTGCGCCGGGTCGGCACCGCCGTGCCCGTCGTCGGCGACCTCCAGCGTGAGCCGGTCGTTCTCGACCCAGACCCGCACCGTCGCCGACGTGGCACCGCTGTGCTTGGACACGTTCGTGAGGAGCTCGCTGACCGTGTAGTACGCGACCTGCTCGACCGGGGCGCTGGGCCGGCGCGGCAGGTCCACGGTCACCGTCACCGGCACTGTGCACTTCGCGGCCACCGCCGACAGTGCGGCGTCCAGACCGCGGTCGGTCAGCACCGCAGGGTGGATGCCGCGGGCCAGATCGCGCAGTTCGCGCAGCGCGAGCTTCACCTCGTTGTGCGCCTCGACCACCATCCGCTGCGCGGCGTCCGGGTCGCTGTTCATCTTCTCCTTGGCCAGGCCCAGGTCCATGGCCAGCGACACGAGCCGGGCCTGCGCGCCGTCGTGCAGGTCGCGCTCGATGCGCCGCATGTCCGAGGCCGCGGTGTCGACCGCCGCCCCGCGGCTCACCTTCAGCTCCTCGACCTGCCGGGACAGGAACGCCGGGCCGAGCAGGCCGCGCACCATCGTCCGGTCCACCCACGCCAGGCCGCGGATGATCTGCGGGGTCAGGAACAGCAGCACCACGCCCACCGCGAACACCAGGGTCACCGTGCCGAAGCCGGCCAGGTAGACGTCGTCGCCCGGCGCGTGCGGCCCGTCGCCGCGCAGCAGCGCACCCGGCATGTCGGCTTCCCGGTACAGCGGCTGGGTCAGCGGATACGTGATCATCGCCAGCGTCACCGCCCAGGTGGCCACCGCCATGGCGAACGTGAAGATGCCCCACGGCAGCATCAGCACCAGGTACAGCGCCGCCCGCCAGCCACTGCCGTCCGCCAGCGAGCTCTTCACCCATCCGGTGAAGCCCGGCGTCTTCTGCCGGAAGGGGGCGGGCTTGCCCACCACTTCGCCCATCAGGGCCTTGGCGCGGCCGCGCTCCAGCGTGCCCCAGCCGCGGCACGCCATCACGGTCGCGCCGATCAGCGGCAGGCCCATCAGGAACAGCGGCGTCAGGCCGATGCCCAGCGCGACGAAGACCACCACATGGATGAAGCCGAGGATGCCCACGAACAAGTTGAGGGTGAGATGCATCGTCTCGCCCCATACGCGGGCACTGAACGGCGCCCGCCAGAAACTCGGTCGGGACACCGGCACGCGGGGCTCCGCGCCGGGCACGGTGATACCAGCAGTCGACATCGGGGCGGTCCTCGCTCGGGTGGTCTGCGGTCGATCCTTCCAGTAACACTTTCGCCGCCGCCGCCCGGAGGTCCCATGGCGCGCGTCGGTGTCTTCGTAGTAGGGCTGTCCCTACCCCGCCCCGCGGCCCCTCCGCCACCGCCCGGCGCCGGGCCTGCCGCGCCCGCCCCTGATCGGCCCTACCGCCGGTGCGGCGCGGCACGGGACAGTACAGGTGGACGGTGGCGGACAGTCCGGGGCCAATCCCCCTAGACTCCCGTGCCACAAGGGCAACGGAAGGGCAGCGAGAGGACGTACCAGGGTGACCGCACACGGCTACTTCAGTACGTACGGGCTCGTCGGCCTCGTCCTGCTCGTGGGCGCGGGCTTCGTCGCCGCCGCGTTCTCCGCGAACCGGCTGCTGCGCCCGGACGCGCCGTCCGTCGAGAAGCTCATGACGTACGAGTGCGGCGTCGACCCGGTCGGCGAGGGCTGGGCCCAGACGCACATCCGCTACTACATCTACGCCTACCTGTACGTGATCTTCGCAGTGGACGCCATCTACCTGTTCCCGTGGGCGACCGTCTTCGCCGACCCGGGCTTCGGCGCCACCACGCTGGTCGAGATGTTCGTCTTCGTCGGCTTCCTGGCCGTCGGACTGCTGTACGCGTGGCGGAAGGGCGTGCTGACGTGGACCTGACCCGCCGTCCTGCCGGTGGGCCGGCGAGTGGGCCGGTGAGCCTTCCGACGCCCACGCTCGGGCCGCTCTCGCGGCTCGCGCCGGACCCGGTCCGGCTGGTGCTCAACTGGGGGCGCCGCTATTCGCTGTGGGTCTTCAACTTCGGGCTGGCCTGCTGCGCCATCGAGTTCATCGCCTCGTCGATGGCCAAGCACGACTTCATCCGGCTCGGCGTGATCCCGTTCGCGCCCGGGCCTCGGCAGGCCGACCTGATGATCGTGTCGGGCACCGTGACGGACAAGATGGCGCCGGCCATCAAGCGCCTGTACGAGCAGATGCCGGAGCCCAAGTACGTCATCTCGTTCGGCTCCTGCGCCAACTGCGGCGGCCCCTACTGGGATTCGTACAGCGTCACCAAGGGCGTCGACCAGATCATCCCGGTGGACGTCTACGTGCCGGGCTGCCCGCCGCGGCCCGAGGCGCTGCTGCAGGGCATCCTCAAGCTCCAGGAGAAGATCGCCGGCGAGTCGCTCGCGGACCGCTACGCGGGCCCCGCGGGTGATGGGGACGGCACCCCGGCCCGGGCCGGCCTGGCGCGCGGCGAGCGCGCCAAGTCGGTGGCCCGCGCCAAGCGCGACAGCGGCGCGGTGCTCTCCGCCGGACCCGATGAGGCGACGGCCGCGGCGCTGCCCGCCCATGCCGTGCCCGACAACGCCCTGCGCCGGCCGCTCGTCCGGCCGCCCTCTCCCGCGGACGGCGGTGCGGTGTGACACCCGACGAGATCCGCGGCGCGCTCGGCGACGCCGCGGTGTCCGACGCGTACGGCCTGCCGACCGCGGACGTTCCCGCGGAGAACTGGACCGCCGCGCTGACCGCGGCCCGCGACATCCTGGGCCTGACGTACTTCGACTGGCTCACCGCGGTCGACGAGACCGCCGACGGCTTCACCGTGGTCGCCCACCTGTGCACCGCCCCGGGTCCGCGGATGCTGCTGCGCACCCGCATCCCGCACGAGGACCCGCACCTGCCGACCGCGACCGGCGTGTACGCGGGAGCGGCCTGGCACGAGCGCGAGACCGCCGAGATGTTCGGCATCACGTTCGACGACCACCCGCACCCGGCCCCGCTGCTGCTGCCGGACGGCTTCGAGGGCCACCCGCTGCGCAAGGACTTCGTGCTCGCCTCGCGCGTCGCCAAGCCGTGGCCGGGCGCCAAGGAGCCGGGCGAGTCCGACGCCCACGAGGGCGGCGCCGCCCGCGCCCCGGGCCGGCGGCGGATACTGCCGCCCGGCGTCCCCGACCCCAACGAGTGGGGCCCGCTGGCCGGCCAGGCGCCTCCGGAGCCCCCTGCCGAACGCGCCCCGCGCCCCGGCCGCGCCGACCGCACCCCCGGCGACCGCCCGCCACGCCCGGACCGCCCGCGCCGCAGCCGCAGCGCATCGGAGGGCTCGGCGAGCCAAGCGGGGACGGCCGATCCGGCTGCGGCGCCGGAACCGTCCGCGCCCGTGGAACCCGGCGAGCCCGCCCCGTCCGCTGACGAACCCACTCCTCCCCAGGAGGGCGCGTGACCCTCTTCGAGGTTCTCGTCCGCCTTGTCCTCGTCCTCCTCTGCTTCCTCGTCCTCCCCCTGGTCATCGGCCAGACCGAGCACAAGGTCATGGGCCACATGCAGGCCCGGGTCGGCCCGATCTACGCGGGCGGCTTCCACGGCTGGGCGCAACTGGTCGCGGACGGGGTGAAGTTCGCCCAAAAGGAAGACGTGGTGCCGGCCGGTGCCGACCGCCGGGTCTTCCGGCTCGCTCCGGCCGTCGCGCTGATCCCGTACATGGTGGTGCTGATCGCCATCCCGCTGGGTCCCGGCGACCTGGTCGGCCGCAGCATCGACGCGGGCGTGTTCTTCGTCCTCGCGGTGATGGGCGTCGGGGTGCTCGGCTCGCTCATGGCGGGCTGGGCGTCCGCCAACAAGTTCTCGCTGCTCGGTGCCCTGCGCACCGCCGCGCAGCTGATGGCGTACGAGCTGCCGATGCTGCTGGCCGCCGCATCCGTCGCGATGGCCGCCGGCACGCTGTCGCTGACCGGCATCCTCGGCGAGTGGCAGTGGTGGTGGCTGCCCTGGCAGGCGGTCGGCGCGGTGGTGTTCTTCACCGCCGGCCTCGCCGAACTGCAGCGGCCGCCGTTCGACATGCCGGTGGCCGACTCGGAGATCATCTTCGGCGCGTACACCGAGTACACCGGCCTGCGCTTCGCCCTGTTCCTGCTCGCCGAGTACGCCGGGATCCTGGTGCTCTGCGCGCTGACCACCGTGCTTTTCCTGGGCGGCTGGCACGGCCCGTGGTCCGGCGATGTCGGTTGGCTGTGGACGCTGCTCAAGACCGGCCTGCTCGCGTTCGTGGTCATCTGGCTGCGGGTCAGCTATCCGCGGCTGCGCGAGGACCAGCTGCAGAAGCTCGCCTGGACCGGCCTGATCCCGCTGGCCCTCGGGCAGCTCGTGCTCACCGGCATCGTGAGGGTGGCCACCGCATGACGCGCATGTCCAAGTTCCCCGGTGCCGGCCTGGCCAAGGGCCTGGCCGTCACGTTGCGGACCATGACGAAGCGTTCCGTCACCCAGGGGTATCCCGAGGTGCTGCCGGAACTGCCGCCCCGCTCCCGCGGGGTCATCGCGCTGTTCGAGGAGAACTGCACGGTCTGCATGCTGTGCGCGCGCGAGTGCCCGGACTGGTGCATCTACATCGACTCGCACAAGGAAGTCGTGCCGGCCAAGGAGCCGGGCGCGCGCGACCGCACGCGCAACGTCCTGGACCGCTTCGCGATCGACTTCGCGCTGTGCATGTACTGCGGGATCTGCGTCGAGGTGTGCCCGTTCGACGCGCTGTTCTGGTCGCCCGAGTTCGAGTACGCGACCGAGGACATCCAGCAGCTCACCCACGAGAAGGACACGCTGCGCGCCTGGATGTGGACGGTGCCCGCACCGCCCGCGCTGGACGAGCGGGCCGAGGAACCCAAGGAGCTGACGATGGCCCGCCGGGCGGCGGACAAGCTGGCGAAGGAGCAGGCGCAGGCCGCATCCGAAGCATCCGGGGCGTCCGCGTCCGAGGCGTCCGAGGCGCCCGAGGACGGTACGCCGTGAGCGCGCTCGCCGCGGCCGCCGACCTGTCCGGCAGCGGCGGCCCCGGGTTCCTGTCGCCGACCGGTGCCGAGGTCGCGTTCGTGCTGATCGGGCTCGTGGTGCTGGGCTCGGCGCTGCTGGTGGTCACCACGAAGCAGATCGTGCACGCCGCGCTGTGGCTGGTGGTCACGCTCGGCGGCCTGGCCGCGGAGTACCTGCTGCTGACCGCGGAGTTCATCGCGTGGGTGCAGGTGCTCATCTACATCGGGGCGGTCGTCGTCCTGCTGCTGTTCGGGCTGATGCTGACCCGGGCCCCGATCGGGCGGTCCGCGGAACTCGACTCGGCGTCCAAGTGGCCCGCGCTGCTGGTCGCGGGCGCGGCCGCGGCGACGCTGCTGACCGTGGTGGTGGACGCCTTCCACGCCGCCTACCTGGACCTGGGCGAGACCGGCGACGGTTCGGCGCGGGTGACCGGCGAGAGCCTGTTCCGGGTGTGGGTGCTGCCTTTCGAGGTGCTGTCGGTGCTGCTGCTGGCCGCGCTGATCGGCGCGATCATCCTGTCCCGCAGCCGCGGCGACGACGCGGACCGGAGGCGATGACCCCGTGCACCTCGTGTATCCGCTGATCCTCGCGGTCCTGCTGTTCTGTATCGGCCTGTACGGCGTGCTGGCCCGGCGCAACGCGATCCTGGTCCTGATGTCGGTCGAGCTGATGCTCAACGCGGTCAACATCAACCTCGTGGCGTTCGACATGTGGCTGCGCGACACGCTGCACGCGGGCCAGGCGCTGACCCTGTTCGTCATCACCATCGCGGCCGCCGAGATCGGCCTGGGCCTGGCGATCGTGCTCATGGTCTTCCGCAACCGCGCCACCTCCGACGTGGCGGCGCTGCGCGAACTGGCCGAGCCGGGCGCCGGTCCGAAGTCCGCCGCCTCATCCGCCCGTACCGCTCCCGGAAACGAGGCCGCATGACCACGGCAGCGGGCCTGGCCGCCGGACTCCCGTTCCTCGCCGCCCTGCTGGGCCTCGCGGCCGGCCGCCGCAGTCCGGCCGCCGCGCGTGCGCTGGCCGTCTTCCCGCTGGCCGCCACGGCCGTGCTCGCCGCGTGGGTCGCGGTCCGGCACGGTTCGGGCGGCGTGACCACGCGGGGCATCGAACTGACGCCCACCGGCGCCCTCGACATCACGCTCTCGCTGCGCATCGACGGCCTGTCCGCGCTGGTCAGCGCGATGGTCGCGGTGGTGGCGCTGCTGGTGCAGATCTACTCGGCGGCGTATCTGCGCAAGGACCCGCGCTACTCGTCGTACGCGGCGCTGGTCTCGCTGTTCACCGCCGCGATGCTGCTGGTGGTCTACACGGGCGACCTGATCGTGCTGCTGGTCGGCTGGGAAGTGATGGGCGTCTGCTCGTACTTCCTGATCGGGCACTACTGGGAGACCGAGGTGGCGCGGGCCGCCGCGGTCAAGGCGTTCGTGGTCACCAAGCTCGGCGACGTGCCGTTCCTGATCGGCATCCTGGTGATCGGGGTGGGCAGCGGGTCGTTCGAGATCGGCGAGATCGTGGACGGCGTGCCGCCGGGCGGCGCGGCCTGGGTCACCGCCGGGACGCTGCTCATGCTGGGCGGTGTGGCCGGCAAGTCGGCGCAAGTGCCGCTGCAGACCTGGCTCCCGGACGCGATGGCCGGTCCGACGCCGGTCAGTGCGCTGATCCACGCGGCGACGATGGTCGCGGCGGGCGTGTACGTGGTGGCCCGGCTGTACCCGGTGTTCCTGGCGTCCGGCACCACGCTGCTCGTGCTCGCGGTGATCGCCGCGGTCACCATGGTGTTCTCGGCGCTGGCCGCGTTCGCGCAGGACGACCTCAAGCGCGTGCTCGCGTGGTCGACGGTCAGCCAGCTCGCGTACATGACGGGCGGCCTGGCCGCGGGCGGGCGCGATGCGGCGGTCTTCCACCTGCTGACGCACGGCGCCTTCAAGGCCCTGCTGTTCCTGGCCGCGGGCGTGGTCATCCACCTCGCGGGCAGCGGCCGCATCCGCGACATGGGCGGGCTGCGGCACCGCGCTCCGGTGGTGTTCTGGACGATGACCGCGGGGCTTGCCGCGCTGGTCGGCGTGCCGCCGATGTCCGGGTTCTTCAGCAAGGAAGCGGTCCTGGGCGCGGCCGAGCACACCGCTTTCGGGCCGTCGGCGGACGGCGCGCCGCAGGCGGCCGGCTGGCTGGTGCTGATCGCGGCGCTGCTGACCGCGGGGCTGACGGCGGCGTACGCGACGCGGGTGTGGCTGCGGGTGTTCTTCGGTGCGGACCGGCTGCCGGAACGGACCGAGGCCCCGGCACCCGAGGACGCGCACGACGGGCATGGCGCGCATGGCGGCCCGGTGCCGCGGGCGATGCTGTGGCCGCTCGTGGTGCTGACCGTCCCGACCGTCCTGCTCGGCTTCATCGGCCTGCCGAATTCATGGCTGGCCTCCTGGCTGGGCGATGCGGACGGCCGCGTGTACGACGAGGGCGCGGCGAATGCCGGGGTGCTTCTCCAGGAGCACGCCTACTACGACTTGGCCCCGCGGCTCGGCACGTCCCTGATCGCGGTCGCGCTGCTCGCGGCGGGCGCGGGGGCGGTCTACATGATGTGGCGCCGTGACCCGGCCGCCGACCCGGCGCGGGTCCTGGGCCCGCTGCGCGGCCCCGCGGAGCGCGGGTTCGACGTGGACCGGCTGTACGACGCGGTCGTGGTCCGCCCGGTGGGCGTCCTGGCGCGGGGTGCGCGGTTCGTGGACGACAAGGTCGTCGACGGGTACGTGCGCGGTGCGGCCGAGGGCGCGTGGTTCGCGGGCGGCGGCCTGCGGCGCAGTCAGAACGGAAACGTGCAGGTGTACTTGGCCGGGCTCCTCGCGGGCTTCGTGGTTCTCGCGGTCGCAGTGGCGGTGGGCGTATGAGTGTCGTGCTGCTCGTGGTGATCGCGCTGCCGCTGCTCGGCGCCGCGCTGCTGCTGGCCGGGCAGCCGGCCGCGGGCGCGGGCGCGGATGGTGCGGGGGGCCGGCGGGCGCAGTGGACCGGCGTGGCGTTCAGCGGTGCGACGCTCGCGCTGACGGTCGCGCTCGCGGCCGGGTTCGACCGGGACGACGCGCGGTCGATGCAGTTCGAGACCGACAAGGTGTGGGCGTCCTCGCTGGACCTGCACTTCCACGTCGGCATCGACGGCATCTCGCTGCCGCTGCTCGTGCTGACCGCGCTGCTGACATTCCTGGTCGCCGTCCACAGCCTGGGGACAGTTCCGGCGGGCGGCAGCACCAACGCCTACCTTGCGCTCGTGCTGGTCCTGGAAGCGGGCGTGCTCGGCACGTTCGCGGCGCTGGACCTGATCCTGTTCTTCCTGTTCTTCGAGGTCGTACTGATCCCCATGTACTTCCTCATCGCCCGCTGGGGCACGCCCGGCGAGCGCGGCCCGGCGGCGTTCAAGTTCATCCTGTACACGCTGCTCGGCTCGGCGGTGATGCTGCTGGGCTTCCTGCTGGTCCAGGCGCACACCGGCACGTTCGACATCACGCAGCTGACGGTCGGCGCGGGCGACGGCATGTCGCGCGGCGTGCAGATCACCGCGTTCCTGGCGGTCGCCCTCGGCCTGGCGGTCAAGGTGCCGATGTGGCCGCTGCACACCTGGCTTCCGGACGCGCACACCGCGGCGCCGACCGGGGGATCGGTGCTGCTGGCCGGGGTGCTGCTCAAGATGGGGACGTACGGGCTGATCCGCATCGCGGTGCCCGTACTGCCCGAGGGCGCCGAACTGTTCGCGCCCTACCTGGCGGCGTTCGGCACGGTCGGCATCGTCTACGGCTCGCTGGTGTGCCTGGCGCTGCTGCGCAGCCCGGACGGCGACCTCAAGCGGGTCATCGCGTACTCGTCGGTGGGCCACATGGGCTTCGCGCTGCTCGGCATCGCGACGCTGACGCCGCAGGGCATCAACGGCGCGCTCTTCGTCAACATCGGCCACGGCCTCATCACCGGCCTGCTGTTCTTCCTGGCCGGCGCGGTCAAGGAGCGCAGCGGTTCGGTGCTGATCGGCCGCATCGGCGGCAGCCTGTACGCGCGCGCACCGCGGCTCGGCGGGCTGCTCGCCTTCGCCGCGGTGGCGGGCCTGGGGCTGCCCGGGCTGGCCGGGTTCTGGGGCGAACTGCTGGCGATGTACGGGGCGTACGACCCGGCGGCCGGGCTGGACCGGCCGCTGTACCGGGTGCTGCTGGCGGCGGCGGGCATCGGGACGGTGCTGACCGCGGCGTACATGCTGGGCATCGTGCGCAAGGTGTGCGCCGGTCCCGGGCTGGGCGCGGTGAGTCCGGTGGCGGCCGAGCCGGTGGCCCGCATCGAACCGCTGCCCGACATCGGCCGTGTGGACGTCTTGGCCTGGGGGCCGCTGGTGGTGCTCACCGTGGTCGCCGGGCTGTGGCCCGCGTCGGTCCTCGCGGTCACCGATCCCGCCGTCCGCGCGCTTCTGGGAGGCGGGTCATGACCGTCGCGATCTCGCCTCAGGGCATGCCGACCGCCTCCGCGCACGACTCGCTGTCGCTCGTGCAGGACATCGACTGGGCGGCCGTGGCACCGCCGTTGGCCCTCGCCGTCGCCGCGCTGGTCGTGCTGCTCGCCGACCTGTTCCTGGCCGGTCCGCGCAAGGTGTGGCTCGCGTGGATCTCGCTCGGCGGACTGGCCGCTGCTCTCGTACTCCTGCTGCCGCTGAACGACGGCGATACCCGCGCGACGTTCTGCGCCCCGGCGAACCCGACCACGACGCCCGGCTGTTCGTACGTCGTCGACGACTTCACGCTGGTGCTGCAGCTCGTGCTGATCGCCTCGGCCGCGGTCGTGGTGCTGCTGTCGATGCCGATGACCGCGCCGCGCCCGTGGGCCGACGAGCGCGACGTCGACTCCGGAGTCCCGGGCGGCGAGTACCACTTCCTGCTGCTCGCCTCCGCGACCGGCGCGGTCACCCTGGTCGCGGCCCGCGACCTGCTCACCCTGGTCGTGGCCCTGGAGACGCTGTCGCTCCCGGCGTTCGCACTCGTCGGCCTGCGGCGCGACGGACGCGGCGGCGAGGCGGCGCTCAAGTACTTCCTGATGTCGGTCGCGGCCACCGCGGTGCTGCTCTTCGGCATCAGCCTGCTGTACGGCGCGACCGGCACGGTGTACCTGGACCGGGTGGCCGCCGCGCTGACCGCTCTGGACCCGCGCCTGGAGACCGTCGCCGCGACCGGTGCGGCGCTCACCCTGGCCGGCTTCGCGTTCAAGGTCGCCGCGGTGCCGTTCCACTTCTGGGTGCCGGACACCTACCGCGGCGCGCCCGTGCCGGTGGCCGCCTACCTGTCGGTCGTCTCGAAGACGGCCGGATTCGGCGGCCTGCTGCTGGTCGCGGGCATCGCGCTGCGCCCCTACGCGCACGTGTGGGGACCGGCGCTCGCGGTGCTGGCCGCGCTGACGATGACGGTCGGCAACCTGGTCGCGGTGCGGGTGGCGACCGGCTCGGGCGACGCGGTACGGCTGCTGGCCTGGTCGTCCATCGCCCAGTCGGGCTACGTCCTGGTGCCGTTCGGCACGGCCGCGGGGGAGGGCGCCGACCTGAGCGAGCGGCTGTCCGCCTCGGTCGCGTACCTGGCGGTGTACGCGGTCATGAACCTCGGTGCCTTCGCGGTCGTCACGGCGGTCGGCCGCGACCGGCCCACGGGGCTGCTGTCCGACTACCGCGGCCTGCTGCGCGCCCGGCCCGCACCCGCGCTGGCGATGGCGTTCTTCCTGCTCTGCCTGGCCGGGCTGCCGCCGGGCCTGATGGGGCTCTTCGCGAAGGTCACCGTCTTCCAGGCGGTGGTGGCGGGCGGGACCGGCTGGCTGGCCGTGGTGATGGCCGTGAACGTGGTGATCGGCCTGTACTACTACCTCGTGTGGACGGCGCTGCTGTTCGCGCCGCCGGTGCCCGGGGCGCCGCCCGCGGCGGAGGGAACCCCCGAAGGGCCGGGGACGTTGGGTGCGGCAGGGGCACTGCGCGTCCCGATGCCGTTCGCGCTCGCGATCGCGGTGGCATTCGTGCTCGGCGTGGTGCTGTCGGTGGCTCCGCAGATCGTCCTGCAGGTGCTCACGGTGCCGGGGCTGCTGGGCTGACCGTGCCCGGGCGGTCCGGGGCTGTCGTACCCGGCTGGGCAGCCGGCGTCGTGCCCGGTTGCGTGCCCGGCGCGCCGTGCCCCGCGCGTCCGCGGAGGCGTGACGTCGGCTCTGTGGGGGAACCATGCGATTTGTTCCCACGTTGATCAGAGACAAGCAGCCGCTGATTTTTCCCGGCGATTTCTCTGCGTCTTTCGTGTTTCCTCGTACCGAGAGGACCTGCCGTGCACCGCCAGCACAACGGACTCAAGACCGCCGTCCTGCTCGGCGGCATGTCCGCGCTCATCCTGCTCATCGGCAGCTTCTTCGGCCGCACCGGCCTGATCATCGCCCTGTTCGTGGCGCTGGCCACCAACGGCTACGCGTACTTCAACAGCGACAAGATCGCGCTGCGCTCGATGCGCGCCCGCCCGGTCAGCGAGGCGGAGAACCCGGAGCTGTACCGGATCGTCCGGGAGCTCTCCACGCAGGCCCGGCAGCCCATGCCCCGGCTGTACATCTCGCCCACCGAGGCCCCCAACGCCTTCGCCACCGGCCGCAATCCGCGCAACGCCGCGGTCTGCTGCACCACCGGCATCCTGCGCATCCTGGACGAGCGCGAGCTGCGCGGCGTCCTGGGCCACGAGCTGGCGCACGTCTACAACCGCGACATCCTGATCTCGTCGGTGGCCGGCGCGCTCGCCAGCGTCATCATGTTCCTCGTCAACTTCGCCTGGCTGATCCCCATCGGCCGCAGCAGCGACGACGACGGCCCGGGCCTGTTCGGGCTGATGTTCATGATGATCCTGGGCCCGATCGCCGCCTCGCTCATCCAACTCGCCATCAGCCGCAACCGCGAGTACCAGGCCGACCAGTCCGGGGCGCAGCTCACCGGCGACCCGCTTGCGCTGGCCAGCGCGCTGCGCAAGCTCGAGATGGGCACCCAGCAGCGCCCGCTCCCCGCGGAACCGCGCATCGAGGCGACCAGCTCGCTGATGATCGCCAACCCGTTCCGCCCCGGGCAGGGCCTGTCCAAGATGTTCTCCACCCACCCCCCGATGGCCGAGCGCATCCGCCGCCTGGAGGCCATGGCCGGGCGCTGAGCCCGAATCACGGGGAACCGCACGTGCGTCGTACGAGGGAACCGCACGCGCGTCCTACGGGTGATTCGGCACCGATCCGGGGATGGTGACGTAATGAAGACCCTGCTCAACATCATCTGGCTGGTGCTCTGCGGCCTGTGGATGGCCATCGGCTACGTCGTCGCCGGCGTGATCTGCTTCCTGCTGTTCTTCCTGGTGATCACGATCCCGTTCGGCATCGCGGCCTTCCGCATGGCCGCCTACGCGCTCTGGCCCTTCGGCCGGACGGTGGTCTGGAAGCCGTCCGCCGGCATCGGCTCCATGCTCGGCAACATCCTGTGGATCATCCTGTGCGGCTGGTGGCTGGCCCTCGGCCACCTCGTCACCGGCCTGCTGCTCTGCATCACGATCATCGGCATCCCGCTGGGCCTGGCCAGCTTCAAGATGATCCCCATCTCGCTCACGCCCCTCGGGCGCGACATCGTCTCCACCGACGACCCGCGCCACGTGTACGGCTGACCTGCCTGCCCCGCCTCCTGTGTCCCCCCTGCGGGTGGACCTGCGTGCCTTCCGGGTGAACCGCACGCCCCGGCGCTGAATCCGGACCGCGGACGTGCCGATATTCGCCGCATACCGCTCGGCGCGCCGGACGGGCGCCCCCCGCCCACCAGGCGCGCGGAGCGCGTACGAGTCACGGGGAAGCCGACTCTGCGGAGGTTGCCGTGCCGGCAACGGTGAGCGTCATCGTCCCCACCCGAGACCGTCCGGGATCCCTCGCGGACGCGCTGCGCAGCATCGCGCTGCAGGCGTCCGACGGGCTGGACGGGATCGAGATCGTCGTGGTCAACGACGGCGGCGGCGACATCGCCGCCGCCCTCCCGCTCGGCGTGCCGGGGGTGACCGTACGCCTCCTGTCGCACGCCCGGGCCCGCGGCCAGGCCGCTGCCCGCAACGCCGGCCTGGAAGTCGCCACCGGCCGCTACGTCGCCTTCCTCGACGACGACGACCTCTACCTGCCGGGCCACCTGGCCCGGGCGCTGTCCGCCCTCGAGGTCTCCGGCGCGGACGTCATCTATGCCGACTGCGTCCTCACCGACGGGCGCTGCCCGCCCGGCCGGATGCCCGAGGTCTCGCCGTACCGGTACGACTTCGCGTACGACCCGGGCATGCTCGCGGTCGCCAACTTCGTGCCCACCTCCGCGGTCGTCTGCCGCAACCCGGCCGTGCACGGCCCGGCCTCGTGGTTCCGCTTCGACCCCGAGCTGCCGGTCCTGGTCGACTGGTCGCTGTGGCTCCGGCTGATCCACGACCGCGGCTGGTGCTTCGAACGCTGCCCGGAGCCCGGCGTCGTCTTCCACCGCGCCCCCGACGACGTGTGCGTCACCGGCCGCACCGACGCCCACCTCGACGAACTCGGCCGCTACGAGGACGCCTACCGCACCGTCATCGCCCGCTGGCCGGTCACCCCCGGCAGCCGGGTGGCCCGCTTCCGCAGCCTCTTCCTGGAGACCTTCCAGATCGCCCAGACCCTCCTGGCCACCGGCCAGCGCCTGGTCCCCTTCGCCTACGAGGGCGCCCTGCGGGTCCTGTACGACGGCTTCACCAACCGCCTCGACGAGGCCCTCGTCCCGTCCCGCACCGAAGCCGTCCTCTCCGGCACCACCATCACGGCCCCCCTGCCCTGACCCCGCACCAAGGCGCCAGGACTCTTCCCACCCCACCCCGCCCCGAAAAAGATCAGGGCCCCGGGAAACCCAGGGCCCACGATCCACACCTCACACCCGCACCCGCCGGAGCCGCAGGCACCGCCCGCAGCCCCCACCGGCACGGACTTCCTACCGGTAGTTCACAAACTGCAGCGCGAAGTCCAGGTCCTTGCCCTTGAGCAGCGCGATGACCTCCTGGAGGTCGTCCCGGCTCTTCGAGCTGACCCGCAGCTCGTCGCCCTGGATCTGGGCCTTGATGCTCTTCGGCCCCTCGTCCCGGATGATCTTCGAGACCTTCTTCGCGTTCTCCTGGGAGATGCCTTCCTGCATCGACCCGGAGATCTTGTATTCCTTGCCGGACAGCCGCGGCTCGCCGGCCTCGAAGGCCTTGAGCGAGATCCCGCGCTTGATCAGCTTCGACTGGAACACGTCGAGGATCGCGTTGACCCGCTCCTCGGTGTTGGCGCGCATCTCGATCTGCTCACCCGACCAGCCGATGTGCGCCCCGACGTTCTTGAAGTCGAACCGCTGCGAGATCTCCTTCGCCGCCTGGTTGAGCGCGTTGTCGACCTCCTGGCGGTCGACCTTGGACACGATGTCGAAAGAGGAGTCAGCCAAGGGTCAGCTTCGCTTTCTGTGAGATCAGAGTCCCGCGTGCCCATCCCGCCAAGGCCCCCTGGGCCCGGCACCACCGGACACGCGACTCCCCAGCGTATCCAGCCCGCCGCCCCTCCGCCCCCACGCCGCGACCACCCGCCGCAACCGAGTGGCGGAGCACCCCAGGTCGTCCGCTATTGTTGTCCCCGTCGCCGCACGCGGACGACATCCCGGCGGGTTGCCCGAGTGGCCAAAGGGAGCAGACTGTAAATCTGTCGGCTGATGCCTACGCAGGTTCGAACCCTGCACCCGCCACCCTTGACGAAACGCCCTCCGGCCAGCATGTCTGGCCGGAGGGCGTTTCGGTTTTTGTGGTGCGTATCGCGCGGGGTGGGGTCAGGGGCCGGCCGTGGTGGTGCCGGTCGAGGCGTTCCAGCGGATCGAGCCGCCTTGGAAGTCGGAGCGGCGGCCGCCGGGGATCGAGTACTCGTCGCTGACCGGGTACTTCAGGTAGGAGCGTTCCCAGCCGAGTTCGGCCCAGCGGGCACGGATGCTGCCGTGGACTTCGTGGGACCAGGTCGCGGGGGTCCAATAGATGGAGCCGTACTCGAAGTGGTTGTAGCGGCCCACGCCGTCGGGGGTGCTGGTCTCGTCGGTCAGGGGGAAGCCGAGGACGCTGCTGTCCCAGCCCAGCGAGGCGTATTTCTCGAAGTTGGCGCCGTAGACGCTGTGGGCTCCCACGGACGCGTTGAGCCAGTAGATCGCGCCGTTCTGGAAGTTGTTGTAGCGGCCCCGGCCGTTGACCGTGGTGCCCTCGTCGGTGGTGGGGTAGCCGTTCGGGCCGCGCTCCCAGCCGAGTTCGGCCCAGCGGCTGCGGATGCTGCCATGGATCTCGTGGGACCAGGTGGCGGGGCTCCAGTAGATGGAGCCGTTTTCGAAGTGGTTGTAGCGGCCGACGCCGTCGGGGGTGCTGGTCTCGTCGGTCAGGGGGAAGCCGAGAAGGCTGCTGTCCCAGCCCATCGAGGCGTACTTGTCGAAGTTGGCGCCGTAGACGCTGTGCGCGCCGATCGAGGCGTTGAGCCAGTAGATGGCGCCGTTCTGGAAGTTGTTGTAGCGGCCCCGGCCGTTGACCGTGGTGCCCTCGTCCGTGGTGGGGTAGCCGTGCCGTCCGCGTTCGGCGCCCAGGGCGGTCCACTTGGCGCGGATGTCGCCGTAGATCGCGTGCGCGCCGGTGGACGGGGACCAGTAGAAGGACGCGACCCCGGTCGCGCCGGTGCCGGTGAAGTGGTTGAAGGCGCCGACGCCGTCCGTGGAGGCGGTCTGGTCGTTCGTGGGAGCGCCGAAGCGCACGTGCCCGCCGGCCGCGAGGTAGGCGGTCCGGATCGCGCCGTGGACTTCGTGCACGCCGGCGGCGGGGGTCCAGTACGCGCGGCCGCCGGTGAAGTCCCGGTAGCGCAGGTTCGCGTCGCCGGTCTCCGGCATCGTGGGGGTGCCGAGCAGGGCGCGGAACGCGGCGTCGTTCGCGTAGCGCTCGTCGATGGGCGTGCGGTACTCGGCGGTCAGCGTGAGGTCGCCGTCCGGCATGACCAGTTCGCGGGTACGCGGCGCGCCGTCCGTCCAGCGGGAGAAGGTCGCGACCCCGTCCGACGCGGTGACCGGTGCGGTGACCGACACCTCGGCCCCGGCGGTCAGGTCGGCCTGCTGCCGGGCGAGCCCGTTGATGTTGAACGCCGCGGGCGTGTTGCTCGCGATGGTGATCCGGTGCTGGTCGGGGAGCGCCGTGTAGGTGTCGGACGCGACGACGCCGACGGAGTCGGTCGCACTCGCGGTGATCACGAGCTTGGTGTTGTCGCCGTGGTCCGAGAAGGCCGTCGTGTAGGACGGCCCGTCGCTGGACGTGCCGACGTGGTCGTGGCAGGTGGTTTCCCGGCAGTGCACGACCGTGGTGGTCCAGTGCACGGTCAGTGCCCCGTCTTCCGGGTCGGACGCCGTGCCGGTGAGATTGACCTGGTCGCCGACCTTGTACAGCGTGCCGGGCGGGGGCTCGGCGATCGCGACCTGCGGCGAGTTGTTGGCGGGGACCACGGTGAACGTCGCGGTGTCGGAGGCGCCGAGCGGGTCGCGCACGGTCAGCGTCGCGGTCAGGGGGGTGGTCCCCGGGGGAGCGTACTGGTGCGTGACGTGCACGCCGTTGCCCGTGCTGCCGTCGCCGAAGTCCCACTGGTACGTGAGGGTGTCGCCGTCCAGGTCGTAGGAGCCGGCCGCGTCGAAGGTCACGGTGCGGGTCGCTGCTGCGGTGCTGGTGGTGCCCACCGCGACGGGCGGGCGGTTGCCCGCCGCGTACACCAGGCGGCGCAGCTTGGACGACGCGATGTCGGCGTACACGATGTCGCCGTTGACCGCCGCGTCGAATTTCACCGGCGCTCCGATGCCCGTCCCGAAGCCGCCGGGTTCCGGGGCGCGCGTGAGCTTGCCCTCCGCGTTGTAGGCGAGCGTGTAGATCCGGTCCGAGACGTAGTCGCCGAAGAAGTACGAGCCCCGGTAGGCCTCCGGGTAGGCCGTGCCGGTGTAGACGATGCCGCCGATCACGGTGCTGCCCTGGGCGCCGTGCGGGTAGTCCCACAGCGGCATCGCGGTGCCGACGCCTTGGCAGGCGTCCAGGTCCCGGTATCCGGGGGTCTGGGCCGAGCCTTCCCAGCACGGCCAGCCGTAGTTGGAGCCGGGCCGGACGATGTCCACCTCTTCGCGCGAGTTCCAGCCCACGTCGCCGAGGACCGGGCCGCCGGTCGCCGGGTCCAGCGAGAACCGGAACGGGCTGCGGAAGCCGTACGCGTAGACCTTGCTGCGCCACGAGGCGGGCTGGGCCGCGTTGTAGAACGGGTTGGACGGCACACCGCGCCCGTCCGGGAAGACGTGCAGCAGCTTGCCGTAGCCCTGGTCGAGGTTCTGGGCGCGCAGCGCCTCCGGGTCCACGTATGCGTAGTGCGAGTTGTCGCCGACCGGGATCCACAGCGTCCCGTCGTCGTCCGCGACGACGTTGCCGAGTGCGTGCGCGGCGACGTTGCCGGGCAGTTCGACGACCACCGTGCTGCCGCCGATGGACGTGGGCTCGCCGGCGGTCAGCCCCACGGTCCAGGTGTCGACGCGCAGCGCCCGGGTCGCCGTGGCGCGCGACAGGTAGATCTTGCGGCTGGTCGCGTAGTCCGCGGCGAGGGTGACGCCGACGAGGCCGAGGTCGCCGTTGCTGTCCACGTCGACCGTCGCGATCGTGCGCGGTACGCCGGCCGGGGAGACCCACGCCAGCCGGCCGTTCTTGCCGGTGGTGAAGTAGCCGCCGTCCGGCGTCCAGGCGAAGTCGGTCAGCAACTCGCTTTGCCCGGACGGCATGTCGACGAGCGCGAAGCCGGGCGGCAGGGCCACTGCGGCGGCCGCCCGGTCGGCACCGCGGAGCACGGTCCAGGGGAGGGCGAGCAGTGCGGCGAGGAGAACGATCAGACAACGGCGGCAGGCGTTGGTCATACAAATCGCGGTGCCACGACGGCACTCGGGTGAAACGAGCCCCTGGCGCGTGACACCCGAGTGGCGTAGCAGGCGTGCGGCCGACCGGCCGAGCGGCCGGGCGGACCGCCGAGCAGACCGGCCGACCGGCCGAGTTCAGCCCTTCGCGTCCGTCTGCCCGGCGCGCATGTCCGGGCCGCACGCCCGGAGCGGGTCGGCGCCGGCATCCCGCATGGCGCGATGGGCGTCCTGCGCCGCGGCGACGCGCAGCCGCTCCATGACCTCGGGGGACGCCACGACTCCCTTGCGCAGGTACGTCCGGCCGTCCACGTCGTACCGGTCGCGCTGGAGCACCTCGTAGTCGCGCTCCAGCCGCGGGTCGTTCGCCAGCCCGGTGCCGTTCCCCCACCAGGCGCCGCCGGTGCGGATGAAGGTCGGGCGCACCGTCTCGAAGACGTGGTCGCGCAGCCCGGACAGGTCCCCTTCGTGGTAGTAGCGGGCGATTTCGGCGTCCGCCAGGCCGGCGAAGTCGACGAGGCGCAGGCGGCTCGTCAGCGCGGTGCCGCCCATGTCCGGGATCAGGAAGGTGGCCTTGTCGTCCAGCCCGGCGATGTCGGCGAGCCCGTTGAACGAGCGGCCGTAGCGGTCCGCGACCCAGCACACCGGGAAGGTGGGGTTGTCGTGGAAGCGCTCCGCCGCCTGCGCGCACAACGTGCCGGAGAAGATCGCGGTCGCCGTCAGCACGGCGACGACGGCCGCGCGGCGCGGCAGGTCGCCCCGGCCGAGCGCATCCGCCGCGCACACCGCGACGGCGAGCGCGGCGAGCGGCCACACCGGGGTGGCGAACCGCCATTGCAGCATCCAGTCCGCCTGCAGGACGGCGTACCCGGCGAGCGCCAGGGCCAGCGGGATCAGCAGGCCGGGGAGCAGTCCGCGGAGCCGCGACGGCCGGCCGAGCGCGACGCCGATCAGCCCGACGCCGACGAGGACCGCCGGCCAGCCGACGTAGCCGACGAGTTCGCCGACCTTCGCGAGATCCGCCGGGCTCGGCAGGCCCTGGTCCTTGGCGACCGCGGTGTTGGGCAGCCACAGGCCCCAGTTCGCGTACCGCCACAGCAGGAACGCGCCGAACGGCACGGCGAACGCCAGCGCGGAGACCGCCGCCGACCGCACCCGCGCGGCGGAGAACCCGGGAGCGAGCAGCACCAGGAGCGGGAACGCGGCCGCGTAGATCGCCCCGTCCGGGCGCGTGAGCGCGGCGGCGCAGGCCAGCAGCCCGCAGGCGATCGCGGGCGTGCGCTGCTCCAGCGTGCGGTCGGCCCGGGCGCGCACCATGACCGCGGCCAGCCAGGCGACGAGCATGGCGTACAGGGAATTCTCGAGCCCCGAGAAGCACCAGATCACGTACGACGGGACTGCCGCGAGGACCGCCCCCGCCGCGAACGTGACGACCGCGGGACGGCTCACCATGCAGGCCGCGGCCCGGTACATCGCCGCCACCGTGCCCAGGCAGCAGACCACCGCGAGGAGCTTGGGGAACAGCACATAGTCCGGGAAGCCGGCGACCGCGCCCTGGTCGAACAGCCCGAGCGCGCGCCCGATCAGCAGGAGCACGAGCCAGGTGGTGTTGGAGTAGCCCTCCACGGACGGCGCGCCGGCCTGGAGGCTGATGCCGTGGCCTTCGCCGATGGTGCGGGCGTACGCGAAGGTCACCGCCGCGTCGTCGACGATCCAGTACCGGTAGTAGGCGCCGTGCGCCGCGATGAGCGCCGTGGCGCCGGCGATCGCTGCGGCGGCTGCCCCGCGGCGGCGCCGGCGGGCTCTCCTGCCGGGGTCCGGCGGCACCTCGGGCCGCGAGACGCTGTCGGGGTCGGGAGGCAAGGAGGGTACGGCCGTTTCCGCACCGGAAATGGGCATGCCCTGCATAACGCCGGACCAGGCGGTCGGTTGCGGAAAATCCGCTGATGGGGTGGTCCGCGGGCCCAGGCCGCCCCGGCCGTACGAAGGTCCGTCAGGCCGGCGGGCGGTAGGTGGCCGCGATCACGAACTCGGCGACGGACGCAACGAATTCATCGTCCAGCGGCCGGTCGATGACCATGGTCCGGTGCACCATCGGGCCGGCGATCATCTCGATCACGAAGGCCGGATCGCAGGCGGCGGCGACTTCGCCGCGCTGCCGGGCGCGCAGCACCGGTTCGTGCAGCCGGCCCGCGTGGCGCCGCCAGGCGGCGCGGAGTTCGTCGCGCAGGCCGGGATCGGCGACGTTGGCCACCGCGATCGTGCGGAGCAGCGCCAGCGAGTAGTCGAGCCGCTGCATCGCGGCGAAGGCCGTGCAGAACGCGCGGACGTCGCCGGGCCACGAGCCGGTGTCGGGCGGGTCGATGTGGGTCTGCTGCCAGTCGACGGTCGCCTCGCGCACCAGGGCGGTACGCGTGGGCCAGTGCCGGTAGAGCGTCGCCTTGTGGATGTCGGCGCGCTCCGCGATGCGCTCCATGCGGAAGTCCGCGTAGCCCTGCTCGGTCAGTTCCTCGCGGACCGCGCGCAGCACCGCGTCCCGGACCGCCGCGCCGGGGCCGGGCGGCCGCCCGCGGCCCCGGCGCACGGCCGGATCGGGAGCGTCGGCGGAGCGTGCGGGCATCGCTGGTCCTCGGTCCTCGGACGTCGGCCCCCGGCGGGAGGCCGGGCGCGGCGGATGGTGCCGGGCAGCGTACCCGTACACCAGGCGGTGCCCGTTGCCGGTGCATCGATTATTTGCAACTATGCGTCGCACTTATTCGACGGCACCGGATGCCGGACGCCCGCAGACCGGGGCGCCGCGCCGCCGGGCCGCCCGTACCGCGCACCGAGGAGACCGTCGTGGCCGAAGTCGTCGCCGTCGCCGCAGGCGACCCGTCCGTCCTCGAATTCCGCGGCGGCGCCGCGAGCGAGGCCCCGGTCCCCGGCCCGGGCGAGGTCCTCGTCGAGACCGCCTACGCCGGGGTCAACTTCGCCGACGTCTTCATGCGCCGCGGTGCGTCCGCGACCGGCTTCCCCTTCGTCCCGGGCGTCGAGGGCGCCGGCGTGATCACCGGAATCGGCCCCGGCATCGAGGGCCTCGCGCCCGGCGACCGCGTGGCCTGGGCCCCGGTCAAGCGGGCGTCCCACGTCGGTTCGTACGCCGACCTCACCGTGGTCGGCGCCGAGCAGGCCGTGCCGGTGCCCGACGACATCAGCCTGGAGACCGCGGCGGCCGTCCTCCTCCAGGGGCTGACCGCGCACTACCTCGTGCACGACCAGCACCCGATCGCGCCCGGCACCACGGTCCTCGTCCACGCGGGCGCGGGCGGCACCGGCCGCCTCACGGTGAGTTGGCTCAAGCACCTCGGGGCCACCGTGTTCGCCACCGTGGGCAGTCCCGCCAAGGCCGAGGTGGCCGCCAAGGCCGGCGCCGACCACGTCATCGACTACACCGCCCACGACTTCGCCGCCGAGATCCTGCGGCTGACCGGCGGCCGCGGCGTCGACTACATCGTCGACGGCGTCGGCGCGGGGACGTTCCGCGGCAACCTCAAAGCGGTCGCCGACCGCGGCCGCATCTGCGTGTTCGGGCAGGCGTCCGGTACGCCGGAGGCGTTCTCGCCGATGGAACTGGTGTGGCGCTCGATCACCGTGTCGGGCGGCTACATGACCAACTTCCTGCGCGACCGCGACGAAGTCCTGCGCAAGGCCGCCGACGTCTGGCAGGGGGTACGCGAAGGCTGGTCGGCGCCGCTGGTGCACGACGTCCTGCCGCTCGCGCAGGCTGCTGAGGCGCACCGCCTGCTGGAGAGCCGCGGCACCGTCGGCAAGCTCGTCCTGGCGGCCTCCGCGGCCGGCGGTGCGGCATGACGATCCGCCTGGAGAGCAACTGCCTGCAGATCGAGTCGGCGGTACGCGATGTCCCGGCCGCCTGCGCCGCGTTCGAGGAGATCCTGGGCGCGGGCCCCATCGAGCAGGAGCTCGTCCGCCGCATCAGCGGCGTGGTGCTGGACATCGACCACCGCGGCTGCGGCGACGCGATGTTCCAGTTCTGCAGCCCGCTCGTCGACACGATCTTCACCGCGGAGGAACTGCGGCGCGTCGGGCCGTCGGTCACCAACCTCACCTTCTTCGTGGCCGACGCGGCCGGCACCCGCGACCTGCTCGCGGCCGAGGGCGCGGCCACCCGCATGGCATGGCAGACCATGCCCGGCTCGTGGCAGCAACTCCTCGGCCCGGGCAACGCCAAGCCGGACGAAGACCTCGCCCCCGGCTTCTTCATGGGCACCCGGCATCTCTTCGGCTTCGACTTCGAGTTCTCCGAGGCGCCCTGGTACGACGTCGCCGCGCAGAGCTACATGCACCCGGCCTTCACCTACCCGCGGCCCGCGATCGCGGACAAGGTCCGGCGCCTGGAGCGGCTCCGCGTGCTGGTCGACGACATCGGCCACTACACCGGCAACCTGCTCCGCCTCGTCGACGCCGGCGACCGCACCGGCGTGTACGCGCACCGCGAGGACGAGGCCGTCCGGTCCGCCCGCATCGCCCTGCGCGGCCTCGAACTCGAGTACGTGCAGCCCCTCGCCGCCGGTCCGCTCCGCGACCGCCTGGCCGAGCGCGGCCCCGCGGTCACCACCGCGGTCTTCTCCGCCGACCCTGCGGCCGGGCTCCCGCCCGCGGCCTTCGCCACCACCGGCATCCTCGGCTTCGACATCGAAGTCGAGCACGAACCGGCCGTTACCCACCCTGGCGAGTAACTCCCCTGTTACATAGGGCCAGTTCGCGCCACGTCGAGCCGCGAAACCCGACGTTCCGCTTCCTCCCGGGCCGCGGACCCCGACACAGTGCCGGGTCTCCGCGGTACCCGCGTCACATTCGCATGACGGGCGTGAATCGTTACAGCGAACCCGTTGTGCGGTCACGTTCCCGCATCAATACTCACCGGCATCTGTCCGGGCGAACGTGCTTGCCGCACGCGCCTCCGCGCCCTTTGCCGTCCCCTGAAAGGGGTGGGTTTGTTGCGCCTGCTCAGAACCTCCGCACTGGCCGCCGTCGCGGCACTGACCGCCGCCGGATGCACGGGCGGCGGCGGCAACGACGACAGGTCCGGTGCCGACCCCTCCTACGAGATCGTGGTGAACACCCCGGCGGCCAAGGGCCCGATCGACAAGGCCAAGTGGTCGCTCTACGCCGAGCCGCAGACCCTGGACTACGCCTACGCCTTCGACTTCCCGGTCAACACCGTGCTGGCCAACGTCTGCGACTCGCTGCTGCGCGAGAACCCGGACTTCTCCATCACCCCCGGCCTGGCCAGCAAGTACGCCAACCCGGACCCGCTGACCTGGGTCTACACCCTCCGCGAGGGCGTCAAGTTCCACGACGGCACGGCGTTCTCCGCCAAGGACGTGGTGGCCAGCCTCAAGCGCCACCAGGACCCCGCCATCGGCTCCTCCTACGCGACCGTCTTCAAGGACGTCGAGTCGATCACCGAGACCGGCCCGCTCGAGGTCACCATCAAGCTCACCCGCCCGAACGTGCTGCTCAACGAGCAGCTCGCCGCGGCCCCGGGCACCATCGAGAGCGCCGACTTCCTGGCCAAGGCCGGCAAGGACTACGGCAACCCGCAGGGCGGCGTGAACTGCACCGGGCCCTTCTCACTGAAGGAATGGAAGCCCGGCACCGCGATCACCCTCAAGAAGAACGACGCGTACTGGGACAGCACGCTGATCCCCAAGACCGGCGAGCTCGAGTTCGTCTTCATCCAGGACGCCGCCGCCCGCGCCAACGCCTTCATCACCGGTGAAATCGACGGCGGCTACCTGATCCCCACCAACTCGTACGACAAGCTCAAGACCAGCAAGGGCAAGCTGTACTTCGGTGCCATCACCGGCAGTTACTCCGCGGCCGTCACCAACCTCAAGGGCCCGCTGGGCGACGTGCGCGTGCGCAAGGCCATGTCGATCGCCATCGACCGCGAGGGCATCGTCGCCGCCGCACTCAGCGGCTACGGCACCCCGGCCAAGGCCGGCATCCCCGCGGCCGGCTGGGCGACCATCCCCGCCGACCGCGCCAAGGCGCAGTACGACGCGCTGCCCGACCTCGCCCAGGACGTCGCGGCCGCCAAGAAGCTCGTCGAGGAAGCCGGCGCGGGCGGCAAGAAGATCGTCGTCGCGACCAGCCCGGTGGCCCCCGAGATCACCGTCGCCGCCAACGAACTCCAGCGCGCCGGCGAGGAGATCGGCCTGGAGGTCGAACTCAGGACCATCGCGCCGGACGCCTACACCGCGCTGTTCACCGACCCGACCACGCGCGAGGGCATCGACCTGCTGATCACCAGCGGCTACGACATGACCCCCGACCCGCTGGAGTTCTACCAGGCCCTGCAGACCGGCGAGTTCGCCAACTACGGCAGCTGGTCCAACCCCGAGTACGACGCGATCATCAAGCAGGCCCTGGGCACCGCCGACCCCGGAGCCCGCGCCACCCTCACCGCCAAGGCCCAGGACATCGTGCTGCGCGAGGTGCCCGGCATCCCGCTGTGGGACTCGCCCATGTCGCTCTACCTCGGCGAGCGCGTCACCGGTGTCACCCCCAACATCACCCACCTGTCCTACCCGTGGGCGGCCACCCTCGGCTCGGCCACCTGACCGGCAGCCGCTCCGCACGGCAAGCAGTCCGAGCGGAAGCAATCCGAAGGCAAGCAGTCTGACCACAGGCGTGGGGGGGGGCCGGCCCCCCCCCCCCCCCCCGGCGGCGGGGCCCCCCCCCCCCCCCCCCCCCCCCCCCCCCCCGCCCCGCCCCCGCCCCGCGCCCTACTCGATCCGCACCACCCGCGCCCACCCGGGCGGAGTGTCCGGCACATAGTCGGGATCGTCCTCGTCATCCGGCCCTGCCGAATACCGGCGCTGCCGCGGAAAGAGCCCGACCACGGTCCGGCACGGCGGCCTGCTGCTCGGCCACGGAGTCTGGCCGTCCGTGAGCACGACCACCACATCGGGACGCGGCCGGCGCCGCAGCGCCGCGGCGAACCCCTCGCGCAGGTCCGTACCCCCGCCGCCGACCAGATCGACGCCCTCCGCATGGCACAGCGAGCGGGCCCGGTGTGCGGCGGCATCGCACGACAGCACGCTCACCAGGTCGCGGCGCCCGCCGACCGCCCGGGCGATGGCCGCGACTTCGCGCAGCGCACTGCCCAACTCGGCGTCGCTGACCGACCCCGACGTGTCGATCACCACCGAGACCCGGGGCGGGGTACGCCGCAGGCTCGGCAGCACCGTGCCCGGCAGCGCGGGCGAGCGCCGCGCCGGGCGCCCGTAGGTGTAGTCGCCGCCCGCCCCGCCCCCGGACGCGGCCGCGCGCATCGCCGCGCCGAGCAGTTCGCGCCACGGCTGCGGCGCCTGGAACGCCTCTTCGGCCCAGCGCCGCCACCCCTCCGGTGCGGATCCCGGACTGCCGGTGATGCCCTGGGCCACCCGGAACCGGACCGCGTCGCGCTCCTGCTCGCTCAGCCCGTGCGCACCGTCCGGTCCCAGATCCCAGCCGCGGTCCAGCCCGTCCGCGCCGCTGCCGCAGTCCAGCCACACCAGATCCTGGGTGTTCGGGCCGAGCCCGAAGCGCAGCAGGTAGTCCTCCATGAGCAGGCCGTGCGGCAGGTTCAGCCGCTGCGGTGAGACGGCCCCGCTGGGCTGGACCAGCCCGTCGCCGTAGATGTCGTCGTTGATCTCGCAGTCCGCGGCGATGTTCATGCGCAGCCGCTCGCCGCGGCCGGTCAAGCCGCGTTCGCGGGCCACCCGGTCGCTGCGCCCGTGGTGGTCGCGGAGCAGGTGGGACACCTCGTGCACCCACACTCCGGCCAACTCCTCGACCGGCATCCGGGCGACGAACGCGGGCGAGACGTAGCACCGCCAGTGCCGGTCGACGGCCATGGTCGGGACGTGCCGCGACTCCACCGGGTGCAGCGCGAACAATGCGGTGGCCAGATAGGGCCGGACGCGGGCGGCGTGCAGCCGGGCGGCGAACAGCTTCTCGCGGTCCAGCCGTCCTGAGCTGCCCGGGACGCCCGGCGTGCCCGGGGCGCTTGGTGCCCTCGGCGCGGCCGGCGCCCCCGGCCCGCCGGTGCTCATCGGCCCGCCCCGGCACGCTGAGTCGTCCGCGCCGCCGCCTCGTCCGCGCGCCGGGACAGCGCGACCGCGCCGGACAGCTTCTCGATCGATGCGGGCACATCCCAGTTCTCCTGCCGCAGCGCGGCGAGCGTCGTCGCCGGGACGACCACCAGGTCCGGCGCCCCGGTCTCCAGCGCCCGCACCAGCAGCGTCCACGCGGCGTCCCAGCGCGCCTTGCCGGGACGGTTGCGGACTGCTTGGACGACGCCGTCGAGCACCACCTGCCGCAGGTCGCCGCGTTCGGGAAGCTCCGCGGCGGCCGGGTCGGCGAGCAGGTCCTCGGGGTCCGGCAGGTCCATCCGGTCCAGTCCGGCCAGCAGTTCGAGCCCGGGCCCGTCGCCGACCGTGCCGCGCACGAGCAGCGAGAGCACCTCGCGGGAGGAGCCGGCGGCGGTCGCGAACGCGGTCAGGTGCAGCGCCATCTCCCAGGTCCGCGGGGACGGCCAGGCCCCGCCGCGGCGCGTCTCGTTCTCCGGCAGGCGGTGCACGAGCCGCGGCCGCGCGGCCAGCAGCCCGCACACCGCACGGCGCGCGAACTCCACCGCGCCCGGCAGCTTGTCCCGGTCCAGCCGCGGGAGTTCGGCCACCGGCCAGGTGCCGCCGAGGCCGCGCACGACGACCTCGTGGTCGTGCGTCCACGGCAGGTGCACGAACCGGTTCGCCAGCGGCGCGCTCAGCTCCCAGCCGTCGGCGGCCGAGGACCGCGGGTTCGCGGCGGCCACGATCCTTACGCCGGGCGGCAGTTGCAGTGCGCCGATGCGGCGCTCCAGGACCAGGCGGAGGAGCGCCGCCTGCACGGCCGGGGGAGCGGTGGACAGCTCGTCCAGGAACAGCAGCCCGCGGCCGGCCTGCACCAGGCGTACCGCCCAGTCCGGCGGGGCCAGCGGGACGCCGTGCCGTGCGGGGTCCTCGCCGACGATGGGCAGCCCCGCGAAGTCGGACGGTTCGTGCACGCTGGCGATCACCGTGGTCAGCGGCAGGTCCAGGGCCGCGGCCAGTTGCGTGAGCGCCGCGGTCTTGCCGATGCCGGGCTCGCCCCACAGCAGGACGGGCAGATCGGCCGCGACGGCCAGCGTCAGCGCTTCGAGCTGGACGTCCGGGCGCGGCTCGGTGCCGGTGTCGCGCAGCAGCGCCAGCAGTTCCCCGGCGACGTCGAGGCGGGCGGCGGGGGAGGCGCTGGGGGAGGCGAGCGGGGAGGAGGCGGGGGAAGCCGGGGCGTGCGAAAGGTCGGTCGTCAAAGTGTGATCACCGTCGGGTGTGCGGGCGCGGCGGCACGGCCGCGCGGAGCGGAGGTGCGCAGACGGCCGGATCGGCCGGTCGGGCACCGGAGCAGCAGGCGTCGGAGGAGCGGAAGCAGGTCGAAGGAAGACCGGATGAAGGCCGGAAGACCGTCGGGAATGAAGCGGTCAGCCGATCCCGGCGCGGCGCGCATGCGCCCGCGCCGCGCGGCGGTTTGCCCGGTCCGGAGCAGGATTCGGCCGGGCCGCACCCAGCCCGGCGCGGAACATGCCGTACCGGATCCGTCCGGCGAGGGCTTCTTCCAGCACGTCGCGCAGCGGTCCGTCGCGCAGGACCGCGTCCGGGCCGAGCAGGCTCTCGACGACGGCCAGGGCCCCGGTGATGTCGCCGTGGTCGAGGCGTTCGCGCACCCCGGTCAGGCATTCCGGGTTCCGGTGCGCCGCATCGATGGCCTGCAGGCAGGGCAGAGGCGTGCCGGTCAGGGCGACCAGCATTTCCTCGCGCCGCAGTTCGCCGGGGTCGTGGTCCAGCGCGGCCAGCGCCCCGTCGACGAAGCCGATGCGGTGCCGGGCCCCGCGGCAGTCGACGATGCGCGGACCGGCGCCCGGCTGCGGTCCGCCGCCTTCGTCCCCGGGCGGCGCCGGAGCGGCGTACCCGGGGACCAGCGCGGACGCGACCAGCGGGTGCAACTGCGCGGCGTCGAGCAGCCCGGCGTGCAGGAGTTCGAGGTCGGGTACCACCCGGCTCGCGGCATCGGGCAGCGTGGGAAGCAGCCCGGCCCGGTCCGCGGGCACGACGGGCCGCAGCACCGCCGAACGCACGTCGAGCACCATCCTCCGGCGGGCGCCGACGCGTACCGCGACCGGTCCGGGCGGATGCTCCTCCGCGGCGAGCAGGATTGCGGCCTCGGCCGGCCACCGGTCGGCGGCCCCGGACCGCACGCGTAGTTCGCCGGTACGACGCGCATCCCACAGGTGGCGGTGCAGGTCGAACCGGAAGCGCCGGTGCGGACGCGGCTGCGGGTGCGCGCGCGGGGCGGCGATGAGGCCGCCGTCGCGCGAACCGTCCCACAGCGCGAGGCTCATGCGCTGTCCGGCGGCCGCCCACGCGGGCGGGGTGCGGACCACCAGATGCACGGGTCTGCCCCGGTCCCGGGGGCGGCCGCGGTCGCAGGCGCAGTCCCGGCCGTGCCCGTGTGCGCGTGCCCGGCGGGCCGGGTCGGGTTCGGCGTACCGTGCCAGCGGGACGGTCACCCCGGGCCGCAGCAGCCCGTCCGGGGCGATCCGCGGCATGTGCCAGCGCAGCAGGTCGGGAGCCAGGTGGCGGAGGTCGGACCGGACCCGGGCGGCGAGTTCGCCGCCGTGCGTGCGGGCCAGAAGCCGCAGGTCGAGGTCGATGTCGATGCCTGCGGCGGCGCACGCGCCGGCCCAGTCCCCGGCCTGCCGGCGGACGGTCGCAGTCTCGATCACGGTGGGCGGCACGGCGTATTCGCGCACGCGCAGCCAGAAGGAAAGGCGGGAGGAATCCCCGATCGCGGTCCAAGGGTGCATCAGCACTCACCTTGCGCGGTCGGGTCCCCCAATCTGTGGAGGCGGAAAGTCGTCATCGCCGACGACCATAGCGCCCTCGGCCGACGCCCGTCAGCCCTGCGCGGGCGGCACGCTGCCTGCGTGCCGCCCGCGGAAGGTTCAGTCCGCCTGGCCCGCAGGCGCGGACTTCCCCTGGTGGAACGCGAGTTGGGCCTCCAGTTCGGTGACGCGGTCGCGCAGGGTGCGCAGGGTGTGTTCGACCGCGTCGCGCGGGAAGAGCTGCGGGATGTGCTGGCGGCAGTTCCAGTCGTACGCCTCGACGTCGATCAGCAGGGCGCGTTCGGCCTTGGCCGGGTAGCCGGGCACCATCAGGGACTCGACGAGCGCGGGGTCGTCCGCGGCCTCGACCACCCGGGCCCGGCCGAAGATCTTCATCCGGGTCTGGGTGGCGTAGTCCATCAGGAAGAGCGCGACCTTGTCGTCGTGGTCGAGGTTGCCGCGGCTGATGTACTGCTTGTTGCCGCGGAAGTCGGCGAAGCCGAGGGTGTGCGCGTCGAGGACCTTGAGGAATCCGGGCGGGCCGCCCCGGTGCTGGATGTACGGCCAGCCGGTCGCGCTCACCGTGGACATGTAGAAGCTGTCCCGGTCGCCGATGAAGTACGCCTCGTCCGGACCGATCGGATCCGCGACCGGGGGCGCGGCCGCCGCCATGCGGGCGTACGAGCCGCGGCTGCCGTGGCGCTCCTGGTGCAGTTGGACGTCCGGGGTGAAGGCGACCTGGGCGTAGCGGCTGGTCATGAGGAGTCCTCTCGGCCTGAATGCATGCCTAATCTAATGACATCTATGCTGCATAAACATTAGATGACTGAGGCTATTCCCGGTTGGCGGCGGCATTTTGCGGACGCGGCCGGTCTCGACTGTCCGGTAGCCCGAAATCGTTATGTGGGGTACCGCCGGGCATATCAGTGCACCCGGCATCAGTCGGACAATCCGATCTTGACGTGCTGCGGGAGGGGCGGGAGCCTGGGCTGCCCTCGTGTCGAGGGCCTGGCCGGCTCCGGGGGGACGGGTCGGCTCTCCTGCAGTCGCGCTGCGGCGGCAGTGGGTTCCGGCCGTATCGGACGCCTGCATCAGCACATGCATTTTGGGCTTTGCCCATGTCTGCCCAGGGGTGGTCTTTTCATGACTTCGCGTTTCATAGCCGGCAGGTGGGCCGTCGCGCTCACGGCGCCCGTCCTCGCCCTCTCGGTGGCGGTGGGCCCGGCCTCCGCCGTCAGCACGTACGACGTTCCCCTCAACAAGGACCATGTCGGGATCAAGGCAGAAGACAAGGACGTCAAGAAGCAGAACGACTGCCCGACGTTCGAAGGGCAGAACGCCTGGCACTTCGTCCTGACGAACGGCCAGGCCGAATTCGTCGAGCTCACGGTGACCTTCGAGCCGGGCGGCACGAAGACGATCACGCAGTTCGGCCCGCCGAGCGCCAAGCACGCCTACGTGGGCGCGGCCCCGGGCGCCAAGCTGGTCTCCGCGACCGCCAAGGCGACCGCCGAGTCCAAGAAGTTCAACGTGTCGCACGTCTGCCTCGGCACCCCGACGAACCCGCCGACGACCCCGCCGGCGACCACGAAGCCGCCGAAGACCGAGCCGCCGACGACGCAGCCCCCGTCCACCGGTGGCACCAAGACCCCGCCGCCCACGACTGAGCCCCCGTCCACCGGCGGCACCAAGACCCCGCCGCCGTCGGGTTCGGTCACGCCGAGCGCCTCCGAGTCGGTCTCCGCGAGTGGCGGCGGCAGCACCGGTGGCGGCGGCGGTTCGCTCGCCCAGACCGGTGGCATCGCGGTGGGCGGCATCCTCGCCCTCTCGGCCGGCCTGGTCGGCGTGGGCTACTACGTGCGCCGGCGTGCCGCGGGCAGCCACGAGGCCTGATCCGCACCACGATGCGCGGCGTATGACGCCTGACGCATGAAGCACCGAGTACGACGAAGGCCCGGACCGCGTGACGCGGTCCGGGCCTTCGGGCTTTCCGGCGGCGGGTGCGGGGCCTCGGCCTCAGTCGTGCGGCGCCTGCCCGCTCACCCGGTGGTCCGCGTGGCTCAGCGCCTCCAGGACGAGCCGGCGCAAGTGCCCGTCGCTCAGCCGGTAATGGACGTGCCGCCCCTCGCGCCGGGTCTCGACCAGACCGGCCAGCCGCAGTTTGGCGAGGTGTTGGCTGACCGCGGTGCGCGACGCCGCGCACTGCTCGGCCAGCGTCCCGACGTCGGCTTCCTCCTGGGCGAGCAGCCACAGCAGGTGCAGCCGGGTGGCATCGGACAGCAGCGCGAACACCGCGGCCGCCTCGGCGAGGCGCGCACTGTCCGGGGCCTCCAGATGCGCATGGGGTGCAGGTGGGAGCGGGTCGCGGTCCGGCATAGGCACAGCTTAGGTCGGGGGCGTGCGGGCGGCCGACGCCGACACCGGCCCTCATGTATCTGTCATGTGCGCACTTGCGCACATGTATGTATTCTGGGGGAGGTCAGCAACTGGATCCGCTCCGGCCCGAGGAAGCCCCATGCTCACCGTCCTGCGCAACCGCACCTACCGCCGGCTCTTCGCCGCCCAGGTCATCGCCCTGGTCGGCACCGGCCTGGCCACCGTGGCGCTGGGCCTGCTCGCGTACGACATCGCCGGCCCCGCGGCCGGGTCGGTGCTCGGCACCGCGCTGGCCATCAAGATGGCGGCGTACGTCGGGATCGCCCCGCTGGTGGCCGCGGTCGCCGACCGGGTGCCGCGCCGGACGCTGATGGCCGGTGCGGACGTGATCCGCGCGGGCGTCGCCCTGATGCTGCCGTTCGTCGACCAGGTGTGGCAGGTGTACGTCCTGGTCTTCGCGCTGCAGGCCGCGTCCGCGGCGTTCACGCCCACCTTCCAGGCGGTCATCCCGGACGTCCTTCCCGAGGAGCGCGACTACACCCGGGCGCTGTCGCTGTCCCGGCTGGCCTACGACCTCGAAATGCTGTTCAGCCCGGTGCTCGCCGCGGCCCTGCTGGCGCTGGTCAGCTACAACTCGCTGTTCCTCGGCACCGTCGCGGGCTTCGCGGCATCGGCGGTACTGGTCGTCTCCGCCGTCCTCCCGGCACCCGGTGTGGCACCTGGTGCGGCACCGCAGCAGGGCAGCGCGTACGCCAAGGCGACGGCAGGCGCCCGGCTGTTCTTCCGCACGCCGCGCCTGCGGGCGCTGCTCGCGCTCAACCTCGCCGTGGCCGCGTCCAGCGCGACGGTCCTGGTCAACACCGTGGTCTATGTGCGTGACGAGTTCGGCCGCCCGGCCGGCGACGTGGCCCTTGCCCTCGGTGCGTACGGTTTGGGCTCGATGGCCGTCGCACTCGCGCTGCCGCGGGTGCTCGAACGGTTCTCGGACCGGGCCGTCATGCTCCGCGGCGCGCTGCTCCTCGGGGCCGGCTTCGCAGCGCTCGGGGCCACCGCCTTCGCCCCGCCCGCGGCGTGGCGCTGGCCGGCGCTGCTCGCCGTCTGGGCGTTCTTCGGCGCCGCGGGCTCGATGGTGCTCACGCCGTCCGGCCGCGTCATCCGCCGCAGCGCGCCGGCCGAGCAGCTGCCGCAGGCCTTCGCCGCGCAGTTCTCGCTGTCGCACGTCGCGTGGCTGGTCACCTACCCGCTGGCCGGATGGCTCGGCGCCGCGAGCGGACTCCCGGTCGCCGCCGTGGTGTTGGGCCTGGTCTCGGTCACCGCGGCTCTTGCCGCAGTACGCCTGTGGCGGCCCGCGCACCCCGTCGCCCCGGTGGCGCACATCCACGCCACGACCTCGGCTGAAAGCCGCGAACAACTACGGCGTGCCAGCTAGCATCGTTGGCGCTCGCGCCCTGCTCCTCTGTCCCAGGAGTTGTGAGATGCGTGTACGACTGATCGCCGTTCTGCTGGCCGCAGTTGCCGCCGTCACGATGTCCGGCTGCGGGTCCGAGTCGAAGACCGCGGCGCCCGCCGCGGCACCCTCGACCGGCCCGCAGAACGGCACCGGAACAGCGCGCACCGCCGCCGCTCCCGCCGACGGTGCCGCGCAATCCGCGGCACCCCCGGACCTGTTGGTGTTCACCGCGACCACCATCGACCGCAAGCCGATCGCCGGTGTGACCCTGCTGGGCAGACCCGCGGTGCTGTGGTTCTGGTCGGCGGCCTGCACCGCATGCCGCGCCCAGGCCGCGGAGACCGACAAGGCCGCCGCCCTCACCGAAGGCCGCGCCACGGTCCTCGGCGTCGCCGCGGCCGGCGAACCCGCCGCGCTCCGCGACTTCGTCACCGTCACCAAGACCGCGGCCATCGCGCACATTTCCGATGCCTCGGGTGCGCTGTGGACCCGGTTCGGCGTCACCGAACCGGGCACGTACGTCATCCTCGACAGCGCCGGCGCGGTCGCCTACCGCGGCGTACTCCCGCGTGCCGACGGCCTCCTCGGCCGCATCACCCCGCTCATCCGCTGACGCTTCCGGCGGCCGCGGCGAAACTCCCGCGACACGGCGGCCCCGGCGTCACGATCGTCTCGGCCCGCTACCGGCGTCCGATCCTCGGCCCCGGCCCGGCTTCCTGATGCTCCGTCACACCGCTCCTGGGGCAGTCCCCCCGCGCCCGGGGTAGGGCTTTCCCCACCCCAGGACGGGCGGCGCCCCCATGGGCCCGAAGGCCGCGGATTTCTAGGTTGGAGGTACGCGGACGACAGGCTCCGCCGGGGGTTGAGGAGCACACCAGTGAGCAGCAAGCAGACCGGGCCGATCGCCTCGTTCGTCCGCTTCGTGGTCTGCGGCGGCGGCACCGGGATCGCCTCCAGCGCGGCCCTGGTCCAGCTGTCCGGCACCATGTCGATGGCGGTCGCCAACGCGATCGTGACCGTGCTGTCCACCCTGCTCGCCAACGAGCTGCACAGCCGGATCACCTTCGGCAACGGCCGCGCGAGCCTGCAGGTGCACCTGCAGTCCTCCGGCACCGCGGCGGTCTGCTACCTGTTCACCACCGCCGCGATGCTGGTGCTGGACGCGGTGGCCGCGAACCCCGGCGCGCTGACCGAGCAGGCCGTCTACCTGTCCGCGTCCGGCCTGGCCGGCGTCGGGCGGTTCGTGGTCCTGCGGATCTTCGTCTTCGCCCGACCGAAGGCCGCCGAGCCCGCCGAGACCGCCGCCCCCGCGCTGGTCGCCGCCAAGAACCCGGTCGCCGCACCGGTGTTCGCCCGCACCGAGGTCGCCGTCGCGGCCTGACCGCCCGCGGCACCCGGCAAGACCCGGAAACACCCGGAAACACCCGGCAAGACCGGGAAAGACCCCGAGGCACCCGCAACGCCCGCCGGCCGAGGCGGGGCCGGCTCAGGAACCCGCCGGCCCCGCCTTGAACTCGACCGGCCCGAGGTCCATCGCGAACGTCCCGTCCGGATACAGCATCGGGCGGTTCTCGCTGTGCGACTCGCTGTAGGCCTCGACATGCGTCAGCACGATGCCGTCCGGCGCGGTGAAGTCGATGAGCGCGATGGCCACCCAGTACGCGGTCTCGTTCGCCTCGTACAGCGGTGCGGTGACGGTGCTGCCCCGGCCGTCCGCCACCACCGCGCGGGCCCCGTAGCTCTTGAAGCTGCCGACCCCGTTGCCGACCGCGCTGTACGCGCAGATCAGCACGAAGCCCTGCCGGTCCGGCCGCGTGATGCGGACCGTCTCGACGCCGGGGACCTGCGCATCGCCGTCGAGGGCGATGTACGGCGCGCGGTCCGCCGCACCGAGGTGGTTCCAGTAGACCGCGCCGGCCCTCGGGTTCTTCAGCGCGTCGTACGACAGGTCCTCCAGCTCGTGCGGGAGCCGGCCGATCGTGCGCTTGCTGCCGATGCGGTCCAGGTCGCCGGCCACGTCGTCGGCCGCCACGTACAGCGCGTACAGGTCGAGGTCGGCGCCCTTGTCGCGGCGCTCGCTGCTGCCGCCGTCCCACTCCAGGGTCGCGGTCACGGTCACGTCCGCATCGCTCTTGTCGAAGGCGATGGTGGCCTGCCCGCCCTTGCCGAGGCTGACCGCGCCCAGCGCTCCCGGCCCGGACCCGCCCGGGCGCGCGGCGTCGGGGCTGGAGGGGAGGTCCATGGATGCTCCTCGCAAACGGGGTATTCAGCAGGTTAGTCGTATTCGCAGGACAGCGCCCGCACCGAAATCCGACGGCCGGGCACCGATGAGTCCGCGGCACCGCCGCGGTCCTATACGGCAGAGACCCTCGATCGGGAGGTTGCGATGAGCGCCCCATTCAGCACGTGCCTGTGGTTCGACGGATGCGCCGAGGAAGCGGTGCAGCACTACCTGTCCGTCTTCAAGGACGGCAGCACCGGCCGGATCACCCGCTACACCGAGGCCGGCCCGGGCCCCGAGGGCAGTGTGATGGCGATCGAGTTCACCATCAACGGCCAGGACTTCATGGCCCTCAACGGCGGCCCGATGTTCAAGTTCACCGAGGCCGTGTCGTTCCAGATCAGGTGCGCCGACCAGGACGAGGTCGACTACTACTGGGACCGGCTCACCGAAGGCGGCGAGGAGAGCCAGTGCGGCTGGCTCAAGGACAAGTTCGGCGTGTCCTGGCAGGTCTACCCGGCCGACCTCCCCGACCTGATCGCCGACCCGGAGCGCGGCCCCCGGACCGCCCAGGCGATGTACGAGATGTCCAAGATCGACTACGCGGCGCTGCGCAGGGCGTACGACGGCACCGCGTGACAGCGGGACGGCGGTCCGATCGGCATGGCGCCGATCGGACCGCTGCCGCGCGCCCGTGATCCGCGGGTCTGCCGGGCACGGGGCGGTCGCACAGGTCAGTGGTGCGCGAGGAAGAACCTGCGGATGTCCGCGGCCAGCAGCTCGGGGACCTCCAGGCCGGGGAAGTGCCCGCCGTCCTCGAACTCCGACCAGTGCACGATGTTGTCCACCGCCGCCTCCGCGTACGGCCGGATGGACTGCGTGATGTCGTGCGGCAGCACCGCCACGCCCAGCGGCTGCTTGCTGACCACCTTGGCGGGCTTGCCGCTCTCCCGGTGCAGCCGGGCGGCGGATCCGGCGGTCCCGGTCAGCCAGTACAGCATCACGTTCGTCAGCACCCGGTCGTCGCCGATGGCGAAGTCGGGCCCGGCCCATTCGGTCATGGTGTCCAGCAGCCAGGCGAGTTGCCCGATCGGCGAGTCGGTGAGGGCGTACGCGAGGGTCTGCGGCCGGGTCGAGTTGAGCACCCGCGCACCGGGCTGGTTCGCCATGTAGTTCTTGAGCTTGGCCAGCCGGGCCTGGTCGGACGCGGACAGCTCGATCGCCTCGCTGCCCGGCGGGGGCGGGGTGGGCAGGTAGTTCACGTGCACCGCGGCGACGTGCTCGGCATCGTGGTGGCCCAGCGCCCGGGCGACGCCGGAGCCCCAGTCGCCGCCCTGCGCGCCGTACCGCTCGTAGCCCAGCCGCCGCATGAGTTCGGCGAAGGCGAGCGCGACGCGCGTGACGTCCCAGCCGCGGTCCTTGGTGGGACCGGAGAATCCCCAGCCCGGTATGGACGGGATCACCAGGTGGAAGTCCGCCGACAGCGGGCCGATCACGTCCAGGAACTCCACGATCGAGCCGGGCCAGCCGTGCGTGAGGATCAGCGGGAACGCGTCCGGCTTCGCGGAGCGCACATGCAGGAAGTGGATGCGCTGCCCGTCGATCTCGGTGACGAACTGCGGGTGGCTGTTGAGCTCGGCCTCCTGCTTGCGCCAGTCGTAGCCGTGCCGCCAGTAGTCGGCCAGCTCCCGGACGCGCGCCACGGGGATCCCGTAGTCCCAGTCGGCGTCGGGTAGTTCGTCGGGCCACCGGGCGTTGTCCAGGCGTGCGTGCAGGTAGTCGAGGTCGGCCTGCGGGATCTCGATGCGGAACGGCTCGATCATGATCGGCTCCAGTCTGCTCGGGTGGCTTCGGGTTGCTTCGGATGGATTCAGGTGGCGGCGGGTCGGGTGCGTGCGGTCGCGGGTCAGGCCTCCGCGAGCACCGCGTCCAGCTGCGCGGTGACCTGGGCGAGCACCCGGCCCGCGGTGGCGAGGTCGGCGGCCGGGATGCCGGCGTACGCCCGCTGCATCGCGGTCTCGACCTCGCCGCGGACCGCGAGGAAGACCTCCTGCCCGGCCTCGGTGACCCAGGCGTCGGAGCCCGACAGGTGCAGCGCGCCCGCGGCGGCCAGGTCGGCGAGCACCGCACGCCCGGTCTCCGCGTCGGTCTTGAGTGCGCCGCGGAGGCGGGCCAGCAGCTGTTCGGCGGGGAGTTCGCCGCCGGCCGCGGCGGCGAGCGCCAGGCCGACCCACTGCTGGTAGGCCATGCCCGGGTGGCTGCGCAGGATCTTGTCGAGCAGCGCGCGGTGCGCGTTCTCGGCCTGGCCGAGGACCTGCGGGTTGAGCGTGATCGCGGCGGTGGCGGGGGTGCTGGTCATCGTGGACTCCTCGGTGCGGGTCGGTGGCTACGAGAGATAATATACATAGCTATTAAGTACATGGCTACTAATTTCTTGCGGTGATCTGCCGCGGACCGGCGCCGCCCCCGGAGGGCCCGTCGCGCGGCCGGCCGCCACCTTGAGTGCACGGCCTGACCGGACGCTGACCGCTCTCCTCCGGACCGGTCAGCCGATGGTGCGCTGCCGGTCAGCGCGTCCGGCGACATTGGCGGAGCCAGGGCAAGCCGCCCCGAAGAGTCCGAAGGACGCAGAGGAGACAGCGATGATCGACAACCACAGCCGATTCGCGAACGATTCCGCGGAAGCACTGCGACTTGAAAACGTACGCAAGGTGCACGGCGCCGACGGCAGCCGCGTGGTGGCGCTGGACGGGGTCTCGCTCGCCCTGCGGGCCGGCAGCTTCACCGCGGTGATGGGCCCGTCCGGCTCCGGCAAGAGCACCCTGCTGCAGTGCGCGGCGGGTCTCGATCAGCCCACCGACGGGCGGGTCTTCGTGGCCGGCGCGCCGCTGGCCGGCGGCAGCGAGACCGCGCTGACCAAGTTCCGCCGCGAGCGCGTCGGCTTCATCTTCCAGCAGTTCAACCTGCTGCCGATGCTGACCGTGCTGCAGAACACCACGCTGCCGCTGCGGCTGGCGGGCCAGAAGCCCGACGAGGGCAAGGCCGCCGCGGTCCTCGCCCGCCTGGGCCTCGGCGACCGGCTCGGCCGCCTGCCGTCGGAACTGTCCGGCGGCCAGCAGCAGCGCGTGGCCATCGCCCGGGCGCTGGTCGCCGAGCCCGCGGTGCTGTTCGCCGACGAGCCCACCGGTGCGCTGGACAGCCGCAGCGCCCGCGAAGTCCTCGGCCTGCTGGCCGAAGCGGTGCGCCGGGACGGCCAGACGGTCGTGGTGGTCACCCACGACCCGGTCGCCGCGTCCTACGCCGACGCGGTCCTCTTCCTCGCCGACGGCCGCATCGTGGACCGGATCGCCGCCCCCACCGCGGAAGCGGTCGCGGAGCGCATGACCCACCTCGGCGACGACGACGCCGAGCACCCCGCGTTCACCGCCGCCGCGTCCTGACGCCCCGCCGCCCCGAACCCCGCGCACGCACCCCTGTACGCACCCCCCGCACGCACCCCCGCATGCACCTCGAAGGAGTCCGATCATGTTCACGCTGGCCCTCAGCTCCCTCCGGCACCGGATCGGCGGGTTCGCGGCGAGCTTCCTGGCGATGTTCCTCGGTGCGGCGATCCTCATGTCCTTCGCCGCCATGCTCGACACCGCGGGCGGCTCCGGCGTGGACGCGACGAGCCGGGAGACACTGACCACCATGGGTGCCGTGGTCGGCGGATGGGGCCTGCTGCTGGTGATGTTCGCGGTCACCTCGACGCTGACCCTGTCGGTCCGCCGGCGCTCCGCCGAGATGGCCCTGCTGCGCTCCGTCGGGGCGACGCCCGGCCAGGTCACCGGACTGATCGCGGGGGAGACCGCGGTGCTCGCCGCCGCGGCCGCCGCGCTGGCGATCGCGCCCGGCATGCTGGGCGGCCGCATGCTGCTCGAACTCCTCGCCTCCACCGGCCAGGTGGACGAGAGCGTCGGCTACGCCTTCGGCCCGATCGCGCTCGCCATGGGCATCTCGGTCACCTTCGTCGCGGCCACCCTGGCCGCGCTGATCACCGCCCGCCGCGCGGTGCGGATGAACGCCGCCGCAGCCCTGGGCGCCGCGGCCGTCGACGACCGCAGGCTCACCAAGAAGCGCATCGCGGCCGGTGTCGCCTTCCTGCTGCTCGCCCTCAACCTGGCCGTGGTGACCGCAACGGTCATGAAGGGCAAGGGCTCCGACGCCATGCAGACCGCCGGCCAGACCTCGATCTGGGCCGCGATCGGCCTCGCCGTCCTCGCCCCCGCGCTGGTCCGCAAGGCCGCCGCCTTGGTCGCCGGGCCGCTGGAGCGGCGCGGCCTGGCCGGCTACCTGACCGCGCAGAACCTGCGCCGGCACACCGGCCGCCTGGCCGCGGTGGTCATGCCCGTGGTGCTGTTCACCGCGATCGGCACCGGCACGCTGGTGATGCAGGCCGTCGAGAACGACGCCATGTCCGCCGCGGGACTCGCCAAGACCAACGAGCAGAAGAACATCGAGACGCTCAACTTCGTGGTGATCGGCATGATCGTCGCCTTCGCCGCGATCATGCTGGTGAACACCCTGGTCGCGGCCACCGCCGACCGGCGCCGCGAGTTCGCGCAGACCCGGCTGGCCGGCGCCACGCCCCGGCAGGTCCTGGACGTCGTGCTGCTCGAGGGCGCGGTCCTCACCGTGATCGGCGTCCTGTGCGGCACATTCGCCGCGCTGTTCACCGTCCTGCCGTACAGCTACGCCCGCACCGGCTCGTTCCTGCCCGAGGCGGGGGCCGGCATCTACCTCGCCATCGTCGCGGTCGCCGCGCTGCTGACCGTCGCCACCGGGTACGCCGCGGCCCGCCGCACGATGCGCACCCCGGCGGTCGCCGCGGTCGCCTGACCGCAGCCGCCTGAAGGACAGCCCGAACACCCGAACATCCGAGCACCCCCACCTGGACGAACCGGGTGGGGGTGCTCGGATGTTCGGGCCGCAAACCGTTGCGTTGTCCGTACCGGCTCGTTGGAGGCGGCATGCAGCACATCGACGTCGACCTGGTCGGCCCGGCCACCGCGATGGCCCACATCGTCACGCGCCTGCGCGCGATGGAGGTGCTCGTCGCGGCGGGGGACCTGGTGCGCAACACCGAGAACCCGGACTACGGCTGGCGCAGCATCACCGTGGCGGTGCCCGAGGACGCCGGCGAGGCCGTCCCGATCGACTAGGCCGCGTCGGCCGCCCGCGCCGCGTCGGCCGCCCGCGCCGGGTCGGCCGCCCGGGTCGCGCGCCCGCGCAGCAGCAGCGCGTAGCCCAGGCAGGCGATAGCCGCGGTGGAGACCAGCGTGCGCACGATGTTCCAGGCGATCCACACGTTCTCGAAGTCCTCGCGGACCGCGGCCGGATCGGCGATCTTCTGCGGGTCGCCGGCGTCCCGCAGCTCGTTGTTGAGCGGGATGTTGAAGCCCATCGTGGTGAGCGCGCCGATGCTGTAGAGCACCAGTGCCGCGACGATCCAGCGCAGCAGCACCCCGCCGCCCCGGCGGCGCTGCTGCACCGCGGCGACCGCGGTCAGCACGAACGCCCCGAAGAAGCTCGCGAAGAACACCGGGTTCTCGATCTTCACGTTGACCCGCTGCAGGACGTCGATGAACGTGCGGTCGTCGGCCCCGCTCAGCGCGGGCATGATCGCGCAGGCGAACGCGTAGTAGACGCCGGCGATCAGGCCCATCGCGACCGTGGCCGCAATCAGCACGGCGTCCACGCCGCCGCGCGTGCGGCCGGCCGCCGCGGGCTGCGGCACGTACGGGGTGCGGGGCTGGTCCTGGGGGTTCATCGGGTCTCCTGGGGGAGCGGGGTCGGCGGGGGCGGCGTCCTGCGGTGGTGTGCGGTCCTGCTTCCGCCACCTAGTCAAGCCCCGCACGGTGAGACTTCCCATGGTTCAGAAGCGCAGATACATGTTCGTTCGTCTACGTTTCCGCTGCGGCTTCCTCTACGCTTCTGCGTATGGATGCACTCGCGGGACTCCTCGACGGTCCGCGCGCCCAGGGCGCGTTCCTGCTGCGCTCGCTGCTCGACCCGCCGTGGGCCATGCGCATCCAGGACGAAGCCCCGCTGACCTTGATGTCCATGGTCCGGGGCAGCGCGTGGGTCGTCCCGGACCGCGGCGAACCGCTGCGCCTGGCGCCGGGCGACGTCGCCATCGCGCGCGGGCCCGACCCGTACCTGGTGGCCGACGACCCGGCCACCGCACCGCAGATCGTCATCCACCCCGGCCAGCGCTGCACGACCCCGGACGGCGTCGACGTCGCCGAGATGATGTCGCTGGGCGTGCGGTCGTTCGGCAACTCCCCGGACGGCGAGACCATCCTGCTCACCGGCACCTACAACCTCGAAGGCGAGATCAGCCAGCGGCTCCTCGGCGCACTGCCGACGCTGCTCGTGGTGCGCGCCGACGAGTGGAACTGCCCGATCATCCCGCTGCTCGCCGACGAGATCGTCAAGGACGAGCCCGGCCAGGAGGCGGTCCTGGACCGGCTCCTCGACCTTCTCCTCATCGCGGTCCTGCGGGCCTGGTTCGCGCGCCCCGAGGCCGCCGCACCGGCCTGGTACAAGGCCAATAGCGACCCGGTCGTCGGCCGCGCGCTGCGCATGCTGCACAACAACCCCGCCCACCAGTGGACGGTCGCCAACCTCGCCAGTGCGGTCGGCGTCTCGCGGGCCGCGCTGGCCCGCCGGTTCGCCGAGCTGCTGGGCGAACCGCCCATGACCTACCTGACCAGCTGGCGCCTCGCCCTCGCCGCCGACCTGCTGCGCGAGCCCGAGGCCACGGTCGGCTCGGTGGCGCAACAGGTCGGCTACGGCAGCCCCTTCGCGCTCAGCACCGCGTTCAAGCGGGTGCGCGGCGTCAGCCCCAAGGAGTTCCGCGCCGCGCTGGGCCGGCCCTGACCGCGCCCGACCGCGCCAGACCGGGCCTGACCGGGCCCGACCCGGGCGGGAGCAGCGGACACGCCCGGCGCGCCGGACCCGTACGGCCCGGGTGAAGGCCGGGCGACGCCCCGGCGACCGGCCGCCGGACGGGTGCCGAAATCCACCGCCCCCGTCGGCGGCTTCGCATAAAGTCCGGATCATGAGGACGATCGACGCGCGCGGCTACCTCCACCGGCTCGGCCTGGACGACATATCCGGGCCGCCCACGACCGAGCTGCTGTTCACGCTGCACCGCGCCCATGTCGAGCGGATCTCGTACGAGGGCCTGCACGCCCAACTCGGCGAGTCCGCCGGCATCGACCCGGCCGACTCGGTGGCCCGCATAGCGGCCGGCCGCGGCGGCTACTGCTACCACCTCAACGGCGCGCTCGCCGCGCTGCTCGAACACCTCGGCTACACGGTCACCCGGCACCAGGCCGGTGTGCAGCCCCGGTTCGAGGACCCGCCCGGCGTCCTGGGCAACCACATGGCCCTCACCGTGCGCTGCGAGAACCGCGACTGGCTGGTCGACGTCGGCCTCGGCGACGGCTTCTACGAGCCGCTCCCGCTGCGCGCCGGGGTCTACGACCAGGGCCCGTTCTCGTACGCCCTCGCCGCCTCCGACGTCGTCCCCGGCGGCTGGCGCTTCACCCACGACATGCGCGGCGCCTTCCCGCGCATGGACTTCGCGCGCGAGGCGGCCGGACTGGACTCGTTCGCCGAGAAGCACGAATGGCTGTCCACCTCGCCCGAGTCGGCGTTCGTGCGCACCTGCGCGGTGCTGCGCCGGGACGCCAAGGGCACCGACAACCTCACCGGCTGCGTGCTCAAGCGCATCGACGCCTCCGGCGAGACCGCGACCCACCTCACCACCGAAGCCGACTGGTACGGCGCCATCGCCGACGTCTTCGGCCTCGACCTGTCCGGCGTCCCCGCCGACGCCCGGCACCGGCTCTGGCAGAAGGTCCACGCCGACCACCAGCAGTGGCAGGCCTCCCGCACGACCCGGCGGTAGCGGCCCCGCCGCCCGCCCGCACGGTCCCTCCGCGCCGCCTGCCCTGCCTGCGCCGCCGCCCGCGGCGTCCTGGGTAGGGTCGTGGTGGTTTGTCGGACACGGTCCTGGAGGCTGCGCGGTGCGGACGTTCTATCCCGAGATCGAACCCTACGACCAGGGCATGCTCGACGTGGGCGACGGCCAGCAGATCTACTGGGAGCTGGTCGGCAACCCGGCCGGCAAGCCCGCGGTGTTCCTGCACGGCGGCCCGGGCGGCGGCTGCAGCGCCAACCACCGGCGGCTGTTCGACCCGGCGAAGTACCGCGTGCTGCTGTTCGACCAGCGCGGCTGCGGCCGCAGCACTCCGCACGTCAGCGGCCAGGACGTCGACTTGGCCGCCAACACCACCTGGCACCTCGTCGACGACATCGAGCGGCTGCGCGAGATGACCGGCACCGACAAGTGGATGGTCTTCGGCGGCTCCTGGGGCAGCACCCTCGCGCTCGCGTACGCCGAGACCCACCCGGAGCGCGTCAGCGAACTGGTCGTGCGCGGCATCTTCACGCTGCGCGCGAGCGAACTGCACTGGTTCTACCAGGAAGGCGCCTCGCAGCTGTTCCCCGACGTGTGGGAGACGTACCTCGCGCCGATCCCCGAGGCCGAGCGCGGCGACCTGATGTCCGCGTACCACCGCCGCCTGAACCACGACGACCCCGAGGTCCGGGCCGAGGCCGCGGTGGCATGGAGTGTGTGGGAGGGCTCGACGATCTCGCTGCGCCCGCGGCCGGACGTCGTCGCGGTCCACGCGCAGCGCGAGTACGCCCTGGCGTTCGCCCGCATCGAGAACCACTACTTCGTCAACCACGGCTTCATGGCCGAGGGCCGCCTGATCGCCGATGCGGGCAAGCTGAGCGGCATCCCGGGCGTCATCGTGCAGGGCCGCTACGACACCTGCACTCCGGCGCGCACCGCGTGGGACCTGCACCGGGCCTGGCCTGAGGCGGAGTTCGTGATGATCGACGACGCCGGCCACGCGTACGACGAGCCCGGCATCCTGGACGCCCTCATCACCGCCACGGACCGTTTCGCGGCAGGATGACGCGGTGACCTCCACCGCGCTCCTCGACGTCCGCGCCCTGAACCGGGCGACCCTCGAGCGGCAGCTGCTGCTCGGCCGCGTGCCCGGCACCGCGGCGGGCACCGTGCGGCACCTGGCCGGCATGCAGGCCCAGGCCCCGCGTGCCGCCTACGTCGCGCTGTGGTCGCGGCTGGCCGGGTTCCGGCCCGAGGAGCTGGCCGGGCTGCTCACCGAGCGGCAGGTGGTCCGGGTCGTGCTGATGCGCGGCACCGTGCACCTGGTCACCGCGGACGACGCGCTCGGCATGATGGCGCTGCTCCGGGCCACGCTGGACCGGCGGTTCGGCAGTTCCTCGTTCGCCAAGGCGCTCACCGAGGTCGACCTCGCCGAGGCCGCGGCGCTGTCCCGGAAGTTCCTGGCGGCCGCACCGAACAGCCGCAAGGAGCTCGGCGCGCACCTCGCGGAGCGCTGGCCGGGCACCGACCCGGACGCGCTGTCGGCCGCCGGGATGTACCTGGTCGGCTGCGTGCAACTTCCGCCGCGCGGCCTGTGGGACGACGTGGGCCCGGTCGTGCTGAGCCCGCTGGAGACCTGGCTGGACCGGCCGCTCGACGCCGCGGCGACCCTGGACGACCTGGTCCTGCGGTTCCTCGGCGCGTTCGGGCCGGCCACCGTCAAGGACGCGCAGAGCTGGTCGGGGCTGACCCGGCTGCGCGAGGTGTTCGACCGGCTGCGGCCCGGCCTTGCGGTCTTCCGCGGCCCGGCCGGCGAGGAGCTGTTCGACCTGCCGGATGCGCCGCGGCCCGACCCGGAGACCCCGGCACCGGTCCGGTTCCTGCCCGAGTACGACAACCTGCTGCTCTCACATGCCGACCGGTCCCGCGTCATCGTCGGGCGGCGGGCGGTCCCGCTGCCGCCCGGGTACGGCGGCGCGGCCGGCACGGTGCTCGTCGACGGGTTCTTCCAGGGCGTGTGGAAGATCGCCCGGGAGAAGGGCACCGCGGTACTGCGCATCGACCCGTTCGTCCCGCCGACCGCCGCGCAGCGGGCCGACATGGCCGCGGAGGGCGAGGCGCTGCTCGGCTTCGCCGCTGCGGACGCGGAGGCGCACGACGTGCGCATCGGCACGCCGGAGTAGCCGCCGCACGCCTCCCGCCGGACTTCCGGACGCCCCCGGTAATCCCCGGCCGCCCCGAAAAACCGGTGGCGGGCGGGGAATTCCATGCGGCAGTCTGCGGAGCATGGGCTTGCTGGATTCCATGGCCACGCGCGTCGCGGGTGGAGCCACTGTCGAGTTCCGCCCGAGCGGCACCTCGATGGCCCCGCTCGTACGCAGCCGCCAACTTGTCTCGGTCGCACCCGTGGACCCCGAGAAGCTGGAGATCGGCGACATCGTGCTCGCCCGCGTCGCGGGCACCACCTACCTGCATCTGGTCTCGGCGCTCGACCGCACACGCGGCCGGGTGCAGATCAGCAACAACCGCGGCCGGGCCAACGGCTGGACCGCCGCGACCCGCGTCTACGGCATCTGCGTCGCGGTCGACGGCAAGGAGCGCCCGACCGCCCGAGGCAAGATCCGCGGCAGCTTCGCGGTCTGACCGCGGCCTGCCGGGTCGGCCACCGGGCAGCGCTCCCGGGCGAGCTGACTGCCGTGCGCATGATCCGCGGCGGCCGCACGACCCGAGCGGAAGATCCGCCGAGCGCGTCCCGGGCGACCCGTCCGGGCGACCCGGCGTCGACCTCGTCCGCCGCCTGTCCGCGAAGCGACCGCCGCCGGGCCCGGGTGCGCACTCAGGGCCCGGCGGCGGTCGGCGGCCTTACTGCGCCTGGGTCTTGGCCTTGGCGCCGGCCTTGGCGTCCGGCGCGGGCTCCGGGGCGGCCGGCTTGCCGGGCATGCCGGGCAGCTCCGGCATCGGCGGCATGGGCGGGATCTCCGGCATGCCGGGCAGGTCCGGCATCGCGGGGAACTCGGGCATCGGCGGGAGTTCGGGCATCGGGGGGAGGCCCGGAATGTTCGGGAGGGCCGGCATGGGCGGCATCGGCGGCAGGCCCGGGATGTTCGGCAGGGCAGGCAGCGACGGGAGGTTCGGCTTCGTCGCCTGGGTCGACGAGCCGAGCGACCCGGTCACCCCGGACAGCACGCCGGTCAGTGCGGAGACGACCTTGCCCAGTACGTCGGTGAGCGCGGCCAGCACCTTGCCGAGGTCGAGGCTCTTGACGGCATCGAGCAGCGCGGTGATGCCCAGGTCGGGCAGCGGCGGGAGATCGACCTTGGGGTTCGGGGCCTTCGGGCCGCCCGGCTTGGCGGCGTTGCCGGTGACCGGCTTGGTGGGCGGCTTGACCCCGAAAAGCCAGCTGCCGCCGTACGCCTGGGCGTAGGACTGCGCGTACGACTGGGCGAGCGACGACTGCGGGGACGACGGCTTCGCGGTCACCGCGTGGATCTTGGCCTGCTGGGCGCGGGCCGCGGCCAGCGCGCGCTCGGCGGCCGCCACCACCTTGTCCATCTGCGCGTCCAGGGCCGGCGAGGCGCCCGGCACGCCGTCCTTGGCGAGCCGCCGCAGCTCGGCCATCGCCTTTTCCTGGGTGTCCTGTCTCTTCTGCGGGTCCGCGGCGGCGGGTGCCGCGGGTGCCTTCCCGGTTCCTGCGGTCGCGGTCTGACGGAATGCCCCGGGAGCGGGGTCGGCGGCTGCGGCCGCCTGCGCCGCCGCTACGCCGCCCAGGCTGGTGACGCCCAGCACAGCGGTTCCGGCCAGGGTCGCCACAAGCTTCTTGCTACGCACGGATTTCCTCCATCGGACCGAACAAACGTGATGAAAAGGTCACCCGGCGAAGCAGTGCGCGCAATTTTTTGTCTGATTAATGAGGCAAACGGGTTGTTCCCTACGCCGAACGAGGCACGGCGGAGCATGCCGCCGCCCGCGGCCGGCCCACCCGCTTTTCGAGCCGTCTTCGTCCGGCCTTCGTGCAGCCTTCGAGCAGTCTTCGAGCAGTCTCGGTGCAGCCCTTCGCTCAGCCCTCGTCCAGGACGAACACCAGCTCGGTCCCGGGAGGTTCGTCGATCGGCTGTTTCGCGGCCAGCGTGTAGCCCTTGCTGTTGGCCAGCCGGACCAGCATGTCCACCCGCACCGTGCCGCCCTGATCGGGCACCACCACGCGCGGTGAACCGTCGAACAGGTCCTCGTCCTTCCGCCATTTGCTGCGTAAGCGGCCGGCCGCGAGGACCAGGAAGCCCACCACGATCGCCGCGGCGATCAACCCGCCCATGATCCGCATCGTGTATCCCCCAACCCCCGAAGAGTCTCGGGCGGCACCCGCTGCGCACCGGTGCCGCTCCCCAAGCGTGGCGCGGCCCGGCGAGCCGCGTCTACGCCCTGCCCTTCCGGACGCGGCGCGTTCGCCGGGGGTTCGCCGAACGTTGTCGGCCGATGGCGCTAACGTTCCGGCCATCCTGACTGCGGCCGGCGCCGCTTCGGTGCCACCATCCACTTGCCCCGGCGGCCCCCGCCGCGTGCGGCCGCGGTCAGGACCACGAACATCTCGTACACCACGCGGAACGCCGTCCGGGGTCCGGACCGGCGCGGCGGGAGGGTTTCTTCATGGGGTGGGTGCAGGCCGGCGACTACGAGGTCGCCTTGGAGGACGGCACGGTGGTGTGCCGGAACGCGGCGGGCCGGCGGCTCAAGTCGGTGCCGTCGAAGATCGCCGAAGAGCCGGCCGTGGTCGGACTCCGGCAACTGGTCGAATGGCTGGAACGGCACGAACGCGAGTGCCTGGCCGACGTGGAGCGGTGGATGGTGCGCTCGCTCGCCGTCCCGGCCGCGGTGGTGGCCCGCACCTGGCCCGACCCGGCGTGGCGCGCGGTGCTGCGCGACCTGGTCGTGGTGACCGACACCGGCGCCACCGGGTTCCTGCGCGATGCCGACCCCGAGCGCGGCATCGGCCTCGTCGACCTGGACGGCGACACGGTGCGGATGGCCGCCCGGGAGGTCCGCTTCCCGCATCCGGTGCTCCTGGAGGACCTGGACGACCTGCGCGAGTTCGCCGTCGAGCTGGGTGTCGAGCAGAGCATCGGCCAGCTGTACCGCGAGGTGTGGCACAAGCCGGCCGGCCTGCCCGAGGACCGGGTCGCCGTGGACGACTACGCGGGCGGCCGCTTCGACCAGCTGCGGTTCCTGTACGGGCGCACCACCTCGCTCGGCTACCAGGTCCGCGGCGGGCAGGCCGTCTGCCCGGTCCTGGAAGGCACCCGGGTGCTCGAAGCCCGCGTCTGGCTGGGCGACTTCGACCCGTACGAGAGCACCGAGACCGGCAGCCTCAGCTGGACCGACCAGCACGGCAGCACCCTCAAACTGTCCGAAGTGGGCCCGGTGGCCTGGTCCGAAGGCATGCGCATGGCCGCCGCGCTGTACGCCGGCCGCTCGACCGAGAAGCAGGAGGAGGCCGCGTGACCGCCGAGCCCACCACCCCCGGCACCACCCCTCGCACTGCGCTGGACCCGGCGGAGGCCGCGGTCCTTCTGGATGCCGGCGCGGTCCTGCTGCCCGGCAGCGCGCAGGGCGACGACGTCGACACCCTCACCGCGCGCACCTACACGCACCCCGGCCTCGACGACCGGGCCATCGTGCGCCTCGTCCCGGCCACGCTCGGCGATGCCGAGGACCTCGCCCTCGACTTCCTGGGCCTGGTCCGCGGCGCCGAGCCCGCCGAGGTCGGCCAGGTCCGCCGCGAGACGCTCGGCTTCCCGGCCTGGGCCCTGGTCAACGACCCCGCGAACGGCCACCACGCCCTCGCCCTGGTCCGCGACATCGAGCGCCTGGACCGGCAGGCCCGCAGCAAGCCCGGCAGCGCCAAGGAGGGCTTCGACGCGCTCGGCACCAAACTCGGCCGCGCCGTGCCGCACTTCCTGCCGACCTTCTACGAGCAGGCCGCGCGCATCTTCCTCGGCCACGAGAACACCACTTACGCGGCGACGTTCTTCGGCAAGGCCCGCGAGGCCGAGCGGGTGCACAACCTGCGCATCGAAGAGGCCCGGCTGCGTGCGGTTTTCCTGGAGTTCGCGTTCGCCGGCGCGCTGACCGCCAAGGCCCTCAAGGAGTACGCCAAGGACCTGTCCCGCCGCCTCGACCCGCCGGCCGCCTGGCAGCAGTTCCGGCAGCTGTGCGTGGAGCGCTGCGCCGCGGGCATGCCGCCGTACGCCGGCCTCGCCGAGGACTGCCGCGCGATGATCAGGGCGGTCGGCGGCGGTGCGGACGCCCAGGGTGCCGAGGAACGCGCGCTGCTGGTCGACCTGCTGCCCGGTCCGGCGATCGAGCGCGCCCCGCTGTCGTTCTGGAAGGCGTTCGCGAAGTCCCTTGCCGTGCTTGCCGCGGAGCGTCCCGAGGTCCGGTCGCGGCTGCTGGAGATCTTCCCGACGCCCGGCTCCGGCGAGCCCGCCGACGTCGACGCCTACTGGATAGGCCTGCTGGCCGCCACCGGCGCGGACTCCCTCCTGACCACGCCGGGCGCGCTGGAGTCCGGCAAGGCCGCGGCGTGGCTCAGCCGCTGGGCGAGGCACATCCGGCGCGGCTGGCGCAGCCGCCCGCGCGATGCGGCGACGGTCGCGCTGGCCGAGCGCATGGCCCCGGCCCTGATCGCGGACGGCGTATCCGTCGACCTGGCTTCCGGCAACTGGCGCGGCGAGGCGGACCCGGACCTGCTGGACGTGTGCCTGGCGCACGGCGTCCAGGTCACGGCCCCGAAGCCGGACGCGTCGCTGGACTTCGGCTCGTGGTTCGAGGACACCGCGCCGGGCCGCCGCGACCTGGCCGCGCTCGGCGCGGCGGAGGTGTACGGGCCGGTTCTGAAGCGCTCGATCGGCCGCCTCGGCGCGGAGAGCAACGGCCGCCATGTCGCGGCCGCGGCCGCGCAGCCGGTGCTGAAGGCCGCGATGCACAGCTGGCTGGAGGACCGGGTCGCCGAACTGGAGACCCAGGCCGGCCTGCCCGGCGCCCAGGAAGTGCTGTCCGTCCTGGACCCGTTCCGCACGGTCGCCGCCGACGTGCACCCCGGCGCGGTCGCCCGGGTGCGGGCCGTGGACGCGGCGCCGATCCTGGCCCGCACGCTGCGCGCCGGCATCCCGGACGAACTCGCCTGGCCCGCCCTGGAGGACGGGCTCGCCGCACTCGGCTTCGATCCGGCCGAGGCGGCCCCCGGCCTGGCGCCGGGCGGCCCCGACCTCGAGGTCTCCGAGGCCTGGCCCGCGCTGATCGTGTCCACGGGCAGCCGCGTCGTCGTGGTCGGCCCGCAAGCCGTGCTCCTCGACCACGAGCTCCGCATCCCCGACAAGCTCGACCGCTACCGCAAGCCGCGGTTCCGCTACATCGACGGCGACCTGCTGGTCATGTGGTGGACGGACAACGACTCCAGGGCGTACTGGAGTTCGCGGCCCGCCGAGATCTTCGAGCCGTCCGGTGCCGGTGTGCCGGGCCGGTGGGGCGGCGACCAGGGCAGCATCTCCTACCCGCACCCCGACGGCGGCCGCGTCACCGGCGCCCGCACCATGCACGCGGGCGACACCGAAGTGGCCGTGCGCCGCCCGGTCATGACCGACGGCCGCAGCCACTGGGTGTACGACTGGAATCTCAGCCTGAGCGCATGGGTCGAGTACGATCCGGCCACCGGGACCCAGGGGCGCGCCTCGCTGCCCGGCCCGTTCGCCGCGGTCGTCGAGGACCCCTCGGCCGGCTCCCTGATGCCGGGTGAATGCCAGCTGCTGCCCATGCAGCCGGGCCTGGAGGACACCCCGCTGGGCACCGACGGCAACGTGCTCGGCCGCTGGGTGCGGATCGCGCAGGACACCGTCACCGCCTCGTACTTCGGCGGCGAGCCGGTGACCATGCCGATCGGCGACCGGCAGTGGGACGGCCGCCCGCGCACGTACCCGATGGGCGTGCTGAAGCTGCCCGGCGGCGCCCGTCCGGCCATCGTCTCCGGCTCGAACTCGCTGGACTGGTACGACGGCGGCATCCGGCTGTTCGACTTCCCGGTCGAGCGGAGCGGCGGCGACCAGGCGGCCGGCACCCGGCTCCTGCCCGGCCTGTCGTTCTGGCATGCGATGCGGCCGCGCGACGAGGCGTCCTCTGCGGTCCTGCGCGGCATCACCGACGCCGACGCCACCGCGCTGATCGCGGGCGCCGAGGCCGAGTACAAGGCCGCGCAGGTCGAGGCGGTCGAGAACGAGAAGACCCTGATCGAACCGGTCCCGATGGACTCGGTGCGCGCCGTCCTGCCCGGCCTCGCCCACCCGGGCCTGGTCGCGGGTGCCGCGGGCTTCGCCCGCACCGCGGCGCGCCTCACGCGCCGCCTCGCGTCGTTCGGCACCCCGCCGAAGACCGCTTCGGCGGGCAACGAGCCGTACCGCCCCGAACACGGCACCGACGGTGTCCTGGTCACCTGCACCGAAGGGTTCGCCGAGCGCCTCGCCTGGCAGTACCGGGCGAACTCCCAGGGCTGGGGCACCCTCAACCAGATCCGCGCCACCGCGGCCCTGCTGGCCCCGGAAGCCGACGCGGCCGACGGCCCGGCGGCGACCGAGGCGCCGGCGACCGAGGCTGCGGCGACCGAGGCTGCGGCGACCGAGGCTGCGGCGACCGAGGCTGCGGCGATCGAGGACCTGGCAGCGGGGTCCGCCGGTCAGGCGTGGACCTGCACCCGGGTCGACACTGCCGTCGGCTCGTTCGACTGGACCGGCGGGATCGGCCGCAGCGCCCCGTACCTGGTGCGCGCCGCGTCGCCGTTCACCGCACCAGAGCAGCGCGAGGCGCTGCTCCTGCTCGTGGAGGAGCTCGCCGCCGAGGCGTTCCACCGCCCCGGCACGCTGCGCCGCGTGATCCTGTGCGCGGCGAACCGCGAGGGCACCCGGGTCGGCGAAGTCCACCGGCGCGGCGACCGCACCGTGGTGATCGTCTCGGGTGCGGGCTGGGGCGAGGACCGCAAGCAGCACTGGCTGGCCCTGGACCACGACCCGTCCGGGCAGTTCGCCGCGGTCGCGCACTTCGCCACGCACGACGCGCACCTCGTGGAGTACACCGAGGACCGGGAGCACATCCTCCGGCTCGTCGCGGCGATCCGCGCCTCCGGGCCGGTCGCCTGGCGCCCGGAGGCCGCCGCCGCGTTCGCCGAGGCGACCACCGCGCGGTCCGCGGAGGCCCTCTTCCTGTGCGCGGGGCTGCCCGGCCTGACCGAGCGGCTGGCCACGGAGCAGCGCGAACTCCTCGGCCTCAAGGCCGCCGAGCTCGACGTCGCCCGCGACCGGATGCGCGCGCTCGGCGGGCCGCTGCGCGAACTCCTCGCGGCCCTGGTCCCCGCCGACGCCGACTCCTGGTGGACCGAGGGCCACGACGTCGCGGCCGCGGCCGCGGTGTGGAACCGGCACTTCGGCGACGTCGTCCGCCTGCCCGAGGACCTCGCCACCGAGGCCACCGCGGCCAGGATCGGCGACAGCCAGCTCGAACCCGTCCTCAACCCGGGCACGTTCGCCTGCTTCACCCGCACCACCGTGCAGCGCCTCGACAAGGACGGCACGCTGACCGCGGACGACCCGGCGGCGGTGCCGGCCGGCCAGCTGATCGCCAACTGCGCCGCGATCCTGCGCTGGCTGGCGTACCGGCTGCCGTACGGGCACCCGCTCCGCGCAAGCCTGCCGCGGGCCGTCGCGGCGATGCGCACCCGCCTCGCCGACCCGGGCCTGCTGCTCGACTGCAACCTGACCTGGACCGACCGCGGCACCTACGTCTCGAAGGCCCTGCGCGAGTCCGAGGGCCTGGCGGAGACGGGCGGCGCGGACGCGGACGGCATGCTCCGCATCCGGGAGGCGATGGTCCTGACCCCCTGGTACGGCGAGATCGAGCGCGTGTGGCTGCGGCCCGCCGCGCTGACCGGCCCGGACGACCCCGACCTGCAGCTCCTCGCCGCCCTGTCCGGGTCCCGCGCGGACGCCCTGGAAGGCGTCCGGACCGTCCTCGGCGACTCCCTGGACCGGCTCCTGGACGCCGGCGCGGACGGGCCGCTCGGATGGGCCCAGGACCCGTCCTGGTCGGTTCCCGACCTGGTCGCCGAGGTCGCCAAGGTGCACGAGATCGGCGCCGACGCGGCCGCCCTCTACCTGCAGCTCCTCGCGCTGCCCGACCCGACCGACCGCAACCAGGCCCGCTGGACCGGCTGGAAGCCCGCCCGGCTCAAGGCGGCCCGCGCCGAACTCGGGGCCGGCGACCTGGTCGTCACCGCCAAGCGCGCCCGCGCCGGACGCTCGCTGTTCCTGCCCGGCGGCTGGCACGAGTTCAAGACCGCACTGCCGCTGGAGACCTGGAAGGACGGCCTCTACCCGGTCGCCGACCACTACCGGCTCATCCCGGACCGGCCCGTCACCGACCTCTTCCGCTCCGCGTGGCAGCGTGTGCAGGAGGGCGACGCGCCCGGATTCGAGCAGCTCGAGACCCGTACGACCCGGAGGGGCCGCCGCCGATGACCACCGACACCACCACCCCCGCGACCGACGCGGTCCAGGCCGCGCCGGCCGCCCGGCAGGTCCAGCCGCCGGAGGACGCGTACGCGGCCGAACTGGAGTTCCTCGCCGCGTACGACACCGGGCCCCGCCCGCCCGCATGGCACCTGACGCCCCGCGCGGTCGTCACCTTCGTCATGGGCAGCAACGGCGAAGCCCTCAAACTCCCGGACGGATCCGCCTCGCTGACCATCAGTCAGAAGTTCGTCGGGGAACGCTCCCTCGTCGAACGCTGCGTGGTCACCCTGGCCGGCGAACGCGGACTCCTGCTCGTCGGCGAACCCGGCACCGCGAAGTCCATGCTGTCCGAGCTCCTGGCCGCCGCGGTGTGCGGCACCAGCGGCCTGACCGTCCAGGGCACCGCGGGCACCACCGAGGACCAGCTCAAGTACGGCTGGAACTACGCGCTCCTGCTCGCCCAGGGGCCCAGCCGCGACGCGCTCGTCCCGTCCCCGGTGCTCACCGCGATGTCCCGCGGTGCGGTCGCCCGGGTCGAGGAGGTCACCCGCTGCCTCCCCGAGGTGCAGGACGCCCTCGTCTCGCTGCTGTCCGAGCGCCGCATCGCGGTGCCCGAACTCGCCGGCGGCCCGGACGGCCAGGTGCATGCCGCCCCCGGCTTCACCCTGATCGCCACGGCGAACCTGCGCGACCGCGGCGTCTCCGAGATGTCGGCAGCCCTCAAGCGCCGCTTCAACTTCGAGACCATCGGCCCCATCGCCGACCTCGACGCGGAGACCGCGCTGGTCCGCAGCCAGGCCCGCGGCTCGGTGGAACGCGCCGGCGCCGCTTTCGCGGTCGACGACGCGGTCCTCGAAGCCCTGGTCACCGCCTTCCGCGACCTGCGTACCGGACGCAGCGCGGAAGGCTGGGAAGTGGAGCGCCCCTCGACGGTGATGAGCACCGCCGAAGCCGTCTCGGTGGCCTCCGCACTGGGCCTCGCCTCGGCCTACTTCCCGGGCGACCGCGACGTCCTGGCCCTGCTCCCGGGCCACTTGCTGGGCGTCGTCCGCAAGGACGACCCGACGGACGCGGCCCGCCTGCTCGGCTACTGGGACGCCGCGGTCCGCCGCAGGGCGGAGCAGGGCTCCGCGACGTGGCGGACCCTGTGGGATCTGCGGCACGTGCTGGAGCACTGACCGCGCGGGCCGGAGACGGGAGGGCCCCAGGGGCTGCGACGGCACTTCACCGCCGCAGCCCCTGGCCGACCCGTGCCCGGTCCTGGCGCCGCGCGGCGGGCGGTGGGCGAAGACGACGGTGGGGGAGTGGCGGCAGCAGCCGTCAGGGAGGGCACACAGATGACAGCGCAGCCAAGCACAGCCACCGGACCCACCGGTCCGGCCGCGGAGACCGAGCCCGGCGAAGCCGCGGAGCGGCTCGCGGCGTCCGAGCAGCCGGTCCTCATCGGCGTACGCCACCACGCGCCCTCCCTCGCGGCGGCGATGCCCGCGCTCCTCGATGCCGCGCGTCCCGAGGTCCTGCTCGTCGAGCTCCCCGCCGACCTGCAGGACTGGATCGGCTGGCTGGCCCACGAGGACACCAAGGCGCCGGTCGCCCTGGCCGGGTCCGGACCCACCGGGCTCGGGTTCTACCCCTTCGCCGAGTTCTCCCCGGAACTGGCTGCGGTCCGCTGGGCGGCACGGCACCAAGTCCCGGTCATCGCGTGCGACTTGCCGCTCGGCCTCCGCAGCTGGGCGGCCGGTCGTGAATCCGGCGACCAGCTGGACGACGGCCCCGCTGCCGCCGCTGCCGCCGCCCCGCACGACGCGTCGGCCCCCACGCTCCACCACCTCCTGGGCCGCAACCTCTCCGGCCGTCCCGGCGAGGACCTGTGGGACCGCCTCGTCGAGGCCGCCGCGGCCGGCTGCCCGCCGGAGGCGGTCCGCCGTGCCGCGCTCATGGTCGGCTGGGCGATGCGCCGCGATGCCGAACACAGCGGCGGCGTCGACCGCTTCGACCTGCTGCGCGAGGCCTGGATGCGGCAGGCGCTGCGCGCGGCCACCGCCGGCGGGGCACGGGCCGCCGCGGTGGTCGGCGCGTTCCACACACCCGGACTGCTCGCCGACGACCCGGCGTACGCCGACGACTCGGCTCGTTTCGTCTTCCCCGAGCCGTCCGCGTACGAGCCGGTCGTCACCTCGCTCGTGCCCTACACGTACGCCCTGCTCGACGAACGCTCCGGCTACCCGGCCGGCATCCGCGACCCCGAGTGGCAGCACGAGGTGTACGCCGCGGCCGGAGACCCCGCCGCCCTGCACGAGCTCCTCGTGCGGACCGCGACCCGGATCAGCGCCGAGCTGCGTGTACAAGGCCATCCTTCGGGGCCTGCGGACGCCCGCGAGGTCGTGCGGATGGCGGGCGACCTGGCCCGGCTCCGCGGCCTGCCCGCGGCGGGGCGCGGCGAACTGATCGAGGCCGTGCAGACCACGCTTGCGCATGGCGAGGCGCTCGGCCGGGGGCGGGCCGTCGCGGTGGCGCTCGAACGCGTGCTCGTCGGCACCCGCGCGGGCCGCCGCGCACCCGGCACGCCGCGCAGCGGACTGGGCCCGGCCGTCGAGGCGGAACTCGCCGAACTCGGCCTGCCCGGCCCGCACGTGACCGGCAAGCAGGCCGGCGAGGAGCGCGACCTGCGGCTCGACCCGATGCGCACGCCGCTCGACCGGCGCCGCGAACTGCTGCTCAAGCGCTTGAACGTGTGCCGCGTCCCGTACGCCGAGGCCGTCGACGTCGTCGGTACCGGCGGCGCAGACGCGCTGACCACGCGCTGGCGGGTCCGCTGGACACCGTCCGCGGCGGCCATGCTGGACATCGCGGGCGTCCGCGGTGTGACGGCCGCGCAGGCCGCCGAGGGCGTCCTGCGGGAACGCCGCCGCCGCGAGCACGAGGAGGGCGGCCCGACCGCGGCGCAGGTGCTCGCCGGGCTCGAACAGGCCGCCGAATGCGGCTTGGCCGACCTGGCCACCGAACGCATGCGCGAAGTGGACGCCATCCTGCCGTCGTCCGCGTCGCTGCCCGAACTCCTGAGCGGGCTGGCGCTAATGGAGCGCCTGGCGGCCGGGCACATTCCCGGGCTCGACGGCGTGCCGGACGAGACCGACGAGGTGGCCGCGGAGCTGACCGCGGCCGCGGTCCGGCAGCTCGACGGCCTGGCCGGTTCGGAAGAGCCGGCGGACGCCCGCGCGCTGGTCGAACTCGCGCGCAGGGCTGACGCGTTCGGCGGTACGCGGCTGCCGCACGCGTTGGCCGCGCTGGCGGCCGACGGGAGCCCGATGATGGCTGCCGCGGCCGGGTCGGTGCGGGTGCTGCTCGGCCAGGAAGAAGCGGGGCGCTTCGGTGTCCGGGTCGCCTCGTGGCTGGACGAGGCGACCACCACCGACCGCCGCGCCGACCTGGTGCGCAGGCTGACCGGCGTGCTCACCGCGGCCGGGCCGCTGCTGTCGGCGGGCGGTGAGGCGCTGGATCCGCTGCTGTCCCGAGTAGTCGAACTCCCTGACGAGGACTTCCTGGTGCGGCTGCCGGCGCTGCGCGGCGGCTTCGACACGCTGTCCCCGGCAGCCCGCGAACGCCTGCTCGCGGTGATCGAGGAACGCCTGGACGACCGGATCGACACGAGTACGGCGGTAGCCCCCGAGTCCCTGGCTGCGTGGGCCGCCGCCGACCTGCACGCCCGCGCGGCGCTGAAGACCCGAGGCCTCTGGCCCCTGCTCCCCACCGCGGACACCACCCCCACCACCCCGAGAACGGCCTCCAACGCGACCGCCGAGTCGGCCCCGGACACCAGCCCCAGCTCGGCACACACCCCGAATACCGGGTCCACCCCGGACAGCACCGAGTCCACGTCCAACGCGACCGCCGAGTCCGCCCCGAAATCCACCTCCAGCTCGGCACTCACGCCGAATACCGAGTCCACCCCGGACAGCACCGAGTCCACGTCCAACGCGACCGCCGAGTCCGCCCCGGACACCACCCCCACCACCCCGAAATCGGCCTCCAACGCGAACGCCGAGTCCGCCCCGGACACCACCCCCAGCTCGGCACTCACCCCGAATACCGGGTCCACCCCGGACAGCACCGAGTCCGCTCTGGCCTCCACTGAGTCCACCCCGGACGGCAGCCAGTCCACCCAGACCCCCATCGGCTCCACCCCGGAACTCACCCACCCCACCGGTTCGTTGAGGACTCAGGGGGCCCACCCGCTTTACCCCCACCAGACCCCAACTTCCACTTCCCAAAACCACCCCGCCGCGGCCTCCGCCCCACCCCTCAAACCTGCGGCGAGCGCCGCCACCGGCCCCGGCGCCACCCTCACCGCGACCGCCACCCCCGCGCCGTCGCCCGTCGACAACGCACCCGAAGCACCCGAAGCCCCCGAACCCTCCGGCGCTCCCACCCTCACCCCCCAAGCCCGCTGGCGCCTCGTCCTCGGCCGCCGCGCCGACCCCCGCGACTCCCGTGCCGCCCGCCTCGGCGCTGCCCTCGACGAGCTGTACGGCGCCGGCCGCGGCGAAGGCTCGCGCGGCGACCTGGGCGGTGCCACCGGCGCCGGCCGCGAGGCCTCCTACCCGTCCGTCCGCGACTGGGCCGAGGACCTCGCCGCGCTCTTCGGCCCCGCCGTACGCGAGGAAGTCCTCGGCGCCGCCGTCGCCGCCGGGCGCCGCGATGCGCTGACCGCGCTGGACCCCGACGCCGTACGCCCCTCCGTGGACCTGCTCCGCGCCGTCCTCGAACACGCGGGCGGGCTCCCGGAGTCCCGCGTCGCCGCGCTCCGGCCGCTGGTCGAACGCATGGTCGCCGAACTGACGCGCGAACTCAGCACCCGCATGCGCCCCGCGCTCTCCGGCCTGACCATCCCGCGCCCCAGCCGCCGCCCCGGCGGCGGCCTCGACCTCGCCCGCACCCTCCGCGCCAACCTCGCCACCGCCCGCCCGAACCCCGGCGGCGGCGTCACCGTGGTCCCCGAGAAGCCCGTCTTCCGCACCAAGGCCCGCCGCTCCGCCGACTGGCGCCTGATCCTCGTCGTGGACGTCTCCGGCTCGATGGAGGCGTCGACCATCTGGTCCGCGCTGACCGCCTCGATCCTGGCCGGAGTCCCGGCGCTCACCACGCACTTCGTGGCGTTCTCCACCGAGGTCGTCGACTTCACCGACCAGGTCCACGACCCGCTCGGCTTGCTGCTCGACGTCCGCATCGGCGGCGGTACGCACATCGCCGCGGGTCTGCGCTACGCCCGCGAACTCGTCACCGTGCCGTCCCGCACCCTGGTCGCCGTGGTCAGCGACTTCGAAGAAGGCTGGCCGCTGTCCGGGCTGCTCGGCGAGGTACGTGGACTCGTCAACGCGGGCGTCCACGTCCTCGGCTGCGCGAGCCTCGACGATCGCGGCAAGCCGCGCTACTCGACCGCGGTCGCCACTCAACTCGTCGCCGCCGGCATGCCCGTCGCGGCCCTCAGCCCGACCGAACTGGCCCGCTGGGTAGGGGAGAAGGTCCGTTGAACCACCAAGCCTCCAACACTGCCGACTCGGCGGACGCCACCCCGGCGGACGCTGCTCCGCTGGACGGCATCGCTGTGCTCCCCGGCGTGGTCGCCGACATCGTCGAAGCCCTCTCGCCCCGGCTCCGCAAGCGTCTCGACGGCGCGATCGACAAACTGCGCGCCCGCCCGGTCACCCGCGACGGCGACGCCGTGCGCATTGCCGTCGACGACGACGCGGACCTGACCATCACGGCCCCGGGCGGCATCGTCCGAACAGCCGAAGACATCGTCTGCGCCTGCCTTTTGGCCCCCAGCTGCGTCCACCGCGCCGCCGCCGCCTCGACCCTCCCGCTCGCCGACCCAGCCGAACTGGACGCCGCCGAGTTCACCCCGGACGCCGAGTCCACCCTGTACGCCGGTTCCACCCTGGACCCTGGTTCCACCCCGGATGCCAAGTCCACCGCGGACGGCGAGCCCATCACAGGTGCCGACGGGTCCGGCCCTGACGCCCAGTCCCCCTCGGGCACTGGTTCCGCCCCGAAGACCGGCTCCACCCCAAACGGCGGCCCCACCCCAAATACCGGCCCCACCCCGGAACTCACCCACCCCACCGATCCGTTGAGGAATCAGGGGGCCCACCCGCTTTACCCCCACCAGACCCCAACTTCCACTTCCCAAAACCACCCCACCCCCACCCCCGCCCAACAAGCCGCCGCCCGCACCCTCTGGACCGCCGCCGCCGCCGTCCTGGACGCCGGCATCCCCGGCGCAGGAGCCGTGCTCCAGGCCGAACTCCTCCGGGCCGCGCACGCCGCCCGCCTGGCCGGCCTCCACCGCGGCGCGAGTGCAGCCGTCTCCGTCACCACTGGACTGCGCGCCGCCCGGGCCGCCGACCCCGCCCACCGCCTCGGCGACCTGACCGAAGCACTGCGCGAACTCCTCGACACCGCCCACGCGTTGGCCGCAACCCCGGCCGCAACCCCGGCCGAAACCCACACCGACCCACCGACCCCCCTCGCCGACCTCCTCGGCACCGCCCGGCAGCCGTACGCGCACGCCGGCGCCCTGCGCCTCCACGGCCTGTTCAGCGAACCCCTGCACACCGCCTCCGGGCACGCCGGCGTGGTCACCTACGTCGTCGGCCCCGACCGGGCCCTGCGCACCGTCTCGGACGTCATGCCGGGCAGCGCCAACCGCATCGCCGGGGCCGCCGCCAAGGCCGTCCGCATGGGCGACACCGCGCTCGACCACAACGCGCTCTCCCGGGCCGGCCTGCTCGTCTCCGGCGCCACCGAGTCCCCGACCGGACGCCTCGGCGCGGGATCCTCCGTACGCGCGGTCAGCGCCTCCGGTGCGGCCTGGGACGCCGAACCGCTCGCCGACCTGTGGGCGCAACCCCTGCCCGCGCAGGTCGCACGCATCCTCCGGTCGCGCGAACTCCCCCTGGAATCAAGGCGGGTAGGCGCCGACCTGGTCTTCCTCGACATCGAGATCCTCGGCCTGGTCGCCGCGTCCGCAGGTACGCCGGGCGGCGACCGACTCGCCGCCCGCTGCCTGAGTCCTGCCACCACGGCTGCCACCGCCCAGGCCGCCCGCCCCGGCGACGGCCCGTACGCCGACCCCAGCCACGGCCCGTACGCCCACCCCGCCGACGGCCCGTCCGTCCACCGCGTCCAGCTGCTCGTCGCCGACGACCACCCCGCCTTGCCCTATCGGGACAACCTGCGGCTCCTGGCCTCCCGCCCCGGCCTCAGACTGCGCGTCATCGGCCGCCTGGAAGCCGGCGCCGACCCCGCCATCCGCCTCCTGGCCGCAGCCCCCACTCCCACTCCCACCGCCATCCCCATCCCCACTCCCACTCCCACTCCCACCGCCATCCCCACCGCCATCCCCACTCCCGCCCCCACCCCAGCCGCAGAAGACACCCCACCCCCCACCCCCGACCTCACCCTCGCCCCCGCCTTCCAAGGCCGCGTCAACCTCGGCCTGGACCGCCTCCAGCAAGCCGACCTCGGAACCCGCCCGCAGCACGCCGCCCCCGCAGATCACTCCGGCGTACGCCCCTCCACGCCACCCCCGCCACCCCCCGCGCCGCACACCGTCCCGGCCCCGCCCGCCGCCGACGAATCCCCCGTCTATCTCCTGGGCCGCCAAGTGGAACGCGCAGTCGCCGGCGGCCGCCCGGCCCTCGCCGCCACCGGCACCCTCGCCCGGGACGCGGCACGGCTGCGCGCAGACGGCCTGGTCACAGGCGCGGACCTGGTGGAACTCCTGGCCGCCGCGGCAGCGGACCGCGAGCGCGATGTCTTCGGCCGCCTCCGCCCCGCCGACACCGGGCGATTGGCGCGCTGCTGGCTGGCCGCCGCCTCCTATGTGCGGGCCGTGGACGCCGCGCTGACCGCCCGCGCCTGGGGTCCGCCAGGGGGCTCGTGACCTGGGCCGGAACCCCTCCGCGCAGACACCCGGCTAACCGATTTCCGATGCAGGCCCGAAGCCGTGTATGGTTTCACCTGCTCGCCCCAATAGCTCAGTCGGCAGAGCGTCTCCATGGTAAGGAGAAGGTCTACGGTTCGATTCCGTATTGGGGCTCTGACGAGGAAGACCCCGCCCGGTTCACGGGCGGGGGCCTTCGTCGAGGCGGCGTAGCTCAGCTTGGTAGAGCAAGCGGCTCATAATCGCTGTGTCACCGGTTCAAGTCCGGTCGCCGCTACCCGAGGAGCCGATGTGGGGGGAACCCCAGGTCGGCTGCTTTTGCTGAAATCACTACCACGACTGTCAGGAAGGCGCTCCCGTGGCTGCCACAGATGTCCGCCCGAAGATCACGCTTGCCTGTGTGGAGTGCAAGGAGCGGAACTACATCACGAAGAAGAACCGGCGTAACGACCCGGACCGTCTCGAGATGAAGAAGCACTGCCCGCGTTGCAACTCGCACACGGCGCACCGCGAGACCCGCTGACCGCGAGTCCGCACTCAGCTTCCGACGAGGCCACCCCTGCTGCAGGGGTGGCCTCGTCGTCGTTGTATGCAGGTGGCATGAGCAGTCGCGGGCAAGTTGCCGGTGGTCGCGAGTAATCACCTGTTGTCGCAAGTAGTCAGCTGTTGTTGCAAGTAGTCAGCTGTTGTTGCACGAGTCCTGCTGGAGGCGACGCGCGGATGGCGCTGGATCCCAAGTTCATCGGGCGGACGTACCCGCCCACGGCCCCGTACGAGGTAGGCCGCGAGAAGATCCGCGAGTTCGCGGACGCGATCGGCGATGCGAACCCCGTGTACCGCGATCCGGAGGCGGCCCGCGAACTCGGCCACCCGGACGTCGTGGCGCCGGTCACGTTCCCCATCGTGATCTCGCTGGGCGCCGCCGAGCAGGTCGTCTTCGACCCCGAACTGGGGCTCGACTACTCCCGCGTGGTGCACGCCGACCAGCGCTTCACCTACACGCGCCCGGTGCGGGCCGGGGACCGCCTGGTGGCGGTCGTCACGGTCGAGAACATCAAGACCATGGCGGGCAACGACATCATCACCACGCGCGCCGACATCGCCACGGTCGACGGCGAGCACGTGGTGACCGCGCGTTCCACGCTCGCCGCGCGCGGGACCGGCGACGAGGCGGGGGAGAGCTGACATGGCCGCGGTCATCAACTACGACGACGTCGAGGTCGGCACCGAACTGCCCGCGCAGACCTTCCCGGTCCTTCGGGAGAACCTGGTCCGGTACGCGGGGGCCTCGGGCGACTTCAACCCGATTCACTGGAACGAGCGATTCGCGGTCGAGGTCGGCCTGCCGAACGTCATCGCGCACGGCATGTTCACCATGGCCGAGGCGGTCCGCGTGGTCACCGACTGGGTCCGCGACCCTGCCGCGGTGGTCGAGTACAGCGTGAAGTTCACCCGCCCGGTGGTCGTTCCGGACCCGGAGGGCGCGGTGGTCGAGGTGACCGCCAAGGTCGCGCAGAAGCTGGACGACCGGCGGGTCCGCGTCGACCTCACCGTGACCAGCGACGCCGGCAAGGTCCTCGGCGTCCCGCGCGCGGTCGTCCAACTCGCCTGACCCGCAGCACCCGCGGCACCTAGGCACCCATCACCGCACCCCTCAGCACCACCCGCGGCACCCCTCGGCACCACCCCGCAGCATCCGCAGAACCCGCATCACCAGGAACGCCCGGCGCCCGCCCGATCCGCGGCCACCGGGCGTTCCGCATGCCCGGCCCCGTAACCTGTCCGGGTGCAGCATCTCGCCGATTCCCCCCTCGCCCCGCTGACCACCCTCCGCCTCGGCGGACCGGCCCGGCGCCTGTACGAGGCGACCACCACCGCCGAACTGGTGGCCGTGGTCCGCGACGCCGACGACCACGGCACCCCGCTCCTCCTCGTCGGCGGCGGCAGCAATCTGCTGATCGGCGACGAGGGCTTCGACGGCACCGTCGTGCGCATCGCCACCAAGGGCCACTCCCTCAGCGCGGCCGGGCTGCTCAGCTCGGACGCCGGAGTGCGCTGGGACCACCTGGTCGAGACCGCGGTCGACGCGGGCCTGGCCGGCATCGAATTCCTGTCCGGCATCCCCGGCAGCGCCGGCGCCACCCCGATCCAGAACGTCGGGGCGTACGGTCAGGAGGTCAGCGAGACCATCGCCCTGGTCGAGGTCTACGACCGGCAGACCGGCCGCATGGACATGCTCGACCCGTCCGAATGCGGGTTCGCGTACCGCACCAGCATCTTCAAGGGCGACACCCGCTACGTGGTGCTGCGCGTGCACTTCCAACTGCACGCCGCGGACGGTCAGTCCGCGCCGGTCAAGTACGCCGAGGTGGCCCGCACGCTCGGCATCGAGCCGGGGGAGCGGGTGCCGCTCGCCACCGCGCGCGACACCGTGCTGGGGCTGCGCCGCGGCAAGGGCATGGTGCTCGACGAGGCGGACCACGACACGTGGAGCGCCGGGTCGTTCTTCACCAACCCGATCCTGACCGAAGCCGCGTTCGCGGACCTCGAACGCCGCGCCGCCGAACGCCTGGGCGCGGGCGCCGAGCCGCCGCGCTACGCCGCGGGGGAGGGGCTGGCCAAGACGTCGGCCGCCTGGCTGATCGAGCGCGCCGGTTTCACCAAGGGCTACGGCACCGGCCCGGCCCGCATCTCGACCAAGCACACCCTTGCCCTGACCAACCGCGGCAGCGCCAAGAGCGAGGACCTCCTTGCTCTGGCCCGCGAGGTCCGCGACGGGGTACGCGAGGCCTTCGGCGTCGAACTGGTCAACGAACCGGTCTTCATCGGCGCCGAACTCTGACCTCCGCACCACCCTGGCCCCGAGCCACCCCGGTTGCCCGGCACCACCC
>NZ_JAKFHA010000036.1:0-5341 GCF_021502675.1 Yinghuangia soli
GGCCACCCTCGTCCCGGCGGCCGCCGAGGCGGCCGGGGTGCCTGCGGGAGGCGGAGCGGAGCCCGGGGCCGATCCGACTCCCCCGACTCCCCCGTCTCCCCCGGCGGCCGCCTGGGACCCCGACTCGGAGCTCGTCCGCGCCATGCTGGCGATCCCCGAACTCGCGGCGCCCGGCGCCGCGCACGACCCGGGCGTACTCGCCCTGGAGATCCCGTCCGGCTGCGGAGTCACCAACGCCCGGGCGCTGGCCCGGGTCTACGCGGCGCTGGCGGCCGGCGGCACGCTGGACGGCATCCGCCTGATGTCCCCCGACACCGTCAAGGCCGCCGGCACCACGGCGGCAGAGGGGCAGGACCGCATCCTGGGCGAACCCACCGCGTTCGCCCAGGGGTTCATGAAACCTGCCACCTCGTTCTTCCGGGTCTCGGGCAATCCCGAGGCCTTCGGCCACCCGGGCAGCGGGGGCACGCTCGCCTTCGCCGACCCGGCCGCCGAGATCGCGTTCGCGTACACGACGAACAGCCAATCCGCCGCGCACACCGACTGGCGGGCACTGTCGCTGGTCGACGCGGTGTACCGCGCGCTCGACGCCTGACGCGTCCCGACGCGCCCCCTTTTCCGCGGGCCCCCGGCCACCCCGGGGCCGCCCGTGCCCCCGTGCCGACTCCGGCGCGCAAAACGGAACCAGAAGAGCCGATTCCGGTCCCGCCAGGTACGTCCTACCCCGATCCCCCTAGGAGGGCGACGCACCATGTCCCGTTCCCCGTCCCACCGCAGACCGCGCGGCAGAGCAGGGCTCCTGCTCGGCGCGATCCTGGCAGTGCTCGCGCTGCTGTTCGGCACCGTCCCGGCCTCCGCGGTCACCCCGGTGCCGCCCACGCAGCCGGGCACCTACAAGGTCGGCACCTACGAGTTCCTGTACTGGACCGGCGGCCCCGGCTTCCAGAACGCGCGGGTCTCGTACCCGGCCACCTCCGACGGCTGGCTCAAGCCGGCCGACAAGACCGAGGGCAAGTACCCGGTCGTCGCGCTCGCTCCCGCCTCCTGGGTCGGGTTCGACTACTTCGACTGGATCATCGGGTACCTGACCTCGCACGGCTACATCGTGCTCAGCTACTACCCGCCGAACATCCTGTCGACGGACCCGTACATGCACACCAAGAACATCAAGGCCGCGATCACCAAGATGATCAGCGAGAACAGTGCCTGGGGCAGCCCCGTGAAGGGCATCGTGGACACCGACAAGATCGCGGCGGCGGGCGCTTCGCTCGGCGGCGCGGGCGCGCTCGCGGCTGCTGCGCAGGACAGCCGGATCGACGCGGTGGTGGCCCTGACTCCCGGATACGACCCGGCGGACACCGCGACGTACGACAAGGTCGAGGCGGACGTCCGGAACATCCGCGTGCCGACGCTGATCGAGAGCGGCCAGAACGACTGCATCTCGCCCGGAGCCGGCAAGCGGTACTACAACGACGTGCCCGGCGCCTACAAGCAGTACGTCGAGATCGCCGGCGCCAACCACGTGCAGTTCCTGGACGACCAGGGGTCGAGCATCCCGATCCCCGGGGTGCCGCAGGACTGCACGCCGGGTGTCTCGTACGCCTCGCAGCACCAGACCGGCAACGTCTACGCGACCGCGTTCCTGGAGTACTTCCTCAAGGGGCGCACGCAGTTCGGCACCTACCTGTTCGGCGCGCACGCGCAGGCCGACCGGGCCGCCGGGGTGCTGTCCGACCTGCTGGTCGTGCAGTAAGCCGGAGCTCGGGCACGTGGACAGCTGATACGTGTGAGCAGATGAGCAGGTGAGTACAAGCGCATGAGCGACCAGGCGGGCCCGGGGTGTGCGGCGGCACCTCCCCGGGCCCGTCCGGCGCGGCGCAGCTCTCGGCGCCGGCACTGATACCGATACCAAAAAGACAGACTTCCTTACCTTGTGCCTTGCCGCGGACCGCCGCACAATGGCGGGGATTACTTAACCGAGGCAAGCGATCTACGAGGTGGGGCACGCATGGCATTCGTGTTCGATGCCGACAATCACTATTACGAGGCGCTCGATGCGTTCACGCGCCACCTCGACCCGCGGCTCGGCGGCAGCGTCATCCAGTGGTGCGAGATCAACGGCCGCAAGTACCACGTGATCGGCGGCAAGGTGAACCACGCCGTGGTGAACCCGACGTTCGACCCGATCGCCAAGGCCGGGGCGATGGCGGAGTACTTCCGCGGCAACCCCGAGGGCCGCAACCCGCTGGAGTTCCTGCGCGAGCGCGAGCCGATCCGCCCCGAGTACCGCGACCCGGCCGCCCGCATCCCGGTGATGGACGCGCAAGGGCTGGACAAGATCTGGCTGTTCCCGACCCTCGGGATGATCTACGAGGACGCGCTGAAGCACGACCCGAAGGCGGTCGGCCAGCTGTTCCGGTCGTTCAACCGGTGGCTGGAGGAGGACTGGGGCTGGAACCACCAGGACCGGATCTTCGCGGCCCCCTACATCGCGCTCGCCGACCTCGACACGGCGATGGCCGACCTGGACCGCGCGCTCGAGAACGGCGCGCGCGTGGTGTGCATGCGCCCTGCGGCGCCGACCACCGTGGACGGGCCCTTCACGCCCGGCGACCCGGTGTTCGACCCGTTCTGGGCGCGCGTCAACGAGGCCGGCATCCCGGTGGTCGTACATGCTGGCGACAGCGGCTACTCGTCCAACGGCTACAGCCGCAAGCAGGGGCTGTCGACGGACTTCAAGGGGCACGGCAAGCCGTCGGTCACCATGCTGTGGACGATGGAGCGCCCGATCTACGACTTCCTCGCGTCGCTGATCCTGGACCGGGTGTTCCACCGCTTCCCGAACGTGCGCGTGGTGTCGGTCGAGAACGGCTCGGAGTTCCTCGGCGACCTGTTCCGCAAGCTGCGGTCGGTCAACCGCAAGGTCCCCGGCCTGTTCCCCGAGGACCCGGTGGAGACCTTCAAGCGGCACATCTGGATCAACCCGTTCTGGGAGGACGACGTCCACGAGACGGTCGAACTCATGGGCGCCGACCGGGTCGTCTTCGGCTCGGACTGGCCGCACATCGAGGCGCTGCCGAACCCGCTGGACTACGAGGTCGAGGTCAAGGACTTCGATGCGGACACCCGCGCGAAGATCATGGGCCTGAACGCCGAGGAGCTGAACACCCCGCGCCCGGCCTGACCAGGGCACCCGGGACTGCTCGGGAGCGCTCGGACGAAGCGCAAATGCCCGGTGGGGGCCGGCCCGCCGCCCGGGCCCCCCCCCGCGTGCGCCCCCCCCCCGGGGGGGGGGGGCCGCGCGCCGCCCCCCCCCCCCCCCCACCGCCGTTTCCGCCGCACCGGGCTCACACCAGTCCGGCGAGCTTGTAGAGCACCAGGGAGCCGGCCACCGCGACGTTGAGCGTCGTCCCGGTGCCGATCATGGGAATCTCCACGACCTCGTCGAGCAGGTCGAGGGCCTCGGGCGGGATGCCGTCGCGCTCGTGGCCGAGCACCGCGACGGTGGCTCCGCGGGCGGGGCGCAGGTCGGCGAGGCGTACCGCATTCTCGGCGAGTTCGACGCCCACGATGCGCACGCCGCGTTCGCGCTGCCGGGCGAGCCAGCCGAGCTGGTCGCCGCTCCAGTGCACGCACGTAGGGCGCCGCAGGGTGTTGCCGCGGGCCAGTGCTTCGGGGACCCACGGGAGTTTGGGCACGGTCAGGCAGGCCCCGACTGCGTCGCAGGTACGCAGCATGGTCCCGAGATTGGCGTTGTGCATCGGCCAGAGCGCGGCCGCGTAGAGGTGGTCCCAGCAGGCATGCGCCCGGGGTCTGCGGGACCGCTTGAGGTCGCTGCGGGTGCTGGTGCGGATCGCGGGGCCGCTGCCCCGCATGCCGGTCATCGGCGGGAGGAGGAAGCCCTCCCCGCGGCGGTGTCGTGGACGGACAACCTGTCGCTTCTTCTCATGTGCGGGGCACTTCGCGGTGTGCCCGGACCTTCGACGACTGCTTGCGTGAGCGTCCAGGCTAGTGGACGGAGCGTCCGGCCGGTCAGCCCTTGTGCCGCTCGTGGTGGCGGGCGACCCGGGCGCGGTTCCCGCAGCCTGCCGAACACCAGCCGCGGCGGGGGTGGTTCTGCACGTAGAAGAGCACGCAGCCGGGGCCGCCGCAGGCCCGGAGCAGGTCGCGTTCGGCGCTGCCGAACAGCATGATCGCGTCCGCGGCCAGCGTGGACAGCGCGGCGAGCGGATGGGCATCGGCGCACTTGATGGCCGTCAGGGTGCCGTCCGGCTCCAGGCGCAGCCGCGGGATGCGCGGCGCGGCGCCGGCCGCCTGGTTGATCGTCGCGATGGCGGCGGGGTCGGGTTCGGTGCCGTCCGCGGCGTTGCGCGAGACGGTGCGGATGGCGTCGCGCAGGGCCACGAACCGCGGCAGGTCGCCGGGGCGCAGCCCGCCCAGGGCCGCGGACGCGACGCCTTCGGGGAACTCGGCCTCGTGCTCGGCGATCCAGGCAGTCAGGGTCTCGGGGGTGTCGAGGGCGTCGTGCACGCCGCCGCGGGTGCCGCGCACCGCGTAGCGGGTGTTGCCGAACTCGACGGGCAGCGGCTCGCCGAGCGCCGGTGCGCCGCTGCCGCCCGGTGCCGGGACGATGGCCATGTCCGCTCCCTTGTGCTCGCCGACGCCTGCAGTCATGCCGGGAAGCATACCACGCATCTAACGCATTTACTTCACATGAGGCGTTAGATAGGTCGAGCGGCGGCCGCTCTCCGCCGCGCCCGAGGTGCGCCCGAAGTGCGCAGGCCCCGCGCGCGGCTGCCGGACGCCCTGCTCCGATATGCGGGCCTCATCCGCCAGAACGAGACTTTCCGGAAGTGAATAGTCCATGCGCGGGATGCCCCCGGGGCCTCGCGTCTGTCACCCTGGGGGTGTGCTGCGCGGCGCGTTCCGCCGCGACTGCCGGGGGGAGTCCGCTGTGATGGTCGATGTCGTACGGCCGGGTGCCGTCGCTGCCGCATGCACTTGCTCGCGCCGGGAGGCGTGGCGGGAACCATCCGCCAGGCGCGATACGTTGTGGGGGATAGCCGAGACCTCCGTCACTGCCACCGTGGTCCATCGCCGCAACGCGACTTGACCACGCCTCGCGCCCCGGGCGCATCGCACGCCTAACTCCCCCCTTGGCGTGCGGATGGCCTGGCCGTTACGCCCCCTGCGGGCAGTATCGGGTCCCGGGCGGCGGCCACCCCCCCTGCCGCCGCCCGGGATGTGCACCATGTGACTTCTCCGCGCGATACGCGCGAATCGTGGGGGCCGCCCCCCGCGGGGGGGGCGGGCGGGGCCGCGTGGGGGGGGGGGGGGGGGG
>NZ_JAKFHA010000036.1:5351-84857 GCF_021502675.1 Yinghuangia soli
CCCTTTCCTCGCCCCGCCCCCCCCGCCCCCCCCGGGGCCCCCCCCCCCGGGGGGGGCGCCCCCACGGTCACTCTTACGAGTTCTTCTTTCGTGTGGTTCTTCCTTGCTCGTCCCGGCCGGTCGGATCAGGCGCCCGCGGGTGCCGTCCCGTCGTAGGAGACCCGCATCTCCTTGATGCCGTTGATCCACGACGAGCGCAGCCGGCGCGGTTCGGCGAGCAGGGAGATGTCGGGCATGGCGTCGGCGATCGCCTCGAACATGAGGTTGATCTCCAGGCGGGCGAGGTTGGCGCCGAGGCAGAAGTGCGGTCCGCCGCCGCCGAAGCCGAGGTGCGGGTTGGGCGCGCGGGTGATGTCGAAGGCCTCCGGGTCGGCGAAGACGTCCGGGTCGAAGTTGGCCGAGCCGTAGAACATCCCGACGCGCTGGCCGGCCTTGATCTCCTGGCCGCCGAGCACGGTGTCGCGGGTCGCGGTGCGCTGGAAGGACATGACCGGCGTCGAGTAGCGCACGATCTCGTCCGCGGCGGTGTCCGGGCGGGTGGCCTTGTAGAGCTCCCACTGCTCGGGGTTCTTGAGGAAGGCGTGCATGCCGTGCGTGATGGCGTTGCGGGTGGTCTCGTTGCCGGCCACCGCGAGGACCAGCACGAAGAAACCGAACTCGTCGGAGGACAGGCTGCCTTCCTCGGAGGCGTGCACGAGCTTGGTGACGATGTCGGGCATCGGGCAGGCCTTGCGCTCCTCGGCCAGGCCCATCGCGTACCCGAGGAGTTCGGCGGACGCCTGCCGGCCGACCTCGGGGCGGTCGACGTACTCGGGGTCGTCGTAGGCGAGCATGCGGTTCGACCACTCGAAGATCTTGCCGCGGTCCTCCTGGGGTACGCCGATCAGCTCGGCGATGGCCTGGAGGGGCAGTTCGCAGGCGACGTCGACGACGAAGTCGCCGCTGCCCTTGGTCTTGGCCTCGGCGACGATGCGCTCGGCGCGGCCGGTCAGGGCCGCCTTGAGCGCGTTGATGGCGCGCGGGGTGAAGCCGCGCTGGACGATCTGCCGGAGCCGGGTGTGCTCGGGCGGGTCGATGTTGATGAGCAGGTGCTTGAGGCCTTCGAGGTTCTCCGGCTGCATGTCGGGGCCGAACCGGATGATGGTGCCCTTGGCGTTCGCGGAGAAGACGTCGGGCCGGGTGGAGACCTCTTTGACGTCGGCATGGCGGGTGACGACCCAGTAGCCGTCGTCGCCGAATCCGGCGAGGCCGTGCGGCTGTTCGTTCCACCAGACGGGTGCGGTGCGGCGGAGTTCGGCGAACTCGGCGAGCGGCAGCCGGTCGGTGTAGAGCTCGGGGTCGGTGAAGTCGAAGCCGGGCGGGAAAACGGGGCAGGTCACGGACGGCCTCCTGCGGCTCTCGTCGGTGCGGTGGCGCACTGATGGCGCGGCACTGGCGGCGCGGCGCCGGCGACGGAGTGCGGGCGCGCGCTGGTGCATACGGCGGGAGCGGCAGGACATGGCCTTGTGGGCTGTCCCCCGTGCGGGTCAGCCTAAGGCTTCGGTCTGCCGAACGGAAAGCCTTCACGCGGGTTTTGCGGGATGGGATCCCTTGTTCTTCCGTGTTTTCGGCTAGCCGTTCGGCAAGTCGGATGCGTCGTCAGGCGGTGAAGCCGAAGTGGGCGGCGATCGCATCGGCAGTGTCCTGGAGAGGGACGGTGCCGTCGGTGGTGAAGACGCGCATCCCGCTGCGGGCGGCCTGGCGGCGCATCCTGCGGTCCCACATGCCGTCCCGGACGAGGCGCTTGGCGAGGATGTCGGGGCAGCCGGTGGCGCCGTGGCGCTCCTGCATGACGCGGGCCCGGAACTCCGCGGTGGGCAGCATGAAAACGGCGTGCGCGGGGTCGGTCAGCAGGGGTGCGAGGTGCTCGGGGAGCATGCCGAAGTAGTCGACGATGAGCGGGCCGTCGACGGGCCGCGCGAGGATGTCCTCGACCAGGTGCGCGAGGGTCTCGCCGTGCACGCTGGGGGTGGCGTGGAAGGCCTGCTTGGGGGTCCGGCCGGCCCAGAAGCTGCCTGGTGGCAGGCGGGCGAGCGCGTACAGGTTGGGGTGCTGCGGGCCGGAGCGGGCGATCCAGCCGGGCTCGTGGGGGTCGCCGTGGAAGACGGGGATGCCGTACTGCTCCCCGAGCATGGCCGACACGGTGCTCTTGCCGGCTCCGGTGCCGCCGGCCATCCACCGTACGTGCGAGAGGCGTTCGGCGAGCGTGGGGGCGTACGGGGCGGGCGGCAGGGTGGCCGCCGGGGCGGGCGCCGGGGTGTGCGGTGCCAGGAGCGCCTCGTCCGAACTGCGGGGGGCAGGAAGGACGGACAGGGGCGTGAGGTGCTCAGAAATAGGCGTCATAGCCGGGATTTTCCCACTATTTCATGCCCTGTACCTTTGCCGGTTTCGATGCGTCGGCCGAGGTGTGCAGGGGTGACGGACGGGCCCGCGCCGGGGTGTTGGCGGGTCCCGTGAGGAGGGGGCGGAGCAGGTGAAGAGGGCGCGCTGCACGGTGCTGCGAGGGGGTGCTGCAGTGCTGCGGGTGAAGGCGGGGCCGACCGGAGGGGAGAGGCCGGTCGGGTCAGCGCGCCCGGTGGGGAGTGCCGGTCAGATCAGCGAGCGGAGGAATTCCTCGGTGCGGGCGAGGGATTCGCTGCGGTCGGGACCGAGACCGAGCGGGGCGGCGATCAGATCGGTGCCGCCCCCGTCGGTATAGGAGCGCAATCGGGCGGCGACGGTCTTTTCGTCGCCGATGAGCGCCACGTTTGCCGGCGAACCGGCGTCACCGAGGCCCAACACACGCTGGTAGGCCGGGATTTCCTGGTACATCGCGAACATCCGGGCGGCCTTCTCGCGCGCCTCGCCGGCGTCGTCGACGATGGCGACCGGCAGGCCGACGATCACGCGCGGCGCGGGACGCCCGGCGGCCTCGGCGGCGGCGTTGATGCGCGGGGCGATGTGCTCGCCGACCGCGCGTTCGTCCGCCCAGTAGGTGATGGTGCCGTCGGCGACCTCGCCGGCGAGCTTGAGCATGAGCGGGGCGAGGGCGGCGACGAGAACCGGGTACGGACTGCCGCCGGGCACGTCGAGGAGTGCGCCGATCTTGTACAACTCGCCTTCGTAGGCGATGCGTTCCATGCCGCCGGCCTGCGCGGCCTTGAGGATCTCGACGTACTCGCGCACGTGCCGCGCGGGGCGCTCGTAAGGCAGGCCGTACATGCCCTCGATGACACCGGGGTGCGACGGGCCGATGCCCAGCGCGAGTCGGCCGCCGGTGGCGGCCTGGGTGGTCATGGCCTGCTGGGCCATCGAGACGGGGTGCCGCGGGTAGGTCGGCACCACCGCGGTGCCCAGTTCGATACGGCTGGTGACCTGGCCGGCGAGGGCGAGGCCGGTGAGCGCGTCGAGGCTCCACGGCATGTGCGGCAGCCAAGCGGACGCGAAGCCCGCGTCCTCGGCCTGGCGGGCGCGTTCGAGCAGCGTGTCGATGCCGGTGCGGCCGCCGCTGACGTCGCCGATGAACACCCCGATCCGCATCCGTCCTGCCTCCGTGTCCGCTGTCCGCTGTCCTGGCCGCACCATGTCCGGGTACGCGGGCGGGCCGGCTCGTCGCCGGCCGGGCCGCAACCTCGTCGCGCGACGGTACATCGTCGGACGGGTTCCTGGCGACGCCCGGGGCCGGAAAATCCGTACCGGCCACCCTGGCGGGGCTGCTTTGATCCGCGCATGGCGAAACGACTGCTGGACCGGATCCTCGTGGTGGACGTCGAGGCGACCTGCTGGGACGGGCCGGTGCCGGAGGGGCAGGCCAACGACATCATCGAGATCGGCATCGCGGTGCTCGACGTGGCGACCGCCGAGCGGGTCGACCGGCGGGGCATCATCGTGCGTCCGGAGCGCTCGTCGGTGAGCCCCTTCTGCACCGAGCTGACCACCCTCACCCAGGAGGACGTGGACGCCGGGATCTCCTTCGCGGAGGCCTGCGCGATCCTCCGGACGGAGTACCGCGCGCACGAACGGGTGTGGGCGAGCTGGGGCGAGTACGACCGCCAGCAGTTCGAACGCCAGTGCGCCGCGCTGGGCGTCCCGTACCCGTTCGGCACCCGGCATCTGAACGCGAAGACGCTGTACTCGCTGGCCCGCGCGCTGCCGCGCGAGCCCGGCATGGCGGGCGCGCTCGCGGATGCGGGCCTGCCGCTGGAGGGCACCCACCACCGCGGCGTGGACGACGCGTGGAACATCGCGGCGCTGCTGGGCGGGCTGCTGGCGGCCGGGCGGAGCTGAGCGGGCCCGGCGATGATCGCGAAGGGCGGTTTTCGGCCGCTTCAGGGCGGCCCGGTCTGGGTATCGGGCGGAGGTGGGCGCCGACGGCCGCGGTCGGCCCGGCGCGCATCGTCCGACGGCACACCGACCGACCCGGGAGCGGCACCAGCATGGCAGCGGGACGTACCGACAGCAGCGACGACCGTGCCGGACACCGCGAGCCCGATCCCGAGCGCCCTGTCGTGCACGACGCCGACATCTTGTTCCTCGGCACGGCGGTGACGATGGACGGCGACCGGCCGTTCGCGGACGCGGTGGCGGTCCGGGACGGGCGGGTACTGGGGGTCGGCAGCCGGATCGACGCCGAGCAGTGGCGGGGTCCGGGCACCCGGATCGTGGAGCTGGGGGCGCGCTGCCTGCTGCCGGGGTTCATCGAGGCGCACGGGCACCCGATCGTCGAGGCCCGGTTGTTCGGCACCGACCTGGTGGACATCCGGCCGATGACGGTGCCGACCGCGGCGGAGGCGGTGGACGTCGTCCGCAAGACGCTGTCGGTGCGCGGCACCGAGGGGGCGTCGTTCATCGGCTGGGACCCCCTCGGGCACGGTCCCGGGCTGCCGGATCCGACGCTGCAGTGGCTGGACGAACTCTCCCCGGACGCCCCGCTGGTGATCCTCACCCAGTCGGCGCATCTGGGGTTCTTCAACTCGCGGGCCGCCGAGCGGGCCGGACTCGACGCCACGACGCCGGATCCGTCGGGCGGGCGGTTCGGGCGCGAGGAGGACGGCTCGCTGAGCGGGACGGCGTACGAGCAGAGCGCGATCCGCGCGCTGTTCCCCGACCACCGCAATCCGCGCGAGCAGTTCGCGGCGGCGCTGAGCCGGGAGGTGACCCGGCTCAACCAGGTCGGGGTCACCACGATGAGCGAGATGGCGTGCCTGCCGGAGTGGCGGGCCGCGCTCCTCGATCCGAACCGGTCGTTCGACGGACTGACCGTGCGGCTGCGGCTGTACGCGCCGGCCGAGGAGACGCCGCCGATCGGCGTGCATCCGGGCGAGGGCAACGACATGATCCGCGAGGTCGGGGTCAAGATCTGGGTGGACGGCTCGCCGTGGGTCGGCAACATCTCGGTGTCGTTCCCGTACCTGGACACGGAGTTGACGCGCAGCCTGGGGCTGGGCACGCGGCCGCGGACCACCACGAACTACTCGTGGGACGCGCTCGCCGCGATCGTGGAGGCGTACTTCCCGCTGGGCTGGCAGGTCGCCTGCCACGCGCACGGCGACCTGGCGATCGACATGGTGCTGGACGTGTACGAGAGCGTGCTCTACCGCTATCCGGGGCGCGACCACCGGCTGCGCCTGGAACATGTAGGCGCGATGCGCGAGGACCAGTTCGTACGGGCGGCCGGACTGGGCGTGACGGCAAGCGTGTTCATCGACCACGTGTACTACTGGGGCGACCTCCTCACCGAGGAGTTGTTCGGGGAGACGTACGGGGCGCGGTGGGCGTCGGCACGGTCGGCGGTGGACGCCGGCATGCGCATCTCGCTGCACAACGACCCGCCGGCGACGCCGGAGAACCCGCTGCACAACATCACCGTGGCCACCACGCGGAGGTCGCGCTCGGGGCGGGTGCTGGCACCGGAGGAGTGCCTGACGGTCGCGCAGGCGCTGCGGGCGGAGACCATCGATGCGGCGTACCAGCTGTTCTGCGACGACGTGACGGGGTCGATCACGCCGGGCAAGTACGCGGACCTGGTGGTGCTTTCGGCGAACCCGTACGACGTGGCGCCGGAGGACATCCGGGACTTGGACGTGGTCGCGACGTTCCTGGCGGGGCGCCAGGTGCACGGGGACCTGTGGGCTGAGGGCTAGGGCGCCTGCTGGCTCTGGGGCAGGAGGGCGTCGCCGCATTCGGTGCGGGCGGCGAGGGCGGCGCCGACGATGCCCGCGTCGTTGTGCAGCGAGGCCGGGACGATCTCGGCGCGCACGTGCTTGATGTGCGGCAGGAATTTGTCGGCCTTCTTGCTCACCCCGCCGCCGATCACGAACAGGTCGGGCGAGAACAGCATTTCGAGGTGCTGCAGGTAGCGCTGCACGCGGTGCGCCCAGTGCTCCCAGCTGAGGTTGTGCTCCTCGCGCACGTTGCCGGAGGCGTGGTGCTCGGCTTCGTGCCCGTTGAGTTCGAGGTGGCCGAACTCGGTGTTGGGGACCAGCACTCCGTCGCGGAAGAGGGCGCTGCCGATGCCGGTGCCGAAGGTCAGGAGCAGAACGGTCCCGGTGCGGCCCTGCCCGACGCCGCACCGCATCTCGGCGATGCCGGCCGCGTCCGCGTCGTTGACGACGGTGACGGGCAGGTGCAGCGACTCGGAGAAGAGCTTGCGGGCGTCGAGGTCGACCCAGCCCTTGTCGACGTTCGCGGCGGTGCGGGTGATGCCGCCGAAGACCACGCCGGGGAAGGTGATGCCGACCGGCCCGCGCCAGGAGAAGCGCGCCACGATGTCGCGGACCACGTCGAGGACGGCCTCCGGCTCGGAGGGGTGCGGGGTCAGCTGCCGCACGCGCTCGTGCAGGAGGCGTCCCGCCGCGGTGTCCACGGGGGCGCCTTTGATCCCCGTGCCGCCGATGTCGATGCCCAGGCAGGTGTCCACGTCGTCCATTTTCGCCCGTCCTCCGCAGTCTGGTCGGCTACGCCACGACCAGGGATGCCCCGGGACGAGAGGAACCATTCCGACCAAGCGGGCTTATGCCTCGCCTGCTTCACCCCGGCAGGTCGGGCAGGTCCGCCGCATGCAGCGTCCGGAGCTCCTCCATGCCCGCCTCCGGCATCCGGGCGAGCCGCGAGGCGTGGTTCTCGATCATCGTCTCGAAGGTCCTCCGCGCCTCGCGCGCGTTGCCGAAGCCGCTGCCGCGCGGGAGCCGCCGGAAGTACGTCAGGAGCGAGCCGCGGGCGGCGTCCGTCAGGACGTACTCGTGCTCGGCGACCTGCTTGCCGGTGATCTCGACCAGGTCCTCCGCGGAGTAGTCCTGGAAGGTGATGGTGCGTGAGAAACGGGATCCGAAGCCGGGGTTCGACGAAAGGAACCGTTCCATCTCGTCGGTGTAGCCGGCCACGATGACCACCACGTCGTCGCGGTGGTCCTCCATGAGCTTGACCAGCGTGTCGATGGCCTCGCGGCCGAAGTCGCGGGACGGGTCCGGCGGCGCGAGGCTGTAGGCCTCGTCGATGAACAGCACGCCGCCGCGGGCCCGGTCGAAGACCTCCTTGGTCCGCGGCGCCGTGGAGCCGATGTGCTCGCCGACCAGGTCGACGCGCGAGACCTCGACGAGGTGTCCGCGGCGCAACACCCCCAGGGCGGCCGCGATTTCGCCGTACAGCCGGGCGACGGTCGTCTTGCCGGTGCCGGGTGAGCCGGTGAAGACGAGGTGGCGGCGCAGCGTGGGGGCCTTGAGGCCGGCCTCTTCGCGGCGGCGGCCGACCGAGATCAGGTCGATGAGGTTGCGGACCTCGGTCTTGACCGAGGCGAGGCCGACCAACGCGTCGAGTTCGGCGAGGAGTTCCTCGGGGGTCCGGGTCTCGGCGCGTTCGTCGTCGCCCCCCGGGCTGCCGCCGTCGCGGGCACCGGGCACGCTGAGGCGCTCGGTGAGGGTGGCGACGCCGGCGAGCTTGGACTGCGGGGCCAGCAGGCCGGGGCCCGTGCCGGGCTCCCCGCCCCCGCCGCTGCCCGTACCGCCTGCCCCGCCGGTGCCGCTGCCGTCGGTGCCGGTGCCCGGGCCGTCGCCCTGCGAGGTGCATTCGGCGGCGATGGGGCCGGCGTCGGCGAACTCGAAGCCGCCCTTGACGTTGCCGCGGGTCCGGCAGCGCATGAACGACGGCTGGCAGCCCTCGCGGACGTGCACGCCGAAGCCGCGCCCGTTGGCGATCTCGCAGTCCTCGAAGTCGCCGCGGCCGCCGCCCGAGATGCGGATGCCCTCGCCGGTGGCGCGGTCGACGGTGACGCGGCGCACGGTCGGCCCGGCCGCGCCGGTGACCGAGACGCCGTCGGTGACGTCCTCGATGACGCAGTCGGCGATGATGCCGCCGCAGTCGGACTCGGTGAACCAGATGCCGGTGGTGCCCTTGCGGATGCGGCAGCCGTTGACCGACACGATCGCGCCCTGGCCGACCGAGATCGCGGTCTCCTCGACGTCGTGGATCTCGCAGCCCTGCATGGACAGTCCGGTGCCCACACCGCCGACCTTGACGGCGTCCAGGACATCGTGGATGCGGCAGTCGCCGAGCGCGGCGTCCGCCCCGTCGCCGACCCAGACCGCAGGGTGGCCGCCGGTCGAGTCGTGGAACTCGCAGTCGATGACGGACGCGCGGGCGCCGTGGTCGGCGATCGACAGGCCGTTGCGGCCGAAGCTGCGCAGCGTGCAGTTGGTGAGGGTGACCTCGGAGTGGCCGTGCACGTCGACACCGCTGCGGCCGGTGTCGCGCAGCCGGCAGCCGACCAGGGTGGCCGTGCCGCCGCGGTCGACCGAGACGCCGTTGGCCTCGGCGTCGCGGATGGTGCAGTCCTCCAGCGTGAAGGAGGCGAGGTCGTCGACCTGGACGCCGGTGCCCTTGACCGCGGTGATCTCGGTGCGCACCGCGCTGCCCGAACTGGACTGGCCGCCCACCGAGATGCCCGCCCAGCCGACGCGCTCGACGCGGCAGTCCAGCACCGTGGGCGCGGCGCCGCCGGCCACGCAGATGCCGCCGCCGCCGACGTCGTGGATGTGGCAGGAGACGAGTTGCGGCATGGCCTGGTCGCCCGCAAAGACGGCGGGTTCGGTGTCCGAGCCGTCGTGGATCTCGCAGTCGGTGACGGTGCCGCCGGTGCCCGGGCCGCTGAAGCGCAGGCCGTGTCCGGCGACGTCGCGCACCCGGCAGTTGCTGAGCGCGGGCCGGGCGCCGTCGCGGACGTCCACGCCCTCGCGGCCGGTCTCGGCGATGTCGCAGTCCTCGAAGGTGCCGCGGGCCATTCCGGTGACGCCGACGCCTATCCCCTGCGGGTTGGCGATCCGGCAGCGCCGCACCATGGGGTCGGCGCCGCCGCGGACCTCGAACGCGATCACCGAGACCGCGCGCAGGGTGAGTTCCTCGAGGACGGGGGCGCAGCCGTCGACGACGACCGCGGAGGAGAGCACGCCCGCGCCGCCGACCACGTTCAGGCCGTGCACGGCGGCATCCGCGAGGAGCGTCAGCGCGACGCCGTCGACGGCCTCCAGGGAGACCGTGCCGGGCCCGTCGGCGCACGTCAGAGTGATCGGGACGGAGACGACCAGGTCTTCCTGGTACGTCCCGGCCGCGACGACGACGGAGTCGCCCGGTGCCGCGGCGGCGACCGCCTGGCCGATCGAGGAGTACTCCCCCGAACGCCGCCGCCAGCGGGTGCCCTGCACGACCTGAAGAACCCGACCCGCCATGGCGTGCTTGCCACCAACCCCTCGGTATCACGTAGTTCGCACGGTGGAACACCGCGACCACGTCGGCGCGGACCGCGCGGGCATGGTCACCTGCACCGTACAGTCCAACGACGAGGGGTCACGCCGAGGTCACGGGTTACCGCCCGCGATCAGCCGCCGGGTGCTAGGGACCCGGCAGGCCGATTTCACCCGTTGTGCCGGTACGTACCGCCGGCCGTGGCGGTGGGCGACGGGGTGCCGCTGCGCCCGGGGGAAGGCGTGCTGCTGCTTCCGTCCGCGGGGGCGTCCGCGGGCGTCGGGACCACTGCCGCCGACTCGTCCCGCAGGCGCGCGAACTGGACGTCCGCCTCCGGGCGCAGCAGCGCGACCCGGTTGGGGTCCGGGGTGTACGTGGTGATCGGCACGGTCTCGAACTTCACCGCGCTCTGCGGCATGTTCTTCAGACTGGTCAGCAGGTCGTACAGGTCGCTCAGCGAGCCGAGCCCCGGGTCCGTGGTGATGGCCTTGGTGGCCGCGTCCAGGATCCCGTAGAGCCGCGTGGGGCTGGTCAGCAGGCTTTCCTTCTTGACCTTGTCGACCATCGCGGTGAGGAACTGCTGCTGGCGTTCGATGCGCTGGATGTCGCTGCCGTCGCCGATGCTCTTGCGGGCCCGGACGAACCCGAGTGCCTGCTCGCCGTCGAGCGTGACGTCGCCGGCCGGGAGCTGCAGCTTGGCGGCCTTGTCGTCGATGGGCTTGTCGAGGTGCATCGGCACACCGCCGAGCGCGTCGACGAGCTTCTTGAAGCCGGTGAAGTCGACGGTGATCTGGTGGTCGATGCGCACGTCGGTGAGCTGCTCGACGGTCTTGATGGTGCAGGCCGTGCCGCCGACCTCCATGGCGCTGTTGAACATGCCGAAGTACGGGCGCGACATCGTCCCGTCGTTCTTCTGGCAGGCCGGCACCTCGACCATCAGGTCGCGCGGGAAGCTGACCCCCAGGGCGCTCTTACGGCCTTCGGGGACGTGCAGCAGGATCGTGGTGTCGGAGCGCTGCGTATCGCCCGGGTCGGAGCCGTACTGGGCGTTGTCGCCGGACCGGGAGTCGGTGCCGACGAGCAGGATGTTGAGTGCGTTGGTGGCCGCCGGCCGCTCGCTCTCGCCGAGCTTGGCGGCGAAGTCCTCGGTCTTGATGTTGCCGTTGAGCCGGTCGTAGATCCACCAGCCGATGCCGCCGAGGGCGAGCAGCAGGACGGCCATGCCGGCCGCGAGCCCCACGAGGATGCGCTTGCGGCGGCGCGTCCGCAGGGTACGGCGGCGCTGCGCGCGGCCCGGTCGCATGCCGCCGGCGGCGGCTGCGGTCTCCGGGTGGCCCGCGGCGGCCGGGGGCTCCTGATGCTCTTCCTGCACGGATGTCGCTTTCGTCTGGCCCCCGGACTGCCATGTCACCGGGTTCCCCACGCGAGCTGCGGGCAGGCGTGCACGACTTAAGCGGAACCCGGTACTCCGGATAGACGGAGTCGACGGCCCCCGCGGTTCCGGATTTGTACAACTGTGCCACTGATCACATAAAGCCGCGATCCATGATCAACCCCCTGAACCGGACATCACGCGTGCGGCCGAACGCCCCCGCGGGACGCCCGGCCGCATGCACGCTCGGCAGGCGGGTGAACCCCCGCCGCCCGCCTCAGGTCGGCTGCGCGGTCCGGTTCGCGCGCGGCGCGGCCCGGCTGCCCAGGACGCCGAGGACCACGTCCACCAGGCGGCCCAGCCGCTCCAGCTCGCTGCGGTGGAAGGCCGGCCCGTCGGTACGCACCACGAAAAGCGTCAGCCAGGAGAGGCCGATCGGGGCAGCCGCCCCGAAGACACCGCTGCCGTGCAGGTCCTTGTCGAACTCCAGCGCGAGCGGGCGCAGCGGCGAGACCGACGGAAGCTGCGGCGCGCCCGGCGCCTGCCAGCTGGAGTGCACCACCGAGCGGCTCTTGTTGCCGCGCGTGGCCACCGCCCACTCGGCGTGGAACAGGCCGGGCGCGGCATCCACCAGCGTGGCGACCGCGCGGCCCGGGTCGCGGGCCACCTGGCCCAGGACGTCCAGCTCGGGCGAGGAGCCCGGCACCTCGCCGGCCGCCCAGCAGCCGTCCACCCGCACCCCGGCGAGCGTCTCCAAGGACTCGACCAGCCGGCCGACCGGCCGCTCGCCCGGCCACGAGACGGTGAACTCGTCGACCGCCCGGCCGGTGTTGCGCTCGAGCACGGTCATCTGCAGCACATCGGCACCCGCGGTGCCCAGCGCGTGGGTGACCCGGGCGAGCGATCCGGGCCGGTCGGGCAGCGAGACACGCAGGCGGAACAGCATGCGGAGACCGCCTCCTCTGAGTGGTGCGAACAAGTGGTGCGAATACGTGGTGCGAATGAGTGGTGCGAAGTCGGTTGATGTCGATTATGCGGCTGTTCCGATCATCGGACCGGCCCATTTCGTGCATGTTGCCGAGTGATGACACCCGAGTGCGAGTCCCGGACGTCCACTCTCATGATCTTTTGACAACCGCACGGAAACCGCCGGGCCATCCCCCCGCAACACCGCTCCCTCAAGATCCTCGCCATCGAGAGGGAGAGTGTGCATGCAAGCAGAAACGTCACGTCGGAACTTCCTGCGCTCGGTCGGCGTCGCCGGCGGCGCGGGCGTCCTCTACTCGACGATGGGCGCCATGGGACTGGCACCGGTGCCCACCGCCACCGCGGCCCCGTACCGCGCGCCGTCCGAGTCGGACTTCAACCTCGCCGGCCGCCACGGCCGCAAGAAGGTCGTCATCCTGGGCGCGGGCGTGGCCGGCCTGGCCGCCGCGTACGAGCTGGGCAAGGCCGGGTACGACTGCCGCATCCTGGAGGCCAAGGACCGCTCCGGCGGCCGCAACTGGACGGCCCGCGGCGGTACCTCGGAGACCGATCTGGACGGCCGCACGCAGCGCGCCCGCTTCAGTGACGGCCAGTACATGAACTGCGGCCCGGGACGCCTGCCCCAGTCGCACGTCACCCTCGACTACTGCCGCGAACTCGGCGTCCCGCTGGAAGCGTTCGTCAACGCCAACGCGGACGCGTACATCTACCACGAGAACGTCCCGGCCCTCGGCGGCAAGCCGATGCGCTGGCGGACCGCCAAGGCCGACGTCTACGGCCACATATCCGAGCTGCTCGCCAAGGCCACCGACCAGGGCGCCCTCGACGCCGCCCTTACCAAGGACGACAAGGACCGCCTGATCGCGTTCCTGCAGAGCTTCGGCGCCATCAAGGGCAAGGCCGACGGCTTCAAGTACACCGGCGGGAGCCGCCGCGGCTACACCGTCGAGCCGGGCGCCGCGCACGAGAAGGGCACCGTGCTCGGCAACGTGCCGTCCGTCTCGGACGTGCTGGCCAGCGGCGTCGGGCAGCGGTTCGCCTTCGAGTTCGGCTACGACCAGGCCATGATGATGTTCCAGCCGGTCGGCGGCATGGACGCCATCCCCAAAGCGCTCGAACGCGCGGTGGGGCGGCACCGGATCACCTACGGCGCCTGGGCCACCGGCGTCGCGAACGTGCCCGGCGGCGTCGAGGTGTCCTGGAAGGACGGCCGCGGCCGCGAGCAGGTCGAGCGCGCCGACTTCTGCGTGGTGGCCACGCCCCCGCAGATCGCCGCCCGACTGCGCCACAACCTCGGCGACGCGGTCACCAGTGCGCTCAAGACCCCCGTGCCGATCTCGGTCGGCAAGATCGGCCTGGAGTACCGGCGGCGCTGGTGGGAGCTCGACGACCACATGTACGGCGGCGTCGTCCCGACCGACCTCGACCTGGCCACCCTGTGGTTCCCGTCGTACGGCTACCAGGGCCGCCGCGGCACGGTCATCGGCTACTACAACTTCGGCGCGGCGGCCGACGCGTACGGCAAGCTCACCCCCGAGGAGCGCACCAAGCGGGCCGTCGACCAGGGCGCGAAGGTCTTCGGCGACCGCTACCGGACCGAACTGGACGCCTCGTTCAGCGTCGCCTGGCACCGCACCCCGGGCATCGAAGGCGGCTGGGTCGGGTGGCCGAACCAGGACGGCCCCGAGTACAAGCTGCTCAACCAGCCCCAGGGCAACGTCTACTTCGCGGGCGACTGGCTCAGCTACGTCATCGCCTGGCAGCACGGCGCGTTCACCTCGGCCCGCAAGGTCGTCACCGAGATCCACCAGCGGGTGATGGCCGCATGACCGCCGGCCTCGCCCCGACCCCGGAAGAACCCACTCCCGCGAAAGGCGGCGGCACCGGCATGACCCGACGACGCAAGGCCCTGATCGCCCTCGGCTCCAGCGCGGTCCTCCTCGGCACGGGCGTCACCGTCGCCGTCGGCCACGACAACCGCATCGGCGACAAGGAAGTCCGGGTCATGCTGCCCCCGGGCCAGAACAACCCGGCCATCGCCCAGGGCGTCGGCACCGGCGGCGAAGTGGCCATCTACACCAGCAGCGGCCTCGGTCCCGGCGCGCTCAACCCCAACGCCCCGGCGGGCAGCCCGGAGAGGTTCACCGACCCCGCGATGACGGCCGGCGCGGAAGGCGTCACGGTCACCGAGGCCCAGGCCCTGGTCGTCCTCAAGGCCATCCAGGACAACCTCAAGGCGGCCGGCCTCACCCCCGCCGACGTCATCACCATGAAGTGCTACCTGATGAAGCCCCCCGGCGCCGCGACCGCCGACTACGCGGGCTGGAACCGCGCGTACCGGCAGTTCTTCGCGAACATCGACCTCGCCACCAAGCAGGTCGTCCCCGTCCCCATGGGCACGTCGCCGGCCAAGGCCCCCATCCTCGCCAACAACGCCCGCCCGGCGCGCGCCACGATGGAGGTCGTCACCCTCGCCGTCCCCGGCTGGCTGGTCGAGGTGGAAGTCACCGCCGCCTACCCGAAGAACCGCAAGTAGCCCACCCGCACGCCGATTCCGGCCGCGCGGCGCCCGCGGCGGCGCCGCGCGGCCGCGGCCGTTCCCGGGCCACGGCGCCCCACGCCCTGCCGGGCCCGGGGGGGGCCCCGGCGGGGGGGGGGGGCCCCGGGGCGGGGGGGGGGGGGGCGCCCCCCCCCCGGGGCGCCCCGCGGCCGCGGCATGTCCGGGGACTCGGCGCCCCTCGCAGTGCCGGCCGCGAGGGGCCGTGCGGGCTTGGGCCGCCCGGCTCGGCGCGAGATCCGCGGACACGCCCCGGCCGGGCCTGGTCTCAGGCGGCCTTCTTGGCCTTCTTCGGGTCCTGGGGGCGGGCGCCGGCCTTGGGGCCCCAGGTCCACCAGTCGAGGGCCCGGCGGGCGTTCTCGGTGTCGGGGTGCTCGGCGCCGAGGATGCGGGTGCAGTCCGCGGCGAGTGATTCGAGGAGGGCGCGGGCGGTGCCCGCGTCGCCGGATTCGCCGGTCCAGTGGGCGAGGTTGTGGCGCATCACCAGGGTGTCGGGGTGGCCGGCGCCGAGGGCGCGGACGGCGTCGGTGACCAGGACGCGCAGTATGTCGCGGGCGCGCTCGGCGCCGCCGGACTCGCCGGTCCACCAGGCGAGGTCGTGGCGCGCGGTGAGCGTGTCGCGGTCCTCGGCGCCGAGGACCTGCTCGCGTTCGCCGGCCACGTCGGTGAGCAGGCGGGCGGCCTCGGCCGGGTCCCCCGCGCGGCCGACCCACTGAGCGTGCTGGTGGCGGTTGGTGAGGGTCTCGGCGTGCACCGGGCCCAGGACGTCGGTGCAGCTGTCGACGACCGGGCGCAGCAGGCGCACCGCGGCGCCTGCGTCGCCTGCCTCGCCGATCCAGCGGGCCCATGCGGCGCGGGCGTTGAGGGTCTCGGGGTCGTCGGCGCCGAGCAGCGTCACATAGTCGGTGGCGACGTCGCGGGCCAGGGCCTCGGCCGTGACGGCGTTGCCGGAGACGCCGAGGCAGAAAGCCTGGTTGTGGCGGGCCAGGAGGGTGTCCGGGTGCTGGGCGCCCAGCAGGCGGGCGTATTCGGTGGCGAGGTCGGCGAAGGCCGCGGCGGCCTCGGTGGCGCGGCCTTCCTCGCCCAGTGCCTGTGCCCACTCCGCGCGCGCGTCCAGTGCGCCGGGGTGGTCGGGCCCTAGCTCCTTCAAGGCGGCCTCAGCTCTCTCGTGCAGCGCCTGTATTCGGTCCACGTCCTGCGCGGGCCGCTGGGCGGGATACCCCGCGACCTCCGCGTGCTGCGTCTTGTCGTTCTCGACGCCCATCCCCCAACACCCTCCTCGTTCCGTGCGCCGCACCCTTCTCCCCCGGCTCCGATTCTCCTGCGAGAACGGGCCGTGCGGCATGCATATGACGACGGTACGCGGCTGAGCGGTTCAGGGCTGCGGGGGCGTCCCTACAGTTCGATGGCCGGTTTCATGCGGGTCATCGTCCACATACGGCGCCGGGCCAGGACGAGTGCGGAGACGGCCAGTGCGGTGACCAGGAAGGCGGCCAGGACGAGGAAGGCGCGGGTCAGTACCCAGCTCTCGCCACCGGAGATGGTCACGCGCAGGCCGTCCACCAGGTAGGTCATGGGCAGGACGGGGTTGAGCGCACGGAACGGCGCGGGGGTGGTCTCGATCGGGTAGAGGCCGCCGGCCGAGGTCAGCTGCAGCATGAGCAGGACCAGGGACAGGGCGTCGCCCACCGCTCCGAATGCGACGTTGAGCAGGTGGTCGACGGCCACGAAAGCCGCGGCGGCGAGGGCGAGGAGTCCGAGGGTCTTGCCGACGGAGTCCGGGTCGAGGCCGAGTCCGAGGTCGACGACGCCGTACAGGATGTACGCGCCGACGACGCCGATCGCGGCGGCCGGGAGCCAGCCCGCGAGGGCGACCGTGAGGGCGCCGGAACGCCCGGCGAGGGCACGGGCATTGAACGGCTTGAGGACCAGGTAGGCGGTGAGGCCCAGGACCCACAGGGCGATGCCGAAGAAGAACGGTGCCATGCCGCGGCCGTAGATCTTGGCGGGGTGCAGGTTCTCGATGCCGATCACGACCGGTTCGACCAGGGCGCTGGTCGCGCCTTGGGCCTGCTGCTGGTTCGCGGGGGCGGGGACGGCGGCGGACAGCTGGTCGAGGCTGCCGGCGAGTTGCGCGGCGCCTTCCTGGAGCTGCGGGACGGGGGCGGTGCCGATGCCGTTCTGCAGTTGCCGGGCGCCGGCCGCGGCCTGGCCCAGTTGCTGCTTGAGGGTGCCGAGTTCGCCGAACGCCTGGCCGGCGTACGTCTGCTGCACGGCCTGGGTGATGGCGCCCTGCAGGGTGGCCTTGGCGCTCTCGGCGGCCTTGCCGATGATGAAGCCGTTGGCGTCGTTGAGGGTCATGGTCAGCCGCGCCTGCCCGGCGGAGGCGGTGGGCCCGGCGGCGAGCTTGGCGCTGAAGTCGGCGGGGATGGCGACGGTGAAGTAGTAGTCGCGGTCCTCAAGGCCGTCGCGGGCCTTCTTCGCGTCGGCCTGCTCCCACTTGAACGTCTTGGACTTGAGCAGGGTGTCGGTGAGTTGCGCGCCGGCCGCGACGGTGGTGCCGCCGGACGTGACCGGCCGGTCCTCGTTCACGATGGCGACGGGCACGTCGACGAAGCGCCCGTACGGGTCCCAGTTGGACCACAGGTACAGCGAGCCGTAGAGCAGCGGGACCAGGCTGATGACGATCGGGACGATCATCAGCGGCCCGCGGAAGCGGCACAGTTCGAGCCAGGCGAGGCGGAGGGCGTTCACCGGCGGGCCGCCCTACGCGCGCGCAGGTGGGTGTCGTGCCCGGGCAGGGCGACCACCAGATCGGGCGCAGCGGGCCCTGGCGGCGGCGTGGCGGTCGAGGTGGCCACGACGGTAGGGCCGCTGTGCGCGAGGGCGCGTACGGCGTACCAGGCGCGTTCCAGGTCGCTGCCCGCGATGCCGGCGTCGACGTCGTCGACGAGGACGCCGGCGGGCTGTTCGGCGGCGGCCAGCGCGAGGAGCAGCAGGAGCTGTTCCACGCGGGACAGTTCGCCGGCGAGGGTGCGCCGGTCGCAGGCGAGGTCGACGAGGTCGAAGGCGTCGGCGAGCGATTCGCCGGTGACGCGCGGGCCGCCGATCGCGCGGCGCTCGGTGATGAGTTCACCGACCGTGAGGCGTTCCTCGAGGTCGATCGCGGGCGTCGCGCGGGCCACCGCGATGCGCCGGCGGGCGGCCTTGGCGCCGCGCGGGAGTTCGGTGCCGTCGATGCGGATGCGGCCGCGCGCGATCTTGAACCGGGCGCCGAGCGCGAGCATGAGCGCGGTACGCCCGGAGCCCGCGGGCCCGGCCAGGACGCTCAGCGACCCCGGCCGCGCGTCCAGGTCGACGTCGGCGACCACGGTTCCTTCGAAGCCGCGGACCGCGACCCCTTCGGCGACGATCTCCACTCCACGCGCTGCTGCCATGCGTCGACTCGGCCTCCTCGGACATACCGGGCATAAGGGTTTGTCCGAGGAGATAACCGAGGCGTGGCCGGTCAAACGAGTGAAACGGGTGAAAGATCAGAAAATGCGCATTGGTTGCCGCCCGGCCGGGGAGCTGCCCCGCTGCGGCGGCGCCTGCGGGCTACAGCCGGTCGAGGTCGAACTCGCCGTCCTTGACGCCCAGCACGAACGCGTCCCACTCGCCCTTGGTGAACCGCAGGATCGGGCCTTCGGGGTGGATCGAGTTGCGCATCGCCACCGCGCCGCCGCCGATCTCCGCGGTCTGCACGACGCCCTCGCCGGTGGTGTCCTCGCCGTAGCTGATCCACTCGGCGCCGCTGATGTCGCGCGCGTACAGCTCGGCCTTCTCCGCGTCCATCTCTTCCTGCGTCGCCATCGCGCCGTCCCCTCGTCTCGCGTCCCGCACCGTCCGGTGGTCCGACGTCAACGTACGACACGGCACCGGCGCGCGAATACCGTACGGCGGAACTCGGTTACACACCGCGGCCGTCCGATACAGGGGCCGGACGGCCGCGCGCGGGTGTGCCGGCCGACTGTCGCCGGGCACACCGTGCATACGCGCACGTCGGAGCGGGGCCACCGGTAAGTGCCGCCCCGACGCACGCGGACCCTGGGTTACAGGGTGATCTCCGTGCCGACCCGCAGGTCGGCCGAGCTGCGGCCGGCCGCCACGCGGTAGGCGCCCGGGACGACGGTCCAGCCGCCGGCCTCGGTGTCCCAGCGCGCGAGGGTGGCCGCGTCGACCGCGACGCGCACGGTCGCGGTGCCGCCGGCCGGCACCTCGACGGGCGCGAAGCCCACCAGGCGCAGCGGCTCGGGGCCGCCGAACAGTTCGCCGCCGGCCGGCTCCAGGTAGACCTGCACGACCTCGCGGCCGTCCCGCGCGCCGGTGTTGGCGACGGTGACGTCGACGGTCAGGCCGCGCTCCGCGTCGCCCTCGACCGCGGCCGACTCGTACGACCAGTCGGTGTAGCCCAGGCCGTACCCGAACGGGTAGGCGGGGACCGCGCCGCGCAGCGCCCAGAGCCGGTAGCCGATGGCCGGCTCGGCGTACACATGCCCGCCCTCGGGCACCGCGGTGGACAGGAGCGGGACGTCGTCCTCGGCCGCCGGGTACGTGGTGGGCAGCCGCCCGCCCGGCTCCGCGGCGCCGGTCAGCACGTCGCCGAGTGCGGCGCCGGCCTCCTGGCCCGGCAGCCACGCCCACAGCAGCGCGGCCACGTCGCCGCGCCACGGCATGAGCACGGGCGAGCCGGCGTTGACGACCACGATCGTGTTGGGGTTCGCGGCCGCGACGCGCGCGACGAGTTCGTCGGTGCGGCCGGGCAGCTTGAGGTCGCGGCGGTCGAAGCCCTCGGACTCGATGTCCTCGGTGGTGCCGACCACCACGATGGCGACGTCCGCGGCGGCGGCGTCCGCGACCGCGGCGTCCATCTCCTCGTCCTCGGGCAGGCGCGGGCCCTCCCAGCCCAGGCCGAGCGCGGCGAACTCCATGGCCGGGTCGGTCGTGTAGCGCACCGACAGGTCGACCGGGACGCCTGCCTTGGCGGGCACCTCGACGCGCTGCAGCGGCGGCTTGAGCAGGTTCTCGATGATGTCGTGGCCGTCCGCGGCCAGGCGGAAGGCGTGCTCGGCGCCGTCCGCGGCCAGCTCGAAGCCGCCGATGCCGCGGACGTCGAACAGGTGGGTGCCGTCGGTCTCCGGCGTGATGCGCGCGGACGCCACGATCACGGTGGCGCCCTCCGGCATGCTGCCCGGCCAGAAGACCAGGTTGGAGCCGAGCCGGTGGTCGGCGCCCAGCGAGTTGCCCTCGGCGTCGAAGAACTCGACGCGCAGGCCGGCTTCGCCGCTCTCCGGGTGCACCGACGCGGCGGGCGCCATGTCGGGCAGTGCGCGGTGCGTGAAAGCGCCCGCGCGGACGGTGAGTTCGACGTCCGGGCCGAAGGCCTCGCGGAGCCCCTCGGGGATGCCGACGACGTGGTCCGGGTTGACGTGCGCGCTGCCGCCGCCCTGCGCGGACATGCGGACCGCGTTGGGGCCGACGACCGCGACGCGCGCGACCGCGCTCTTGTCGAGCGGCAGGGCGCCCTTGTTCTCCAGCAGCACCATGGCCCGGGCGGCGATCGCGCGGACCTGCGCGACGGCGTCCGCCGGAGTGGTGGCGTCGCCGCGCGGGGCGGTGTCGCCGAGCACGCCGACGCGGGCCGCGAGGCGCAGGATGCGGATGACCTTGTCGTCCAGGACCGACTCGGGGACGCGGCCTTCGCGGACCGCGGCGACCATGGCGTCGCCCCACTCCTCGACCGGGCCGGGCATCGCGATGTCGGTGCCGCCGAGCGCGGCGGCCTCGGTGGTCTGCACCGCGCCCCAGTCGGAGATGACGACGCCGTCGAAGCCCCACTCGTCCTTGAGGACGTCGTTCTGCAGGCGGCTGTTCTCCGTCATCGCGGTGCCGTTGGTGCGGTTGTACGCGGACATGATGAGCCACACGCGCGCCTCGCGGACCGCCGCCTCGAACGGCGCGAGGTAGACCTCGCGCAGCACGCGCTCGTCCACCTGGACGTTGTAGCTCATGCGCTCGGTCTCGGAGTCGTTGCCGACGAAGTGCTTGATGGTGGCGCCGACGCCCGCGGACTGCACGCCCTCGACGAAGCCCACGCCGACCTTCGCGGTCAGCAGCGGGTCCTCGGAGTAGCACTCGAAGTGCCGGCCGCCCAGCGGGCTGCGGTGCATGTTCACGGTCGGCGCGAGCAGGACGTGGATGTCCTTGTCGCGGGCCTGAGCACCCATCAGGAAGCCGACCCGGCGGGCCAGTTCGGGGTCCCAGGCGGCCGCCTGCGCGGTCGGCGAGGGGAACAGCAGCGAGGTGTCGCGCTCGTCCCACAGCACGCCGCGCACGCCCACCGGGCCGTCCGAGACGCGCAGCTTGCGCAGGCCGATCTGCGGCAGCTCGGGCAGGGACCAGAAGTCCTCGCCCACGATCAGGCGCACCTTGTCCTCGACCGAGAGCCGGTCCACGAGACCGCGCAGCTCGTCGTCGCCGATACCCGTCTCGGGGGTGCTGTCGGACGTGTCAATCGTCATCGCGGCCTACCGTCGCTTTCCTGGTTCACGGCCCCGTTCAGGGACGCGGAGGGTCGCCTGCCGCCCGCCGCGCGCGGGAGCCGCGGCCCGGACTCCCCGGAACGGTAACCGCAAAAACCTTATACTCGGTAGCTTTGTTACCTGTACGTGACGTAGCCAACGTCGCGGGAAAATCCGGGCACGGCAGGATGGGGGGATGGACGCAACAGAGACGGCGAAGCGGACCGCGACCGCAAGCGCGGCGACGGGCCGGGGCCGCGGCCGCCGGCAGGGCTATGCCACCGGCGACGCCCGCCGCGCGCGCATCCTCAACATCGCTCTCCAGGAGTTCGGCGAGAACGGCTACCGCGGCACGTCGCTGGCCCGCATCGCGGAGCGCGCCGAGCTCACCCAGGCCGGCCTGCTGCACCACTTCCGCAGCAAGCAGGAGCTGCTGACCGCGGTCCTGGACCTGCGCGACGCGATGGACGCCGAGCGCCTGGACCTCAGCAACCTCCCCGACGGCGGCGAGCCGACCCTGCTGGCGCTGGTCGCCCTGGTCGAGCACAACGCCCGGCAGCCGGGCATCGTGCAGCTGTTCACCGTGCTCACCGGCGAGGCGGTCACCACCGACCACCCCGCGCACGGCTGGGCCCAGGAGCGCTACCGGCTCCTGTCCACGTCGATCGCGACCGCGCTGCAGCACGGCGTCCAGGCCGGCGAGCTGCGCGCGGACCTGGACGCGACGGCCTGCGCCCAGCAGGTCATGGCCATGATGGACGGGCTCCAGCTGCAGTGGCTGCTGGACCCGGAGCGCATGGACATGGCCGCGACCTTCCGGGCCTACATCGACGGGCTGCTGAAGCAGATCTCGGCCTGATCCCCCGGACGCCCGCCGGCCGCGGGCGCCGGGTCAGAAGTCGCGGCCCGCGCCCGCGGGGTCCGCGTCCTTCTCGGCGGCGGTCAGCTCGGTGAGCACGCCGGCCAGGTCCCATCCCGAGAGGCTCGCTATCGCCTCGCGGAACGTGGTCAGCGCGAACAGGTCGCCGCGCGCCGTCATGCGGCCGTCCACCAGCGCCTCGCGCGGCAGCGAGCGGTCGTTGTCGAGCAGCAGGCTGCGCGCGGTCGGGTAGTCCATGTGGATCATCAGGTCGGGGCCCGGCAGCAGCCCTGGGCGCACCAGCACGCGCCCGTGGAAGACATCCAGGTGGAGCTCCGCCGGATCGTCGCGGCCCGGGACGTCGCTGACCACGATGTCGACCACGGCCGGATGCGGCGTGCGCTTCTCCGGGTCGGGCGTGATGAGCCGGCTGAGCCGCGACACCGCGGCGATCCACTCGTCCGACATGAACGGGTAGCGCTCGAGCGCGGGCGCGTCCGGCTCGGCGGGCGCCTCGGGCAGCACCTCCGCGCTCTCCGCCTCCAGCACCCGGCCCAGCGTCTCGCCGAGCTGACGGGTCGCCAGGCGCCGCATGGCGCGCGCCAGTTCGCTGTCCACGGCACGCTGGGCCAACGGCCGCAGGCGGCGGATCAGCTCGGCCATCTCGGGCGCCTCGTCCTCCAGCGAGGAGTCCTTGAGGTAGTGCTGCCACAGGTACGTCTCGGTCAGCTGCATGAACGACCCGGCGACGCGCTCCATATCGGCCCGCAGCGCCCGCAGATGGTCGAGCACCGCGTGCACCGGGACGCCCGCCGCGTGCAGCTCGGCGCAGACCGCAAGTTCGCGCGGGCTCGGCACCCGGAACACGGTCAGCGAATCGTCCTCCGGTTCGAGCAGCCCAAACTGGACCGCGCCGGCGATCACCACCGGGTCGGACAGGCCGCCGAACATCGCGGTCAGCTCGGCCCGCGTCATGCGGCCCGGCTCCTCGTCGCTCCACGGCCCGGTCACCTCGGCGACCAGCCCGAGCACGCCGCCGAGGCTGCGGCCGTTGTCCCAGGCGTCCAGAAGCTCCTTGATGCTCACCAGGCTGTAGCCGCGCTCCAGGAGCTGGCCGATCAGGCGGAGGCGCGCCAGATGGCCGCCGTCGTACAACGACACCCGCCCGGCGCGGCGCGGCCGCGGCAAAAGCCCGCGGTCCTGGTACGCCCGCACGTTGCGTACGGTCGTACCGCCCTCGCGGGCGAGGTCCTCGATCCGGTAGTCCGCCAACCTCGTGCCTCGCGTTCTTGTCTGTCACCCGACCACAGCAGTGCGCAGTTTCGTGGTTGGGCGCCAACGTAATGCAGGCGGGCGCGAACCTCGATCACGAGTGACCGCCGAAATGAGGGGCGATATCGGGCACATCGCGACACATCAGGAATTATTTCCGCCCCGGCGGGCCTCCCGGGCCGTCGGCCGGCCGGGGCGGGGGCGCCGCAGGGCATCCGGACGCCGTGTCCGGCGACCGGTGCGCACCGGGCTCCGGAGACAGCACCCCGGGGTGCGTCTCAGGGGCGCCCGGGCACGCCTCAGGGGATCACGACGACCGGGCGCTTGGCGTGCTTCACCAGGCGGCAGGCCACCGAGCCGAACAGCCGGCTGACGAACCCGGAGGAGCCGCCGACCACGATCGCGTCGGCGGCGAACTCCTTCGCGACGTCCTCGATCTCGTGGCAGATGTCGCCGCCGCGCTCCACGAGGATCCACGGCACGTCGCTGAGATGGTCCGCGCAGGCCAGTTCGAGGCCGAGGGCCTCGGACCGGTTGTCCGGCACGTCGATGAAGACGGGCGGCTCGCAGCCGGCCCACACCGTGGCCGGGATCCGGTTCGCCACGTGCACGATGACGAGCCCGCCGCCGAGGCGCCGGGCCATGCCGGCCGCGTACGCCAGGGCGCGTTCACTGGCGCCCGAGCCGTCGAAACCGACGACGACCGGGTGCTGGAACGCGGGGTCGCGGGGGCGCTGGGATTCGGGACGGAGCAACGGGGTGCCGTCCGGCAGGTCACTGAAGTCGAAAGCAGCCATGGCAATCGGGCGTCTTTGCCGAGGGAGGGACCGCGGGCCCCTCAAGATCAAAGGAAATGCCTGTTCGTGTGCCTATGCGTACAGATTACGTCTTGCGGTCGGAAACGGACAGGCCGTGCGGTGGTCGAGCACGCACGATATCCGCCCGGGACGGCCTGCGGGAGACCCTGGACGCCGCTATCCGTCCATCCGGGTGAAGTCATCGCGGAAGGACGTCCTCGCGGGCGTGCGCGGGCGGACCGGAAGCCGCTCCGGAATGCCGCAGGCGCGCCGGAAGTACCACCGAAGGAGTCGGCCCGCGTCACCGGTACGAGGGCCCGGCGGGCCCGGAATCCCGGCCGCCCGTTACCCCCGGCCCGGCGGCCGCGTTGCACACGACGACACCGCGTGTCCGGACGGCCACGTCGACCGGGGCGGCGATCCCGGGTGCGCGGCACCGTCTCGCGGACGCCGACCCCGGGTCGACGCGGCCGGGTCGCCGGGCCGGGCACCGCACGAGCGAGGAGGACCCGTGGCGCAGCGCTCGGGCACCGCCGCTCCGGCGCGCCCCCGGTCCCGCAGCCGCAGCGCGGGTCCCGCGAATCCCGAGTTTGTCGACATTCCTGAAGTCGGTGCCGCCGACCCGGCATCCCCTGCCGACGAAGCGGCCGAAACCGCCGCACGGCCGCCCGTCGATCTCGACGAGCTGGCCCCCTGGTACGCCCTCGCCGCATGCTGCGCCGCCCTTGCGCTCCTGGCCACCGGGGCCGGCCCCGCCTGGTCCGCGGCCGCGGCCGCGGGGCTCCTCGCGGCCGGCGCCGCAGCCCGCATGGTGATCCGCCGGAATTCCCCGCACACCATCAGTAACGCCGCATAAATTTCATTCACGAAATTCGCGGCACAATCCGGGCATTGCTCCGCGAAGAGTCACCACAGGTGGTGTGACCGCCATCACAAACAGGCATATCTACATAACGTCACGTGGAGAACACCATGCATAGACAAGCCCAGAAAGAGTAAGTTCCGATCTTGGGTGACTTGAGTGGCGTGTGTGAACTACTGAGACTCGCCATCAACGACCCCTCCCGTCCCGCCGGTGTTCTGCCGGACGGGGTCGCGGAGGGCTGAAGGGGGCGATCGGAGCCATGAGCAGGACCGACGGTCGGCAGGCGGGGCAGCGCATCCGGGTCGGCACGGCGGCTGCCGCACGCGAAAGCGGGCCGGACGCGGAAGCGGTGCCTTCCGAGGCGGCGCCCGCGGCCGAAACCGGCTCCCGCACGGCAGCCGCGGATGTCGCGATACCGGCGGCACGCAGCGCGGAACCGCAGGTTCCGCTCCCGGCACCGAGATCCGAGTCCGACGGCCCGGCCGATGCCGACCCCGAGGACACCGCCCTCGCCGCGGACGACGGCGACGCCCGGCCCGGCCCGGAGGCCGCGGCCGGCACCGAAGCGGCTCCCGCGGCCACCGCGTACACGGTGGTCGGCCCGCGCTCCCCCGGCGACCTCGCGGACGCCGACCCCGATACGGACCTCGAACCGGACGGCGGCGACCCCGGCACCCACGCGGAGTGGCCGGACCGGCTGATCGGCCGGCGCCGCGCCGAGACCATCGCGGTGCTGCTCTTCTCCAACTCGCCGATCCTGGAGAGCTCGATCCCCATCTCGGTCTTCGGGGTCGACCGACGGGACGCCGGAGTCCCCACCTACCGATTACTGGTATGTGCCGCCGAGCCCGGACCGCTGCGCACCACCGGCGGTGTCGAACTCATCGCCCCGCACGGCCTCGACGGCCTGCACCGGGCGGGCACCGTCATCGTCCCGGCCTGGCATTCGCCGTCCCGGACGCCGCCGGCCCCGGTCCTGGACGCGCTGCGCCGGGCGCACCGCGAGGGCGCCCGGGTCGTCGGCCTGTGCGGCGGCGCGTTCGTGCTCGCCGCGGCCGGCCTGCTCGACGACCGGCCGGCCACCACGCACTGGATGTACGCCCCGGCGCTCGCCAAGTCGTTCCCGAAGGTCCGGGTGGACCCGCGCGAGCTGTACGTGGACGACGGGGACGTGCTCACCAGCGCGGGCACCGCGGCCGGCATCGACCTGTGCCTGCACCTGGTCCGCATCGACCACGGCTCGGACGCCGCCAACGCGCTCGCGCGGCGGCTCGTCGTCCCGGCGCACCGGGTCGGCGGCCAAGCCGCGTACATGGACCTGTCGCTGCCCGAGGAGATCAGCGGCGACCCGCTCGCCACGGTCATCTCGTGGGCCCTGGAGAACCTCTCGGAGAAGTTCGACATCGAGGTGCTCGCCACCCGGGCCTATATGAGCCGCCGGACCTTCGACCGGCGCTTCCGGTCGCTGACCGGCAGTGCTCCGTTGCAGTGGCTGCTGACGCAGCGCGTGCTCCAGGCGCAGCGGATGCTGGAGACCACCGAGCTGCAGGTCGAGGAGATCGCGCGGCGCTGCGGCTTCCGGTCCCCGGTGGCCCTGCGCGGGCACTTCCGCAAGCAGCTCGGCATCCCGCCGGCGGCGTACCGGGACGCGTTCCGGACCCGCGATCCGGAGGGGGCGGGAGAGGAAGTGGAGGCGGCGGGTCGCGTATAAGCGTCTCCAGGTCGTCTTGCTGGAAGGTCACGGCCTAGGCTGATCAACCATGAATGACCGCTTGGTCTGGATCGACTGCGAGATGACCGGACTCGACCTCACCCGGGACGCGCTCATCGAGGTGGCCGCGCTGGTCACCGACTCCGAGCTGAACGTCCTCGGGGAGGGTGTCGACGTCGTGATCCGCCCGCCCGCCGAGGCGCTGGCCGGCATGCCCGACGTGGTGCGCACCATGCACACCGCGTCGGGTCTGCTCGACGTCCTCGACGAGGGGGTGACGATGGCCGAGGCGGAGGCGATGGTCCTGGCGTACGTACGCGAGTTCGTGCCCGAGGGCCGCAAGGCCCCGCTGTGCGGCAACTCGGTCGCCACCGACCGCGGCTTCCTGGCCCGCGACATGGCCGAGCTCGAGGGCTACCTGCACTACCGGATCGTGGACGTGTCCTCGATCAAGGAGCTGGCCCGGCGCTGGTACCCGCGCGTCTACTTCCAGTCGCCGCCGAAGACCGGCAACCACCGGGCGCTGGCCGACATCAAGGACAGCATCACCGAGTTGAAGTACTACCGGGAGGCGATCTTCGTGCCGCAGCCCGGCCCGGACACCGAGACCGCGAAGTCCATCTCGGCCCGCTTCAGCGCCCCGCAGGTCCCCGCTTCCTGACCCCGGCACGGCCCCGGGAACCGGTCGGATCCGGTCCCCGAAGGCACCCGGAGACAACCCGGGAGCGAGCACCCCTCAATCCCCTGTACACTCTTTCTCGCTGCTCCGGTCGGATCTCCGATCGAGGCGCGTGGTGGGTGTAGCTCAGTTGGTAGAGCACCTGGTTGTGGTCCAGGACGTCGCGGGTTCGAGTCCCGTCACTCACCCCATCGGATCAAGGCCCCGTCCTCGCAAGAGGCCGGGGCCTTGGCTGTTTTCCGGACCGGCCGCCCGCGGGCGGCCGGCGGCGGCGCGCTAGCCTGCCGCCCATGGGTTCGGAACGGATCACGATCGTGCTCACCGGCGACGAGGCGCTGGTGCTGGCCGACTGGCTGCGCGGCACGCCTGCGGACGACGCGGCGGTGCATGTGCCGGTCGGCCATGTGCTGGAGGCCGTGGAGCGCCGCCTCGGCGGGCCGGACGACCCCGCGCACGCAGACCGCCTCGGCGAGGCCCGTCAGCGCCTCTCCGGCAGCCGCTAGGACCCGCTCGCGGGCGGGGAGAGGGGGACGGCGGTGCCGAGGATCCTGGTGACCACTTCCGTGCCTGCGCCGCCGGCGCAGGTCTTCGCCGCGGCACTCGATGCGGGCGCGCACTCCCGGTCGATGGCCCGCCATGGCGAGCGGGTGGTCGGCGGGCCCGCGGACGGCGTGCTGCGGCCCGGCGACGAGGTGACCTTCGAGGCCCGGCACTTCGGGCTGCGGTGGCGGCTCACCGCCCGGATCACCGGGTACGACGAGCCGCGGAGCTTCGTCGACGAGCAGGTGCGCGGGCCGTTCCGCACCTGGCGGCACGAGCACCGCTTCGAGGACGACGGTGCGGGCGGCACCGTGATGGTCGACGACATCGAGTTCCGGTCGCCGGTGCCCGGGCTGGGCCGGCTCGTCGACCGGCTGTTCCTGCGCGCCTACATGGAGCGGGTGATCCGCTCGCGCGGGGCGTACCTGAGGGACGGTCACCCCTTCGGGTGAGAAGCGGGCGGGCGGCGGCTGTTGCGGGGGCCGGGCGGTGCGGGGGCGCCTAGCCTTTGGGGATGGCTGGTGCTGGGGTGCTCCGGATCGGGACTCGTTCCTCGCCCATGGCGATGGCGCAGGCCGCGCATGTGGCCGGGCTGCTGCGGGCCGAGTGGCTGGTGCGCGAGGTCGAGATCGTGCCGTACACGACGTCCGGCGACCGGTGGACCGGCAGCCTCGCGGAGCTGGGCGGCAAGGGCGTCTTCGTGAAGGAGATCGACCGCGCGCAACTGGCCGGCGAGGTGGACGTGGTGGTGCACTGCCTCAAGGACATCCCCGGTGACGAGCCGCTGCCCGAGGAGCTGGAGCTCACCGCGTTCCTGCGCCGGGACGACGCGCACGATGCGGTGGTCAGCCGGTCCGGAGTCAGGCTGAAGGACCTGCCCGAGGGCGCCCGCGTGGGTACGAGCTCGGTCCGCCGGGCTGCGCAACTACAGGCGCTGCGCCGGGATTTGACGGTGGTGCCGATGCGCGGCAACGCCAATTCCCGGCTCGCAAAACTGGACGCGGGCGAGTGCGACGCGCTGCTGCTGGCGGTCGCCGGGCTGCGGCGGATCGGCATGGCCGAGCGCATCACCGAGGTGCTGCCGGCCACGTCGATGGTCCCGGCGATCGGCGCGGGCGTGCTGGTGCTGCAGTGCCGACGCGGCGACGAGGAGACCGTGGAGGCCGTCGCGGGCCTCGACCATGCGCTGACGCGGGCGTGCGCGACGGCCGAGCGGTCGCTGCTGCGCACCCTCAAGGGGCATTGCGCGAGCCCGATCGCGGGTCACTGCGCACCGAAGGACGACGGCCTCACGCTGCACGCCGCGGTCTTCAGCCCGCGCGGCGACGTGGTGATCGAGGCGTTCGAGAACGGCCTGATGCACATGCCGGAGTGGATCGGCGAGGCGGCCGGGCACACTCTCCTCGACCAGGGCGCGCGGGCGCTGATCGACGCGATCCCGCATCCCTGACGCGCGCTTGGGCCACCCTTGCGACAGCGCCCCCGCACCGGGAGTCCGGCGGCGGCGCTGACGGGGCGTTAGGTTGCCGCCATGGGCGAGGTCTGGCGGGCGTGGGGCGACGTGCTGACGGTCTGGGCGGTGGGGGTGCCGCTGCTGGTCGCGGCGACCGCCGTGCTGGTGCGTGTGAGGGTGCGTCAGGGCCGCCCGCGGCGCGAGGCGTTGCGCTGGTCGGTGGCCGAGGCGGCGATCGTCGGCGGCACGCTGCCGTGGGTGTGGATGATCCTCACCCCGACCGCCGGACCGGGCGGCGTGAGCCTGGTGCCGCTGCGGGATCTGGTCGCGACGCTGGGCAGCGCGCCGTCCACGGTGGTCGTGCAAGTGGGCGCGAACCTGGTGCTGTTCGTGCCGCTGGGGTTCTGCCTGCCGCTCCGGCTGCCGCGCTGGGCCGGGGTGGCCCGGATGACGCTGCTGGGCGCCGCGGTCTCCGCTTCGCTGGAGTCGGCGCAGTACGTCCTCGGCCTGGGCCGCGTGTCGTCGGTGGACGACGTGCTCATGAACGCGGCGGGGGCGGGACTGGGGGCGTGTGCCGCCAGGCTGCACGTGGCCCGGCGCGAGGCCGGGCGCGCCTACAGCTCGCGGCTACTTCTTCGGCTTGGCGGGAGCGGCGGACTCGGCTGAGCCGTCGGAGGGTTCGCCCTTGCGCAGTCTGCGCAGGTATTCGCGGGTCCATCCGGTGGTCTTGACCACCTCGGACTGCTTCACGCCCGCCGCGAGTGCGGCGACCGCCGCCTGCTTGAGGGCCTGCCGGGCTTCTTCGTGCGCGCGCTCGGTACGCCGGTACGCCTTTGCCGCCTTGGTCAGGTCGTCGGCGGCTTCAGTGTGTTCCACCCCGTCAGGATGCCATATACGTTTGCCTAGCGCGTAGGCCAACAGAGTTGACATCGGTTCCGGAACCGTGGAATATGGCAGTCGACATCAAGGTGAACAGCAGGTTAACGAGACCTGGCCGGCGCGCAGCACCCTCGGGGAGCAGGCACCGGATGGAGCACCCGGAGGGGGCAGACGCCATGAAGAAGACCGAGACCCACCGCACCATCCCCGCGCAGTGCCGGCTGTGCGGCGAGCCGTACCTCGCGGAGCTGCACCCGCGCCCGCTGGTCCGCGTTCCCGCGGGCGGCGACCCGATGGGCGGCCGGCTGACCGTGTTCGACGGCGTGACCTACATGGTCGAGCGCCACGGCCCGTGCCCGCAGGCGCACCGCTTCGGCCTGCCGTACTGAGCAGCCCGCGCGGCAACGAGCAAAGCAGGCAAAGCGGTCCGGCCGATTCGGCCGGACCGCTTTCGCGTTCCTGAACGCGGGTCAGATCCCCAGGTCGGCGAGCACTTGGGCGGCCATGCCGACGGTGGTCCAGTCGGCCTCCTCGGCCGCGAGCAGTCCGCCGTACGTCGTGACCTCGATGTAGGTGCGCTCCTCCGGCCCTTCTCCGTGCACCGACGCGTCCGCGCGCAGCCCGGCGAGTTCGGCTTCGGCAAGTTCCGCCGAGTACAAGTGCACGCGGTGCGCGGACATCGTCGCTGCGCTCTGCCGTACTCCGTGCGCCCGCAAGCGCTCGGCACCGAGCACGAGACCGGTCTCTTCCCGGACTTCGGCGAGGGCCTGGGCGGCGGCATCGCCCGGGGCGTCCGGGGCCGCGGAACCGCCCGGCAGTTCGCGGACGTACCCGTCGGCGGACGCGCCGGCCGCGCGGAACTCGCGGACCAGCACGACCGCGGTCTCCCGCAGCGTCGCCGCGCGCCGGTAGAGCAGCACCGCGCTGGCGTCCGGGCGGCCGATCACGACCTCGTTCGCCTTCACGCGGCCGCCTTCGGCAGCGATCGCGACGGTCACGTGTAGCGCCCAGTACACCGGCTCGTGCCGGGTGCCGGGCCGGTACGCCCAGACCGGGCGGGCGTCCAGCAGGGTGTTCCCGGCCTTGCGCTGCACGTCGTACCACTGCCGGAAGACCGGTGACGCCCAGAACAGGAGCGGGACGTGGCGTTCGCCGCCGCTCCGGGCCGCGCCCGCGCCGATGCGGTCGAAGGCGATGCGCAGTGCGCCGTCGAGGCTGTCGGCAGTGGGCACGCCCTGGTCCGCGGCGTATTCGCGCTGGTAGCGCACCTTCGCGGCGTCCGGCGGGGTGCCGAGGACCGCGCGACCGCCGTCCTTGAGCCAGCCCCATTCGTCGTTGGTGGTGAGCCCGGGCAGCGTGGCCATGTCGCGCGGGATCCAGAAGACGACCTGGTCGGCGGCGCGCAGCCAGCGCAGTTCCCACAGAATCTGGTCGTCGTAGTCGGACCAGGGCGCGCCGTCGGCCGGCTCGGGGACGAACACCACCAGCTCGCCGGCGCCGGTCCACTGACGGCGGATCAGGTCCAGTGCGGCGGGGCGCCACGAGGCGACGTCGGGGCTGCGTGGCGTGGGTCCGGCGAGGAAGATGCTCGCATCCCAGGAAGCGGGTGGTTCGTCGCTTGCGTGGACGACCGTGACAGAACCGGGCAACTCGACCTCCTGGACGCGGCTTTTCTCCCCGGACGCTAGTTCACGTGCACGTACGAGGTGACCGTGAAGGTCGCGGGCAGCGGTCCCGCGTCGATGACGCCGGCCAGTTCGTCGGCGGTGCGTTCGGTGATGTTGGCGTAGATCGTCGGCCGGATCTCCAGGTCGGTGCGGTCCACCACACTCGGCGCGCTGACCACGGTGCCGCGCACCACGAACGCGATGGTCCTCAGGTTGTCGTTCTCGTCGGGCGGCCGGTGCAGCAGCTCCCGGAACGCGGCCTGGCCCTCTTCGGTGAAGACGAGGACGACCTGCCAGCCGCCCGCACTGCTGTGCTCGCTGTAGCTGGACCAGGACCGGTCGACGTCGTCGCCGTCCACCGCGGCGGGCCCCAGCACGTACTTCCAGTTCCCGTCCGCGTCGCACACCACCACCGGGCGGTCCGCGGGGTCGGGCGGGAGGTCGCCGATCCGGCTGCAGTCGACCGCGGCGAACTCGGCGGCGAGTTCCGGGGGCACCCGGCCCTGGTAGACGGCCCCGGACGGCAGTCCGGCCAGGGCGAGGACCGGCCGTATCGTGAGGGTCGCCTGGCGGCCGAGCTGCCGGACGCGGTCCTCGGCGGTCTCCCCCAGGCCGCGCACCGACAGGCGCAGCGCCACGGTGCCGTCCCGCGGTGCCGCTTGCTCGACGCGTATGCCCAGCGCCTCGGCACGCCGCTCGACGACCGTCGCGGCATGCTGCAGTTGCGCGTCGGTGAGCGGGACGGCCGGGGTGAGGACGACGTCGGCGAGGTCGAGTCCGGAGGGGATGGGCGGGGGCTCGTCGCGGCGTTCGCGGCGGTCGGAGCAGCCGGTCGCGAGCAGGAGGGCGCCGATTGCCACCGCGGCGAGGGCTTGGCGCATCATCGATTCAGCCTGGCAGCTCGGGCGCCTCCGCACCACGGGTCCGGGGGAAATCCGGGCGTGCCGGCAATTCCGGCAAACCGCGCACTGCGCCCAAAGTGCGGACGGCGCTCGGCTGTTCCCGGCTGTTCTCGGCTGTTCTCGGCGAACCGTCCTGCCGCTGTCCTCCCCCCGCGCGCACGGCTGCGGGACAATCTCCGTGGCCCGACTGCGCCGGGGGCGGGCGCTCCCTGCGGCGGTCGGCCCATGACGACCACGACGGGGAGGCGTTCGGCACGTGGGTGAGTGGTGGCTCGCCGGCCGGTACCGGCTGATCGAGGAGCTGGGCTCCGGCGGCATGGCCGTGGTGTGGCGGGCCCAGGACACCCATATGCACCGGTATGTCGCCGTCAAGCTGCTGCGCGACCAGTACGGGGTGCCCGGCGCCGCCGACCGGTTCGCCCGCGAGGCCCGGACCGCGGGCACGCTCTCCAGCCCGCACATCGTCACCGTGCACGACTTCGGCAGCGGGCATCTGCTGGCCGCCGATCCGGACGATCCGCATACGCCGCCGAGCGCCCGCTCGGTGCCGGACCCGCCGCTTCCCGCGGAGCCGGCCCGCGAGTCGGTGTACGTCACGATGGAGCTGGTGCCCGGGCGTTCGCTGGCGCGCGTGGTGGCCGACGAGGCGCCGATGCCCCTGCCGCGCGTCCTGGAATTGGCCCGGCAGCTGTGCGAAGCACTGGAGGTCGCGCACGACGCGGGCGTGCTGCACCGCGACATCAAGCCGGCCAACATCATGGTGACCGAGAAGGGCGTGCTGAAGGTCCTCGACTTCGGCATCGCGCGGTTCATGAAGGCGCTGGCCGCGGGCGAGACGCTGACCCGGCCGGGCGCGGTGCTCGGGACTGCCGCGTACATGTCGCCCGAGCAGGCCGGCGGGGTCGAGACCGACGCCCGCTCCGACCTGTACTCGATGGGCTGCCTGCTGTACGAACTCCTGACCCGGCTGCCTCCGTTCGGCTTCGGCGACGTGCCCGGCCTGCTGTACCGGCACGTGCACGTCCCGGCCGAGTCGCCGTCCCGGGTGCGCGACGACCTGCCGGCCGAGGTCTGCGATCTGGTCCTCGCGCTGCTCGCCAAGAACCCGGACGACCGGCCCCAGAACGCCGCGGAGGTGCTGCGCCTGCTCGACGCGGTGCCGCCGCAGCCGCCCGTGCGCGTGCCGTCGGACTCCGAACTGGCCGAGGAACTGGCCCGGCGCATGGACCGGGTCGACGAGATCTCGCCGCAGGAGTCGGTGGCGCTGCTGCGCGAGCTGCTGCCCGAGCACAACCGGGTCTTCGGGCCGGGGCATCCGCGCACGCTGGCGGTGCGCGACGATCTGGCGTACTACCTGGGGGTGTCCGGCGAGCGGGCGCTGGCGGTGCGGGTGCTGGACCAGCTGGTGCGGGACTACACGCAGGTCCTCGGCGCGACCGACGAGGGCACGCTGGGGGTGCGCCGGAACCAGGCGTACTGGACCGCCAAGGCCAATGACCCGAGCACCGCGGCCCGGCTGCTGCGCGAACTGCTGCCGGACTTCGTGAACCGGCACGGGCCCACCGATCCGGAGACCCTCAAGGTGCGGCGCGAACTGGCGCTGTGCACCGGGCGGTCCGGGGAGGCGGACGAGGCGGTGCGGCTGCTGGAGGCGCTGATCCCGGACATGACCGAGGTGCTCGGCGGCGACCACAAGCATGTGATCACCGCGCTGGAGGAACTGGAGTACTGGCGGCGGCGTATCGTGCCGCCGCGGCGGACCGGCTGACCGGGCGGTCCGCCGGTCCCCCCGGTGATCCGGTGCGCCGGTCAGAAACTGAGCATGTCGCGCAGTTCGCGCTTGAGCACCTTGCCGACCGCGTTGCGCGGCAGCGGCCGGTCGCTGAACCGGATCGTGGTGGGCACCTTGAACGCGGCGAGCCGCCGGGCGACGTGCCCGCGGAGCTCGGCCGCGGTGACCGCGGTGCCGGGCTGCGTCTCGACCACGGCGGCGACCTCTTCGCCGAGTTCGCGGTGCGGTACGCCGACCACCGCGACGTCGGCGACCGCGGGGTGCTCGAACAGGACCGCCTCGACCTCGGCGGAGTAGACGTTCTCGCCGCCGCGGATGATGACGTCCTTGAGCCGGTCGACGACGTAGACCAGCCCGTCGGCGTCCACGTGCCCGAGGTCGCCGGTGCGGAACCAGCCGTCCGGGAAGGACTCTTCGGTCTCCGCGGGCCGGTTCCAGTAGCCGCGCACGACATGCGGGCCGCGGAACCGGATCTCGCCGGTCTCCCCGGTGCCGACCTCGCGGCCGGTGGCGGGATCGACGACGGCGACGTCGACGACCGGCACCGCGCGGCCCACGCTGTCCGGGTGGTCGTAGTACTCCGCACCGGAGTTGGCCACCACGATCGCGGTGGTCTCGGTCGTCCCGTAGCCGTTGAGCGGCGACACCGCGCGGTCCGACATGCGGCCGACCTCGTCGATCAGGTCGGGCGGCACGGGCGCGCCGCCCGCGCCGAGGGTGAGCAGCGAGGACAGGTCGTACTTGCTGCGCAGCGGGGACTCCAGGAGCCGCCGCAGCAGGGTGGGCACCATGGACGCGCTGGTCACGCGCTCGGTCTCGATGAGCTGCAGGGCGCGTTCGGTGTCCCAGCGGCGCATGAGCGAGAGTTTGGCGCCCTGGGCGGCCGATGCGTACAGCGCGACCAGGCCGGCGATGTGGAAGAACGGATAGGTCTGCAGGGCGCTTTGCCGCGGCAGGTCGGGCATCGCGTCGAGGAAGGCGGGCATGCCGCCGGTGAGCATCTCGGGCGGCACTCCGGCGCGGGCCAGCTGCACGGCCTGCAGGAGCTGCATGGTGTGCAGGTTGGTGGTGTGGTTGCGGTGCGTGCCGACCGCGCCCTTGGGGCGTCCGGTGGTGCCGGACGTGTACATGATGGTGGCGTCGTCGTCGGGGGCGATGCGGGCGTCCGGCAGCGGGCACGGCCCGGTCCAGGCGCGCAGTGCCGCGGACAGGTCGGTCATGCGGCCGCCGAGCGGGCCTTCGGGGTGGGCGACGAGGACGGCCCCCACCGCGTCGGGCAGCGCCTTCCCGGTCTCCGCGCCGGCCAGGACGTCGGCGCGCTCGCCGTCCGCGACGAGCACGGTGGATCCGGAGTCGGCCAGGGCGTAGACGAGTTCGTCGGCGGTCCCCCAGGCGTTGAGCGGTACGCACACGGCGCCGAGGACCTGGGTGGCCCAGAACGCCAGCGGCCATTCCGGGTGGTTGCGCATCGCGACGGCGACCCGGTCGCCGTGCCGCACGCCGAGGTCCTCGGCGAGATGCCGGGCCAAGTGGCCGACCAGGCGCAGTTGTTCGGCGTAGGTGATGCGGCCGTCCTGGTGCACGAGCGCATCGCGGTCCGGGTAGGCGGCGGTGCCTTCGAACACCGCGCGCAGGGTCGGGGGCGCGGCCGGGAACTCCCGCCAGGAGGGTTCGCCGGGACGGGTGTGGGCGATGGCGTACACGGACTCGGGCGCGGTCAGCGCGGCGAGAGCCTCAGTGCGGTCGAGCATCCGTTGCCTGCACCTCCTGGCCGAACGAGCCGCTTTCGGCGGTGGCCGGGCGCGGTTCGTGCGTTGGCGGGTACCCGTGGCGGAGCGGGACCACAGTAGTCCGGGACGCGGCCGACCAGAACACTTTCCGTGCAACCGCCTGTTTCGCCACCGGGGGTGGTGTCCGGCGGCGGGACAGGGCAGGGTGTTGAGCGAGCGTTCGCAAGGTCCGTCGTTCTTCGGCCGCGGGGCCGCGCCCGCGCGACCGGCATGAGGAGCCGCCAGATGGAATACGAGCAGATCGCCGCCGAGGCCAAGGACGGGATCCTGACGATCCGGCTGGACCGGCCGGACCGGATGAACGCCTACACGTTCCGGATGCGCGAGGAGATCTGCCACGCCCTGGACCGCGCGGACGCCGACGACGACGTGCGCGTGGTGGTCTTCACCGGCAGCGGCCGGGCGTACTGCGCGGGGGCCGACCTGGAGATGGGCGCGCGCACGTTCGACCCGACCGCGCACTCCGAGGTGACGGGCGAACCCGAGGACTCCCCGGACGACTTCCGCGACGACGGCGGCAGGCTGGTCATGCGGCTCTTCCGCTCGACGAAACCGCTGATCGCGGCGGTGAACGGGCCGGCGGTCGGGGTGGGCGCCACGATGACGCTGCCGATGGACATCCGGATCTGCGCCGAGGAGGCCCGGTTCGGGTTCGTCTTCGCGCGGCGCGGCATCACCCCGGACGGCTGCTCGACGTGGTTCCTGCCCAAGGTGGTCGGCATCGACCGGGCGCTGGAATGGTGCTTCACCGGCCGGGTGTTCGACGCCGCCGAGGCACTGGAGTCGCGCCTGGTGCGCGAGGTGGTGCCGGGTGCGCAGCTGCTGGACCGGGCGTACGAGATCGCCCGCTCGATCGCCGAGCGCACCCCGGCGGTGGCGGTCGCGGTGACGCGTGCGCTGCTGTGGGGCATGCAGACCGAGCCGGACCCGTGGGCCGCGCACCGCATCGAGTCGCGGGCGCTGCACTGGGCCGGGCAGTCGGAGGACGCCCGCGAGGGGGTCCTGGCCTTCCTGGAGAAGCGCCCGCCGCACTTCGGGCTGCGGGTCAGCAGCGACCTGCCGGACGAGCTGCGCAGCTGGCCGACCGAGTAGTCCCGGGTCGGTCCCGCGCAGTCCCGCGGGCTGCCCGGACGCACGCTTCGGGGCCCGGGAAGTGCCGCCGCCACCCGCGCGGCGCTTCCCGGTTGTGTTCAGCAACCGTTGTGCGGCACGCTGTCTGCGACAGCATTGTCGTGGCGAGGGTGTCGGGTGTCGGCGTGGGCGAGCAGGTGCAGCGGGCGGCCGTGAAGGACAGTGCCGGACGGCGCGTGGTGCGCGAAGTAGGGGCCGCCACGCGGCTGCTGCGCGGACTCATGGCGCCGCCGCTGCATGCGGCCGGCATCACGCAGGCCGAGTACCACCTGCTGGCGGTGCTGGAGGAGCGGGTCACCTCGACCGGCAAGGAACTGTCCTGCACGCTGAGCCTGGACAAGACCACGGTCAGCCGGCAGCTGACCGCGCTCGAAGAGGCCGGCTCGATCGCCAGGACCACCGACCCGGCGAACCGGCGCTCGCACCTGATCACGCTGACCGAGGCGGGCCGGGAGCGGCTCGCGGATGCCCGGCGCCGCACCATCGCCGTTCTGGAGGACCGTTTCTCCAGTTGGCCCGCCGGGGAACTCGACGTGCTTGCCGACCACCTCGCGCGCTTCAACGACCAGTTGCGCGGCGTCGCCGAGGCGGACGCCGGCCGCGGCGACCCGGAACCGGACGCGGTCGAGGCCTGACCCCGTCCGGGCCTGACCCGGTCGGGGCCGTCGAGGCCGGGCGCGCGGCCCGGCGGGCGCAGCGCGCGGCGGCTCACAACTCGCCGGGCGACTCCGCGACCCTGGGGTGGATGCGCGGCCGCGCGCGGTAGACGTCGTACACGCCCTGGACCCGGCGCAGGGCCTTGAGCAGCCGGGGCAGGCTGGCCAGGTCGGCGAGCCGGATGGTGTAGGTCTGGCGTACCCGCATCTGCTGCGGAGGGGCGATGGACGCCGAGGTGATGTCCGCACCGGCGGCGTCGATGGCGGCGGTGACATCGGCCAGCAACCGCGGCCGGTCCAGCGCTTCGAGCTGCACGGTGACGCGGTAGCCGCGCTCGGCCTGGTGCGGCAGCCACACCGCGGAGACGATGTCGCGCCCGGCCCTGATCATCTGCTGGACGTTCGCGCAGTCGCGCTGGTGCACGGCGACCGTGCCGCCGCGGATCACGAAGCCGGCCAGGTCGTCCGGCGGCACCGGGGTGCAGCAGCGGGCCAGGCGTACCGGGGCGCCCGGAGAGCCGGGCACCGATACGAGGTTCTCCCCGGCGTCCTGCTCGACCGGCGCGCCGACCCCGGGCCGCAGCGCGGAGATGCCCGCCGGGTCGCCGGCCGCCGGGCCGAACCCGGCGGCGTCCGCTGCCGGGTCGCGAAGTGCGGACTTGGTCCCGGCCGCACCGGCCGCACCTGCCGGGCCTGCGGTCTTCGCGGTCTCGGCCGGGGACTCGCCGGCCTCCGGATGCTCGGCCAGCCAGCTCGCGATCGCCACCCGGGCCAGCGGGCTGCGGACGAAACCGAGCCATTCACGAGAAGGGCCCGCGCCGGTCGGCGGGGCCGTGATGATCGATACCGTCTCGCCGTCCGCGAGTACCGAGGACAACGCCACGAGGCGGCCGTTGACCTGGGCGCCGATACAGCGGTGCCCGGTCTGCTCGCCGATGGCGTACGCGGCGTCCACGCAGGTGGACCCGGCGGGCAGGGTCAGCGGGCGGCCGCCCGGCGTGAAGACCAGGAGCTCGCGGTCCGCGGACAGGTCGGCGGTGAGCTGCGACCAGAACGCGGTGGCGTCCGGGATGCCGCCCTGCCAGGTGAGCAGGCGGTGCAGCCATTCGAGCTGGCCGCGCTCCTCGGAGCCGTCGTCGCCGGTGTGCGCGACCACGCCGAACTCGGCGAGCCGGTGCATGCGCCGGGTGCGGATGAGGACCTCGACCACCTCGCCGCCGCGCAGCGAGATCGCGGTGTGCAGCGACTGGTACAGGTTGAACTTGGGGGTCGCGATGAAGTCCTTGAACTCCCCCGCGAGCGGCGTCCAGCAGGTGTGCAGCACGCCGAGCGCGCCGTAGCAGTCGGTGTCCGCGTCGACGACGACCATGAGCCGGGACAGGTCGAACGGGCCGAGCGGGGCGTCGCCGCGGCGCACCTGCACGCGGCGGGCCGAGACGTGGTGCCGGGGGCGCGGGGTGACCTGGGCGTCGATGCCGGCCTCGCGCAGCGCGCGGCGCACCGAGCCGGCCAGCTCCGCGGCGGCCTGGTCGCGCTCGGCGGCGGTCTCGGCGAGCACCCGCACGATGCCGGCGTGCTCGTCGGCCTTGAGGGTGGCGAAGACGATGTCTTCCAGCTCGGTCTTGAGCACGTGGATGCCGAGGCGTTCGGCGAGCGGGATGAAGACGTCGCGGGTGACCTCGGCGATGCGGATCTGGCTGGCCCGGCGCATGTGCCGGATGGTCCGCATGTTGTGCAGCCGGTCGGCCAGTTTGATGACCGTCACGCGCAGGTCGCGGCCGGTGGCCACGAGGATCTTGCGCATGGTCTCGGCTTCGGCCTCTTGCCGGTTGTTGAAGTCGACCTTCTCGAGCTTGGTGACGCCGTCGACCAGGTGCGCGACGTCGTCGCCGAAGGATTCGCGGACCGCGCCGAGGGTGAGGTCGGTGTCCTCGACGGTGTCGTGCAGGAGGGCCGCGACCAGCGTGGTGGTGTCGGCGCCCAGCTCGGCGAGGATGGTGGCGACGGCGAGCGGGTGCGTGATGTACGCCTCGCCGCTCTTGCGCATCTGGCCGCGGTGCGACAACTCGGCGACCTGGAAGGCGCGTTGCAGCAGGGCGAGGTCGGCCTTGGGGTGGTGCGCGCGGTGCACCTGCACCAGCGGGATGAGGGTCTCGAGAGCCTCGGGGCTGCGTTTGCGCCCGCCGCCGATCAGGAACGTGGCGGCGGCGAGGCTGAGGCGCTGCACGGGGCGGCGCGCGGAACGGCCGGACCGTTCGGCGTTCCGGTCGGTGTCGCCGCGTTTGTCGGTGCGCGCATCGACCGGACGGGGCGTCACATCCCGTGCGCCCGCGCCTACTGGCGGGTCGATCCCCCCGATCGTCATGACGCACCTCCGGCTGTGAATCACCGGAGCACCGCCCCGGTGGTTCATGCTACCGGCAAGTCAGGGGGGCGTGTCCGGCGGATGTCGCCGATCACACACCATCACCCGTGCGGGTGAACTTCCGCAGTCTGCAAGAGGGAAGGCGGCCTGCGGGACCCGTCCCGCACCGCGGACGGGTCCCCTTTTCGGCAGGCGCAGGCCGCCTCACCAGGGCCGATGCACACGGGGTGTGCGGCGGCCCGGGTGCGCTCCTACATGAACGACGTCTCCGCGGTGAGCCCGAGGGCCGGGTCCGCGCCGGTGATGATCGGCTGGCAGTTGCCCCAGCCGACGCCGCCGCCGACCGGGTCGGTGACCCGGATCACGGTGTCCCGGATCTGGTGCAGCCGGCGGGCCTGCTCGGGCGTCGAGCAGTCCGCGATGCGCTCCCCCTCGACGTGCAGCGCGCCGCGCCACTCGCCGTGGTGGTGCCCGTCGAAGCCGAAGTACAGCCCGGCACCGAGGTGGAAGCCGGTGTCCGAGACGGTCTCGATCTGCAGCGGGCGGGACGAGCCGTCGGCCATGGTGGCGTGCAGCTTGCCGCCCAGGAGCCGGCGGTTGCCCGGGTCGAAGGACAGCTCGGGGACCAGGTCGGCCCATTCCTCGACGCGGCCGTCCGGGTGCTCGACGCCGCCCGTGACGCGCTTCTGGGAGAAGCCGCGCGCGGTGGTGATCTGGTAGTGCAGGAACAGCGCGTACCGGCTGCCGTCCGGGCGCTCCATGAGCACCGGGGACCAGATCATCCGGAAGGACGCGCCCTCCGGCATGCCGGCCGGCTCCAGGTCGGAGGCCGGGGTGCCGACGTCGTACCGGGTGCCCCAGGAGTGGTCGCGGGTGGAGACCCAGGTGTCCGGGGTGATCTCGGTGCGCTCGCCGTCCACCTCGACCCAGCCGTGCGCGACGCCGGTCTGGTGGTAGCGCACCAGGTCGGCGGTGACGCGGTAGGCGCGGCGGTTGTGGGTGCGCTCCTCGCAGACCGGCGGGACGACGGCCTCGAAGGTCCAGTCGAACGCGATCGGCTGGGCGTCGTTCGGCTCCAGCACGAACCGCACGACCTTGAGGGGCTCGACCACCTCGTACTTGACCGGGCCGATCTCGGTGAGCGTCGGGTCGGGCGCAAGGCGCCGCGAGGCGCGGACGGTGATCTGCTCGACGCCGCGGGAGATGCCGGCGTACCCGTCCATGACGTTGCGGTTGGTGTACTTGCCGAGCCCGAAGCCCAGTTGCAGGCTGCCGTCGCGGGCGGCGGCCATCGCGCAGACCTTCTCGGTCCACGACGGGTCGGTGGTGCCGACCGAGCCGAAGGTCTCGGTGACCTGGTGGCAGAAGCCTTCGTCGGCGGCGATCAGCTGGCCGATGGGGTTCACTCGGCGGCCTCGGGAGCCTCGGCGGTGCCGGCGTCCGCGGCGGGCAGGTCGTCCCAGTAGGTGCCGGCCAGCATGGCCTCGATGAGGGTGCGGTGCAGGACCGTCTCGTCGAGGTTCTCGGGCATGACGCGCTCGCCGAAGAACGCCTGGCGGTGCGCGATGCGGGCCATGACGACGCCGTGCCGGATGGCCGCGTAGACCTCGAAGTACTGCGTGTTCTTCGGGGTGTGGCCGGTGAGGGACGCGTACTGGCCGTAGACGTCCTCGCGGCGCAGCAGGTTCGGGATGCCGGGCAGGCCGCCGTAGCGGGTGGCGATGTCCTGGAAGAAGTCGTGGATGAAGACCATCCAGGCCAGGTCCAGCTCGCGCGGGCCGACCGCGGCCATCTCCCAGTCGAGGACCGCGGTGGGCGTGAAGTCGACGTAGAGGATGTTGCCGATGCGGGCGTCGCCCCAGCTGATGACGTCGTCGCCGGTGTCCTCGGGGAAGTTCTCCTCCAGCCACGCGAAACCGCGGTCGAGGAGCGGCACCGGGTGGCCTTCCATGCCCCACTCGTAGAACGCCTTGAGGTCGTTCAGGTGGCGGCGCATGGGGGTGTCGCCGGGCTGCTCCAGCTGGAGGAAGGCGATCTCGTCGGGGGTGGTCTCGATCTGGTGGATGTCCGCGACGATGGCCACCGAGGCTTCCTGCAGGCGGCGCTGCTCGGCGGCGTCGGCCTTGAGCAGCCAGCTGTCGATCGTGTACGGCATGACGTCCGGCGGCGCGGCGCCGTCCGCACGGCGCATCACGAAGAACGGCGCGCCGAGGGCCTCCTCGCCGGGCTCGTTCCACAGCAGCTTGGGCACCGGGATGCCGCAGCGCTCGCCGACCAGCGTCATGACCCGGTACTGCTTGTCCAGGTCGTAGGTCGGGAAGACCGGCTTGGCCTCGGCGGCCGGGCGCATGCGGACCACGCAGCGCTCGGTGCGCTCCGCGCCGTCCTCGGTCCAGGACGCGTCGAAGAGGAGCGTCTCGCTGGACATGCCGTTCGTCGCCGGGATGCTCAGCTCGGAGATCTGCGGGTCGGCGCCGTCCGGCAGGCGTCCGGCGAGCCACGCGACGAGCTGGTCGTGCACCTCGGCCAGGTCGCGGTTGCTGACCTGCGGGCGGGCGACCTCATCGGAGTCGGCCACGACAACCTCCGGTATCCGTGCCGCGATTGCGACGGCTGCGACGGTTTCCAGGGGCTCTGGCGCGGGTCCGCACGGGCCCGGGACGAGGCCCCAAAAGTGAAACCGGTTCTATCATGGGCGACACGTGTCATCAATGGCCATGCAACCAGGGCGTGCGGCCGGGCGGAAGTGCACTCCGGCGTGCGGACGGGCGGTGCGCGGCGGATGCGCGGGCGCACGGGACTTTCCCGGGCATCGGACCGCCCGACCGGACGCATGGTTGGCCCGGTCCCGGGGAGGGGTGCCGCGGTACGGTCTGGGTGGTCCCGCGCCATCCGGGTCTTCCTGTCACCCGGCCGCGTCCGTCCGGGGCCGACGACGGGAGCAGTTCATGAGGATCAACGCGGTCGTGTTCGACGTGGGCGAGACCCTGGTCGACGAGAGCCGTGAGTACGGGACCTGGGCCGACTGGCTGGGCGTCCCGCGGCATACCTTCTCCGCGGTGTTCGGCATGGTGCTCGCGCAAGGCCTGGACTACCGCGAGACCTTCCAGCGGTTTCGACCCGGCTTCGACCTGGACGCCGAACGCGCCGCCCGCACGGCGGCCGGCAGCCCGGAGTGGTTCGGCGAGGACGACCTGTACCAGGACACCCGGCCGTGCCTGAAGGCGCTGGCCGGGATGGGGCTGTGGCTGGGCGTGGCCGGAAACCAGACGCGCAATGCCGGATCGATACTGCGCGGTCTCGAGCTGGGCGTGGACCTGGTGGCGACGTCGGACGACTGGGGGCTGAGCAAGCCGGACCCGGAGTTCTTCGAGCGGCTGGTCGCGGAGTGCCCCTTCCCGGCCGCGGAGATCCTCTACGTCGGCGACCGGCTGGACAACGACGTGCGACCGGCCCACCGGGCGGGTCTGCGGACCGCCCACATCCGGCGCGGGCCGTGGGGCATGCTGGTCGCAGGCGATCCGGAACTGCGCGAAGTGGCGGACGTGTTGCTCGGGTCGCTGGACGAACTCCCGGGCGAGATCATGCGGTTGGACCCGGGGCGGGCGCCGCGCGGCTGAGCGGCCGGGCGGCCGGCGGCCGGCCGAGAAGTGAAGGACACAGGCGGCGGCCGGCCCGGACCTTTGCGGTTCCGGGCCGGCCGCCGGCCTGACGGGGAGGCAGCGTGCCGTGTACCGGACGTGCCAGAGGCGCTGGATGTGCCGGATGCTCCACATGCACCGGACGATCGACAAGGTCGGCGCGACCAGGACGGCCGGGGCGGCCGGGTGGGCGGCGCCGCGTGCGCGGCGCTGCTCAGGCGGCCGGGTCCGGGGCGGGCGGGGGTGCCTGCTGCCCGGCGGCCAGCCGGTCGTCGAGTTCGGCCACGAACCGTTCGCGGGCCCACGGGGCGAGCGCCGCGCGGACCGTGCGGACCCGGTCGACCGCGGTGGCGTAGCCCTGTTTCTCGACGAGTTCGAGGACGCGGTGCAGCAGGGCGCAGGCGTCCTCGGGGTCGCGGGCCGCGGCCGCGGCGCCGGCCAGGTCCGCCAGCGTGACCGCGCGCTGCTTGTCCGCGTCCGGGGAGAGCCCGGCCAGGGTGCGGTGCAGCGTGGCCTTCGCGTGGTCGGTCCGGCCGGCGGCCAGTTCGGCGGCGCCGCGGAACCCGTCGAGGCGGGGTCCGGAGAACCAGTCGAGCCAGGCGGGCGGCCCGGCCGCGGACCAGGAACCGGCCGCGGCGCCGGCCGGGTGCAGCACGTCGGCGGCCCGGTCGAGGAGCGGGAATGCGCCACCCGGGTTGCCGAGGCGTACCTCGGCCTCGGAGGCGACCGCGTCGAGCCAGGCGTGGATGACCGGTCCGGCGTCGCCGCGGGAAGCACGTTTGCGGGCCGCGTCCAGGCGCCCGCGGGCCTCGCCGCCGCGTCCCGACCAGGCGGGGGCGAACGACATGTGGCCCAGGACTGCGGCGCCCAGCGCTCCGTCGCCGGCCGTGTCGGCCGCGGCGAGCGCGAGGTCCTGCCAGGGTTCGACCTGCTTGGCGCCGAGCTGCAGGTCGAAGAAGGCTATGCGGGAGACCAGCAGCGCCGATTCGGCGACTGCGACGGCCACCCGCGGGTCGGGCCGCCGGGCCAGGAGTCCGGCGCCGGCCCGGACATGGCCGGCCACCCGGGGCAGCAGGTGGGCGGGTTCGTGGGTCCAGTACTGCTCGCGCAGGCGGGCGGTGGTCCGGGCGTACCCCGCGGGGTCGGAAGTACGGGCCGCGGCACGGCCGTGCGCGGTCGCGGTCACTCCCGCGGCCACGCCGGCGGAACCGGCCAGGAAGCTACGTCGTTGCACCGCGTCCTCCACGCGCATCGTGATGGTGGGCATGCCTGCACCGCACCGGGAACCCGCGGCGGGTGCCGGGCGGGTTCCGGTTTGCGGAGGGAGGGATACCGGTTCCCGATCCTGACGGCCGGAGGACGTGTACCGCCATGGCAGAAGGCCCCGGAGGGGGCAAGAGTCCTCCACGAGTCCTCCAGGAGTCCCCGGTGGCGGCCTCGTCACGGAGGGTGCCTAGCTGGTTGCATCGTTGTCAGGACGGCGGGAGGACATCCGGCCCGGCCCGGGAGGACGCCCCTGACATCACGTCAGGACGCGGACCGGACCTCGCAAGGCACGGCAGCGACCTCGCATGGCAGTACGGCACGGCACCCGAACAGCACTGGACGGCACAGAGCACGGCACCGCACCGCACCGAAACGGACCGCACGGACCACGGCCCACGCACCGACCCGAGAGGACGCCTCCGTTGAACGCCGACGTCAACCGCAACAGGACGGCCGTGGTGCCGCAGGACACGATCCGGAACCCGCATGCGCCGCGTCTGGTCGCGGCGGGCGAGACGTTCGACGTCATCGAGGTGGAGGACCGGCTGGGCTTCGAGGCCCTGGGGGCGCTGTACGCGCACCGGGTCGCGGTGGGCCCGGTCATCTCGGACCGGCGCTACCGCCGCATCGGGTTCCTGGTGCCGCCGGCCGCGGCCGCTCCGGCGGCCCGGCAGCGCGCGGTCGGTCCGCGCCACCACGGCCGCGGCGCCTGGATCACGGTGCCGCCGGCGGACTGCGAGGACGGGCCGCTGGTGTGGCTGGTCCCGCCGAGTCCTGAAGGGCGGCTCACCGCGCTGCACCACGTGCGGGCCGCAATAGCGGAGGCGGCGAGAACTCTCGCCGACTCCCACCAGAGGGTCTCCTGACCCTCTGTCTCCGAAGGTCTCCGACCTTCGCCACGAACGTACCGGCCGGGGTTCCTGACTGAGCGGCTCCCCCTTGTCCGACTCGCCTCGGCCGGTACTGCAACTTCCCTGGGGCTTCCCGGCGCCGCCACGCCATGCCCCGCTCCCCGCGGCATCCCTGTGCCGGGCCCACCCCCCAGTGGCCGGCCGGGTCCACGCCGCAGCCGGGGCAGCGCGACCTTCGTAGCGCGCGGCCTCGGCCGAGCTTCCGGGCCCGCCCGTACCTGCGCCCGGCGGCCTGACCAGACCGCGGAGCCATCCGGCGGGACGCCCGCCTCGGCGGGACCCGAGCCCTGCCGGACGGCGCCGCGGACGCGCCTCGCTCGGGTCAGGCCGCCGCGAATTCGGCGTAGATGCGGGCCCGGATGCTCGCCGCGGCCGGCGTCGGCTCGGTGGCCACCTCGTACCGGCGGAGCGTCTCGTCCGGGATGTTGACCACCGGGTCGGCGGCGACCGCGCGCGACGCGAAGGCGTGCGCGCCCAGCACCGGGCTGCCGAACTTGATGTAGTCCATCTCGGCGCCGGCGTTCATGGGTTCGAGCATGAAATTGACGAACCGGTGCGCGGCCACCGGGTTCTTCGCGGTGCTGGGGATGGCCCAGAAGTCCACGAAGTACTCGGCCCTCCCTTCCGGGACAAGGAACTTCACCTCGTCGCCGACCGCTGCGCGGGCCGCGGCGATGCGCTGGACGTCGCCGGTGTAGCCGAGGCCGAAGTCGATCTCGCCGCGTTCGCCGCGTTCGATGTAGGTGCTGCTGATGGTGTCGATGCCGGGCTTGGCGCGGAGCAGGACCTGCTTGGCGCGTTCGAGTTCCCGCTCGTCCCCGGTGTTGATGGACAAGTCGAGCGAGGCGAGTGCGAGGTTGACGAGTTCGCCCGGGGACTCCACGACGTTGACGCGCGCGGCGCGGAGCCGGGGCAGGAGTTCGAAGCACTCGCGCAGGGTGCGCGGCTGCTCCTTCACCGCGGCGGTGCGCCAGAAGAAGCCGAGCATCCCGTAGTCCTTGGGCGCGCCGTAGCGGTTGCCCGGGTCGAAGACGTTGTCGCGGAAGGCCGGGCGGAGGTGGATGAGGTTGGGGACGAGCTCGGGGTTGAGGCGCATCGCGAGGCCTTGGTCGATCATCTGCCGCAGGCCGTCGCCGGCCGGGACGACGACGTCGTACGCGCTGCCCCCGGCGGTGCTCAGCCGGGCGAGCAGCTCCTCCTGCGAGCCGTAGCCCTCCTGGACGACGCGGACGCCGAAATGCTGCCCGAACGCCTCGATGTTGGCGGGGTTGCTGAAGTCGACCCAGTTCGCGAGCACCAGGTTCTTCTCGGTCCCGGCCCCGGCGCCCGGGGGTTCGGTGGGGTCCCCGGGTGCGGCGTCGCCGCAGCCGCCCAGCAGCACGCCGCCCGCGAGCGCGGCACCGCTGGCGAGGAAGCCGCGGCGGGAGGGGCCCGGGGCCAGGAGTCTCAGGGACTGCTCGGGCCGGTTCGCTCCGGCGATGCGCTTCACGCGGTCTCCTCCGCTCGGCAGGGGGACAATCGTGGGACTGACTAAAGGTTCAGTCAATAGCTCGGTGTGGTTTTTTGTTCGCGGACTGAAGTTTCAGCCAGTCATGCCGGGATTCCCGGCGGGGTGCGCCCCGGGCGGCGAAATGCAGCGGCTACCGTGTCGTCCCGTGAGCGACCGTCGTACCACCATCCTGGAAGCCGCCACCCGCGTGATCGCGCGGCGTGGCGTGCGAGGCCTGCGCATCGAGGAACTGGCGGCCGAGGCCGACGTGTCGGCGGGGCTGATCTACTACCACTTCAAGGACCGGGCCGGACTGCTGCGCCACACCCTGGAGTTCGTGAACGGGCTGGCCACCCGGTACACCGACGACGCGATCACGGCGGGCGGGCCGCGGGTCGCGGTCGAGCAGATGCTGCTGTTCGAGATCCAGGACACCCCGACGGTCCGCGAGACCAGCACCGCGTGGGGCGAACTGCGGGCCTCCACGGTCTTCGACGACGACCTGCGCGAGGCGCTGCGGGACTCGACCGCGCGCTGGACGGCGGGCATCGCCGAGGCGGTCCGGACCGCGCAGGACGCGGGCGAGGTGGCGGACGCGGTCGACGCGGCGGCCGCAGCGGAGCGCCTGACCGGGCTGATCGAGGGACTGAGCCAGCGGTGGCTGAGCGGCACGACCACGGTCGAACGCGCACGCGAGCTGCTGCGCGAGGCGATAGCCGTGGAGTTGGGGGCGCCTCCCGGGCAGGCCGGACTCCCGGGGCAGCCGGGGCAGCCGGAGGCGGCCGGGACCGGGGCCGTCAGCGGTGCCGGCGCCGGCACCGGGGCGGCGCACGCCGGGCCGTGAACACCGCGGCGCCTGGGGTGATTTGACCGTTTCCTACCCAAGGCTGCGGCATGATCGCGGTTACCCGCCGGTCATGTGCGTAGCCGCACCCCCAGTGGGCATGTCCCCATCGTCGTCACGGGGGCCTAGACCGCGCCAGGAGGAGTACGTCATGCCGCCAGAGCCGTCCAAGCCGCGCATCCGACCGGCACGGCTGCTGTTCGAACCCTCGGTGTTCGAACGCGAAGAGGAGCGGTTCTTCGATCTGGACGACCTCACCGACCCGCAGGTGATGCTCGACCGGTCGACGCAGCTCGCCGAGGCGTTCCGCGCCGCGGCGGACAAGGCGGTGGACTACCAGGCGATAGCGGTGGCACGGCTGGCCGACCGGCGGCGGTTCGACCGGCTCGAACCTGCCCAGATCGCGGCGCGGACCGGGTGGAGCGAGGCGTACACGGTCAAGATGATCGAGTACGGGGAGCGCCTGATCGCCAAGCGCGGCGACTGAACCGGGGGCCGTACCGGCGTACGCCCGGGGCCGTGCGCGTGCCGCTCAGAGCTGTACGCGGTTGTCGGCGAGCGTGCCCAGCACCGCCTGGTTCGCCTCCCAGCCGTCCGGGAACGACACGGGCAGTCCCAGGTGCACCGGCTCCGCGGACGGGTGGGCGTCCAGGAGTTCGGGGATGCCGGCCCGGGCGACCACCAGGCAGGCGTGCCGGTGCCGGGACGCGAGCACGCACAGGCGGCCGGTCTCCAGGTGGAAGGCGGTCGCGTCGCGGCGGCCGGAGAGCGGGTGCAGGAAGACGGTGACGTCGAACTCCCGGCCCTGCAGCCGGTTCGCGGTGTCCACGACAATGTCGCGGGCGCCGGGGATCTCCCCGTTCAGCCGGACCAGGGCGGCCTCGACCCGGGAGCGCTGCTCGCGGTGGCTGACACCGACCGCGATGCGCGCGGCGTCCAGCGCGTTCTCGCCGCGTTCGGAGACCGCGGTGCCGCGCCGGGCCAGGACCCGGGCGGCCAGTTCCGCGACGGTGCGGACCGTCTCGTCGTCGGACGGCAGCGTGAAACCGGACGGGAGTTCGAGCATCCCCCAGCCGGACTCGGCGGCGATGTCGACGACTTGGTCGTACGGGTCGCACTTGCGCCCGGGTTCGAACCCGAGGGCGCGGTCGCGGCGTCCGGTGCCCGAACGGAACGGCGTGAAGGGGTAGAACGCCTCGGAGACCAGCGGCGCGGCGGTGGCGGGCAGCCGCCACGACACGGGCAGCCGGTGCACCGGGAGATCGGGGTTGTGGCGGCGCAGCACCGCCACCGCGCTCTGCGAGGGGTCGTAGGTGAGCCCGTGCCACTGCGCGGCGTCCACGGTCGCGAACGGGTCGAGTTGGCCCGGGTCGCCGACGAACAGTGCGCGGTCGAACAGCCGCGCGACGAGCAGCAGGGCGTCCGAACGCATCTGGTACGCCTCGTCGACGATCGCCCAGGCCCAGCGGCGGTCGTCGACCAGCGCCCATTTCGCCGCGGTGGACACGACGATCTCGCAGCCGTCCAGGTCGGCGGCCTTGCCCGCGATCTGCACGGGGGTGGCGGCGAGTTCCTCGCCGGGCCGGTAGTCGGCGGCGGACAGCCGGCCGAGGACCAGGCCGGGGTGCTCCTCGGCGAGGCGCAGCAGCAGGTCGTCGACCTGGTTGTTGGTCTGCGCGACGATCATGAGGCGGTCGCCGCGGCCGGCGATCTCCGCGGCCGCCCTGACCACCAGCGTCGACTTGCCCGCGCCGGGCGGGGAGTCGACGACGACGCCGCGGTGCCGACCGGACGCGAGGTCGGCGAGCACGGCCGCGGTGACGCGCCCGGCGGCTTTGCCGGGGTCCTGGTCCTGGCCTTGCTCGGCTGCCGCGTCGCTGCCGGGCTGCATGGCTCCTGCGTTCATCCCCGGAACTCCTTTGCGCACGCGGTCGCGTGCGCGGTCGTGCGTCCTTCGTGCCGGCCGTGCCCCGCGTCGGGCCTGCCGGCCGCGGTCTGCGCGGGTGCCGCGTTCACACCCACGGTTCCTCCGCGGCCGCCAGTTCTTCCTCGTCGGGCTGGCGCACCTCGCCTTCCTGGAGCTCCTTGCGCGGCTCGGGCGGGCCGCCGTGCGTCCACGGAGTCTCTTCCGGGGAGGGCCACTTCGGGCCGCCGCGGAATCCGGAGGCGGCGACCGTCCAGCACAGGAGTTCGCCTTCTTCGGGGATGCTGCCTTCCTCGGGGGTCTTGCCGCGGCCCATTCCGCCCGTCAGTTCGATGCGGACCTCGCGGGTGCCGTCCGGGCCGTCGGCGACCGCGATCAGCTTGGCCCTGGCCTTGGGGCGTTCGACGCACTCCAGTTCGGTCTCGCGCAGGAGCAGCGGCTCGTCGGTGGTCCGCACGACCAGGAGGGGCCGGGGCCGGGCCTGCTTCTTGCCCGGCTCGGTCACCATGCGGTCCGCCTCGACGGCCGCCACGCGGCCGCGGAACGCCTGCCCGGACAGCCGGGCCTCGGCCATCAGCAGCGGGTCGTCGCGCAGTTGCTCGGTGTCCAGCCGGGACTGCGCCTGCTCGCGGCGGGAGAGCTGCTGGGCGGCCGCGACGGCACCGGGGATGCGCGGCTGCGGGCGGGAGTCGGGGCTGTCGAGGTCCGCCGCGAAGAGGCTGTACGACATGCGGTCGGTCTCCCAGCGGCCGGCCACCGAGGCCCCGGGCGGGAGTTCGCGCATGAGCTCCAGGCCGCGCCACACGCGGTGCCAGGTCGGCATGAGCTCGACGCCCAGGAGGTCCCTTATCCGCTCTTCGGCACGGGCCGCGGCCCGGGAGTTCTCGGCCCGTTCCGCGGTGTCGTAGGCGGCGATGAGCGGGGCGAGCTTCTCGTCGAACTCCGGTGCGGTCGCGGGGCCGGCGGGCGGCGCGCCCTCGGCGTCGCGGGCGGTCTCCGCCCCGGTGCGGCCCCGTTCCGGGTCGACCCAGCCCATCAGCGCGGCCAGTTCGCCGTTCTCCAGGTCGCTCTGCCCGGTCGACCAGGTCTGGGTGAGCAGGTCGGTGAGCGCGAGCAGCACGGACGAGCCGGGCATGCGGGCGCGGTCCGCGAGGTAGGTGCACCAGCGGCCCATGAGCGGGACGTCCGGGTGCACGGCGTACTCGCCCTCGGTGCGCCGGAAGCGGGTCGAACGCCCGAGCAGGTGCAGGTACTCGATGCCGCCCCGGGACGGGACGATCACCTGCGGTGCGTCGAGTGCGCGTTCGTACGCTTCGTCGTTGCGGCGTTCGACGGTCTCGGTACTGGACAGGTGTTCGGTCAGATAGGGCACGAGGATGCGCGCCAGTTCGGCCACGTGTGCGAACCGGCGCTGCCGGTCGCGCGGTTGCGGGACGACGAACAGGTGCGGGGCGTCCGGGTCGTCGCCGATCAGCGCGGCGAGCGGGGCGAAGGCCTCACCGGCCATCGCGTACGGCACGAACACCAGCGGCCGGTCGGACAGGTGCCGGTGCCGGACGGTCGCGGCCGGCTGGGCGTAGCCGGTGGCGGCGGCGCGCAGGCGCCCGAGTGCGGTGACCGCGCTCACGAGGCGGCCACCGCCCCCGCGAGTCCTGCGCTGCGCCGGGCGGCGACGTCGTCCAGGACCTCGCGGCGCAGGGCCTCCGCACGCCGGAGCACGCGGGCGATCTCTTCTTCGCCGCGCTCCGGCGCGCACTTCCCGTCCGCCAGGTCGAGCGCGCGCCCGATGTCGTCGATGCCGCCCAGCTCACCGCGGATCGCGGTGCCGAGCGTGCCGGCCAGGCCGCCGGGGCCGTGCCCGCTCTGGCAGGCCCGGGCCTCGGCCCGGCAGAAGTACGCCAGCTCGCAGGTCGACAGGCAGCCGGGGATGTACGCCGCGGGGACGGCGGCGACCGCGTCGGCCACCGCTTGCGGGGCGGCCTCCTCGCCCAGGTCGAAGCTGAGCCCGGCGGGCAGGGGCGCGAGCAGGTCGTCCACGCGCGCCAGGCGCGCAAGGCGGCGCCGGGTGACGGCGAGCTCCTTGCGGATGTCGAGGAGGGCGGCGGTGGGCTGGTTCGAGAAGTCCTTGGGGCAGACCAGGACCACGTCCGTCGACACCACGTCGGGCGGGTGGCCGAGCTCGGCCATGGTCTGCTGCAGCGCGAGCACGTAGACCGCGGCCTGCCGGGCCGCCGAGGCGAGCTTGGCCGGGTCGGCACCGCCGTCGATCACCGAGAAGGACTTGATCTCGACGACGTGCAGGCGGCCGGCGATCAGGCAGGCCATCGCGTCCGGCTCCAGGTAGGCCCGGGTGCCGGAGACGTCCAGCGGCAGCAGCGGGTGGTCGAGGATCGCGCACAGTCCGGGGCGCGCGTCCTCCAGGGCACGCCGGAGCGCACTACGGGTGCGGGCGACGCGCTCTTCGCGCCCGGGGCGCTTCTTGTCCTGCTCGGCATCCTCGGGCAGCTCGCCGCCGAGTTCCGCGTACTCGCCGTCGGCGACGGCCTCGGGCGGCACGCCCAGCACGTCGTGCAGCAGCTCCCGCAGGCCGGCCCCGCCGTCCGCCTTGACCAGCGCCTCGAAGGCGTGGCCGCGGACGATCGCGAAGGGCGACTGGCCGTACGCGGTGGCCTGCCCCAGCCGGGCGGCCAGGACCGTCTTGTCTATCCCGGCGGCGTCCATCACTCCGCGCCGCGCGCAGCCGGGGTTCGCGGCCAGTGCCGCGACCGTACGCGCGTTGTGGTTGCGCGTCGGCAACGACCCCCGCAGCAGGTCGAGTCGAGTGTCGGTGGTGCCCATGGCGTGGTGTGCGGCTCCGTACCGTCGTGAAGGTTGTGCGGTCCCGCCACAGTGTGACCCATGCGTACGACAAGGCGGGCCATTCGCAGCCGGTCAGCGTGCCGGAAGCCGGTGCCGGCCGCCCCCGATCACCTCTCCAGCTCCGGCTGCTCCATGTCCTCCTCCGCCGGTCCGAGGTGCTTCCACGTCACCAGTTCCTCGTCGAGCCTGCGTATGCAGGCCGCGTTCTTGAACGGCTCCAGCTCCAGCCGTACTTCCTTCACGCGGTCCATCGCGAGCGAGTACCACTGCCGGGTGAGCGCGTCCAGCGCCCGCGACAGCATCCCGCTCGCCTCGTCGAGGTCGCCGCTCGCCGCCGCCACCCGGGCCAGGTCCGCGCACGTCACCGCCTGCTGCTTGGCGGCGTTGGCGGGCAGGTCCCCGAGTGCATCCGTCAGCGCGTCCCGCGCCGCGTCGTACCGCTTCGCCGCCAGCTCCGCGCCGCCCCGGAAACCCCACAACCGCGCGGAGTCGAAGAAGTCTAGCCAGGCCGGGACTTCGAGGTCGTCCTGGTGTGCAAGGAAGTCCTCGGCTCTGTCCATCAGGTGCAGCGCGCGGTCCTTGTCGCCGATCAGCGACTCGATCTCCGCATTGACCGCGCACAACCACGAACGCATGAGCGCCGGCGCCCCGATGTCCGCCAACAGTCCCGGGTTGTTCGCCCGTTCGACCAGCGCCCGGGCCTCGCCGGGCCGCCCCGCAAACGCCGGCATGAACGCCCGGTGCGCGAACACCGCCTGCCGCAACAGCGGTTCCTGCGCGTCGTACGCCGCCTGGTCCGCCAACTTGTAGAACGTCTTGGCGACACCCTCGTCGCCCAGATCGAAGAACGCGATACGCCCCGCCAGCATCGCGGTCTCCGCCACCGACGCGGCCAGCACCCGCCGCGGCCGCCCGGGGCCGGGGGCCTTCAGCAACTGGTCGCCGAAGATCACATGGTTCACCACCGGGCGGTACGTCATCCCAGCCGGAGCCACCCAGTACATCTGCCGGTACGACGCGGTCAGCCGCGCGTACTGGTCCGCCACCGCCGACCCCAGGCGCCCGTCCCGGCCCGGGCCCGGGATGTGGTCCGCCAGGTTCATCAGCCCGTCGCTGCCCGCGCCGTTCCCGACCCGGTCGCCGGCCCGCAGCAGCGCCGGCGGGGCGACCCGCAGGTCGTGCACGGCCCGCGGCGGGCCCTGGCCCGGCAGGATCAGCCCCGAACTGCGGCGCGATGGCGGCACCAGGCCGTCCAGATCACCCCGCGGCTCCACAAAGTGCGCGGGCTCGGGCATCAGCCCGGGAGCAGCGGGTATCGAACGCTGCGGCGGGGCGGCGCCGCGGGGTAAGACGACCTGGCCGGGCGGCTCACGCCCGTCCGTACCGGCATTCCGGCCCTCGGTGCCCATCCGGTGGGCCCGCGGCACGAACCGGTACCCCTGCCTTCCCCCCGGCGGCCGGGGCGCATCCGCCGCCCCGTTGAGCGGCCCGTACGCCCGCCCCCCGGGCGGCCCGTAACCCGACTGCCCTCCCGGGCCCCCAGGTCCGCCATTGCCCCCGACAGGTCCCCCGTTGCCCCCGACCGGCCCGACCCCGCCCGGCTCTCCGGCGGCACCGAACCCCCCGGCCGGCTCAGGCGGCGTCCCCCCGGTCGCATCCAACTCCGCCTGCCACGGCGGCGTGAACCCCAGATCCGTCAGCGGACGCCCGAACAGCTCCTGCAGGACCTTCTGGTAATCGGGCGTGGGCCACGGCGGCTCGGCACTCTCCCAGCGCCGCACCTGCCGCACGCTGACGGCCAGCCGCAGCCCGCACTCGAGCGCCTTCTTCTCGAAGGCATCGGCGAGTTGCTGCTGGGACACCCACCCCTTGGCGTGGCGCAGCGCCTTCAGCCGGACGTTCCCCGGCGCGGGGGAGCCGCCACCCTGCCGTATGGCCATCGGCGTCCTCCCCGAAGATGCGCGGCCCACGGATGCCCGTCAACCTACAGCGCTGCACAGTGTGGCGGGCCGTGATCCTGACGGTACCCGTCGTGAGCTACGCGCGGGGACCACTTTGCACATGTCCGGAAACCAGCGTCCTCCCCATGTCCTCCCAAAAGTCCTCCCCGCGACCTGGCCTTTCACCGCACCACCCACTACACGCCCCCCTTTCACCCCAACCCGCCCCCACAAAGCTCCCCACCCCCATTCCCCCCACCATCCCCACCCCACCCACCCCCACCACACCCCCCACCCCAAACCACCCCAAGCGCCCCCGACGGGACCCGCCGCCAGGCAGGTCCGAACCGACGCGAGGCGTCGATCGCCACGGGGACGGAAGGGCGAGCTCCGGGCAGCCCACGGCCGCCGCACACCACCCGGCAGCCATACCGCGCACAGCCACGCGTCCTGCGAGAAGCAGTTCAGCGGGTGGCGCCGCACCAGCCCCGAAGAAAGGCGGCCCCGCCAAGGCCCCGCCACCCCACGCCCGATTTTTTGATCTCCCCGCCCTCCTGATACTGTCTTCCCATCGCAGCAAGCGCCGCTAGCTCAGTTGGTTAGAGCAGCTGACTCTTAATCAGCGGGTCCGGGGTTCGAGTCCCTGGCGGCGCACAAGCAAGCGGTATCCGAAGAGGGCGTTCTCGAGTCATCGAGAACGCCCTCTTCGTTTCTGTGCTGCACCGGTGGCTGAGCGGGGCTCTGCTTTCAGCGCCGGCTCCTCCGGATCTGCTCCGGGGCGGAGGCGGTGTCCTGCCGATCCTCGGGCCCCTGCATCGCCGTGCCCTTCAAAGCCCGGGCCCGATTGTGCGGTGGAGGTGGCGGAGGCGGGCTGCGTGTAGGGGGTCGCTGTTGCTCGGGTCGTGTTCGTCGGTGAGGACCGCGGTGAGTTCGGGGCCGAAGCCGAGGCCCGCGGCGAAGTCGTCGGCGCGGTATTCGGCACGGCGGTGGAGCCATGAGGTGAGCGGTGGGGTGATCGCGAGCATGAGCACCAGCCACCACATGTGCAGGGCGATCGCCAGAACGTAGCCGAACACGCCCAGGACGAGTAGGAGTCCGGCGGTCAGGAGTAGGGCGCGTGGGCTGGTCGAGCGGACCAGCTTGGTGAGTCCGCGGAGGAGCCAGCGCCCGGTCTTCCGGGCCGGGAGGGCGTACCAGTCGGCGAGGGTCGCGGCCCAGCTGTGGCCGCCTACGTGGTGACCGAGTTCGTGGGCGAGAACGGCGGCGAGTCGGGAGTTCGGGAGGTGGTCCATCGCGTACGCAGTGACGCCCACGACGTGGCCGGCGGTCGCGGTCACGTCGAGGTCGGCGCGCTCTTGGATCCACAATTCGTAGGTCTCTTGCCGGACTCCCGCTCGACGGGTCACCTCGGCCCACACGTCGGCCAGGCGTCGGGACTCCGCCGGGTTCGGGCGGCGCATACCCAGGATCCGGCGGGCGATGAACGCTTCCGAAGGCCGGTGGAAAGCCAACGCTCCGGAGGCGAGCCATGTCAGGCCCATGAGTCCGGCAAGGCCGATGCTGATCAAGGCGAAGGCGGCGACTACGACCAGCAGGCTGACCAAAGCGGCAGGGAGGGCGACCAGGATCCTGAGCAACGCCGCTTTGTCCGCCCCGCGTTGACGGGCCTTCAGGTGTCTGCGGCCGGAAGCCAGCGCGAGGTCGTCCAACTCGGGTCGTGTGCCGAACGATGCTGCGGGCGGCAGTCCCGGGTACGTCGGCGGCTTCTCCTCGTCCGCCAATGCCATGGGCCCCGAAGGATACTGCGGTGGCAAGAGGTCTCCCGGGTAGGCAGGCGGCACCTCGGACGTCGCGTCCTGGAACAGCCGGCCACGCTCGTGTCCGGGCTGGTCGACGGGCATGGTCGAAGGTCTCCTCAGGTGGTCCGCGGGCACACGCGGCTCATGCGGTGAGCAGTGCGCCCGGCAGCAGGATCAGCGCACCCATGAAGCACGCCATGCCGACCCGCAGCCATTGGTACTTGTCCACCACGATCCGGCTGTTTTCTCGAAGCGCGGTGAGGAGCGCGTCGCGGGCGGAGCTATCCGTGTCGTGCAAAGCACGTTCGAGTGCCGCCGCCCCGTGGTCGGCGGCACTCCGGACGTCGGCGAAATGGGTGATGGGCATGCCCGGTTGCCACGCGCGTCCGCGGTACCGGGGGGCGACGGCCGCCACGAGGGCACCGAGGGAGACGAGGAAGCACACGGTGCCCGTCCACCACATCGTCTGTGCGACTGTGCTCATCACGCCGGGTCGCCAGCCCCGTGTGGTGAGCGTTGCGACCAGCCCGGCCGCGGCCATGCCTTGGACACCGACCAGGATCGAGCCCTTTGTGTCCGCCCTCGCTGTCTCCGCCCTGAGGTCGGCCAACAGCCTTTCGGCGGTGCGCAGATCGAAGGCACCGGGATCGGGAGCTCCGTGTCCGGCCGCGGTCATGGCGCAGGCGGTGGGCTCGGGCGCCGGTAGCCGATGACGGCGCGTGGCGCCGGTGTCGACGCGTCGTCCGAGACAGGAGCGGAGGCCTGGCCCGTCTCGTGCGCCGGCGTCTCATCGTCCGACAGCCGTACGCGGGCGTCCGGCCCTGCAGGGATGTCGAAGCGCGGCGGCCAGTCGGGGTCGGTCTTCTGGGCAGGCACCGCAGCGGGCACCGCAGCAGGGACCGCAGCAGGCGTCGCGGCCGGCGCAGGCGCCGCGAGCCTGGCGTTCAGGACTTCCTTGACGACCTTTGCCGCAAGCCTCCGCGGTTCGTCCATCTGGTGTTCCTCCAAGCCTCCCGAACCACCGCCCAGGGCCTGCAAGGCAACCTCCAACTGACTTTGCATGAGGACAAGTTGGTCATGGCGCAGGTGCTCCATGACCAGTCGGGTGTCCTCGGGGTGGAGGGCGAGATGGAAGCCCAGCGCGTGCGGTCCCCCGCGCTCGAGGTGGTACGAGTAGTACTCGATCTTCTTGGCTTCGAAGTCTTGGATCACCAAATCGTGCCGGCGCCGTTCCGTCTCGCGCAGATGGGCGAGCTGCTGGGCTTCCGATGCGACCAGGTGCTGCTGCTTGGCCTGGGCCAGGGCCCGTTCGGCCGTCATTTCGTCCTCGCGCATCACGAGTGCGTGGCGCGGTTCGAGCGCCTGCCGGGCGAACTCGATCCCGCGCAGTTCCCGAGCGTGTTCGAGTGCCGCCGCGTCCCGCATGACCTGGATCGTGCAACGGACGTGCAGTCCCGCCTCCGCTCCCAGGGGTCCGGCAGCCGCTAATGCATCCTGGGCCGCCTTCTCGGCGAGGTGGCTGTCGTCCATCGCGTACGAGCGCAGGACCGGACGCACGATTTCGTCGACGGTGCGCTCCACCATCGCGGGCACGTCGCGCTCGCCGCTGGCGACGAACGCCGCCGGGTCGGCGACGCGCCAGTTGCAGGTCATGGTGACCTCGAAGGCGAAGGCATCGTTGCTGCCGGGCATGACGAGCTCCGCATGCGCCTCGTGCAGCCCGATGTCCACCGTGTAGACGCTCGTCCACCGGCGGGAGGCACGCTCACGCCGGGTCGGCCGTGTAGGCGGCAGATAGGTGTCCAGTCGTCCTTGTGCCGTGGTGAAGACCAAGGCGTAGTCGATCCGCGTGGTGCGCGGTGATTTGAGGCGTGACAGTTCTTCGATGGTGACCACCGGGTCGACGATCCTCGAGTCCCGGTTCACGTCCTGCTGCCATTGCGGTTGGCCGTTCATCATCGTGTTGTCTCCCGTTCCGAGTACACCGGGGGCGACGCCCCCGTCCCGTCCACTTGCGTCAGGACCGAGCGCAACCGCCGGGCGGCAGCCTGGACAGGCTCTTCGGTCTCGCCGAAGCGCAATTTGTCGAGGAGATAGGCGAGGCGCTCGGCGTCCTCGCCTGCGACGACGAGTCTGGGCAGGAGCAGCGCCAGGGTGTCTTCCGCTTCGGTGTCGAAGGCGGCGGCCCGCACCCAGTCGCGCATGTCGGTGAGCCCGGATTCGGATGTTCCGGGATCGTTGAGGACCGCGCGCAGCAAAGCTGCGAGCGACTGGCTCAGGAGTGCCCCTGGGGTACCGGGTACGTCCTCCCATCGAGCGAGGAGGTCCAGCAGGAGCGGCCGCCCGAAGCCCGGTCCGCCGTCCGTCGGGCCGCACGCGTGGACCACGGTCCAAAGCACGAACTGCTGTGTCGTCCGATCACGCAGGAGCGGCACAAGCTCCGTCCAAAGCTCAGGGGCGCTGTCCGCAGTGTCCCGGCTGTCCGGTCCGGTGGTGTCGTGCTGCGTCTCGGCTCGGGCGACCACGCCGCTCTGGCCGGCGGCCAGCAGCAGGGTCGCGGCCGATTGCGCGATCTCCTCGACCTCCTCCGGCCATGAGGACCCCGGGGCGGTACGCGTGTCTACTGCGCGCACCGCCTCCACAAGCGCCTCGATCGCCTGCGCCGGAAAGGTGTCGCCGACGAGCCCGTACGCGCGAACGGCCGTCCAACGCAGGCGGTGATCATCCGAGCTGCACCAGGTGCGGAGAATCTGCGGTACGTGCGGCACTCCCAAGTGGCTTGCCAAAGCCAGGGAGTTCGCCGCCGCCAGCCGTGCTCGGAAGCGCTTGTCGGCGGCCCAGGGCTGAATCAGAAGCGCCAGTGTCGAAAGCAGGTCGGCCTCGGCAAGGGCGGCTGCGGTGGAAGCCGCCCGGTTGCGGACCAGCGCACGGGCGTCGACCGCCAGCCGCCGCAGCCAGTCGATGAGCGCAGGACGCGCCGAGGGGTGTCCGGTCCAGACCTCGCGGAGCAGAGTGAGCGCAGTGAGCCGGTTCCGGAACTGGATTTTGGTCTGCGGCACCTTCCCCCATTCGCTGTCCTCGTTCCCCGGGTACAAGTCCGCCTGGGCCAGTTCGACACGCTGGGCACTCGACGTGCCGAAAACGGGGATGCGCGGCGGTCTGCCCGCATCCTCAAGGCGCTGCAGGAGCACGAAGAGCACATCGCTCAATTCGGCGGTCAGCGGTACGGGGACTCATCGAACGCGGCCAGCGCGATCAAGAAGGCCTTGTCGTGGAGCGTCCGGTCGGCGCTGTCGAACCATTCGCGTACCTGGCGTTCGGCGGCGTCGTGGCCGAACTCGGCAAGGCGCTCGGCGGAGATCGTGCCGCAGGCGTGCGCGGCGACGTAGCCGGCGAACATGGCCAGGTCAGCCATGGGACGCCGGTGCCCGATCACTGCCTGGACTTCGGCCAGGGCGATCAACTCGTCGAGCGACCGGTCGGCCACGTCCTTGTGCTTCAGGTGGCCGCGCAGGAGCTCGACGGGCTCGGGAGGTTCCCAGCGCACGTAGTCGGAGCCTTCGACAACGGGATGAGGACCGACCACGATGACAAGATGGCTCTTCTTGTCCCTGAGCTTCTCGCTCAGGGCACGGATGTGGTGTTCACGCAACGGACGGTCGGCATTGTTGGTGAGATCGGCAATCAGATGACCGCACCCGTCGTGGAGCTCGTCGGATAGGCGTCCCGGGGACACTGTGGGATCGAGCATGCGGTACGTCGTCGTCCCGACGGCCCGCAGCAGCATGAGTGCGGCACTGCGGCGTCCGGTGGTCGGCGAGCCGGAGACGATGACGATGCGCCGCGCAGCGAGCTGGGCGACCGCCACACCGAAGGGGCTCTCCGGGTGCCACGGTGTGTCGGGGGCGTCGTGCCCGGCGGACGAGTGGTCGGCGGTCTCGTCGCTCGGCCCGGACGGATAGACGAAGTACTCCGCAAGCTCGGCAACTTCGATGGCAGGGATCTCTCCGGACGTCTTCTCTGTGGCGCTGCCGAAGTGGTATTCGTACCTGTTCTCGTTCTTGACGCCGCCGAGCACCACGTCGCCGGCGACGTGGCCGCCGCTCACCCCGTGCTGGTCTCCGGCGACAAGCGAACCGCGCAGCTGCGCAGAACGGCGGAACATGATGTCCGGACTGTGCCGGTACAGGTCGCGCCGGGAGTCCCACGCGTGCTCGGCACCGACATCGTCGCCGTCCTGCTCTGCCTGCTCCTGAGCATCAGCCGCCTCGGCAGTACCGGCGGCCGCCAAGCCCTGTTCGTCTGCGGCACCCTCCTGACCCGCGGGGCCTGCGGCGCGATCGGCGCGGGGCGCCTCCTGCTCGCCGCTCATGACGAACGTCCGCGGCGTTCGGCGTCGGCGTCCGTCGTGATGCGGCTGCGGACGAGCCCACCCAGAACCACGTCGCCGTCGACCTGGCCGCCACTCACCCCGTGCTGATCGCCACCGACCATGGCCCCGTACACAGTCGGGGCGCCGTGGAAGTGGAAGACCGCCCCGGTGGGCCTCTCCGTACCGGCGACCGGTTCCGTGGGAGTGGGCCTGCTGCCCCCCGTGCCGCCGCTGTGCCGGCCCCGGTGCAGCCATCCGCCCAACGTCCCGTTCTTGGACGCGAATGTGACACTCTCGAAAGATTCCGGCCGGACCCCGCGGTGCCCGTGGCGGACCACTCCGTCATAGACGGCGGGGCCGACCATCAATACGCAGTGCTCCCCGGTTCGCGCACTCAGGGCATCGCGCAGCACGTCGGAATCGAGGAGCCTGAACCCCTGGTTCAGATCGTGTCCGACGAGCCCGCCGACCGAGCCCTTTTGGGGGTCGTGCGCCACCTCGCCGCCGGTCATCACCATCCGCAGCCGCATTTGGGCGCTGTCCGCGGCCAGGCGATTGTGCTCATGGAGCAGTTCCGGCGTGACCGTCAGGAGCGCTCGCAACACGGCCGTCTTGGCGACGTCGCCACCGAGCAGCACGATCACGCCGTCGCCCCGGTCTTCGCGGTACTGGTGCGCTGCCTCGACTTCGGCAGCGACCAACGTCCGGTCGACGACGGTGTTCAGACTCCGCCGCAGGACTGCCTGCACAACGTCGTCACGCCGGCTGAACTCCTCGACGTCGAAGAGCAGGATGGTCCGGTTCACGGGTTCGGGCATGGTTGCCTCCCACTAGGCCTTGAGCCCCGGCTTGGCCGGAACGGGCGGACGCGGCACATGTCATGAAGGTGTCAGGGGGACCCATCGCGGTACGAGGGGATCAGGCACACGCGGAATGTGACCGCCTGCACAGAAACAGCGAGTGGGCATGCGCGCGTGCCCGGGCCTACCGAACGTCTTGGCGCGCCATCCTCCGCAGGACGTCGGGGCGTATGACCACGAGCCCGCGACGCTCGGTACGCACGATCCCCCGTTCCCGGAAGTCCTTGAGCAACCGTGCGACCGCCTCACGAGACGCACCGACGGAACCGGCCAGCTCGGCCTGGGTCAGCCCGGGCACGATCCGCACCCCGTCAGGGGCGTCCTGACCGTGCCGGAGCATCAGCCCGAGGAGGACAAGGGCCAGGCGTTCCTGGACACTCAGGGCCGCGTATTCGACACGCCGCCGGTCGCTGTCGCGGGTGCGGTCCACCGCCAAGGCGAGCAACTTGCGGGTGATGGCAGGACGTTCGTCGAGCAGGGCGGAGAACCGTACGGCTTCGACGGCCAGTGCCTCGACACGCCCCAAGGCCGTCACAGTCGCCGATCGAAGCCCTCCGCCGACCGCCGCGGCCTCCCCCAGAATGTCCCCCGGCCCGCGCAACGCCAGCAGCGCCTCGTATCCGTTCACTGCCGCAGAGGTGACCTTCGTCCAACCGGAGACCAGGATCAGGACATGCCCCGAGGGCTCGTGTTCGCGCAGGAGGACCTGGCGTACGGGGAACACCAGCCGCGTCCCGCAAGCGAAGAGCGCCTGCCTGTCCTCCGACTCCAGCCGAGCGACGAACGGGACCCGATCCTCGAACTCCATACGGCGCGGCCTCCACGGGACATGTGGTCGGACCACCAACTTTTCGGTCAAGGACGACCGTAGTCGAGTACCGCACCGAAATCATGGCCTTGCCTCCGAAAAGGGCAACCGGGAGGCGGCGGATTCCCGGAGGCGCGTTGGGCTGTTCGGGTGGGGGTTGAGAAATTCGGTGGGGGCGTGCAACGCATTCGCGGGCGTTGTGGGTTTGGGCGAGTAGGGAGGTGCGGGTTGAGACCTGATGACGCAGCCGCGTTTCACGAGTTCGTGCAGGCGCAGTGGCCCCGTCTGGTGCGGACGGCGTACCTGATGACCGGGGACCACGCCGAGGCGGAGGACGTGGCGCAGACCGCTCTGGCGAAGGCCGGGGCGTCGTGGCGCCGGATCCAGGCCACGGAGCGGCCGGACGCGTACGTGCGGCGGATCCTGGTGAACTGCAACAACAACCGGTTCCGGCGCAAACGCCCCTCCCTGCTGTTCGGCGACAAGACGCCGGACGTGGCCGTGCCGGACCCGACGCTGCGGATCGACCAGCGGGACGCGCTGCGCAAAGCCCTGCTGAACCTCCCGCCGCGGCAGCGGGCGGCGGTGGTGCTGCGGTACTGGGAGGACCTGCCGGAGGCGGAGGTCGCGCTCGCCATGGGCTGCTCGGTGGGGACGGTGAAAAGCCAGGCCGCGCGGGGGTTGGAGAAGCTCCGGGCCGACCCGGCGCTGGCTGATGTGTCGCCTGCGCAGGGGACGACGTCTTGGTGATGACTGCCGGCCTGAAGGACGGAAAGGGAGAGCGGTATGGAGAGGCCTGACCACGGGACGCAGGGCGGTAGTGCGGGGGAAGACTGGATTCGTGCGCAACTGGCTGCGCAGACGGGGGACATGGTTGTGATGCCCCCGGACATCGGACGTATTGACGCGCGTCGGCGGGGGATTCACCGGCGGAGGGTCGGCTTTGCGGCGGGGGCGGCATCCGCCGTGGTCATCACCGTGGTGGCGACCACGGTGGCTTTGGCGGGCGGCGGCGACGGCGGTGAGGGGGATGTCGCGGTGCCGCCGACGGAGGGGATCGAGGCGCCGGTGACGCCGGCGCCGCCGACGGGCACTCCGGGGCAGACGGTCGTCCCGCCGGAGACGCCCAAGACGACGGCGCCATCCGGCAAGAGCAGCGAAGGGGCGGCCGAGCCGGGGACGAGCGCGTCCACGAACAGCGGCGCTGTGGCCGCCTGTACGGCGGACAAGCTCGCGGTCACGGCGGCCAAGGAGCCCGCGGACGCCACCGAGATGCGGCACCTGCTCATCACGGCCAAGAACACCGGCAGCACGCCATGCAAGCTCTACAACTACCCGCACGTGGTGCTCGTCAACGCGCGGAGCGCGGCGCCGGTCATCGAGGAAAGCAACGCCACGCCGGGCGAGCCCGTCACGCTGGCCCCCGGCAAGGAGGCTTTCGCGGCCATGGTCCTCAACGGGCCGATGGACGAGTACAAGGTGACGGCGATCAAGCTCACACTGAGCGGCACCAAGGCCGGCAGCAAGGCGGGCTCGCCCATCGACGTCCCGATGCCCGTCTCCGAGATGTACGCCAACGACTTCCAGCGGGTGACGTACTGGACGACCGCGCCCGGGTTCGCGCTGGACTTCGTGATGTCGAAGTAGGGGGCTTGGAAGCGGTTTTCCAGGCCTCTTGGCCTGCGTGAAGCGGAATAGCCTGCTCCGGTAGTTCCCGGCGAGACCGGGAACTACCGGAGCACCGCCGTGTCAGCCGTTGGCCGCGGCGACGATGACGGCGATGACCATCGCGGCGAGGATGGCCCAGAAGATGAGGATCCCCGGGGTGATCAGGGACTTGTCCTCGGGTTCCGCGGCCGGGTCTGCGGGGACCGGCGGAGGCATCGGTGCGGGGGCGGGCGGCGGGTTGAAGGGGTCCTGGCCTGACTGCGCGGCGCGGGTGCACCAGGGGCAGGCCTGGAGGTGGAATCCGTAGCTGTGGCGCGGGCGTTCGGGGCAGGTGTGGGTGCGGCCGCGTTCGAGGTCGAGGGCGCGGAGCCAGTCCTCGGCGGAGGGGCGTTCGGCGGGGCTGCGGACGCCGGGGCCGAAGGCCTGGCGGGCCAGCGTCAGCAGTGCGGGCGGCAGGATCGCGGGTTCGATCATGCCGCGCGGGGTGACGACCTTGTCGGGCTGGACGACGTACGAGCAGCTGGCGGCGATGTTGTCCTTGATGGTGCTGTCCGAGCTGCTGCCGTGCGGGACGCCCCCGAAGGGGTGGTTGCCGACGGTGAGGAGCTGGTAGATGAGGACGGCCAGCGCGAAGTTGTCGGTGTGCTCGGTGGCGGGCCCGCCCGCCTGGCGTTCCGGGGCGGAGTAGTCGGCGGTCTGCATGAGGGCCGGGAAGTGCTCGCCGCTGCCCGGGTCGGTGAAGGCGATCGAGTCGCAGTCGAGCAGCGTCACGAAGCCGTTGCCGTCCACCACGATGTTGTTGCTGGAGAAGTCCCCGATGACCAGTCCCTCGTGGTGCATGCGGGCGGTCATGAAGGCGAGGTTCCAGCAGACGCCGAGCAGGAACTTCCAGTCGGTGCGCGGCGGGAACCAGCGCAGCCGCTGGGCGCGCGTGAAGAGGCCGATGAGGGGGATGTGGTCGGGTTCGCCGAAACGCTGCATGGCGTAGCCGAGGAACGCCCCGTCGAGGCCGCGCACGACACCGGTGGGCCAGGCGAGTTCGGGCGGCTGGGAGCTGTTGGTGGGGCGGCCGCCGAGCGGGGTGAGGCCCAGCATGCGTTCGAGGCGGCGTTCCTGGTCGGGGCCTTGCGGTTCGCGGTAGAGCTTGACGACGGTACCGGGGCGGTCGGTGAGGGTGTACACGGACGCTTGGCCGCCGCCCTTGGCGGCGAGTTCGTCGACGCGGAGCTCCTCGGTGCCGACGCGCACTCTGCGTTCGGTCATCGGCGCACTGCCCGCAGGAGGGTCTTGTCGTCGGCGTTGAGGGCGGTCAGGCGGTCGGAGCGCAGCAGGTTGGCCAAGGCCGCGTTGTCCTCTTCGGGGTCGGGGCCCGGATTGTCGAGCGAGCGGAACACCGCGGTGGCGAAAGAGGCGTTGGGCTCCTGGCGCGGGTTGCCGGCGCTGCTGAGCGCGGCCTGGGCGAGGCCGTCGGTGGACAGGAAAACGCCGTCGACGTCCGCGTCGCGCACGCACGCGGTGTGGATCCAGTCGGGGGCTTCGGGCGAGGTGAGGAAGACGGTCTCGTTGCTGTACTCGCTGGCCGGGGCGGGCTGCGGGAGGAGGTGGAACTGCGGTTTGCCGTCCTCGGATCCGGCCCGCAGGATGACGAATCCGTCGCCGACGCCGACGGTGCCGAGCCAGTCGGGAGCGAGAACGACGACGGTGAGAGTGGTGGCGTAGTCGTCCGGACGCCCCGAGCCGTCGCCGCGCGTGCGGTCCAGGAATTCGTCGCGCACCTCGTGGAAGGTGTCGGCGAGCAGCCGGTGCACGGCCCGGGCGCTCTCGGCCAGGTTGCCGCGCCGGTCGCCGAGCGGCGGCGCGGCGGCGACGCGGTCGGTGTAGTACGCGGTGGCCAGCCGGACGGCGAGTTTCGAGCCCTGGTCGGAGTACGGCCGGCTGCCCGCGCCGTCGGCGACCGCAAGGACGGTGACGCGCGCGTTCGCCGGGCCGGCGGACGCCTCGTGCCAGGCGTCCTGGCACGGCAGCCCCTCGCGCCGGTGCCGGTAGCCCTCGACGCTTATGCCGTGCGTGCGCCAAGTCCCGCGTCTCGCCGCGGCGGCCATCAGGATTCCCAGGCGGAGCGCTGGGTCCGGAACTGGTGGAAGATCTTTTCGAACACCTCGTCCCCGGCGCCCTTCTGCTCCGCGTTGGCGCTTGCCGACATCATCGCGAGCAGCTGCTTGAACGGGAATCCGTGCAGGTGCGCGTGGAACGCCGGGGCGAGCGCGCGCAGGACGTCGAGGCCCTGCTGCGAGATGCCGCCCACGCCGATCGCGTACAGCCGGAAGTGCCGCTTCTCCTGCTCGGCGGCGAGCACGGGCCCCAACCGGTGCCAGGAGTCGCTGAGTTGGCCTTCGGTGTCGGTGGGCAGGCCGTCCGTCATGAGGCAGATCTGCGGCCGGTAGTACTGCAGGCCGGCCGCGCGCAGCTCCTGTTTGCGCTCGGCGACGATCTGCATGGCCATGTCGAGGGCTTCGGTCAGCAGCGTGACGCCGGCCGCCTCGAACTGCGGTGCGTGGAAAGCGTGTGCGGGCACGAAGGGGGTGCCAGGCTGGCCGGGAGCGAGCATCTGCGGTCCGCGCCAGGCGCGCACGCCGATGCCGCCGAAGGTGATGACGGCGACCTCGACGCTGGCGCTCAGGCTGACGTCGTCGTGGAGTTCCTGCGCCCACATGCGCATGGCGTCGTTGAGCGTCGAGATGGGCAGCCCGGCCATCGAACTCGACGTGTCGAGGCACAGCACGAGCGGCAGGCGCTGCGCGTTGTTCTCGAAGTCGATGTCGGCATAGGCGTCGTGTCGGACGTTCGGATTGGGCGCGGTGTGGTCCTGGCTACGGTCCCGGTCCCACCAACTACCGGCCATGAGGCCCCCCTTGGTCTCGCTGGTCTCGCTGGTCTCGCTGCTCTCTCTGGTCCCGCTGATCGCGCCGGCTCCCGGCGCCGGACGAGGACGGGCGCACCGCCCAGACCGCTCCCCGGTCGTCGGTGACGGTATCCACGCTCTCCCCCACACCCGGCGGCTCCTCGGCCTCGGCCCAGGTGGCGCGCACCAGGCAGTGGTCGAGTTCGACGTAGCCCTGGGGGTGCAGGCGCGTGCGTATGGTCGCGGTGCGCCGGGTGCCACCGGGCACCTTGCGGGCGCGGTATGCCGTGCGCGGCGCGGACGGCGGTACGGGTGGCACCGCAGGCGCTTCGGCGACCGGCGGCGGAACACCCGGGCGCCCCGCGGCACTTCCGGCGTACGTCTCCGCTGTGCTCACTCCGTGCGCCCCCGCAGCCGCCCCGGGACCGCTCCCCCGGCTCCCGCCCCCACCCCCGCGCGGAGAGCCGCCGCCCGGATAGGGACCGCCGCCGTGCACGAGGGTGCGCCGGTACAGGAATCCGACCAGCAGCAGCGCAGCCAGCACCAACGCGAACAGCGCGAGGAACCAGGTAGGAGTGGTCTCCTTGGTCCGCGCAGCCCCGGTGTCCTGGCCCTGGGTGGCCTGGCCGTCGGCGGCCGGAGTGGAGGCCGGAGTCTGGGGCTGCCCCGCCGGCTCGGACGGAGGCGGCGGGCTGGTCTGCGGCGGAGCGCTGGTGCGGGCGCCGCCCGTGGCCGCCGGGCTGGGCACCGGGAGGGCGACCAGCGGCCCGTTCGGCTCGGCGTGCTTGTCCTCCAGGATCTTCGCCCCGGAGGTCCGCCCCGCGGTCAGCAGATCGCACAGTCCCAGGCAGCCGCCCGGCAGCGCGCGCAGCAGATCGGCGGTCGCCGCGGCCATGGCGGGCACCGACGCCTCGCGGGCGACGATGCGCGCGGCCGGGTCCGGGACGAGGGCGAGCAGCAGCGCCCCGCCCGGGCCGGGGTCGGCATTGGTCAACGTGACGACGAACCGGCCGCCGCCGAACGCATCGCGCGCCGCGGCCAGGTCGAGCCCGGCGGCGTCCTCCAACTGCATGGCGCGCGGGACGGTGAAGACGACCGGCCCGGTACCGGGCCCGACGCTGCGGGCCGCCGCGGTGAAGCAGACGAGCAGCGGCCGGTCCAGCTTGGCGAAACTGGTGGGGCAGCCTTCCGGCAGCGGCAGCCCCGGCACCTGCGGCATATGCGGTACCTGCTGTGCCTGCGGGACGTACGGCAACTGCGGCACGTGCAGCGGCCGCTTGGGAGCCGGCGCAGCGCCCGCGGTCCCCGCGAAGCCGGCCGGGCCGCCCGGACCGGGCAGGCCCGCGGCCCCCGCGAGCACCACCGCACTCGCGACCGCGGCCCCGACTGCCCGCACGCGCGTCAAGGTCATCCGTGCCCCCGCCCCAAGAGGATGCCCGGCATTCTAGCGACGCTGTTGACCTTCCCTGAAGGGAAAGCAACTACTCGCTACCGCTTGGCACTTCGTGATCAGGAGCGAGCACTGGATGGCAATTCAGGTGGGATTCGGGTCAGATTCGGAACAGCTCCCGGCACCGCGCGAACATCGCCCGCCCGTGCTCCACCCACTCGTCCGCCAGGACGTCGAAATCCGGCTGGGTCAGCCGGCAGCTGAGCGGCAGCACGCACACTCCGGCGATGCACGGATGCGGCCCGCGGACGTCCCACACCGACAGCATGGGCACCAGCTGCTCGGTGTTCCACGCGTTGGCCGCGGCCGCCGCCACCGCCAGCTGATCGGGTTTGAGCGTACGGCCGTTCGTCATGAACACGACCAGCAGGCTTTTGGTCGTGGTGAACCGGGTGATGAGCATCCGGTCGGTCTTCGGGATGTCGAACTCGAGCGTGATGGACGACGTCTCGACCGTGGCCATATAGCTCTTGCGGTTCGCCCAGCGGTCCAGCATCGGACGCCAACTGGTGCGCAGCAGCAGAGGCTGCGGCACCGAACCGCCGGCGCCCCCGGAGCCACCGGCCCCGAACCCGCTCGGCCCGTCAACGCCCGGCACGCCGCACCGCCTCCATGACCAGCGCATCCGTCAGCCCCGCGTCCAGCAGCGCCTGCGCATGCAGGGTGAGGCAGGACGCGCTCGCCCCTGCCGTCCCGCCGTGCCCCTCCGGCGGGGCCTCGCCGTGCGCCTGGATGGTCTCGGCCACCGCGGGGAACGGCCAGCCGCCCAGGTTCAGCGCCTGCTCGGCGGTGACCAGCGGTCCGAGCACCGGTTGCGCGTCGGCCAGCAGGTCGCCCAGCAAAGTGTCCAGGTCGGGCCGGTCGGCGGGCGCCTTGGCCAGGCAGCGGCCGATCAGCCCGCGCAGCGCCGCGGGTGCCGTCTCCAGAGCCGCTTCCCCGTGCACGAGGCGGTACAGGTGGCCGTCGCCTCCCCCGAAAGGCCACTTCCCGGTGGCCGCGAAGAACAGGATGCCGCCGAGCGAGAAGATGTCGCTGGACGGGCCGACCATCATGCCGGTGATCTGCTCCGGCGACATGAACGCCGGGGTGCCGAGCACCACTCCGCTGCGGGTGAGCCCGGACTCGCCGACGATCCGCGATATGCCGAAGTCGATGACGCGCGGCCCGTCCGGGGCCAGAAGCACGTTGGACGGTTTGAGGTCGCGGTGCACGACGCCCGCTCCGTGGATCGCGCGCAGCGCCTCGGCCAGCCCCGCGCCCAGCAGCCTGACCTGCGCCTCGGGCAGCGGGCCGTTGCGGGCGACCTCTTCGGACAGCGACGGCCCGGGGACGTACACGGTGGCCAGCCACGGCGGGTCGCCGTCGGTGTCGGCGTCCACCACGGCCGCGGTGAACAGCCCGTCCACCGACCGCGCGGCGCTCACCTCGCGGGCGAAGCGGTCCCGGAACTCCGGTTCCTCGCAGAACTCCGGGCGCACCACCTTGACCGCCACTTTGCGGCCGGTCGGCGAACGCCCCAGATAGACCCAGCCCATGCCGCCCGAGCCGAGGCGTCCGATGATCTGGTACGGACCGACCTTCTGCGGATCACTTACCGGCGTCCTCACCCTGGCCTCCGCTCGCTGCGGTCCCGCACCCCGCTGCGGCCGCATGCCGATTGTCCAGCGAATCGCGGGCCGCGGGTACGAGTAGCGCAGCTTTGCGGGGCTTCCCTCACGCCGGACGTGCGCGAGGGCGGGGGCGGGACGCCGCACGCACCTACTCGGCAGCGGCAGCAGAGGCGGCGGCAGCAGCCGCTGCAGCCTCGATGTCGGCGGCCAGCGCGGCGGCCTTGTAGTCCGGGCCGACGCCTTCGACGAACGCCGCGCCGCCATCGGTGTTGTTGATGCGCAGGTCGACGATCTCCTGGTAACCCGGCGAGTGGTACCAGGCCTTGACCGCGTCGGTGGACGGGAACTCGATGATCACCAGGACGCCCTCGAAGGTGCCGTCGACGACCTCGGGGACCCGGTTGTGCACAAGGAAGCGGCCGCCGAACTCGGGCAGGGTCGCGTCGATCTTCTTGAGGTACTCGACGATCTCGGCGTTGACGTCGACCGAGCGGAGGTGGGCGAAGGCGTAGGCGGTCATGGCGATCTCTCCTGAGGGACCGGGGGCGGGGGACGGAGGCCGGGCGGCCGGGGGCTTGTGGCCCCCGAGGCCGGCGCTTCGAGCTGCTGTCCTGACAGGAAGAGACGCTACGCAGCGGGTCGCACCGCGTAATCAGTCATGCATAGGTACTTCCCGGCCGCTGCCCTCCATGCGGCCGTGGCTGGCCGCGGCACGGGTCCGCCCGGTCAGGGCCGGGTCGGCCCATCCGCGTCGGGGTTCGGTCCGGCCGCTGCAGGGTTCAGCCCAGCCACGGCGGGGTCTGCCCCCAGTCCCACTTCGGCATCGGCGTGGTCGGCAGCGGCGGCGGGTTGGGCCCGGAGTAGATGATCGCCATTCGGGTGCCCCACTCGACGTAGTACGCGAAGACCGCGCGGAACTCCGGATCCGACGGCAGCCCGACCTCGTCCGCGGTGTCCGCGAGCAGTGCCACCCAGCGGCGGCGCTGCGGCTCGGTAACGCCCTTGCCGAGGTGCTTGGACGCCATGTGCTGGTGCCCGCCCAGCTCGGTGCTGTAGACCGCGGGACCGCCGAAGACCTCGCCCAGCCAGGCCGCGACGTGCTGCGCGTGGTGCGGGTCCATCCCGGCGAAGACCGGGGCCAGCACCTCGTCCTCCCCCACCCGCTCGTAGAAGCGCGTGAAGAGCCGCTCGAACGCCTCGGCGCCGCCAGCCCACTCGTAGAGCGTGGGGTTGCGGCCGCCCTTGCCGGCGACCGCGGTGGTCTCGTAGTGGTGCATCTCCTGGATCGCGGAGAAGTAGGGCTTGATCTCCGCGAAGAAGGGCGGGAAGTGCTCGCCCTTGCGGAAGCCCTCCAGGTGGTCGGGGGTCGACGTCCAGCGGATCCGCAGGATGTACGACTGCGGCTCCTCCGCGCAGCGGGCGAGCTCGTAGTCGACGCACTGCGGCGCGGCGGCCAGGGCCTGGGCGGCGCGCCCGTACGCCGCCTCGAACTCGGCGGCGTCGGATTCGGGGATGGTGTAGCGGATGTACTCGACGATCATGCTCGCGTCCCTTGGAGTCGAGGGTCGGGATCTCGACGCGCCAACGTGCCGGCGCATGCCTTGATTCCCGGCACTGTCCCCATTGTCCGCTTCCCGAAGCGGGTTCGCGCTACGCGAACACCGTTCACCCCGAAGGATGTTGCCACTACCGGTCAGTACACCCGGTCCAAGTGCTCGTTGAACGGCACGCCCGCCTCCAGGGCCTCCACCTCGTACGCCGCCAGCTCGCGGCGGGTGCGGGGTCTGGCCCTGGGTCGGCGTTGCTCCGCGTAGCAGCCGACCACGTTCCCGTCGTAGCGCAGCCCTGCGGCGAGGACCGCCGCGACCACCGACCACGTCTTCACGTCGTTGCGCCGCGGTACCGCGAAATCGCGCCCCGCGCAGAGCAGTGGCCCGGCGCACCGGGTGCACCGATGCGCATGCCCGGCCTCCGGCGGATGCCGCTTCACGCTCACCCGGCACCGTACGCACGCGAAGTGCAGCCGGTAGTGATCGAACTCGCAACCGCACATGCGTCGAAGCTAGCGAAAGGAGCGCCCGGCCGCCGCCCGATTTCGGCGGGGCCGGGCGCTGTCATGCGCCACGCACTACCGACCGGGGCGTTCCCGCCCCGGCCGGTACCCGGGTCAGGGGGTGTACGTGAACGGTGCCGAGGCCTTGACGCTGGAGTTGAAGGTCTCCTCCGCCACGATCGCCACGGTCGTCGGGTCGTTCAGGTACATCCAGGTGATCCAGTTGCCCGCGCCGTCGGCGGCCGCGTAGTTGTAGTCACCGGTCTTCTGGCCGGCCGCGTTCACGCCGTACAGCTTGATCCACGCGTAGTTGGCGTTGTCCTTGCCGGTGATCCACGTCTTCGTGCCGATCGGGCCCGTGGACGGCGACAGCGAGATCCAGTTCTTCTGCACCTTCAGCGCGGTCGTCGCGGACAGGCCGCCGGACGTCACCTTCACGGTGTAGTTGCCGAACGCGACCGTGCCGCCGACCTTCACCGAGCCGCTGAGCGTGCCGTTCGCGGCCACGGCCAGCGTCGAGTTGGTGAGCGATGCGGCGTTGCAGTTGTTGCCCGCGGTGTCGCACAGTGCCGCGGTCGGGGTGCTGCCGGCCGGCCAGTTCGCGCCGGACAGCGAGACCGTGCCGTTGCGGTGCGAGACCTGCGGGTTCGCCAGCACGGACGGCTGCACGACCGTCACCGTGAACGGCAGGAACATGCGGTTCACGCTGGAGGTGCCCTCGCGCACGCGCAGCTGGGTGATGCCGGCGAGGTCCGGAATCGTGTACTGCATGCTGAAGTTGCCGTCCGGCGAGCTGGTGAAGCTCACCGGGAAGCCCGCGACCGTACCGTCGGCAAGCGCCGCGTCGACGTTCATCGCGCGGTTGGCCGTCCAGTTCGAGCCGGAGATCGTCACGACCGTGCCGATCGGGCCGGACGTCGGGTTCGTGGCCGCGACGCGCGGACCGCTCTGCACGAACGCCTGGATCGTGAGCGGGGACGCGGCGACCTTGGTGCCCGAGGTCACCCGGACTTCGTAGGCGCCGTCCGGGATGCCGGACGTGGCCAGCTTGGCGTTGCCGGTCAGCACGCCCTGCGCCGAGATGGCCAGGCCGTTCGTGGTGAAGGCGCCGAACACGCAGGCGCCGCCGCCGGTCGCGCACAGTTCGGGGGTCGCCGCACCGCTGGCCGGGAATCCGGAGCCGGAGAAAGCGAGTTCGTAGCCCGGGCGCGCGGTGCCGGTCGGCGAGCTCAGGGTGGGCTGCTCGGAGCCGGGGCCCTGCACGTTGACGGTGCCGATGGATCCGCTGCCCGACACGACGTTGCAGGGCGTCGTGTAGTTGGAGCCGAACACCGTGGTGTAGGTGACGGTCCGGGTCGGGGTGAACGAGACCAGGCCCTGCGCGTTGTTGGGAACGATGAAGTTCCCTTCGTACGTGGGTATCTGAACCGGCTGGCCGGAGACGGTGTCGATCAGCGTCTGCGGGCCGGTGATCGTGACCGTGCCGGTGGCGCCGCCGCTCATGGCCAGGTCGATCGACGGCGTGGTCGGCACGTCGTTCAGGCTGACGGTGCTGTTTGCCGGGCCGGTGCCGAGCGTCACGACCGCGTGCACCTGGGTGCCCGGGGCCGCATCGGCCGGGGTGAGCGTCACGCTCATGCTCTGCGGCCCGGTGGCCTCGCCCTGCCCGGCGGGCAGGACGCAGTGCACGGTGGGGGTCACGGTGCCGGCCTGGGCGGCCGGGGCGGTCAAGGCGACCAGGCCGCCCATCAAAAGGGCGGTTCCGGCGACTGCGCCACTGAGGCGTCGCACGGGCATTCTTCGCAGAGCCATGAGCCTTTCCTCCGATCACGACGTACACGGGGATGGGGGAAGTGCGCGGGCCCCCGGCTTGCCGCGGCGGCGATCCGTGCGGAGTCGTCGAGCGGTGAGCCGGGGGCCCGGTCGGTGCATCAGGCGAGGGACAGGGTGAGCGTCCCGGTGTACGAGCCCGCCGCGGCGAACTCAGGGGTGGTGAGGGTGAGTTGTGCGTCGGCGGTGAACTTGCCGCCGGTCGCCTTGCTGCTGTCGGCAGCCTGGCTGCACAACGTGGCCGGAGCGGACCCGAGCGGTCCGGCCGAGCCGCTGGACACCTGCGACAGGCTGCCCGGGGCGGCCGCGCAGGACGGGGCCCACGCGATGTTGCCGGCCGGGATCTTGTCGGTGCCGTTGCCCGCGACCAGGTCGGTCATGGTGCCGGTGAGCGACCAGCCGAGGTTGCCGCCGCGGGCGTCGACCACGGTGACCTGGTTGAGCGGCGCGTTGAGCTGCTGCGCGGTGCCGTTCAGCGTCGCCGAGCCGAAGTCGATGCCCGACGCCGCCTGCGACATGCTCAGCTTGCCGGGGGCCAGCGTGACCGAGACGTCCTGCTTCTCGGGCAGCGGGCCGGTGGTCACCGTGAACGGCAGGAACTTGCGGTTGACCGACGACGTGCCCTCGCGGACCCGGATCTGGGTGATCTGGTCGGAGTCGACGGTCCACTGCACGCTGAACTTGCCGTCCGGCGTCGTGGTGGTGTTCACCACGCCGAAGGGGGCGCCCTCGGCGTTCACGCCGGAGATGTTGATCGCGCGGTTGGGCGACCATTCGGTGCCGCTGACGGTCACCGTCAGGCCGACCGGTCCGCTGTTCGGATCGGCGGACGCGTTGCGCGCGCCGGCGACGTACAGCTTGGTCTCCAGCGGACCGGAGGCCTCCTTGACGCCGTCGCTCACCTTGATGATGTTGACGCCGTCCGGGATGCCGGTGGCGGCGAGCTTGACGTTGCCGCCCAGGTTGCCCTGCGCGTCGATCGTCAGGGTGCTCGCGGTGAACCGGCCCGCGGAGCACGCCGATCCGTCCGCGTTGCACAGCGACGCGGTGACCGGCGCGTTCGGGGTCCACTTGGCACCCGTCACGGCGACCTCGGAGCCCAGCAGGTGCTGGCCGTCCGCGGCCTTGACGGTCGGCTGCTCGCCGGCCGAGCCGGTGACGGCCACGGTCGCCACGGTGCCTTCGGCGCCGGACACCATGGTGCACGGCGTCTCGAAGACGTTCCCGAAGACCTTGGTGTACGTGACCATCTTGACGACGGTGAACTCGATGGTGCCCTCGGTCGCGGCCGCGGGGATGTTGAACGTCCCCTCGTACGGCGGGATCGGCACCGGCTTGCCCGCCTCGACGCTGATCGGGATCTCCGGGCCGGTGATGACCACACTGCCGGTCGCCGCGCCCTTCATCGCCAGCTCGATGGTCGGCGTGGTCGGGATGTTCGGCATGGACACGGTGCTCTTCGCCGGGGACTCGCCCAGCGTGACCTTGCCCTTGACCGCGCCGCCGGGCTGCACCGACGCCGGGTCCAGTTCGACCGTGATGCTCTGCGGGCCGGTCGCCTCGCCCTGCCCGGCGGGCAGGACGCAGTGCACGGTGGGCGTCACCGTGCCGGCGCTCGCCGACGGCGCCAGGACCGCGACGACACCCGCCAGCGCCAGGGCGCCCGCGGCCACTGCGGAGGTGCTCCGCCGCAAGGCCAATCTTCGCAACACCAGAATGCACTCCTTTTCAGATCGACCCCAGCACCCGGGGACGCAGTGGGGTCTCGGCCGCGGCCTGGTGCTCCCGAACGGCATCACCGGTGTATTGGCGCGCCGGCCGGTCGAACAGGCACACGGAGGTCCGATGGTTCCCCGGAAATGTGCACACCAAGAGCGTCAATATCAATAGTCGCGGGGTCCTAAATAACTCGACACGTGTCACCATCCGCACCCACAACCGGACTATTGGCGGGGGTTTTCGGGAATCTTGTTGTCGGCGTATTGACAAGCGCGGCGAGACGCGAGACTACTGTTGGCGAGGCGGCAATCGACCGCGTCACGAAAAATGGATACGCGTCAGTGATCACGACGACTGTCGCCTCGACTGCAAGCCCCGAAAGCGCTCCCCCGGCGCGAGCCTCGGCGGCGATGTACGAGCCGCGCCCAGATCGGAAGGAACACGGACCCATGCCCAAGACCAGGCGCCTGGTCGCCGCCGCGATTTGCGCGGCCGGCATCACCGTCGGATCGGTACTGACCGCCACCCCGGCGATGGCCGCGACCGGCACGTACGACTGCGAGATCAACGGCAGCGGCGCGCCGACCCCGGACTACGACAACGTCAGTGTCGACTTCACCAACAACGGCACCGGCAAGCTCGTCATCACCGGCAGCGGCCTGCCGTCGCCCGTCGACCTGCCGATCGGTGCCCTCACGGTCACCTCGTCGAGCCCGTCGATCTCGGCGTCGAACACGGTGTTCATCCCGCAGGGCGACGATGTCGAGGTCGTGACCTCGTCGAACCAGTCGGTGCCGAACCCGCTGCCCGGGACGCTGACCATCACGGTTCCGGCCACCGGCGGCGGCACGGCGACCATCACCTGCACCAAGCAGTGACCCTGCTGCGCTGAGTGCGCCCCGGCGGCCACCCGGCACTCCGGTCCGGGCCGGCCAAGAGCACCCGCGACAGCCACTCCTCGCATTGCTGGTACGAGGAGGAGCAGCGGGCGCTCCCGGCCCGGTTCCGCATGGCAACGCCCCGGCCACGGGGCGTGAGACTGCGGCCGAAGCGGCCAAGGTACCGCAGGCGGCGACACCCGGCACAGCTTCCGAGGCCCGTCCCCGGCTCCGCTTCCGCGGCGCCGGGGGCGGGCTTCGCCGCGTCCGGCCGGCGGTCCGCCGGCGTGGTGACACGTGTCGAATTCCCGGCGCCCGGGGAGGCCTTGCGCGGGCAATACGGAAAGGTTCCGGACACGCCGCGCGGGAGCCTAAAGAATCTTGGTCAGCAACCGTTGACATCGGCTGAGGAACAGGGTTTGATACGGCTGTCCAGAACTGCCGGAATCGACTCTTCCGGATACCCCGGGGAGTGGCGCGAGCCACGCCTCGGCAGACCTGCGAATCGGCGCGGCAGGTCCGCGCCCATTGTTTTCCGCGGCCGCATTTCCAGCCTGCCCGGAATATCTCCGGAGCGGCGTCGGGAAATAGCCTGCCAATGAATAGCGGAAATACCGGGACCGGCTTCCGCGCCGGCATTCCGGCGGGACCGGCCGCGCGGCGGCGGACCGCGGATGTGACGTCCTTCACCCGACCGGGAAGCGGCACTGCCGAGCCGCCCGCGCACCCTCGGGAAGTGGCGGTCCAGGTACCGCGGTTCGCGCGGAGTGCGGCGGAGCCCAGGAGCGCACCCCGCCCGAACTATCCGTCAAATGGCCATATCACGTACGGTTTTCGGTCAATGACTGACCGTCATTGATCTGATTAGGATGGGCCCGCTCGTCGCACGACCCGTACTCGGCGCCCGAGATGCGCCGCCCGCACGACCCGCCATCGCCTGGCTGCTCCCGAGGATCCGATGACAGATAGCGTCCCGCCCGTGTTGTTCTGGTGCCTGGTCGCGGTCACGGCGGTGCTCGCCGCCGGGCTCACCCGCGTGCTGGTGGCCGGCTCGGTACGCCGCCGCCGGATCGCGGAGTTGGAAGCCGCGGTCGCGGTACGGGACTCCGTGCTGCGCGACATGGTCGAGTCGCGGCTGCCGCTCTTCGAGCACGCCCAGGCGCCGGTCCCGGTGCGCGACGACCCGCTCCTGGAGGGCACGTCGTTCGGGCTGAGCGTGCATCTGGTCGAGGAGATGTTCGCGGGCACCGTGACGCGCGCGCAGGCCCGTGCCGACCAGTCCGCCAAGGCCGCCCTGAAGGGCGCGATGCGCGCCCTCCAGGGCCTCGCGAACGAGCAGCAGCTGTCGATCTCGGACATGCAGGAGCGGCACGACCACCCGGACGTCCTGCGCGACCTGCTGGAGATCGACCACGCCAACTCGCAGTTCGGGCGCCGCGCGCAGGCGATCGCGGTGCTGTGCGGGTCGTGGCCCGGCCGCCAGCGGTCCGCCTCGTCGCTGACCGACGTCACGCGCGGCGCGAAGTCCCGCATCCGCGACTACCGGCGCGTTCAGGTGCACGCCCAGGTGGAAGTGGCGGTCGTCAGCCGGGCCGTGGAGCCGGTGGTGCTGGCCGTCGCCGAACTGCTCGACAACGCCGCCCGGCACTCGCAGCCGAACACGACCGTCGAGGTCAACATCCAGCCCGCGCACAACGGCGCGTGCATCGTGGTCGACGACGCCGGGGTCGGCATGAACGACCAGGAGGTCGCCCATGCCGGGCGCCTCCTCGGCGGCCGCGAGACGGTGGACATCAACCGGCTGGGCGACCCGCCGCAGTTCGGGTTCGCGGTGGTCGGCGTGCTGGCCGAGCGGTACGGCTTCAGCGTCTCGGTCGACACCCGCTCGCCGTACGGCGGTGTGCGGGCGGTGCTCTTCCTGCCCAACGACCTGCTGACGCACCTGGAGCCCGAGGGCGGCCTCGGCACGGCACGCGAACTGCGTACCCCCGTGCCCGCTCCCGCACCCGCGCCGGCCCCGGCACCCGCTGCCGTGCCGCCGCCCGCCGCACCGGCCGCGATCGCCGGTGCGGTACCCGCGCAGTCGCCGGCGCCCG
>NZ_JAKFHA010000037.1 GCF_021502675.1 Yinghuangia soli
GCGCCCCGCGCCGTGGTGCGGACTACTGCGGCCGGCCGCTCAGCTGAGCGTGAGGGTCAGCGTCGCGGTGTACGTGCCGGCCAGCTGGAATCCCGGGACGGTGACCGCGAGGTCGGCGTCCGCGGCGAAGACCCCGCCGGTCGGCTTGCCCGGCGTGGTGCTGTTGGCCGCGCTGCACAGCGCCGCGCCGCCGCCCACCGGCCCGGTTCCGCCGGTGAGCACCGGGCTCGGCGAATCCGGGTTGGTCACCGCGCACTTGGGGGTCCAGGTGAGGGTGCCGGGCAGCACGCCGCCGGTCTCCGAGCGGAAGTCGGTGATCCGGCCGGTCAGCGACCAGCCGAGCTGGCTGCCCCGGAAGTCCTCCACGGTGACCGTGTTGAGCTTGCCGGTCATCTGCTGCGACTTGCCGTTGAGCACGACCGGGTTCAGGGTGACCCCCGCCGCGTTCTGCTTCATGGCCAGCGGGCCCGGGTTGATGACGCCGCCGTCCCCGCCGCCTTCCACGGTGAACGGTGCGGCGGCCGCCTTGGCCTGGTCCACGCCCTCCGCCGCGGCGATCTGCGCGGTGTTGGCCTTGGTGACGGTGATCTGCCCGACGAAGGTGCCGTCCGGGCCCGACTTCAGGAACGCGAGGTCCATGGTCGGCGCCTGCGCCGCGGTGATGCCGGCGATCGAGATGTCGGTGTTCGGCGCGTAGCCGGTGCCGGTCACCGTCACGACGGTGCCCAGCGGCCCGTGGTTCGGGGTCAGCACGACCTGGCGCATGTTGGGCGGTGCCGGTTCCACGACCAGCGGCGCGATCGCGCTCGCCGTGCCCGCCGTCACCTTGACCGTGCGGGCCCCCGGCACCGCGGCCGAACTCACCGTGGCGGTACCGGTGAGCTTGCCGTCGGCCGCGATGGCCAGCGTGTTGTCCAGGAAGTCGGCCACGCTGCAGCCGCTGCCGTCCGCCGCGCACAGCTGGATCGAAGGCGCGGTGTTCGGCGTCCAGTTGCCGCCGCCGAGGGTGATCGGGTCGCCGGCCTTGACGGTGCCCGGCGTCGCGGTCAGCGTCGGCGCGGGCGGCACCGGGATGCCGACCTGTGCGGACGACGAGACGGCCGGCGTACCGGTCGCGGTGCACGGCGTGGTCTGCGCGATGAGCTTGAGCGAGTAGTCGCCCGGCGCCACCTCGATGCGGCCGTTCGCGGTGACCGGGAAGGTCCCGGTCATGTCCGACACCTGCACGACGGCCGGCGGCGCACCCGCACCCGGGTTCTTCTTCGGCCCGTTGACCGCGATGGTGCCGGTCTGCGCACCGGTCAGCTTGACCGTGCCGGACGGCGTGACCGTGTCGGCGAGCAGGATGACGCCCGGCATCTGCGGGTTGCGCGGGTAGTCCTTCCAGCGCCACGTCACGGTGACCTGGTCGCCCACGCTGTAGTACGGCTTCTCCGGGGAGAGTTCGAGCACGACCTTGGGCTTCCAGGCGAACGTCGCGCCGTTGGTCGCCTGCTTGCAGGACACGTCGTACGCGACCGGCTCGGCCCACGCGGGTGCGTTGTTGCGCACCTTGAGCGGGACCGCGACCGCGGTCGCACCGGACGTGATCCGGACCCGGTAGTCGCCCTCGGACAGCGTGGCCGGCACGCTTGCCCGGCCGGTCAGGTTGCCGTTGGCGTCCACCGCGAGGCCGGTGCCGGTGATCTTGGCGGGATCGCAGGCACTGCCGTCCGCGGCGCACAGTGCGGCGGACGGGGCGGCGCCGGACGGCCAGTTCGCGCCGAGCACCTGGAACGGCGCGCTGCCGGGCCGGACTTCGGAGCGGCTGAGGCCCAGCGAGGCGGGCTGGATCGAGCCGTCCACGGTCAGCGACGTGGAGACGCCGGGGGTGCCCGTGGTGTTGCACGGGGTCTCCCACGTGCCCAGCTGGCTCGCCACGTTCTTGTAGCTGCCGGGCGCCAGGTTGATCACGCCGGGCTTGTTGACGGTGAAGGTGCCGGTCATGTTCGACAGCCACAGCTTCTGGCCGCTGGGCGTCGAGGCGTTCTTCTTGGGACCGGACACGCTCACCGTGCCGCCCTGCGCACCGGAGACGTTGACGGTGCCGAAGGGCTGGACGGAGTCGGCGTTGACGGTGACGCTCGACGGGTTGGTGGCCGCGTCCTTCCACGTCCACGTGACGGTGACCTGGTCGCCCACCGCGTAGGTCGGCTTGCTCGGGCTGACCGTCAGGTCCACCTGAGCCAAGAAGTCGAACGGACTGCCGCCGACGCTCGGGGGCGTGCAGTGCACGTTGTACGCCACGGTCTGGGCCTGTGCGGCCGTCGTGCCCACCGTGACCACGGCCCCGACGGCCATGACGGCGGTGCCGAGTACCGCCGTCAGGGTCTTCGCGGGTTTGCGCATAGAGAGCTGTCCCTCCTCGGGATCCGTGCCCGTCCCGCTCCTGGGTGAGCGGTCCGTGGAACACCGCAGGGAGTCCGCCGCGGAGACGCGGCGCCGGGATACCCCCCACGGCAGACGGCGGAGGACTCGTCCGGGGCACCGGTCGAGCAGAGGTCTGGCCGTCACCTCGGACCCGGTGCCCCACGCGCCGGGTCCGTGACTGAAACACGTTTCAGAAATGAGCTCCCCTATTGAGCGACGCGGGCGCCCGGAAGTCAAGATCTGGCGCGCGCCGGGCTCAGGTCAGGCTCAGCGTCAGGACGTACTCGCCGGCGCTGCCCGGCGGAAGCTGGAACGTCATTGCGGTGCCTGCCTGGTACTCGCCCCCGGTGACCTCCCCGGTGCTCGGGTTCTGCAGGCACAGCAGCACGGGCGAGGCGAGGGCGCCGTCGAACGGGCTGCCCGGCACGGCCCCGCTGCCCGGGGCCGCCGGGGCGCCGGTCCGGTCGCAGCTGGGCGTCCACTGCACGTGCCCGGGGCCAGGCTGCGCGGTGCTGCCGGCCGGCAGGCCCAACTGCCCGGTGAGCGACCAGCCGAGGGTGCTGCCGCGCTGGTCGAACACCGTCACCGGGTTGATGCGGCCGACCACGGTCCGGCTGCCGTTCTGCGCGGTGGCGGCGCCGATGTTCACGCCCTGGAGGCTCTGCGTCATGTACAGCGGCCCGGCCGGTGCCTCGGCGGGCAGTGGCGGCGGCAGGTCGAGGCTGCCGGGCCCGGCCGCGAGGTCGTCGCCCGTGGTTGCCGAGGCCGACGGAGAAGTCCCGCTGGGGGAGGGGGACTTGGAGCCCGCGGTCGCGCCGGGCGAGGCCGAGTTGCCCGGAGAGCTCGGGCCGGTCGTACTCGGCCCGGTGCCGCCCGGGCCGCCGGTGCTTCCACCGGTCCCGCCGCCCGGCGGCGGCGTCGCGGTGCCGGCCTGAAGGCTCGCCGACACGTTCAGCACACCCTTGGGGGTGCAGGTGGAGGCCTTGGTGGAGAGCGACGTCAGCAGCGAATAGGCGCCCGGCGCCAGGTCGATGCGGCCTTCCTTCTCCACGGTGAAGGTGCCGGTCATGTCCGCCACGTTCAGCGGCTGCGAGCCCCACGACGTCGGGTTGCCCTTGGGGCCGGCCACCGCGATGTCCTGGTTCTGCGCGCCCATCGCCTTGACCACGCCGGTCGGCGTGCTGCTGTTCACGGCGACCACGACCCAGTTGGACGGGTTGCGCGGCGGCGTCTTCCAGCGCCACGTCACCGTCACCTTGTCGCCGATCGCGTACACCGCCTTCTGCGGTGCCACGACCAGGTCGATCTGCGGCTGCCAGTCGAAGTCCGGGCCGTTCCAGGGCGGCGGTACGCAGGTGACCGCATCGGTCACGACCGCGGCGCCGGCCGGCTGCGGCCCGGGGCCGATGCCGGCGGCGAGGACGGCCAGTGCGGCCGCGGCGAATCCGGTGCGCCGTGAAGCCATGCTGCAGACGCTCCCTTTCTGCATTGCCTTGTTGCCGTGCGCGTGCGGTCCGCAGTGCGGCGGCGGACGGGCCGGCCGCGGTGCGGTCGAATCCGGGCAGCCCTACTGACCCGGAGTCAAACAGCAATTCACCCGGGTCCGCTGACGACGTGTCAAGCCCCTGCGGGGTGCGACCGGAACGGGACTTCGACCGGGGCAAAGTCATCGAACGCGGACACCGCGGGGCGGACGCAAGGCCGGATCGCGCCGGATCCGGGCCCCCGTCCGCGGCCTGTCTCCGGCCCCCTGTCCGATTCGCGTTGGTGACACGTGTCGATCGGCTCCAGGTCGCGGAACGGCTTTCAAACGCCTTGTCGATACACCGATTTCCCAGGTGGCGCGCGATGCCGAACCGTTTCCCGACACCGGTGTTTTTTCTGTCGATGACTGTTGTTCGCTGATGTGACTTGTCGTACCGTCACCCCATGATCTGACATGCCATCAATGACTGGCACAGTCTTGATGTCTCTCGGGGTGCGGTGCCGACGGGGTCTTCCAATATCAGAAGCCCAGGTCAGCGCGCCCAGGGCCTGTGCATTTGTGCGGGCCGTCGAGTCCGCTCCGGCTCCCGTGCGACCAGGCCGGCGCGGGTGGACGATCACGAACTCCGGTGCCCCGGAGCCGTGAACGGTCCGTGCAGGACGAGAAGGCCGGTGCGCAAAGGTCGAGCCACGCGCATGCCGCATCGGCCGTCGACTTACGACAGGCAAGTCCCCGAAGGGAGCACCACATGGGCAAGTCCATCAAGCGGAGCGCGGGAGCGTTCGCGTCGCTCGCGGTGGCGTCCGGAGCCGTTCTGGCGATGGCCCCGCAGGCGTCCGCGGGCACCATCACCCCGACGCTGAAGTGCGTCGTGCCGGCGCTCGGCGAGGCCAACGGCCCGCAGTCCATCCAGGTCGACGTCACGCCGGCCTCCGCGGCCGCGGGTGCCAAGGTCAAGGTCAAGGTCACCACCGGCAACTCGCCGATCAAGGCGCCGATCGACGTCGGCCCCTCCAAGGTGACCCCGTCCATCACCTTCAAGCTCTCGAGCGGCGGCACCGCCACGGTGACCGGTGCCGAGCAGACCATCGACGTCAAGAAGGACGTCCCGCAGAAGCTGGCGCCCTTCGAGGGCGACCTGACGATTCCGGCCGGCGCCTCCGGCAAGGTGGACCTGACGCCGGAGAAGATGGTCACCAAGACCAGCTTCGGCGACACGGTCTGCACGATCACCGGCGGCGGCGGCGTGGTCGCCAGCGTCACCGTCTCGGGCGGCGCCACGACCACCACCGGTGCGAACACGGCCGGCACCACGAGCCAGACGTCGAGCGGCACCACGAGCCAGACCTCGAGCGGCACCACCAGCCAGACGTCGGCCGGCACCACGAGCCAGAGCACGGCCGGCACCACCGGCAGCAGCCTGCCCAAGACCGGCCCGCTCGACGACGCGCTCTCCATGGGCCTCGTCGGCGGCACGGTCGGCCTGCTGGGCATCGGCGCGGTCCTGATCGCCACCCGCAAGGTGCGCGCCTCGCGGAACAACGCCGTCTGATCCACGCGGACTTCGAACAGTGCCGTCGGGCCCCTCGAGGGTGGGCCCGGCGGCACCGTTTCCGCCTGTGCGAACCCGGTTTCCAAGATCGGACTTGTCCGGCCCGTCGGTGTATTACGCAACTGTTAACACAAGGCAGCTAAAGCCTTGACATCTGCGGCACCTGACGGCATCAATGGCTCGCCTGGTTTTTGAAACAGGTTCCACCCGCACGTCGGTCCCGCGCACCTCTACCGGAAATACCCCCGGGGGCGCGAGGACCGCGAGACGGCCGCCTCGGCCGTGTGCGACGGAATTACGAGGCGACCGTCCCAGGACGGCACCGGAGCACCTGAGCCCATGGTAGTGCGCTCTCGATGCGACTCCGGTGTGGTGTTCGACTGCCCCGCCCCCCGGCGGCGGCAGCAGCCCCTGGAAGGGAGTAGCACCTCAATGTTCAACTCCAGCAAGAAGGTCGCGGCAGTCGCCGGGGCCGTGGCGATCGGGTCGTTCGGCCTGGTCGCGCTGGCGCCCACCGCGTCGGCCGGCACCGTGACGCCGTCGGTCACCTGTGTGGCCCCGGCGCCGATCGGCACCAAGACCGCGCCGATGTCGATGACGGTCACCGACCTGACGAACGCGGGCCCCTACGCCCCGGGCGCCACCGTGCGTCTGAAGGTCGACCCGGGCCTGAGCCCGATCGGCAGCCCGTTCCCGCTGCCCAAGGTCGACCTGACCAGCACCTTCAAGTTCGGCCTCTCGGGTGCCTACACGGGCAACCAGGAGTGGGTCGTCCAGAAGTACATGGACCCGCTGCCGACCGGCCAGATCGACGCCGACCCGTTCGAGGTCGACTACGTGATCCCGGTCAGCGCCACCCCCGGTGGTCAGCTGGACCTGACGTGGCTGGACCTGAACAACAAGACCATCTCGGACGGTACCGACTTCGGCACCGTGCCGTGCACCCCGGGTGCGAACAACGGCGTGGTCCTGAGCCTCGCCGTCAAGAACGTCCCGCCGCCGGCGCAGGTCGAGAGCCTCTCCCCGAACAAGGGCGAGCTGCCGGTCAACGTCACGGTGTCGGCGAAGAACTACACCCCGGGTGCCACCGTGACGATCCTGGGCCTCGCGGGCCAGGCGCCGACCGGTGACGCGATCCAGGCGACGGTGGGTGCCGACGGCAAGGTCTCCGGCGTCCTGACCGTCACCAAGGACAACACCACGATGATCGCGGTGTCCGAGGGCCTCCCGCCCGCGAACAACGCAGGTCTGCCCTTCACGGTCATCCCGTCGAGCAAGCCGGGCGACCTGGACCAGACCCCGGGCGGTGACGTTCTCCCGGGTCCGCTGGCGATGCAGCAGGCCAGTGCGGGTGTGACGCTGTCGCCGATCACGATCAACGGTAAGCCCCAGACGATGACCGGTGTGCTGAACACCGTCGCGATCCAGGACTTCCGTGGTTCGACCAAGGGCTGGTCGCTGACCGCCAAGACGTCCGACTTCACCTCGGACACCGGCGGCACCATCTCGAAGTCGTCGTTCAAGTGGACCCCGAACTGCACCGTGACCAACCCGGACTCGCCGTCCGCGGTGAAGTCGGGTGCGAACGCGGTGGTCGACAACTCCACGCTGTGCTCGCAGGACGCCAAGGGCGCCGGCCAGGTCACCGGTGGCGAGTTCGCCGGCAACGCGGCCTTCACCCTTGCTGTTCCCTCGTTCCAGCTGGCCGGTACCTACACCGCCAAGGTGACCCTCTCGCTCTCCTGAGCGGAACCGGGAACGGCCCGTCGTCCCATGCCTTTTGGGAATGGGACGCGGGCGTCCCTTGACTTCTCCGGTGCCGGCTGGCCAACTATGACGAACTCGTTGGTTAGAACGAGTTCTACTGTGCCAGTCGGTATCGGGGGAGCCGGAACGCATGGCAGTTCATTCGGCATGGGCGCATTCGGCCCGGCCTCCCGATTTTCGGCGCGCAGGCAATTCCTGCACTTCGTGTTCCATGTCCGAGAACCGCGAGACTGCCAGGGAGAATCCATGCGTATGCGAAAGCTAGTGGCGTCGTTGGCCGTTGCCGGGGGAACTGTCGCCGCGTTGGGGATGGCCGCACCGTCGGCGTCCGCGACCGTCTACAGCTGCGCCACTCCGAGTGCGACGTCGATCGACCCGAACACGACGGGCAACGCCTGCCTGATCGTGGGCAACAGCAACGAGCTCATCGGCAGCAGCTGGCTGTCCTTCAAGAGTGCGACGCCCTCCGCGTGGTCGTTCTGCGGCTGGTACCAGATCATCGTCAAGGTCAACCCGAACGGGTCGGAGGAGACGGTGTCGGAGATGCCGGCCGCAGGCTGCCTGACCGCGGCCCAGACGAGCGGCAGCGTCGGCGGGTACACCCCGCAGGCCGCCTCCGTCCCCGGCGGCTCGTACCGGGTCAAGCTCGGTATCTGGGCCACGTACGGGAGCGCGAGCACCCTGGAGATCGTTTCGGTGAGCCCCACGCTGACCGTCAGCTGAGCAACCTGCACGGAGCGGGCGGGCTCCGCGGTGCCGGAGCCCGCCCGGCGTGCGTCCGGAGCGGGTGACGGAGCGGGTGACGGAGCGTGAGGGGAGATCATCCGGCTGTCCGGCATTTGCGGAAGTTGTCACGAGATCTTGCGGTATTTCCGTTCCTGACAGGCGTTCCGCGCGCATTCCGGGCGCACGGGTACGGGGCAGGTGCGGGACCCGCGTGCCGAAGAGTTCTACGATCGGGCCATGACCCGCGTACTGCTCGCCGAGGACGACGCCTCCATCTCCGAACCCCTGGCCCGCGCTCTGCGCCGTGAGGGCTACGACGTCGAGGTGCGTGAGGACGGGCCGACGGCCCTCGAATGCGCCGCGCAGAGCGGAGTGGACCTCCTGGTCCTGGACCTCGGGCTGCCCGGCATGGACGGCCTCGAGGTCTGCCGCCGGCTGCGCGCCGAGGGCCACGGCTTCCCGGTCCTGGTGCTCACCGCCCGGGCCGACGAGGTCGACACCGTGGTCGGGCTCGACGCCGGCGCCGACGACTACGTCACCAAGCCCTTCCGGCTCGCCGAACTTCTGGCCCGGGTGCGCGCGCTGCTGCGCCGCGGCGCCGTCGAGGTCGACAAGGGGGTGCACGGCGTACGGATCGACGTCGACTCGCACCGCGCCTGGATCGGCGAGGAGGAACTCCAGCTCACTGCCAAGGAGTTCGACCTCCTCCGGGTCCTGGTGCGCGATGCCGGCCGCGTGGTGACGCGCGATCAGCTCATGCGCGAGGTGTGGGACACCACGTGGTGGAGCTCCACCAAGACCCTCGACATGCACATCTCGTGGCTGCGCAAGAAGCTCGGCGACGACGCGGGCAACCCCCGCTACATCACCACCGTGCGCGGGGTCGGCTTCCGTTTCGAGAAGAGCTGACCGAAGCGCCTCGGAAGGACACCAGGAACGGCTGCATCCGTGCGTCGCAGGCTCATCAACACCACCCTCGGCGTGGTGCTCGTCGTGGTGGCCGTGCTCGGCATCCCGCTGGCATTCGTCGAGACCAACGCGATCGAGACCACCGCTCGCGACAATCTCAAGGCGGAGGCCGCGCGGCTCCTGGAGACCGTCGAGCTGCGCCTCGCCGCGGGCGAGGAGCCGGACGTCGCGCTGCTGGCCCGCCAGGTCACCGGCCCCCGGTACGCCACCATCGCGCTGCCCGGCCGCCCCCCGCTGGAGTTCGGCGCCAAGCCGGAGGGCAAGTCCTTCGACGTGACGATGACGGGCGAATTCGGCGAGACGGTGACCGTCTCGGAGTCCCGGGACCGCGTCACCCGCCAGGTCCGCGAGTCGCTCCTGCTGATCCTCGGCGTCGCACTGCTTGCGGTGGCCGCCGCGACCGCCCTCGCGGTCTGGCAGGCCCGCCGCCTGGCCCGCCCGCTCACCGACCTCGCGGAGACCGCCGAGCGGCTCGGCTCCGGCGACCCGCGCCCGCGGCAGCGCCGCTACGACGTGCCCGAGCTGGACCGGGTCGCCGAGGTGCTGGACCAGAGCGCCGAGCGCATCGCCCGCATGCTGACCGCCGAGCGGCGGCTGGCCGCGGACGCCTCGCACCAGCTCCGCACCCCGCTCACCGCGCTGTCGATGCGGCTCGAGGAGATCATCGCCACCGAGGACCCGGCCATCGTCAAGGAGGAGGCGGCCATCGCCCTCTCCCAGGTGGAGCGGCTGACCGATGTGGTGGAGCGGCTGCTGACGAGCAGCCGCCGCGGCCCGGCCGGCCGCGACCCGCGGACCGCGTCCGCAGTGACCGTCCGGGTCGACGACGTGGTCCGCCAGCAGGTCGACGAGTGGCGGCCCGCGGTGGCCGGCGCGCACCGGGCCATCCGGGTGGCCGGCGAACCGGGCCTGGAGGCGGTCGCCACCCCGGGCGCGCTCGCGCAGGTGCTGGCCACGCTGCTGGAGAACGCGCTCATGCACGGCGACGGCACGGTGACCATCCGGACCCGCCGTACCGGCACCTCGGTGGTCGTGGAGGTCGAGGACGAGGGCACCGGCGTCTCCGACGTGCTCGGCGCCCGGGTCTTCGAGCGCGCGGTCAGCGGCCGGAACTCCACGGGTCTCGGCCTCGCGGTGGCCCGGGACCTGGCCGAGGCGGACGGCGGCCGCCTGGAGCTGCTGCAGCTGCGGCCGCCGGTGTTCGCGGTCTTCCTGGGCGCCAAGCCGCGCGACCCGGAGTAGGCACGGGCCGCGTTGCGGGCCTCAGCGGCCGGTTGGCGTGGACTCTTCCTCGACCAGCCGGGCCGCCTCGGAGTCCAGCTGCGCGGCGTGCGTGCCGGTGAAGACCCAGGTGCGGTACGACCAGAACCGGAACAGCGTGCCCAGCGGCAGGCCGATCGCGTACTTGGCGATGTTGTCGGCCTTGGTGCTGGTGAAGTCCAGCAGGTAGTGCGAGATCGCCACGGCACCGGCCTCGATCGCCATGCCCACCCCGCTGAACAGCAGGAACAGCACGAGCTCGCGGCGCTGGTCGGCGGACTTGCGGTGCCGGAACGCCCAGAAGCGGTTGCCGAGGTAGTTGACCCCGATCGCGACCGCCGTGGAGATGATCGACGAGCGCACCGGCGCCAGGTCGAGCTGGTAGAGGCAGACGTTGAACACCAGGATGTTCACGATCACGCCGAAGCCGCCCACCGCGCCGAACTTCAGCGTTTCGTGGACCAGGTGTTCGAACCGCCCGTACAAGGCGCGCAGAGCCTTCACTGGGCGCCGCCGGCGCCGGACAACGCGGGATCCACGGTGGGCGATGCCTCCGGACTCTTGTGCTTGAACACGAAGGTACGGAACGCCCAGAAGCGGAACAGGGTTCCCAAGGCCATACCCACGATGTTGCCCGAGATGTTGTCGGCGAGCGGGGAGGTGAAGCCCATCAGGTGATGCGAGACGAACACGCATCCGGCCTGGATCGCCGCGGCGATCGCACTGAAGACGAAGAACTTCGTGTACTCGCGTCCCACGCCGGTGCGCTCGCGGTGCCGGTACGTCCAGTACCGGTTGCCGATGTACGCCACGATGGTGGCCGGCACCGACGAGACGACCTTCGAGGTCACCGCGTCCAGCCCGAGGAACAGGCACAGATTGAACACCGCGACGTCGACTGCGTAGGCCAGGCCGCCGGCGAGCAGGAACTGCGTCACCTCGGTCCGGAACCGGCCTCGGCGCCCCGCCTGGGCATGGGGATCCGCGGGGGCGGCACTCACCGGTTCTCCTGACTGCACAGACGACTCACCTGACGAGGGTAGCCGCTACCTGTCCCGGCCCCGGCGCGCAGGTGACGGGCTTGTTGCACAGTCTTTACACGCCCCGCACACACCGCGCGGGCGCCCGGCGCCCGCCTCCCGGGCGCCGCACGCCCTGCCCCGCGGGGCTTTCCGCCCGCCTGCTGCCCGCCCCAGGACCGCGCCGGGACGGCCCGGGGACCGCGCGGTCGGCGGGTCCGGAACGGCCGGATACCCTTGGTCCCTGTGACATACCCGATCGTCGGCATGGTCGGCGGCGGCCAGCTCGCCCGCATGACCCAACAGGCCGCAATCCCGCTCGGTGTCCGTCTGCGCGTCCTCGCCGCCGCGCCCGAGGAGTCCGCGGCCCAGGTGGTCGGCGACGTCTTCCTGGGCGACGAGGCGGACCTGGAGGACCTGCGCGCCTTCGCGCGCGGCTGCGACGTCCTCACCTTCGACCACGAGCACGTCCCCACCGGCCACCTGCGGGCCCTGGAGGCGGACGGCACCAAGGTGCGCCCCGGCCCGGACGCGCTCGTGCACGCCCAGGACAAGGGCGTCATGCGCGAGAAGCTGGCCGCCATCGGCGTGCCGTGCCCGCGCAACCGGATCGTGGCCGACCCGGCCGACGTGGCCGCGTTCGCCGACGAGGTGGGCGGCTGGCCGGTCGTGCTGAAGACCGTGCGCGGCGGCTACGACGGCAAGGGCGTGTGGGTTGTCCGCGACGCCGCGCAGGCCGAGGTGCCGTTCCAGGCCGGCGTCCCGGTCCTCGCCGAGGAGAAGGTCGACTTCGCCCGCGAGCTGGCCGCCTGCGTGGTGCGCTCGCCGCACGGCCAGGCGGTGGCGTACCCGGTCGTCGAGTCGGTCCAGGTGGACGGCATCTGCCACGAGGTCATCGCGCCCGCCCCGGACCTGTCCGAGGAGCGCGCCACCGAGGCCCAGCGCATCGCGCTGACCATCGCCGGCGAGCTGGGCGTGACCGGGCACCTCGCGGTCGAGCTGTTCGAGACCCGGGACGGGCGGATCCTGGTCAACGAGCTGGCCATGCGGCCGCACAACTCCGGCCACTGGACCATCGACGGCGCGGTGACCTCGCAGTTCGAGAACCACCTGCGGGCCGTCCTGGACTTGCCGCTCGGCGACCCGCGGGCCCGCGCCAAGTGGACCGTGATGGTCAACGTCCTGGGCGGCGACTACCCGGACATGTACCACGCGTACCTGCACGTCATGGCCCGCGACCCGGGCGTGAAGGTGCACATGTACGGCAAGGACGTGAAGCCGGGCCGCAAGGTCGGGCACGTCACCGTCTGCGGCGACGACCTGGACGACGTACGCGAGCGTGCCGGGCACGCCGCGGCCTATCTGCGAGGGAGCATCACCGAATGACCGCCGACACGACCGCCGCTGCTACGGACGGCCGCCCGGTCGTCGGCATCGTCATGGGCTCGGACTCCGACTGGCCGGTCATGAAGGCCGCCGCCGAGGTCATGGACGAGTTCGGCATCGCCTACGAAGCCGACGTGGTCTCCGCGCACCGCATGCCGCAGGAGATGATCGCGTACGGCCAGGAGGCGGCCGGGCGGGGCCTGAAGGCGATCATCGCGGGCGCCGGCGGCGCCGCGCACCTGCCGGGCATGCTGGCCTCGGTGACCCCGCTGCCGGTCATCGGCGTGCCGGTGCCGCTCAAGTACCTCGACGGCATGGACTCGCTGCTGTCCATCGTGCAGATGCCGGCCGGGGTCCCGGTCGCCACGGTCTCCATCGCGGGCGCCCGCAACGCGGGCCTGCTCGCGGTGCGCATGCTGGCCGCGCACGACCCCGCACTGCTGGCCCGGATGACCGACTTCCAGGCCGAGCTCAAGGCGCAGGCCACCGAGAAGGGCCGCAAGCTCCGCGAGCGCGTCGCCGACTGACCCGGTGCCCGATTGACCCGGTGCCCGGTCCGGTCCGGCTCGACCGGGCCGGACCGGTCGGCTCAGACGGCGCTGGTCATGCCGATGCGCTGCAGCGTGACCGCGGCGCACCGGTCCATCGCCATGTCGAGGCCGGCCGCCGTGGTGCGCGCGTACGCGGCCCGGTCGACCACGTCGAGCTGGAACCACACCGCCTTGGCGCCGATCCGGACCGCCTGGTCGGCGATGTCCCCGGCGAGGTCGGAGTTCACGAAGACCTCGACCACGTCGACCGGGAACGGGATGTCGGCCAGCGACGCGTAGCCGCGCTCGCCGTGCACCGTCTCCGCCTTGGGGTGCACCGGAACGATGCGCTTGCCCCATTGCTGGAGGTGGGCGGCGACCCCGAACGCCGCCCGGTGCGAGTTGGTGCTGAGGCCGACGACCGCCCACGTGCGGTGGGAGAGGATGCGCCGGATCGTCGCGTCGTCGCCGTACGGCATGCTGTGCCCCTCGCGGTCTTGGGGATCCTGGGGATCTCGGTGAATCTCGGGATCGGGGTGGTACTGCTGGAGCCGCCTGGTACGCCTGTCCATCGTGCGCCTCGGCGGCGGTCCGGGCGAGAGCGGTTCCCGGCCCATTCCCGGCCTGTTCCGGTCAGGCGCCGATCAGGCGCCGATCAGCCGCGGCCATTCGATGGCCGGGCAGCGGTCCACGACGACCTGGAGGCCGGCCTCGACGGCCAGCTTGATGGCGTCCTCGTTGACGACGCCGAGCTGGTACCAGATGGCCTTGGCGCCGATCGCGATCGCCTGCGCGGTGACCGGCCCGGCCAGATCGGCGTTGACGAACACGTCGACGACGTCGACCGGGAACGGGATTTCTTCGAGCATGCCGTAGCCGCGCTCGCCGTGCACGCTCTCGGCCCGGGGGTGCACCGGCACGATCGTCTTGTCATGGCCCTTGAGGAAGCCGGCCACGCCCCATGCCGGGCGGGCCATGTTCGAGCTCAGGCCGACGACCGCCCAGGTCTTGTTGGTGATGAGCAGGTCCCGGATCGCGGTGTCGTCGGTGACGACCCCGTCTGCGACATATGCCATGCGGTCATCGTGCCTTGAGGAGTGCCGTCCCACCACAGGACGGCACGCGGTCAGGGCCGTCCGAGTGCGCGGAAAGTCCACCCTGCGGCCCGCCACACGGCCGGATCGAGGGCGTTGCGGCCGTCGATGATGTGGCGCTCGGCGACCACGGCGCCCAGCTCGGCTGGGTCGATGGCGCGGAATTCGCGCCACTCGGTCAGGTGCAGCACCACATGGGCGCCGCGGGCCGCGTCGAACGCGCTGTCGGCGTAGCCCAGGCCGGGGTACATCTTGCGCGCGTTGTCGGTCGCCTTGGGGTCGTAGACGGTCACCTCGCCGCCCTGCAGCTGCACCTGGGCGGCGACGTTGAGCGCGGGCGAGTCGCGGATGTCGTCGGACTCCGGCTTGAAGGCCGCGCCCAGCACCGCCACGCGGCGGCCCAGGAAGCCGCCGCCGCACGCCTCGCGGGCCACGTCGACCAGCTTGAAGCGGCGCCGCATGTTGATCGCGTCGACCTCGCGCAGGAAGGTCAGCGCCTGGTCGACGCCGAGCTCGCCGGCCCGGGCCATGAAGGCCCGGATGTCCTTGGGCAGGCAGCCGCCGCCGAAGCCGAGCCCGGCATTGAGGAAGAGCCCGCCGATCCGGGGGTCGAACGACAGCGCCTTGGCGAGCTGGGTGACGTCGGCACCGGAGGCCTCGCAGACCTCGGCCATCGCGTTGATGAACGAGATCTTGGTGGCCAGGAAGGCGTTCGCGGACACCTTGACCAGCTCGCTGGTCGCGAAGTCGGTGGTCAGGAACGGCACGCCCGCGTCGATGAGCGGGGCGTACACCTCGCGCAGCTTCGCCTCGGCGGCCGCCGAGCGGATCCCGACCACCAGGCGGTCCGGGCGCAAGGTGTCCTCGATGGCGTGGCCCTCGCGCAGGAACTCCGGGTTCCAGGCCAGCTCGGCGGCCTCGCCGACCGGGGCGCGCTCGGCCAGGCGGGTGGCCAGCCGGGATGCGGTGCCGACCGGCACGGTGGACTTGCCCACCACCAGGCAGGGCTTCGTCAGGTGCGGGGCGAGCGCGTCGATCGCCGCATCGAGGTAGCTCGTGTCGGCCGCGAACTCGCCCTTGCGCTGCGGGGTGCCGACGCAGACGAAGTGCACGTCGCCGAACTCGGCGGCCTCCTGCGCGGAGGTGGTGAAGCGCAGGCGCCCGGACGCGATGTGCGGGGCCAGCAGATCGTCGAGGCCGGGCTCGTAGAAGGGTGCGCGGCCGGCCTGCAGGGTGGCCGCCTTGTCGGGGTCGGCATCGACGCCGATCACCTCGTAGCCCAGCTCGGCCATGCACGCCGCGTGCGTCGCACCGAGGTAGCCGGTGCCGATCACGGTGACGCGAAGTGCTGCCACGCTGCCCTCCAGGCATTGTCGAACCGGCCGTTCTGCTACCCGGAATCGTAGCCGCGCCGGGCCCGCCGCACTGACGGACGAGATACTCCGGGGGATGGTCCAAAGGTCGGTAATACCGGGCGCACCTTCCGGCGGTTTCCGGCCAAAGGGATGAATCACCGGGCTCGGGTCCGGGTCACCACTGCCATCGGCGCCCCGCCTCGGCCCGCCACCAGCCCGGCGCGGACCCGTGCGGCGGGGGCGGCTGCTCGCGAAGCAGCCCGAGGTGCGCGAGTGCCGCAGCCCGGATCCGGACCGTGCAGTGCGCGGCCGGCGGGGAGACGGGCCCGCCCTCGCTGTTCAGCCGTCGGTGGACGGACAGGCGGATATCGCGCGGATCGAAGGGGTTCCAGTCGATCCCGCGGTCCGCGAGTCAATCCACCAGCAGGCGGACCGGCTGCGGGCCGACCCCGATCACGACCCAGGCGTCGGGGGCGGCGGACGGTCCATGGGTGCGCAGCACCTCGGCGCGCGCCCGGCGCCAGCCGGCCAGGCCGGCACCGTGCAGCAGGTGGGCATCGGGGTCGAACGGAATCCGCTTGAGCATGAGTCCATGGTCCCGGGCTGCGGAGTCTGCCGCCCGGGACCGGGCCCGAATCAGGGCGGACCCTGAGCAGGCGGGCGCCTAGCCCTCCGCGTCCGGAGCCGGAGGCAGTTGCGCCCGCACCGCCCGGAGGCGTTCGGCCGGGGCGGGGCAGCCGACCGCGGAGAGGGATGCGGCCGCTGCGTCCAGCCGTGCCCGGGCCGCGTGCGGGCGGTCCAGGCCGTAGGCCTCCACCGGGGCGGCCAGGCTCGCCATCTCGGCGTATTCCTCGGCATGCCGCGGCAGCCCTGCGGCCAGCCGCTCGGCCTCGCTGCCCGCCGCCTCGACCGCCTCCGGGTACCGGCCCAGCCGGGTCAGGGCGTCGGCGGTCTGGGTGCGCGTGTACATCAGCTCCTGGCCGCGGTCGAACTCGCCGGTGTCGCCCGGGGCCGCCGCGACCACCTGGTCCGCCTCGGCGAACCGGGCCAGGACGGCGTCCGCGGTGGCCTCCGGGACCTCCCGACCCGCGCCCTCCAGGAGGTTCCACGCGGACGCCCGCAGCATCCGGACCAGGCCGCCGGTCAGGCCCAGCTCCCGCAGCAGCTCCATGCCGCGGCCGAAGGCCAGTTCGGCCTCCGTGTGCGCGCCCGCCTGGGCCAGCGCGTGCGCGGCCTCGGAGGTGAGCTGCATGCGGGTCTCGGTGTCGGCGCTCCGGTCGGCGTACCCGGCGGCCCGGGCGAAGGCGTGCGCGGCACCGGCCGCCTCGCCGATCTGCTGGAGGCAGCTGCCCAGCAGCCAGTAGCTCTCCATCAGCGGTGCCGGGTCGTCCGGCCCGACGAGCCGCTCGACCTCCGGCAGGGTCTCCTCCGCGACGGCCGCAGCATCCGCGGGGCGGCCCAGCCGGAGCAGTGCGTGCGCCATGCCCATCCGGCAGTTCGCGGCCAGGTCGGGGGCGTCGTGCGCATCGCACCAGTCCGCCGCCCGGCTCGCCTGCTCCACGGACTCCTCGAACCTGCCCTGCCCGGCGAGCGCCTTGGCGAGGTCCGCACGCAGCGGCCCGGACGGGATGCCGACGGAGGGGTACGTGTCGGCGAGGTCGGCGGCGCTGCGCAGGTCCGGTTCGGCTTCCTCGGCGGACCGGAACGCCAACAGCAACTGGCCGCGGATGCCCCGGGCATGGAGCGCATCCCAGGGGCGCCCCGCCTTGTCCGCAAGCTCGACCGCGGTGCCGAAAGCGGCGAGGGCGGTGTCGTGGTCCCCGCGCTGCAGCGCCACTTGGCCCTGGAGTTCGTACGCGGTGATCCGGTGCTGCGCGAGACCGCTGCGGTCCGCTGCGTCTGCCACCGCGTCCACCGCTTCGGCCAGCCGGGCCCCGGCGGTCGGCTGCTCCTCCTCGGCGCTGCTCAGCGAGGCCAACTGCACCACCGCGGAGCAGCGCAGCACCCGGAAGTGGCTGCGCAGGTGCGCGGGGTCGTCCGCGGCGAGTGCGGCGGTGCGGGCGGCAAGGTCGGAGAAGTCCGGCAGCGGCACCACGGTCGCGGGCTGCGGACCGGCCGCGTCGGTGCCGCTGTGCCCGGCGCGGTCGTGCTGCGCTCCCAGGAACAGCGAGAGCCGGCTCATGGCCTGCGAGGCGGCGGCCTCCGCGGGCGAACCCGCGGCGTCGAACATCTCCGCCGCTTGGTCCTCCCAGGCGGCGGACTCGCGGTAGTCGTCGCGCAGCCGCGCCTGGTACGCGCTGTCGACGTGCACCATGGCGGCGTCGTGGAGCGGGAGTTCCTTGCCTGCGGCGTTCGCCGCCTCGGCGTACTGCCGCCACGCCTCGCTCATGTCCGGGTGGGCCTGGTCGTACAAGTCCTTGGCTCGGGCGGCCAGTTCTTCGAGGCCGAGGGCCGCGGGGGGTGCCGCGGCGGGTGCCGCGGGCGCGGGCGGAGCCGTCCGCGGTGCGGGCAGCACCGAACGCACGCCCAGCACCAGCCGCTCGGCCAGCGGCTCCTGACCGATCCGCTCGTGCATGCGGCGGGTGACCGCGTCCGTGCCGTTGCGCGTGTCGAACCGGGCGGTCAGCGACTCCATTTCGGAGCGGCACAAGGCGAGCAGGTCGGCCGCCGTGCCGTCGGTGCCGGGTACGTCCGCGACCGGCATGCGGCCGTGCCCGGTCGCGGTCAGCCGGTTCAGCAGTACCGCGGCGCCTTCCAGGAAGCCCAGGTGGTCCAGGAGGTCGCTGGCGGGCCGGGCGAGCCAGCCGCGGTGCTCGGCGAGGATCTCCGCGCCGCGGCCTTCGTTGCCGGTCAGCGCGCAGAACTCGATGTGCTCGGCCACCGTGCTGTAGGTGCTGACCTTGCCGCGCACCTTGCGGTAGCCGCGCAGGTGGTGGCCGCGGGCCTCGTCGGCCCGGCCGAGCCGGACCAGCGGGAGCAGCGAAGCGCCCAGCGTGTACTGGGGTTCCTCGGCGCACGACAGCGCACCGGCCAGCGTGGGGGCGAACAGGTCCAGGGCGCCCGCGTCGTCGCCCCTGCCCATGAGCCAGCGGCCCTGGGTGCGCCGCTCGCACGCGTCGCAGTCCGCGAGTTCCTCGCGGTCCGCGGCCAGCCACGCGGTGAAGGCCTGCTGTGCGGCGTCGTCGTCGCCGACGTGCCGGGCCAGGTAGAAGGCGTTCTGGTGCACCGGCCGCATGCTGTGCCCGGCGGTGCGGTAGCGGCGCTCCATCTCGGCCTGGTAGCCGCGGATTGTGGCGAGCGGCACCTCGGGGACCGCGAGCAGCGAGCTGGTGATCCACTTCAGATACCAGAACAGCAGGTGGGTGAGCCGCTCGTCGAACTCGCCGGGCTGCTCGTCGTACAGCCGCAGCAGCCGGGCCATCGCCACCGGGCTCTTCGGCGACTCGCCGCCGTAGTTGTAGGCCTTGATCGCGCCGACCAGGCTGTACGCCAGGAGCTGCGGGCGGTCCAGGCGCGCGGCCGCGTCGACCAGGGCCTCGGCCCGTGCGGTGCGCGGTATGCCGTACGGCTGGTCGTCGTTCGCCGTGTAGGCGGCGAAGAAGGAGTCCTCGTCGGTGATTTCGTCGAACATGCCGCTCCCCGTCACTTCTCGTCGGCCGGGCCGGCCGGGTCGGCTGCCGCCCCGCCTGCCGTGTTGTCCACCGCGCGCTCCAGCAGCCCCAGGAACGACCGGTTCAGCAGCGTGCTCTCCTGCGCGGAGAGCGGGCGGCGGCTGAGCAGCAGCGCCTGCCCGTACAGTCCCTCGACCGTGGTCCGGGCCAGTTCCTCGTCGGGCACCGTCAGGATGCGGCGCACCAGCGGGTTGAGGTGGTTGAGCACCAGGCGCGCCTGCGGGGCGTCGCCGCGCAGCGCGCCGAGGATGCCGGCCCACAGGTCGTCGCCCGCGCTCGCCGCGGCCGATTCGGCCTGCGCGCGGGTGCGTTCGTTGCGCTCGTCGCGGCCGTCCAGCAGCAGCGCGGGCACCGCGACCGGGTGGAACGTGCGCAGCGAGGGCTCGCACTCCAGCGGTGCGAGCACCGTGCGGGCCAGCGCCAGGAAGTCCCCGGCGGCCAGTTCCACGAACGGGTCGACCGGGTCGAGGTGCGCGGTGACGGTGTCGGGGTCGAGCCGGTCGACGACCGTCCCGGGGCGCAGCGCCGGCAGCCGGCCCACCAGGTCGGCGTCGTACGTGTAGCCGCCGTTGACCACGCCGAGTCCGGCGGCCGCGGCGATCGGGGCGATCTGCCGGAACTCCTCGACGGTGTCGGTGATGTGCACGACCCGGTGCCGGCCGGCGAACTCGTCGAGGCTCACCCGGCCGTCGGTGGTCTCGAACGGCAGCCAGGGCAGCATGAGTTCGAGCAGCTCGTCGTCGTGCCGGGCCATCGCCTTCACGCCGAGGTGGTGCACCGCGAGGAACCGGCCGAGCCGCTCGGGTTCGTGCGCGGCCAGCCCGGTCAGCCAGCTGCGGAGGCCCGCTCCGAGGGCGTCGCGCACCGCGGCCAGCGCCTCGTCGTCGTACAGGCTCTCGCGCGAGGCGGTCGGCCGCAGCGCCTCGGTGTCCACCGCGCAGCGCACGAAGAACGCCCAGTCCGGCAGCAGGGTGTCGGCCGACTCGGTGAGCAGCATGCCCTTGAGGTGCACGCGGTGCTTGCCGCGCATCGCGGGGCTGACCGCGGAGGGCAGGACGAAGGCGGCGCCGCGCACGCCCGCGAGCGGGACGGACAGGTCGATGACGTCCAGCGGGGCGAAGCCGAGCGTCTCGGTGCAGTAGCGGGCGAGCGCGGAGTGCCGGGACTCCGGGGTCGGGTACTCGCGGTCCCATACCGCCGGGGTGTCGGTGACCAGGCTGGTCCGGCCGGTCTCGTCGGCGACCGTGATGTCGTACGGCAGCAGGCCGCCGAAGTCCCGGGCCAGGTCGAGCACGCGGTCCGCGGCGAACCACTCCTCGCTGCCGCGACGCGGCGTGAGGAGCACCGTGGTGCCCGGCTCGGGGCGCGCGTCGGCGGGCAGTACGCGAACCGCGTAGCGGCCGTCGGCGCGGGCCCGCCACTCGACCGGCGGGGCGTCCGGGGTGCCCGCCGAGCGGGTCACCACGGTGATCTCGTCGGCGACCACGAAGCAGGCGAGCAGGCCGATGCCGAACTGGCCGAGGTAGTCGCGCCGGGCGGTCTCCAGCGCATCGCGCTTGGAGCTGCGGCCGATGGTGGCCAGGAACCGGTGGACGTCCTCTTCGGTGAGGCCGATGCCGGAGTCCTCGACGCGCAGCCCGCCGCCGGCCGCGGTGAGCCGGATCGCGGCCGGCGCGGCCGGGTCCGCGGCCCGCCGGGCGGTGATCGCGTCGATCCCGTTCTGCAGCAGTTCGCGCAGGTAGACGCGCGGGCTGGAGTACAGGTGGTGGGACAGCAGGTCGACGAGACCGCGCAGGTCGACCTGGAACGTGTGGTCGGCGGCCGGGGGAGTCGCGCGGTCGGCGTCTGCGTTGCTCATGGCTGTCGATGATGTCCTGTCCGGCCGACAGGAAGCCACCGGGATACGGGGTGGATCCACCCTGGATCCAAGAGGTGGATCCAGGGTGGTTCCCGGTGCGCGGTCAGCGCGGTGCGGGCTGCCCCGCGCGCAGGGCGTCGAACAGCGCCTTCGCCTTGGCGTCGTCCCACTGGACGGCGGATCCGACCGGGGACTTGAAGTCCGGGTTCTTGATCGGGACGGTGATGGTGCCGCCGCTCCCGCCGGACAGCGAGCCCATGTCCTTGAAGAGCCCGTACAGGTCGAAGATCCCCGAGTCGTCGTCGACGATCACCGCACCCAGGCTGGCGTCCGCCATCGGGAAGCCCTTGAACGGGTTGAGCAGCACCGACGGCGACTTGGCCTTGTGCGCCAGCGCGGCGAGGAACTGCTGCTGGCGCTGCATGCGGCCGAGGTCCGAGGTCGGGTCGAAGTAGCGGGCGCGCACGAACGACAGCGACTGCTGGCCGTTGAGCGTCTGGCAGCCGGCAGGCAGGTCGGCACCGGACTTCTCGTCCTTGATCGGCGTCTTGAGGCACATGTCCACGCCGTCGAGCGAGTCGACGATGCCCACGAAGCCGCCGAAGCCGACCTCGGCGTAGTGGTCCAGGCGCATCCCGGTGGCCATCTCGACGGTCTGCGCGAGCAGCGGCGCACCGCCGAGCGCGTAGGCCGCGTTCAGCTTGTTCTTCTGCGCCTTGACCGGGGTCTTGCCGCCGTCGTACGCCGGGATCTGCACGTACGAGTCGCGCGGCAGGCTGATGAGCGTGGTGCCGCCCTCACCCTTGTGCAGCAGCATCATCGAGTCGGTGCGCTTGCCCGCGGCGTTGCCGGTCTTGAGGTCCTTCTTCTCCTCCTTGGACAGGCCTTCGCGGCTGTCCGAGCCGACGATCAGCCACGTGGTGCCCGCGGTCGCGGCCGGGCGGCCCTCGTAGTTCCGCAGCACGTCCTCGTGGCGGATCTTCGAGTCCAGCCAGAAGTAGGTGCCGGTCAGGAAGAGCAGGACGACGGCGAGGAACACCGTCACGCCGATCAGGATGCGCTTCTTCCAGTTCGGCGGGCCCGCGGCGCGGCGCCGCGGACCGCCCTCGCCGGGGCGGCGCGGGCCGCCGGGTCCGTCCGGACCGCCGGGGCCGTCGGGCCGGTCGGGACCGGCAGGACGGGTGGCAGGCCGCGGCGGCGGGGCCACGGGGTCGGACGCCGGTGCGGCGGGTGCCGCGGCCTGGTGCAGAGGCGGCTGCGGAGGGTATCCGGACTGGCCGCGTCCCGGCATGACCTGGGTGGGCTGCGCGTCCGGCGAACCGGGCGCGGCCGCGGGGCGCGGCGGCACGCCGGGGCCGGACTGCTGCGCGCCCGGGCTGCCCGGTGCCGGGATGGTGCCGGCCGGGCGGTCCGGCAGCGTGCCGGGCGGGGCTATGGGGCGGCCGTAGCGGTCCCGGGGCAGCACCGCCGTCGGCTCGGCCTCGGGCGTGCCGGCCGGCCCGGACGGCGGGGTGTCCCGTCCGTCGCGGCGCGGGCCCCCGCGCAGCCCGTCATCCTCGGCCCATCCGGGCGGCCATGAGTTCATGGATACGAAACTGCCACCGCGCGGGCATGCCGGGCAAACCCCGTACCGGCCCAGGACACATCTGTGGCCTGGTTGGTACGGCTGTGTCCGCTTGTTGACCCTCTTTCTCTTCCGGTCTCCGGCTCGGCCCGGGCGGCCCGGGCCCTACTTGCAGACGACCTTGTCGCCGGTGGTCGCGCTGATCGCGGGGGACGGGCTGCCGGTCCCAGCCGCCCCCGGGGTGCGGTCCGGCCCGGAGCTGCTCGCGCCGGCGCCCGGCGAAGGCGGCGCGGCGACCGGGGTGACCCCGGTGTAGGACGCGCCGACCACGACCTCGATGGTGCGGCCGAGGCCCTCGACGGGCTGCAGGCGCGAACCGGGCAGCGCGGCCGCCACGGTCTGCACCGAGCGGTCCCAGCGCGGGTCGTACCGGATCAGCGTCTGCGCGGCGTCGGTGATGCCGAGCGCCTGGCCGCCGCGGGCCGCGGCGCTCATCTTGAACCCGGCCGCGGACAGGTCGGTGTGCGCCCGGCCGCCCAGCCCCTGGGTGCCGGTGCCGTTGTAGACCTGCAGCCAGATGTCGGCGGGGGCGACCTCGACCGCCACCGCGCCGGGCGACGCCGAGCCGGTCGGTTTGCCCTTGTCCGCCTTCGGCGGGGCCAGCACGTCGCGGTCGTCGCGGATGGCGTCGAAGAGCACGCGCGCACCCGGCTCGTCCCACAGCACCGTCGAACCCCAGTCCTTGACCGGGTGGTCCATGGTCTTGAGCGGGATCTGCGCGTACGTGACGCCGGAGTTCGACAGCCCCTTCATCTTGGTGCCCAGGTCGAGCAGGCCCTTGACGCTGAGCTTCTCGTCGACGGTGATCGAGCCGAACACCGCGTCCAGGACGCCCTGCAGCTTGACCGGATTGGTCAGCGTGCCGGTGCTGGTGGCCCGGGCCAGCACCTGGCTCATGAACTTCTGCTGGCGCTGGGTGCGGCCGATGTCGCCGGTCGGGTCGCTGGACAGGTAGCGGGCCCGGACGTACTGCAGCGACTTCACGCCGTCCAGGTGCGTGGTGCCGGCCGGCAGGTCCAGGCCGGACTTGGGGTCCTTGAGCGGGATGGGCGTGCACATGTCGACGCCCCCGAGCTTGTCCACGACGCCCACGAACGCCAGGAAGTTGACCTCTATGTAGTGGTCGATCCGGATGTTGGTGGCGCGCTCGACGGTGGCGACCGTCAGGGCCGCGCCGCCCAGCGTGTAGGCCGCGTTGATCTTGCCCTTGGACTCGCCCGCGTCCTTGCCCGTGGTCTTGTCCTTGTGCGCGGGGAAGGTGACGTAGCTGTCCCGCGGGATGCTCACCACGGTCGCCTTGTCCCGCTTGGCGTTCAGGTGGACGATCATCATCGTGTCCGTGCAGTCGCAGCTTTCGCCGCCGGCATGCAGCTGGTTGAGCGTGCTGCGCGGCACGCCTTCCCGGCTGTCGGTGCCCACGATGAGGAAGTTGAGGTCGCCGGACGCACCGGTGTCCGGCCGGTCGCCGGAACCGGAGAACGGGTCCACGCGGTTGAGCTTGCCGTCCATGTACTTGACCCAGGCCCAGCCGATGCCGCTGGTCAGCAGGACCAGGACGGCCAGGAAACCGGTCACCGACATGGCCCATCTGCGGACCGGGGGGCCGGGGGGCTGCGTACGGCCTGCCGTGCTGCGCGTCGCCATGCCCTGCTCTTCCCCTCCTGCCGCCGGTCCGATCGCCCGCACCTGCGGCAGGCCCTCGAAAGAGGGACGTCGGCGCTGCGGCAACCGGTTGCGCCCCGGGGTGGCATTTGCCGGGAAAACACCGGAATTGCCGTGGTTGCCGTCCTTCGGCGGGCCCGGACGCGGATTACCCACCTTAGGGTGACGTTCGCGGGCGGTCGGAGCAGGCGCGCCGGGCTCCGGGACCCGGATCGGCGCCTCGCCTGCGGGCCTGCGCGGCCCGGCCGCGGGACGAACAGGAACCGGTCTCTCCGCTTTCTTCGGTGGACGGTGCCAACGTCCGGGGGCATCGGCAGTACGCTCGGGTTCCGATGAAGCCCATGTCCCACGAACCCACGTCGGCACCGGCTGCCGCCCTGCCCGAGGCCGCCCTGCCCGAGCCCGGCCGGCCGGGCGATCTGCCGCCGCTGCCGGACGCACCGCCGGTCTCGGTGGTCATGCCGGTCCTGAACGAGTCGCGCCACCTGGCCGAGGCGGTCCGCCGCGCGCTCTCCCAGGACTACCCCGGCGAACTGGAAGTGGTCATCGCGCTCGGCCCCTCGACGGACGACACCGACGAGATCGCCGCGCGGCTGGCCGCCGAGGACCCGCGGGTGCGCACCGTGCCGAACCCGAGCGGCCGCACGCCGTGCGCGCTCAATGCGGCCATCGGTGTGGCCCGGCACCCGGTCGTGGTCCGCGTCGACGGGCACGGCATCCTGCCGCCCGAGTACGTCCGCACCGCGGTGCAGCTGCTCAGCGACACCGGTGCGGCCAACGTCGGCGGGATCATGGACGCCGAGGGCACCACGCCGTTCGAGCGCGCGGTGGCCCGCGCGATGACCTCCAAGCTGGGCGTCGGGAACTCCCGCTTCCACACCGGCGGCGAGGCCGGGCCCTCGGACACCGTCTACCTCGGCGTGTTCCGCCGCGAGGTCCTCGACCGGATGGGCGGCTACAACGAGGAGTTCGTCCGGGCCCAGGACTGGGAGCTGAACTACCGGATCCGGCAGGCCGGACACCTCGTGTGGTTCTCGCCGCAGCTGCGGGTCTCGTACCGGCCCCGGCCCACGGTCCGCTCGCTGGCCCGGCAGTACTTCGACTACGGCCGCTGGCGCCGCGTCGTCACCCGGCACCACAAGGGCTCGGTGAACCCGCGCTACCTGGCCGCCCCGGCTGCCCTGATCGCCGTCGTCGCGGGCACCGCGGCCGGTGCCGCGGGCTTCCTGCCCGCGCTGCTGCTGCCCGGCGGGTACGTAGCCGGCATCGTGGCCGGATCCCTCTGGGAAGGCCGGGGCATCGGGCCCGCCGCGCTGGTGCGGCTGCCGGTGGCCATGGCCACCATGCACGGCTCCTGGGCACTCGGCTTCCTCACCAGCCCGCGCAGCCTCGCCGACCGGGTGGGCGCCGTGCCCGCACCGGCCCCGCGGGACCCGCGGGACGACGGCCGGGAGACCGGCCGGCAGTGAACGTCCTGATGCTCGTCATCACCAGCGTCGCGACCGACACCCGCGTGGTGCGCGAAGCGGCGACGCTGGCCGGTGCCGGGCACCACGTGCACGTGATCGGCCGCGGCGTGCCCGCGGACTGGACGCCGCCGCCCGGGGTCACCGTCTCGTCGGCGGGCGGCGCGTCCGTCTTCGCCCGGGCCGGCGCCCCGGTCGGCACCGGGCGCCCGCTGCCCCCGCACTTACGCGCGGCCCGCTGGGCGCTGCTGCCGCGGCACCGCGCCTCCGCATTCGCCGCCTGGGCCCGCGCCGCGCAACCGGACGCCGAGGCCCGCGACTTCGACGTCGTGCACGCGCACGACTTCAACACCCTGCGGCTGGCCGCCGACCTGGCCGACCGCCGCGGCGTACCGCTCGTGTACGACACCCACGAACTGTGGTCGGGCCGACCGCGCGTGGGCCGCCCCACCCCGGTGCTCGCCGCCCGCGAGGCCCGCCTCGAAGCCGAACTCGGCGGCCGCGCCGCCGCGGTGGTCACCGTCGGCGAGGGCGTCGCGGACGCGCTGCGCGACCGCTACGGCTGGCAGCACGTCACCGTCGTGCAGAACACCTTCCCGTCCGGCACCGCAGCCGCCTCCGTCCCGCTGCCCGAGCGCCCCTCCGGCGCGGTGTACGCGGGCCGCATCGCGCCCTACCGCGAGATCGAGACGATCGTCGCGGCGGCCCGCGAACTGCCGGGCTTCGGGGTCACCTTGGTCGGCCCGTCCGACGACACCTACCTCGCCGCCCTCGACCGCGGCCCCGCCGAGATCCGCGCCGCGCTGCCCGTCGACGACGTGGACGCGCTGCTGCGCGGCACCGGCCTCGCGCTGGTCACGCATTCGGACCGCTGGGAGAACCACCGGCTCGCGATGCCCAACAAGCTCTTCCACGCGGTCCGCGCGGGAGTCCCGGTGATCGCCACCGATGTGCAGGAACTGGCGCGCGTGGTCCGCCGCCACGGCCTGGGCACGCTGTACCGGCCGGGCGACGCCGCGTCGCTGGCGGCCGCGATACGCGAGGCCCGCGACCGCTACCCGGAACTCGCCGGGAACGTGCGCAAGGCCGAACCGCTGCTCTCCTGGGAGCACGATGCGCGGGCCCTGCTCGGCGTGTACGCCGCACTTCCCGGCACCAGCCTCTGACCGGAAGACACGACGCCATGACGGCACTTCGGGTGCTGTACGCCCCCCGCGACATCGCGGGGCAGCCCGGCACATGGGCCCGCGGCCTGCGCGCGCTCGGCGCGCACGCCGAGGTGTGGAGCTTCGGCGAGCCGGCCTTCGGGCTGGTCCCGGACCGGGTGTGGGACGCCGACCGGCTGCTGGCCGACCCGGCGTACCGCTGGGAGGTCCTGGACCGCGCGGTGCGCGGCTTCGACGTCTTCCACTTCCAGTACGGCCGCTCGCTGCTCAACGCGCACGAACCGCTGCTGCCCGCGCTGTGGGACCTGCCGCTGCTGCGCTCGCTGGGCAAGAAGGTCTTCATGCACTTCCACGGCTCGGACGTGCGGCTGCGCAGCGTGCACATGGAGCGCGAGCCGGACTCGTACCTCAAGGACGCGGTCGTCGACGAGGTGCGCATCCACGCCATGGTGGAGATCGCCCGGCGGCACTGCGACCGGCTTTTCGTGTCCACCCCCGGACTGCTCGACTACGTGCCGGACGCCGAACTCGTGCCGCTCGCGCTGGACGCCGCCGACTGGGCCGCCGAGCGCGGCCCCGAGCCGCGCGTCCCGGTGGTCGTGCACCTGCCGTCCAAGCGCGCCACCAAGGGCTCGCACCTGGTCGACGCGGCGCTGCGCCCGCTGCACGGCGAAGGCCTGGTCGAGTACCGGCCGCTGTCCGGGCTGAGCCACCGCGAGGTCAAGGCCGAATTCGCCCGCGCCGACCTGGTGGTCGACAGCCTGACCATCGGCGACCACGGCATGGTCGCGGTCGAGGCGATGGCCTGCGGCGCGATCGCCGTCGCGCACGTGCACGAGCGCAACCGGGCGCGCGTACCCGGGTGCCCGGTGGTCGAGGCGGTCGGTGCGGACCTGGGCGAGGTCGTACGCCGGCTGGCCGCCGACCCCGACGAGCGGGCCCGGCTGCGCAAGGAGTCCGTGGCGTGGGTCGCCCGCCGCCACGATCTGGCGCAGGTCGCCCGGCAGTTGCGCGACGCCTACCGCGAACCGCCGGTCCCGGTGGTGGCCGGCCGGCCGGACTGGCCGGTGGTCGAAGGCCGCGGCCGCATCACCGCGCTGGAGGCCGAGACCTCCCGGCTCCGCCAGGCCCTGGGCCGCCAAGGCGGATTGACCGCGACCGTCCCGCCGCGGTCCGCCCGCGACCGGGTCGAGGCGAACCCGCGCGTGCACCTGCTGATCCGCCGCATAGACGCGGCCCGCAAGCGGGCCCGGGTGAAACTGGGCGCCCTCCGCAAGCGCGGCTGACCGCTTCCCGCACTCTTCCCGCCCTCGTCCCGCAGTCCCCGGGCCTCCCGCGAGTCTTCTCGCGAGTCCGCGACACCCCGCCGCGCGACCCCGGGTCGGAGCCCTCCCGCGTGGCAAACTGGCCGCGTGTCCGGGGCCGGTTCCCGACCCCGGCCGCGCCCGCAGTGAGAGAGAGATCGCAGCAGTGAGTCAGGCGAGCCAGGCGGAAGCGCACGACCGGCGTGCACCGCGGGCCGGTCGGGTCGCGGTGATGGTGGTCGGCAATTTCGTGGACGGCGACTCGCGGGTGCAGAAGACCGCGCGGTCCGTCGCCGCGGCCGGCTGGGACGTCGTGCTCCTGGGGCGGGCGCGGGGCAGCACCCGCGAGGAGTACCTGATCGGCGATGCCCGGGTGATCCGCGTCCCGCTGCGCATGACGGCGCACACCTACCGCAAGGACCATCCGCCGCGCGGCGTCGCGGGCCGCTTCGGCTACCGCTCGGGCGAGCAGGCGCGCATGCGCGTCGACACGCGCCGCGCGCTGCGCGCCGATCTGGAGGTCGAACGCCGGCTGGCCGCACGGGACGGCGCCGACCTGGCGGCGAAGCTGCGGCTGACCGGCCTGACCGCCGCCGACCGGGCCCGCGGCTACTGGATCGAGGCTCGCCGCAGGCTGTACGAGCGCGCCGCGGCCAAGGCCCGCAAGCCCGCGCTGCGGACCCGCCTGGCGGCCGGCTTCGGCCGGGACGGTGGCGCCTGGCTGACCCAGCCGCAACTGGTCGACTTCGACGCCGCGTTCACCCCGGTCATCACCGAGCTGCAGCCCGACCTGCTGCACGCGCACGACTTCGACACCATCGGCCTGGTGGTGCGCGCCGCCCTCAAACTGCGCGCCGCGGGGCACCCGGTGCAGGTCGTGTACGACGCGCACGAGTACATCGCGGGCTGGGAGCGCGCCGGGGACCCCGCGTTCCGTCCGGCGATGGCCGCGCAGGAGCGCAAGTACATCAAGCTCGCCGACGGCGTCGTCACCGTCTCCGAGGCCATCGCCGACCTGCTGGCCGCCGACCACCGGCTCCCGGTGCGCCCCGCGGTCGTCCGCAACGCCCCGACGGTCGCCGAACTCGGCGCCGGGGACGGCCCGGACGTACCCGACGTGCGGGCCGCGGCCGGCCTCGGACCGGACGTGCCGCTCCTCGTCTACGCCGGGATGACCGCACCGGAACGCGGCCTGGACACCGCGGTCGCGGCCCTGCCCGCACTGCCCGGCGTGCACCTGGCCGCGGTCACGGCGCGGAACTCGTACGTGATCGCGCTCGAACGGCGCGCCGAAGCGCTCGGCGTGGCCGACCGGCTGCATGTCCTGCCCTATGTCGAACCGCAGCAGGTCGTCCGGCACTTGGCCGCGGCGACCGCGGGCATCGTCCCGCTGCTGCACGCGCCCAACCATGAACTCTCGCTGCCGACCAAGTACTACGAGTACATGAACGCGCGGCTCCCGCTGGTGGTCTCCGACGTGCGCCAAGTGGCGGCCTTCACGCGCGAGCACGGCATCGGCGAGGTCTACCCGGCCGGCGACTCGGCCGCGTTCGCCGCCGCGGTGCGCAAGGTCCTCGACGACCGCGAGCAGTACTGCAAGCCGTACGACGGCGACCTGCTCGGCCGCCACACCTGGGAGGCCCAGGTGCCCGAACTCCTGGGGCTCTACGGGCGGCTGGTGGGCTGATGGGGACGCCTGCACCCCGGCCCGCCGCCCCGGCGCCCGCCGCGGACCCCGCACCGGCCGCCGTGCCGATCGCCGCGCCGAGGCTCGTGCTGCTGCGCATGAACTGGATCACCGGCGACTCGCGCATCCAGAAGCTCGCCCTCGGCATGGCCGAACGCGGCTGGGACGTCGTGGTCCTCGGCCGCTCGCGTACCGGCACCCGCGAGACCACCGTCCTCGGCGACCCGGCGCGCGGCGCGGCCACGGTGATCCGCGTGCCGGTGCCCGCCGAGGTCGCGCCGTACCGCCGGGCCCGGATCCGGCGCGGCCTGCTCGGCCGGATCGGCTTCGCGAGCCGCGAGGACGAGGTCGCGGACCGCGTGGCGGTCAACTTCCTGCGCCGCGAACAAGCCGCCGAGGGCGCCTATCTGGGGTCCTCGGGCGACCGGGTGCGCCACACGCTCAAGGGCGCCGCGGTCACCGCCGCCCGGGCCCGGCACATGCTGCGCCGCGAGGCCACCCGGCGGCATGCCGCCCGGATCGCCGACGTGGCCCGGCCCGGTGCCCGTGTCCGGGCCGCCGCGTACAGCCGCTTCGCGCAAGGCGCCGGATGGCGCGAGACCCAGCCGCAACTGGTCGACTTCGAGGCCGCGTTCGGCCCGGAGATCGACGCGCTGGAACCGGCTGTCGTGCATGCGCAGGACATCACCGCGCTCGGCGTGGGTGCCCGTGCCGTCGACCGGGCGCGCCGGGCCGGCCGGAGTGCCGTGATGATCTACGACGCCCAGGAGTTCATCGCCGGAGCGGGATACCCGGACCCGGTGCAGAAGGCCGCGTACGTCGGCCTCGAACGCGAACTGATCACCCGGGTCGACGGGGTCGTCACCGTCTCCGACACGCTCGCCGACATGCTGCGCGAGCGCTATGCGCTGCGCGACCGGCCGACCATCGCGGCCAATGCGCCGCGCCTGGCCCGGCCGTCCGGAGCCGCGGGCCGCGGGGTGCGCGGGGCCGCCGGGCTGCCCGACGGCGTACCGGTGCTGGTCTACTCCGGCTGGCTGGCCCCGGAGCGCGGCGTCGACACGCTCGCCGAGGCCCTGGTCCACCTGCCCGACGCCCATGTCGTCGTGGTGGCCGGCGACCGGCGCCCGTACTTCGCCGAACTCGAGGCCCGGGTCGCCGAGTCGGGCGTCGCCGAGCGCTTCCACTTCGTGCCCTATGTGGATCCCGAGCAGGTCGTCGACCACCTGTCCACCGCGACGGTCGGGGTCATCCCGCTGCGGCACCTGCCCAACCACGAGATCTCGCTGATCACGAAGTACTACGAGTACATGCACGCCGGGCTGCCCATCGTGGTGTCCGACGTGCGGACCATGGCGGCCTTCACGCGCGAACTGGGCTGCGGCGAGGTCTTCCCGGCGGGCGACGCCGCCGGCCTCGCGGCCGCGGTGCGCAAGGTGCTGGCCGACCCGGACCGGTACACGAAGCCGTACTCCGCCGCGGGATTCCTCGAAGAGCACTCCTGGGACCGGCAGACCGAGAACATCGCCGCGCTCTACACCCGCCTGACCGGCCTCGACCCGGAACCGCGGCGCACCGCCGCGGCGCCCCCCGCCCGCTTCGCCGCGATCCCGCCCGCCGACGCCCCGGACCTCCCGGGGCTTCCGGAAAAGTTGTCCCCAGGCTGTGGACGGACCGCCGCGGGCATCGAGGACGGCGCCGACCTGCCCGCACCCGTACGCCGCGCGGTCGTCCTCGTCGGCACCCCCGCCGGCGCGCAGCGCCCCGAGGTCGCCGCACTCGCCGCGGCCCTGCGCGCGGACGGCCACGACACCGTCGTCCTCGCCCCCGACCCGGACGGCCCCGGTGGCGGCACCCGGCATCCGGCCGCCGCCTTGGACGCCGTCGAGACCCTGCTCGTCCCGGCCCCGCGCACGGTGGCGTCCGGCCGCGACCGGCGCCGCGGCACCGACCCGGCGCAGGCCCGCGCGGCCCGCACGTACGCCGAGTTCACCGGCCGGCCGAACCGCACCGCGCACCCGGGCCAGCCGCTGCGCGGCATCCTCCCCGGCCTGCCCCGGCTCACGTGGCGGTCCGCACTGCCCCAGGCCGTGGACGCCGAAGTCGCCCTCGCCCCGGTCCTCGACGACCTGCGGCCGGACGTCGTGCACGCCTGCGACCCCGTCGCCCTGCTCATCGCCTCGCACACCGCGGCCGGCGGACACCGCGTCGAGTACCACCCGGCCCGCCCCGACGCAGCCGGCTTCCCCGCCGGCGCGGACGTCACCCGGGCCCTGCGCACCCTCGAACGCCTTGCCGCACCGCGGGCCGACCGCATCCACCCGCCGCAAGCGGCGGTCTCCGCACCGGTCGAGGCTCCGGTCACGAAGTCCGGTCGGCGGGCCACCGCGCTGGCCATCGGACCCGCGAACATGGCCGGGCAGGCCTGGGCGTGGGCCCAGGCGGTCGAACGCCACCTGCCCGGCACCGCGACCGAGACCTTCGCCCTGCGCCGCGAAGGCCCGCTGCGGTTCCCCGCGGACCGCCTGCTGAGCAGCGCCGGATGGGAGTCCGCCGCCCTGCATCTCGCTTTGCGCCGCCACCTGGTGGCCACGGCGACACACGTCCTGCTGGAGTCCGGCCTGGCGCTCACCGGCCGGGCCGCGCGCAGCGGCCGCTTCTCGGGCGACGCGTATGCGCTGCGCGCCGCGGGGCTGGGCGTCGGCCTGGTCTTCCATGGCTCCGACGTGCGCGATCCCCGCAAGCACCGCGAGCTGTACGCCGATTCCCCGTTCGCGGACCCGAACAGCCCGCTCTGCCAGGACCTGCAGCCGCGCGTCGACGCCCGCATGGCGGACACCGCCGAATGGGACGGCCCGGTCTTCGTCTCGACGCCGGACCTCCTCGACTTCGTGCTCGACCGCTGGCCTCATGCGGTGTGGCTGCCGGTGGTCGTCGACCTGGACGCCTGGCGCCCCGGTCCGGAACCCCTGCAGCGGACCCGGCCCGTCATCCTGCACGCGCCGTCGCGGGGCACCTTGAAGAGCTCGCCGACGGTCGATGCCGTGGTGGGCGACCTGGCCGCCCGCGGCCTCGTCGAGTACCGCCGCGCGGAGGGCGTCCCGCCCGCCGACATGCCCGCGCTGGTCGCCGATGCGGACGTCGTGGTCGACCAGCTCGCGATCGGCAACATCGGCGTCCTGGCCGCCCAGGCGATGGCCGCCGGACGAGTGGTGGTCGGCCACGCGGCCCCGGAGGTCCGGGCCCGCTTTGCCGGTGGTGTCCCGCAACTCGACGCCACCGCGGCCACGTTGCGCACAGTGCTGGAGAACATCCTCGACGACCGCACCTCGGCTGCCGAAATCGCAGCCCAGGGACCGGACTTCGCGGCCCGCCACCACGACGGTCGGAGATCTGCCGCCGCCCTCGCGCCCTTCCTCGCCACGCCTGCACCAGCCCAGGGAGACACCTGATGGCCGACACGGAATCCGTCACCACCGACGGCGAGCCCGCGACCGGCGAGCCCGCCGCCGACCCCGCGCACCTCCGGCCGGCCGGCCGACCCACCGACCAGGAGGCGGAGGCCCCGATGCCCAGCTCCGCAGCGAACGGCAACGACCACGCAGTGCCCGCGCAGGGCGTCGTCGACGGCGAGGCAGCCGAGGACCGCGAACCGGCCGGAAACGACGCCACGGCGACGGCCCCGGAGACGCAGGCGATGCGGGGGGCCGCCGACACGGCTTCCGAAGCACCCGGCGACCTGGAACTCGCCCTTGTCGGCGCAGGCCACGCAGAAGTGGAGACGGGGACGTCGGGAGCGACTGACTCGGCCACCCGGTCCGAGACCGCAGACAACCCGGAGACCGCCGAAACGCCCGCGGATCAGCCCGCGTCCTCGCGCCCCGTCGCGGGAAGCGACGGTGCCGCGGCGCAGGCGCAGCCGATCAGGGATGCGGGGGCAGTCGGCGTGGTCGGCGAGGACTCTGCGCAGGCCGGCGGCGGGCGGGGGAGCGGACCCGAACTCGGGCGGAGCGCCGGGCAGTCCGCAACCCCCGAGGCTTCCCTCGGAGCCCTGGTCGCCGCAGCCGCCGCCACGGCTGCGGGTAGCGACGCATTCGCACACAGCGCTTCCGCCGCGGAGGTTGTCGTCGGCCGCCCCACCGATGCCGCGCCGCCTGCCGACGACGAGGACGCAGTGCGCACCGACGGGATGGCAACGTCGGGTGACGACACCGACGCGCCCGAACGCGGCACTTCCGCAGCAGGCGCCGCCACTTCAGGACTTGCTTCCACTGGTCTTGTTGCGGACCCGTCGGCCCCGACGCCGGACGGCGGCGTTTCCGCGGAGCGCACCGAGCCTGTCGCCGACGCCGCTGCGGCCACGCCGCTTGGCGACGACGAAGGCGCAGCCCACACGGTCGATACCGCATCGCCGGGCGACCACACCGACGAGCCCGCGTCCCCCGCAGCAGGGGCCCCCGGCGCTGAGGGGGTCGGCAGCGATTCCGCCGACACCGTGCCCGTACCCGTCACGGCGACCAAGGAGTTGCGCGCGGTCGGCGCCGATGGCGTCCCCACGGAAGACAGCGCGCCCGACGCCTCCGCCGCCACGCCACCCGCGGCTGAGTGCGGCGAGGCGTCTGCGCGCGGCGGTTCTGCGGCGGGCGCCCCCGCCGCCCAGGCGATCGGCGATCACGTTGCCGCCACGTCCGTGACTGCTTCCACCGATCCTGCCGCGGACCCGTCCGCTCCAACGCCGGACGGCGCCTCCGCGGAACCTGTTGCGGCCACCAAGGAACTCCAGGCGGTCGGCGCCCAAGGCGTCCCCTCGGACCGGCGCGGGCTCCCCCGCGTGGTGCTCACGGCCCGCGCGCCGCTCGCCAAAGACTCCGCCGAGATCGTCCAAGCCCGTGCTCTCGCGCAGGCCGGCCATTACGTCATGCTCGCCACGCCCGCCGAGACCGCCGAAGTGGCCACCTCTGTCTCGGTGGAGCGCGACGGCGTGCTGCGCGTGCTCGGGGTGCCGGTCGACGCCGACGCGGCTGCCGAGATCTCCGTGGCCCGTTCCGAAGTCGCCGCGCTGGCCGGGCCCGGCCTCCTCACCGGGCTGCGCCGCAAGCTCGCGCGGCGGCGGTTGGCCGCGGTGCGCAAGGACGTCTGGGACGGCGCCGCCGCCGACCCCTCATGGCCGGACCGCTGCGACGCGGCCTACCGGCCCTACATCGACGCGTTCGCCCCCGCTGCACAGGCCCCCGTCGGCCAAGCCGGCAGCGTCGAGGCGACGGCTGCCGCGCCCGGCGGCATCGCCCTCGGCATCGGCCCCACCAACATGGCGGGCCAGGCCCACGAGTGGGCGCGCGCGGCGCAGGCCAATCTCGACGGCGTGCGCGCCGAGACCTATGCCCTCAGTTCGGGGAACACCTTCGGCTTCGCGTCGGACCGCAGCATCTCGACCGACGATTGGCTGTCCCGCGCCTGGCAGTTGCGGCAGCTGGCGTACGTCCTGGACAACTTCACCCACGTGCTCGCCGAGAACGCGATGCCGCCGTTCGGCCGCCTCAACGGGCCGTGGGCCAACTTCGACCTCGCCGAACTGCAGGCCGCCGGCGTGGCCGTCGCCATGGCGTTCCACGGTTCGGAGATCCGCAACCCGGCCGCGCACCGCGAGCGGGTGCGGTTCTCGCCGTTCGACCCGGACCACGAGCTCACCCGGGCGCTGCAGAGCAAGGTGGACCGGCTCGGCCCGGTGGTGCGGGCCATGGACGTCCCGAAGTTCGTCTCCACCCCCGACCTGCTCGCCGACGTCCCGGACGCGGTGTGGCTGCCGGTGGTGGTCGACCCCGGCTTGTGGGCCGCCGAGCGCGCGCCGCTGGAGCGGGACCGGCCGGTCGTGGTGCACGCGCCGTCCAGCCCGTTCACGAAGGGCACCGCGCTGATCGAACCGGTCGTGGAGGAGTTGCACGACGCCGGGCTCATCGAGTACCGCCGCATCAAGGGCGTCGGGCACGCCGAGATGCCCGCGCTGCTGGCCGACGCGGACATCGTGCTCGACCAGTTCGTGTTCGGCGCGTACGGCGTCATGTCGGCGCAGGCCATGGCGGCCGGCCGGGTGACCGTCGCCTACATCGACGACGCAGTGGCCGCCCACCTGCCGGACGACCTGCCGATCGTCAACGCCGACCCGGAGACCCTGCACGACGAACTGCTGCGCATCCTCGACGAGCGCGACCAGGCCGCCGCGACCGCAGCCCGCGGTCCCGCGTACGTCCGCGCCAACCACGACGGCACCCGCAGCGCCCGGGTGCTGGCCGGGTTCCTCGGCGTCGCGCCGTGACGCGCCCGCGCGTGGCGATGCTGGTCGCCAACGACATCACGCGGGACTCGCGCGTGCAGAAAGTCGCCTACTCGGCCGCCGAAGCCGGCTTCGAGGTGCTGCTCCTCGGCTACGACGCGAACGCCCCCGCACGACCCCGCAAGGCCACCCGGATCGGCGCCGCGCAGGTGATGCGGACCGGGCTGTCGAACCGCTTCAAGCTCAAGTCCGAGCAGTACGTGCACTCCGCGGCGCCCGTGGACCGGGCGCGCGCGGGCGTCTTACGCGCCGCCAGTTTCGCCGCGCGGGTGGACTACAAGGTCCGCCGCCGCCTCATGAAGAGCGTCAAGGAGCCCGGCACGGGCGGCCCCGGCGTCAAGAGCAAGGCCAAAGAGACGCTGTGGAAGGTCTACATCCGCGACGGCGACTGGCGGCGCACCGCACGGCACCTGCTGCTCCTCGAAGACGCGTGGAGCGCGGTCGTCGAGGACTTCCGGCCGGACGTCGTCCACGCGCACGACATGCACACGCCGGGGATCGGGGTGCGCATCGCGGACCGGATCGCGCGCTCCGGCGGCCGGCGCCCGAAGGTGGTCTACGACGCGCACGAGTACGTCGCGGGCGTGCACATGCCGACCCAGCGCAAGCTGGCGTACACCGGCCTGGAACGGGAGTTCGTGCGCCGCGCCGATGCGGTCGTCACGGTGTCGCCGACGCTGGCCGGCATGCTGGCGGAGCGGTACGCGCTGCGCACCCGGCCCACGGTGGTCGCGAACGCGCCGATGGTGGGCCCCGCGGCCGCCGGCCCCGAGGCCAAGCCCGTCGGGGTGCGCGAAGCCCTCGGACTGGCCGCCGGCGTACCGCTCCTGGTGTACAGCGGCGCCATCTCGCCGGCCCGCGGCGTGGACGTGATGATCGAGGCCATGCCGCTGCTCGGCGAGGCCCATGTGGTGATCGTGTGCGGCGACGCGGAGGACTCGTACGTGCGTTCACTCGTCGCACGTGCGGGTGAACTTGGAGCAGGCGCGCGGATCCACACCGCGCCCTATGTGGCGCCGCATCAGGTGCCTGCCTACCTCGCCTCGGCGACCGTCGGGGTGATCCCGATCCTGCACACCGTGAACCACGAGATCGCCTTGATCACCAAGTACTACGAGTACATGCACGCCCGCCTGCCGATCGTGGTCTCGGACGTGCGGGCGATGGCCGAGCAGACCGCCGAGCTCGGCTGCGGCGAGGTGTTCGCGGTGCGCAGCACCGGCGAACTGGCCGACCGGGCCTTGCGGAAGCGCGATGCCGAGGCGTTCGCGGAGGCGGCCGGGAAGGTCCTCGCGGACCCCGCGCGCTACGCCGCGGCGTACACCGAAGAGCTGCTGGCGGAGAACTCCTGGGAGGGCCAGGCCCGCATTCTCGTGGACCTGTACGCCCGCCTCGCGGGCCGCCGGCCGGAGCCTTTGGAGGGCTCGCGCCCGTTCGCCGAGACGGGGTGAACCGCACGCGCCGACCGGGTGGTGCGGATCGGCGGCGAACCGGGTGAACCGGTTTCGCCGGTATCGTCGTTATCCACCCGTACGGAGCGTTTCGTGGTTGTCAGTTCCGAGGGGTGAGCCCCGCAACCGAGGAGAAGCCGGTAGTGGCGGTCATGGATGCCGAGGCGCAGGTGGCGAACAAGGGCGGTGCGGCCGACAGCGTGCCCGTGCACGTGTACGAGCCGTACGCCGCGCACCTGCCTCCGCTGAAGACGTACCTGCGCGACCTGTGGCAGCGCCGCAGGTTCGCGTACCGCATGGCGCACGCGACCCTGAAAGGGCGCAACTACGAGACGGTGTTCGGGCAGTTATGGCTGGTGATCAACCCGCTGCTGCTGGCCGCCGTCTACTTCATGCTGGTGACCGTGCTCTCGGGTTCGCCCGAGGACGGCGCCATGAAGGGCTTCACCGTCATCTTGTCGGGGCTCTTCTCCTACTACTACACCCGCAACATCATCCAGCTGTCGTCCACCTGCATCACCGGCGGCGGCAAGATGATCATGAACATGGCCTTCCCCAAGGCCCTGTTGCCGCTGTCCGCGCTGTTTTCCTCGTTCATGATGTACTGGCCCACTTTGGTGGTCTACGCGGTCGCGCACTTCGCCGCGGGCCGGGCGGTCGGCCTCGCGTTCGCGTGGCTGGTCCCGATCTTCGTGGTGCAGACCGTCTTCAGCTTCGGCTGCGGCCTCTTCTTCGCCGCCATGGCGGTGTACTTCCGCGACACCGCGAGCCTGCTGCCGTACGCGCTGCGCATCTGGATCTACCTGTCCCCGGTGCTGTTCACCGTCTCGCAGGCCAAGCAGAAGCTGGCCGGCAACGAGTGGCTGCTGTGGATCTTCAAGGCCAACCCGCTGTACCCGATCATCGGGTCCTGGAACCAGGTGATCCTGGAGAACCGGGCGCCCGACGGAATGCTCATGCTGTACGGCTCCGCGTGGGCGGTCGTGGCACTGCTCGGCGGAGCCTGGTTCTTCCTGTCCCGGGAGCGTGAATTTGCCTACCGCATCTGACCCCGAGGTCCGGGCCCCCGCTGCGGAAGGCCCGCCGCGCCCCGACCCGCGCGACCAGCCGCTCGCGGTGCGCGTCGACAATCTGTCCATCACCTACCGCACTTCGGTGGAGAAGGTCCCCACGCTGAAGAGCGCGATCAAGCGGGCCGGCCGGCGCGAGCGCACGATCCGCGAGATCGAGGCGGTCCGCGACGTGTCGTGGAGCATCAACCACGGCACGGTGCTCGGCGTGGTCGGCGCGAACGGCGCCGGCAAGTCGACCATGCTGCGCGCCATCGCGGGCATCCTGCCGCCCACCCGCGGCCGCATCGAGGTGCACGGCCGGGTCAGCACGCTGCTGGCCCTCGGCGTCGGCTTCAACAGCCAGCTGACCGGCCGCGAGAACGTCATCCTCGGCGGCCTCGCGCAGGGCAAGACCGAAGCCGAGGTGCAGGCCAAGTACGAGGAGATCGCCGACTTCGCGGAGCTCGGCGAGTTCATGGACATGCCCATGAAGTCGTACTCCTCGGGCATGTACCAGCGCCTGGCCTTCTCGGTCGGCGTGCACATGGACCCGGACATCCTGCTGGTCGACGAGGCGCTGTCGGCCGGCGACGCGCGCTTCAAGCGCAAGGCCGCCGCCAAGATGGACGAACTGTGCCGCGCGGCCCGCACGATCATCCTGGTCAGCCACGGCATGGCATCGGTCCGCGAGATGGCCAACCACTGCCTGTGGCTGCACAAGGGCAAGCTGATGGACCAGGGCGACCCGGAGGCGATCATCGGGGAGTACATGCGCTTCCTGGAGGTCGGCGAAGAAGCCTTCGCCATGGAAGACGTCTGACCGAACTGCCATGACCATGACGCACGACAGCGGCACCGGAGGTACCGGCGACAACCGGAAGGACGGCGTCCGCTCCGGCCTGCCGCGCACGGCACCCGCCCTGCCCGAAGCCCCCGTCCCCGCAGCGCCGCACGGCGTCGACGTCAGCATCATCAGCTCCGGGCACGACGTCGCCGACGCCCGCCTGCACCGCACCTCCGCGGCGCTGCTGCGGGCCGGGCTCACCGTCGAGGTCATCGGCCTCGGCGACCCGGCCGGCGGCCCGCCCGGCACGCTGGTCCGCTCGCTCGGGCTGCGCGGCGGCGCCGCGGCCCGGGCCCGGCGCGACCTCACCGTGCCGTTCCGGGCCCGCGGGCGCGTCCTGATGACCCTCGACCCCGACCTGGTGCCGGCCGCCGCCGCGGCCCGGCTGCTGCGCCGCAGACGCCTGGCGGTCGACGTGCACGAGGACTACCGGGCGCTGCTGCGCGACCGGGCGTGGGGCGCCTCCTGGAAAGGGCAGGGCGGGCGCCTGCTGGTCCGGATGTGCACCGCGGTCACCCGGCGTGCCGACCTCACCGTCGTCGCCGACGACCACGTGCCGCCGCTGGCCGCCCGTCGCCGCATGGTGGTCAAGAACCTGCCCGACACCGGCTACCTGCCGAAGGACACCGCACCCGGCCCGGTGCCCCGTGCCGTCTATATCGGCGACGTGCGCAGATCGCGCGGCCTGGAGGCCATGCTGGCGGCCATCGAGGCCGCGCCGCCCTGGGAGTTGGACGTGGTCGGCCCGGTGGCCGCGGCCGACCAGGAGTGGCTGGCCCGCTGGCAGGCCGAGTCGCCCGCGGCCGCCCGCGTACGGCTGCACGGCCGCCTCGCCCCCGAGGCGGCCTGGCGGTTCGCCGCGGGCGCCTGGGCCGGATTCGCGCTGCTGGACGACACCCCGGCGTTTCGAGAGGCGGTGCCCACCAAACTCTACGAGTACCTGGCCTGCGGCCTGGCAGTTGTCGCCACGCCCCTGCCGCGAATGGCTAGGATCGTCCAGGAGTCAGGGGCGGGCCGGGTCGTCCGCGACGCCGAGGACGCGGGGCGGACCCTGCGCGCCTGGACCGACCACCCCGAGCAGCCAAGGGCGTTGCGCACCGCCGCTCTCGAGTGGACGGACCGCAATCTGGCGGGGGTCGCACCCTCCGACGAACTCGCCCGCATCATCAGTGATCTTGTCCGTGCCGCCGAGCGCAGACCCTGACGAGACCGAGGAGCGCTGCGTGGAGTTCACGGGCGACGTTGACCCGTCCGGTGCCCGCATCATGCCGAGCGCCGATGTGGACCGTACCGCCGAGATCGGTTCCGGGAGCACGGTGTGGCACCTCGCGCAGGTCCGCGAAGGAGCGGTCCTCGGCACCGGCTGCATCATCGGCCGCGGCGCGTACGTCGGGCCCGACGTACGCCTGGGCGACAACGTCAAACTGCAGAACTACGCGCTGGTCTACGAGCCCGCCCGGCTGGAGGACGGGGTCTTCATCGGCCCGGCCGCGGTGCTCACGAACGACATGTACCCGCGCTCGGTCGACCCGGGCGGCACGCTCAAGCGCGGCGGGGACTGGGAGGCGCAGGGCGTCCTGGTGCGCGAGGGCGCCGCGGTGGGCGCGCGCGCGGTCATCGTGGCCGGTGTGACGGTCGGCCGGTGGTCGCTGATCGCCGCCGGTGCGGTTGTCACCCGTGACGTACCGGACTTCGCACTCGTTGCGGGTGTACCGGCACGGCGCGTGAAGTGGGTGGGCCGGGCGGGTGTGCCTCTTGTCGAGGACCCGGCCCAACGGTCCGTCGCGACGGGGAGTCGCCGGTGGGTGTGCCCGGATACCGGGGCGCGCTATATCGAGACCGACGAGACCCTCGCGGAGGTAGTCCCCTGATGAGCATTCCCGCCGCAGCGCCGTTATTCGGCGCCGAGGAGCGCGAAGCCGTCGACCGCGTGCTGCGCAGCGGCATGGTCGCCCAGGGCCCCGAAGTGGCGGCCTTCGAGGAGGAGTTCTCGGCGATCGTCGCGGGCCGCACGGCAGTCGCGGTCAACTCCGGCACCTCGGGCCTGCACCTGGCCCTCCTGGCGATGGGCGTCGGACCCGGCGACGAGGTCATCGTCCCGTCCTTCAGCTTCGCGGCCACCGCCAACGTGGTGGCCCTGGCCGGCGCCACCCCGGTGTTCGTCGACATCGAGCCCGGCCACTACTGCCTGGACCCGGCCGCCGTCGAGGCGGCGGTCACGCCGCGCACCGCGGCGATCATGCCGGTGCACCTGTACGGCCACCCCGCCGACATGGCCGCCATCGGCGCCATCGCGCAGCGGCACGGCATTGCGGTGATCGAGGACGCCTGCCAGGCGCACGCCGCCGCGCTGGACGGCACCCCCGTCGGCGCGTTCGGCAAGACCGCGGTGTTCAGCCTCTACCCGACGAAGAACATGACGTCCGGCGAAGGCGGCATGGTCGTCACCGACGACCCGCAGATCGCCCGCACGCTGCGCCTGCTGCGCAACCAGGGCATGGAGAAGCGCTACGAGAACGAACTCGTCGGCTTCAACGTGCGCATGACCGACCTGCACGCCGCCATCGGCCGGGTCCAGCTGCGCAAGCTGGCCGGCTGGACCGAGCAGCGCCGCGCCAACGCCGCGTTCCTGGACGCCGGCCTGGCCGGATCCGCGGTCGGCACCCCGTCCGTGGCGCCCGGCGCCCGGCACGTCTACCACCAGTACACCGTCCGGGTGGAGCCGGACGCGGTGCCCGGCGGCCGTGACGGCCTCGCCGAGCGGCTGGCCGCGCGCGGCGTCGGCAGCGGCGTGTACTACCCGATCCCGATCCACCGGCTGCCGTCCTTCGGGCTGGCCCTGGACCTGCCGGAGACCGAGCGGGCGGCCCGCGAGGTGCTCTCGCTCCCGGTCCACCCGTCGCTGTCGGACGCGGACCTGAAGAGCATCGTCGAGGCGGTGGTGGCGAAGTGAGCGAGCGAACCAAGAAGAGGATTCGTTTCGCGAATGCGGCCGCCGAGCGCAGCGAGGTGGCGGCATGAGCCCGCTGCCGGGTGCGCCGTTGCGCGCGGGACTCATCGGCCTGGGCATGATGGGCCGCCACCACGCCCGCGTGCTGCGCTCCCTCACCGGGGTGCAACTGGTCGGCGTCGCCGACCCCATGGGCGATCCGCACAACGCCGCCCAGGGCGTGCCGCTGTGCGGGACCGTCGAGGAACTCGTCGACCTGGGGCTGGACTACTGCGTGGTCGCGGCCCCGACCGCCTGCCACGAGAAGGTCGGCATGGCGCTCGCCGCCGCGGGCGTGCACGCGCTGGTGGAGAAGCCGCTCGCGCAGGACGTCGAGTCCTCGCGCCGCGTCGCCGAGGCCTTCGAGACGGCCGGCCTTGTCAACGCGGTCGGCCACATCGAGCGCTACAACCCGGCGCTGCAGCAGCTCCGGGCCCGCCTCGAAGAGGGCCAACTGGGCGCCGTCTACCAGGTCGTGACGCGCCGCCAGGGCCCGTTCCCGAACCGCATCTCGGACGTCGGCGTGGTCAAGGACCTGGCCACCCACGACATCGACCTCACCGCCTGGGTGACCGGCCAGCCGTACCGCTCGGTGTCCGCGCGGACCGCCTACAAGAGCGGCCGCGACTTCGAGGACCTGGTCGCGGTGGTCGGGCAACTGGCCGACGGCACCGTCACGAACCACCTGGTGAACTGGCTCTCGCCGATAAAGGAACGCGTCACCGTGGTGACCGGCGAGCGCGGCTGCCTGATCGCGGACACCCTCAACGTGGACCTGACGTTCCACAACAACGCCGAGATGGCCACCCAGTGGGAGGCGCTGCGGAACTTCCGCGGGGTCTCCGAGGGCGACATGATCCGGTACGCGATCGCGAAGCCCGAGCCGCTGGTCACCGAGCACGAGGCGTTCCGCGACGCGGTGCTCGGCAAGGACTCGGACATCGTCACGATGCACCAGGGCCTGGTGAACGTCGTGGTGGCGCAGGCGATGCTGGACTCCGCCACGGACGGCACCACGGTCGCCGTCGCCGGCTGACCCGCGGATTCCCCGGGAGGGCGGCCGCACCGGCCGCCCTCCCGGGCTTGCGCGTGCGCGCATCCGCCCGGCAGCCCGCCTGGCGTCGGCCTGGCCGTTCGCCAGGTCGCCCGCCCGCCCTTCGTCGCTGCGGGTCACCGGTTCGGGTGGAATGTCCGGGGAACTCTCCCCGCCCGGCCGCGCGTACGCCACGCTGCGTAGCGCGAACGGCCCGGGTCGGCGCCGGTCGCGCCGCTACGCTGGCGGCAACAGGATCATCCCGGACAAGCCTTTGCACGCCCGTACAAGCCGAACAAGCCGTACAAGAAGGATTCGCCCATCGTGAAGATCTGTGTCGTCGCGCTCGGGAAGATCGGCCTCCCGCTTGCCGTGCAGTTCGCCGGCAAGGGCCACGACGTGGTCGGCGCCGACGTCAATGCCGCCGTCGTCGAGCTGGTGAACAAGGGCGTCGAACCGTTCCCCGGCGAGGCCGAGCTCGGCGCGCGCCTGCGCGCAGCGGTGGACTCCGGGGCGCTGCAGGCCACCACCGACACCACCGCCGCGGTGGCCGCCGCGGACTACGTCGTGGTCGTCGTGCCCGTGGTGGTGGACGCCGAGGCCCGCCCCGACTTCCGCGCGATGGACGCCGCGACCGCCGCGATCGCGGCCGGCCTGCGGCCCGGCACGCTGGTCTCCTACGAGACGACCCTCCCGGTGCACACCACCCGGGAGCGCTTCCTGGTCCAGTTGGAGGCCGCGTCCGGCCTGTCCTGCGGTACCGACTTCTTCCTGTGCCACAGCCCCGAACGCGTCTTGACCGGGCGGGTCTTCGGCGACCTGCGGGCCTACCCGAAGCTGGTCGGCGGCGTCGACGAGATCAGCGCCAAGAAGGCCGTCGAGTTCTACCAGGCGGTGCTCGACTTCGACGCCCGCCCCGACCTGCCGCGCGGCAACGGCGTGTGGGATATGGGCAGTGCGGAGGCCGCCGAGCTGGCCAAGCTCGCCGAGACCACGTACCGCGACGTCAACATCGGCCTCGCCAACCAGTTCGCGCGCTTCGCCGACTCGGTCGGCATCGACATCTACGCGGTGATCGAGGCCTCCAACTCGCAGCCGTACAGCCACATCCACCGCCCCGGCATCGCGGTCGGCGGGCACTGCATCCCGGTCTACCCGCGCTTCTACGCCTTCAACGACCCGGACGCCACCATCGTCAAGGCGGCCCGCACCACCAACGCCGGCATGCCCGGCTACGCGGTCGGCCTGCTGGACGGCCTGCTGTCCCGGGAAGGCGGCACCGGACTGCGCGGCGCCCAGGTGGCGGTGCTGGGCGTCGCCTACCGCGGCGGGGTCAAGGAGACCGCGTTCTCCGGCACCTTCCCGGTTGTGCAGGCGCTGCGCGCCGCGGGTGCCGAGGCGCGCGTCGCCGACCCGATGTACGCCGACGACGAGATCACCGCACTCGGACTCACGCCGTACCATGTCGGCGAGCCCGTCGACGCGGTCATCGTGCAGACCGACCACGCCGAGTACCGCACCCTGTCCGCCGGGCAATTCCCGGGCGTCCGCGCTCTCGTGGACGGGCGCCGGGTCACCGACCCGGACCGCTGGGCGGGCGTGCTGCGCCGCACCATCGGCGGCGGGTCCGACTGAACCGCGCGGCTGCGCGGGCCCGGCGGACCTCCGCGGGGCCCGCGCGGCACCGCCGTCCGCCGGTCCGATCCGAGGTGGGTGCATGAAGGTCAACGTCGGCAAGCTGGTCGCGGGCGGCTGCGCCGCCGGGCTGCTGGCCGTACTGGGCGTGGTCGCCGTGCAGGCCCACGAAGTCTCCGCCTGCTGGGCCGACTTCGAACCGCTCGCGGACAACAAGGTGTTCCCGGCGGCCTACCCGGTGCCGGCCCTGGACACCTTCGACGACCCCGTGCTGCAGGCCGCGCGCACCGATGCCGGCTTCCGGGCCGGTACCGCGTTCACCGGCGATGCGGCGGTCGGCGCACCGGTCTGGACGATCGCCGCGCAGGGCCCCGGCCCCGTGCTCGCCGACCAGTTCGGCCTGCTCGCCGCCCGCGGCGGCGCGGCACCCGCCGACCTGGCAATGTACGAGGGCCGCAACGGCAAGCGGCACTGGATGCGCACCGCGAACAAGCCGGTTGCGTACTTCATGAAGAACCTGCGCGCGCTGACATTCGCGCCGCAGCCCGACGGGAGCACCCACGTGCTCGCCGCCGACGCCCGCTCCGGCTACCTGCAGTGGTGCCGCGCTGCGCCGCTCGCACCCGCGGCCGGTGCGGCCGCCGGGGGCGCGGACGAGGACGGCGGCTGGGCCACCGACCGCACCGGAAACGCCCGTACGGTGCTCATGGTCGGCAAGGCCAAGGGCGGCAAGCCCGGCTGGTCGACGCTCGCGTTCCAGGACGTCGTCACCGGCGGCACAGCCCGCTCGTGGTCGGTGGAAGGCGCCTGGACCGACGCCGTCTCGGACGGCAAGCAGACCTACACCGCTGCCCCAGGGGCCGTCGCGGCCTACAAGCCCGGCGTGGCGGCGCCGCTCTGGCGCGTCGAACTGCCCGCAGAGCCAGGCGAGTCCGCTGCCGTCGGCATCGCCGCGATCCAGGATGGGCGCCTGCTGGTCGGCGCCCGGCAGCCGGACGGCCGCGCCGGAGCCCTGGCCGCTTTCGACACCGCGACCGGACGCCTGGCGTGGACGCACGCCGGCGCCGACCCGGCAGACGTCGTCGTGGCGGGCGGGATGGTGCTGGTCCGCGAGGAGCGCACCGGCCGCGCGGGCGTCGCGGCGTACCGCATCGCCGACGGAACACCGGTGTGGTTCACCGAGGCCGGCGGTCTGCGGCGGCTCTCCGACGGAGGCGCGGACGGCATCGCACCGGACGGCTCCGATGCGGCGCTGCTCTACCTGCCCGGCGAACGCGGCCCCCGCATCCTGCGCATCGCGGACGGCAGCACCGTGCCGACCACGCTCAGCACACCCGTCGACCGCATCTTCACCAGCGGCCAGCGCATCGTCGCCGAGCACACCGCATCCCCGGAACTCTCCTGGACCATCGCCTACTTGACCCCCAAGGCCCAGGCAGACAAGCCCGCAACGGACGCCGACCCCCGGCAGCGCTGAGGGCGCGTCCGGGGGCCGGCGGGTGTTCGTCTGCCGGGCTTGGGTCAGCCCACGCAGCTCTTGTCGTCCGCGGTGTTCTGCTGCAGTTCCTCAGCCGTGGGCGGCTTCGGGGCCTGCGACGCGGGAGGCTGCTGCGGGGGCTGCGAGGCAGGTGCCCCGGTCCCCGGTTTGCCGGACCTGGTCGGGGTCTTCGCCGGCGCCGGATCATTGAGGCCGGGGAAGTCGAGTCCGATGACGACTTCGAAGGTGGTGGCAGTGGCCGAGGCCGCCTCCTCCAATGCGGTCACCGGTATGCCGACGGCAGCGGCGAGTTGCCGGGCCGCGTCCTGTTTGCCCTTGGGGTAGACCACCGAGCTGTTCGCCCGGACCGTTGCCGACTTCGCCTGATCGGGCTTGGCCTTGTAGCCCGCGGCGGACAATTGGGTCGCCACGGCTTGAGCCTTGGGCACGTTGGTCGTGTTGCGCACCGAGACCGTCATGGTGGCCGGGTCGACGGTGGGCGGCGGCGGTTCGGTCTGCGCCGGCGGCTCGTTCGAGGCGATCGGCTGGGCAGGGGCGGTGGGATCGCCCTTGGTGAACGCGACATCACCACGGATTGCCGCCCACAGGTTGTTGGCCTGAGGCTGCTTGGGCTGCACACGGTTCGTGTTCGCGGGGTAAGGCTCGTACGGCAGCGTGGTGAACGCCATCCGTTTCTCGGGCACCTTCTTGATCTCCTGGCCGAGGTCCACCAGCTTCTCCAGGCGGTTCAGCCCCTCGTCCACCTTGATGTTGCCGGTCGCGGCCTGCGCGATCTTGAAGAGCGCGGCCGGGTCCTTCCAGGTCGCGCTGGTCTTGATCTCCCGGGCGAGCGCCATCATGAACTTCTTCTGGCCTTCGATGCGGGCCAGGTCGCTCTCCGCCGGGTAGACGTGCCGGGCCCGCAGGAACTGCAGGGCCGATTCGCCTTCCAGAGTCGCCACCCCGGGACCGACGTCCAGTCCGGTGCCGCCCTCCTTGTCGACCGGATCGTGCATCCGGCGGCAGAAGTTCAACGGCACACCGCCGACGGCCTTGGTCATCTCCTTGACGCCGTTGAATTCGATCATCAGCCAGTGGTCGATCTGGACGCGGAGCATGCGCTCGACAGTGGCGACCGTGCAAGGCGGACCGCCGGGCTTGAGCAGGCTCTCGTTGAACATGACCAGTTCCCGGGCCGGCTGTGTCTTCTTGCCTCCGTCATACAGACAGGGCGGCTGGTAGACCATCGTGTCGCGCGGGATGCTGACCACCGTCGCATTGGAGCGGTCTGCCGACAGGTGCAAGAGCAGCGTGGTGTCGGCGTGGCCCTCCTGGCCCTTCAAGCCGTATTTGGTGTTGCCTTCGCCGATGCGGCTGTCCGAGCCGATGAGCAGGATGTTCATCTGCTTCCGGCCCTTTTCGTCCTTCTCGGCCGGTGCCACGCGGTCCGGGTCGGCGCTGTGCTTGTCCGTCTGGATCCGGCTGTTGAGGTACTCGTAGTAGCCGTAGAGGGAACCGGCCAGCACCAGGAGGATCAGGCCGAGGGATATCGCCGTGCGTTTCAGGCGGCGTTTGGCCTTGCTCCGCGGCGGAGGTGCGGTCCGGGTGGCGCGGCGGCCAGGGGAGCGCACGGGCTCGGATTCCGGTTCCGGTTCGGAGGCGTACGCGGACTCGTCCTCGGGGTCGTCGTCGCCGTAGTAAGCGTCGCGGTCCGGCTCCTGGGCGGCAGCCCCGGCGGCGGTCTCGTCCGGGGTGCGCAGCCGGTAGGACCCGGTGTCCGGGTCCATGACCCACATGTCGGCGATGTCCGCGTCGTCCAGCGCCCCCAGCCCGCCGTCGCGCTGCTGCGGTACCCGCTGCTGGTCGTGCTGCGGATCGTACGGTCCCTGCGGACGTCGGTGCCCTGAAGCCATGCCGTGCATCCCCTCCCCGGCGCTGTTCCTCGGCGGTCCGCGGGCGCAGGACCGGAAAGTGTCCCTTTCGACCCGCCCGCGGACCGTCCATGAGCCAAAAGCGGTGCCCTGCCTACCTCTTCTTTCCGGTCGAGATGCAGGACGTGTTGTCCGCAGTGTTGAGCTTGAGCTCCTCGGCCGGCGGGACCGCGATCGGCGGTGCCGAGGCCGCGGTGGTGCCGGGGGCGCCCGCCGTTGTGCCCTTGGTGGGCGCGGCGCCGGTGAGCCCGGGGAAGTCCGAGCCGATGACCAGCTCGAACGTGCTGCCCGCCGCGGTGCTTTCCTCGATCGCCAGCGGCGACATGCCGACCGCGGCGGCGATCTGCTTGGCCGTGTCGGCCTTGCCCTTCGGGTACTTGACGACGCTGTTGTCGCGCGGCGTACCGCTGTTCGCGGTGTCCGCCGTCGCCTTGTACTTCAGCTCGGTCAGCTGAGTGGCGACCGCCTTGGCCTTCGGGTACTTGGTGGTGTTGCGGACCGTGACCCGGACCGTGGACGGGTCGACGGTGGGCGGCGCCGGCGGGGCGGCGACCGGTGTCTCGGGAGCCGCGCCGGGCACGGGTGCGGCCGGATCGCCCTTGGTCACGGCGGTGTCGGTGCGCAGCGCTTCCCACAGCTTGTTGGCATCGGGCTGGCGCTGCTGGACCCACGCCTCCGGGTTCCCCGGGTAGGGCTCGATCGGCAGCGTGGTGAAGGCCATCCGCTTCTCGGGGACCTTCTTGATCTCGTTGCCGAGCCCCACGAGCTTGTTGATGCTGCCGAGGCCCTTGTCGACCTGCAGGTTGCCGGTGGCCGCCTGGGCGATCCCGATCACCGCGGCCGGGTCCTTCCAGGTCGCGCTGGTCTTGATCTCGCGCGCGAGGGCCATCAGGAAGCTCTTCTGCGCCTCGATGCGGGCCAGGTCGCTGCCGTCGCCGAAGGCGTGCCGGGCGCGCAGGAACTGCAGCGCGTCGTTGCCTTCCAGGCGCTGCGGCCCGGCGGGCAGCTTCAGGCCGGTGCCGCCCTGCTTGTTCGGGCGTACGGGGTCGTTGATCGGCTCGCACAGATTGATCGGGACGCCGTCGACCGCCTTGGTCATCTCCTTGACGCCCTTGAAGTCGATCATCAAGTAGTGGTCGACCTGGACGCCGAGCATGCGCTCGACCGTGGCGACGGTGCACGGGGCTCCGCCGGGTGCCCGGAGCGTGGTGTTGAACTGCACCTTGTTCGTGGACGCCGGCTGTACGCCCTTGTCGTACTTGCACGACGGGCGGTCGACCATCGTGTCGCGCGGGATGCTGACCATCGTCGCGTTCGAGCGGTCCGCGGACAGGTGCATCAGGATCGTGGTGTCGGCCAGGCCCTCGTGGCCCTTGTCGCCGTACCCGGTGTTGCCTTCGCCGACCCGGGTGTCGGAGCCGATCAGCAGAATGTTGAGCGGTACCCGGCCGAACTCGTCGGCGGCCGCCTTGGGCACCTCGTTGGCGCCGCTTCGCTCGGTCTTCTTGATGCGGTTGTTGAGGTACCAGTAGTAGCCGTATGCGGCCCCGGCTATGACCACCAGGACGACGGCCAGGCCTATCGCGGTCCACTTGAGCCGCTTCTTGGCCTTGCTCCGCGGCGGCGGCGCGGCGGCCGCGGCCGTCCGGCGCGAGGTCCGCGGTTCGACGTCCGGTTCGCTGCGCTGCGGCGCGACGGTACGCGCCCGCGAGCCGCCCGCGCTGCCCGCGGAGTCGCGGTAGAGCGAGGCGAACGGGTCGTCGTCGTCGGGTTCGCCGCGGCGCGGTGCCGGGGCGGCCGGGCCCGGCGAGCGGAGCTGGTAGTTGCCGGTGTCCGGGTCCATGACCCACAGGTCGGCGACGTCGGCGTCGTCGAGGCCGTCGAACTCGTTGTCCGACTGGCCGTGCCTGGGCGCGTTGCGTGCGTTCACGACCCGCTTCCCCTCCCGGCTACCTGTGGTTCGGCATGCGCAGCTCCCCGGTCGCGCGTTGCTCGTGCGTACGAAAGTGTCACCCTAGCGGCCGCTTCCCGGCTTCATGAGCACACGTCCTGGTCCACTGTGCGACCGGTGACGGTGACTATCGGGCCGGTCGGGACCGGTACCGCGGTGGTCGCCCCGGAGCTGGGCGAACTGCCGTCGGTCGGCGCCGCGGTGGCGTCCGGCGATGCGGACCCGGAGGGGTCGGCGGTGCCGGTCGGCGAACTGCTGCTGCCGTCGGTCTCGGCGGTCGGGGAAGTGCCGGCCCGGGGAGTGCGGGACGGTACGCCGGGCTGCGCCTTCCCGGTGGGCGTGCTGCCCGGCCGCAGGGTCGCCGGGCCATCGCCGTCGGGGTCCGCGGTGCCGGTGGACGTGCCGTCGCCGGGCGTGCCGCCCGGGGGCTCGTCGGGCAGCACCGGGTTCGGGTCGTCGATCCGGACCGAGCCGCTGTCCTCCACGCCGTCGCCGTCCGCGTCGACCCCGGGTTCGGGCTTGCCGACCGCGACGCGGTCGTAGCGGATCGCGGTGAACAGCGCGTCGGCCTCCGGTTGGACCAGCTCGTCGCGGTTGGTGTTGTACCGGTACTGCTGCCGCGGCACGGTCAGGAACGCGGACTTGTCGGACGGGATGCCCGAGACGCTCTTGGAGAGCTTGGTCAGCTCGTCGAGCGAGTCCAGCCCCGGGTCGGCGGTGATGGAGCGCGTGCCGGCGTCCAGCAGGCTGTACAGCTTGATCGGGTTGAACAGCACGCCGTTGGACTGCACCTTGTTGAACAGCGAAGCGAGGAAGCGCTGCTGGCGGACCATGCGCTGGGTGTCGCTGCCGTCGCCGAGGTTCTTGCGGGCCCGGACGTACGCGAGCGACTCCTCGCCGTCGAGCTCCTGGCGCCCGGCCGGCAGGTCGAGCTTCGCGGCCCGGTCGCGCAGCGGCTCGTCCAGGCACACCTCGACGCCGTCCACCGCGTCGACCATGCGCTTGAAGCCGGTGAAGTCGATGACGATGTGGTGGTCGATCTGCACCTGCGTCATCTGCTCCACGGTCTTGATCGTGCAGGCCGAGCCGCCGATCTCGAACGCGTGGTTGAACTGGTCCTTGTAGGCGCGCGAGGTGGTGCCGTCGTCGCGCACGCAGGACGGGATCTGGACCATCAGGTCGCGCGGGATGCTCACCGCGACCGAGCTCTTCCGGTCCGCGGAGAGGTGCAGCAGGATCGTGGTGTCGGAGCGCTTGGTGCCCTCGCCGATGTCGCCGTACTCGATGTTCTCGCCGGTCCGGTCGTCCGATCCCATCAGCAGGATGTTGACCGCGCCGTAAGCCTCGGGCATCACCGGCGGCCGGGACGGGCCGATCTTCTCCGCCACGTACTCGGTGGTGATGTTGCCGTCGAGCTGCCGGTAGAGCACGAACGCGGTCACCCCGGCCGCGGTGGCCAGCACCGCCATCGCGACCGCCATGCTGATCAGCACACGCCGCCAGCGCCGCTTGCGGCGGGCCGGGTGCGCGATGAGCACGGGGGCGGCGGGCAGGACGGTCTCCTCCGGCGCGGCTGCGGCGGGCTCGGCCGCGGGCGCCGGTACGGGCTCGGACGCAGGGACCGCCTCGGCAGCGGGCTCGGGGGTGGCCTCGGCTGCGGGCTCGGCCGCGACTGCAGCCTCGGATGCCTCCGGTTCGGCCGCCGGCTCGGCGCTCGCTGCGGCCTCGTCGTTCTCCGCCGCATCCGCGGGCGGGACCTCGGGCACGGTCGGCTCCCCGGATGCGGCGGTCTCCGCCGGATCCGGACCTGCCGTACTCGGGTCCTGCTCGCTGCTGGCCACCAGGTTCCGCTCCCTGCCGTGCGACATGAATCGGCCCCCGTGTCCGGAAGTGCGCAGGTGCGAACTCCGGGTGGCCGGTGTCCAGATAGACGTACCGACGGAAGGGTGAGTTGCATGTTGCGCGGCGCATGTGACCTATGTCACATCACGATGGAGTGACGTGCCGCGTTGCAGCTGTCCGGCGGTAGGCAGGCACGGTACTTTGCGCTGTTCAGGTGAGGAAAGCCGGGGTGTGATCAGGTGGCCTTGCAGATGTCCTGATCCCCGTCGCGCGTCGCGACCTTCAGCGGCGGTGCCGAGGTCGCCGGTGCGGCCACTCCCGCGGGCGCACCCGGCGGAGTGATCCCGGTGTACGAACTCCCGATGGTCAGGACCACTTGCTGCGGCGCCCCGCTCTTGGGCGCCAGTTCGGAGTTCGGCACGGTGGCGGCCAGCGTACGCGCCTGGCTGGCGAGCCCCGGAGCGTGCTCGATCGTGGTGGCGGCGGCCTGCTGAGGCGCGTTGCCGGTCGACTCGACCACGAACCCGCGCCGCGTCAGCTCGTCGCCGACCTCGCGGGCCACCCCGGGCCGGCCGGTGCCGTTGAGCACCTTCACGTGCACCTGCGACGGCGGCACCGCGCCCGGTGGCAGCGCAGGCGGGGCGGCGGACGACGGGGGAGAGGTCTGGGCGCCGCCGGGGGCACCCGGGGTGCCCGGTGTCCCTGCCGTACCCGCAGTCCCGCTCGCCGCCGGCGTTCCCGGCTTGCCGACCGGTGCCGCGCCGGCCTGGACCGGGGCGGAAGCCGCGCCCGGCTTGCGGCCGCTGATCGGCTCGTCGGTGTTGATGGCCTGGAAGAGCCGCTTCGCGTCCGGCTGGATCAGCTCCAGCCGGTTCTTGTCGGTCGGCGAGTCGAACACCGGCACGGTGACGAAGGTGATCTCCGACGACTTGATGCCCTGCACGCTGCGCGCCAGGTCGACGAGCGCCTTGACCGAGTCCAGGCCTTCGTCGGCGCGGATCGACTTGGTCATCGCGTCCGCGAGGTTGAAGAGCCGGGCCGGGTTGAGCAGCACCTTGCTGCTGGTGATCTGCTTGGCGAGCGAGGCGATGAAGGCCTGCTGGCGCTTGATGCGGCCCAGGTCGCTGCCGTTGCCGCCGATCGCCTCGTCGTGCCGCAGGCGGACGAAGTCGAGCGCCTCCTTGCCGCCGACCTTGCGCTGCCCGGCGGCCAGCGAGATCTTCCCGGTCTTGTCCTGGACGGCCTGCGGCAGGCAGATCTCCACGCCGCCGACCGCGTCGACCATGCCCTTGAAGCCGGAGAAGTCCACGATGATGTGGTGGTCGATGCGCATACCGGTCATGCGTTCGAGGGTGTTGCGGGTACAGGCCGCGCCGCCCAACTCGTAGGCCGAGTTGAACATCTGGCGGGTGCGCTCTTCGGACTTCGAGCCGCTGCGCAGCACGCAGGGCGGCACGGTGACCAGGATGTCGCGCGGGATGCTCATGACCACCGCGCGCTTGCGGTCCGCGGACAGGTGCACGAGCAGCGTGGTGTCGGAGCGCTCGCCCTCGTCCTTGCCGCCGCCCAGCGCCTTGTTGGCGCCGGCCCGCGAGTCGGAGCCGATGACCACCAGGTTCAGCGCCCGGCCGTTGCCCGGCTCGGGGCGGTCCTGGCTCAGCTTGCCCTTGACCGCGTCGGTCTTGATGTTGCCGTTCAGGGTCCGGTAGGCGACGAACGCCCCCGCCACACCGGTCAGCAGGAGCAGCGAGCCGACGATCGCCAACGGCAGCACCACCTTGCGGCGCCGGTTGCGCTTGCGCCGCGCACGGCGCTCCGCGGCTCGGCCGCCCCTCCCGTCCGCGGCCCGGCCGCCGTCTCCCGATGCGCTGCCGGACGGAGTACGCCTCTTGGCCATGCCCCGTCGTCACCTCCCCGCACGCAGTTGCCCCGGTCGGTGTGACGGCGGACGCCCCAGGTGTCCGGCCGGGGTTCAGCCTTCGGAATCAGTGATCGTACGGGTGACGCGCTCGGTCGAAATCCGTCGTTCCAGGGCGGATTCGTCGATCTGTTCGAGGTTTCTGCACAAAACCACAGGTACGGCCGCCGCGAGCGGGGCAAGGAGGCCCGCCCGCAAACCACCCTCACGAGTGAACGGCAATGCGCTCAAAAGGCGGTCCCCGGACGTCAGCCCCCACTCCGCGGCCGCATCGGCCCCCGCCTGGCCGACCTCCGCCGCGGTCCGCGTCCGGCCGTCCAGCTCCAGAGCCTCGGCATCGGCGCCCACCGGCACATAGGGAACGAACCGGTCGCCATGCCCGGCCACTTCCGCCGCGTAGTCCAGGAACCCGGCCGGCACCTCGGTGAACCGCGCCCCCATGGGCCGCAGCGACAGCGCCACCCGCTCCCCGCCGCACGCGCGTGCCGCGTCCAGCGTGTCCGGCCCGCTCACCACCAGATCGGCCCCTGCCGGGTCGCCGTCCGGCACCACGACCAGCCCCACCGCCCAGCTCGCCATCAGCCACACCTGCGCCTGCCAGTGCGCGGGCAGCAGCAGAGCCAACCGCTGCCCCGGCTCGGCCCCCAGGTCGTCCTGCAGCAGGTTCGCGGTCTTCGCCACCCAGTTGTCGAACGTCGCCACCGACAACTCGACCCGCTCCCCGGTCGCGTCGTCGTAGAACGTGGTGAACGGGCGCGTGGCATCGGCCGCCATCGCCGCACGCAGCAGCGACACAGGAGTCTCAGGCATCCCGCCACTCTACGGACCCGCACCGCAGCCTTCGGACACCCCGCACACCCACCCGCCACACCTCCGCCGGCCCGCACCCCTCGGCCACGTCTCGCCCTGCCCGCTCACTCCGCCCCGACCCGCCGCCGGACCGACTACCCGCCGCGCACGCCACCGTCGCTCGTCCCGCCCCTCTTCCCCGCGTCCCCTGCGTCTCCTCGTTCCCCTTGCCCCGTCCTCGTTGCCTCCGTCCCCGCAGCCGCGGGGATCTGCGCCATCCGGGTGGCGTTCCTCGGATCAGCACTACACGCACACCACGGAGGAACCAGACGTTGGTGTGCGAAAGCGCACCCCGTACGTGACCGCGAGTGAGTCGGAGAGCCTCCTTGTCCGCCAGGAAAGCCTTGTGCGCCCCGCTGTTGGCCGCCGCTGTCGCGATCCCCTTGGCCATCCCGTCCGCTGCCGCGGCCCCTGTGCCGATGCCCGCGCCGGTCTCAGGTGCGACGCACACCACCGCACTGCGCGGCGTGGACGTCGTCGCCGCCCGCACCCCCGTCCCCGGGGCCGGCCGCACCATGGTCCTGACGCCGGCTCAGACCACCCGCAGCTTCTCGCTCGTCGGCGTCTCCTGGGACGACCCCGCCGCGAGCCCCCGGCTCGCGGTGACCGTCCGTACCAGGACCGCCGGGACCTGGACCGACTGGCGCACCCTGCGCGTCGGCGGCGACGGCACCGGCATGTACGCCGAAGACGCACCCCGCCCGGCCACCGCCCGCGGCGCCACCGAGCCCCTGTGGGTGGGCCGTTCCGACGGCGCGCAAGTACGCGTCGGCCTCCTCGGCGGCGAACTCCCGCGCGGCCTGCGGCTCGACCTCGTCGACCCCGGCGTCTCCGCCGCGGACTCCCGCATCGGCCCCGCCGCGCAGTCCGCGCCCCGTACCGCCAGCCGGCCCGCGATCGTCGGCCGCGCCGAGTGGGGCGCCGACGAGACGCTGCGCGACCTGACCTTCAAGTACACGAACACCGTCAAGGCGATGTTCGTGCACCACACCGCCGACAGCAACGACTTCACCTGCGCCGACTCGCCCGCCGTGCTGCGCTCGATCTACCGCTACCACGTGAAGACCAACGGCTGGGCGGACATCGGCTACAACTTCCTCGTCGACCGCTGCGGCACCATCTACGAAGGCCGGGCCGGCGGCGTCGACAAGCCCGTCAAGGGCGCCCACACGCTCGGCTTCAACAACGACACCGCGGCGGTGGCCGCGATGGGCACGTACACCGGGACCGCCCCGCCCGCCGCCCTCGTCGACGGCCTCAGCCGCGTCCTGGCCTGGAAGCTCGGCCTGCACGGTGCCGACCCCCTCGGCAAGGCCGAACTTACCTCCGCCGACAGTGGCAGCAAGTTCCCGGCCGGCACCGGCGCGCGCTTCAACGTCATCGCGGGCCACCGCGACGCCTTCAACACCGAGTGCCCTGGCCAGAAGCTCTACGAGAACCTGTGGCGGCTGCGCCGCGGCGCCGAACGCCTCATGCAGTAGCCGACCGCCGCCGAGCCCCTCGGCGAGCTCCTCGACGAGCCCTCGTCCGACCGCTTACGAGCCCTTCCCGACCATCCGCTCCAGCCGCTCCACAAGAGGCTCGACCACCGCCTGCGGAGTGAACCGCTCGCGTGCCAACTCCACCGCCGCGGTACGCAGCCGCACCACCTCGGCCGGATGCCCGGCCAGCCGCCGCAGGGTGTCCGCGAGCGCGTCCGGGTTCCCGGCCGGCACGAACCGCGCGGCGCCGCCCAGCATCCGGTGCTGCGGCGCGGTGTCCGAGGTCACCACCGCGCAGCCGGCCGCCGCGCCCTGGAACACCTTGTTCGGCACCAGCCGCAACGCCTTGGCGCCCGTACCGAAAACCCCCAGGCACACATCGTGCCGGGCCACCAGGCGCGGGAGTTCGGAACCGGGCACCCAGGCGTGCCAGCGCACCCGCGGATCCTGCCCCACCAGGTCGCGAGTGCGCTGGAGCTGAAGGCCGCGGCCGACCAGGGTGACGGCGAGCGGGTAGCCGTCCAACTGTCGCAGTGCCGCCCCGATCACCGTCGCCCCGTGCACGGGCGAGAACAACCCGTGCGCGACGATCCGCAACGGGCGCTCCCGGCTTGCCGGTTCGATCGGCGGCACGAGATCGCCGCCGATGTCCCGACCGGCATCGAACCAGTGCGGAGCGGCCCCGATCGGCACCACCACGGCACGTTCCCGATCCGCCGCGGCCAGCACCCGGCGGTGCTCCTCGGTGTCCACCAGGATCAGATCCGCGGCATGCAGCGCGGACGCCTCGACCCGCATCGCGACGCGCAGCCCCACCCGCGGGGGCCGCCCGGTCCGGTCGGCGACGTCGTCCACGCTCTCCAGGTGGTCCAGCACCAGCGGCACCCGCGGGAACAACCGCCGCGCGACCTGGATGTCCACCCGCCCCTGATAGCCGCACAGCACCACATCGGGCTTCGGCAACCGCCGCGCCCGAGCAGCCAGTTCGGCCAGCTTCCCGGCGTGCCGCATGCGCTTGCGGGGAGTCCCGGCCCGATGCCGCGGCGGTCTCGCCGGGCCCGCGTCGTCCTGCCCGAGCGCCGCGTTGCACACGACGACGTCGACCCCCTGACGCTGCAGGCCCTCGACGAGGATCCCGACCCGGGGGTGCACGGTCGTGTCATACGTGCCGAACACCATCACCCGCATAAGCCGATTGTGCGCAGCGTGACGGCCCGAAAACCAGATGTAGGGGCAACTAGCTCGCGTCCCGCCTCCGCGCAGGTCCCCCCGCTTGCGTGGCCCGCGCCCCTCCGCAGCCCCCGGCCGCGTCGTCGTACCCCCATTGCGTTCCGGCCCGGTCGGGTCCCACTCCACCCCACCCCGTTCCGGCCCTTCCCTTACGTTCCCGCCCGCCCTCCCTCGTCGCCGGCGCGGGACGCGCAACCGCGCGGGTCTGTCCGAGCACGGTGTTACCGTTTTGCGGCCGCGCACGCAGCGCGTCAGTCCAGGTGAAGATCCGGTCGGCAGGAGGGGGCGCGGTGGAGCAGACCCGCACCTGGCGCCCGCCCTACGAACTCGACCTGCGCCTCACCCTCGGCCAACTGCAGCGCGGCAACAGCGACCCGACCTACCGCACCGCACCCGACGGCTCGGTCTGGCGCAGCGCCCGCACCCCCGACGGCCCCTGCGCCCTCCGCATCACCGCCTCACGCGCGACCGGCGAGGTCACCGGCCAGGCCTGGGGCCCGGGCGCAGCCTGGCAGCTCGACCGCCTCCCGGCCCTGCTCGGCGCCGACGACGACCCGGACGCCTTCCCGTCCCACCACCACCCGCTGCTCCACGACGCGTTCCGGCAGCGCCGGGGCATGCGCATGCCCCGGACCGACCTGGTCCTGGCCGCGCTCATCCCGTCGATCCTCGAGCAAAAGGTGACCACCATCGAGGCCCGCAAGGCCTTCAAACTGCTGGTCCACTGGCACGGCGAACCCGCCCCGGGCCCCGTCCCCGACGGCCTCCGGGTCATCCCCGACGCCGCGACCTGGGCCCGCATCCCCACCTGGGACTGGCACCGCGCCGGCGTCGACCACAAGCGCTCCCGCACCATCATGGAAGCGGTACGCGTGGCCCCCGCCCTGGAACGCACCGCCGCCGCTACCCGCCAGGAGGCCTCCCGCCTCCTCAAGCTGGTCCCCGGCATCGGCGTGTGGACCACCGCCGAGACCATGCAGCGCTCCCACGGCGACCCCGACGCACTCTCGGTCGGCGACCTCCACCTGTGCAAGCAGGTCGGCTACGCCCTCACCGGCACCCCCGCCGACGACCCCCGCATGCTCGAACTCCTGGAGCCCTACCGCGGCCACCGCCACCGCGCGGCCCTGCTGATCCGCATGGCCGGCCCGAGGACACCCCGCAGAGCGCCCCGCTTCGCCCCGCGCGACTACTCCCGCATCTAGCGCGGCGGGTAGGTCGGGAACCTAGAGGTGTCCAGGTCCGCCCCGTACGGCATCGGCACGGGCTCGCCGAACTGATATCGCGAACGGTCCTGGTAGACCTTGCCGTTCGGGCGGGAGTAAACCGTGATGGTGCCGTCCCGCGGGTCCACGAGCACGTATGTCCCGACCCGTCCTTCGGCGTAGAGCTCGGCCTTCTCGAGCACATCGGTACGCCAATTGCTCGGGGAAACGATCTCGACGACAGCGAGTGTCAGTTCCGCCGGAATGTAGTTCGGGTTGCCCGTGATCGCACCGTCTTCGGCGAACACCACATCAGGTTCGGGCAGGTCCGAGATGGTGCTGAACTCGATGCCTTGCGTCGCATAGGCCAGCACACCTTCGGGCGCTTGCTGTCCGATGAGCATGAGGATCCGGTTATGGATCGTCGAAGCCGACGACATCATGACGATCTGGCCGCGCAGGTACTCGGTGCGGTAGTCCCCGGGGTTGTCCATGGCGAGATACACATCCCTGAATGGATCGTGTGGTCTGGTCACGTGATCACGCTCCGAAGCCCTGGGTTCTTCCTCGATGCTATCCGGCGCACTCGTGGTGCGAGCCCGGTCGACGGTGATGGTCACGCGGCGAGTCTGGACGCGTGTGGTCGTCGTCGCAGCGCGATCGGGCGAAGATCGCACCGGGGAAGGAATATCTCGCAAATAGTCGTACTAATGCCGAAGTCCCGCTCAATGAGCGGGACTTCGGTCATTCCACACCAGTAGTCGTCAGCGGACCGCGATCACATCGTCCGCGGTCCGTGCCGGGCGCTCCCGCGGCGGCTCCGCAGCGTGCCCGATCGCGATCGCGCCCATCGGGTCCCACCCGGTCGGCAGGTCCAGGACCTCCCGCACCGTGTCGCGGCAGAACATCGTGGACGACACCCACGCCGACCCCAGGCCCTCCGCGGCCAGCGCGATCAGCATGTTCTGGACCGCCGCGCCCGCCGAGACGACGAACATCTCGCGCTCCGCCGCCGTCCGTACCGCGTCCGGGTAGCTGTGCGCGCCGTCGGTGACCAGGCAAGGCACCGCCAAGTAGGGGGCGTTGCGCAGCAGATCGCCGCGCGCCACACGCCGCGCGATCGCGTCCTCGTCGAGGCCGTCGGCCCGCAGGTCGCGCACCCACGCGTCGCGCATCGCGTCCAGCAGCCGGGTGCGGGACGCCTCCGACTCGAGCAGCACGAAGCGCCACGGAACCGTGTGGTGCGGTGCCGGTGCGGTGACCGCCGCGCCGACCGCGCGGCGTACCGCGGCCGGGTCGACCGGCTCGGGGGTGAACGCGCGGATGGTCCGCCGCGCCGCGATCGCGCCCCGAGCACCCTCCCGCAGGGCGTCGTCGGTGCCCAGCCGGAACATGTCGTCCACCGAACTCCGCACGACCGCGCGGATGCCCGCGCCGTCGTCCGCGGTGACCAGGTGGTCGAGGCCGCGCACGACCGCGACCGGGACCGCACCCGCCTTGCCCTTCACCAGCTCGGCCGCGGACGCCAGTTCGTCGACGACCGCGGTGACCGTCACGGCCAGCTCGTTGCCGTGCGTGTCGGTGCGCCCGCGGTGGTCGTCCAGCGCGTCGAGCCCCGCGACGCCGATCGCGACGTCGGTGAGTCCGGTACGCCACGGCCGGCCGAAGGTGTCGCTCACCACGACACCCACCCGCCGCCCGGTCCGCGCCGCGAGTCCGGCGCGCAGCGCGCGGGCCGACACGTCGGAGTCTTCCGGGAGCAGCAGCAGCGTGCCCGGCTCGGTGTTGGACGCGTCGACCCCCGCCGCGGCCATCACGAAGCCGTGCCGGGTCTCCACGATGCGCGTGTTGCCGCGCCGTGCGACGACCCGGACCGCCTCGGAGTCGATGACCTTCTCGCGGTCCACGCCGCGCAGCAGCCGGCCCTCGGCCTTGCTGACGATCTTCGAGGTGACCACCAGGATGTCGCCGTCGAGCAAACCCGGCCCGGCCTCCGCAGAAGCCGCCTCCGCAATCAGCTCCGCAAGGTCGTCGCCCTCGCGCACCTCGGGGATCCCCGGCAGCCCGAGGACCTGGTAGCCGCGCGGCGGCGTCACGCGCCGGCCTCGGCGCGGACCTCGGCGGCCAGGTCCAGTGCCGCCCGGGCCATCGCCGCGGTGGCCTCGACGTCGGTCATCATCAGCGGCACCGCGCGGCACGGGATGCCGGCCTCCTCGACCCCCGGGACGGACGCGGCGTCCGCGGTGTCGACCAGCCAGCCGTCGAGCAGCCCGGGGCCGTAGTGCTTGGCGACCGCGAGCGCGGAGGTCTCCACGCCGACCGCCTCCAGGACCTTGTCGGCCATGCCGCGCACCGGCGCGCCGCCCACGATCGGGGACAGTCCGACCACCGGTGCGGACGCCTCGACCAGGGCGTCCCTGATGCCCGGCACGCCGAGGATGGTCCCGATGCTCACCACCGGGTTCGACGGCGGGAACAGGATGACGTCGGCCTCGGCGATCGCGGCCAGCACACCCGGGGCCGGCTTGGCCTCCTCGATGCCCACCGCGACGATCGCGTGCGCGGTCGGTTCGGCGCGCAGCTTGACCCAGTACTCCTGGAAGTGGATGGCCTTGCGGGTGCCCGGCCGGTCCGGGTCGTCGACCACCACGTGGGTCTCGACGCGGTCGTCCGACATGGGGATGAGGCGGACGCCCGGCTGCCACCGCGCGCACAGCGCCTCGGTGACCGCGCTGAGGCCGTAGCCCGCACTCATCATCTGGGTGCGCACGATGTGCGTCGCGTAATCACGGTCGCCCAGCCCGAACCAGGTCGGTTCGACGCCGTACTTGCCCATCTCCTCGCGGATGCTCCACGTCTCCTCGCGGCGCCCCCAGCCCTGCTCCTCGTTGATGCCCTCGCCGAGGGTGTACATCACGGTGTCGAGGTCCGGGCAGACCTTGAGTCCGAAGAGGTGGATGTCGTCGCCGGTGTTGCCGACGACAGTGATGTCCGCCTGGGGTTCCGCTGCCTTGAGGCCCCGCAGGAACCGAGCTCCGCCGATCCCGCCGGCCAGTACCACGATGCGCATGCCACCCAGTCTCGCAGGCCCGCCGCGGACTGCCGCCGACCGGGGCGCGACATGGGCGGGCGCCCCGCCCCACTGCGTCCGGCCCGCCTGCGCGGCGCCGCCGCGCTCAGCGGTTGCCGCGGCGCAGCGCCGAGACCGTGACGAAGAGGGCGATGGCGAGGAGGCAGCAGACGCCCGCAGCGGATAGGAACACCCCGGAGCCGACCGCCGAATTCGACAGCCCCGCGCACGCGGCGGCGGCCGTACACCTATGTACGGCCGCCGCCCAGTACTCACGCCTCGACGGGGAGCCCCTCGGCCTTCCAGGCCTGGAAGCCGCCGACGACATCCGTCGCACGGTGCAGGCCGAGGTCGAGCAGCGAGGCCGCGGCCAGGCTGGACGCGTAGCCCTCGTCGCACAGCACGATGACCCGGACGTCGAAGCCGGTGGCCGCCGGCAGCCGGGCGTCGCCCTCCGGGTCGAAGCGCCATTCGAGGTGGTTGCGCTCCACGATCAGCGCGCCGGGGACGACGCCGTCCGCAGCCCGCTGACCCGCGTTGCGGGTGTCCACCAGCACGGCGCCGGCCGCGGCTTCCTCGTACGCCTCGCGCGGCCCGATCCGGGTATAACGCGACCGGGCCGAAGCGAGCAGTGCGTCCACTCGCGTCGGCCCCGCAGCCTGCACACCCCCGGTGTGCACCGCGCTCACCAGTGCTCTCCGGAGCGCTCCACGCGCAGCTGCGCGAGCGGCTCGGTGCCGGGCCTGCTGAGCACCTCGTGGTCGGCGTCGTACATGGTCATCGCGGTCAGGCGCGGCGCATACACGTGCACGCTCACCGCGGGCTCGGTGCCCATGTTGGTGACCTCGTGCACGTACGTCGGGCCGAACACCCGGCTGCCGCCCGGGCGCAGCACGCGCTCGCGGGCGCCGGCCCGGCGCAGCGGGGTGACCACCAGCGAGCGCTCGTGCAGCTCGCCGCTGACCACCGAGAAGACGCCGGACGAACCGCCGTGGTCGTGCAGGCCGGTGCCCTGGCCGGGCAGCCAGCTCAGCAGCCACACCTCGTGGTCGTCGGCGGCGTGCAGCAGGCGGTACCAGCGGGAGACCGGGTCGTACTCGACGGTGTCGAGCGCCTGGGCGACCTCGGCGGTGTACTTGGCGGCCAGCCCGGCGAGGCGGGCCACGGACGGGCGGACCGCGGGAGCGGTCGGCAGGGCGAGTCGGGCAGGTGCGGCGAGCGGGTCGCCGGCGACCGTGATGTCACTGGACATGCGCGGGAAGTCCTCGGGAGCGGTGGCGCGGCGGGGGCGGCCGTCGCGCGGGAGTCGGACTGGTGCCGGTGGCCGACGGGCGCCGCGTACTGCTGCAGGCGGCCCGGGCCGGGGGAGCTGAGCCGGGCGCAAGGCGGCCGAGGCGCCGGCGGGAGTCCGGCGGCCGGACGCGGATGGCGTCGCGGGCCGCGGGTCGTCACCGCGGGTTCGAACCGGAAGGGGTGTGCCGGACGTACCTGGTCCTGGGCACCGCCTGCGCGGCGAGGGCGTACGGAAAGGTCGCCCTCAGCTCATACAGGTGCGACAACACAGCGCAGCGGACTCTCCACGGACGTCGGCCTGGCGACTCCGGAGGGGCATGCGGTGTGCGGACATGACGAAAAGGACACCTGCTCCAGGGGGCCGCTGTCAACTCGGCGTCCGCCTCGCGGGTGACCCGCGGGGGCGCGGATCGCCGATTCGGGTGACGAGAATGTCGGGAGGATTGAAAAAGCGGACGCTGGGGGAGTGATTTCCTGACATGTCGCCTGGCTGGTCTGCCAGGGCGGCTGTCCGCTGTGACGTCGGTCATTCCGGTGAGATTTTCGCCGGAAGCTGGGAACCCTGATGTGCGCGCGACACGTAGGTCCATTACGAGTCGGCATCGGACGGGTTGGACCGGAAGGTGCCGGCGAGGCCGAAGCGAAGCATGCAGCATCGGGACGGAAACTCGAGCTTGATTGATATGTCCGAGTTTGGTGGAATACGTCCAACCCGCGGGGTGGTGTGGTCCCGGGGGGTGAATCCGGGCCCCAATAGCAGAGCTCGGCTTGACGGGACAGTAACGACGCGCTTGTAATTTCACACATGCTGTGACCATTACTGGTCACGGCGATATAACGGGGACGTAAAAGGGTCGAGGAGGCACGCGATGGGCGAGCTGTTGCAGCTGCTGGTCGAGGACGGCGTGATGGAAGAGGAGGAGGAACTCACGTGGCAGGAGCGCGCACTGTGCGCGCAGACCGACCCCGAGTCCTTCTTTCCGGAAAAGGGCGGTTCGACCCGCGAGGCCAAGAAGGTGTGCTTCTCGTGCGAGGTGCGCGACGAATGCCTCGAGTACGCCCTGGCCAACGACGAGCGTTTCGGCATCTGGGGCGGCCTGTCCGAGCGTGAGCGCCGCCGCCTGAAGAAGCGCGCGGTCTGATCCGGACCGCCCGTCGGCCCGGACCCGGGCCGACCAGTTGTCCTACCCGCATATTCCGCCCGGGAACCTGCCGAACCCGGGCCGGCATCGTGGACCGACCTGGAGAGCAGCGCGCGGTCGCGTAGTGTGGGGCCGTCCGGCCGGGTGCCGGATGATCTCCGCCGTCGCTCCCGAGCCTCCCGGGGTCCTTAGCCCTGATGCCACTTTTCACGCAACAGTCGGCCTACGCGCACGCGCCGGCGTATCCGAGACATGTCGTCACCGCGGTCCTCGTCGCCCACGACGGAGCCCGCTGGCTGCCCGGCACGCTGACCGGCCTGCTCGGCCAGGAGCGGCCCGTCCAGCGCGTGGTCGCGGTCGACACCGGCAGCACCGACGCCACCCCCCGGCTGCTCGAGGACGCCCTCGGGCCCGCCTCGGTAATCCGCACCGACCGCACCGCGACCTTCGGCGACGCCGTCGCCGAGGCGGTCCGCACGGTCCCGGTCACGGACGCCGCCTCCCTTCCGTACTCCATCGACGGCTACGTCGCGAGCGCGGACCCCTACGGCCCGGACTCTTTCGGGCGACCCGACGACGACCAGCCCGGCGGCAGCCGCTCCGGCGAACTCGTCGAGTGGTTCTGGCTCCTGCACGACGACAGCGAGCCCGCCCCGGACGCCCTGCACCTGCTGCTCCGGGCCGCCGACGAACTCCCGTCCGCCGCCGTGCTCGGCCCCAAGGTGCGCAGCTGGTACGACCGGCGCCAGCTCCTGGAGGTCGGCACCACCATCGCGCGCAGCGGCCGCCGCTGGACCGGTCTGGAGCGCCGCGAGCAGGACCAGGGCCAGCACGACGCGGTCCGCGGCGTCCTCTCCGTCGGCAGCCCCGGCCTCCTGGTCCGCCGCGACGTGTGGGAGGCGCTCGGCGGCTTCGACCCGCGCCTGCCGTTCAGCCGCGACGACACCGACTTCGGCTGGCGCGTCAACGCCGCCGGGCACCGCGTCGTCGTCGTTCCGGACGCCGTCGTCCTGCACGCCGAGGCGGCCACCCGCGAACGCCGCCCCATCGACTGCGCCCCCGACCACCCGCACCGCGTCGACCGTGCGGGCGCCGTCTACACCCTGCTCGCCAACACCCCCGGCAAGACGCTGCCGCTGGTGTGGCTCCGGCTGTTCCTCGGCACCATCGTGCGCGCGCTCGGCTACCTCGTCGGCAAGCTGCCGCGCATGGCGCTCGACGAGTTCATCGGCGTCTTCTCGGTCCTCCTGCGCCCGTTCCGCGTCATGTCCGGCCGCCGTGCCCGCCGCCGCACCCGCGTCGCCGAGGACGCCGACTTCCGCGACCTGTTCCCGCCGCGCGGCGCCAGCGTCCGGCACGCCTTCGACTCGCTGGTCGGCAGCATCAGCCGCCGCGTCGAACCGGAAGGCGGCCGCCGCAGCCGGCACAGCGTGCTGGACAGCGGCCCCACCTCGGAGGATGCCGAGGACCTCGAAGTCGAGAACTTCGCCCGGCTGCGCGCCGTCGTGCAGCGGCCCGGCGTCCTGCTCGCCGTCCTCCTGATCGGCGTCACCCTCTTCGCCGCCCGCGACGTCCTCACCGGCGGCCGCCTGCTCGGCGGCGCCCTGCTGCCCGCCCCCGACTCCGCGGGCGACCTGTGGCACCGCTTCACCGAGAGCTGGCACGGCGTCGGCCTGGGCGGGGACGCGACCGCACCTCCGTACCTCGCCTTCGTCGCGGCACTCGGCACCGTGCTGTTCGGCAGCGCCTCCACCGCGGTCACCGTGCTGCTGCTCGGCAGCGTGCCGCTGGCCGGCCTCACCGCCTACTTCAGCTCCCGCAAGCTGGTCGCCAACACCGCCGTACGCGCCTGGGGCGCCGCGGTGTACGCGCTGCTCCCGGTCGCCACCGGCGCCATCGCCACCGGACGCATCGGCACCGCCGTCGTCCTCGTCCTCGCCCCGCTGATCGCGCGCGGCGCGGTCCAGGTCGCCGGCCTCGGAAACCTGCCCGAGTCCTGGCGCGCCGCGTGGGCGACCGGCCTGGTCCTCGCGTTCGCCACCGCGTTCGTCCCGCTCGTGTGGGTGCTCGCCGCGACGCTCGGCCTCGCCGCCCTGCCCGCCGCGCACTTCGCCGGGAACCTCTCCCGCGCACTGGTGCTGCGGGTGGCCGCGGTACTGGTCACCCCGCTGGTCCTGCTGCTGCCGTGGACCCCCTCGATGATCGAGGGCGACCGGCTCTTCCTCGAACCCGGCCTCGCCGCCGAGGGCCTGTCCGAGCGCGGCGCGAACCCGCTCGGCCTGCTGCTCCTCGACCCGGGCGGCCCCGGCACCATCCCCGCGGTGGTCACCGCCGGCCTGCTGCTCGCCGCGCTCGCCGCACTGCTGCGCGACTCGCGCCGCCGCGCGGTCCTGACCGGCTGGGCGGTCGCGCTGGCCGGCCTGCTCTTCGCCCTCGTGGTCGGCCGCCTGGAGGTGACCGCGCCCGCCGACGCCGGCAAGGTCGCCGCGTGGCCCGGCGTGGCCGTCGTCCTCATGGGCCTCGGCCTGGTGGCCGCCGCCATGGTCGGCGCCGAGGACGCCCGGTCCCGTGTCGCGGCCATGAACTTCGGCTGGCGCCAGCCCACTTCGGTGGTCGTCGCGGCCATCGCGGCGCTCACCCCGCTGGCCGCCGCGGCCGCGTGGGCCTGGCAGGGCGCATCCGGTCCGCTGGACCGGCAGGGCGGCCCGTACGTCCCCGCGTTCATCGCCTCCGACAACGCCAGCACCGACCGGGCCCGCACCCTGGTGCTCCGCACCGACGGCGCCGGCGCGGTCACCTCGACGCTGGTCCGCGGCGGCGGGCTCTACCTCGGCGACGCCGACGTCGCGCCGGACGCCAAGCAGACCAAGCCGCTGTACGACTACGTCGCGGCCTTCCTGTCCGGCACCGGCAGCGCCGACGCCGCCGGGCTGTCCAACTTCGCGATCCGGTACGTGCTCGTCCAGGCACCCGCCGACCCGACCCTGGTCAACCGCCTCGACGGCACCCCGGGACTGCTGCGCAAGTCGGCCGAGCACGGCAGCATGCTGTGGCGCGTCGAAGGCGTCAACGCCCGGGTGAGCATCCAGCAGCCGGACGGCAAGACCGTCCCGGTCACCTCCGGCACCGACAAGGTCTCCACCCGCATCGACCCGGGCCCCGAAGGCCGCATCCTGCGGCTGGCCGAACGCGCCGACGCAGGCTGGAAGGCCACCCTCGATGGCCGCGAGCTCAAGGCCCGCACCCTCGACGGCTGGAGCCAGGGCTTTGACCTCCCGGCCGGCGGCGGCCGCCTGGACATCGCCTACGAAGGCGGCGGCCGCGGCGCCTGGCTCGCCGCCGAAGGCGCCCTGCTGCTCGTCGTGGTCATCCTCGCGCTGCCCGCCCGGCGCCGCGGCACCGACGACGACATGCCGGAGGCCCCCGGCAGCGGCGGCCGCCGGGCCGCCCCGGTCCCGGCCCAGGCCGGCGAACCGGGCGACACCGGCAGCTCGGCGCTCCCCGGCGGCGGCCGCCGGGCCCGCCGGGTCCGCGCCGCGGCGGAGGCCGAAGCCGCAGCCAAGGGCACCTCCGCGCCGGACCCCACGCCGGAATCGAGCGAGGTCCCGACCGGGTCGCTGTTCCTGCCGTCGCCCAGCGCCGGCGGGGAACCGGCCGCGGCACCCGACGACGACTGGGACCTCGGGCAGTACGCCCGCGGCTTCCGGCCGCGCGAAGGAGCGCTGCCGGGCGGCGCCGACTACGACTCGGGCGCCTACGCGGCGCAGCCCGCGGGCGACCAGTACGCGGGAGCCGACTCCGGCGCCTTCCCGGCACCCGGCGCGCAGCCCGGCGGCTACGGCCAGTCCGGCTACGAAGGCTCCGGCTACGAGGGCTCCGGCTACGACACCGGCGGCGTCCCGCAGGTCCCGTACCCGGGCGGCTACGACCAGTCCGGCTACCCGCAGGACGGCTACGGGCAGGGCCAGTACCAGCAGCCCGGCCGGCCCGGCTACGACCAGCCCGGTTACGACCAGGCGGGCTACGGCCAGGGCGGTTACGACCAGTCCGGCTACCCGCAGGGCGGCTACGACCAGTCCGGCTACGACCAGGGCGGGTACGGCGCCTACGACCCGTCGGCGCCCCCGCCGTACCCCGGCGAGCCCGCCCCGCAGCACCCGCAGCCCGGCGAGGACGGCCCCTGGCCTCCGCAGCAGCCGCCCCGACCCGGAGGCCAAGCGTGAAGCGCACGACCCTCTCCCTGGCCGTGGCGGTCGCGGTCCTGGTCCTGATCGCGGGCATCGCCACGCTCACCAAGCCGTCGTCCGGCAACGCCGCCGCGCCGGCCGCCGCCAAGCAGGTCCCGGTGCAGCGCGCCGACGCGGTCTGCCCGCAGATCCGCGCCACGCCGGGTGCCGCCACGCTGTACAGCGCGGTCGCCCCGGGCGGCGGCGCGGACGCCGCGGGCGGCGAGGCGGTGCTCGCGAAGGTCGCCGACAAGGCCGAGCAGCCGGGCCGGCTCGACGCCGTCGGCAAGCCCAAGTCGGTGCTCCTGGACCAGCCGGAGATCGAGGCGCTCGGCTGGACCGCGTCCGGTGCGTACGCCCCCGGCTTCGCCGCGCAGTCCACCACGCGCCTCGGCGCGGGTCCGGGCCGCGGCCTGTCCGGCGCGGTGTGCCAGGCGCCGGGCACCGACCACTGGTTCGTCGGCACCTCGAACGCCGAGAACCGCGAGGCGTACCTCTACCTCAGCAACAGCACCAACGTCAGCGCGCAGATCGACGTCGAGCTCTACGGCCCGGACGGCCAGGTCCAGGCCGAAGGCGGCCGCAGCCTGGTCTTCCCGCCCGGCAAGTCGGACAACATCCGGCTCAAGACACTTGCCCCGAACGGCGAGGTGGCGGCCGTCCACGTGCTCGTGCGGTCCGGCCGCATCGCCGCCGCGGTCCGCGACCAGAACGGCGCGGCGGGCACCGACTGGGTGCCCCAGGCGGGGCGTCCCGGCCGGTCGTTCGTGGTGCCCGGGCTGCCCCAGGACGCCACCAACGTGACCCTGGTGATGTACGGCGCGAGCGACACCGACACCGACGTCGGCATCCAACTCGCGGGCAAGGCCAGCACGTTCACGCCCGCCGGATTCGAGTCGGCGACCGTCAAGCGGGGCCGCACCACCGTGGTCGACCTCGGCGACATCACCAAGGGCGAGGCCGCCGCACTCAAACTGACCGCGTCCCGCGCCGACATCCTGGTCGGGGTACGCGTCACCCGCGGCAGCGGCGAGACCACCGACGTCGCGTTCCTGGCCCCCACCCCGGCGCTGACCGGGCGGGCGGTCCTCGCCGACAACCGCGCGGGCGGCACGCTGGGCAGCCTCGTCTACCTGACCGCCCCCGAGGGCCCCGCGAAGGTCAAGCTGACTTCGACCCCCGCGGCCGGCGACACCGCCACCGCCGAGGTCGACGTGCCTGCGGGCACCACGGTCGCGGTGCCCGTACCGGTCCCGGCCGGTGCCGCGCAGTTCGCGCTGACCGTCGAGCCGCAGGCCGGCTCGGGCCCCGTGCACGCTGCCCGGATGCTCAGTGAACAGGCCGACAAGCTGCCGATGTTCACCATCCAGGGGATGTCCCCGGCGCGCGACTCGGTGGCGCTGCCGACGGTCCGCGGCGACATGGCGATCATGGTCCCGGAAGAGCCCGCGGCCAAGGCCAAGAAGTAGCAGGCCGACAACAAGCAGCAGGCAACAAGCAGCAGGCAACAAGCAGAGGCAGCAAGCAGCAGGCAGCGAAGCGGCGGCGCCTGCCCGGACCTCCGGGCGGACGCCGCCGCTTCGCCGTTCCACATGCAGTCCTGCGTGCCGTCCCGTGTGCCGCACTCACCCACGATCGGCCGCACCCGGGCGTGCTCGGCCGAGCACGCCTGGACCACGTGCCCGTCAGCCGTCCGGGTCGACCGTGTCCGGGTCCAGCCCCAGCAGGTCCGCGACCTGCTCGACGAGGATGTCGTGCACCAGCATCTCCAGCTCGCTGCGGCTCTCCGCGCGCAGTTCGAGCGGCCGCCGGTACAGGATGATCATCGCGGTCTCGTCCGCGGTCGCGGGCACCATGCGCCCCAGCGCCACCGGCTCGTCGGCCAGCAGCTCGGTCTCCGCCTCCGGCACGTCCAGCACCGCGAAGCGCACCCGCTCCAGTTCGGGCCAGCGTTTGGTCAGGCGCTCCACCGAGTCGGAGGCCAGATCGTCGAACTTCTCCGCCCGGGTGAGGGCGATCGGCACCGGGCGCGGCGCCAGCGGGCCGCGCATGCCCCGGCCGTGCCGGTCGCGGCGGCGCCTCCGCGGCGGCCGGTCGCGGTGGGAGGGCGGGCCTGAGTGCTCACTGTGCACGCTTTCGAGCATAGGGGCTCGGTCCCGGGCACCGCTGGAGCCCTCGCGGCGCGGCTTCCGCACACTGGTGCGAGACCCGCGCAGCCCCCGTCCCGCGGCCGCACCCGACCCGTCCGGCACCCCTGCCGGACCGGCCGCGGGACGACACGTGGGCCTGACGTGGGGCGTATGCGACCCGCGGGCGCCCGCGGTGCGGTACCGTCCATCCCCGTGAGCCCTGTACGTCGCTGTTCGCGGACTGCATGCGGCCGCTCTGCGGTCGCGACGCTGACGTACGTCTATGCGGACTCCACGGCGGTGCTCGGACCTCTCGCGACCTACGCCGAACCGCATTGCTACGACCTCTGCGCCGAGCACTCCGAGCGCCTGACCGCACCCCGCGGCTGGGACGTGGTGCGGCTGGCCCCGGATCCGGCGGCCGGCAAGCCCAGCAGCGACGACCTCGAAGCGCTGGCCAACGCCGTGCGCGAGGCAGCCCGCCCGCCCCAGCAGCCCTCGGTGCCCGAGCCCGCGGACCGCGGCGGCCCCTCCGACGGCGGCCGGCGCGGCCACCTCCGCGTGCTCCGCTCGCCGGACTCCTGACCAGGCGCTGAGCAAGCCCGCACGCCGACCGGCCCCCGCCTGGACCAGCCGGACCCGAGGGGTTCCGAACACTCCGCGGCGACTCCGCGGCCCGGTCGCCCGTTCGGTCGGATCCGGCACCGGTGTGTGCGGCGATAGGGTTTGTCCGGCCCCTGCGCGGGCCGTCGAGCCGCCCCTGCGGGGGACCGAGCCGACCCTGTGGACCCAAGCGGACGACGAGCGGAGCCCTGGTGCGCGACCTTTCCCAGATCGTGAAGGCGTATGACGTCCGGGGCGTGGTCCCCGACCAGTGGGACGCGGACACCGCGCGGGCCCTGGGCGCCGCGTTCGCCAAGGTGACCGGCGCCGAGGCGATCGTCGTCGGCCGCGACATGCGGCCCAGCTCGCCGGGCCTGTCCCGGGCGTTCGCGGAAGGCGCCGCGAGCCAGGGCGCCGACGTCACCGAGATCGGCCTCGCGTCGACCGACGAGCTCTACTACGCGAGCGGCAGCATGGACCTGCCCGGCGCGATGTTCACGGCGAGCCACAACCCCGCGCAGTACAACGGCATCAAGATGTGCCGCGCGGGCGCGTCCCCGATCGGCCAGGACACCGGCCTGACGCAGATCCGCGACCTGGCCGGGCAGGGCGTCCCGGAGTTCGACGGCAAGCCCGGCACCATCACGCAGAAGGACGTGCTCCAGGGCTACGCCGACTACCTGCGCGGGCTCGTCGACCTCACCGGCATCCGCCCGCTCAAGGTCGTCGTCGACGCCGGCAACGGCATGGGCGGCCACACCGTCCCCGCGGTGCTGGACGGCCTGCCCCTGGACGTCGTCCCGATGTACTTCGAGCTGGACGGCACGTTCCCCAACCACGAGGCGAACCCGCTCGACCCGAAGAACCTCGTCGACCTGCAGGCCAAGGTCCGCGAGACCGGCGCCGACCTCGGCCTGGCCTTCGACGGCGACGCCGACCGCTGCTTCGTGGTGGACGAGAAGGGCGACCCCGTCTCGCCGTCCGCGATCACCGCGCTGGTCGCGGTGCGCGAGCTGGAGAAGCACCCGGGCGCGACGATCATCCACAACCTGATCACCTCGTCCGCGGTGCCCGAGATCGTCCGCGAGCACGGCGGCACCCCGGTGTGCACGCGCGTCGGGCACTCCTTCATCAAGCAGGAAATGGCCGAGACCGACGCCGTGTTCGGCGGCGAGCACTCCGCGCACTACTACTTCCGCGACTTCTGGCGCGCCGACACCGGCATGCTCGCCGCGATGCACGTGCTGGCCGCGCTCGGCGCCCAGGACGGCCCGCTGTCCCGGCTGGTCGCCGACTACGACCGGTACGTCGCGTCCGGCGAGATCAACAGCCAGGTCGCCGACCAGGCCGCGGCCACCGAGAAGGTGCGCGCCGCCTACGCCGGGCAGCCCGGCATCGTCGTCGACAACATGGACGGCATGACCATCGGCGGCGACGACTGGTGGTTCAACCTGCGCGCCTCCAACACCGAGCCGCTGCTGCGCCTGAACGTCGAGGCCAAGGACGCCACCACGATGGCCGCGCTGCGCGACGCGGTCCTGGCCCTGATCCGCGGCTGACCCGCCCGCGGGCCGGGACCAGGGCTCACCCTCTGGTGCCGGCCCGCGCACCGCGCGGCCTCGACGGCCTCCGCGCGCCACGCCCCTCGCCCTCCCGCCCGCGCAGGCCCGGCGAAACGCCGCCTCCGTGCGCGCTCCCGTTCGCGCCCCGCCGCACCGGCGGCCCGCGGACCGGCCGCGTATCGGATCTTGGAACCAGTCAGTAGGGTGTCCTCGACCGCCCGGTCCGCCGATCCGTTCCGTGGGAGAAGCCTTGAAGCTCGAAAACTCGCTCCTGGCGATCTTCGCGTGCCCGGTGTGCCGAGCCCCGCTGGCCGCCGGCGCCGACGCGGCCGAGCTGGTCTGCACCTCCGACGCCTGCGGCCTGGCGTACCCGGTCCGCGACGACATCCCGGTGCTGCTCGCCGACGAGGCGCGCCGCCCCGGCACCGGCTCCGGCTCGGCATGATCCCGGTCGACGAGGCGCTGCTCGACGACGCCGAAGGGCTCGGCCGGGCGGACACCGGGCAGACGCTGCTGACCCTGGCCGGGGCCGGCGCGCAGGTGCGCCGCGCCTCGTGGGCGGTCGCCGAGTCCGGTCTGCGCAGCGCCGCCCCCGGGGACCGGCCGCGCACCCTTGCCGTCGCGGTGCCGTCCGGCTGCGGCCCCGTGGTCGCCGCCCTCAACGCCCTCACCGGCGCCTCCGCCGCGGTCCCCGTGGTCGCCATCGCGGGCGGCACCGGCGGCGCGGCCGGCACCGTGCTGCCCGGCTGGGTCGGCCCGCTCGACCTCCTCGTCCTGGCCGGCCCCAAGGGCGACGAGCCGGCCCTCCTCGCGCTGGCCGAGCAGGCCTACCGGCGCGGCTGCGGCGTGGCCGCGATCGCCCCCGCCGGCTCCGCACTCGACGCGGCCGCCGAGCAGTCCCGCGGCCTGCGCGTGCACGCCTTCGCGCCCGCCGTCGGCGCCCCCGAACCCGGCGCCGCGCGCGACGCGTTCTGGCCCCTGCTCACCGGCCTGCTGGCCGTCGCCCAGGCCTGCGGCGTCGGCTCGTACGGACCCGGCGAGGCGTTCGACGCGCTCGCCGACCGGCTCGACGCGGTGGGCCTGCGCTGCCGCCCGACCGCCGAGACCTACCTGAACCCCGCGAAGTCGCTGGCCCTGGACCTGGCCGGCTCCGTCCCGGTGGTCTGGGGCACCGGTCCCATCGCGGGCGTCGCCGCCGCCCGGTTCGCCGGCGTGCTCACCGCGGTCGCCGGACTGCCCGCGCTCTCCGGCGCGCTGCCGGACGCCGCGCTCGCCTCCGGCAACCTCTTCGACGGCTCGCTGGGCCGGGCGTCCGGCGACTCCGACGACTTCTTCCGGGACCGCGTCGAAGAGCCCGAGCCGCTGCGGCTGCGCCCGGTGCTGCTCGTCGACGACGACACCGCCGCGGTGCGCCGCCAGGTCGACCGGGTGCGCCGCGTCGCCGTCGACCTCGCGCTGCCCTGCAACGAGATCACCGCGGAAGGCCCGGACGCGCTGGCGCGGTTCGGCGACCTGGTCGCACTCGGCGACTTCACCGCCGCCTACCTCGGCCTCACCACCGGACACGACACCGGCACCGCCGGCTGCTTCGACACCTTCGGGACGGGCCCCGGGGACGGGGACGGGATCCGATAGCAATGGACCGCCTCGTCAACCGGGTCCGGATCTCCACCTGGGGTTCCGCGACCGCGATCCCCGACCTGCTCGGAGTACCGCCCACCGGGGAGCCCCAGGCCGAACTCTGGATGGGCGCGCACCCCGGCGACCCCTCCCGGATCGACCGCGGCGACGGCCTCGGGCAGCGCGCGCTGGCCGACGTGATCGCCGCGGATCCCGAGCGCGAACTCGGCGCCGCGACCGCGGCCCGGTTCGGTGCCCGGCTGCCGTTCCTGCTCAAGGTGCTCGCCGCGGAGCAGCCGCTGTCCCTCCAGGTGCACCCCAACCCGGCCCAGGCGGCCGCGGGCTTCGCCGAGGAACAGGCCCGCGGGGTACCGCTGGACGCCCCGTTCCGGAACTACTGCGATGCCAGCCACAAGCCCGAACTCGCCTGCGCCCTGGGCGACCTCGAAGCGCTGTGCGGCTTCCGCGAGGTCGCCGAGACGGTCAAGCTCATCGACCTGCTCGCGGTGCCCGAACTCGCCGGGCTGAGCGACGCGCTGCGCCGCGAGGCCGAAGGCGAGGGCCTGCGGCTGGCCATGACGTACGCGCTGACCCTGCCCGACAACCAGCGCGCCATCGTGGTGGGCGAGGTCGCGGCGGCCTGCCTGCGCGTCGCGGAGAGCGACTCGCCCTTCGCAGCGGCCTGCGCGGCGGTCGCCGATCTCGCGCACCGGCATCCGGCCGACCCCGGGGTGGTCGCCGCACTGCTGCTCAACCATGTGCGGCTGACCGACGGCCAGGCCGTGTACTTCGCGGCCGGGCTGCCGCATTCGTACCTGCGCGGGGTCTTCGTGGAGATCCTCGCCAACTCCGACAACGTGCTGCGCTGCGGGCTCACCGACAAGCACATCGACATCGCCGAGCTGCTGCGCATCCTGGAGTTCCGGGCCGGTCCGGTCGACGTCCTCGAACCGGTCGACGGCGAGGACGGCGAACTCGTCTACGCGGCACCCGTGCCCGACTTCCGGCTGTCCCGCTTCGTGCTCGACGGCGGACCGGCCCGCACCCTGCACGCCGCGGGGCCGCAGATCCTGCTGTGCACCGACGGCTCGGCCCGGGTCGCGGACGGCCGCGGCGGCGAACTGGCACTGGCCCGCGGGCAGTCCGTGTACGTCCCGGCCGACGACCCGCCGGTGCTGCTGGGCGGCACGGGCAGCGTCTTCCGGGCCACCGTCCCCGGCGGGCACTGACCCGGCTCCGCATCCGCGCCGTACCGGCCTGCCCGGGACACGGCTGCCCGGATGTGCGCCGCGCGGCGGTGCGCCGGTGACAGAATGTCCGCCGCGAACGCGAACCGATGATCGAGAGATCTCACGCGATGGGGCGGTAGTTGCATGAGTGCCGAAGGCGGAACCAAGGCTGTAGTGGCGGCGTTGATCGCCAACCTCGGCATCGCGGTCGCGAAATTCGTGGCGTTCTTCTTCACGCGCTCGTCGTCGATGCTCGCGGAAGGCGTGCACTCGCTGGCCGACTCCGGCAACCAGGTGCTCCTGCTGGTCGGCGGCAAGCGCTCCAAGCGCGAGGCCACCCCCCTGCACCCGTTCGGCTACGGCCGCGAGCGCTACATCTACGGCTTCCTGGTCTCCATCGTGCTGTTCTCGGTCGGCGGCATGTTCGCGATCTACGAGGGCTACGAGAAGATCGCCCACCCGCACGAGCTGAAGAGCTGGTACTGGGCGGTCGGCGTCCTGGTCTTCGCGATCATCCTGGAGACGTTCTCGTTCCGGACCGCGATCAAGGAGTCCAACGCGGTACGCGGCAACTTGTCCTGGACGCAATTCGTGCGCCGCGCCAAGTCGCCCGAGCTGCCCATCGTGCTGCTCGAGGACCTCGGCGCCCTGGTCGGCCTCTTCCTCGCCCTCTTCGGCGTCGGACTCACCGTCATCACCGACGAGCCGGTCTGGGACGGCATCGGCACCCTGTGCATCGGCATCCTGCTCGTCCTCATCGCGATCGTCCTCGCCCTGGAGACCCGCAGCCTCCTTCTCGGCGAGGCCGCCGACCTGGACACCGTGCGCGCCATCGAGGCCGCGATGACCGCGGGCGACGACGTCGAGGGCATCATCCACATGCGCACGCTGCACCTGGGCCCCGAGGAACTCCTGGTGGCCGCGAAGATCGCGGTGCACGCCGGGGACACCGCGGCCGAGGTCGCGGACGCGATCAACTCGGCGGAGGACCGCATCCGCACCGCGGTGCCGATCGCCCGGGTCATCTACCTGGAACCGGACATCTACCACGCCGGAGCCCGCCCGTCCGGCGGCCAGGCCGCCGAGCCGACCCCCTGAAAGTGCTAAATTCGTCGGCAGCACGGCCGTGTCCGCGGGCACGGCCCCAAGCGCACACAGTCGCTGCGGACGGCAGTCAGAACCGCCGCGCCGGAACCGCCCCCGAACGGGGCCGGGCCCGGCGCACGGCATGAGGGCAGAGGGCTCCCGACTGGATCGCGCCCGGACCGGTGCATGCCTTGCGCATGCACGAAGTCCGGCGCGACCCGACCGACCCGCCCGACTGACTACCGAATGAGGAACGCCGCCATGGCTTTCACCGACTTCAAGGTCGCCGACCTCTCCCTCGCGCCGTTCGGCCGCAAGGAGATCCAACTCGCCGAGCACGAGATGCCCGGCCTGATGTCCATCCGCAAGGAATTCGCCGCCGCCCAGCCGCTGGCCGGCGCGCGCATCATGGGCTCGCTGCACATGACCGTGCAGACCGCCGTCCTCATCGAGACCCTCGTCGCGCTCGGCGCCGAGGTCCGCTGGGTGTCCTGCAACATCTTCTCCACCCAGGACCACGCCGCCGCCGCCATCGCGGTCGGCCCGAACGGCACGGTCGAAGACCCCCAGGGTGTCCCGGTGTTCGCCTGGAAGGGCGAGACGCTGGAGGAGTACTGGTGGTGCACCGAGCAGGCGCTGAACTGGCCCGGCCACGACGGCCCGAACATGATCCTCGACGACGGCGGCGACGCCACCCTGCTCATCCACAAGGGCGTCGAGTTCGAGAAGGCCGGCGCCGTACCGGCGACCGCCGAGGGCGACTCCGAGGAGTACGCCGTCATCCTCGACCTGCTGCGCCGCAACCTCGCCGAGAACTCCAACAAGTGGACCGCGATGGCCCCGCACATCAAGGGCGTCACCGAGGAGACCACCACCGGCGTCCACCGCCTGTACGAGATGTTCCAGGCCGGCTCGCTGCTCTTCCCGGCGATCAACGTCAACGACTCGGTCACCAAGTCGAAGTTCGACAACAAGTACGGCTGCCGCCACTCGCTGATCGACGGCATCAACCGCGGCACCGACGTCCTCATCGGCGGCAAGGTCGCGGTCGTCTTCGGCTACGGCGACGTCGGCAAGGGCTGCGCCGAGTCGCTGCGCGGCCAGGGCGCGCGCGTCATCGTCACCGAGATCGACCCGATCTGCGCGCTGCAGGCCGCGATGGACGGCTACCAGGTCACCACCCTGGACGAGGTCGTCGAGACCGCCGACATCTTCATCACCACGACCGGCAACAAGGACATCATCCTGGCCTCGGACATGGCCAAGATGAAGCACCAGGCCATCGTCGGCAACATCGGCCACTTCGACAACGAGATCGACATGGCCGGCCTGGCGAAGACCCCCGGCATCGTGAAGGAAGAGGTCAAGCCGCAGGTCCACACCTGGACCTACCCGGACGGCAAGACCCTCATCGTGCTGTCCGAGGGCCGCCTGCTGAACCTCGGCAACGCGACCGGCCACCCGAGCTTCGTGATGTCCAACAGCTTCGCGAACCAGACGATCGCGCAGATCGAGCTGTTCACGAAGACCGAGGAGTACCCGGTCGGCGTGTACGTGCTGCCCAAGCACCTCGACGAGAAGGTCGCGCGCCTGCACCTGGACGCGCTGGGCGTGAAGCTCACCAAGCTCACCGACGAACAGGCCGCCTACATCGGCGTCCCGGTCGAGGGCCCGTACAAGCCGGAGATGTACCGCTACTGACGCGACCCGCGCCCGCGGCCCTGAAGCCGCGGGCGCGCCCCCCGCAGAGGCAGCTCCCGAAGTGGGGCCCCCCCCCCCCCCCGCAGTGGCTGCCCCCGTCGGGGGCGGGCCCTGGTCACCCAGGACACGCCCACTTCGTGCATATCCGGGTGAAGCGGTGGTACCTGGCTAGGGTCAAGACGCAGGGATTTCGGCGAATGCCCGGTCGGCCCGCACCACCGGGGCCCGGGCCGGGAAGGCGTGGCAGATGCGGTTGCCGATTCCGTGGGCGGCCTGGGCCGCATTGGCCGAGTGCCTCCAACCGCTGCCGCTGACCGCCGAATGGGACACCGCGCCACCGCCGGACACCACCCGGCACGGCGCGGCACAATCGGATACCGCACGCCGACAAGGGGACTCGGGGACATGGGCAGGGGATGGGGACGGCGCGCCGCCATACGCGCAGCAGCACTTACCGGGGCGGCCGCCTTCGCACTGAGCGGATGCACCGGCCAAGGCGACACCGTCGACCCCGGAGGCGCGGCCTCGCCCGCGGCGCCCGGCCAGGCCGGCCCGGCCGCCGGACCGCTCGGCAATGCCGACGGCACCGCACCGGGCCTCGCCGCACTCACCGCGGATGCGGACCGCGCCCAGGCCCGCGCGGTCATCGACCAGCTGCGGACCGCCGGTCGCGGAGCCAAGACCGGCTACTCCCGCGACGAGTACGGCCCGGCCTGGACCGACAAGGTCGACGGCGTACCGCTCAGCCGCAACGGCTGCGGCACCCGCGACGACATCCTCAAGCGCGACGGCACCGCGGTCGCCTTCAAGTCCGGCTCGAAGTGCGTGGTCAACACGATGACACTGGCCGACCCGTACACCGGCAAGGAGATCGCCTTCACCAAGAGCGAGGCGACTGCCGTGCAGATCGACCACGTCGTCGCACTCAGCGCGAGCTGGCAGATGGGCGCGGCCCGCTGGTCCGAGGACAAGCGCACGCAGCTCGCCAACGACCCGCTGAACCTGCTCGCCGTCGACGGCCCGACCAACAACGGCAAGGGCGATTCGACACCGGCGTCGTGGCTGCCGCCGAACAAGCCGATCCGCTGCGCCTATGCGGTGCGCTATGCGCAGGTCTCCCTCAAGTACGACCTGCCGGTCACGGACGCCGACAAGGCGGCGATGCTCCAGCAGTGCGCGTGACCGCGGTGCCCGTCTGACTGCGCCCGTGTGATCGCGGTGCCTATGTGACCGCGCCCAGGTGACCGGTGCCGGTCAGGCGAGCGCTGCCCCGGCACCATGCAGGAAGTTGGGCGGCCCGTCCAGCTCCTCCAACTCGACTCCGGGAGCCGACAGCACCACGTCGCCGGCCAGGTGCACCACGCCGCGCTCTCCGGTGGCGAGGTCGGCGACTTCGTACCGCGCCACCGGCAACGGACCGGCAGGCGTGGGGTGTTCTTCGATCTCGGTGAGCGCCCAGCCCTGATCGCAGGTCATCGGCGCGAGCGCCGGTTCGCTCAGGCCCACCAACCGCACCCGCACCGAAGCGCCCACGGTCAGCCCCAGCAGCCGCGCGGTCCCGACCAAGAAGGCGGGCGAGCGGCCGGTGAATGCCTGCGCCTTGGCTTCACCCTCCACAGCCTCGCCACCGCCCTCCGGATCCGCCGGCCCGCGCACCCACATCACCGCCGCGGCCCCGTCCACGACCGCCGCGCCGCCGCGCACCCGCCACCCGTGCGCGAACGCCTCCACCCGTACCGGGCGCCCGCGCGCATCCAGCGTCACATCGGTCACCCGGCCATCGCCGTCGCCCACCGCGCGATAGCGCCACCCGGCCGGCCCGGGAGCACAACTGAACCGCTCGACGCCCAAGGCGTCGCCGCTGTGCGGATCGAAGAACGTGTAGGCACCGGAAGGCATGCCCCCGACCTTAAGCGGCTCCGGGACCTTGCCGATCAGACCGGCGGCTTGAAGCCGGTCGCGGGCCGCGGCGCGGGTTCGGCCGCTGCAGGTGCCGCAGTTCCCGCGGGCGGCGCGGGCGGCACAGGGGCGGCAGGCGCTCCCGCCGGCTGCCCGGGCGACTGGTACTGCGGAACTCCCAGATACGGCGGGACTCCTTGGTACGGCGGGGCTCCCTGATACGGCTGCGCCGCTTGGTACGGCGGCACCGGGAACCCGGCCGGCCCAGGGCCCCACCCCGGCACGCTGCCCGCCGCCGGCCCGGCCGCGAACTGCGACTTCGCGTACGCCCGGCGCTGCCGCTCCGCCAGCACCGCGGCCAGGAACTCGGCCGGATGCACCCCGGGCGGCGGTGCGACCCCGATGCGGGCGGCGACCTCGCCGGCCAGCCGCATCCCGAGCTCTCCGGCAACCGCCGGATCCAACTGCGCGATGCGGCCCAAGTACTGCCGGGCGTGCAGGGCCAGGTCATCGGTCAGCCCCGACAGGTCCAGTCCCGCCGCCCAGGCGGCCGCGGCCGGATGCATCGCGACCGGGACGTGCCGGGCGCCTGGCGTCCGCTCCTGGACCACGAATGTCCCCGCGGCCTGGTCGCCGAGCCGCTTGCCGCGCTGCGACGCCAGCGACGAGATCACCGCACCGCTGCCGGCCGTCGTCCAGAAGTCCGCGAAGACGCCGACCAGCCCGCGTACCAGTGCATGGCGGAACCGCGTCGGCCCGCCGTCGTCGCGGACCACCCGCAGACCGAGCGCCATCTTCCCCGGCGAGCGCCCGCGCGTCGCGGTCTCCCAGGCCACCGGCCACCCGAGCAGGATCGACACCACGAACACGAGCCCGACCGCGGCGGCCAGCGCGTCGTCCACGCCGGTCATCAGGCTGCCGATGCCGAACGCGACGGCCAGCAGGCAGGCCGCCTGCATGACGAGGTCGATGCAGAACGCCAAGGCCCGGCTCGGCAACCGGGCCGGCCGCAGGTCGAGCGCGACGGCCTCACCGGTGACCAGGTCGCTCACGAAGGCTCCTCTACTACCGCTGCTCGTCACTGACGCATCTCATCCCGCGGCAGCCGCCGGGCACCGCCGCACGATCTCGCTGCTCGCACATGCACCTGCGGAGATCAGGTACATAGATACTGCCCCTACCGCGAACCTGGGACGTCGCCCGTCGCTCTCCGGCCACCGACTGTCGCCTACCGACCGCAGGCCGCCGTCCGGCCGCGGCAGCCCGCCGAACACCACCCGTCGTCGCCCGGCACCACGTCTAGGAGGATTTCCCGCATGGACGTGGATGTCTTCGTCTCCGTACACCGCGCCGAATGGGCCAGGCTCGACGAGCTCGCCCGCCGCCGCGGCCGGCTGAGCGGCGCCGAGGTGGACGAACTGGTGACCTTGTACCGCCGGACCGCCACGCACTTGTCCCTGGTGCAGTCGGCAGCCCCCGACCCTGTTCTTGTCGGGCACCTGTCCTCCCTCGTCGCGCGCGGCCGCTCTGCCGTCACCGCGCCCCGCGGCACCGGGTGGCGCGACGCGATCCTCTTCCTCACCACCCGCTTCCCCGCTGCGGTCTACCGCAGCCGGCGCTGGTGGGTGACCACTGCGGTGGTGTTCGTCCTGGTCTCCACCGCCATCGGAGCCTGGGTCGCCGCCGACGAATCCGTGCAGGCGTCCATCGCCGCTCCCGACCAGATCCGGGAACTCACCAGGCCTGGCGGCGACTTCGAGACCTACTACGAGAGCGCCCCGGCGTCCTCGTTCGCCGCGCAGGTCACCACCAACAACGCCTGGGTGGCCGCGGGCAGCTTGTCCCTCGGCGTGCTGTTCGGCTTGCCGGTGCTGTTCATCCTCTTCACCAACGCCGCGAACGTCGGCGCCTCGGGCGGCCTCATGGCCGACGCCGGACGCCTCGACGTCTTCCTCGGCCTCATCGCCCCGCACGGCCTCCTCGAACTCACCGCCGTCTTCGTCGCGGCCGGCACCGGCCTGCGCCTGGGCTGGACGCTGATCGACCCAGGGCCGCGCACCCGCGGCCGAGCCCTTGCAGAAGAAGGCCGCATCGCCATCGGCATGGCCATCGGCTTGGCCCTGGTCTTGGTCGTCTCCGGCGTCATCGAAGCCTTCGTGACTCCGTCCGGACTGCCCACCTGGGCCCGCATCGCAATCGGCGTCGCCGCCGAGACCGCCTTCCTCCTGTACGTCTTCGTCCTGGGCCGGCGCGCCGTTGCCGCAGGTGAGACCGGAGACATGGCATCATCGGATCTCGCGGACGAGCTGCCCGCGGTGGGCTGAAAGGGTGACCTTGACACCACCGACACGGGACGCGTAAGTTCGAAGGGTTGTCGCAACGCTGGCAAGCGGGGCGAGGACCTGGTAGCATCTACCGGTGTCGAGCGGGCGATCCCGTTCCTGTCGAGTCTTCGATGGAACAGGGTCCAGGATCCGCCACAGGAAGCAATTCCGATCTCACGTTGGTTCTCATGGTTTTCCATGACGTCTGCCGTGTCGTCTTTTGTGTATTCCTTTGGCGTTTCCGAAAATAGGCCACACGACGCGGGTTTGGTAGCAAGGAAAACGGCTGCTAAGCTCGAAGAGTCGAAAGGGAGAAACCCGCAAGGGCCTCTTCCGGAAGACGAAAGCAGAAAGCGAAACAGACCGGAAACGGTGTGCTAAGCTGGAAGCGCAGAAAGAAAGAAAAACAGTAACGCCGAAGAGCGCAACGCCCGGAGAGACCGGTGAAAGGGTCTCGAAGGAAGCGTCCGTTCCTTGAGAACTCAACAGCGTGCCAAAAGTCAACGCCAAATAATACCCCGGCGTTCACGAAGCCCTTCGGG
>NZ_JAKFHA010000038.1:0-4214 GCF_021502675.1 Yinghuangia soli
TTCAACCGCCTCAAGCACTTCCGCGGCATCGCCACCCGCTACGACAAGACCGCCACCTCCTACGAAGCAGCCGTCACCCTCGCCGCAACACTCCTCTGGCTCCAACCACATTGAAGACAGGGCCTAGGCCGAGCCCTTCTTGTCGAGCTTCAAGGTGATCGCGCCGTCCGGGTCGGGGTGGAAGTACACCTTCCTGGACTGCGTGGGGAGTTGGATGTCGTCGAAGTAGAGCTGGGCGTCGAACTTGCCGATTTCACCGGCATCGACCGTCAGGTAGACGAAGTCGGCCGGGGTGAGATCCCACGTGCCGCTGAAGTCCGCGGGGCCGGCGCTTCCGAAGCCCTTGACGTCGCGTTCGCCGATGCCCTTGGCGCTGAACGTCCCGTCGGCCTTGAGCACGATCTCGCTGCTCTTGTTGCGGTAGGTACCCGGCACGTCCTCGGGCTCGACCGGGGGCGCGCATCCCGAGGCGAGCACCGCGGCGGTCATCAGTACGGCGGCCGACAGACACTTCCCCGCCCGGCTGGTCTTCCCGGCCCAAGTGCGCATGTTCACAGAGCTCTCCCCTGAGTTCGGCTGCAGGCTTTGCGGCCCGCCCACACATATTTGAACATGTTCAAAAAAGGATTGCACGCCGGGGTCCCGGTAGCCGGCCATCGGACGGAGGCCCGGGACACGGCTTCGACTGCCTGCCGTCCGGCGCGCATCGCGCGCCGTCGAACCACGCGCAGCAGCCGGTCCCGGTACGGGGAAGTCCGCGCCGGGACCGGCCCCTTACGGAGCCGCCGCGGGGCGGGGCACAGCGGGAGCCTGCCGACGTGCCCCGGCCTGGCCCTGCGCTGCCCCGGCGTGAGACCTGACCCGCCCCGCCCCTGCCCGCCTTTCGGAGGTTTCGCCAGAAATAGGCGGTGGGAACCGACACAGGTCGGCTCGCCCGGGCCGCCTGCGCCGACAGGAGGCCCGTTGTCCGGATCGAGCGGTACGAGCGGTACGAGCGGTACGAGCGGCACGAGCAGCGGTGGCGGCGCCGGAGACGCGCCCGACGGCTTCACGCCCGACCCGCGCCGCTGGAAGGCCCTCGGCGTCCTCGCCCTCGGCCTGTCGCTGATCGTGCTGGACGGCACGATCGTCAACGTGTCGCTGCCGGTGATCATCGCCGATCTGCACCTGGACTTCTCCGAGGCCCAGTGGGTCAACTCGGTCTACTCGGTGGTCTTCGCGGCGCTGCTGATCACCTGCGGGCGGCTCGGCGACCGGTTCGGGCGCCGTCTGCTGTTCGTCACCGGTGTGCTGGTCTTCGCGGCCGGCAGCGTCCTGGCGGCGGCCGCGGGCAGCGCGGGGCCGCTGATCGCGGGACGCGTCGTGCAAGGCCTCGGCGGCGCTTGCGTGCTGCCCGCCACCCTCTCGGCCGTCAACACGCTCTTCCGCGGCCGGGAGCGGACGATCGCGTTCGCGGTGTGGGGCTCGGTGATCTCCGGCATGGCCGCACTCGGGCCGCTGCTCGGCGGCTGGCTGACCACCGAGTTCACCTGGCCGTGGATCTTCCTGGTCAACCTGCCGATCGCGGCCCTGGTCCTCGCGGGCACGGCCGCGTTCGTGCCGGAGACCCGCGATCCGCATCCCGGGACCGGTACGGACCTGCCCGGCGTGCTGCTCAGCGCGACCGGGTTCGGTGTGCTGGTCTTCGCACTCGTCGAGGGCCAGACGTACGGCTGGTGGAAGCCGCTCCAGCCGCTGCACTTCGCGGGGCTGACCTGGCCGGCGGACGCTCCGGTCTCACCGATCCCGGTGCTGCTCGGGCTCGGCGTCCTGCTCCTCGCCGCCTTCGTCGCGCACGAGTTCCGGCGGGCGCGCGACGGCCGCCCGGCGATCCTGGAGCTCGCGCTCTTCCGGCACCCGAGCTTCCGCTGGGGCAATCTCGCCGCGCTGCTCGTCGCGCTGGGCGAGTTCGGCCTGTTGTTCGTCCTCCCGCTGTACCTGGTGAACGTGCTCGACCTCAGCACGCTGATCGCGGGTGTCGTGCTGGCCGTCATGGCGCTGGGCGCGTTCCTCGCGGGCGGCATCACCGAGAAGCTCGCGCAGACCATGGCACCGGCGGGCATCGTGCGGCTCGGGCTGGCGCTGGAGGCCGGTTTCGTGGCGCTGACCGCGGTGTTCGTACGCGCCGACACCTCGCCCTGGCTCCTCGCGGTGCTGCTCGCCGGGTACGGCCTCGGCCTCGGCTTCGCCTCCGCGCAGCTGACCGGCACGGTCCTGGCCGACGTCCCGCCGGAACGCTCCGGACAGGGCTCCGCGGTGCAGAGCACGGCCCGCCAGATCGGCTCCGCACTGGGTGCCGCGCTCATCGGCGGCCTGCTGTCGATGCTGCTTGCGCACACGCTGCCCGACCGGGTGGAAGAGGTGCCCGGGGTGGACCCGCAGGCGGCCGCGCAGGCCGCCGACGCGACGCGTGCTTCCGCGGGGTCGGCCATCGACACCATCCGGGCGCAGGGCGAGACCGGACCGCTGGGGGCGCAGGGGCCGGCGGTGGTCGACGCGCTGGACGAGGGCTTCGCGGCGGCGACGCGCACGACGATGTTCGCCGCCGCGGGCTTCCTGGTGCTCGGGCTGCTGGCCGCGACCCGGATCCCGCGTACGGCGCCGGCCCGGCAGCCGAAGGGCGGCGCAACGGCGGCCGAGCCGGCCGACGCGACCATCCGCTGACCGCCCTGCCGGCGACCGGCGACCGGCGACCGGCGACCGGCGACCGGCGACCGGCGACCGGCTGCGAACCACGAAAAGGCCGGGTTCGGCACGGGGGGAAGTCCGTGCCGGGCCCGGCCTTTTGCGGAGATGCGGAGATTCGGAGATGCGAAGACGAGGACTACTCCCCCGGGTGCCCGTCCAGGATCTCCTTGAAGCCGTAGCGCTGGTGCGGGCCGAAGATGATCTGCTCCAGGACGCCGACGCCCACGCGCCCGCGGCCGCCTATCTCGGTGACCCGGATGACCTGCTGCTGGTGCTGCTTGTCGAAGGCCAGCGGGTCGACCTCGTCGACGACCCACGTCTCGCCCTCGACGGCCAGTTCGCCCTGCCAGACGCCGTGGCCCCACTTGCTGTGCAGGTAGCCGAGACCGGCCAAGTAGCCGCGGGTGCCGAGCGGTTCGATGCGGTAGGCGAACTCCTTGCCCTCCGCGTCGGCGAGGTGCATGGTGCCGCCGGAGACCCGGCGGGTGCCCGGGAAGAACGTCAACTCGTGGCGTACCGGGTGCAGTTCGGTGTAGCCGATGGCGTCGTGGCCGTCCGTGGGGACGGCCAGCGCGGCGGTGTCCGGTACGGCGCCCAGCGGCTGGGCGGCCATGCGGTGCCCGTCCTTCTGGTACATCTCGCCGTCGGCGCGCTCGAACGAGCCCCATAGGGTGACCTCGTCCTCCCAGTGGATGGGCGCCCACAGCCACATCAGCGGGTTGAACGGCTTCGGAGCGCCCGCGTCGCGCTCGCCGACCGGGCGGATGCCCCACGAGCGGTCGCGGGTGGCGAGCGTGGTCTCCGGGTTCACGTCGATGACGCGGCCGCCGGGCAGCGTGACCGTGCCGGACCAGACGCCGAGCTGGGTGAGCCGGGTGGCGTCCATGATCACGTGGTGCCCGTTGCGGGTGGTGACGCGCGGCTCCTCGATGACCGCGGCGCGCGCGGTGAAGGTGAGGTCGCAGGTCAGCCCGGTGTCGTTGCCCTCGCCGGTCGCGTAGACGCGCAGCACCTTGAGGGGCTCGACGACCTCGATGCCGAGCGGGCCGACGGTCAGGTCGAAGCGGTCCTGCGGGGCGCGGCGCGAGCCGTGCAGGCTGTACTGGACGCCGTCCACGCTGATGGTGAAGTGCGCGTCGGCGACGAAGCGGTTCGGGTACAGGCCGTGCGCGAACGCGAAGTAGAACGCGCCGTCGCGGTCGTACCCGTTGAACCAGTAGCGGTCGTACGCGTTGCGGTCCGAGGTCGCGGGGGTCGCGATGGGCTCGGGCGTCTGGTGGATCGGGAAGTCGTCCGCGGGAGTGAGCACGGCGCGGGCCCCTTTCGTCGTTCCGAGCGGCCGTCCCGTGAGGTTAGGCCGCGTTTCCGCTGGTGAGAACAGCCATGGACGCGCGGAGCAGGGTGACACGTGTCACCCTGCGGCCATGCGGGAGGCGCGGGGGGGGCCCCCCCCCGCCCCGCCCCCCCAGGGGGCGGCCGGGGGCGGC